>NZ_FQZU01000090.1 GCF_900142135.1 Desulfatibacillum alkenivorans DSM 16219 | reverse complement strand
TGGAGGGGGCGATGAGTCCGCCGGACTCCTAAAAAAAGGGCTGAAACGCCCTGAAATGTTCAAACCACCCCTCCGGCAAATCCAATCGCGGATTTAGGCAAGGTCCTTTCCGCTTTCCTTTCAATCACCAATGAAAGAGAAAAGCGGACTTGTATGCCTGAAAGGCGCCAATAATTGCACCTACCTGTACGTCAGAAGCAAAGCCTTCAATGACTAAGGGCCAATCAAGTCGAAAAGGGCCGCCCCATTTGGTTGTTCACGTCCATCAAGGTAAAGGCCGGAAACTCATGGATTGGGAGCCGCAAGGCGGACGGCCTTGGGCTTCATGGTATCCACAAGGTACACGCTGCTCCCCGGGTAGGATTGGGAATCCAGCACAAGGGCTCCGTTTTCCTTTAAAAATCCGATCATGTAGGATTCCTCGTTTACACCGGATTCACTTATATAAACATGCGAAAAAACCAGCCAGACCTTTCCGGTAAGGCTTGCCAGTTCGGGATTGTATTTGTGGTTTTCGTTGCGATGCCGTTGCCCGTTGACGGCCGGGTTGGCCACATTTACCAAACCCGCTCTCAAATAGAAATCGGCGATTCCGCTGGTGACGTAATAAAAATAAATGGTTTCATCTTCCTGAATATGCTGCTCCACACATTTTAAAGACTCCCTGACATGATCACTATAAACGGGAATTTTGTTGGAAAGAGGAATAAACATTATGACGACAGGCAGGGCTATGGCCGCGCAGGAGACGACGGCCGGGCTTTTCCTGAAAAAACCGGCCAGGCAATACACTCCCATGGAAAAGAGAAGAAGGAATTCGGGCGTCAAAAACAGAATCATCCTTGTGTGGAACGGGTATAGCCGGAGCAGGGAAAGAGCAAGCTGTACGCCGACAGGCGCCAGGCAAAAGTACAACACAGTGAATTTTTTCCGGACAACCAGGCAACAAACCCCGGACAACGAAATTGCCAAGGGAACCAACCAGATGGACTCCAGGCCAAACATGTATCCATAGATTTCCTGGAGTTTTTCATAGCCAAAAACATAAAACTCCCTTGATAAAGGATTGGCCGGCAAAAAACTTTTTCGCCAAAACCAGAGCATGTATTCCCTGGTGGGGTGATCGTGTATGAAAAACACGTAGTACCCGGCAAATGAAACCAGCCAGGAGGCTATGACAAGAGAAATCTTTGAGTTCCCGCGTAAATACGTCTCCCTATAGAGCCAATAGACGCCGACCACAAAAAGGGTTACAACAGCCACATGGGAAAACCAGATAGCCGCGCACCCGATAACCGCCGCGGCTGCCAGGGCGCTTCTGCGTTCCATACTCAGAAAAAAGGGCAGGCATAAAAGCAATAAGGAAACAAAAACATCCAGCGAGTACTGCTTGACTTCGGACGAATACCTTAACAAAATCCAGGAAATGCTGAACAAAGCCGTCGCCATTTGGGCGACAATCCCGTTGCGCGCCAGTTTTCTGGATATAAAAAAGAACAGAGGGATGGAAAACAAAAAACTGAAAAGCGGGACCACCCGCAATGCCCAATCGCTGTTTCCGAAAAACAGGGCCATCAATTTTTCTGCGAACAAAAATCCTATGGGAGCGGCCTGATGATTATCCAGAGGCGCCAAAAGCCCCAGAAATCCCCTGTCCACAATATTGATTGCCAGGTGGGCCTCATCCAGCCACATGCATCTGTTTAACGCAAACTGGTAAACAGCCAGGAGACCGCCCCATAAAACAACGCCCCAAAAAAAGACCTTCAAATACGCCCGATTGTCATGATCTTTCAATGAATTAGGGTCCTTAAAAGATGGATAGTGGAGGATTGCGCAATCTGATCTTGCCTTCTAAGGGAATTACAAGCACAATAGGCCTCCGCGTGGAAAAAACACACCCTGGCGAAACCGATTCCAATCATTTGAAAATAATTTGGTTGCAATCAATGATGCCCAGGTAAAAAGTTAAAAATCGGGTTGCAGCCTGAAATGGGGCGATGAACAGCGGATATCAATCCGAATCCGTTTTCC
>NZ_FQZU01000061.1 GCF_900142135.1 Desulfatibacillum alkenivorans DSM 16219 | reverse complement strand
AGATAGGTGGTTTGAATTATTAATATTTTCCAATCTACTATAGTAAAAATGTATATAAAAGTTAGTACGTTGTTAAGGGACGTCCCCAAAAATCCCCGTCCCCCAAAATCCGTTGTTCGTTGGTTAGTCGCCCTTGAAAAACAAACAAATTATTGATTTTTATCGATAAAATCGTAAACTGGGGTTAACGTATTTTGCATGAAACAAGATGTTCATCCCCCAAAATCTTGCAATATACGGTAGGTCAAATTCATGAAACCCAGGTTGTACAGTGACGGGTATCACCTGACACATCCGCTCCCTGGCGGGTTGTGAATTACGCCGCGCCTTTGGCGTTGGGAGCTTGTTCCTTTTTTATTTTTGGCTTTGGCAATTCAGCCCAAAACACCTTGGCAGGAGTTCTGCCATTCATCTACCTTTAGCCCAGAGTTGAGTCAAAGCTGCAAAAAAAAATAACGGCGCATCATTTACACGGCTCATGATCATTGGTCATGCTGCGTTGGCCGGTGGCTTCCTGGACGCTCATCCACAGGCGGCCGTTGGGGTCGATGCGTTTGCGTTTTCCGGCCGAGGCGTCCATGGGCACGTGGACGAACTGGTCGTGCCAATACCCCACGAGGAGTCGGGTTTTGCCGGCCATTCCGGCGTGGACGGCGTTCCGGGCCAGGAAGCTGCAAAACACGTTATCGTTGGAATTGGCCGGATGGCTGCGAATCATGTAGCTGGGATCGATGAATTTGAGGTTGATCTCCATGTTGATGGAGTCGAAGTAGCGGGCGATTTCGCTTTTTAAGAACATGCCGATATCGTGGAGCTTCAGGTTGCCGGAAGCGTCCCGCTCGGCGTTTTCCCCTTCGAAGAATTTTTGCCCGGCCCCTTCGGCGGCGACGACTACGGCGTGGCCCCGGTCCAAAAGGCGGGTTTCCAGGGTTTTTAAAAATCCGTTTTCCCCTTTCAGGTCGAAATCCACTTCCGGAACCAGGACAAAGTTCACGTCCTGCTGCGCCAGGGCCGCGTGGGCTGCGATGAACCCGGAATGGCGGCCCATGAGCTTGACCAGCCCGATGCCGTTGGGATATCCCACGGCCTCGGTATGGGCGGTGCGAATGGCGGCGGTGGCCATTTCCACGGCGGTCTCAAACCCAAAGGAGCGGCCCACCATAAAGATGTCGTTGTCGATGGTCTTGGGTATGCCCACCACGCTGATTTTAAGGCCGCGTTTGGCGATTTCGTCGCAAATCTTCGTGGAGGCCATGAGGGTGCCGTCTCCGCCCACGGTGAACAAAATGCCCACGTTCATGCGTTCCAGGCAATCCACAATCTGGCCGATGTCCTGGGGGCCCCGGGAGGAACCCAGCACGGTGCCGCCCGATCCGTGGATGTCCTCCACTTCCGCGGGCGTCAGGTCCACCACGTCGTACCGGTATTCCGGGATGAATCCGGCCAGGCCGTACCTTATTCCGTAAATGCCGCGCACGCCGTAGCCGTAGGTGAGCTCCAGGACGATGGCCCGGATGATGTCGTTCAGGCCCGGGCACAGGCCGCCGCAGGTGACGATGGCGCACCGGACCTTGCTGGGGTCGAAAAAGATATGGCTTCTGGGGCCGGCCTTTTCGAAGGAGGCGGGCTCGATGCCCAGGCGGATTTGCTCCAGGATTTTTTCGGCGTTGATTTCCACCAGCACCCGGTCCTCGTCTGGCTGAAAGCTGCACTCGGGCTTTCCGTTTTCGGATTTGCGGACCGGGGAGGCGATTTTGGCCTCTCCCAGGGTTTTGATTATGGTGTCGGTTAGTTCCGGATTCATTGCCAGTCCTCATGATAACGCGCGCGGTCAGAAAAAATATTAGGGAAACAGCGTCAATACAGCGGATGCAATGTCCATGCCTCGGGATTAATGGCCGTTAAACCGGACCTCTCCCTTGCCCAGAATGTCATGCACATGGAGAATTCCAAGGACCTGATTCTTCTCCCCCACCACGGGCAGCACGGTGATCAGGTGGGCTTCCATCAGGTTCAGAGCCTCGCTCACCTTGGAATGGGAGGTCACCGCCTTGGGCGTGGGCGTCATCACGTCCTTGGCCGTCTTTTTCTCCACTCCGTTGCCCCGGGTGAGAAAACGGCGCAGGTCTCCGTCCGTGATAATGCCTTTGAGGGCGCCGTCCTTGTCCGTGACCAGGGTCGTGCCCAGGTCCAGGCGGTCCATCTCGGCGATGGCCTCGGTCATGATGGTGTCTTCCAGCACGCAGGGAACGTCGTCGCCGGTGAGCATGATATCCTTGATCTTGGCGGACAGGCGCTGGCCCAGGTGCCCGCCGGGGTGAAAGCGTTTGAAGTCGCTGGACTTGAAGTTGCGTTTGTTGATGAGCACCACGGCCAGGGCGTCGCCCATGGCTAATAGTGCGGTGGTGCTGGAGGTCGGGGCCAGGCCCAGGGGGCAGGCTTCCCGTTGTACGCCCACGTCAATGACGATGTCGCTGTATTTGGCCAGGGTGGAATTGACGTTGCCGGTAAAAGCGATGACCTTGCAACCCGCTTTTTGGATGCTGGGCACCAAAATGTTCAATTCGTCGGTCTCGCCGCTGTTGGAAAGCGCCAGAAAAAGATCGTCTCCGCAGACCATGCCCAAATCACCATGCATGGCTTCCACGGGATGCAAAAACATGGAGCGGGTGCCCGTGCTGTTTAAGGTGGCCACGATCTTCCGGCCCACAATGCCGGACTTGCCGATTCCGCCGACAATCACCCGGCCCTTGCAGTCCATGATCAAATCCACCATGGCGGAAAATCCCTCGTCGATCTTCTCCGCCAGCTCCAGCACGCCTTCCGCTTCTATTTTAAGAACTTCCTTAGCTTGTTCTATGGTTGATTGGCCCATGATTTTTCCTGTTTTTTTTATCCTCGGCCGTTTTTCGCCGGCCGGATAAGTCAGCCGCAGGTTTCGGCTGCATAGGGTTATGACAAGGTCAGGCGGATTAGCACTCGCCGGGGGCCTTGCCCCAATATTAAAGAGTCTCAATTTCCCGCCGGAAAATCAAGTTTTGATTTTCTTGGCTTTCATTTCCCTGAAAACAAGCGAATGCGCCGCGGTTTTCCGCCTGACAAAATTCCGTCGATCCGGACCGGCAAAACATTGACGGCCCGCCCCGAACCGTACCGGCTGAATAACCGGTCCGATCCGGGGCGCGGCGGATATGCGTTTTTATTTCTTTTTCTTCTTATTGTTTTTTTTAGGCTGGGGCTGCTGGGATTTCTGGATTTTCGCCCATTGGTCCCGAAGTGTGACGGTGCGATTGAAGATGACCAACCCGGTGTCGGGATCGACGGAGTCCACGCAAAAGTATCCCATTCTCTCAAACTGGCACTGGTAGCCGGGGCCGGCATTGGCCAGGCTGGGCTCCACCTTGCAGTCCTTGAGAACCTTCAGGGAATCGGGATTGATATAGTCGGTGAAATCCTTGCCTTCTTCCACGTCGTTGGGGTTTTCCTGGGTGAACAAATGCTCGTAGAGTCTGACTTCCGAAGTGCAGGCGTGCCTGGCCGAAACCCAGTGAAGCGTGGCCTTGACCTTGCGGCCGTCCGGGGCGTCTCCGCCCTTGGTGGCCGGGTCATAGGTGCAGCGAAGCTCGACAACCTCGCCGTTCTCGTCCTTGATCACTTCCTGGCAGGTGATGAAATAGGCGTACCGCAGCCGCACTTCCTTGCCGGGGGAGAGGCGGAAGAATTTCTTGGGCGGATCCTCCATAAAGTCTTCCCGCTCGATGTACAACTCGCCCGAGAAAGGCAGCATCCTGCTTCCCTGGCTCGGGTCAGTGGGATGCAGCGGGCAGTCCAGTTCTTCGGATTCCCCTTCGGGATAGTTGGTGATGACCACTTTCAAAGGATTCAGCACGCCCATGACCCGGGGTGCGACTTCGTTCAAGTGCTCCCTGACGCAGAACTCCAAGAGAGCCATGTCCACCATGGAATCCCTTTTGGCCACGCCGATGCGATCGCAGAAATTGCGCAGCGCCTCGGGCGGATAGCCTCTTCTGCGAAGCCCGGAGATGGTGGGCATGCGCGGATCGCTCCAGCCGTTCACCAGGCCCTTTTCCACAAGCTGAATGAGCTTGCGTTTGGAAAGAACCGTGTGGCTCAGGTTGAGCCTTGCAAACTCGATCTGCTGAGGATGGCAGGGGGCGCTCACGTTATCCAGGACCCAGTCGTATAAAGCCCGGTTATTCTCAAACTCCAGGGTGCAAATGGAATGGGTGATGCCTTCAATGGCGTCGGAAAGGCAATGGGTGAAATCGTACATGGGGTAGATCAGCCATTTATCGCCCGTCCGATGATGATGGGCCCTGCGAATCCGGTACAAGGTGGGATCGCGCAGAATCAGGTTAGGGGCGGCCATGTCGATTTTAGCCCTGAGCACCCGGGAGCCGTCCTCGAACTCGCCGGCCCGCATACGCTGGAACAGGTCCAGGTTTTCCTCGGGCGTACGGTCCCTGTAAGGGCTGTTCTTTCCCGGCTCTTTCAGGGTTCCGCGGTATGCGCGGATTTCCTCCGGGGAGAGATCGCACACGTAGGCCTTGCCCGCTTTGATCAACTCCACGGCAAACTCGTACAACTGCTCGAAATAATCCGAAGCATAGTGCAACTCGTTCCAGCCAAAACCCATCCAGCGGACGTCTTCCATAATGGAGTCTACGTATTCCACGTCCTCCTTGGTTGGGTTGGTGTCGTCGAAGCGTAGATTGCACGTGCCTTTTTCGTGTTCTCCGGCTATGCCGAAATTCAGGCAGATGGACTTGGCGTGCCCGATGTGCAAATAGCCGTTGGGCTCCGGCGGAAACCGGGTGGCCACTTTGCCGCCGTGCTTGCCGGATTCATTGTCCTTGGCGATGATAGTGCGGATGAAGTCCAGGCCTTTTTCCTTGCTCTCGTCATCCGGGCTTGTATTCTGAGTATGGTCGGGCTTTGCCATGGTTGTTATCCTCTTAACTATTCCTAACAATTACAGGTTTGGACTCCCCTATTTAATACAGCCAATAAAAAATGCAACCCATTTTGCAAGTAAAACGCCCTTTGCCTGTTCCAAACATGGTTGACGAATCTTCAATTGCAAGGTACAAACCAAATAACCCTATAACGGCCTATTTTCTCCAACAAAACAACAGAGACTATGGACCTTACCTCCTCTTATTGGGCATGGATATCCGTCAACCTCCTGCCGGCCCTGGGCTTTATTTTGGCGGTGCTCGTTTTGGCCCACATCCTTATGACCCGCCGATCTCCGCCAAGCACCCTGGCCTGGTTGATGGCCATTATCTTCGTGCCGGTGCTTGGGGTTACGCTGTACCTCCTTTTCGGAGGCCGCAAAACCCAACACATGATAGAAAGCAAGCCTCTTTTGCCCGAGCCGGAGCAAACCATAGATTCGGGAGAACTGGCTCCAGGCGCCTATATCCAGAATAAACGCCATGGGGTGTTCAGGCCTTACGCCAAAAATTCCACGGTGTTGCTGTCCGACGGGGTCCACGCCTTTCACGAAACCATCCGCCTTATAGAAGAGGCTCAGGAGTCAGTATACCTCGCCACCTTCATTATGGGCAAGGACAGGACCGGCAGTTGGCTTATTGAAGCCCTGGCCGCCAAGGCTTCCCAGGGAGTCCGCGTGCGCCTGCTCATGGACGCCTTGGGCTCCATGAAGATCAATCGCCGCTTTACGCGCCACTTAACGGCCGCCGGAGGCAAAGTCGATTTTTTTATGCCCATGATGCGGCTGCCTTTCCGGGGGCGGGCCAATCTGCGGAATCACAGAAAAATCCTGACCGTGGACGGCAGGTCGGCCATTGTGGGCGGCATGAACCTGGCTCATGAGTACATGGGGCCTAAAATGGCGCCCGGACGTTGGCTGGATATGGCCATGATGGTGGAAGGACCCGTCGTGGCCAATCTTGAGACGGTTTTCCGCTCGGACTGGAAATTCGCCTCCGGCGAAACCCTGCCCGAGTCCGTCATTCCTCCCTGGGAAAACAGCGACAGGCGCCAGGCTACGCTGCAGGTCATCGCCAGCGGCCCGGACGTCAAGGGGGATTCCCTCCGGGATTCTTTACTCACCTGGATTTTTAAGGCTGAAACCCGTGCATGGATCGTCACCCCTTATTTCGTCCCGGACGAACTCTTGGTGCAGGCCTTAAGCATTGCGGCCCGCCGGGGCGTGGATGTAAGAATTATCATCCCCAGGCGCTCGAACCATTTAATGGCCGATCTCGCCAGGGCGGCCTATCTGACCTATTTGCAGGAGGCGGGCGTCTCGGTCATGCTGTATCAGCCGGGGATGCTTCACGCAAAGGCCATCATCGTAGATGACACCGTGGCCGTGGTGGGCTCCGCCAACATGGATATGCGCAGTCTTTTATTGAATTATGAGGTGGCTTTGGCTATCTATACCCCGGCGGTCATCCGCGAGGTGGACGCCTGGATGGGATGGCTTTTGAGCCACTGTTTGCCCAGGCAAACCAAGGCAAGTCCGTTCAAGGAACTGGCTTACGGCCTGGGCAGAATTTTTGCTCCGTTGTTGTGAGAGGGATATGGCTAAGAAAAAAGGCAAGAAGAGCAAAGGCTTTAAGGATGCAAGCCAGGAAGTTCCGGCGAAAAAAACAAAAATCACCCCCGCGGCTGTGATCGCAGGAGGCCTGGGCCTGGCCTGCATCTTTTTTGGGGCGACAGGCGTGGCCAACGGCAGGCCCGGTGGATATTACGCCATGGTGCTGGGCCTTTTATTTATCGGCGCTATCAGCATAGGATGGATGAAAAAAAAATAGACGGATTCATCAGTCATTATATTCCCTGTGGGCGTCGTCCATATCCTCTGGGGTTATTCCCTCCTCTACCATGCACTTTGCCTTGCATTCGGGGCACAGGCCGTGGCTGAACATTAGGTCCGTATGGTCCGACAGATATTTCTCTATACGCTGCCAGCTTTCTTTATCCGTCCGGATTTTATGGCAATACATGCAGATGGGCAGAATGCCCTCCAGGGTTTTGATTTGCGCCATGGCCAATTGGAGGGATTCCACCTGAGCCGCCAGAGCGCGTTGCAAGTCCAGAACCCGGCGGCCGGCCTTGATCCTGGCCTGCAGCTCCAATCGGTTGAACGGCTTGCAAATGTAGTCGTCGGCGCCCGCTTCCAGGCCGGATACAATGTCCTTGGGATCCTTGCGGGCGGTAAGGAGAATAATGTAATTGTCGCCCTCGCATAAAGACCGGATTTTTCTGCACAGCTCCAACCCATCCATTTCAGGCATCATCCAATCCAGGAGAAACAAGGAAAATTTTTTCTCCTGGAGCATCTTCCACGCTTCTGCGCCGTTTTTCGCGGTCGTTGTTTCGTAGCCCCATTGGGTCAGGATGGCCTCCAAAAAATGGCGTGAAGTGGAGTCGTCTTCGGCGATCAATATATTCATGGCAAACCCCTTTTTTTAGCAGCGTTGTTTTTGCTCATCAAAATTGACTTGCAAGAATTGATCCCATGACCCCTTGAGACAAAAAAAGCCCGGACAACGCCCCTCGCGCGCCCAGGCTTTCTTTTCAGAAATTTTTTAGAGAGCTGTTATTGCATAGCGGCCAGCTTATCAAAGTCAATGGCCCCGGCGTAGGCCTTGATTTCGTCCAGAGAAACCACATCGCCGTTTACTGTGATGAGATACTTGTTATTGACGACAATGGTCATTTCACCGGTTTGGTTGGCAGCGTCATATTCGTACATGGCGCGCTGGCCGTTCACCTTGTCCAGCTTCATGCCGGAAGAGGACGCAAACGCCGGATTGGACAGCATCATCATCATGCCCTGCATGGCCGGGGAGTCCGTCATAATGTTGATGGTAATGTTGCTCCCATCCTTGTAATAATTGCGCTGGGCCGTAACGCCTCCGCCGAACATGGCTGCTCCTGCGGCCGTGGAAGTGGCGTCTTCAGCGGTCCATCCGCTCAGGGGTTTAGGGAACATGGTTTCCAGGTCCCCGCCTTTTTTCTGGCGAATCAACTGAGCGGCGTAGTCCAGCTGGCTTGCGGCTTCGGAATAATTGCCCGCTTTGTACTGATTCACCCCTTCGTTAATAGCGTCGGTTACATCGTCGGCCATGGCCGGGAAAGCTCCCAGGCACAGGGCCATCGCGAGCACTGCAAACGTAGTCATCCAGGATTTCATAGTCTTCATTTTCACCTCGTATTAAAAGAAAATTTTTTGATCCGGCGTCTTTTGAGATGGATGGAAATCCTTTAGCACAGCGTATAAAAAAAGCAATGGGAATATGAATCGCTTACAGGAAGAAATGCTTTAAACTGAGGGCCTCCGCCAGGAAAAAAGCCAGACCCCGCCGAAAAGGCATGCAAGGATAGCATCCAGGCCCATCCACCAGGATCGGGTTCTGCTAAACCAATGGTCGCGAGGCTTTACCTTTAACGTTGTCGTGGAAAGCAAACAGCGATGATAGCCGCCGTCGTCATACTCCAGGATGAAAAACAGCGCATGATCCCCGGCCCTGTCAGCCAGGTTTTCCACTTCAAAGTCCACCAGAACGGGCTTGCCGGGAAGCAGGGTAAGGCTGCGCAAGGGTTTTTTACAGGACAGAGAGTCCGGCGCAGCCAGGCGCGCTTTGGCTTGAATGACGTTTTGGGTCGTGTTGGTCAGGGTAATCAGTATGAGAGGATTTGCGCTGCCGGGCTTCTCTCGCAGTTTTGCCTGGACTCCAGGCTCCGGCGCGCCGGGCGTTTTAACGATTATTCCGGCCAAAGAGGAAAAGGGCAGGCTGTTCAGGTCCCTGTAGCCTATGTGCAAAATAGCCGGAAAAGATCCCTGGACGCCTTGGGGTAGCTCCAGCGTGTAGGTAAACACCACGCACTGTTTGGAATTAAGTGTATCCGCGCTGCTTTGCAATTGAAGGCCATGATAGTCAAGAAGACTTGCCGCTCCGGCCTTTTTGACGTTTTCGATCACTTTTTCCCGCGGGACGGCCTGGCCGGTGATTCTTTCGCCCAGCACCTCCAGTTCGGCCGTCACAAAGTTGGCGGGGTCATTGCCCAGGTTGGAGATCCTGGCTGCTATCTCCACGCGGCTGCCCGTGGCCTGAGCGCCAAGCTGGGTTTCAAGGGTGACATACCCGGCCGAGCACGGAACGGCGAAGATCGTAAGCAGCAAAATTACGGAAAGCCAAAACGTCCTTGATATTTGTTTGGGCATGTTTTCCCCCGTTCTAGGTTTTTAAGATGTACCTGGCAAAATTTCAGAATGACTCTGGGCCCCGTTTCCGGAAGTGCGTCATGACGATTGCAAAACAACCGCAATCATCCCCCCGCCTCCCTCCACGGGGATGACGAAGAATGGAGGCCGCAGCAGCCTCTCTGTTTTGTTGGGTTCGAAGTCCAAAGTCAACGAAGGCTGAGTGATGCTTGGAAGCCGGACTTCTTAACCCAACCTGCTTTTTATCCATAAAAATAGTAGGTTGAGATAGAGCTTGCAAGACCTTTCCTAAGGAGGCTGCCCGTTTTCCGCCGGACTAATGTTCAACGCCGAAAACACTCATGCGAAACCCAACGAAGGGGTTTCCAACGCAATAATTAAAAAGCCGTCCTCCCGGCGTGACGTGGATGTTTTAGGCCACGGCTTTCAGGAAAGCCTCCAGGCTTTTCAAGTCCTGCACATTATGCACGACGCAGGGCCTTTCCTTGTCATCCAGGACTTTTTTAACCATGCCCGTAAGCACGTTTTTCGGGCCGATTTCCACAAAGACTTCCGTCCCGGACGCCTGCATGCCAAGCAGGGAGTCGCACCACTTGACCGGGCTGGTCAACTGGACCGACATAATATCTTTGAGTTCCGCGGCGCCGTAACAGAGCTCGCCCGTTACGTTCATCACCACCGGGCATTCAGGTTTGTTAAAGGCGAACTCGTCCAGATAGGCGGCGAATTCCTCTTTGGCGCCTCGCATCAACGCGCTGTGCCAGGCCCCGCTTACTTTCAAGGGAATGGCCCGGGCTTTTTGCTCTTTGGCCAAAACGCAAGCCTGTTTGACCCCGTCAGGCGAGCCTGTGATGACGATCTGGTTTTGGGTGTTGTGATTGGCCACGGAAACGATCCCGGCGCTTTGCGCCTGCTCCACAATGGCAGACACCGCCTTGATATCCAGCCCCATGACAGCCGCCATGGTTCCTTTATTGGCGCAGGCCTCCCGATGCATCAACTCGCCCCGTTTAAAAACCAGCTTAAAGCAATCCTCGGCGGAAATGGCCCCGGCGCATTTAAGAGCGCTGTACTCTCCAAGGCTGTGCCCGGCCGTCAGCGAGGGCTTGACGCCCTCCCTGGCTATGGCTTCCATACAAGCCAGGTTGACGGCTGTAATGGCCGGCTGAAGGTTGACGGTTTCCGTCAGGTCTTCCATGGGGCCGTTAAAGCACAGGCGCCGGATATGGCGCTTGCACAGCTCCTCCACCATGTCGAAGAGCTCGCGGACGAAAACGAATTCGTCGTGAAAATCCTGCCCCATGCCCACAAACTGGGAGCCCTGGCCGGGAAACATGAAAACCGTATTATTCACTTTATGCTACTCCTCGTCCGGCGAAATTTCATCGCCATTTTCGGAATTGTTCAGATTAAATATGTCCCGGGTAAAGCCAAGAACTTCCTTTTTTTGCTTTTCCCTATGTCCGCCCGCCTTTAAAAACTGGATGGGGTCGTGCATCACCTTGTTGATAATGGACTGGGTCAGCCGGTCGATGGCTTCTTTTCCATTTTCATCCAAACCGGTGACATGGGCCAGGGTTTTGGCCATTTCAGCCTGCCGGATGGCTTCCAGTTTTTTCTGGAGGCTGACTATGGTGGGAACGATGTCCAGCCCCTCCAGCCAGGTGCGGTATTTGATGACGTTTTCATCCACAATGCGTTCGGCCCGGATCGCCTCTTTTTGCCTTTCGTCGATGTTGCGGTCGATCACGCCCTGCAGGTCGTCAATGTCATACACGAAATTATTGGAAAGATTGTTGATGGCCGGGTCGATATCCCTGGGCACGGCGATGTCGATGAAGAACAACGGCCTGTTTTTCCTGGCCCGGAGCACCTTTTTCACGTCCTTTTTTTCAAGCACGTAGCCGGGAGCGCCCGTGGAGCTGATGATGATGTCTGCGATTTTAAGATGCTCCTCCACCTCCTCCAGCCGGATCGGCGTTCCACGGAACCTCTCCGCCAAAGCCACGGCTCTTTCAAAGGTGCGGTTGGCTACAAAAACGCCGGCCGCGCGATGGTTCAACAAGTGCTCCACGGCCAGCTCCGCCATTTCGCCGGCGCCGATAAGCAGCACCTTCTTGTCCGTCAACTCCCCGAAAATTTTACGGGCCAGCTCCACCGCCGCGTAGCTGATGGACACCGCGTGGTCCCCAATGCCGGTTTCCTTCCTGACCCGTTTGGCGGTCATGAAGCAGCGGTGCATAAGCCGGTTGAGGACTGCTCCCGTTGTTTTGGCCTGGGTGGCGAGCCTGTACGATTCCTTCATCTGCCCAAGGATCTGGGGCTCCCCCAGCACCATGGAGTCCAGGCTGGAGGCCACCCTGAAAACATGCTGAACCGCCTCGTCGCCCTTATACACAAACAGGTTTTGCTCAAAATTTTCCAACGGCATGCTTTTGGTGCGGGAAAAAAAATCCTTGATAGCCGCAACGCCTTGATCCGGATCCTGGCACGCCGCCGCAACCTCCACCCGGTTGCAGGTGGAAATCAACACGGCCTCCGTGAGTTCCGGAATCCGGCTGAGCTCTTTTAAACCCGCGTCTGCTTCCAAAGAGTCAAAGGCAAAGCACTCCCGGACATCCACCGGGGCGGTTTTATGATTTAAGCCTACTAATACAATATCCATATCAAAACTTGGTGAACTGCGTATGATGGCCGAGTAAAAAGAAATTTACGCCAAAGGTTATAAGCACAACCGCCAGCCCGATTATGGCCATGACCGCCGCGCGTTTTCCTCTCCAGCCCACGGTAAGGCGCTCGTGAAGCAGGGCTGCATAAAACAGCCACGTCACCACGGACCAAAGCTCCTTGGGGTCCCAACTCCACCATTTGCCCCAGACGGACTGGGCGTAGATAAAGCCGGCTATCATGCCAAAGGTGAGCATGGGAAACCCAAAGGCCACGCATGCATACCCCATCTTGTCCAGAACTTCCAGGGAAGGAAGCCTGTGATATATAAAACCATGCTGCTTTTTCTTGATGGCCCGTTCCTGCATGAGATAGATAATTCCCACGCAGGCGGCCAGGATAAAGGCGCCGTCGCCCAAAAATATGGCCGTGATGTGCACAAAGGTCCACACGCCTTTTAACAAATCCGGAGACACGGCGGACGAGCCTGAAAACAGGGAAGAGGCGATCATGATTCCGCAAACCAGGGGCGCCACAAAAGCTCCTAAAACCATCAAGCGGAAACGCAGATTAAAGCCCACGTATATCAAGGCTATGGCCCAGGCCGTAAAGCAAAGCGTCTCCCGCAGGTTTTCCACTGGCATGACCCCGGAAACCATAAAGCTGGATAGAAGCACAAAGGTTTGAATGCCCAGCCCCAGGACAAAAAAGTAATGCCCGACCTTATGGTAAATCTCCTGATGAAAAATCAGGTATCCCAGGTATCCGAAAAAACCCGTTACATAGGCTGATAAAGCAAGAACAAACAGCATATACAAATCGCCTCCGTTAAACCGGAATAAACAACCTTGGCCGTCAGGGCTGTTTTGCGCCGCGCCACCTGATGGTGAGAGCGTCGCCCTCCACCTCATACCCTTCCAGGCGGGAGAAAAAATTCATGCCGAGCAAAGACTCGTCCAACTCGGAATCATTAACATAGGCCGGCAAATTATCCAGGACAAAACCTGCAACCCGCAGTTCGTCCAACTCAATCCTGGCGGTGTCAACCAACCCGTTGGCCGTTGATGCCTGCCTGTCGTAAACCAGCGTTTCCGCGTCGTAACCGGCTCTTTCCGCATCCCTTTTGGCCAGAACCACGTTCGTGGCCCCCGTATCCGCCAGGAAGATAATCGGAACGCCGTTTACCTGCCCCTGGATGTAAAAGTGGCCGTTGCCGGCCTTTGTATAAACATGGGAGTTTTCCGAAACCGCCATGCCCTGGTCGGGAATCAGCACGGAAACCACCCTGTCTTTTACGGCGCCCAATTCCGCTTTATAAGCGTATAGGGTCACGCAGGCCAATATGATGCCAAACCAGATCAGCGCCTGCTTGGCGTATGTTTTCAGACCGTTTCCGGACATCGACCGAACCCAGAATGCAATGAAAATGGTCACGGCGCCCGCCCAGACAACGTCGCCCTTGTCAAAGCCGGTAACAGCCCCCCTGGTTTTCGTGAAGAAAAAAATCAGCCCGAATCCAAAAATAAGCGTAACAACGAAAGCAATGGATCCTGAGCGGGAGAATTCCGGGTCTTCAGAATCCTCTAAATGCTCCGGAACTTTGGAATCCGTATACTTCGCCCAGGGATGGGCGTTATCCCGGTGCTGTCTATTGGGCGACTGGCTCACTCAGCCTCCGTGCATTCAAATCCATCGTTCAGGCCTCCCACCAACTCATGCACGGAATAGCCTGCCCCTAATATTTCTTTCAACAATACATCCGCTCCGTTTTCGTCCCGGGCGGCCAGAAGATCCAAAAGGCCGCCGCTGATTAACTTATTGAACAGGCCTTTGTGCTCCTCCGGAGCGTGGGATTGGGCCAATAGCTTTTTCCTGACCGCTCCCATCAACTCCAGGAAGACGCCGTACTCCGCCCCGAACATGCATTGCAGGTCCTGGCGGATTTTCTTCGCAAAAGCCGGACTTTGCCCGCACGTGGATATAGCTATCACCAAATCCTTTTGATTGACAATGGACGGCAAAATAAAATTGCAGTCCCCGGGCCGGTCGGCAATATTGCATAACAGATTGTTTTGATGCGCGTCCCGGCTGATTTTTTCGTTTAGATCCGCGTCGTCCGTGGCGCCGATCAACAAAAAAGCCCCGTCCAGGTCCGAACTCTTGTATCCCCTGGCGTGCAGGATGATTTCCCCCTGAGCGGCCAGGTCCATCAGGGAATCGTGAGCCCGGGGGCTGATTACCGTTACCCTGGCCCCGCATTCCAACAGGGTTTTCGCCTTGCGGGCGCCCACGGCGCCGCCTCCGATCACCACGCATTTTTTGTCCGTGACGTCCAGCATCACCGGATAATACCGCATCAGATTAGGATCTCCATCAGGTCTTGAGCCAGGTCCAAAGGGCCGCTCCAGGTCTTCCGGCATTGGTCGAAGACGGGCGCTTCGTCGCATTCCGGATAAAAATGCGTAAGTACCAGCCTTTTCACCTCCGCCCGGGCGGCGATCTCCCCCGCCTGGGAAGGCGTTAAATGGCCCGGAACCTTATTATCGTCAGGCAGTGCGCACTCGCACAGTAAAAGGTCTGCACCCCGGGACAAGTCGATCAGGTCCCGGCAATAGTCCGAATCCCCGGAATACACAAAGGACTTCCTTCCGGCGTTGATTCGGAAGCCCACACTCTGATCCGTATGCTCCATGGGACGCGTTTCCACGGTAAAATCCGCAAAGTCCCGCCGATCCGGCCCTGCGGCGTCCATTTCCATAATTTCCATGATTTCCGGGTCCAGGACAATCCAATCGCCGAAGGCGCTTTGCAGGTTTTTGTAAAAATCCATAAAGCCCCTGGCGGCGATTACGGAAAAAGGCGTCCGCCTGCCGTATTCCTTCGGATACTTGGTCGAAAACAGAAAAGGAACGAATTCCCCCACGTGGTCCGGGTGCAAATGGCTGTAGAATATGTGGGTTACGTCCTGGATCGTATGCCCCGTCTCCAAAAGGCGGCGCATGGTTCCGGCCCCGGAATCGAAAAGCAGGCGGCTGCTCCCCACGCTGACCAGGGCGGAGCAGGTGCTTCTCTCTAAAGACGGTACGCAGGTTCCCGATCCCAATATATTGATTTTCATGGTATTTGCCCCGGGCCAATGTTGCGGTTCACGATTGCGCACAGATGCATCATGGAAAAACGCCTTTTTTCCCTTTTTACCCCTTATCGCGATTTGACAAGGAAACGCAAGTGATTATTTTTTGATGAAAGAAAGATAACTACCCGGTAACTTGGGATATTTCCATTTTATATAAGGAGTCGTACCAATGCGTTTTGACAAATTCACCATTAAGTCCCAGGAATTATTGGGCGAGGCCCAAAACCTGGCCGTTACCCAGGGACACCAACAAATAGAGCCCGAGCATTTTGTCTCGGCCATGCTTATGGAAGACAAAGGCATGGCCAGATCCATGTTTCGGAAAATGGGCGTTTCTCCCGACGGCGTAGCCAATGAGTTCGCGGCGTTAATAGAAAGAATGCCCAGAGTGAGCGGCGCCGGGGCGGGCGAAAGCTACTTGTCCCCCAGGTCCAAACAGGTCCTTCAAAACGCCATGGCCGAAGCCGGCAAAATGAAGGACGAATACGTAAGCCTGGAGCACATCCTCCTGGCCATAGCCGATGAAAAGCACGGAGACGCCTCCCGCACCCTGGCGTCCCACGGCATTACCAAAGACACCCTGCTGAAGGTGCTCCAGAACATCCGGGGCTCCCAAAGGGTTACGGACCAGAACCCGGAGGAAAAATATCAGGCCCTGGAAAAATACTCCCGGGATCTCACCGAACTGGCCCGCATCGGCAAGCTGGACCCGGTCATCGGCCGGGACGACGAAATCCGCCGCATCGTCCAGGTGTTAAGCCGCCGCACCAAAAACAACCCGGTGCTCATCGGCGAGCCAGGCGTGGGCAAGACCGCCATTGTGGAAGGCCTGGCCCAGCGGATTGTGCGGGGCGACGTCTCCGAATCTCTGAAAAACCGCCGTTTGGTCGCCCTGGACATGGGCTCCCTGATTGCAGGCGCCAAGTACCGCGGCGAGTTTGAGGACCGGCTGAAAGCCGTGCTTAAGGAAGTCGAGGACGCCGAAGGCGAAGTCATCATGTTCATCGACGAAATGCACACCCTGGTGGGCGCGGGCGCAACCGAAGGCGCCATGGACGCTTCCAACATGCTCAAACCGGCCCTGGCCAGGGGCAGCCTGCGGTGCGTGGGCGCAACCACCCTGAACGAGTACCGCAAGTACATCGAAAAAGACGCGGCCCTGGAACGCCGATTCGCCCCGGTTTTCGCGGCCGAGCCCACGGTGCAGGATACCATTTCCATCCTCCGCGGACTAAAGGAAAAATACGAAGTGCACCACGGCGTGCGAATTACCGACGCCGCCATCGTGGCCGCGGCCACGCTTTCGGACCGGTACATCTCGGATCGTTTCCTGCCGGATAAGGCCATTGACCTGGTGGATGAATGCGCCTCCAAACTGCGCATAGAGATCGACAGCATGCCCCAGGAAATCGACGAGGTGCAGCGCAGGATCACCCAGGCTCAGATTGAGCGCCAGGCTTTGAAAAAGGAAAAGGACGCCGCCAGCAAGGAGCGTCTGGCCAAGCTGGAACTGGAAATCTCGGAGATGGAAGAATCCATGCGCGAGATGAAATACCACTGGCAAAACGAAAAGGAAGCCATCGACGAGATCACCAAGATCAAGGAAGCCCAGGAACGCCTCAGCATCGAGGAGGAGCAGGCCGAACGTCAGGGCGACTTGAACCGGGTGGCGGAACTTCGCTACGGAAAGGCCAACGAACTCAAGCAGGCCATGGAGCAGGCCCACGCCAAACTGGCGGAACTGCAGCGGGACCGCAAAATGCTCAAGGAAGAGGTGGACGACGAGGACGTGGCCGAGGTCGTGTCCCGCTGGACCGGCATTCCGGTTTCCAAAATGCTGGAAAGCGAAAAGGAAAAGCTCGTCCGCATGGAAAGCCGCCTGGAAAAACGGGTGATCGGTCAGAACGACGCCATCGTGGCCGTATCCAACGCGGTGCGCCGCGCCCGGTCCGGGCTTCAGGACCCCAACCGCCCCATAGGCTCCTTTATTTTCATGGGCCCCACGGGCGTGGGCAAGACCGAATTGGCCAAAGCCCTGGCGGAGTTCATCTTTGACGACGATCAGGCCATTGTCCGCGTGGACATGAGCGAGTACATGGAAAAGCACTCGGTGTCGCGCCTCATCGGCGCCCCTCCGGGCTACGTGGGCTACGACGAAGGCGGATACCTGACCGAAGCCGTCCGCCGCAGGCCGTATTCCGTCATCCTGTTTGACGAAATCGAAAAGGCGCACCCGGACGTATTCAACGTGCTCCTGCAAATCCTGGACGACGGACGCATGACCGACGGACACGGCAAGACCGTGGACTTCAAGAACACCATCATCATCATGACGTCCAACGTGGGCAGCCAGTTTATCCAGGAGCTGGGGAGCAATCCCGAGGAAATGCGCAAACGGGTCATGGACGCATTACGCGCCACCTTCCGCCCCGAGTTCCTGAACAGGGTGGACGAAACCGTGATATTCAACAGCCTGACTGTGGAAGACCTGGCCCAGGTGGTCAGAATTCAGACCGACCGTCTGATCAAACGCCTGACCGACCAGCACGTGAACCTGGTCATCACGGAAGAGGCTTTGGTCCTTCTGGGCCAAAAGGGCTACGACCCCGCTTACGGCGCCAGGCCGCTCAAGAGGGTCATCCAGCGCAGCCTGGAAAACCAGCTCGCCCTCCTGATCCTGGAAGGCAAAATCCACCCGGACTCCACCGTCACCGTGGACGCCCAGGGCGAAGACATCGTTTTCAACTTCAGCAAAAACTGATAGGTAAAAAAACGGGGAGCAGTTTTACTGTTCCCCGTTTCAATTCAGAATTAGAATGTTGGCTAAATTATTTCTTGATCGAGCAATTGTTCTTCATATTTCTTTTGGCTTAGCGGGCATTCAATTAGATCGGTAAACTCCTGTTTTGTCAGTTTGCATTGCCTTGCCATCTGGGCGATAAGAGGAGCGCCAAGGGTTTTATATTTGGAACTGCCGTGGCTGGTCTTTGTTTTCACCGGGGTCTTTTTCCCTTCCATGGAAAAATAGACAAAGTAATGATGATCCCCACCATCTTTAACAAAACCTTTTTTTTGCAATCCTTTTTCCACGGACCGCTTATCCATTTTTTGCTTGCTCCCTGATTCTTTTTAAGAGATTTCTTTTTAACTCTAATGCCTTGGGCGAGAGTGCCGAATCATTCTCCAGAGCGTAGCTTCTCCACAGCATTCGGATTTCCTGATTCAATTCATCCGCTAAGTCTTCAATGGTTGAAGCAAATACATCAATTCCTAAAGTTGCATCTCTAAGACAAACAAGTTGGTCATCTTCAACCAACTCTGGTTCCAAGACCAAGGGAGGATCGAAGATCAATACAGATTCGGGAAGTTCCACTTCTTCCCTATGAAAACGTGAAAGAATCAAATCATGAATCTCCTCAACTTGCACAATTTGGTATGGCAACCCTTTTTCATCCAATCGAATCACCCCTGTCACCTGGATTAATTCTCTCGGCCGGTCCAAAAGCATATCTTCTACGGCTTCGTCATAAATACATTCCAAATCTCTTCCTGTTGGTCTATAAAAAATTGTGACCTTTCTGGCATCAAAATCTATACGGACTAAACGGCCGGTGACGGTCTGTAGCTCCTCGACTTGGTCCACGGGCAGGGACAAGTCACGTAAGGCTGGCAGTAACCGTTTGGAGTGCATAAAAGCCTCTCCATTCCAACCCACTCGAACCTCAATCCCGGTGCTCCCTTTTGGGATCATTTTAATGGCCGATTCCATCAGCCTTTTGCGGCGATCTTTATCTGGCATAATACGACGAATTTGGGTTTTATCTTGGCTTTCTACAGCCCTGCAGAAGTTTTCCAAATTGACAGCAACAGCTTCTATGTCCTGTGCTGCAAACAAGTCGCTGCTTGGGTCCCCCAAAGTAATCGGAATTATCAGGCTGCCAGGTTCAGGAGTCCCACATAACAGAACATATTTGTCCTCTAACTTTCCAGTTACTCTGTCCTTTTGCCTGACTTCCATTTCTTCCTGTTGCATTGCGAGCAAATGAACAGCTCGCTGGAGCCCGGATAACACCTGATTAAGCACTGCGGCAGGAACCTTATGCTTTTCTGCAGTCCGCCCAGTAAACTGGATAGTCATTTTTTTTTCTTGATTATCCATGTTTCGTTCCTTTCAACCTCTCGGGCCAAGAGAACTTTGATAAATCCTTTCGTGCGTTCTTATCCATGTATAAATAATTATTTATACCAATCAATCAAATGGTTTTATCCGCAAACATCTATTTATGTTATCAATGGCCTTATTGGCTGGTTCAAATTCCAAAGTGTTTGAAAGCCCAATCAACACCTTAATTGCTCTTTCTATATCCATTCCCCTTCTTGAAAGATAGTATTTGTAATAAACAGGCAGTTCGCAATAAATACCGGCCAAGTCAGCAGAGTGTCTTCTGTTTGCAACCCGTCTCTCTTCTACCCGTTTTTGCATTTCTACGTTTAAATTCTCAGCGTTAATAGCATTGGCATAGAATACTAAATCGGAAATGATCTGAAATCGTACTGCTCTAAATCTTAAAATTGGTTGGAAGTGAAAAGTCACAATTAGATAGCCTATTGCCCCGGCGATAATACTGACAATAACTGAGAACATGATATCTCCTTTAATATTTCCCAGCAATTTAAAAGGGTCAGTGTATTATTAAAATGCCTGAATGAAATAAGCATATCTCTAGTATTTTATTTTGTCAAGCATATCAGATTGTTCTGTATTGTAGCACATCCAGAAAAAACTAAGATCCAATCCTGCTTAACCGTTCCACCATAAGCTGGCCGGCTTTGGCGCTGTGGGCGTCTTTGTTGGAGGCCATGAGCGCTAATTCTCCCTGGGGCAAAAGCTCCACGGTTTTTTCCAGGGTGTCCAGGCCGTGGAGGCTGTCCGTTTCCGTACCGATGATCACCACCGGGGCCTTGACCTTGGGCAGCTTGTCCCACAGGCTGTAGCTATGCAGGGCTAAGGCGTTGGCTTTAAGCCGGGCGGGCTCTGCGGCGTCCAAGGTTCCGTAATATTTGGCGATCTGCTCGGGCTCCTTTTTTCTGTCCACACGAAAGTACTTCAAATACCATTTGATGACGGGCTTGACCACAAGGTACAGGGACGGGGGGGAGTACCGGATGATGGGCACGCCCCAGGCCGGGTAATGGAACTCAGGCACTGGTCCGACCAGTAGCCCAGTTACCGGCTGCCGAAAATCCTGGCTCATGAGGTCCAGCACCACGGTGGAGCCCAGGGAGCTTCCCCCATAGGCGAAGGAGCGATCCACAGGGATCATTTTGTCCACCACCTCCGCCACGTCCTTTGCCATGCGTTCAATGGAGAACTCCAGGTTTTTGAAGTCAGGCAGGCAGGCGCTGATTTTTTCGCGCGTTTCCACGTATAATGTGTGAAATTGGGGGGTTAACTCTTGCAAGACTTCGGCCCAGCCTTTGATCATGGAAATCCAACCCGCGACAAAGACCATGACGGGCAGGGATTTATCTTCGTCCGGGGGAATGAATTCCACGACTTTCAGGGTCGCCCCGTCTGAAACCTTGACAAACTCCTCCCGAAAGTTCACCCCAGGGACCGTATAGGGACTATATGGCATGACCGCGCCTCATATATATGTTTTAAAATTTTAAAAGGTTGGATCTATTGTTACAGGCCGGTGGATCAAAATAAAAACCGGGGCGGGGATGCTGCTTCCTCCCGCGCCCCGGCTGTATTTTTTGGCAAACGCCGTATCCCAGACCCGCTTAGGCCAGGTTTTTCTCCAGGAAGTCGGCTTCCGCGGCGGAGACCTTGTCAAACAGGTCGCCCAGATACAAGTCAAAATGGCCGCATTCCAGGGTCATGATTTCGCTGTACAGCGAGGCCTTGGCGAATCGTTTGGCCGAGTCGTAAGGGCACAGGTTGTCTTCGGTTGCCAGCACAAACAAGGACGGGCAGGGCAGTTCGGCGGCTGCAAAGCCCGGGCGGTACTTGGCGGCTTCCAGCAGGCTGCGGGCCGTGACCTTGTTTTCCCATTCCGAGTCTTCGGGAATGATGGCCAGGTAGCCTTCCAGGTTGCCGGGCTGGTTCAGGGCGGCCACTCTGCCGACCTCGCCCACGGCGGGAATGTAAATGGGATCGCCGAAGCTCACAACAGACCAGAGATCCTTGGAAATGGCCTTGGTTGCTTTGGCGAGAAACTGGGGGCCTAACATGCTCAAGGTGTCGAAACCGTCCGTAAAGGGCACCTGGGAAACCACGGCGCGGACGGCGCGGTCTTTGGCCGCCACTTTCAGGACGTGACCGCCGGAAAAGGAAGATCCCCAAAGGGCGATCTTATGAGGATTGACCAGGCCGGACTTGCGCACGTGCTCCAGGGCGGCGTGCCAGTCCTGAACGTGTTTTTTGGGGCTTGCGTGATGACGCGGAAAACCGTCGCTTTTGCCGAACCCGCGGTAGTCAAACAGGAAGGCGGCGATGCCGCGTTCCAGGAAAACTTGTGCGAAATCGTAGAGCCTAAAGGCTTTTTCAGCGCAAAAGCCGTGAGCCATAACCACCACGGGCGGATTCTCTACGCCCTGGGGCAGCAAAAACTCGCCGTCGCAGGTTACGTTTTGGGACCTGAAATTTGATTGTTCGGTTTTATACTTCATGCTTCCTCCAGTGCTTTATTGATAATCTTGGCCAATATTCAAAACGCGGGCCCGCCCGGCATTGGCTTCCGGCGGCCGGATTCATTCCTGTTGGGTTTCCTCGCCGATCCAGGCTAAGAACTCCGGATTGCCTCCCGTGATGGGCATGGTCACCACGCAGGGGACTTCGTAGCTGTGCAACTCCAAAACCCGGGCGTTCAGTTTTTCAGCCAGGGAGGCCTTGGTTTTGGCGATGACCACCACCTCCGCGTCGTTTTCTATCTCGCCCTTCCATTGATAGACCGATTCCATCTGAGGCAGGATGTTGGCGCAGGCCGCCAGCCTTTCCTCTACTAAAGCCGAGGCGATTTTCCGGGCTTCTTCCATGCTTCCGGCTGTCATGTAAACCAGGACCGCTTCCACTTCACTCCTCCTGATCATCCCGAAATACTGCGCCGGGAAGAAAGAATCGGGCCTGAGGACGCCCATTATCTGCCGCAAGGTATAACATTACATCATGGCAGGCTTTACCACAAAGAGCCTTGGTGTCAAGTCATTTGGACGGCCGCCGCGCCGAAAATCCGTGAATTTTCCTGGTTTTCTTGCAGGAGAGCCTTGTCTTTGATATTAGTCCATAAGCATTTGAATCTTCTTTTGGGAGTGCAGGAGGCCTTGCTTGTCATGCCCGAAATTTTGGTTAAATTAAAAAAAACAGCGGCAAGATGTTTATTGGCCGCCGTCATTTGCGTATGGACGGCGTCTTGCGCATCCGCTCCGGGCAAGGACGGCTCCATACCCGGCGCCTCCTATTTTGAGCGAGCCCTTTTTGCCGAAAGCAAGGGCAGGCATTTGGCCGCCATCGAGCAATACACGCGGTACCTGGAATTGAATCAAAATGCCCCGGAATACGCCGCGCCTGCGTTGAATAACCGGGGAACCTTGTATTGGACGCTCGGGCGTTATGACGAAGCGCTTCAGGATTTTGACCAGGCCGTGGATATGCTGCCCGATTCAGCCCTGAATTACATCAACAGGGGCAACGTATACGCGGACATGGGGGATGTCGAGCGCGCCATTGAAGACTATAGCCAGGCCATTACTGTGGATCCCAAAAACGGTCTGGCCTATTCCAATCGGGGGCTTGCCTGGAGTTCATTAAAAAGGTTTGACCAGGCCATTCCGGACCTGGATAAGGCCATAGAACTGGGGCACGAGGACTTGTACAAAAGCCTCATGAAGCGAGGGGTGATTCGATTCGGAACCAAGGATTACAACGGAGCTGTGGAGGATTTTTCTCACGTCATTGGGATGCATCCCGGATTTATCGAGGCTTATTATTTTCGGGGCTTGGCCCATCAGCAGCTGAACGAAGCGGAAAAAGCGCAAATCGATCTTCAAACAGCCATGGACTTGCAAAAAGCCCTTGAAAAACAATAGGACGGACAAGAAACAGCGCCAGGAAGACGCTGCATAATTAAAGGAGTGTGGCATGGCCTTTGACGAAGAAATGACTTGTTGCGAAAAAACCATTCTTTCCGAATTGCAAGGCGCCTGGGGGCTTTTGCGGGATTCCGTGGCCGAAGCCCAGGATTTTACCGAGGGGCCGCGAGCCCTGTTTCAGATTGACGAGGCCATGAGCTGGGAGGTTGTGCGCGACTTAAGGCGCATGCCGCCGTTTCTTCTGGTGATTCGGAATATCTGCACCATGGGGGACGCTCCCCAGGAGGTTATGGACTACATCCGGTACGTGGACGAAATCCTGACCGAGGTTTTGGAAGAGTATCCCCAATAAGGCCTTTCTGCCTGCATTCGGGCTGGAACCGCCCGCCTACAGTTTTTCTTTTAAAAAAGCGCCTGGGTGCAAGGAATCTATTTTGTTTCAGATAGTTATATATGTATTCCCGCGCAAAGCATGGGAACGGGCAATAGGAGTGGAAAGGGGCATATTGGCATTGTAGCGGCGCCCCCCTGTGGGCGCCTTTGTTTGGGTGGCGCAGGCAGCGTTGTTTGCTGCCTGTGTTGCGAAGCAACAAAAGGCGCGGCCTGGGAAAAATGCTGGAGCCGGGGACGGCCGGCGGGCGAACGGAGTTGGTTGATACCCTGTTTTTAATTGGTTTTGGATGGACCGTTCGCCTGCCCGGCATTTTAGGTTTTTAATGGTTAAAAAGGCCGCACCAACTGCGCTTGCGCGCCCAGGCACGGTGCTGCTGTGCCTGGTGCGCCCTGCGAATATGGTAATTTTTGTTGGGTTTGAAGTCCAACAGCCTCATTGGCGCCTTGAAGCGCCATAGTAGGACTTCGTAACCCAACCTACTGTCTTTATGGAAAAAATGTAGGTTGGGTAGAGCGTGGACAAGACATTTTGAAAGCCCATAACCTTGGTCTTGATGGCCCTCTTTTAACTGGTTATTTCTCTCCGCGAAACCCAACAAAAAAACCGCAGAAACCGCCGCATAAAACCCGCCTTACCAGGGCTCAAACGTCAAGCGTAGATTTGATAATCATAAGAGGCGCCTACCCTTTTTGTTTATTGCGGGTAAGCCGCAATGGTAGGATGGAGTTGCACAAAACCATTCACCCCAAAAAGAGGAGACGCCCAATGAAATTGTACACGGGAATTGATCTGCATTCAAACAATAATTACATGGGGATTATGGATCACCGCGGCAGAAAGGTTTTCTCCAGGAAAAACACCAATGACAGCGAAGCTGTCCTGGAAGCCCTGGCCCCTTACCAGGACGCCATGGAGGGCGTCGTGGTGGAGTCCACATTCAACTGGTATTGGCTCGTGGATTTGCTCATGGAACCCGGCTACAA
>NZ_FQZU01000089.1 GCF_900142135.1 Desulfatibacillum alkenivorans DSM 16219 | reverse complement strand
GCCTTCTCTTCCACGGCTCCGCCTGCTCCGCCCGCTTCGTCGCCCGCGAAGGCGCCCGGACGCACCGTGATCACGGCGCCGCCGGATACGTCGGCGTCCATCTTGGCGTAAACCTGGCCGGAGTATTCCTGGCGGACGGCGGTCAGCTTGGCGCCGTCCATGCCCTCAAAGTCGATGACGTCGGACAGGAACACGCCGTCCATTTTGATGCTCAGGCCGGGAGCGACGTCCAGACCCAAGGAATCATTGGCGAACAGCACAATGGAGCCCGCCGGGATCAGGGAAGCCAGAACCGGACGGATTTCCTCGCCGTTGGGATTGGCGAAAGAATCATTGGCGACCTTCCAAACCTTGGGATAGGTGTTGGCGACTTCCGCGCACACCGCGTCCAGGTCGGCGCCTGCGCCGCACACTATCGCCGTTACCGAAGCGCCGGCGTCGATTTTCTTTGCAGCCGTGATCAGCTCGATGGCGGAGTCATCGGCTTTTCCGCCTTGATGCACTATATATGCGAAAATATCAGCCATTATTTGATCCCTCCTTTGGACTTCAAGATTTCAATGAGCTTTTCAATCTGCTCTTCGGTGGAGCCTTCCAGGATCTCCGCGCCTTCGCCAAGCTCAGGCACAAAGTAAGTCTGACGGGTGACCTTGGCGGCCGCATCGTCTGCGGAAAGGCCCAGGTCCGCGGCGCTCTTCACCGGGATTTCCACGGAAGCAACCTTGCGGATGCCGCGGATGCCCACGTAGCGGGGTTCGTTGATGCCGGTCTGGATGGAGACCACGCAAGGCAGGGAAATTTCGTTCATTTCCTGGTTGCCGCCCTCGATCTCGCGCCCGACCTTCAAGGAGCCGTCGCCCACTTCAATCTTGTTCACCAAGGAAGCGTAGGGCAGGTCCAGCATAGCCGCAACCATGCCGCCGATCTGGCCTGCGCCGCCGTCGGCCAAAGCGCCGGTCATGATCAGGTCGTAGGAGCCCGCCTGAATAACCGCCTTCAAAGCCGTGGCGATGCCCTTGCCGTCCGTGTTCTCGAAGACTTCGTCGTCCACCAGGATGCCGTTGTCGGCGCCCATGGCCATTTCACGGCGCAGCACTTCTTCGCTCTCTTCGTCGCCCACGGAAACCACCGTCACCGAGCCGCCCACGTTGTCGCGGATCTGAATGGCTTCTTCCACGGCGTAGTTGTCCCATTCGTTTACCGAGTAAACAACATCGTCGCGCTCGATGTCGCTTCCGTCGGAATTGACTTCAATTTCGTTTTCAGCGGTGTCAGGCACCCGCTTCACGCATACCAAAATGTCCATGTAATCCTCCTTCAAAGTTGGAAAAGGAATTTCTTTTGCCTCGCCGGACGGCCCGATTGGGGGCCTCGCTGTCCTGGCTCCGGCAAGGCAATATCGCCTGTGTTACGTCCTATGTAAAACGCGGGCCGGGCCTTTGCTTAACCCTCAAAAGCCCGGCCGGGTAAATCAAAATGCAATGCGCGATGACCGCGCAACCCCCTGGCGCGGCAAGCAGCGCCCCTGCGCTTTGCAGCGGCAGGCCCCGGCGCCCGCCTTGTAAGGGCTGGGTCTCCCGGCCCAAATTGCCCGGGGGCCGTGCAACTACGCCGCCTTAACCTTCAGGAATGCCTATTAACCGTATCCCTCGCGGGCGGAGACTCCCCCTCCCCCTTGACGGGGGAGGGCCGGGGTGGGGTGAACTCTTTCTCCCCCCTGCCCGTTGCTCCTGCCTTGCTATTTACCCCCCATCCTGTCCTTACCCCGCCAGGGGGGAAGGGACCAAGATTGAAGGGCATTCCGTTCCACAACGTTTGCGGCGTTCCAATCTTATGCCGCTTCGTTGTTGGGTTTCGCAAGCTCTACCCAACCTAGGCCGTAGCAACCGGGCTCGTAGGTTGGGTTAAGAAGTCCGGCGTTGACCTGTCAAACTTCAAAGACCCTCCTGGACTTCGCAACCCAACAATTGGGTGGTTATTCCGATTTTTTGTTTACTACGCATAACCAGCCCCCGTTTGCATTCCCACGCAAAGCATGGGAACGAGTTTAAACAAAGGCGGCAATCACGCGCAGCAAGCGGCGCCCCTAAAAATGCGCGGGGACCGCGCGACTAC
>NZ_FQZU01000087.1 GCF_900142135.1 Desulfatibacillum alkenivorans DSM 16219 | reverse complement strand
TTCAAAACAGAAAGTTAGCGACGGGTCTTTGACCCGTATCCGTGCTTTCAGCACTTAAAGAAAACCCTCCGACTTTAGTCGGTGGTTGTTTAGTTTGACGTGGACGCTGACGGCGCGGATGACGAACTGTATGACAATTGCCCTTCCCATTATAATCCGGTCCAGGAGGATCAGGACGGGGACGGCCTGGGCGACTTGTGCGATAACTGCCCCGCCATATACGATCCCGGCCAGGAAGATGCGGACGGAGACGGCGTGGGCGACGAATGCGATAACTGCCCTTCCGCGGCCAACGCCCAACAGGGGGATGAGGACGGAGACGGCCTGGGCGACGCCTGCGATAACTGCCCTTCCAACTTCAACGACTTACAGGAGGACGCGGACGGCGACGGAACCGGAGACTTTTGCGACGGCTGTCCTGGGGATTTTTTCAAAACCCAGCCAGGATTCTCCGGCTGCGGCAATCCCAACCCCATGGTTGCAGCGGGCGGGAATTTTTCCCTGGCCCTGAAAACCGATGGCTCGGTGTGGTCCTGGGGAGACAACAGCACTGGCCAACTCGGGCTGGGGCTGGGGCAGAGTGTTAATGTATTCACGCCTACCAAGGTGGACGCCCTTCCTCCTGCTGCTAAAATAGCCGCTGGAGGAAATCATGCCCTGGCCCTGGCCCCGGACGGTTCGTTACGGTCCTGGGGATTCAATTACGCCGGCCAACTCGGGCTGGGGACCAGTGGAACCTTTTCAACCAAAAACAGGCCTCAGAAAATAAACGCCATATCCAACGTGGCTGCCATTGCCTGCGGGGGTAGTCACTCCCTGGCTGTGGCCAGAGACGGCTCGTTGTGGTCCTGGGGGTATAATTACTATGGTCAGCTTGGGCTGGGGAACAATTATTCTAAAACCACGCCGCAGAAAGTAAACGCCATCTCCAATGTGGCGGCCATTGCCGCGGGAGAAGATTATTCCCTGGCCCTGACCCGGGACGGCTCCCTGTGGGCCTGGGGGGATAATTACGGTGGTCAGCTTGGGCTAGGAGACAATGAAGACAGAAACACGCCGCAAAAAGTCGAAGTCCTTTCCAACGTGGCGGCCATTGCCGCGGGAGGCAATCATTCCCTGGCTCTGACCCTGGACGGGTCTGTGTGGTCCTGGGGGAGGAATAGCCGGGGTCAGCTTGGGCTGGATGACAATGATGACAGAAACACGCCGCAGCCAGTGACAACCATTTCCAACATAAAAGCAATCGCTGCAGGAAATAAACACTCCTTCGCCATATCAGAGGAAGGCCTTGCATGGGCCTGGGGTTACAATTACGACGGCCAGCTTGGGATAGGGACCATCGGCTCTACTGCTGATGAAAGCACGCCCCAAAAAGTGAAAGTCATTTCCAACGTGGTTGGGCTTAGCGGAGGAAACTATCACTCCCTTGCCCTTACCGAAGACGGCGCCCTGTGGGCCTGGGGGGATAATGACGAAGGCCAGATAGGATCAACAGGAGGCGATCGTAAAAATCCGGTTCAAGTGTTCCAATCCGGTGAGGTTTTTCACCTTTATTTCGACGTGGACGCTGACGGCGCAGATGACGAAGTGTATGACAATTGCCTTTCCCTTTATAATCCGGCCCAGGAGGACGCGGACGGCGACGGCGTGGGCGACTTGTGCGATAACTGCCCCGCCATATACAACCCCGGCCAGGTAGATGCGGACGGAGACCTTATAGGCGACGCCTGCGAGGTGAATGACGACGACCGAGACGGATTTAACAACGAATCGGATAACTGCCCCTCCGTCATGAATGCGGATCAGGCGGACGCAGACAACGACGGCGTGGGCGACGCCTGCGACAACTGCCCCTTTACCGTCAACCCCGGCCAGGACGATTATGACCACGACGGCGTGGGCGACGACTGCCTGGGCAGGAACTCCAGCGACGTGAACAATAACGGAACGGTAAACCTGGAAGACGCCATTATCTGCCTGCAAATCGCGGTGGATATCTACCAGGGGACCGTCAGGCGGGACAACGCCCTGGGAACGGACGGCGTCTTTGATATGGAAGAGGCCCTGTTCATCCTCCAGAGCGTGGCCGGAGTGAGGTAAACAAACAATGGGGTCACCCATTAGAGGCGGAGGTCAAGAAAAAACACTCTACCTGTGGCAACGAAACTCTGTTTTCTTGCCCTCCGGAGTTGCATAACCGC
>NZ_FQZU01000091.1 GCF_900142135.1 Desulfatibacillum alkenivorans DSM 16219 | reverse complement strand
TAATAAAATCAATCCGTTGAACCCTCCCCCTTGTAGAACCTATCCCCAATCTTTCAATACATTGATTCAACCGGTTATTTTTCTAACGAATACTTTCTTTTTGCCTTGACATGTAGAACCTAATTTGTCACAATGCAATATGGCGCATTTATACAAGAAAATCATTAAAGGTAGAACCTACTGGTACCTCCGGGAAACGCACCGGGTGGACGGCAAGGTCAAGCTCAAGTGGCAAAAGTACCTGGGCACGGCGGACTCCATCCTGGCCAAGCTGGAAAAGGCGGAGCAAACAGGCCAGCCCTTAAGGATGCAAACCCGTTCCTTTGGGGGGCTCTTCGTGGCCCATGCCCTGGAACAGGAGCTGGACACCATCGGGCTTGTGGACCGGATCGTGGGCAGGGGGAAGCGGGAGACCGGACCGAGCGTGGGGGAGTACTTCTTTTATGCCTGGGCCAACCGCATGATCGCCCCCAAAAGCAAGCACGCCCTGGAGGACTGGTACAAGAACGTGGCGGTGGAGCACATCCGCCCTGTGGACGCAAAGCAACTGACCTCGGCGCGGTACTGGGAAAAATGGGACCGGGTGTCAGCAGAGCATCTGGAAGCCGTCCAGGATGGCTTTTTCCAGCGCCTGTGGAAGGAGCGCCCCAGCCCGCCGCGGGCCTTTTTGTTCGACACCACCAACTATTACACCTTCATGGCCACCAAAACCCCGTCCCAATTATCCCGGCGGGGGCACAGCAAAGACAGCAAGCACCATCTCCGCCAGGTGGGGCTGGGCCTTCTGGTGGACCGGGAGACCTCCTTGCCTTTGTATTACACCTCCTACCCTGGAAACATGCACGATTCCAAGCTCTTCCATGAGGTCCTGGACGACATGGCCCGGAAAATGACCGGGTTCGCCGAGCCGGGCAAGGACGTGACCGTGGTTTTTGACAAGGGCATGAACGCAGAGGACAACCTCGCCGCCATCGACGCCTGTGCGGGCCTCCATTTCATCACCACCTACTCTCCCTACTTCATGGAATACATGGCGGGCGTCCCCCTGGAGCGTTTTGAGGTCCTGGACATCCCCAAAAATCATGGCCTCATGGATAAGGGGCGGGGGCGGGACCGCCTCTTGGCCTATCGTTCGGGGGCGGAGTTGTGGGGACAGGTCCGCACGGTGGTGGCGACCTTCAATCCTGCCACCTACCGCAAGAAGATGCGCGACCTGGATCGCAGGCTGGAGTCCATCCGGACCGAACTCCTGGATTGGCGGCGCAAGTTCAGGGGCCAGGAGCGCCACTGGACCAGCCCCAAAGCCATCACCACGCGGTACAAAAAGCTGTGCGAGAGCCTGCACGTCAGTTCCAAGTATTTTCATCTGGATTTTGGCGAAGGCAAAATGGGCTTTCGCAAGGACCAGGGAGAAATCAACCGGGCCAGGAAGCTGATGGGCAAGACCATCATGGTCACGGACAACCACGACTGGGACACGGAACAGATCGTCCTGGCTTCCCAGGACCGATACAAGGTGGAGCACCAGTTCCGGGCGAGCAAATCCTCCAGCCACGTGCGGGTGAATCCGGTCTTCCACTGGACGGACAGCAAGATCCGCTGCCATCTCCTGACCTGCCTTTTGGCGCTCACCTGCCTGCGGCTTTTGGAAATCAAGGTGAAAGGGAAGTACAGCGGCGGAACCATCATGGAAGAAATGCAGAACCTGAACTGCGTCCTCACCTGGAATAAGGGGGAAAAGTCCCCCAAGGTGCGGATTGAAGATCCCAACCCCATCCAGGAGGAGGTCCTGAAGGCCCTGGGATACGCCATCAAAGACGGTTGGGTTCTACAGATATAGCTGAAATATCGTCCATTATATCAAATCATTAGGATGCATATAGGCCATTAACTCTGAAAGTCCTG
>NZ_FQZU01000063.1 GCF_900142135.1 Desulfatibacillum alkenivorans DSM 16219 | reverse complement strand
GAACGGCAACCGCAATTGCTGCGCGATGTGCTGAGGCGCTTACCCATACTCCAAGGAAAGGGGGTGATCGAGCATGACCTGTCGCGGACCCTGATGGAAAAGGCGGCAGCCCGTTTCGCCACATTGACCCTCATTGAAGAAGGCACCCCTGTCCTGGAAATCCCGGGACGAATCCACAACATCATCGAAAATCTGAAAGGAGAAGTGTCATGACTGAAAGGATTTTTCAGAGCGAGGCCCTGACCAACGGCTGGGCGAACATCACAAACGACGGCGTTAAAACATACTGGTTTGACACGGATCAGGTCTTCCCCAAAATCTATTCCTTAGACAAGGCGGGAATCCCGGCATACTGGGATGACGTGCCGTATAGCGAGGAAATCATCAAGGAATGCACCCACGACGACGTTTGCTGCCTCATCCTTTCGTCCGGCAAGACCAAGGTGCTGGTGGTCGTCCATGCCAGTCTGCCGCACGTCGCCATGCACGGCCGGGCGACCAAGGAAATCCCGTGGGCCGAGTACACCACCGAGGGATTCTGGTCCATCAAGAAGCACATCGGGCCATACCAATTGGACGCGGCGGTCATCAACCCCACGATGGAAACCCTGGAGAAGCTCGGGGTCCTGAAATCCATCATCCAGAAATTTGTCAAGGACGCCAAACTGATTGAAGGAGGAGCCGATGAATCCCCTGCTGATGCAGATGGAACGGATCAAGACGGCGCTGAGGAGTAGTGACCATGATGCGGCGGCCCGTCTCCTGGTGAACATGCTGGCCAGTGATGACTTGTTCGCCTACTGGTCAGCATGCAGCCAAGGGTCCGAACGCATCCCGAACATCCTGCGGTACGTGAGCCGCATCGTCTTTGACCCGGACATCCCAACCGCATCCGTCAACCTCCTGGAAGGAACCGTTCATTTGTCCCCGGACTTCTTCCTGGAACACATGACCGGCCCGGAGGACGTTTTGTTCATTCTGCTGCACGAACGGAATCACCTGATCCTGCACAAGCTGTGGCCTGATTTGGTGGGGCATGAATATCCGCCGGCATTACGGAATTGGGCCGAGGACGTGTACATCAATGCCATGGCCAGACGCCAGGTTCTGTCCACCCTGCCGGAAAGATTCTATTCGGACGGGGACTCCATGCAGTTGGTCCTCACTGGGAGGCACAGCGCGGTGGATTGGCAGGAGATTGCCTACAAAGCCGAGGGCCGCAACCTTCTCAAGGACGCTCACGCTTCGATGTACTGGCAGGCGGCTGAACTGCTGGCCGCGATCCAGGAACCACATGTTGAGCGCGATGAATACAACGGCTTTCACCAGTGGATACACTTGGTGTTCGAATGGTGGAAGGCCAAGCAGAGGGAGAATCGTCAACAATCAAAGGACATGACCGAGGCAATGGAAAACATCCCTCCGTTGATAGCCAACCACGAACACGGGCCGGTCCAGACGGAGATGCCCGCCATGAACCACCCGGATCGGCAAGGCGTTGAGGTGCATGCCATCCCGGACATTTCACCCAACGATCCGATTGTGAAGATGATCCTGGCCACCTGCGAAATCCCGGAAATCCGGACCAAGTTTGAAATGTTCAACGATGCCAAGGTCCGGATGGTGGAAACGCTGATCGGCGGGGTCGTCAGCCAGCGGGCCATTGTGTGCGAGCACGAGGGGTATTCGGTGACGGTGCCGCATACGGTCACCCGCAAGGATGCCTTTCACATGGCCACGGGCGCGGCTCCGGTCCTCTGGCAGCATTTCTACGGCATGGAGAAACCGGCCGTGGATTTGTACGTGGACGTATCCGGGTCCATGTCGAAGTATTACATGTTCATCCCGTACATTTATCAATCCATCCTCCATGTGGTCGGCCGCATCTTCCAATTTTCTACGAAGGTCGTGGAGGTGGACCACGGCGAGCGGTGTTTGTTTACCACGGGCGGGACCAGTTTCAACGTGGTGGCCGAGCACATGACCCAGGAGAGTGTTCGATGGGCAATTCTGGTGAGCGATGGATTGTCAGCGTTGAACTCGAATCTGGAAAGGTCCCTGGATCGACAGCTTGAGCACCTAGTTTATCTCAAGGTCCAGCACAATACGCATCGGAATTGGGAGAAGCTGGCCAAGGATGTGGTTCTCTTGGAGGGCGGCTCATGATCAATCCTGATTACGCAACCGCACTGCATGTGGCCATGAATTTGGTTCGCCAACATGTGGATGACGCGGCATTCAAGGAATTGATCCGGGTGCCCAAGGTGAAAAAGGTGCGGTCCATGCCGGGATTGTTCCGGCTGGTGGTGGGCATCCTCGCCGAAGCCAAGGCAGTCCGGAAGAATGTCCCCGACATCGAGGTTCTGGCAAAACCCTTGTTCGGAATCAATCCTAAGAAGGTAGCGGCCTGCGCCGAGAAGCCCGGCCGGTTGGAACGACGCCTTTCAAAGATGGTGGTAGGGTGGCCGGCGGAAGGGATGGAACCCTTCGTACACGGCGTAGTGGAAGGGGCCCGGACTTTGATGGCCTGCAACACGGCATCGGGATTCCATCGGTTCGTGGAGGAGTTCTACGCCCGCAAGGACTGCATGATTGCCTCGTCCCTGCCACTGGTCCTGGAGAAGGAAATACCGGGCCTCGGTTTCTCGGGATCGTGCCGGTTTCTGAACCTGGCTGGTCACCCCGTGTTCTTCCTCGTGGACCCCAAGGTGCGGGCCGTCCTGTTCGACGCCGGGCTAACGGAAACCCGTGGTCTGTACGATTCCTTCTTCGCCGTTTTGGAAATGGCGGACCAGGGGAAGGTCCACCCCCATCCAGTACATTCAATCCTGTCCGCCCTGGTGGCCAACAATCTCCAAACGCTCTACCTGGAAAAGCTGGCCGACCAAACCTAACCCAAAAACGACATCGTGTCGTTTTTCCGACGATCCCAATCAAATCCGGCATGCCGCTTTTGAAGCAAGCGGCGGATTCGCCACATGCCGAAGGGGTGTTTCCGTGGATCGTCAAAACAACAGAAAGGAGTGAAAGCCAATGGTGAAAGGGTTCTTCTGCGAAAAGACCGATGAACAAATCCCGTTTGACGAATGCCTCCAATGCGCCCGGTCCCGATTGAATCGGAAACTCGATTGCCCGTTCGACGAGGCGGTGATCGCCGGGATGATTGACAACATCAAAAATAAGGTCGGCATCAGTGTGACCATGATCTCCGGTTGCCATCGGGCCGCGTTCATTCAACAGCATTACGACACCTGGGTGTATCCGTCCGGTATGTACTGGGCGTTCCGTGGCCAAATTGCGCACAAGGTCATGGAGGAGGCCGCACTGCATGATGATGCCGTGATCGAGACACGGTTTGAAAAAGATTGGGAAGGCATCCGCGTGGAGGGGACCCCGGACCTGATCGTTCCATCGCAACGGGTGCTCAAGGATTACAAGACCACGGTGAACATCCCTTCTTACCTGAACAAAGACCGCCTCATCCTCGCCTACGAAAACCACCGGGTGCAGGTGAACCTCTATGCCTGGCTCGTTCCTCACGACATCGAGGAATTGGAGGTCGTGTACATGAGCATGGAGGAGACGCGCATTTGCCCGGTGGAAGTCTGGGCCGAAACCTCAACGAAGAAAACCTATATGACCGTGGACCGGTACATGGAGGAAAACCTGGTTCCCCTGTACGAGGCCCTGGAATCCGAAACCATGCCGCCCTATGCCCGCACCTGGGCATGCGAGGAATATTGCGGCGTCTCGGACATCTGCTACCGGGAACTGAAAAAGGAACTCATGGCCGCGCGCCGGGTGGTCCCCCTGAAAAAGAAAGGAAAGAAAAATGGCGATACCGCTCAAGCAAGCGGCTGATGGACAAACGGTAAGGCATGAATGGACTGCGGATGAGATTGTCCAACAGGCTCGAAAGGTTCTGGACATCAAGGACAACGCCATGACGGAGGGGGTTCACTTCGGGGTGATACCCGGATGCCGGAAACCCTCCCTTTGGAAAGCCGGGGCCGAAAAATTGTGCCAGGCATTCAGATTGGAACCGCGATTCGAAACGGTGGCGCGAGACGATCCCGACCGGACAGTGGAATGGGAGAAAATCGAATATCAGACACGGAGAAAGATCACCGGCACAACGAAAGGGTTCCTGGAGTACCGGGCGTCTTGCTCCCTTGTCCACATCCCCACCGGCGAGGCATGGGTCCGAAATGTAGGCGGGGTGTGCAATAATTATGAATCAAAGTACCGGACGATGAATCCATATGATGTGGCCAACACCCTCGAAAAAATGGCCGAAAAACGGGCCTTCGTGGCGGCGGTGCTCATAGCCACCGCTGCGAGTGACATCTTCACCCAGGACATCGAGGACCTCCCTCACCTCAACGGGGAGAATGGGAATGGTCGGCAGCGGCAAACGATTCCAACACGGCAGGCTCAAACCCAGACACCGCCCCGAACTCATAACAATGCTGAGTATGAACACCGCGATGAATCCGTGCGGTGCGCCACCGACAAACAGGTCGCCTACATCCGTGGTCAACTGGAACGCAAAGGCATACCCGCAAAGGATTTCTTTAAAGACTGGGAGGAGGAGTTCGACAGCTTGGACACCATCCCCTTCAATCTCGTCAACGATGTTCTGGCATGGATACGGGAGCAATAGCGGCGCATGGTATCGGACAAAAAATTGGTAACCCTGTATCGGGAGGCCCGGGATTTTCTGGAAGCCATTGCAGGCCGGGACGTCGAGGAACTGCTCGCCTTCACCCGTTACGCAAAAGTGACGGACATGCAAGAGGTGTTCTGGCGGTTTGCTCGTTCGTTGTGCAACAAGCGGGGCATGCCCGCCACCATCGGCGACGTGGACGACCTCGAACCGTTTCTGTTTGGGTTCGATCCTGTGCGCACCGCCGACAAGTACGGGGGTGACTGGCGTCGGCTCTTTACCGCCATCCGGGAAGGGTACACCCCGCCCGGCCCCATGGACATGAGCCGGGAGGGCAGCTATTGGGTTGTCTTCACGAAGGGTCTTTTGTCCGGGGCGTTGTTCCTGTCGAGGATCGGCACATTCTCCGGGTTCGAGAATTTCGTGGCTGGTTTTGCCCATCACCCCATTGCCCTGGCCGGACTGCCCATCATTATTGAAAGGTTTATCTACGGCATGGGGTTCCCATTGGCCTGCGATTGGCTCAGGGAAATGGGTTACACGGATTATGCGAAACCGGACATCCACGTGCTGACCATCTTCATTGAATGCGGGATCGTCAGGGAGTGGGACACGTTTCAATCCTTCAAAATTTTGGCGCACATGGGCAGGCTGGTGGGTGAGCCCCCCGCCGTGGTGGACAAGGTGTTGTGGTTCATCGGGTCCGGCCGGTTTCTGCCCGGTGATGAACCCGTGACCCGTTATCGGAATGCCTTTGTTGAGTACGTGAATCCCATGATGGAGAAACTTTAAGAAATGTGCGGCTTTTGCATGGAACGCCTGGCCCTCATGGTGGCAGACACGGAAAGCAAAGGCGGGTGCTACGACCTGCCTGAAAACGCAAGTCTCTTCGAGATTGCCATGGTTCTCCAGGAAACCGCGCATCCGTTGAAGGTTCTGTCCGTTCATGATCCGGAGCACCTGAAGGATCGAGACTTGGCGACCATTGTGCGGATCAGAACAATGCTGAGTCCGACATCCTGGGTTCATGATCTCCTGGTGGAAAAGATCATCGGGAATGCCGACCCCATTCCACCTTTGATGGGCAAGGTGCTCGATGCCATCAACAGTGAGGACGTTGATTTTCTGCGCGAGGTCATCATCAACCCCGTGACCACCCCGGATTTCATCGGGTTCGATCTGTGGGCGCAGCGGCTGGCGGTTCGGCACATGGTTGAGGCTTTCGGAGGGGATGCCATTATGCCGTTTGAACCGAAAGTCCGGCCGGCACTGGCTTTCTATGCTGGGTTGGCCCTTGGTCAACAGGACCGGAACCGTTTAGCTGCTTCTATGGAAAAGGTCTCGGGTATGCCGGATGTGGATGACGTGGAACTGGAAGAATTTGCGAACCTGCTCAAAGGAGAATGACATGCGTGAGCATTACGAGGGATTCGAGAAGGAAGAGTTGTTCCATCTGGTCCTGCGCCGGGCACTCGACGACTGCCCCACCATCAAGGCCCGGACCATAAAAAGAATCATCCATCAAATCGCCCCGGATTTCATGGATGGTCTTTTCGAGGCAAAGCCGTGCGTTAGAAAATTGCGGTACGTGGGGTGCGGGGGCCTGTGCTGCGAATTTCCAACCGGTGACGCACCCCACGACAACGGCCTGGTCCTCGGCCAGGTGTACGAGTCGAAGCTTTTCAACGGGGCGACGTACAAACTCAAGGACCGGGATGACTGGATCGGGGCCGCGCATTTTGAATGGGTGAAAGGCGCCGCCGATTTTTAAGAGAATATCCATTTTCTTAAAAATATCGGCATTATCCGCCATGTTTTCATAACAATCCGGTATGCAATCCTAAAAATCCGCATCCGTTTTCAGCCGGTGCCGCATGGAACCGGAGGCAGGAGGAGTGTTTCCAGTGAAACTATACCAGATCAGTCGAGATAAATTCATGTCCAGCGAGGAGGTGCGACAGTTGCTAAAGGTATGCGAGGACCAGGCCATCATTGACCAGGCCAAGGGGCGGAAGACCTGGGTGACTCGGTACGTGCTGGTCCACCTGGCCCTGCATTCCGGCCTACGGGTGAGCGAACTGGCCGCCCTGAACATCGGTGATCTGCACCTGACCGGCCGTGAGACCTACCTTGTGGTGCGGAGCGGCAAGGGTGGCAAGCGCCGTGATGTGTACCTGGATCGGGGGATCGTGAAGCACCTCAAGGAATACGTCGCGCACAAGGGGAAGGCTTGGCAGGAGCCGGTGGATGGAAGTGCGCCGCTGTTCATGGGCCGGTCAGGTCATTTTACGGAAACCGCGTTGCACCTGTCCTTTCGCAAAGCCGTGGAGGCCGCCGGGTTGTCGAGGCGTTATTCGATCCATGCGGCGCGGCACACATACGCGACCATCCTCCTGGCGAAGACTCAAAATCTCCGGTTCGTTCAAAAGCAGTTGGGCCATGCGTCCCTGAACATGACCGCCCTATATGCCGATGTTTTACCCGAACAGAATCAGGACCTGGCCAACGCCATGGCCGAATAGCGAATAACTGAAACGCGAAGACGGTGGAGCCGTCCCCGCAAAGCGGGGGCGGTTTCGTACTTTTGGGAAACCATCAACAACAAGGAGGTGCATCATGTGGAACATCCCGAGTCCCGAGAGATTGGCCCGGATACCCCGGTTGTACGACACCGAGGGCATTCCGGTGGAGGACAAGCTGATCTATCTTCATTTCTTCATCGGCGGATGCCACTGGTACATTGCCGAATACGACGGTGACGACCTGTTCTTCGGGTACGCGGTCTTGAACGGAGACTACCTGAACGCGGAGTGGGGGTATGTGTCGTTCTCCGAACTCAAGTCCGTCAAGGTAGGCTGGCTTGAAGTGGACTGCGAAGCGGAGGACGCCTGGCGAGTGAGGCCCGCGAGGGAGGTGAAGGGGGTTAGGTCTTGAAGAAGGTTATTGGCATAATCGCATTGCTTAATTTTGCTTCTGCATGCTATACTGCAATTCAACAATCCATTTTTTTAAGGTGATGCCTTTTAATTATTTCTTGCTTCTGGCGAGATGGTGTGGCCATGCTAAAAAAACTTACCAAGCCAATGCTCATTATCGCTTTGGGTCTGGTTTTGGGCTTCCCCCTGTTTTCTCTGACCTACTATGCCATGGTCCGCACATCTACGCCCCAATTCTGTGCGTCCTGCCACGAGATTCGGCCTGCCTATAACGACTGGAAAACCTCTTCCCATGTGAACAATGCCCAGGGTTTTGTCGCGGACTGCATGGACTGCCACCTTCCCGCTCCGCATGACACCTGGAATTTCTTCTATGCAAAGACCGCTCACGGCATCAAGGATGTTGCCGCCCATGTGATGGGCAACGAATATGACCGGCAGGAGCAGCGCGAGAACGCATACGCCGCATTCAAGAACAGCCAGTGCCAAAAATGCCACAGGAACATTTTATACATCCCGGATAAACGGGGTGCCATGCTGGCGCACCGTTCGGTGCTCTACCCACGGCCGGGTTATGAAAAGCGCTGTGTGGACTGCCACAGGAACCTGGTCCATGTGCCACGGGAAATTTATGCGTACAAACAATACCAACCCCCTTATCGCGGGCAGGGGCTATAGCCGCACCCCAAAAAAAAGAAGGAGGACGATTGTGAAAAGACATATCTTGAACCCAGTGGGGGCCGCGTGTTTTGTCCTTGCCCTGGCCGCGCTGCTTTTATTGCCATTCGGGAATGGGCCTGAGGCCGGGAACATGCCAAAGGTCAAGGAATACCGCATTGAGCGGAGCATGCCAAAGGAAGCCGTGGCCTGCATCGAATGCCATAAGAAGGAGCAGCCGGGCATTTTCGCGGATTGGGCCGCCAGCAGGCACGCCAGCGCGAACATTACCTGCCTGGATTGCCATCAGGCGGAATCCTTTGACCCGGATGTGAGCCAGAGCCATTTCAAACAATATGAGAAGAGTGATTCACCCTACGGCTCCAAGGAATACAGGGTGCCGGTTTCCGGGGTGGTCACGCCCAAGGATTGCTCCCGCTGTCATCCTGACGAGGCGACCCAGTATTCCAGAAGTAAGCACGCCAATACGATAGAGATTATCTGGAAGATTGACCCGTGGCTGAATGACGGCATGAACTCCAGCCTGGAGCGGCAAAGCGGGTGTTTCCATTGCCACGGCACGGTTCTCAAGCAGAAGGATGGCGGGCTCGACCCTTCCACATGGCCGAACGTGGGAGTGGGGCGGGTTAACCTGGATGGAAGCAAGGGGTCATGCACAAGCTGCCACACACGGCACCGTTTTTCGGTCATGGAGGCCCGCAAACCCGAAGCCTGCGGCCAATGTCACCTGGGTCCCGACCACCCGCAGATTGAAATCTTCACGGAATCCAAGCACGGCGACATCTACACGGCATTCGGCGATCAATACAATTGGGACGCGGCCCCAGGCACATGGACCCCGGGAGTGGATTACCGGGCACCCACCTGCGCCTCTTGTCATATGTCCGGCGCGGGAACGGTCCTGACCAGTCACGATGTCACCGAGCGCCTTGCCTGGGAAATCCAGGCCCCCAAAACGGTTCGGCCTTCCGATTTCAAGCCCTTTCCCGCAAAGACCAACCACGAGACGGAGCGGGAAAAGATGAAGGCCGTGTGTATGCAGTGCCACGGGCAAACCTGGGTGGACGGTCACTTCAACAAATTCGACAGTGTCGTGGCTGAATATGATTCGGTCTACTTCGCCCCGGCAAATGAAATGCTGGCCCAACTTTACGAAAAGGGCGTTTTGGCCAAGCCGCCTTTTTTCGATGAGGCGTTGGAAGTGGAGTTCTACGAGTTATGGCATCATGAGGGGCGAAGGGCCAGGATGGGGGCGGCCATGATGGCACCGGACTATGCCTGGTGGCACGGTTTTTATGAGTGCAAGAAGCGCTATAACTCCTTCATGCACGAGGCGAGAACCATGCTGGAATCTGGAGAAAAAGCATACAAGGCAAAGGACTTTCCCGGAGCTACTGGCAGCACCACAAAGCCTCCGGAGGTTTTCAGCGGCAAATAATTTGTTTTGTAACAAACGAAAACGGCCCCCTCCCATCGCCACGGGAGGGGGCCGGCGTGTTTTCGCGTCTTACTTCCCTGCCATCATGGCGGCGATGTCCTCCTCGACCGTGCCGATGGGCTTGATGTCGAATTTTTCCACCAGCACATTGGCCACGGTCGGGGATAGAAAGCCCGGAAGGGTCGGTCCCAGGCGGATGCCCTTGACCCCGAGGAACAGGAGGGCCAACAGAACGGCCACGGCCTTTTGCTCGTACCAGGCGATGTCGTAGGAAATGGGCAGTTCGTTGATGTCCTCCAGGCCGAACACCTCCTTGAGCTTCAGGGCGATCACGGCCAGGGAGTAACAGTCGTTGCACTGCCCTGCGTCCAGAACCCTGGGGATTCCGCCGATGTCGCCCAGGGCGAGCTTGTTATAGCGGTACTTGGCGCACCCCGCCGTAAGGATGACCGTGTCTTTGGGCAGATTTTCCGCCACCTCGGTAAAATATCCACGCGCCTTCTGGCGGCCGTCGCATCCGGCCATCACCACGAAGCGCTTGATGGCCCCCGATTTCACAGCGTCAATGACCTTGTCGGCCAGGGCGAGGACCTGGTTGTGGGCGAATCCTCCCACGATTTTGCCGGATTCGATCTCCACCGGCGGCTGGCAGGTTTTCGCCAACTCGATCACCGGAGAAAAATCCTTTGCCCCTCCGGCCTGCCGCATCTCAATGTGTTTCGCACCCGGATAGTTGACCACGCCGGTGGTGAACAGCCTGTCCAGGTAGGTGTTGTCCTTTTTGATCGGGATCAGGCAGTTGGTGGTCAAAATGATGGGGCCGTTGAAGGACTCGAAGTCTTTGTTCTGATGCCACCACGACCCGCCGTAGTTGCCCGCGAAGTGGTCGTACTTCTTGAAGGCCGGATAGTAGTTGGCGGGCAACATTTCCCCATGGGTGTAAACATCCACCCCGGTTCCTTCGGTCTGCTTGAGCAGTTCCTCCATGTCTTTGAGGTCGTGGCCCGAGATCAGGATGCCCGGATTGTTCCGGACACCGATGTTAACCTCGGTGATTTCCGGATTCCCGTAGGCCGCAGTGTTTGCCCCGTCCAGAAGGGCCATGGTGGCGACCGCAGTCTCACCCGCCTTCATGACCATGGCGATCATTTCATCCACGGGAAGGTCCTTGGTGGTGGAAGCCAGGGCCTCCATGAGAAAACCGTAGATGTCGTCCTTCTCCTGCCCGAGGATCGCGGCATGGTCGGCATAGGCGGCGATCCCCTTGCAACCGATGATAAGGAGTTCGCGGAGAGAGCGCACATCTTCGTTTTGGGCTGCCGTGATGCGGACCTCGTCGGACTTGGCCTTGGCCACGATTTCATCCTTGTCATCCGATACCCAGGTGACGCAATCCGGGAGATCGCCCGCCAGGTCGGCACCGGCCTTTTCCTTGAGGCCGTTCCGGACCTTGAGCGCTTTCCTGATCCGGTTGATGAGCACGTCATCGTCCCATGCCACGTTGGTAATGGTGGTGAAAAGGGCCTCGCAGATGAAGCGACCAGCATCTCTGTCCACCTCGCCCTTTTCCTTCAGCTTTTCCCCGCAGACCGCGATGCCCTTGCAAGCGTAGATGAGCAGGTCTTGAAGGTCCGCCGTCTCTTCGGGTTTACCGCAGACGCCCCTGACGGTGCACCCCTGGTTTTTCGCCGTTTCCTGACACTGAAAACAAAACATGGTCTTCCTCCTTGTTGAGTGTGAAAAATCAGATTTGTGGATACCCGGATGATACAGACTAAAGTTGCCGATGCCGCTCCGCTATCTGGTCGGCCATATCCGACAGGGCGGCCTTTTCTTCTTTTTTCGGGATTCCTTTGCCCAGAACCGGCGGCAGAATCTCGACCTTCAGGTTCGGCAGGGCGGCGGCAACCTGATCCACCACCTTGGTGCCCCACCCGTAAGACCCGATGATGGAGGCATACTTGGCTTTGGGCCGTATGAGATTAGCAAGGGCCGCCGCATACAGTGCCTTGGGATGCGGGCCGGTGAGCACGGTAGGCGTTGCGATCACGACGGTGGCCGCGTCCACCAGGGCCATGGCCAGCTTGCCGATGTCCACTTCGGACAGGTCGAAGCGCATCACGCCCACATCACGCTGAACAAGCTCATCGGTCAAAAAATCCACCATCATGCGGGTGCTGCCGTGCATGGACACGTAAGGGACAACCACCAGGTTATGGGGCTTGCCCGATATCCATTCCCGGTAGGCGTCCAGAATAAAGGCGGGCTCATCATAAAGGGAGCCGTGACTCGGCGCGATGAGTTGGATGTCATAAGAGGCCAAGCGCTCCAGGTGTCTGGCGATGAGCTTGGCAAAAGGCATCATGATTTCGGCGTAATAGCGTTTGGCCGCCTCGAAGACCCGGGCCTTGTCCCTGACGAAAAGATCGGTGCTGGCGATGTGGGAGCCGAAGAGGTCGCAGGAAAAGAGAATCCCGTCTTCCTTCAGCCAGGTGACCATGGTTTCGGGCCAGTGGACCCAGGGCATGTGCAGAAATTCCAAAGTCCGGCCGCCCAGATCCAGGGTTTCGCCATCCGCCACAGTCTGAAACCGGTCCTCGGGGATTTCAAAACGGTCCATGAGCATGGCCTTGCATTTTTCCGTGCAGATGGCCTTGGCATCCGGATATTTTTCCAGGACCGCAGGCACCCCGCCCGAATGATCAGGTTCGGCGTGGTGGGAGATGACGTAGTCTATCTTTTCCACGTCCTGGAGTTGATCCAGAATTTCCGATACCAAAGGGATGTCCACCGTGTCGAACAGGACGGTTTTGTCCTGGCCATGGACGAGGTAGGCGTTGTAGGTGGTGCCGTCCGGCAGAGGAATCAGGGCGTCAAAAAGACGGCGGTCCCAGTCCAGGGAGCCCATCCAGAAAATACCTTCCTTGATCTGTCTTGGTTTCATCTTGTCCTCCTTATCTCTTGAGTTGTTCCACTAATGCGGCATATTTTTCATGAATCATCTTCCGGTCGAACTCCCCAAAAGCCTCCAACATGGCGTCCTGTTCCTCCTGGCTGAAAAGTTTTTCCGTGGACGGGAAGAAGACCTTGTCCTCCTTGCGGATGTGCTCGGGGTAGAACCGGGCCAGGATTTCCAGTTGCTCGATGATTGCGGAAACGGCCTCGCGGTTTCCGGCGGCATATTCGTTTTTGGCGTCTACAAGAGCCTTGACTGTTTTGCGCCCAAACTTGTGCTCCTCCACCAGTTCCTCCATGAGGGCCTGGTCGGAGGCGGACATTTTCTTTCCCGCCAGTTCCTTGAACAGGATGTCCTCCTCCTTGCCGTGGTGGGTCCGGTCCGCATACGTCCTGACAAAATCCACCACCGTGTCTATGAAAACCGGGTCCGCGTCTCGGGTGTCCTTCATGGATGAGATTTCCCTGCGGACGATTTCCAGCATGCGTTCGATGAGCCGATGCTCGATCATGAGAGGGCCTCTTGGTTTCATTGTTCAGCCTCCATCATTTGGTTTGATTCCGGTTTCCCTGAACGGCATGTCCGGCTATGGCATCAAACTTTCCAAAACGACCCGTCACAGCCAAAACTCCGGGTAACGCCGTTTTTCAGGAATGTTGTTTATGATCAGGGCGATGATAAGCATGACCAACGCGCCCAGTCCTACGGGAATGATCGCGTACAGATACCCGAGGCCATGGATTTTGTTACTTCCGATCACGGCGATGAGCGCTGTTGCCCCTCCGGGAGGATGCAGGGTCTTGGTCGCGTGCATGATGAAAATCGCAGTGGAGACAGCCAGCGCCGAGGCCAACCACATCTGACCGGAAAAAATCTTATAGACCGTCACACCGATTATGGCCGACAGGACATGTCCGCCGATGAGGTTTCGTGGCTGAGCCAGCGGGCTCCTTACCGCACCATATATCAAAACGGCGGATGCGCCAAATGACCCTATAATCAAGGCCATGTCAAAGCTGTCCAAATACTGGTAGTGGATGAAGGCAATCACGGCGATGCCGAGGAATGAGCCGATCCACGACCAAACCATCTCAAACAGGCTGACACGCGGAGGGCTTTTCGTCAGGCCCCTCATTTTCCTAAAAAAGCTCATGACAGGGCCTCCTAAAAAACCTTGGCGCAATAGGATTCAACAATATCGCCGCGTGAAACAATTCCAGCCAGACGCCCTTTGTCATCCACCACCGGAACCCTGTTTATCCGATGCTCCGCAAGCATCTTGGAAAGCTCGGATATGGTGTTTCCCTTTTGGGCGGTGATTGCCGGAGAAGTCATGATGTCCTTTGCCGTTTTTCCTTTAATCGGCATGGCGACGCATCCGCGATTGGAAAGGCACTCGGCAATCACAGCCATGAATGATCCGTTTTTCTCGGCTCCCATTTTCAACAGGAAATCCCTCTCGGAAATGACCCCGACGACGGTCTGGGTCTCGTCAACCACGGGAACCCCCGATACATTCATCTCATCCATCCTTCTCGCCGCTTCGGATAACGGAGTGTCCGGCCCGACGGAAACAACCTTCCGCGTCATGATGTCCTCCGCCTTCACCAGATGGGACAGCCTTTCGATGGCGTGGCGGTAGGCGATTCCATAGATTTCCTGGAAATCCGAAGGCGTTATGTCAATGTAGCCGCTGATGGATTTCATCGCGGCGAGAATGTCCTCATCAGACATTTCCACGGAAGATGCTCCGAAGATTCCGCATTGGTCTTTGCTTGTCATAATGTTCTCCTCCAGAGGGGACGCAAGTCTTGCCTTTTTACTTTTCGGCAAGTGACCCGATGGATTTTCCGTAGTCGGCCTCGGCCATGTGATAGTCGAGCCGGGACGTAACCAATGCGGCCTGGGCGCGCAGCACCATGTGCTCCGAATCCAAAAGGTCGCTCAATGTTCCCGCGCCCGAACCGTAACGTTGCCTTTCGGCCCGCAGGCTCTCATCCGCGCTCCGCACAAGAGATTCCGATGCCTGGACGGACCGGAATGCTTCCAGCACTCTGAGGTGGCTGTTCCACACCTCCCTTTTCACGTCCTGAATCAGTTTTTCGCGAAGGGCCTTTTGCCTTCGCCACTCGGCCTTTTTTGCGGCAAGGCCATGCGTGTCGGCAAAACCGTTGAAGATGGGTATCCGTACGCTGACCCCGGCGAGCCATTGCTGGTCTTCCGGAACGAACTCATCATCCTGCCAGCCATAACCAGCCTCGCCTTCAACCCGAGGCATGAACGCGGATTTCGCCCCCCGGATTCCCGACTTCGCCGCATCTATTTGGTTCTGGATTGCGAGGATTTCCGGGCGTGATTGGATGGCCTTGGAAAAGGCCGCCTCCATGTCCGAATCATCAGGCTTTTGAAATTCCCGAATTTCCCGGTCCACCCGGATTAAGGAATCCACAGGCAGGCCCATGGCGCTGTTCAAACCGGCCCGCGTCGTTTCCACCAGGGCCTCGGCGCGTACAAGGCCAAGCCCGGCGTCCTCGACCTCCACCCGCACCCTCAGCACTTCCGCCTTGACGGCCGCGCCCGCTTTTCTTCGCTTTTCCACCAGTTCCAGATGCTCCCTGCTCCGCGCCAGGCTCCCCTTTGCCACGTCCATGGTTTCCATGGCCGCCAAGTGGCTGAAAAACGCATGGTGGACACCCAGAATGATCTCCTGATGAGCCCTGTCCACCTCGTTTTCGGCAGCCCCTCTCCTTGCCCTGGCTTCCTCCAGCATGGCCCTGCGGCGGCCTCCGTCAAAAAGAGTGAGACGGGCCGATACGTAGGCGACCCAGTCATCGGTGGGACCGATCTGGGTGGACAGGCCCGGCTGAACCAGGTCGCTGGGGAGAAAGGCATGCCTCTGCCACCGGCTGTACCCGGTTCTGGCATCCACCTCCGGGTAGTAATGTGCCCTGGCCCCTTCAGCCTTCTCCCTTGCGGCCGAAAAACCCTCGGACGCCGCCAGCTTCAGAGGATTCCGCTCCAGGGCGATGCGCACGCAATCTTCCAGGCCCAGGGCTCGCTCCGCAACGTCCGCATCCTCCGCCAAAACAGTAACCGGCCCTAAGAATTGTAGGGCGAACAACAGCACAAAGCCGGAAAGCAGCAGCGCCCTCCACGGTCTTGATTTCTTTTTTCTCAATATGGGAAACATGGAGAAGCCTCCTGTCAGGACAATGTTTTTTTGAATTTCTTGGATGCCAGCCAGAGTATGGCGAGCCCCATGACCAAAAGCGCAACCATCTGGGGCCAGAGCACCTGGGGGCCGACCCCTTTCAGGAAAATGCCCCGGACGATGACCAGAAAATAGCGCAAGGGGTTCAGGTAGGTGATCCATTGGATGACCACCGGCATGTTGGCGATGGGAAACATGAAGCCGGAAAGCAGCACCGCCGGAAAATAGAAAAAGAAGGAACTCATCATGGCCTGCTGCTGGGTCTGGCTCACCGTGGAGATGAGCAGCCCCACCCCCAGGGTCGTCATGAGGTACAATGCCGTGCTGGCGAAAAGCAAAAGGAGGTTTCCCCGGATGGGGACATGGAACCAGAACACGCCGATCACTGTGATGAGGATCACGTCCGCGAACCCGATGAGGGCGAACGGCAGGGTCTTTCCCAGGATGAACTCTTTTTGGGTGATGGGCGTCACCATGATCTGTTCCATCGTGCCAATCTCCTTTTCACGGACCACGGCCATGGTGGTGAGCATGAGCGTAATGAGCATCACGATGATGGCGATCACGCCGGGCACGTAAAAGTTGCGGCTCTCCAGGTTTTCGTTGAACCAGGCCCGGGTGGCGAGCGTAACGCCGCCCGAAGGGGCCTTGCCCAGGAGCCTCTCCATCCGGGTGACCAGGATTTTTTCGGAGTATTCTCCCACGATCTTGGCCGAGTAGTTGAGCACGATACCCGCCGTGTTGGAGTCGGTTCCATCCACGAGGACTTGCAGGTTCGCGGTGCGCCCGGCTTCCAGATCGGCCCCGAATCCTTTGTTCATGTGGAGCACGGCCTGGACTTCGCTCCGGTCCATGAGGCCCTGAACGGTCTCGCCCGTTTCGGGATGAAACAGGATGTCGAAATACCCGGACCGCTCGAACCGGGCCGCGAGTTCCCGGCTGGCCCGGCTGTTGTCCAGGTCCCACACGGCGGTGGAGACGTGCTTCACGTCCGTGGTCACCGCATAACCGAAGACCAGAACCTGGATGATGGGCATGAGAAAAATCACGCCCTTCATCTTGGGGTCGCGGAATATCTGGATGAACTCCTTGATGAGCATGTGCTTGATACGCTCGAACATGGCTACACCAGCTTCTTCTTGAATTTGACGTTTGCCAGAAGCACCACAACGATACCGAAAACCGCCAGAAGCCCTGCCTCCACGAAAAGAATCTCCAGGCCGATGCCCTTGAGATAGATGCCCTTCAAAAGCGCCACGAAATACCGGGCCGGGACCAAGTGTGTCATGACCTGGATGGGCCGGGGCATGTTGGCAATGGCGTACATGAACCCGGACAGGAGAAACGAAGGCAGAAAGGTCACCACCATGGCCAGCTGGCTTGCCAGAAGCTGGCTCTTTGTGACTATGGAAATGAGCATGCCCACCGAGAGCGCACCGGCCAAAAAGATCGCCGCCATGAAGAAAAGCAGGGCCGCACTGCCGCGAAGGGGGACATGGAACATGTACTCGCCCATGAGCACGGCCAAAAAAACATCGAACATGCCGATGACGAAGTAGGGCAGAAACTTTCCCAGGATCAGTTCCGGCCCCTTCACTGGCGTGGAGATGAGCTGCTCCATGGTGCCGCGCTCCCATTCCCGGGCCACGGTCAGCGATGTCAAAAGCGCCGCAATCACCATCATGATGACCGCGATGAGCCCGGGAATGATGTAGTTTTTCGATTCCATGTCGGGGTTGAACCAGACGCGGGGCCGCATATCCACGGGCAGGGAGGAGGATTTACCGGCAAGCCTCTGTTCCAATTCCATCATGACCCTGCGGGACCACGTCGCGGCCACGGTGTCCGCGTAGCCCATGGCGATGGTGGCGGTGTTGGAGTCGCTCCCGTCCACGATGAATTGCACGGGGATTTCCTGCCCGGTCGAGGCGGTTTCGGAAAAATCCTCCGGGATCACGAGAAAGGCCAGGGCCTCGCCCGAGTCTATGCAGTGCCGGGCCTTTTCATAACCGTCCACATGCCGGACGATGGTGAAATACGGGGACGCGGAAAAACGGCTGATGAAATCGCGGCTTGCGGGAGTGGCGTCCCGGTCCCAGACCGCGATGGGCACGTCGTCCACGTCCAGAGTGAGGGCGTACCCGAAAAGCACCAGAAGGAGCATGGGGATGGCGATGGCCATGGCAAGGCTGCGGGGGTCCCGGAAAATGTGGAGAAACTCCTTGCGTGCCACGGCGAAAATCCTCATGGGTTTCATCCGGCCACCTCCTTTTGCGGCTGCTGGGCGCGGTCCCGGGCCTCGATGAGCGAGACGAACACGTCCTCCAGCGAAGGGGTGATGCCTTCAACCCGGGTGGGGAGATACCCTTCCATTTCCAGGAAGCTTCTCAAAGCCCCCACAGTTTTTCCCGCATCGTCCGCCACCACGTGCAGGCCCCTGCCGAACAGGGCCGCCTCCTTCACGCCCTGTACCTTCTCGACAGCCTCCATGGCGTCCTGGGGCCGGTCGCAGGCCACCTCCAGGACATCTTCCTTCATGTGCTCGTTCTTGAGTTCCTCCGGTGTCCCCAGGGCAATGAGCTCCCCCCGGTACACGAGCCCGATCCGGTCGCAGTATTCGGCCTCGTCCATGTAGTGAGTCGTGACGAAAACCGTGACGCCCTTGCCCGTGAGTTCATAAATGAGGTCCCAGAATTTCCGGCGGCTCATGGGGTCCACGCCGGAGGTGGGCTCGTCCAGGAAGATGACGGGCGGCTCGTGCAGAATGGCGCACCCCAGGGCCAGGCGCTGCTTCCACCCTCCGGAAAGGATGGCGGTCCTGGCGTCCCGGTGGCTGGCAAGCCCCGCCATTTCGATCACCCATTCCTTGCGCTCCTTCTTTTTTTCCCGGGGTATCCGGTAGATGCCGCTGTAAAAATCAATGTTCTCCTCCACGGTGAGGTCCTCGTAGAGGGAAAACTTCTGGCTCATGTATCCGATGTGAGCCTTGATCTTTTCGCTCTGGGTCATGATGTCGAACCCCGCCACCGAGCCCGCGCCCGAGGTGGGAGCCAGAATGCCGCAGAGCATGCGGATGGTGGTGGACTTGCCCGCTCCGTTGGGACCCAGGAATCCGAATATCTCCCCGGGCGACACGTCGAAGGAGACGCGATCAACCGCGGTAAATGAACCGAAGCGCCTGGTGAGGTCCCGGACGGTGACGGCGTGTTTCGTATCCGTGACGGTCATTCGCGCCTTCCTCCATCCTTGCCCAGCACGGACACGAAAACATCCTCCAGCGAGGGCTCGATGAGACGTGCGCCGGACACTTCCACGCCCGCCTTTGAAAGAATCCGGATCGTCTCCGCCTCAGTATTTTCCGGCGTATCGGTGACCACGTGGACCCGGTCCCCGAACAGACCCACCTCGGCGTCCGGCAGGCTTTTTTTCAGAATTTCCTTTGCCTGGCGCGGACGTGCGGCCCGCACCTCGACGATGGACCCGCGCATGAGCTTCTTGACCTGCCCGGGCGTGCCCAGGGCCATGAGCCTTCCCTCGTGCATGAGCCCGATCCGGTTACACCGTTCCGCTTCGTCCAGGTAGGCGGTGGATACGAATATGGTCACCTTCTCCTTGAGCAGCTGGTACAGAATGCGCCAGAAATCGCGCCGCGAGGCCGGGTCCACGCCGTTGGTGGGCTCGTCCAGGAAAAGGACCTCGGGAGTGTGGATGAGCGCGCAGGCAAGGCCCAGCTTTTGTTTCATGCCTCCGGAAAGGTTTCCCGCGTGTCGTTTCTTGAAGGGCGTCAGGTTGGAAAAGGACAGGAGCCGCTCGATCTTTTCCGCCCGCCCTTTGCGCGGCACCCCGTAGATGTCGGCGTAAAATTCCATGTTTTCCATGACCGAGAGGTCGGGGTACAGGCCGAACCGCTGGCTCATGTAACCGATCCTCTCCTTCACGGCCTCGGCTTCGGAAACGGTGTCCCTTCCGCAGACCCGGGCCTGGCCCGAATCCGGGTCCATGATGGAGGTCAGCAGGCGCATGGTCGTGGTCTTGCCCGCGCCGTCCGGCCCCACCAGGCCGAAAATCTCCCCGTGGTCCACGGACAGGGTGAGTCCGTCCACCGCCGCAACAGGACCGAAAGATTTGGAGAGATTTTCGGATGCGATTGCCGGTTGCATCATCCACCCGCCCTTCCCAGTAGAATTACGCCGTCGGCCGGCATCCCCGGTTTGAGTTCCATGTTCCGGTTGGCGATTTCCACCTTGATGCGGTAAACGAGTTTGACCCGCTCCTCCTGGGTCTGCACGTTCTTTGGCGTGAACTCCGCCTCCGATGAGATGAAGGAAACCGTCCCGGCATAAACCTTCCCGGGATAGGTGTCCGTGCTCACCCGGACCTTGTCGCCCACCTTCACCCTGCCCAGGTCGGCCTCGTTGATGTAGGCCCGCATCCAGACGTTCTCCATGTCCGCGACCGTGACCACGGGCGTTCCGGGAGAGACGTACTCTCCCGCCTCCACGTTCTCCGAAAGCACCAGCCCGGACAAAGGGGAGCTCAACTCCGCATAGCCCAGGCGGGTCCGGGCCAACGCAAGGGCCTGCCTGGCTTTCTCCAGCTGGGCCTGCGCCTTCCGGATGGCTTCCTCCCGGGGGCCTTTCTTGACCAGGGCGTGGCGGGCCTCGGCCTGCTTTACGGCTTCGCGGGCTTGGTCAATCCGTTCCTTTCTTGGCCCCTCCAGGACCAGGTTCAGTCTTTCCGTGACTTCCTGGAGCCTTTTTTGAGCAGCCTCGTGCGCGGCCCGCGTGCGTTCAAAATCCTGGTCCGAAACCACGTCCTGTTCGTGCAGACTTTTCTGGCGCTCGTACTCCCCTTGCCAACGGTCGGCCTCGGCCTTTGCTCCCTGCACCGCAGCCCTTGCGGCCGCCACCTCCTGGGGCCTGGACCCTGCCAGCAACTCATCCAGGGCGGCTTTGGCCTGGAGGTACAGGGCTTCGGCCTCCTTGATCTCCTCGGGCCGGGACCCGGCCGTCAATTCATCCAGCGCAGCCCGGGCCGCCTCGACTTCCGCCTCCCGCAACGCCGATTCCTGCTCCAGGTCCGTCTTGTCCAGGCGGGCCACTTCTTGGCCCATCTCCACCCTCCGGCCTTCCGATACGAGCCTCTCGCTCACAAGCCCCGGGATTTTGAAACTCAGCCTGGCGTCCGTCACCTCGATGTTTCCGGATACCCGAACCGCGTTGGGATCGGACCGGCCGTCACGGTCCAGGAACCGGGTCACGGCCACAGTCCCGGCAACGGCCAGCGCCACCAGGGGAATAATGATTTTCTTCTTCATGAACCGCCTCCTGTGGGGGCTTTCTTGTCAATCTCCGTGCTGCCCGCCCTCATATGGGCGGGGCGATGGTCACCAAAACCCGCATATCGGTGTCCGCCCGCACTCCATGAGGCTCGGCGATGTCGCAGATAAGCACATCCCCGGTCTTGG
>NZ_FQZU01000086.1 GCF_900142135.1 Desulfatibacillum alkenivorans DSM 16219 | reverse complement strand
TTTGGCTTCGGTTTGCATGCCCAAAGAGTGACCGGATGTAAATTTGCGCATAGGGTGACGAACCATGCCAGCCAACCTGGGAACACGTCACCCCCGTTGGAACAACGATACCCCAGGTGAAAGCGAAACCTTCAGAGCCCGCGCCCCAGTAACCCACCATGGTTCTTATTGGTGAGGCACTTCCAATCTGATCTCTCTTCTTAAAGATAACTTGAAGTGGACTGCGAAACGGAGAACGCCTGGCGGGTCCGGCCAGCAAGGGAGGTGGAGGGAATCCATTTTCGATTTGCCGGTTAGAATCAACAACCAAAGAAAGAGGAGGAAATTATGAGCGAATCACAAGGAAAACGGTCAAAACCCAAGCAAATAGTAGGGAAGGTCGAACTGCACCAAGGGGGTGGAGTTGATATTACCAGTCAAGAAATCCATTATTATGAAGACCTTGATCAATTCTCACAAGAGGCCATCGTTGACATGGTCACATCAATACTCAGGAAAAAATCTAAAAGAGGCCCTGATGATTGAAAAACACATGGCGAACCTTTTGCCAACGGTTGCGATTGGGTTTTCAAAAATATGTTGATCGAGACTGCCCTTGGCCATGCACCAGAGGGCGGTGACGTCACGACATTATTTTTCGGGCAGAACGGACAATGAAAAAGGAAACGGCCAATATAAAAGCTGGCAAAAAGAAGTTCGCGAAACGCATGCTGAATTTTGACGAGCTTGCCGAATACATTGGGTTGAGCCCACAGACTATCCGGAATAAGTTTTATGCAGGAGAGTTCCCGATTCCTGCGAAGAAGATTTATTCCAAAACCCTTTGGGATATCAAGGACGTAGACAAGTACCTTGATCAGCTCCCAAAAGTCGACGGTTGAAAGAAAGATCGGGAAACCATAATCCCGGCACCGGGAAATGGGAAATAATGTAAGTTCGATATGGTGACGCCGATGGCGAGACGGATTCAGTCCGTAGGCTTGGACCTTATCCAAACCTCGCGACATAAAACACGTACCCGTAATAATCCGAGTAGTTTTTGAAAAGGTCGATTTCTGTTCGCTCCATGGCCAGAACCTCCTGCCCGGCCGGGTTGTCCGCCCATTTCTCTTCCAGAATCTCCAGGCGTTTTTCCAGAGGACCGTAATAATGGTCCCACCAAGCGGATTCCGGCAGGACAAAATGCCCTATTATCTCTCCACCGCAGGCTTGGATGATATCCAGGTTGCCCTCAATGTTCTTCATGAGCGGGTAGCCTTCATCCCAGAACTGCTTCACCCGGGCAGGGGGTTCAGACTTCAGCCAGGTGGCCTCCGTCACAGCAAGGTATCCGCCGGGCGCCAAAAGGGGCGACCAGGAGTGGATGCCCTTTTCAAAACCCATGATGTAAATGGCGCCCTCGCTCCAGATCAGATCAAAAGAAGCGGGTGGAAAAAACAGGGCTTCCATGTCCCCCTGCATAGCCGTAACCCTGTCGGCCATCCCTTCCTTTTCAATATTTTTCTGTAGTTCTTCCACATATTGAGTGAAAAAATCCACCCCCGTGATGGGTCCATCCAGAGCCTGGGCCAAGTCCATGGTTTGCATTCCAGGTCCGCAGCCCACGTCCAGAACCCTGGGGGCCGAAGGCAGTCCTGCGCAGAGTTTCAATGCTTTCAGAGTGGATGCCGTGTTTCCAGGCCCCTGGCGGGGCATATTCTGGTGAATTTCCAAAAACAATTGCATTTCGTCCATATCATCATCCTCATCTGTGTTTGTTGGCGGCCCGATCATACCCGATTTCCACAGCCAACCCAACCGGAATTCTCTAAAGATTTGCAGAGCGGGGTTACTAAAGAAGGAACATTATTACCGTTTTGAATGAAGCGGCGGCTGTCCTTCGGGTGGAGAACTCCGGGCCATACCAATAAGCCGCCTCACGCACCGCATACTTGACGGATAATTGATTTGTGACTCTTTTTCCACCACCTTTCTTGCCGTTATGTCAAATTTTCCGGCAATTAGATTTGACAGAATGACTAGATAAGAATATTATGGTCCTTCTTATCTCGCCTTTCCGTCAATAATGGGGCCAGCCATGAAGTACCAGGTTTTCTTTTCCAAACAACCCGTCTTCACCCTTGAGGAACTGGACGCCGCCCTCGAATCCAGAGGGTCGCCCAGTTCCAAAAAACGGAAGGCCATGCTTGCCTATTACCGGAAGCAGGGCAGGCTGATCATGGTGAGGCGTGGCCTGTATGCCGTCGTGCCCGAGGGAATGGACCCGGACACCGCGCCGGTGGACCCTTTTCTTCTCGCCGGCAAGATGACGCCCGACTCAATCCTGGCCTACCACACCGCCCTTCAATTCCATGGCAAGGCGTACACGGTGAGGAATGATTTTCATTACCTGTCCCGCACCAAATCCGTCCCGTT
>NZ_FQZU01000083.1 GCF_900142135.1 Desulfatibacillum alkenivorans DSM 16219 | reverse complement strand
AGGTTGTTGTGGTCAACTCCATCCTATCTGCTTGTTTTCTCAAGCACAACGGGGTTTTTCATTTTTTTTCTCCCCATCAATCGCGGATCTGGGGTGAAACTGAGCGGCCCCTTTAGGGAGAGGCGGTGCGCTGTACGGCCTGGGAAATCATGCTCAGGCTGGAGCTGGAAAGCATGTGCACGGGTTTTTTGTGCTTTTTGCCCAGATTTTTTACCATGGTGCAGGCGCCGTGGCTGTTGCAGTTCACCGGACACAGCACCACGTCAGCCCTCCGAAGGCGGTTTTCCAAATCCCGCACGCCGCCCTTGATGTAGCCGTCGTGATACTCGAAAATGCCGCCGTTCTTCTCCACGATATCCCGGTACAAGGCTTCCATCTTGGTGATGCCGCCGACCAGCAAGATGCGCTTGCGGCATAGGTTGAACGACGGGCACGAGTCATCGCAACGATTCATCTGCATAAAGTCGTTGATCATCTTCCGGGCCTGCACCTTGAACTGCTCTTTGCCGTTCTCCGTGGAAGACAATTCCTTTTGCAATTCCTCGCTCCGCTCCTCCAGGGCGATCAGCCGGGCGTCCTTCTGAGCCAGCTCTTTTTCAAGACGTGACAAGCGACTCAACAAGGCCGCGTTTTCCTCCTCCACACGAACGGCGCGTTCAACCTGTCCTTTCTCCGGAATAAAGGCGTCCTCTTCGTTGGCGGACTTGACTTCGGACTCCAACGCGAGGCATTTTTGAGTAAGCTCGGCGTTCTCCTTGGCCAAGGATTTGCTCTTCTTAACCTCGTCCCGGTGCAACTTCCGGACTCCCGCAAGCTGATCCTCCACGGCTGACAGGCGCTTGGCCAATTGGGCCGCGTTTTGGGCGGTCTGATGCATATCCATGTGAGCCGCGCCGAAAATATGAGCCATGTTTTTGGCGGACAATACCTGACGCGTGGCCGCCGCCCAAAGAACCGCCTCGTAGCTGCCGGTCCGGAAGGCGCTTTCCCAGTGGTCCATGAACGCCTTTTCGTCAAGATCCCGCAAGGGGTCGGCTTCTTTCAGGAATTTCCTGTTCAGGAGATTTTCGATCTTGCGGGATAGGCGGTTTTGGTTTTCGCAGGAGCCAATGAGAATTTCATGAATCTCGTAAAGAGTCTTGCCTTTAGGGGAGATCCCGGCTTTCTTCAGCACCTGCTTTTGCTCCGGAACGGTCAGGCACATGCCCATGAGAGGACATCGAAAAATCTTGTCCGTCTCCCACAGCCGCCGAGGCTCCCGGGAAACCGAGGTAAGATCAATTTCTTCGGCGGAACCGGTCCGATGTTCTAGGTCCGTAATGTGCGCGTTTAACATGAGGCTTTCTCCTTTCTCGCTCCGGCATCGAGTTAGAATAATCTAACTTAAATTCCCTAAAAAACCCGCCTCACGAATACGGCGGAGGCGGAATGCAGCCTTCCTGTTTGGCTTTAGCCGGAACCCCGGCATTCTGATGATTCCACGTTTTGCCTGCGAACAACTTAGATAAAAGAATCTAAGTTAGATACATCTATATAATAGGGGCGAAAAACTGTCAAGCCGATTTTTCCAAGCCGTAGGCAAAACCGGCGGCTGTTCTTTCATGCCGCCGGTTTTTTTTGCAAAAAATCTACATGACCAAACGGGAGGTGGGAACGGACAGCGCCTCTTCGCCGTAATGGGCGATGGCGGCGTTGATGTGATCTAACATTTTTTCCCGGTCTCTTGGCAGTCTGCCGAACATGGAGACGAGGTTGGTGGGGTGGTTGGCCTGAAGAAGAACGTCGTCATGGGCGAGTCGTTCGATCAGCGCCTTTTCCTCCTCCAAAACCTCCAGTTCGGTGGGCAGCGTAAAGCTGCCGGAGAGGATATCCTGATACAGGGGGACGGTCTTAAAAACCCCCATGGTCCCCAGCCAGATGAGGCTGGGCCTTACCTGGTTAAGCAGGTCCGCTGTTTTTTCCGCATTCTCGGCGCCGTTTCCGGCCCCTGCGGCGCCCAGCATGAGGCTGGTTGCGTACTGGATGCCGGCGTTGGTCAGACGGTTGAGGTGGTGCACGGCCTCTGTAACCGTGTGCCCCTTTTTAAGGCGCTCCAGGACGGAGTCCATGCCTGACTCCACGCCCACGTGGAAATCGTTTATTTTTAGTTTTCGAAGCTCCGTCAGTTCCGCATCCGTCTTATCCCGGATATTTTTGATGGAAGCGTACATGCCTATATTCTGGCATTCGGGAAAGAACTCCAAAACCCTCCCGGCGATGGCCTTGAGCGCGTCCGCCTTCAGCACGAATGCGTCTCCGTTGACCAAAAAGACTCTCTCGGCTTTGGGGTAAATCCCCCGGGCTTCCTGAAGGTCGCTTTCGATCTCCTCCATGGAGGATACGCGGAATTTTACGTCCCGATACATATTGCAGAAGGAGCATTCATTGTGCGAGCACCCCACCGTAACCTGCAGGAGCATGGAGTCGCATTCCACAGGCGGGCGGTAGGTGGTTCCTTCGTATCTCATAAGCCGCCTCCTATTGATCGGCCAAACCGGCCTGAACCAGGGCTGTCATTTGCTCCCAGGATTTAGCCCCAATCAGCCGATTTTCTCCAAAGATCATGGTGGGCACGGCGGTAATCGCCTTGGCCTCCGCAGCTTCCCATTCTTTGTCAACCGCCTCCTGGTAGGTGCGATCCGTGATGATTTTCTCCGCTTCATCAAGAGGCAGGCCCGCTTTTTCCGCGATGTTCAGCAGCACCTCCTTGGAGGCGAGGTTCAATCCCTGGCCGAAAAAGGCTTCAAACGCGGCCTTGTGGAAGGCGTGGCCTTTTCCGTGATCCGCAGCCCACATACCCAGTTCCTGAGCCAGCCTGCTGTTGTAGGTTTTGTCCAGGGAGCAAAAAGGCAGCCCCAGTTGGGCGGCCGTCCTGGAAAATTCCCGATCCCATTTTTCCACTTCAGAGAGAGGGACGTCCAGCAGTTCGGTCAGGGCGATCCCCTCGTCGGGAACGTCGGAATGCAGAGGGTAATACCGCCAGCGGATGGGAATGTTAAACTCCTTGGCCAGTTTTTCGGCGTTTTCCATATTAAAATAGCAAAAGGGGCAGGTGTAGTCGGAAAATACTTCCAACACCCGTGATGATTCCGCCATGCGTCTCCTCCTGATTATCGTCGAGGGTTTCCTGCGGGGCTGTGCGCCCCGCTATACAATTGTATTACTGTATGCCCGGAACGGATTTTGTCAATCATCCGCATGGGCGCGGCATTAAAACAAATTGGCTTTTACCCCCAGATCCGCGATTGATGGGGAGAAAAAAAATGAAAAACCCCGTTGTGCTTGAGAAAACAAGCAGATAGGATGGAGTTGACCACAACA
>NZ_FQZU01000069.1 GCF_900142135.1 Desulfatibacillum alkenivorans DSM 16219 | reverse complement strand
TGTTTCTGGTTTTGTGGGCACGGTCAAAGGACGAACGGCTATCCGTGTTTTGAACCGATTCCGTGAGTTGAAGAAAAAGCCCTATTGGGGCAATCATTTCTGGTCGAGAGGATATTGCGTAGACACAGTGGGACTCGATTCCGAAATGATTCGAAAGTACGTCAAACATCAGGAGCAGAAGGAACGGGAATCCGAGAATCCCCGTTACTGATAACATAGTAAAATGGGGGCAACTCAACTTTGCCCTCTCAGAGGGCAAAGCAATTTTATCCCCTTCCAGGGGTTAATCCCAAAACCGGCCCCTCAGGGGTCGGTTTTTTATTTCAATTCCTTACTGGATAACTTCAAAATATGCCTGGCGATGATCAAATGCTGGATCTGGCCCGTCCCTTCAAAGATGTCCATAATCTTCACGTCGCGCATCCATTTTTCCGCAAGCTCCTTGGTTGTGAACCCCAAGGGGCCCAACAGGTCGCAGCATTTCTGGGCGATTAGCGTGGCAGTGCGCCCTGATTTAGCCTTGGCCATGGAGGCTTCCACGTTATTGGGCAGGTCCTTGTCGGCCATCCAAGCGGCTTTATAGGTCAGCAGGCGCATGGCTTCCAGGTTGGCCTCCATCATCAGGTATTCCTTCTCCATGGCGCTCAACTGATTGGGCGTTTTGTGGTAATCCGGCTCAACGCCTTTTTCGGCCATTTTATCCTTTACAAGGTCCAAGGACGCGCTGGCCAGGCCGTTGGCCATGGAGGCCACCATGGGGCGGGTCATGTCAAAGGTTTTCATGACGCCTTTAAAGCCTTCGGAGGTCTGTTTGATTTCCGGATCGCCCAGGATGTTTTCCTTGGGAATGCGGCAGTCGGTGAACACAAAGGTTCCCGTGTCCGAGGCGCGTAGGCCGCATTTTTTTTCCAGATGCTCCAGCTTCATGCCCGGATTGCCTTTTTCCACCAAAAAGGGCTTGATGCCCGCCTTGCCCAGCAACTTGTCCAACGTAGCCCAGACTACCACTGCATCGCAGCGGTCCGCGCAGGTGACGAAAATCTTCTCCCCGTTGATCACCCACTCGCCGCCGTCGGCGTCCGCCGTGGTTTGGACGGATCCGGCGTCCGAACCCGCCCCGGATTCCGTGTTGGCGAAGGCGATCCATTTGCCGCCCCATTTTTCCACCTGCTCGTCCGTACCCACGGCCACCAGGGCCGCGTTGCCAACCCCTGCATTGGGGACCGACATCAGCAGGCCGCAATCCCCCCAGCACATGGCTTCCACACTGAGAATCTGCCCCAGCGCCGGGCCGGACCTGCCTTTGTCCGGCGAAGCAGGGGAGGGGGCTTCTTTTTTATTTTTGGATCGGGAAAACAAGGGCGCGCCCCGGAATACATCCAGCTCCTTGGGATATTCGTGCTCGGCCTCATCGTATTTTCTGGAAATGGGCCGAAACATGCTCTTGGCGACCATTTTAATGTTCTGCTGCAGCTTGACCATGTTTTCGGAAAGTTCCAGATTAATCATAATGTCCTCCTGGATGTTTGAGGCCTGCATATTGGCGAATGGATTCCTTGGAGCGCTTTCCAAAGGAGGATTCCGCCCGGCCCTTTTTCATGTGCACAGGCCGGGCGGGCTGGAGGATGGCAAATCCTTGTGACTACCCCCTGGGAAATGGTTAGGTCACAAGAGGTTGAAATCCCATGGCAAAGCCCATGTCGCCGTCCATGGTGATCTGGCCGGACATGAACAGCGTGACCGGACTGGCTTCTTTTTTCATGATGGCGGCGGAATCGCTGGTCTTCATGTTCATGGTGCAGGCCGGGGACTGGGCGCCGTTGAAAACGGTGGAAATAGTGTAGCAACTGCCGTCGTCATTGGCCAGGTTCACTTTCATGGCGCCGCTTAACTGCTTGAGCGTGGAAACCTTTTGGGCGCTCATGTCCGTGGACATGCCAAGGAGCATGTCCAACTCCCCCTGGGCGATCATCTTTTGCAGGTCATTGTCGGAAATGGCCATACGCACGTTGGGGGAGGGCATATCGCCTTCCGAAACCGTAATGTTCACCCCGTCCTTGATGACAAAGCTGTATTTGTCCGACGAGGTTTCCACGGTCATGGTCACCTCCGTGCCGGACAGTTCGGCGATTCTTCCTTGTTCTTCCAGGGCCTTTTTGGAGATATCAGGCATGACAACGGTCAAAAGCTCCTTGATGCTGATGTTCGTCGGTACTGCCGCCATAACGCGCCTCCTTGTTTAAAAGGTTTTAACTCCAATCAATCCTTTCTATACATCCCCACCACGCAGCAGCCGCCAAGGCCGATGTTGTGCTGAAGAGCCGTCTTGGCGCCTTCCACCTGCCGCACCCCGCACTCGCCTCTTAACTGCCACGTCAGCTCGGCGCACTGGGCCAGGCCGGTGGCGCCCAAAGGATGCCCCTTGGACAGCAGGCCGCCTGAGGGGTTGGTCACATACTTACCGCCGTAGGTGTTGTCTCCGTCTTCGATAAATTTCTCCGCCGTGCCTTCCGGGGTCAGGCCAAGGGCTTCGTAGGTGATGAGTTCGTTGGCCGTAAAGCAGTCGTGAAGCTCCACCACATCCACGTCTTCCGGCCCCAGGCCGGCCTGTTCGTATACCTCCTTCGCCGCCGCCGCCGAAAGATCGTAACCGCAAATGCGCATGGGGCTGGCGCCTTCGAATGTGGACGCGAAGTCGGTCTTCATGGAGTGACCTGCAATGTAGACCGGATTGGTTATGTTGTGCTTGGCCGCGAAATCGTCCGAGCAGACAACGGCCGCCGCCGCTCCGCACGTAGGCGGACAGCATTGATAGCGGGTTAACGGTCCGAACTGATGGGGCGAATCCATGACTTCTTCCACAGACAGTAAATCCCGGAATACGGCCCGCTCGTTATGTTGGGCGTGCTTCCTGGCTTTGACGGAAATCTTGGCGAAGGTTTCGTCCGGGGTTCCGTATTTTTGCTGGTACTCCATGCCGGCCCCGCCGAACAGCATGGCGGCCGGAGCGGAACCCGGCTTGGGCGGTTGAAATTCAAAAAGTTTGGCGAAAAACATTTGCATTGGGATGGGACGGTCGTTAAAAACAACCCCCAGGGCGCCGGGCGTCATTTGTTCAAAGCCCAGGGCCAGGGCGCATTCCACCACGCCGGTCGCCACGGCCTGCCTGGCGAGAAAAAGGGCGTTGGACCCCGTGGAGCAGTTGTTGTTCACGTTAAACACGGGAATGCCGGTCATGCCGAAGTCGTAAAGCACCATCTGGCCTGCGCAACTGTCGGCGTATACCCATCCCGTGTAGGCGTGCTCGATTTCCTTGAAGTCCACGCCCGCGTCCTTGAGAGCGTCTCCCACGGCTTCCTTGCCCATGTCGGTGTAGGGAATTTTTGCCTTGGGCGTGGTGAATTTGGTCATTCCCACGCCGATAACGTTGACTCTTCTCATGTGCATGTCTCCCGTTCAGGTTGGCGCCCAGGGCTTCCTGTCCAATGATCTCCTGGGTGGTTTTGAGATTGAAATGCTTGACATTGAGGGTGCATGCCGATAAGATTTCATCGGCTGGATAAATTTCATCTATCGGATGAAATTATTTTTGTCAAGAAATTATTTGATAACATGCCTTGAATATGGGTAACTATGCCCTTGGGGGGATCTCGTCCGGTTGGGGAATAATCCGGACTGGACGAATGTAAGCGGCCGGCGGAGAAGCAATTCCCGCCAGGACCTCCGGAAAACATTGAGCGGCCTTATAATTATTGAACCGTATTTGGGATCAGGCTTTGGTGCAGGGTGGAAGAACACTGAGAAAGAGATAACCATGACCCCTTCAGGAAGAAAAAAATCAGGACCGGCCAAACCCTCCAAGCGTCAGCAAAAGACCGAGGCCACCAGAAAGCGGATAGCGGACGCCGCCAGGCAGGTTTTCACCAATTACCCCTACGACGCGGCCAGCATCAGGATGATCGGCCAGGAGGGGGGATTCAACCATTCGTTTGTGCGCTACCATTTCAAGTCCAAGGCCAAATTGTTCGAGTCCGTAGCCAAAAGCCTCATCGGAGAGTACTACCAGGCCTCCGGCGAAATGGTCATGGAGTTGAACGGCCCTTTGTACGAGAATACCAAGACCCTGGCCGAACGATTCGTAGGCTACGCCTTTGACAATCCCGACGCCTTTTACATCATGATGCTGAACATGGGCGCCGTGGACAACGTCAAGGACGCCTTCCCCGGCATGGAGCATTTGCGGGGATTCCACGAAGACACCCTGGCCCTGTTCGCCGCCAGCGGCTATTTTAAGGCGGACATCAAAGATATCAGCCAGGTGTTTTTCTGCTCCAGCATTTTGCTCGCCAATTGCGTGGGGGCGGCCAATTTTTACGGCAAGGTTCTTGAGATCAACCCCAACGACCCGGAGTACAGGGAATGGGTCAAGGACTTGTTTGTGTTTGTGCTGTATCCTTCGGTGAAAAGGCTGTTTTTTGCCAAATCGAGAAGAAACGGCGCCGACCCGCTCGGGGCGGGCAAGGGCGCCTTGCTGCACAGCGCCAGCGCCGTGAGAAAACGCATCAAGGGCGCGGCCAGGAACGTCATGTCCTTGGGGCCCACCAGCCCGGCTTTTAAAAAGCTGCTTGCCGACATCGAGAAATCCGCCCTGAGAATCCGCAAGGGAAGGATAACCACCCGGGTTCGCAGGGGAGAGACCAAAGGCCAGGCCACCCGCCGGAGGATCATCGCCGTGGCTCGCCGGGTGTTTTCCAAATATCCCTATAACGCGGCCAGCATTCGAATGATCGGGGAGGAGGGAGGCTTTGACTTCACCCTGCTGTACCATTACTTCCCCAAAAAGGCGGAACTGTTCGAGGCGGTCACCAGCCAATTGCTGGACGAGTTCCGGACCGCGGTCACCGATATCATCAAGGAGCTGGACAGCCCGTCCATGCACGAGAACATGACCCGTTTCGTGGATAAAACCCTGGATTACAGCTTTGAAAATCCGGACGTCATGATGGGATGCATGCAGAACATCGCCCAGTTGGATAAGTTCGAGGACATGCCCGGCTTTGAGCACCTCACCCGGTTTTTGCTGGAATCTCTGGAACTGTTCAAGGAATACATGCCCCTGCCCGAATCGGACGAAAGGGTGCGCATGTGGCTGTACGGCTTTGGAACCGTGGTTTTCAGTTGCGTGGGGGCCGCGTCCTATCACGCCCAGGTTTTGGGCATGGAGCCCAAAGGCCCGGAGTACCGGCAATGGGTCAAGGACACCCTCATGAACGTGTTCTACCCCTGCATGAAGAGTCTGCTTTTTTCTGATAAATAACAAATCGTTTCAGAACGTCAAAACCCGGCCGTGCTCAGACCGAAGCATGGCCGGGTTTTTTGTTTCTTTAAAAATGCGTTCCCATGCTTTGCGTGGGAATAAATATTGTAACATATTGAAAACATTTTTATTTCAATGACTTTATTGGGTTTGATTATACCGGGGTTGCGTTATCACGGGGACTGAGGGAACCGAAAAATCGGTAATAGGGGAGAACAAATTCCAATGGAGAGGGCCAAGAAGCATTATCCTTATCCGTCGTCCTCGCGCACGCGGGGAACCAGGTGTAGGTCCTGCCCACAAAATTAATGACGGCCCGTCATCCTCGCGCACGCGGGGAGCCAGAGTCGTTGAGTTTTACCTGTTCCCATGTTTCAGGTGAGGTAAATAAAAAACGCTTAGCGCCTTTTTTGGGCGCCCACAGGGGGGCGCATCTACACAGTATTCATGGCGAAAGTAAGCAAATGTGTAGTCGCAGGCCCCCGTGCCTGCTTTTTTTTGTTGATTTGCCTTGGCGACATAATCGGTGAAGGAAATAACGCAATCGATCCGATATTTCTATTTGATACACTATAGCAAAAAAGTAAGAGAGGGGCTTTTGCGGAGAATCAACTTCTTTCGTAGCCCAGGCGGAAGGCCACGTAATACTTGTTGACGTTGGCCACGTATTCCACGGTTTCCCGGCCGATGTCCATGGCGGCCATTTTTTCCACGTTGTAAAACCATTTGTTGGGGTCGAGGCCCTGGAGGTCGGCTTCCCGCCGCAGGTGATTGATGCGCCCGGGGCCTGCGTTGTAGGCGGCCCAGGCGAACAAAACCCGGTCTTCCGGGGAGATGTCCGGGGAATTGAAGTAATGCTCCCTCAGAAAGTAGAGGTACTTGGCGCCCGCGTGGATATTGTTTTCCAGGTCGTTAATATCCGGGATGCTGACCACTTTGTCCGCCGCCGTACTGGGCAGGATTTGCATGACGCCCACCGCGCCCTTGCGGCTGGTCTTGGTATGGTCAAAGCCGGACTCCTGATAGGCCTGGGCGGCCAGGGCCAGCCAGTCAAAGCCGTATTCATCCCCGTATTTTTGGAAGAGGTCTTCCAGGGGGGAGAGCTTCTCCTGATCCTGGGGCGAAATGGAATTATTGATCCAGGACGCATTTTTATAATAGCGGTCGTAAAAAATGTTGCCCATCAAGGTCCCTTTACGATGGGACCGGATGAAGTCATTCAACTCCGCCCGAAGCTGATGGGTGTCCTTGCGTACGGCCCAGGCGATTTTTCCGCCCGTATTCACGGCGAGATCTTCGTGCACCCGGATGTCAGGCAGGGCCCTGGCCCAAAGTGCGGCGATGTGGCTGTCGGCGACGGTGATTTTTATGACCCCGGAGTTCACAAGCTCCAGGATGTCGTCCGTATTCAGGCTGGGGTCGCCCCGGACGATTTTGATGGGCGGAAGATTTTTGGATGCCAGGGAGGCGTTCAGCTTGTTCAGATGCTCGGAATAACTGCTGCCGGGGCGGACGTAAACCTGCCTGCCGGAAAGGTCTTCCAGGCTTTTGAGGTTTTTAACCTCCCGGTTGACCACAACCACCTCGTTCACGTTCCGAATATAAGGCTGGGTGAACCGGGCCTTTTTCGAGCGATCCGGAGTGATGGTCATGCCGGCGGCCACCACGTCGCCCAAGCCCTGGTTCAGCTTATCCATCATTTCGTCAAAAGGCGTTGGGATGAAAAACACACGGATTGGCCTTTGACTGGGCGACAGGTCCTTATTGACTTCTTTTTCAAACTCCCTGAAAAGCTCGTATTCAAAGCCCCTGATTTCGCCGTGGGAAAAGAAAAAGTTGGTGCGACCCATGCTGATGAGCACCCGGAGTACGCCTCGCTCCCTGATTTCGTCCAGATCGCCGGTAAATTGCTCCTGGCGGAGGGAATTGACAAGGGTGAGGTAGTCGCACTCCTGGTCGGTCTGGCGGACTCTGGAATCCACGTCGTTCTTGCGGTCAATAACCCAGGCGTCCAGGGCGGCCAGGTTGACGTCGTCCATATCTCCGGCCGGATCCTGGCGTTCGTTTGTTCTTTCCAGTTCCAGGGCCGGTTCTCTTTCCGCGGCGTCGGTCAGAGCCGTGGATTCTTCCGGAGTATCGTCCGGCAGAGCGGGAGGCAAGGGATTGCTGGGCGGCAGGGCCGTCAGAAAGAGCGTGGCGGCCATGGGAGGATGCACAAACACCAATCCGGCAATAGCCACAGCTACAAAGGCCAGCTTAACCGATTGATTTTGCGTGGGTCCCATTTGGTATCTCAGTGCTGTTAACATCTATAACGCCCCGGTTGCTTTCATGCCGAGGCAATAGTCCTCCGCACCATATTAAAATCGCGTTCGTTTTCAACGCAATTTTAATATGTCCCTTATTCCTTCAGTTTTTCCTAAAATCAACTCACACTATTTACAGAGCTCTCATCCATTCGGGCTTGAGGGCGACCTTGCCGTCCAACGCCTTGTTGATGAGGGCCAGGGTTTTTTCTTTGTCCTCGGGCATTTTGGCCCGAATGGGCAAATAATTGGATGCATGATTCGCGTGGAACAGTCCATTGGTCAGATTGGTGTTGGCGATCATGGTTCCCAGTTCGGTCAACACTTCTTCCGGCTCTAAAATCGGAAAGTCTCCCGCTTCGTACTCTTTATACAACTCCGTGCCGGGCACGATCATGAGGCTTAACGCCCCAACGTATTCAGGGTCTATGGCGCTTAGCACCTTGCCGGTGGCGACGGCGTGCTCCTGGGATCTCTCTCTGCCTGCCAGCCCGACCAAAACCGTAATGGAAAGTTGAATGCCCGCCTCCCGGCACTTTTGGCCCATGGCGATCATTTTTTCCGAATCGCAGCCCTTGCGGACATGCTTCAAGGTTTGGTCGTCCCCTGTTTCCAATCCCATATAGGCAATTTTCAGGCCAAGCTCCCGCAACTCCTTGAGCTCGTCCAGGGTTTTCATGGACAGGCTTTTGTGATTTGCGTAAGTACCTACACGGGTTACCCACGGAAGCTGCCTTTTGATTTCCGTTAAAAATTTTACCAATCTTTTTTGGGGAATGATCAAAGCGTCCCCGTCACATAGAAAAAGCCTATCCTGACGCCGGCAATATTGGGCGGCGAAGGCGATGTCCTCCATGATGATGTCGTCGGACTTGATTTTAAAGCGTTCGCCTTTATAAGCCGCGCAAAAGGTGCATTTATTATGGGAGCAACCTACGGTTGCCTGCAGCAGGATGCTGTTCGCCTCGCTGGGCGGCCGGATCATGTTGCCTTCATAATGCATATGTTTTTTCCTTATCGTCAAAAAATTGAACAACGATGTTTTCCGCAACAAGCTAATCATTGTCCCCGGTTTTTCAAGTCTACCCGGCCTCCATTGTCAAGGCCGAATTTTTCCACGACCATGGCCGTCAAGATATCGAACACCTCGGCGCCGGTCTTGTCCGCCAGCCGGTCGCCATTGACAATCGACTTAAATAATTCCCGATTTTCTTTGTTGGAGATGTCCATGGGCTTCTCCAGCCAGAGGATTCTGGCCGCCCCTTTGTCAAAAATCAGACAGGGGCCGAATAGGGGCTTTTTCGGGTCCGAACGGTCCAAAACCCCCTTGGCGACCGTTGAGTTCTTCCTTCTGGTCCAGGGATGGTCCGTAAACCCCAACAACTCCGAAAACATGGCCGCGCCGTCTCCGATTCCCTGCAGGTCCAGGCCGGCCAGGGCTTTGACGGAAAGAGCCCTGATTTCTTCTATGTCGGACTTGTCAAAAGAAAGGTCTACATCGCCCATGATCATGCCGACCACATGATCCACGGCGTCCTGGCGGCGGCTGATGACCACATCCTTGTCCGACAGGATTTTCCGGATATTGCGGATGTTGACCATTTCCTTGACCACGGGATTTTTCCGCATGGCCACGTCTTCCACCGTAGTACCTTTATATAAGGCCAGTTCATTGTCCATGACCATGATCAGGCCCTGGGGATCGTCGGGGGCGAGCACTTGGAATTCCATATCCCGGGCTTCGGTCTGGCTGAAGCCCAGCATGCCAAGCAGGCTGCGCATGGATTCCTTGTCCACCTTGGCTTCGGCTCCTGGGGGGCGGATGCTGGACCTGACGGATCGGGCGAGGGCGTCCACTTGGATTTTTTTCAGCAGGCGTTGTGCAAAACTCATGGCTTCCTCCTAAGGAAATCACCCGGGTTCAAGAACACTATATCCAGGTAAAGTTAACACAGGGCCGGCGGATTGTAAACTTGTAGAAAAGCGGGCTTTTTATTGACGGAAAAGGGTTTTTGCTGATAAGTATGGCGCACTGGCAAGCCGCAATCCCTCATGGTTTTCACCTGAGGGCGGAGCATTAAAATTCCCCTACAAATCAATGCGGGGCTGTATTGAAACCTTTAAAAAACGACCCATACGCCGGACGCCGCAAACACATGGTCCGATCCCAGATTCAGGCCCGCGGCGTCAGCGATCCCAAGGTTCTGGAAGCCCTGGACACCGTGCCCAGGCACATGTTTGTGAGCGAAGCTTTGCATGATCAGGCGTATCAGGACTTTCCTCTGCCCATCGGCGAGGGGCAGACCATTTCCCAGCCCTATATCGTGGCGGAAATGACCCAGGCGCTGAATCTCACCAAAGAGGATCGGGTGCTGGAAATCGGAACCGGGTGCGGGTATCAGACAGCCATCCTGGCCCAACTGGCCTACAAAGTGTACACCATTGAACGGATTCGCAGCCTTTTCATCGGCGCACGAAAGACTTTCGACGAACTGGGCTTTCACAATATTGTAGCCCGGTGCGCCGACGGAACCCTGGGCTGGCAGGACGAAGCGCCCTTTGACGCCATTATCGTCACCGCGGGAGCGCCCATAACCCCCATAGCGCTTATCAGCCAACTGGCCATGGGGGGGCGGCTGATCATTCCGGTGGGGGACCAAAGCGTACAATCCTTAAAAAAAATCGTGCGGGATGAACACGGGATTCACGAATCGGACCTTGGCGCCTGCCGATTCGTTAAACTGGTGGGAGAGCAGGGGTGGAGGGATTGATCGCCTTTTCGCATCCTCAACCGGACAGGGGAGGGCGAGCCTGACGAACGCCCCGTCCCATTCTTTCACAGGACAGCCTATTTATTCCATTTTTTCAATCCATCAGGAAAGCGGGAGAACATGCTGAAGCGTTTGTACAATTGGGTGATCGGATGGGCGGAAAGCCCCCATGGCGTTTGGGCCCTTGCCATTCTGGCTTTTGCCGAGTCCTCGTTTTTTCCCATCCCGCCGGACGCCCTGTTGATTGTACTGGCTCTCGGCATGCCCAAGAAGGCTTTCAAATTTGCGGCGTACTGCTCCGTGGGCTCCATCCTGGGCGGCATGTTCGGCTATTTTCTGGGTTGGCAGTTCATGGACGCGGTGGGATTCAAGATCATTGAATTCTATCACCTGACCGATAAATATGCCCACGTGCAGGAACTCTACGCAACCTACGACGCCTGGATTACGTTCGCGGCCGGATTCACGCCCATCCCGTATAAGCTGTTCACCATTGCAGGCGGGGCGTTCAAAATCAATTTTCCCGTGTTTTGCCTGGCTTCGGCCATTTCCCGCTCCGCCAGGTTCTTTTTGGTGGCTGCCTGCTTCTACTATTTCGGGCCGGCCATCAAGCCTTATATCGATAAATACTTCAACCTGCTGGCCGTCATTTTCACCATTATGCTCATCGGCGGGTTTGTATTGATCAAGTACCTGATGTAAATGGATGGATTATGAACGGCGCCCGCCAAAAAGCATTGAGTCCCGGCTTCCGCCCCAAGGTCTTATGCCTGTGCCTCGTTATTATTATTGTGAGCGCAAGCCGGATTCAGGCCAGGGAGCCGTCCCTGGACTTGGACGCGTCCAAAGACCTGCCCCAGTCCATAGCCCGGTTATTGGGGCCCAAAGATTCCCTTTTGGCGGAAAACTCCAAGGGGGAGATCCTCTATTCATACAACCCCAACGCTCTGCGCACTCCCGCCTCCACGTTTAAAGTCTTTACCAGCCTGTTGGCCCTTAAGAAACTGGGTGAGGATTTTCACTTTAAGACGGAAATCTATCAGGACGCGGAAGGCAACCTGAAAATCAAGGGATACGGCGATCCCCTGCTCATTTCCGAAGTGCTGGAGCCCCTGGCCGGAGAAATCGCCTCCCGAACCAAGTCCTGCAAGCAAATCGTGCTGGATTCCTCCTATTTTAAGACGCCCCTGGAAATTCCCGGGACCGGATCCACGGCCAACCCCTACGACGCCCCGGTGGGCGCTTTGTGCGTGAATTTCAATACCGTGTTTTTTACCTATGACGCCAATGGAAAACTGGTCTCCGCCGAAGATCAGACCCCGCTCATTCCATTTGCGGAAAAAATCATTCGCTCCAAGGAACTTCCCAGAGGCAGGGCTTTGCTGACTCAGGAGCATGAGCAGACCACCCTTTACGCCGGGCATCTGCTCCGCTATTTTCTCCGGGAAAATGGCGTGAAATGCGGCGAGGTCGTCCTTGGAAGGGTGAAGCCCGAGGATAAGCTCCTGTTTGAGCATGAGTCCCCATACTCCCTTACCGAGGTCGCGGGAAAAGCCCTGGAATTTTCCAATAATTTTATTGTGAACCAGATTTTTCTGACCGCAGGCGTTCACGAAAAAGGCGCGCCCGCCACGCTGGAAAACGCGGTCAACACGGCCCGGGAATTCGCCGCCAAGGAATTGGGAATCAAAGACCTGATCGTGGCCGAAGGCTCCGGCCTGTCCCGAAAAAATCGGATTACAGCCTCTCAGATGATGAAGGTTTTGAGGGCTTTCCAGCCTTATCAAACCCTGATGCATTATGAAGACGGAGTCTGGTACAAAACCGGCACCCTCCACGGGGTTCGCACCCTGGTGGGCTACATCCCCGAGGGCGACTCGGACGGCCTGACCCGGTTCGTCATCTTCATCAACACCCCCGGCGGCTCCGCGCAAAAGGTTTTAGGCAGGATTTTACAATCAAATTAAAATGTTAGAATGAAATAATTTTACTTGGAGCGAGCGGGGCGGAGAAAGTGTATTCGTATTGTAAAGATGCCCTTTTGCCGCTTCCAGGTTCAGGACAGAAGAGTTATATCAAGGCGCCTTCAAGCAAGTAATCATATTCCAGGGCGAGTCTAAAAATGACGATGGGTCCCGGCTTGCGGACGATTCTGAAAAAGGATCGCCCTTGCCGGGATGACGGCCTTTTTCACCTGACGAAAGTCCGGAAGGCGCTTTCCTGAAACTGGGACCCAGCGTTGTGGAAAGGAGGCTGGATATGGATAAATTGTCCTAAAACTGAATGAGTAAATTGCTCGAATGACCGTAACTTGGTATCGGCGCCTATCGACACGGCATCTCTCAGGATTGGATAACTTTGCCGACAGCGGATTGATTTACGGAGTTATGCAGGAGTATACTTGAAATAGGGGAGGCGACTCTTTGGTAGGGAACAAAATTTCTAATCCAAAAGCTCCTTGACGGTGCTCAGCAGCACGTCCCTTGTTACGGGCTTCTCCAAGGTGACGTTGGCGCCCAGGGTTTTGGCCATTTTCAGGTATTCGTCGGAAGAGATGCGGCCTCCGCCGGAAACTGCCACAATTTTGACGTTTGGCGAATTTTTGCGCGTTTCCACAATGGTCTCAATGCCGTCTTTGTCCGGCATGATGATGTCTACAATCAGGATGTCTGCGGGCTTTTCCTTGAATAAACGAATCCCTTCATCGCCGTCCTGGGCCGCCCGCACAGAGTATCCGGCCCTTTCAAGCGTCATCTTGAATATGGTGCATATTTCTTTTTCATCGTCGATAATCAAAATTTCTGGCATATCCAACTCCCAAAAAAAAGGCGCTGACCTTTAGTAATCCAGGGCGCGGAAAAAGCCTCTTTCGCCTGAAAAGCGAAGAAAAGCCGCCTTAGGGACTGGGAAAAGGCCTCCCGCTGCATTGTGAAAACTCACAGGTAGATTTATGCAAAGCGCATGCCGGTTTGCATGGAGTTTTTTGAAGGATGATTGGTGAATGTTGTTAATCGTTAGGGAAGTTATAAGCGTTCCGGAAAGCTGGCTATCTTTACAGCGTTATCCCTCTTGTCAGGCGCCGGGCAGCCCGAGCTTGGCCTCAATGATGGTTAAATCGTCTCCCAAGCGGTCGCCCCCCGTTAATTCCGTGACATGCGAGATCAGGGCGTCCAGAGCTTCCGGGTTGGCGCACGCCTGGGTCTCCATGTAATGGCAAAAGCCTTCCATGCCCCAGAACGCACCGTCCGGCTGGGTGATTTCAAAAGCGCCGTCCGAGAAAACGTACAGGCACCCAGGATTTTCCAGGACGGCGGATTCCTGGCCGAAGGAGGCGTCTTCCCGCGCACCCAGAATGATATTCTTTACGGACAGATTTTTCGCCCTGGGCGGCTGCCCGGGAATGTGCTCCATGAACAGGGCGGGGGGATGGCCTCCGCTGGAATACTTCAACTCCCGGGTCTTCCGATTGTACACGCCGTACCACATGGTGAAAAACATAAAGTCGTGCTTTTCCCCGGGAAAGGCCTTGTTCAAGGAATCCAGAACCTGCGCCGGCTCCCGAAAGTCCGTGTCCGGCAGGGTTCCGGACCGGATCATGTTCACCACGGAGACGGACAGCAGGGCCGGGCCCACCCCGTGCCCGCTCACATCGATCAGGTACACGGCGAAGTGGTCGTGGTCCAGCCATTGGTAGCCGAAGGTGTCTCCGCCCAGGGTTTCCGCGGGAAGAAACTTCCATTTGGCGGCCACGCCCTTGTCGCTGAAAGGCTCCGGCAAAACCGACCTGACATACTTGGCGGCCGCGGCCAGTTCGTCGTTCAATCTTCGCAAGGCGTGATCCCTTTGATCCAGGGACTGCCGCAAAAGGTCCTCCGCCTCTTTCTGTTTGGTCAGATCCACGATGAAAGCGCCATTGCCCAAGATCCGGCCAAGGTCGTCCGTCAGAATATTGCCGTGCACGGCCACCGGGATTGTTCCGCCTCCCTTTTTCAGCAGGGCGCCTTCAAAGCGGCGGTCCCGGGACATACGCATTTCAGGATGCCGGGTGACAATGCAGGATTGGGTCTGGTCGTCGTAAATTTCCCACATGTACTTGCCCGCCAATTCCCCCGCCGTAAACCCGGTCATCCGGCACAAAGCGTCGTTCACGTCCTTGATCACACAGTCTTCATCCCCCAGCACAAACCCCTCCTGCGTGGATTCCAGCACCCGCCGGTACAGGGTTTCCCGATATTCCAGCCCGGCCACATAATTGTCATAGCTGGGATTTTTTGGCTTGTTGAAATTGCCGGATTCCGTCATATTGCGCCGCCTGTAAAAAAAATTAGGGTGACCTCAACCCTTAGTATAAGATATACCGTATTTTTCATATTGCTACCATATTCTTTGACAAGGGACAAGGCGCCGCAGGGCCAACGCAAGTAAAGAATCCGCGTGTGGCGTTTCGTGTTCAGTGAATTTTACGAAAACACAACCTCTTGTAAATACTCAACGTCCATTGCCGCATTCAGCCTCTTGGTTTTTATACTTCCTTTAAAGGATTTGTCTTTTTTCAGCAAATTCAGGGCGATATGTCTTAGCGCCGCCAAGTTTTCAGGGGCGTGCCCAGCCCTGATCCGGCTTTCATCCTCCCGGAATGCAATGTCCAGGACCCAATGGACCGAATTTTCTATGCCCCAATGATTGCGAACGGCCTCCCCA
>NZ_FQZU01000082.1 GCF_900142135.1 Desulfatibacillum alkenivorans DSM 16219 | reverse complement strand
AGGCTATTATGCCTCGCCAATCCCGATTAGACGCGCCTGGATTATTGCATCATGTGATGGTCCGGGGCATCGAGCGTAAACCGATTTTCTCCGATGACCAGGACCGGGACGCCTTGGTTGATCGCCTCGCATCTGTGCTGCCTGAAACCCAAACCGCCTGCTACGCTTGGGTTTTCATGGATAACCACGCCCATTTTCTGTTCCGCAGCCCGGCGGCCGGAATTTCCCATGTCATGCGGCGCCTCATGACGTGGTACGCCGGATATTTTAACCGCCGTCATTTTCGCTGCGGCTCCTTGTTTCAAAACCGTTTCAAATCCGTGCTATGTCAGGAAAACGCCTATTTCAAGGAACTGGTTCGGTATATTCACCTGAACCCTCTGAGAGCAGGAGCGGTTTCCGATCTTAAGGGACTTGCATCCCACCGGTATTGCGGGCACGGTGTTCTGCTTGGAAAGCGTCCGGCCATCTGGCAGGACGCGGATTTTGTCTTGGCGGGATTCGGAGGTTCTTTGCGCGCCTCCCGCAGGCGCTATCTGGATTTTGTCCAGGCCGGATTATCGTTGGGGCGGCGGGAAGACCTTACCGGAGGCGGGCTCGTCCGCAGCCTGGGAGGATGGGAGGCGGTGAAAACGGCTTTTCCGTCCAAGGAGACCCGGCAAAAGAGCGACCAGCGGATTTTAGGAGACGGGGATTTTGTTCAGTCTGTGCTGGCGCAGGCTGAGGAGAACCTATCCTCCAAGTATCTTTTGGCCGCCCAAGGCGTGGACCGGGCGAAAGCGCTGGAAAAAGCATCGGCGATTTTTGGAGTGGATGAAAGATGGATTCTTGACAGATCCCGGAAACACCCTTTGGCGGACGCCAGGAGCCTCTATTGTTATTGGTCGGTGAGAAAGTTGGGCTTTGCACTGGCTGACCTGGCGCGCGAGTTGTCCATGTCCGTATCGGGGATAGCCCGCGCTGTTGAACGCGGAAGACGGATAGCCCTGGAAAACGGGTATTCCATAGAAGGAGATTGAATCCGTCCCAAATCCATGCAGAATAGACAGTTAGTCAAATAATCAAAGACGTCCCCAAAAGTCACAAATCCATGCAGAATAGACAGTTAGTCAAATAATCAAAGACGTCCCCAAAAGTCAGGTTTTTTAAAGCGAGACATAAAGTGTGAGCATCCAATAGCAATGGCTGAAAATATTTCGAAGACTATTAGCAGACAACCGATAGATTCATAAGACGTGATGTTGTCCATGCTCCATTCCAGTTTTGGGAATTCTGACGTCGCCCAAAAAGCCAGCAAGAGCGCGCAAACAATCCAAACGAAATGAAACAGGTTTCTAAAAAATCGGGCAGGGGTCGAAGACTGTTTTTGCTCGGCTGGTAAATGCTTCGGCTGCTCATCAAGGCTGTTTGAGGCCATACTCTCGGTGCGAACAGCAAATTTTTCCATAAGCACAAAGGTAAAAAAATACAGAACATTAAGAAAGACGCCAATTGCAATGTATTTCATAAATCGTTCCCCTCACAAGCGGTGCGCCGCCTGCAATTAAAAGGCTATTTTTCAAAAAACAAGCGCGTTATTTCTTCGTGATTGTAAAAAAATGAACCTAAGTCGCCGACATTTTCATTTCCTTCCTCAAACTTTCAAGATTGTTTTTAAACCCAATTGTATTGGGGTGCTGCGGCCCTAATTTTTTTTCAGCGATTTCCGAAGCCCTTAGAAAAAGGGGCTCCGCCTCGCCGTATTTTCCCTGGACCTGATAAAACCCGGCCAGGTTGTTGCAGATCATGGCCACATCAGGATGGTCCTTACCCATGGTATTTTCAACGATTTCCAAAGCCCTCAAAAATAGCGGCTCCGCCTTGCCGTATTTCCCTTGGTCCAGATAAAGCAAAGCCAGATTGTTGCAGGTCTCAGCCACATCAGGGTGGTCTTTGCCCATGACTTTTTCTTTGATCTTCAAAGCCTTTAAAAATAGCGGCTCCGCCTTGCCGTATTGGCCCTGAACCCTATATAGCTCAGCCAGGTTGCTGCGGAGCCCGGCCACAGAAGGGTGGTCGGGACCCAAGATTTTTTCATTAATTCCCAAGGCCCTCAAAAATAGAGGCTCCGCTTCTCCGTATTTTCCCTGCTGTTTATAAAGAGAAGCCAAGCTGCCGCAGGTCGCGGCTATGTCAGGATGGTTGGCATCTAATACTTTTTCATTTATTGCCAAAGCCTTTAAATAGAAGTTTTCTGCTTTGCCGAATCTTCCTTGATTCTGATAAAGCTGAGCCAGGTTGTTGCAAAACGCGGCGACATCAGGATGGTCCTGGCCTAGGATATTTTCGTGGACTTTCAAAACCCGCAGCATGAGCGGCTCTGCTTCGTCGTATCTTCCCTGAGCTTTATAAAGCCCGGCCAGATTGTTGCATGACACGGCAATATCAGGATGGTTCCAACTCAATACCTTTTCACGGATTTCCAAAGCCCTCAATAATAGAGGCTCCGCCTCGCTGTACCTACCCTGAGCCTTATAAAGCCCGGCCAGGCTGTTGCAAGACATGGCCGTTGAAGGATGGGCCATTCCCAGGACTTTTTCCCTAATTTTTAAAGCCTTAAATAGAAGCGGCTCCGCCTCGCCGTATTTCCCCTGAGCATAATAAAGCTCCCCCAGGAGGCGGTAAGACTCGGCTGTAGAAAGATTATCCTCACCCAGGGCATTTTCATTGATTTTTATCGCTCGCAAAAAGAACGACTCGGCTTTGCCGTATTTTAACTGGGCTTGATAAAGCCCAGCCAGGTTGTTGCAGGTCACAGCCACGGAGGGATGGTCCTTCCCCAGGTATTTTTCTCGGATTTTTAAAGTCTTTAAAAAGAGCGGCTCCGCTTCATTGTATTCCCCTTGAACAAAATAAAGACCGGCCAGGTTATTGTAGGATATGGCTACAAGAGGGTGGTCCATATCCAAGGCTTTTTCATTGATTTCTATTATCCTTAAATAGAGCGCTTTAGCTTCGGCGTATCTTCTCTGATCCTGATAAACCATAGCCAGGTTGTTGCAGGCGTTAGCTATATCAGGATCGTACTTATCCAGGACTTTTTCCCGGATTTTTAAAGTCCTTAAAAAGAGGCGCTCCGCCTCGCTGTGTTTTCCCTGAGCCTGACAAAGCTCCGCAATATTGCTGCAGGCTGAAGCTACATCAAGATGGTCCTTGCCCAGGATTTTTTCATTGATTTCCAAAACCCTTGAAAAAAAGTGCTCGGCTTCGGCGTATCTTCCCAGAGCGAAATAAAGCTGCGCCAAATTGTTCCAGGACTCGGCAGTATCAGGATGGTCCTTATCCAATAAATCATTTCGAATTTTAAGGGCTGCTTCCAACGGGGCCTGGGCGTTTTGAAACTGCCGCGCGTCTTTCCATGCACAACCCTCTCGATCGAGATACTGCGCTTTTGTAAGTTCCTCTCCCCGGGGGACCATATCGGCCGCTTCATGAAAATGCTCTGCAGCCAAAACGTAATTTAAACGGATCATTTCCAAAACGCCCAGTTCATAGGATGACGAAGCCGCGGAACGCAGGCGTTTGTCGGCCGACTCCGGAAAGTTCAGAGCAGCTTCTTTGTCTTTTTCCTTGGCATCCTGCAGCAAACTTATCGTCCGGTTAATATATCCTGAATCCAGGGCTTTCGCCGCTTGATGCCTAAGATTTTGAATTTCAGGGTCATCTGACCAGAAGCCGGAAAGTTCCTTTTGGAGAGCCTTATACTCGCCAATGGTTTTTTCAAGGATGGGATTCAAATAATCTATTGGAACGCCTTTTTCGCCTAAGGCACTTAAAAAGTATGTAAGCGCCGTTTGGGTGTAAGCGTCCAAAGAAGTACCCGGCAGGGATAAGAATCAATCGTTGGAGAGGTTAAAATCCGGGGTTGGCAGGAGGGCTTGGTAGTCTTCCCGGCAAGTCGCCAGGGGGAGTCTTTCAAATAAAACCTTCAGGTAGGCGAAGGGCTCCAGGCCGTTGGCCTTGGCCGTCTCG
>NZ_FQZU01000081.1 GCF_900142135.1 Desulfatibacillum alkenivorans DSM 16219 | reverse complement strand
TCGCCGTCCACGATGGCGTCGGACGCGCTGATCAAGGTCACGTCGTTCCCGTTCGGATTGATGATCCCCCCAACCGTCACCGTCCCGGACTGGGAAGGCATGTTAACGGCAGAAGTTCCGCCGACAGTGGGAATGGTTCCGTTTTCTTCATCGCCCCAAGAGAGCGTGTACAAGGAGCCCGTCGTGAGGTTTGTGATGAAATGGGGATGGGGAACCTGGCCTTGGTAGGTTTCCACATGAATATCTTCGCCGCCGGATCCGTCTATGTCGGAGTTCAAGTTTCCGAGCAGGACGTCGCCGCCCACGTAAGCATTGATGGCTCCCCCTGCGTTTATCGTGGAGGTGGGAGACATGTACAGCGTGTGGACATGGCCCAAGCTGGCGGTATCGCCGATATTGACGTTTTTATCAGCAGTGATGGTCGTGCCATCCTGCATGATCATGATGTTAATGTTATCGATATTCACGGAGCCGCCGTTGACGGTAATCTCCGAAGCCCCGGCGGAGCCGGATTCCATGCGGAATTCGTCGGCGTTCTGGATATTCAGGTTGCCGCCGTTCACGGTCAGGGAACCGTTTTGGGTAAAGCGAATATCCCAGACGTTGCCGCCGGTGTCCAGGGTGACTGTTCCTGCGCCCACGGTAGCGTCGTCAATGATGATGTGATTGGCCGTGGCGTGCAGCACAACCACTTCGCCGCTGTTCGCGTAGACATTGGCGTTGGTCTCTATGGTGTTGTCGCCGATGATGTAGAGGGCGCCCTTTTGGTCTGCGGTGGCATCCGTTGTCACGCTGGCGGAAGCCCCGATGATTACGCCGCCGTCATCCTGGGTATTATTGCTATCCACCCACAAGGAAATGTTTCCGTTCTGGGCGCTCAGGTCATCGTAAACAGTCAGGGTTACGCCGTCCGTATTGATGTCTACGCCGTTACCCACATAAACCAGGATGTCAGCGTCCGGAGTGGTGTTATGACCATTGATGAGCATGGAGTAGCCGTCGCCGTCCAAATCCCTGATGGTCAAATCCTCTGCAGAGCCAGTGGCGCTGTCATTGGCCTGGGCGAAATGGAAACTTTCGCCCGATCCGGTGATCTCCACATCCAGGTTAGTTACTTCGGCCACCACGTTAAAAGCCACCTTGTTGGTTGCGCCGAAGGGGCTGTATTGATCCACGCCGGTGGCGTAATCATAATTCGCCGTCGCAAACCTGACAATATTGGTTATATCCTCGGAATACAGAGAACTGGATTTGAGGATCAGGTTTTCCGCCTGGATCGTGATTGCGCCGCTGGCGGAGTCCTTGACGATGCCGTTGACGGCTTCCAGACGAACCGTACCGGAGCCCACTGCGATGTCCGCCACCCGGGATCCGGTGAAGGCGAAATTCGCGCCCGTGCCGCCGTTGAAGATTGCACCGAGCGCTCCAACGTCCGGGAAGGTGACGTTCTGCAGCGTGGAAATGAGGCCCACGTTGTCGTTGCCGTCCAGGGTCCAGGCATTGATCGTAATATCGAGGTCGTTCCTGACCCACATGGATGCATCAACGCCAGCCGAAGGCACCACAGTGCTTGCCGTGGTTCCCAGAACCAGGTCGTAGCCGGTGTTGTCGATGGCGATTTCAGCGCCTGCGTCCTGAGTAACCACGATCAGGTTCCGCATCTGGGTGTCGATTGCGTTGCCCACGGGATCCGGATCCACGAGCAGATTGCCCGCACCATCTCTGCCGCCGTAAGAACCGCTGCCCGGATCCACGATGACGTCGTCGTTGACCACGCGGCCGATAAGGTCGGCCGCCCTGAGGGTTACCCAACCGCTGGCGCCGGTGGCCACGATGTCAATATCCGTATCGCCGTTATCGATGATGCCTTGGTTAAAGGATTCAACGTATACTGCATTGGCCGTATTATTGCTGGTTACCAGGCCGCCCAGGAAAATATCCTCGTCAGCCTTCATGGTGATGGTTCCGGCGGAAGAATTGATGACCGTGCCGTCCACCATGGTGATGCCGCCGCCGTTTTCGTTCAGGTCGCCATCGCTATCCGCAATGACCTCAACGTCGCCGTTATTTGTGGTGACGTCGCCGGTGGCGGAGAAGGTCACGTCGTTATCGGCCCAGAGATTCACATCGCCAGCCTTTGTGGTGATGGTCTGGTTGACTGCGATGTCGCCGCCGCCGTTGGCGTCCAGAGTAACGGTGCCGTTTTGTGCGTCAATGCCGGAGCCTGCGGTAACCACGTCGATGAGTCCGCTGGCGGAAGTGATGGTCACGATGGCGGCCGCCGTGCCGGTGGCGTCCTGGTTGATGCCGGTGATGTTCACGCCGTCGGTTTCGTCAATGAGGATCTTGCCCGCCACTGCGGTGTGTCCGGTGGTGGTGTTGGCGATCTTCAGGTTGGCGACCCTGGTTTCGATTGCCGAGTCTGCCGGGCCGGCAACCACTGCGCTGCCCACGCCGGTGACCGTGCTGATGACCACCTGAGCGCCGGTGGTGTTGGCCACGATGTCTTCCGTGGCTGTTCCCGCTCCATAGGCGCTGTCGCCGCCGTCGATGAGTGCGCCGTTATCCACGGTGATGGCCACTGCCGCCGTGGTGGCGTTGGTGGTGACCAACTGGCCGAGGGTAATGCTTTCATCGGACAGCAGGGTGATGGTTCCGCTGCCTGCATCGATGCCGGCGCCGTCCACCATGGTGATAGCGCCGCCGGAGCCGGAGCCGGAATTATCCGAGTCTGCAGTGATGGTAACAACCGGAGCGCCGGCTGCAACAATGTCTGACACTGCGTTGTTAAAGAGCACATCGTCTTCGGCGGACACGGAAATGGTTCCGCCGGTCGCCGTGAACTCAACCAGGTTGTTGAGGTTAACGTCGCTGGTACCCGCCAGATTCTGGGCCAGAATATCAATGGCGCCCGTGGTTCCGCCAAAGCCTGTCACCGTGTTGTTCAATGTGACGTGGCCGGAGTTGGCGTAAATCTGGATGTTGAAGCCGCCCGTACCGGATCCAGCCCTCACCGTCCCGTTAAGGGTGACGTCGCCGGCGGTTCCAGCCAGGGAGTTAATGGTGACATTGCCGAACTTGGAGCCCAAAGATTCAATTGTACCGGCTGCAGTGGAGGTGATGTTTCCGGCAGCCTGTACGTTCACAAATGCGGTTTCTCCTCCGTTCGCCGCGACAGCGGCTCCCAGGGCTACATCACGGCCGCCGTCGGCCAGGATGTTAATCACTGCCGCACTGCCGGTTCCTGAGGCATTGGCAGTGAGGGTTCCCGCGCCTGTAGTGGAAATGTCATTGGTTCCGCCGCCGTTGGCGTCCAGGGTGATGAAAGCCTTGACGCCGCTTCCAAGGATGGCGTCCGCCACGGTGATGTCCCCGTTATCCGCGGCCAGATCGATGTCCGCAGTGGTTCCTGCGCTGCCGGTTATCGTGCCGCCCGCGTTGGTGACGATATCGCCGCCGGTTACGGCGTAAAGATCGATATCCACCATGCCGGCGTTGGCCGTACCCGCGATAGCGGCGTCTGACGTGATGCCGCCGTTGGTCGCCGTCAGGGTGATGTAAGAGTTGCTGCCGGCCGCGCCGGTGATTCCTGCATTGAGATCAATGCTGCCGTTGTCAGTCCAAAGATCAATGTCAGTATTGCCAGAAGAAGAGGAGCCCTTAATGGCGTCATTCACAATAATATTGCCCAGGGTGTCCGCATCCAGGTCGATATCCACATTGCCTATGGCGCTGCCGGTGATGGTTCCGCTGGTGGTGACGCCGCCGTTGGTCGCCGTCAAGGTGATGAAGGTGGAACCGCTGGCGGCCGATCCTAAAATATCGCCCGCAGCGCTGGTGGTGATGGCGCCGCTTTGGGCGGTCAGGTCGATGTCCACATTAGACCCGCCATTGCCGGTAAGGGCTGCATTAAGGGCAATGGCGCCGGCCGTGGTAGCTGTCAGATCGATATCCACGCTGCCGGATGCGTTGCCAGTGATGGAATCGCCGACAGTGATTCCGCCGTTGGTGGCATCCAGGGTAATGGCTACGTTGCCTGAAGCGTTGCCCCCAATCGCGCCGCCGACGTTGGTGGTGATGGCGCCGTTTTGTGCAGTCAGGTCGATGTCCACGTTGCCCGTGGCGCCGCCCGAAATGCCGTTATTCAGGGTAATACTACCCACCGTGCGCGCCATCAGGTCGATGTCCACATTGCCCGTGGCGCCACCGCTGATATAGCCATCTGACACGATACCGCCGTTGGCGGCGTCCAGGGTGATGAATACATCGGTTCCGGCGATTCCGGTGATGTCGGCGTTGGCATTGAGATCAATGGAGCCGTTATTGGTCCACAAATCAATGTCCACGAAACCTAACGAACCGCTTGCGGAGATCTGATCGTTTACCACGATGGCGCCGATGTTCTGAGCGATGAGGTTCACGTCCGCGTTGGTTCCCGCGTTGGCGTCAATTCTTCCGCTTGTAGTGATGCCGCCGGTGAAGGCGTCCAGAGTGACGGTGACCGTCGTGCCGCCCGTGGCTTTGATATCGCCGTCGGCCGCCGTGTTGATGGCGCCGCCGTTGGCGTCCAGGAGGACGGTTGCGGTGGCAGCGGTTCCGGTTGCGTCGATGTTGTCGTTCACCGTGATGCTTGTGGTGGCCGTCAGAGTCACCCGGGCGTCGTCGGCGCCGTTGGCGTCAATGCT
>NZ_FQZU01000084.1 GCF_900142135.1 Desulfatibacillum alkenivorans DSM 16219 | reverse complement strand
GCCGCAGTCAGAGTGGTCTTACCGTGGTCGATGTGCCCGATGGTGCCCACGTTTACGTGGGGCTTGGTGCGTTCGTACTTCGCTTTGGCCATGATACCTTCCTCCCGTGGTTTTTCAGTCTGGTCCGGCAAACCTGACGACCAGGCGCCCTAAACCGTAAAGAGTGTCTTTTCGTTAGCTGCAAATTCCAAAAATGCAAAGATTCTACATGCCGCCCGTCTGAAAAAAAGATGGAGCCCGCGATCGGAATCGAACCGATGAACCTCTTCCTTACCAAGGAAGCGCTCTACCGACTGAGCTACGCGGGCTGAAACCATTTTTTTCCTCACGGCCTGGGCCGTTGTTCACTCCAGGCGAATTATGGAGCGGGAGACGAGATTCGAACTCGCGACATCCAGCTTGGAAGGCTGGAGCTCTGCCAGCTGAGCTACTCCCGCCTGAATTCCCGGAGGACCTTTTATGTCTTCATTGGCCGAGACTGCGTAGTACGGTTTCCGCGTCCTCCTACGCAGGACTGGCTATGATTGGTGGTGGGGGGAGGATTTGAACCTCCGAAGGCGTCGCCGACAGATTTACAGTCTGTTCCCTTTGACCACTCGGGAACCCCACCAAATTATTGTCATACAATTGGAGCCAGCGGAGGGACTCGAACCCCCGACCCACTGATTACAAATCAGTAGCTCTACCAGCTGAGCTACGCTGGCGCACTCGGCCCGGAATCAGACCCGCCCTTGTTGCGCTGGCCCTCGCTCCGAAATCATTTTGTTTACACCCATTTTTTGGTTAGTGCAAGCAAAAAATACAAAAAAAACTTCGAGCGATCAAAAAATCAGACATTGGCCGTCTGCTGCTCCGGATGTCCAACCCGGCCGATCCCATAGGGGCGTTTTGCCAGCCTCCCGGTCCGGCCCGCTAAGGATGAAATCCGAACCGAACAAGCTCCGTCGCGGTTTTCTCCGTAGCGGGCGTTGCATTAACATCGAATAATAGGCCTTGTAAACAGCTAATTCACTTTTTGTTAATTTTTTTTCACAATAGGGCGTCCTTGACAAGCCTAAGCGGCGCTGATAAATGAATCCGACTATGAGATGGAGATCCTTCATAACCTCGAAATCCGACGGGCCGACCGGTCCCGGACCTTTCCCAAGACATGTGAATTAATTCTATGAAAAAAACGTTTATCTCGTTGTTATGCTTGATAGTTGGCGCCGCCGGCTGCGTTGCGCCCTCGGCCCAGGTCAATACCTCCCCCGCCCGCACGCGCACGGCCGGCGCTCCCGAACCCGGTGCAGCTGCCCTGCCGCAGCCGGGGCAAATAGCCCAGGTGGAGGAAGTGGAAGAGGTCGACCCCCACCAACTCATGACCAACGGCGGTCTTGACGAACCGGCCAAGTTCGCTGCGACCGATTACCAGTGCAAGCCCGTCCCGGCCCCTGTCGAAAAGGACGCCCAACAGATCCTGGACGAAGCCCTGGCCTCCTGCCAGGCGGCTCAGGATTATTGGCAAAAAGGGGAGTTGGATCAGGCGATTGACGCCCTGGACCAGGCCTACGCCATGCTCTTGTCCATCGAAGCGGACAACGGCGGCCCCGGCGTTCTTCAAGCCAAGGAAGACCTGCGCTTTCTCATTTCCAAACGCATGCTTGAAATTTACACTTCCCGGTTCACGGCCGCCACGGGTAATCACAACGCCATTCCCCTGGACATGAATAAATATGTAGAGGCTGAAATCAAACTCTTTACCGGCAGGGAGAAAAACTTTTTCATAAGCTCCTACCAGCGCTCCGGCCAATACAGGCCCCAGATCGTGAAGGCGCTCAGGGAAGCCGGCCTGCCCGAAGAGCTATCGTGGCTGCCTCTCATCGAAAGCGGTTTCAAGGTCAAGGCCTTGTCCAGCGCCCGGGCTCTGGGCATGTGGCAGTTCATCGCCTCCACCGGCTATAAATTCGGCCTTTCCCGCGACCGCTACATCGACGAACGCATGGACCCGGAAAAATCCACCCAGGCGGCCATCGCCTACCTCAAGGAACTCCACTCCATGTTCGGAGACTGGACCACCTGCCTGGCGGCGTACAACTGCGGGGAAGGAAGGGTCCTCCGGGTCATCCAGCGCCAGAACGTCAACTACCTGGACAACTTCTGGGACCTGTACACCATGCTCCCCCGGGAGACGGCCCGGTACGTGCCCCGGTTCCTGGCGGCCCTGCACATCATCAACGACCCGGCCAAATACGGCATGGACCTGGGCGTGCCCTACCCGCCCCTGGAATACGAAACGGTTTCCATCAACAAACAGGTGCACCTGAACCACGTGGCCTCAGCCATCGGCGTGAGTAAAGAGACCCTCAAAGACCTGAACCCGGAGCTCCGCTACCAGATCACACCGGAGAGGCCTTACGAACTCAAGACGCCGCCGGGAAAATCCGGCGAACTCCTGGCCTGCATCGACCGCATCTCCAAGTACGAATTTCCCCAGGACGCCTACGTGCTGCACCGCATCCGCAGAGGGGAGACCTTGTCCACCATTGCGCGGAAATACGGAACCAGCGTGAGCAAGATCAAACGGGCCAACAGCATGCGCAGCACGCGCATCGTGGCGGGAAAAACCCTGAAAGTGCCCATCGGGCGGGGCTACAGCGCTCCGGCTGCTTCCCAGCCCGTCGCCTCCACGCCGGCCGTGCATGTGGTGCGGCGGGGCGACTCCCTGTGGAACATCGCCCAAAGGTACGGCAGCACCATCAACGACATTAAAGAAGCCAACAACCTGAAAACCACCACCCTGTCCGTGGGGCAGAAACTGACCATCCCCGGTAAAAGCCAGACAAACGCCTCCGGGTCCAGAACCTATGTCGTCAAAAGGGGCGATACGCCCTCCACCATAGCCCGGAAACACGGCATGAGCCTGAATCAGCTCCTGGCCCTGAACGGCCTGCACATGAAGTCCACCATCTATCCCGGACAAAAGATTCTGGTCAAATAGGCCCGAAGCAAATATTTCCCATGAAAAAGCCCCGGCGCCCCGGGGCTTTTTTAATTCCGCGGCCCGGCGCCGCCCTTGTCCCCAGATCCGCGATTGATGGGGAGAAAAAAAATGAAAAACCCCGTTGTGCTTGAGAAAACAAGCAGATAGGATGGAGTTGACCACAACAACCT
>NZ_FQZU01000009.1 GCF_900142135.1 Desulfatibacillum alkenivorans DSM 16219 | reverse complement strand
TTCAATTCCATGGCAAGGCGTACACGGTGAGGAATGATTTTCATTACCTGTCCCGCACCAAATCCGTCCCGTTGCGGTTCCGATCTTTCGAATTTCATTGCGTGACCATGCCCAAGGCCCTGGTGAAGAACGGCGCTGAGTTTTTCGGGGTGGAAACGGCCGAGCGCAGGGGGGTGACCCTTCACGTCACGAATCTTGAACGGACCCTGGTGGATGTCATGGACCGCCCGGACCTTTCCGGTTCATGGGAAGAAATCTGGCGTTCCCTGGAATTGGTGGAATTTTTCAATCTTGACCAAGTTGTGGAGTACGCCCTTTTGTTGGAAAACGCCACCACCGCCGCCCGGGTCGGATTCTATCTGGACCAGCACCGCGAAGCCTTGATGGTGGAGGATGAACACCTGGCGCCCTTGCGAAAATTGCGTCCCCGGCAACCCCATTACCTGGACCGATCCAAACGAAAATCCGGCACGCTGGTCAAGGACTGGAACCTGATGGTGCCCGAAGACGTCCTCCATCGAACGTGGGAAGAAATGGCATGAGAGTATCCCCAGAAAAATTGATGGCCGAGGCAGAGCGCACCGGCTTTCGGCCCGACCTGCTGGAAAAGGTGGTCATGCTTCTGCATCTGCTGGCTTCGTTCCAGAACCATCCGTTTCTGAAGGGCAAGCTCGCCCTCAAAGGCGGCACCGCCCTGAATCTGTTCTTCCTCAATGTACCGCGATTGTCCGTGGACATCGACCTCAACTATGTGGCCCAACCGGGGTGTGAGGAAATGTTGAAGGACCGACCCAAGATGGAGCAGGCGCTGACCGCCGTCTTTTCCAGAGAGGGCTTCACGGTCAAACGCATGCCCGAGGATCACGCCGGCGGCAAATGGGTGTTGGGATACCAAAGCGCCTTGGGTCAGCCCGGCAATCTGGAGGTGGACCTGAATTTCATGTTCCGCGTCCCCCTGTGGCCGGTGTCCATCATGGATTCCAGGACCGTCGGATCATGGACGGCTAAGAATGTTCCGGTATTGAACGTGCATGAAATCGCGGCTGGGAAATTGGCTGCCCTGTTTTCAAGACACCAAGCCCGGGACCTGTTCGACTGCTACCAGATGATGGCACTCGGCCTGGACAGGGTAAAGGTCCGCGCCGCCTTTTTTGCCTACGGGGCCATGAACCGCAAGGACTGGAGGCAGATCAAACTGGACAACGTGGATTTCGATCCCAAGGAATTGTCCCGGCAGTTGACGCCCACCCTGCGGACCATCGCCGCTCAGGATGCGGAAACCGCCGAGGAATACGGCAGGAGATTGGTGGAAGAAACAAAGGGCGCTCTGGGCTTTCTGTTTCCGTTCACCGACGCCGAGATGGAGTTCCTGGATCGGCTGCTGGACCACGGGGAAATCCACCCGGCTTTGTTGACAAATGACGCGGACCTGGTGGTGAGGCTGAGTGACCATCCATTACTGGAGTGGAAGGCGGTAAATGTTCGGAAGCATAAGGGGGTATGAACCCTATCGGCCTTCCTATCCATTAGTCGATCCGGGCCAAACCTTTCATTTAGCCGAACACTAATCTTTCAAATAGCCGAAATAGTGCGACCAGTCCTTATGGATAGACGGTAACAACATGATTATATTGATATATAGTGTTAGCCGTTTGCTCTGCCGCATTGTCGAATACCCAACCGAGGAAGTAGACCGGGAAGTAGAAATCGTCAGAGACCCTTTGATACCAACGGTTTCCAGTTGATGAAATTCCTGATTACGAAAACACACTGTTTGAGCTTGGTTTCTGGCCCGCTGCTTCGTTTTCAACTTCAAGACATACTTTTCGCGGGTTTTCGCCACCCCTCAAGGAAGTAAATAGGAAGTAGACGCCTTCCTCAGAGGGGGATTTTGGGGTACTTTGGGGTATGTGAAGGTTTTTTCAAAAAGATACGCAACTACCTGATATAACACCTTTTTATAATGTTTTCCTGCTCTTGCCCGTTTGGTTGGTATCGCCTTTCACGCCGGCGACAGGGGTTCGAATCCCCTTGGGGACGCCACTTAAAAAAAAGGGCGGTCATAAGAAGCCCCTTTATTTTGTTTTCAACGGCTTAGGCCGTTTTTTTATATCGCCTTCAGGGAGCAATCCCTGAAGGCGTTTCTTGTTTATTAGCGTCGCCACCCCCCTATCCCCCACCTTGATGTGAAGTGTCATAATATATGGGCATTTTGGAAAGGTTGCCTATAATACCAACAACATACCATGGTTGCGACAAACAAATTTTTACTAAGGACTATCAGCAAAATCTGCAGTCCTAATAACTATTATCAACGCAGCCTGCCAAAGCCACCACCCAGTGAACAGTGGTGGATAAAGACGCAACCTGGTGCAGAATCTAAGGCATTAAATTCTGAAAACCCTTTCCACAGTTACCGGACAGTTTCCGATATCCCCGGCTAAAGACTTTTCCTATCTGCGCAATTGCCAATCTATCCTGCTCGTTACTTTCCGATTCCAATCCACTTTTATGATTTATGGAAAGTCTTTTCAATTCGGTACACTATTTGCAATCGATGTAGGGCATTGATGACTATCTACCTGATAAAACGATAGATACTTTTAAAAAATGTAATCTTGAATGAATACTCCCGGGTATAAATTAGTTTCACCAATATGCCTTTTAACTTTCAACGCGAAGAGGTGACAAAATGTTTAAAGGCTTTAGTCTCGGCGCCAAGCTTATGATTGTTTTCCTATTGGTGGGTATTATTCCTTCTGCGGTCATTGGCGTTTGTTCATTGCGCAAAGCCAGTACCGCCCTTGAGAAACAGGCATTTGCGCAACTGGAGAGCCTGAGGGATGTGAAAAAGGGTCAAGTCGAAAGATACCTTCAAACCATCAAGGATCAGATGATCACCTTTTCTGAAAACAGGATGATCATCACGGCGATGCAGCAATTTGATGAGGCTTTCGACAGTTTCATCGCAGAGAACAAAATCAATCCAGAACACCTGAAAACTATGGGGTCGGAACTATTCACCTACTACTCGCAAGATTTTGCCGAAGAATACCGCAACCAGAACCCTGGCAGCGTACCAGCCGTCGAAAGATTTTTTGATCACCTGGACAGTGAGGGGCTTGCTTTACAGTATCACTATATAAAAGTCAATAGTCACCCCTTGGGTTCAAAGGACCAGCTGAATCGATCCTCTGATCATTCCAGATACAGCGAGCTTCACAGCCTATACCATCCGATCATAAGAAGTTATCTCAAAAAGTTCGGCTACTACGACATTTTCCTCATAGACAGCCAAACGGGCGATATCGTGTATTCAGTCTTCAAAGAACTTGACTACGCAACCTCACTCATTGATGGCGCCTATGCGCATACGAATTTTGCCAAAGCATTTCGCATGGCGAATGAAGCCAGCAATAAAGACACAATCGTTATTACAGACTTCGCTCAGTATCCGCCCTCCTATGAAGCCCCCGCCGGTTTTGTGGCTTCGCCTATTTATGATGGGGGCGCCAAGGTTGGTGTTGCCATATTTCAATTTCCTATCGATGTTCTCAACACCATCATGGGTGAGCGCTCCGGGATGGGAGAAAGCGGGGAGACCTACCTTGTCGGCTCAGACGGTCTGATGCGGTCCGATTCATACCTCGACCCAGAATTTCACAGCGTGGTCGCATCTTTTAAAAACCCCGACAAGGGGAAGGTGGACACACAAGCCAGTCGCGAAGCACTCAGTGGTAGAACCGGGCGAAGCATTGTCATAGATTACAACGGGAATCCGGTGCTCTCCGCTTACGCGCCGCTGGCGGTGGGCAGCACAACCTGGGCTTTGCTGGCCGAAATTGATGAAGCCGAAGCCTTTGCCGCCATACATACCCTTAACTGGCTGACTGGGATCGTTGCCGTGATCGGTATTGCGGCGATCATTGGCGTAGCCCTTTTGTTTTCCCGCTCGATCACCAAGCCCATCAGCCGGATCATTACCGGACTCAACAATGGCTCGGATCAGGTGGCGGCCGCGTCCTGGCAGGTGTCATCCTCCAGCCAGCAACTGGCGGAGGGTTCTTCGCAGCAGGCGGCATCTATCGAGGAAACCTCCGCCTCCCTGGAAGAAATGTCCGCCATGACCCAGCAAAATGCCGATCACGCCAGCCAGGCCGACAGTCTGATGACGGAAGCCAACCAGGTTGTGGCCGACGCGAACAGTTCCATGCGCAAACTTACGACCTCCATGGAAGACATAACCAAAGCCAGCGAGGAGACCTCCAAGATCATCAAGACCATCGATGAGATCGCCTTTCAGACCAATCTGCTGGCGCTCAATGCGGCTGTCGAGGCGGCGCGCGCGGGTGAAGCCGGTGCGGGATTTGCCGTCGTGGCGGACGAGGTGCGCAACCTGGCGATGCGGGCAGCCGATGCGGCCAAGAATACCGCTGAACTGATCGAAGGAACGGTAAAAAAGGTCGGCGAGGGGTCTGCGCTGTCAAGTTCGACCAACGAAGCTTTTCAGAAAGTCGCTGAAAGCGTGACCAAAGCGGCCGAACTGGTTGGAGAGATCGCCTCAGCTTCCACGGAACAAGCCCAGGGTATCGGTCAGGTAAATACGGCCGTTACGGAAATGGACCGTGTCGTTCAGCAGAATGCAGCCAATGCAGAAGAGTCGGCCAGTGCATCTGAAAAGATGAACGCACAGGCCGCGCAAATGAAGGCCATGGTTGCCGAACTGGTGACGATTGTGGGCGGCCAGTCCGGAAAACAGAGAGGGACTGAACCGGTTGTCAACCAATCGGTCCCCCCGGTATCTGCGACAGGCCCGAAGACTTCGCCGGTCAAAAGGCTAACCGCAGAGCCCAAACTCTAAAAGTCAAGCACTTGCCGGACAATTCGCCCTCTCGAGTTGAGTTGTTTTTTTAAGGGGACATCCCATGTTTTTTAGGGGACATCCCTTAATAAAACAGCAACTACATATCCTATTGAAATTATATATTATTTATGGATGAATATAACTCATCTGGGGGATAGTTGGAGCCAATATTGGCGGTGTTGAGATTGGATTCTCGGACACGCATCAAGGAAATTATATACCTTTTCTACGTTTGCATACCCCGTCAAAAACACCCCCAAAAAGGCCCCTGTATTCCTGCGTGTGCAGGAATGACAAAAGAGCAGGGCAAGCCCTGAGGCTACACGGCGAGGGAACCTCGCAACCACGGGCGCGGAGACCGCGCGGCTACAATTGCGGGGACCGCGCAACTACATGACGGCATCAACCATCAATACAATGGGGAGGGGACCTCGCGGCTACAGGGAGGGAAAACCCCGCAATTACATAACGGCGTCAACCGCCGGGACCGTATTCAACCGGCCCATATTTCCGTTTTTTTGACTTGTTCTGCTTGCCGTCCGAGCTTATAATTATGCGTATGCAAACCTTTTTGCCATACGCGGATTTTGATCGTTCCGCCAGGGTCCTGGACTATCGCAGGCTTGGCAAGCAGCGGGTGGAGGCAGAGACCATTCGCCGGACCATTCTTTATGGGAGCGGGTGGCGTAACCATCCCGCAGTCAAGATGTGGACCGGCTTTGAGGCGGCATTGGTGGTATATCGGGATGCAGTCATACGCGAGTGGGTGCGCAGGGGATATCAAAACTCCATGCCTTATGGCGTTGATGGCGGCGGCAACGATGAGATCATCACCCCCTGGTGGCTTGGCGACGAGCGTCTGCACGCCTCCCATCGCTCCAATCTGTTGCGCAAGGACCCTCATTTTTATGGTCAATATGGATGGAAGGAGCCGGACAACCTCCCCTACTTCTGGCCCGTTTGAAAATTCCACGCCCCCCCCGGCTGTGTCTCACCCTCTTATCCTCAACCAACGCCCAGCGACAAATCCAGGGGCGTTTCCCTATACAACCTTCCAGGAATTATGGCCGGCCAAGCCCAATAATGGTTCATAAAAAAATTTGTGTACTACAAAATTTTCTTCTACCTTACGCTAAATAAATATATCTGGACAAAACTCGACTTTTGCTTATTTTATCAAAACAACTTGTTATCCGTTATGTGAGTACCACCTTTAATAACCAGCCGGAGGGAGCGAATGAAGGAACAAACCAAAAAGAACGTCTACGATGCCTTTATTGGGGAAGCCAAGGCCTATTTTCGGCTTCTGGCCTTTGCGGAAAGAGCCGAGGAAGAGGAAGTTCCTCAGATCGCTTTGCTTTTCAAGGCCATTGCAGAGGCGGAAAGAGTGCACGCCACGCGTCACATGAACCTTTTGAAGGAAATCATTGTAAAGGACACAGACACCAACCTTATGAAATCCTTCAAAAAAGAGCAGTCCATCAGCCAAAACGAGTATCCCGAATTCCTCAGAATCGCCGAGGAGGAGGGCGAAAAAGCCGCCGCCTTGGCCTTCAGCCATGCCCGGGATGCCGAAGGGTACCATGCCAAACTCTACGAAAAGGCCATTTACGATGTCATCAAGGACAAAGTAAGCGAGTATCATGTTTGCCAGGTCTGCGGTTACGTGACGGACAAGAAAGCCCCGGATGCCTGCCCTGTTTGCGGCGCCCCAAAAGAGAAGTTCAAGATCGTGACGCCTTAAAAACACTTCTTTATGGGGAGTTAAAGGTTCTTAACTCCCCCATAGGGATGCTCGGGAATGCCGATAGGAAGACTTGGGAATTCTCGGCCAGAACGAAGACAGCTATAAGGTTCGGACGTCAATCCGGGTCGCGCCTTTTTTGGCTTCGCAACATTGCAGGCAAACAACCCTGCCGATGGCGTCCCCCCCAAAGCAGGCAAGCCCTGGAACAGCATGGCGCGGGAACCGCGCGGCTACGGGGCGTAGGGGCCGCGCAAGGCCCTGATGACAGGCCCTTTTTGCACCCTCTTGTTTTTACGCGCTGCGCCATTATGAAGCTCTTTGCGGAGCTTTTTTTCAAGATAGCCATCCGCCGGAGGCCTGTTGTTAAATTTTTACGGCTCATGGCAGGAGCAGTCGTCCCTTTTTATGCGGTCACATGGCAGGATCCGGCGGCACGGGTGAGGGCTTGGCCAAGAGGTATCCTTGGGTGTAGTCGGCGCCATTGGCTTTCAGCCATTGCCATTCTTCAATTTGTTCTACGCCCTCGGCAATGGATTGAATGCCCAGATCCCGGGCGATGGCCAGGAGGTTTCTGACGATAACGCCTTTGGACTCGTTTTTGTGCACATCCCGGATGAGCTCCAAATCTATCTTGATGAAATCGGGCTGAATGCGATGTAGCAGGTTGAGGGAGCTGTATCCTGCGCCCAGGTCGTCCAGGGCCAGGCCGAAGCCCATGTTTTTATAAAAACTGACAATGGTCAGCAGGTGTTCGACATCCTGGATTCTGTCCGTCTCCACCACTTCAAACACGATTTGATCATAAGAAACGCCGCATTCCTTGATGGTCCTGAGAGTGCTTTTTAGGCAATGCACGGGATTATATATGGAGGTGGGATTGAAATTAATAAACAACTTGGCGGATATGTTATGTTTGGAAGCGTCCTTGATGGCCGTCTGACGGCACAAACGATCCAGAAAGAACAAAAGCTCGCTTGACCGCGCCATTCCAAATAATGCGTCGGGGAATATGGTTTCGCCGTTTTCGCTTTTTCCCCGTATAAGGCATTCATAGGCGAAAACCTCCGTTGGGCTCTCTGCATGGACGATGGGCTGAAACCAGGATTCCAGGCGTTCATCCCGCAACAGGTCGGTAAACCAACGATTATCGCAGACAGATATAAATTCGCCCAATGCTGTGACTTTCACCATGTGTTCAATGCCAAACGCCGCCCCCTGGGGGAGAAAAAGGCATTTTGTATCCGCCAATTCCATGTCGTTCAGGCAGCGTTGAAGGCCTCGGAAAAGCCGCTTGGCGTTATTTCCGTCCAGGGGAATCTCAAAGATATTTTTGTCTTCTTGATTCAATCGAAAAGGCTCGTTCTCCAGGGCTTTTTCAATGGATTTAAAGGTAGGCTCCATGGGCGGCGAAAGATATAGCACGCCAGCTTGCTCCATGTATTGAGGTAAACATTCACAGCGCTTGCATTTATTCATACTGCCGCCTTCCATGTTATTTAGTGGGATAACCGCCTATAATTTCGCATTTTTTTGTTTTTCCTGTCAAATACCGTTTCCATGATTTTCCGGTATTGACTGGCTGCGTTTCCAGGCCGTAAAACAAAGAAAGAACCCTTACGCCTGTTTTCCCGCAGGAAAAGCCCGGCTTTTACGCATTGCCGATTTGGGAAGAAAAATGAGAAAAGAACGCTTTTTCAAAGATGAACGCATGCCTTTTGCGGAGCTTCGCTATTCCAGCAGCGACCTCGCCTTCAAGCCCCACATGCACCGCACCTTAAGCATCGGGGCGATCGAAGAAGGACAGGCGATTTACCAGATCAAGGGCCGGGAGGCCGTCCTGGCGCCCGGCTCGTTGGTGGTGGTGAATCCCGACCTTCTCCACGCCTGCAACCCGGACGGCGAGAAGGCCCGGACCTACTCCATGCTTCACCTTAGTACGGACTGGTGCTTTCAGGTTCAGCAATCCCTATGGGAGGTCAGCAGCTTTGTGAAGATGGAGAAAAACAGGATAGACGACGGACCGTTGTATGAGCAATACCGGGAGGCCGTCAGCCGCCTCATGGACACAAAAGCGCATCTGCAGGAAAAAGAGCAAATGCTGTTCGACCTGGCTTGCAGCGTTTTTTCCAAAGCATGCCTAAGCCCGGGTAAGGAGAATCAGCGCAGGGAAAATATCAAAGACCTGAAAATGATTCTGGCGCAGGATCTGCAAAAGGATTTCACCCTCAATTCCCTGGCCGGAAATTTGGGCGTCAACCCCTATACGCTTTTACGCAGCTTCAAGGCCGCCGTCGGCATAACGCCCCACGCCTATCGCATGAATTGCCGGATCGAGAAGGCCCGAGAGCTTTTGAGGCGGGGCTGGGATATTGCGGAAACCGCCCTGGAGTGCGGCTTTTTTGACCAAAGCCATTTCCACCGCCATTTTAAGGCCATGACCACGGTCACCCCCCAGGAATACCGCGTCAATTTCGTACAATAAATCCGTCCGAGTTCCGGATATCCTTCCTCCAGACCATTAAGGAGGAAGAAACATGGAAATGCACGTATACCTTGCTTTTGTCGCCGCCACGGCCATTATGATCGCCCTGCCCGGCCCCAGCCTGATTTTGGCCGTGGCCCACAGCATATCGTTTGGCTGGAGGCGCGCCTTATGCACGGTGGCGGGAGAAACCACGGGAGTCGCCGTCCAGTTGATCATCGCTGCAGTCGGCCTGACCTCCCTGCTGAGCGCCGCGGCCCAAGCCTTTGACTGGCTTCGTTGGGCCGGGGCGATTTACCTGGTTTATCTGGGATTCAAACAATGGAGAGGCGCAGGCGCCCCCCTGGAGCTTGACGAGCCGACGGCTTCCGGGTCAAATCTTTTCACCCAGGGCCTGATCGTTACGATTCCCAATCCCAAGAGCCTGATTTTCATCACCGCGTTCTTGCCCCAGTTCATCGATGCGTCCCGCCCTTGGGGGCTGCAATTCGCCATTATATTTCCCACCTTTTTAGCGGTCACCTTTGCCGTAGCCTCCGCCTGGGCGTGGGCGGCGGGAAGCGCCAGGAATTTTCTGCAAAACAAAAAAGCCCTGCAGCCCATTTTCCGGGGAGCGGGAGGCTTGATGGTCGTGGCGGGAGTGAGCCTGGCTCTGGCCAGGCGCGGTGTTGCCTGACCCGGGCTCAACCGGGGCTGAAACAAAGCGCTTGACAGGCCCTTGGGATTTTATTAAACATGTTTATTGAAAAAACATGCTTAAAAAGGAGACCAGCCATGAACCGCCGGGAAGCGTCCAAACGCCAAACCCGCTCCCTCATTATGGAAGCGGCGAAAAAAATGTTCCTGGAAACCGACCTGGACAAATGCACCATGCGCGCCATTGCCAAAAACGCCGGGGTTTCGCCGGCGTCGGTGGTGGTGCATTTCAAGAACAAATGCGCCTTGATGGAGGCGGTCCTTTCCGAGGATATTGAACGGGCCGTGGAGCGCGCTGTTGCAAGCATGCCCCAAGAGGGGGATTTTGCGGAAAGGATCGCCCATATCTGGCGCTGCATGTTCACTTTTTATGCGGGCAATCGAGATCTGTACCGCTTTTTCATAAGCCGCACGGTTTTTGAGTCGGACGAAGAGACTCCAAGCATTGCCAGCGAGATGTCCGACTTTCTGAATTACGTCGTGGGATTGATCGAGTGCGAAAAGCAGGAAGGCCGCCTGGCGCCGGAGGTGGATTCCGGCGTTATGGCTCAAATGCTGTTCATGGAGTATTTCGGCGTTTTGGTCATGTTTTTTCGGGACGCGTCCATGACACCGGAAGTTGCTGCGGAGGCCGTTCTGGCCATGATCCGGCAAACCCTGTCCGGCCTCACCCGGCGGCAAACCCCATAAAGGAAGGCCCAACCATGAGCGCAGCGCATCAAAAACTGGAAAGCCTTTTTACGCATATTGCCAAATGGGTATACGCCCATTGGTTTATAACCATCGCCGTTATCCTGGCTTCCACCGTCTTTCTGGCCGCGCAACTGCCTGAGTTGACCATGGACACCCGGGAGGAGAGTTTTTTCCGCCAGACCGACCCCATGCTCATTGCGTACAACGAATTTCGCGATCAGTTCGGCCAGGACGACATGTTCATCATCGGCATGCGCCCGGAAAAAGGCCTGACCCGGGAGTTTTTGGCGATTATGAACCGAATGCACAGGGAGTTGGAGGACGAGGCTCCCTACCTGGACGAGGTCAACAGCCTGGTTAACGGGCGGGTGGTCCGGGCGGAGGGAGACACGCTTATTGTGGAGGATCTGATGCCAGAGCCTCCGGAAACCGAGGAGGAGCGCCGCCGCATCCTGAACCTGATCGACCGGTATCCCCTCTACGATAATTTGCTCATTGCGCCGGACCGTTCCATGGCCATGATCATCGTCAAGGCCCAGGCTATCGTCAAAGCGGCGGAAGGCGACGTATTCGACGGGTTTGACAGTGCTGTCGCTCCCATTGAAAAGCCGCCCGGGAACTATTTAAGCAACGAACAAAACGTGGAGATCGATAACGTCATTCGCGGCATTGTGGACAGATACCGCGGCCAGGGGGTTGATTTTTATTATGCGGGCACGCCGGTTTTTGTGGCGGAAATCCAGCGGGGCATCCAAAAGGATCTGGGCCTGATGATCCCGTTATCCTTTTTGCTGATTATCTTTTTTCTGGCTGTGCTTTTCCGGCGGGTTTCCGGGGTTTTTTTCCCGTTAATCGTGGTTGTATTCTCCCTATTGTCGTCCTTTGGCATTATGGCGTTGTGGGGCATTCCCATCACCAACGCCATTCAGATTCTTCCGACCTTTTTGATTGTGGTGGGCATCGCTGACTCGGTGCATATTCTGACCCTGTTTTATCAAAACCATCAAAGCTGCGGAGACAAGCGTGCGGCGATTATTCAGGCCGTGGGGCGTACCGGGCTTCCGGTTTTAATGACCAGCCTGACCACGGCCTGCGGCCTGTTCTCCTTTGTGTGGGCGGACGTGGCCGTTGTCGCCCAATTGGGTTATATCGCGCCGGTGGGCGTGATGCTGGCTTTTGTTTATACAATCTTTTTGCTGCCCGCCCTGATTGCGGTTTTTCCCATGAAGCAGCCGATCAAAAAAACGGCGGGAAAGCCTTCCGTGATGGACCGCTTTTTCGACGGTCTCACCCGTCTAACCACCCAAAGGCCTGTAACGATAATTCTGATCTGGTCCGCCGCTGCCATTATTGCCGGAGCGGGCGCCATGAACGTCAAGTTTTCCCACAACGCAATGAAGTGGCTGCCGCCAAGCTCGGAGGCCCGGATCGGCACGGACGTCATGGATGCAACCAACGGCGGGACGGTGGTTTTGGAGGTGGTGATTGATTCCGGAAGGCGAAACGGGTTCCACGACCCTGATTTGCTGGCGCGATTGGCCCAGGCGGGCGAGGATATTCCCCATATTTCGGCCCACGGCATCCGGGCCGGAAAGGTTTCGTCGATCGCCGACGCCTTAAAGGAAACCAACCGGGCCTTAAACGAGGATCGCGACGAAGCCTACAAGGTTCCCGACGATCGGGAGTTGATCGCCCAGGAGTTGATCCTTTTTGAATCCAGCGGCAGCGACGACCTGGAGGAGCTTGCGGACAGCACGTATCAAATCGCCCGGTTGTCCCTATTAGCGCCCTTTACGGATTCCATCCTGTATAAGGATTACGTGGATCTTGTAAAAGAATATCTGGTGCGGCAGTTTCCTCAAGAGGCTGTCGCGCTTACCGGCCATATGGCTCTTTTTATCGGCATAACCAAGCTGTTCATCACCAGCATGGCCAAGAGCTATGTGTTTGCCTTGCTGGTCATAACCCTTTTGATGATTATCATGATCGGGCGGTTCGGGCTGGGGCTCCTGAGCATGATCGCCAACGTGGTTCCCATTGTCATGATTTTTGGAGTCATGGGTTATCTGGAAATTCCCCTGGATATGTTCAGCATCATGCTTGGAGGCATTGTCCTGGGGTTGGTGGTGGACGACACCATCCATTTTCTGCATCATTTTCGGCGAGGCCTGGACGCCTCCCATAAAGTGGAGGAAGCCGTGCGCGGAACTCTGCATACAGCGGGCCGGGCCATCACCATCACCAGCATAGTGCTTTGCGGAGGATTTTTCATATACATGACCGCTTACCTTAGCTGCAACGTCTATTTCGGTTTGCTGACCGGATGCGCGGTCCTGTTCGCCCTGGCCGCCGACCTGCTGCTGGCCCCCGCCTTGCTGACGGTGATGTATGGAAGGCCCGCGTCCATAAAAGCCGATGAACCGCTTGAGGCCTGACGACTGGAACGAAGGACCTTATTATCGCCATTGAGTGATGGGCTGCGGGAGGCCGCAGCCCATTTTTTTATGATAATTGGGATTAGTAAACCTGTTTGAAGAGCTCCAAAATTTCTTCCGGGGTAGAGATTGGCCGTGCGTTGTAGAGGCTGACGGCGTCTCCCATGGCGTGGATGGCGCATTCCACCGGGCCGTCTTCGGGAACGCCAAGGTCCTTTAAATGCAGAGGATGGTTCACTTCTCGCATCAGATCTTCCCCTGCGTCCGCAGCCGCCTCCGGTTTTTGATGAAATTTGTCAAACCGTGTTCAAAAACGGCGATGGGTCCCGGCAGGGGGCTCTGGGTCTTTTTTTGCTAAATGACGACTCCCCGCTAATTCACATTATTTTTGAGGAACATGACCTGATCCTGGATGACCTGCTCGAACAGGGGGGAAAGATACACGTCAAAATGCCCGCACTTGTAGGTGATCAGTTTGCTTTGGGGCGCATTGGCTGCGGCTTTGAATGCAGGCTTGACGGGCGTGACGGCATCATGCTCCGCCGCTTGAATCAGCCAGGGCATGGACATCTTGCGCGCCAGCCCGCCCGGAGAGTAAAACGGCACATGGAGAATAATGCGCGCGGCCACGTCTTCGTTGGGCTTAAAATCGTGGGGAAAGAGCTTTTCAACGGCGTCCCTGGCGCCTGGGGCGGTCATGGCGGCCAATTCTCCCGGCTCCCCGGCAATGGGAATGTAGTAGGGATTTCTTCCGCGGACCGACCTAAGAATATCCCGGCTTGCAGCCAAGGAAAGTTTCAGGGCGTGAACGACTCCGTTGGTGCGGGCAGTGGCCAAGCCGTCCAGGTTGGGAACCTGGGAGATGACGGCAGCAATTTTACCGTCCTTGATAGCCACGGGGATCACATGCCCTCCCGCAAAAGACGATCCCCAAAGGATGATTTTATTCGGGTCCACTCCTTCCTGGCTTCTGGCGAACGCAATGGCGGCATGCCAGTCCTGATGCTGTTTTTTGATGTCCAGGATTTGCCGGGGCTCTCCCTCGCTCTCCCCGAAATGACGGTAGTCGAAAGCCAGGGCGTTATACCCGGCTTCGGCAAAGGCTTCTGCATAAACGTCAAGCCGGGCTTCCTTTACCCCGCCAAAGCCGTGGCCGAGAACCACGCAGGGGGATTTCCCCTTGCCGGCAGTCTTATAATACCATCCCGCGCATTCCAGCCCTTGCGATTTGAATCGCATGTTTTCCCTCTTCATAGGCCTCTCCCCGTTCTTCTTTTTTCGTTGCACATGGCCGCCCATACAAAACATGATAAATATATCATGTTTTGTATGAAGCAAATCAGGAGGCGCGTCAAGGAAAATGTGATATAATTATCATGTTTTCAATATTTCAACACCCTTTTATTAAAAGGGCGAAATCGTGCTATATAGGGTCAAATATCTGAAAGGAAAACGGATCATGGATAAGCCTGGAAAGGCGCGCAAGCCTGTGCAAAAGCGGGGCAAGGAAACCCGGGCCAAGCTGCTGGAATCGGCCAAGGCGCTGTTTGTGGAAAAGGGCTATTATAAAACCAACGGCAATGAAATCGCCGCGCACGCGGGTCTGGCGACAGGAACTTTTTATCGTTATTTCAATAATAAAAAGGACATCCTGATCCAATTGGTGCAGCAATTTTATCAGCAGGGGCTTGAGCACGCCGTGCCCATAATGGGTACTGTTTTTTCCGGGTCGGACGACGGGCGCAAGATCATTCGCGCACTGCTTCAAGCTCACTACGCTTTCCACATGGAGCAAAAGGAATTGCATAAGGCGGCTTTCCCTTTGATGTTTCTGGAAGAAGACATCATGGAGCTAAGCCGTCAGGAAGATCAAAAGGTCATCGATGTCATCGCCGCAATTTTCAACGTAAACAAGGACCTTTTATTCGTGGAGGACTTACAGGCTGCGGCGGAGCTTACATACCGGACATGCGAGGCGATCACTCATTGCCTGATGCTTCGGAGCGAACATTCCGGCAAGGAATCGCTTATCGGGGAATTGGAGGAGATGCTTTTCAAATATTTATTTACGGAATCCTCCTCCTCAGCCCCCTAATTTTTGCTTTTACAGGGTTTGGGAAAGCTGTTTAATGGAATCTTAAAAACCGTTTAACACAGAGGACGGGCATGGGCATAAAGCGAGTTCATTACAGTTGGGTCATTTGCCTTACGGGGATTGTCACCCTCTTTTCCTGCCTGGGATTGGGAAGGTTTTCCCTGGGCGTGCTGCTGCCGTCCATGAGTTCCTCGTTGAAATTGAATTATTCCCAGATGGGGCTCATCGGCACGGGAAATTTCATCGGATACATTCTGGCGGTCCTGGCGGCCGGGCGCACGGTGGACTTGCTGGGCGCGCGCAAGACCATCACCATGGGTTTGGTGCTTGTGGGCTCTTCCATGATGGCCATCAGCTGGGCTTCCACCTTTATTGCCGCCTTCGCCCTTTATTTCGTCACCGGGATCGGCTCCGGCCTGGCCAATGTGCCGCTCATGGGGCTGGTATCCCACTGGTTCACCTCGGAGACCAGAGGGCGGGCCGCCGGAATTATGATTTCAGGCAACGGCATGGCCATTATCTTTTCCGGACTTTTCGTCCCCTGGATAATCATGACCTGCGGGAGCGAAGGCTGGAGGACGGGCTGGCTGATAATCGGCGCCATTTCTCTGGTCGTCTCTCTGATAGCCGGGCTGTTGTTGCGAAATCGTCCCAGCGAGTTGGGGCTCGCCCCCCTGGGAAAGCCGCCGGCTGAACAATCCTGCCAGGCTGAGAATAATACTTGCAATCCGTCGGACGCCCGGCGCACCATGATTCATCTTGGCGTGATTTACCTTCTTTTCGGCGTCACCTACGTGGTCTATGCGACCTTTATTGTCACGGCCATGGTGAATGAGCGGAACTTTGGGGAGGGCGCGGCAGGCAGGTTTTGGGCGATTGTGGGCGCCTTGTCCATATTCTCAGGCCCGTTGTTCGGTTGGTTGTCCGACAAATTCAGCCGAAAAGCAGCCATCATCGCTGCTTTTTCGTCCTATACGGCCGCCTATGCATTCGCCGCCGTATACCTTTCCGATTATTTTTTGTACGCCTCCATTGTGATTTTCGGCTTGGTTGTCTGGAGCATCCCCACCATCATGTCGGCTGCCGTGGGAGACTACATGGGGCCTGAGCAGGCGGTGAAAGCCTTTGGATTCATCACGCTGTTTTTCGGCGCAGGACAGATTGCCGGCCCCGCCCTGGCGGGTTGGCTGGCGGACGTATCCGGCAATTTCAACATGGCCTTCTGGGCCTGCTCCGTGCTGACGGCCTGCGCCGGGGCCATAGCCTATTTTCTTAAAAAGCCAAGCTGAGGGTTCAGCCCCAGGCGCTCTTTCACTTATTCGCCGGATTTCCCTTCCGGCAACGGCTCGTTCGAGTCGGGAATCCGATTTTGAAAGCGGCTCAGCCAGATTTGATCGATCCGGTGGGGGATCTGCCGGGGTTGGATCCTTAGCGTGTGAGGGCCGTCGGACCTCAAAATGATGAATTTGGGATCGTCCCCGTTGCTGGCCCAGCCCCAGGCGCCCGCCGGATGAATATCCAGCCAGTTGCCGAGCATAGAGCCCCAACCAGTCCCTATCCATCTGTCCGACTGCAGCCAGATGGAATCGCTTGAGATGTCGTCCACGCTGCATTTGCCGCGCAGCCATACCGTATACCTGCCCGCCGGGGCTTCATACTGCATTTCCACGTATACCTCCGGGGCGGGCAGAGACTTGCCGCTGGCGCCGGCAGTCAATTCAACGGCCCGTCCAATGGAGGCGGAGGGGTCCGCTACCAATCGCACCCCGGTTGGCGATTTTTCCGTAATGTTACGGACGTCCAGGATAACGTCCCGATCCGCGTCGCAGGCAAAGGGCATGGGCGCCCGGTTGATTGCGGCCGCGGCCGGCCAGTTGACCGCGGAGAAGGCTATCATGCCAGCATAAACTATATGTAAGGCGGCCAGGACGATTGTTTTGCCTGCTTTGGAGAATAGCGGCTTGGAGGTTTTCATGCCGAACAGGAATCGGAGCACGTCAAGTTTTCGGATCAGATAATAATAGAGTCCGGCGGTAAGGGCGAACGCATCGATGAAAACAATCAGCCACTTGACGGAATCCGCAATTTCCAGGGGCATGACAAAATACCCGAAGCTGAGGATGATCGTTTGATGGAGGATGTAAAAAGGCAGCACCCCTTCGTTTAAATGGCGGAGTATGGGGCGATTAAAGGATAAATGCTGCATGCCCTGCCCCAGAATGGCCAGGACCCAGAACCAAGCCCCCCAAAACCGCAGCAACAGGGCGACCCAAGGCCTGATTACATAAGGAATCGCCCCGCCCAGAGCCCCAAAAACCAAATATAGATATGCGGCGGTAAAGGCGGCGGCCAATACCAGCGACAAATTCCGGTTTCGCTTGATGCACTCCATGAGGTTTTCGTCGGATGCAATTACGAACCCTCCGATTAAAAACCACAGATAATACAGAAATCCCCAACCGCCGCTTCCCACGCTTAAAATGGAGGACGGCACGATCAGTTTTATTAGCAGCAGAGGGAGGGGAAGGATAAGATACATGGCCTTGGGCGATGACAGCAGGCTTGTCAGCCGTTTCAGGCCGTTGCTCCAGCTTCCCTGCAAGCGGACGAACAAGCGGTAGCAAAGCAGGGAGTAGAGAAACAAAAACAGCAAGTACCACAAATGCATGCCATGGAAGGCAAAGTTTCCCGGACAGTTCGGCTCGAAATACAAGCCCGAAAAATAGATTTTGTAAAATGAGAAAAAGGACCCGGAAAAAACATGCCTGAAAGTCCGTTCCAAATAAATCTGCAAGGCGCTGTGGGTGCATGCGGCGATGACCACCGGGACCATGAGGCGGGAGAACTTGTCCGAATAGAACTTTTTGAATCCGCCGGACTTGCTCAGGGCGTAAAACAGGCTGGCGCCGGAAATGACGAAGAACAAGGGCATCAGCCACGTGGTCATGAAGCTGTTCCAGATTTCCACCCAGAGGTAATTGTTCGCATTCTTGATATGCCAATCCCACAGGTCGAAAAACCGGGTGCTATGGAAAAAAAACACGGCCAGGATGGCCATGACGCGAATCCAGTCCAACTCGTAACGCCTTGCGGGAGCGTTCATTTGACGTACCTCTGCCGCGAAAGGAAGCTATGGAAGCATGCAGTCTTTTATTGTCAGTCTGCGAATTTTATTTTTGCATTGTTGGTTAAAGCCTGCCGTCTTAGGGACGGGCTAACTATTTAGTACTATCAACAATTTTTCAAGATCTTTTTCCCCGGCGCCAGGCAAGCCGCTGGTTTCGGGCCAGGCTGCCCCTCAATTCGTTGATAATTGTCCGGGCGCGGCGTTCCGGCGGTTCTTGTGGTGACTTACGGAAACCGGGAGTACCAAGACGCCCTTCTGGAGCTCCATGACATCGCGGCGGAGCAGGGATTTATCCCTGTTGCAGGCGGGGCTTTTGTCGCCGAACACTCCTATTCCCTGCCCTCGCGGCCCATCGCCCACGGCAGGCCGGATGCGAACGATATAGCGGCGGCCAAGGATTTCGGCGCGCAAATCAAAAAGTAGTTGGATGGCGTGGACAGTATAGATAATTTGGAAAAAATCACTATTCCGGGAAACACGCCTTATGTGGAGCCAGTCAACCTGGGTATGATCAAACAGGCCCGAGCAGTGGTTTCCCTGACTCCTGAAACGGATATGGACAAGTGCGGACAGTGCGGGCTTTGCGCCGAGGTATGCCCCGCAAACGCCATTGATCCCGACGACGTTTCTCAAATCAATAAATGGGAATGCATGATCTGCTTTGCGTGCATCAAGTTCTGCCCAAACCAGGCGAAGCAAATGACCGACCCCAATTTCAATGGGGCGATCGGCCAATTGCAAGCCGCCTGTCAGATTAGAAAAGAACCGGAACTGTTTCTTTGATCAAGTCAAAACCTCCAGGGCCGTAAAACGCTTACGGCCCCGGAGCGCAGTCCTTAGTTGGCCGTCTCGTACGCCACGGCCTGGCCGGCCATGGGGTCTTCGCGCAATTTTTTTATATCCCGAAGGGGCGGAGCGCCGAACATACGGCTGTATTCCCGGCTGAACTGGGAGGGGCTTTCGTATCCGACCCGAAAGGAGGCGGTTGCCGCGTCCAGGCGATCGGTCAGCATCAGGCGCCGGGCCTCGTGAAGCCGCAGCCATTTCTGGAATTGCAAAGGGCTCATGGCGGTCAAGGCGCGAAAGTGATGATGAAAGGTGGACGGGCTCATCCCGGTCTGGGCGGCGAGGTCGCCTACCTTCAAGGGTTCCTCGTAGTTTTCCTTCAGCCAGTCAATGGCCTTGGCCACCTGGTGGCTTTGGCTTCCCACCGAGGCAATATGCCGGAGGCGCGGCCCTTGCTCGCCCACCAGCAGCCTGTACAGGATTTCCTTTTGGATAAGCGGGGCCAGGATGGGAATGTCCTCGGGCTGGTCCAGCAAATTGACCAGCCTGTGGAAGGCGCTTAGCAGCGGCGCGGAAAGCTCGCTGACGGCGATCCCCCGGCCTTCCTGGGGCGCACGGGGCGCGGGCAGGTTGCTGTCCACCATCATCTGGGCGATGGAGCGCTGCTTGAACCTCAGCATCAGGCCCAGGTAAGGCTTTTTCGGGCTGGCCTCCATGATTTGGGCGGTGACCGGCAGATCCAGGGAAGTCAGCAAAAAATGGTTTGCATCGTAATAGAAGACGTCATCTCCTAAAAACACCCTTTTCGATCCCTGGGCGATCAGGCAAATGCTGGGTTCGTGCATGTAGCTTGTCCGCTCGGTGGGCTCTTCCCAACGCATCAGGGCAAGGGCCGGGATGGCGGTTTCCTGGGCTTCCATGGCCACGGTCAAACGGTCGATTTTTTCCACCAAGGCTGCTTTGGATTCCTCCAAATTTTCGAATTTTTCTTCCTGATCTGCGTTTTGCATATTCATAAGGGTTCTCCCCGTTTCAATTTTACGTTGCCCTTAGTTTACCAAAGCCTAACCACGCAGTTCAATCCATATATGGGCGCTTTCGGAGGATCAGGCAAAAATTGCGGAGGATCAATCTACCGCCCCCGGAATGGACAAGAGTATAAGCAAAGACAAGAAAGGGCGGTTCACCGCCCATGAACGAAAAGGAGATTAAATATGAAATTTGAATACCAAAACCCCACACGGCTTGTTTTTGGCGCCGGATCTTTGAACCAGTTGGGTGAAATTGCCGGCGAATTAGGCAAAAAGGCTTTGATCGTCACCGGCGGCGGCAGCGTCAAAAAAAACGGAACTTTTGATAAGGCGGTTTCCAGCCTGAAGGCGGCAGGAGTCGCCATGGCGGAATGCTCCGGCGTGGAGCCCAACCCGCGCATAGCCACAGTCCGTCGCGGCGCGGAAATCGCCCGCAAGGAAGGCTGCGACATTATCATCGCCCTGGGCGGCGGAAGCGCCATGGACGCCTCCAAGGTCATGGCGGCGGCCGTATATTATGACGGCGATCCCTGGGATATGATTTTTCACGGGCAGCCCGATCCTTATTTTCCGACCAAGGCGCTGCCCATTATTACGGTTCCCACGCTGGCGGCGACCGGATCGGAAATGAACTGCGGCGCGGTCATCACCAACGAGGAGTCTTCGGAAAAATCCTTTGTCCAGGCGCCCTGCCTGTTCCCCAGCGTAGCCATAGTGGATCCGGAGCTGACCGTCAGCGTTCCCAAGGATCAGACCGCTTACGGCGTGTGCGACATCATCACCCATATCACGGAAGGCTACTTCAACTCCGCCGACAACGCGCCCGTTCAGGACCGGTTTGCGGAAGGCGCCATCCTGACGGCCATGGAATGCGGCCAAAAGGCCATCGCGGACGGGACCGACCTGGACGCGCGCACTCACGTGCAATACGCCTCCATCGTCGCCCTTAACGGCTGGATTCAGTCAGGGATCTCGGCGGGCTTCCCCGTGCATATGATCGAGCACACCGTATCCGCCTTTCATGACGTCACCCACGCCGCCGGGCTGGCGGTGATCAACCCTGCGTGGATGCGCTTTGCGGCCAAGTCCAACACGGCCAAATTCGTGCAGTTCGGGGAACGGATTTTCGGCGTGAAGGCAAAAGGCGCCGACGACCTGGACGCTGCGATGGAAGGGATTGACCGTTTTGAAGAGTTTTTAAAATCCATCGGCTGCCCCACCCGTTTTTCGGAGTTGGGAATCGACGAAAAGCTGATTGAGAAATACGCCCAGGAAACCCTGCGCATCATCTATGATGAAGACGGGAACCTGCCCGGCCTTCCCCCTATGAGCGAAGCGGATATTATCGGGGTGCTGCGGGCGGCTCTGTAGCGCAGCCTATTTGGGCGCCTGCAAAAATTGTTAAAATTTTCGCCCTATGCGAAAGTCTGGCGAGAAAAGGAGAAATACGATGAAAGAAAATAGTTATGCCGGTTTTAAAATAGCCGCAGCAATAATCATGGGCGTGCTCTTTTCCGTGACAGCAGTTTCCGCGGCGGACGCCCCGGAATGGGACAAGACCTTTGCCTTGAGCGACAAGGTCCAGCACGAAAAAGTGACCTATCCCAACAGATACGGGCTCACTATCGCAGCGGACATGTATCTGCCCAAGAACATGGACAAGTCCAAAAAATATGCGGCCATTCTCGTTGGCACGCCGTACGGCGGAGTCAAAGAGCAGGGCGCGGGCATTTACGCCCAGACCATGGCGGAAAGAGGCTTTGCGGCCGTGGCCTTTGACGAGTCCTATAACGGCGAAAGCAGCGGCCAGCCCAGACACCTTTCCTCTCCCGATATCTTTGTGGAGGATTTCAGCGCCGGCGTGGATTTTCTGGGAACCCGCCCCTTTGTGGACCGGAATAAAATCGGTGTGATCGGCATTTGCGGCAGCGGCGCCTTTGCCCTTAGCGCCGCGCAGGTGGATCAACGCATCAAGGCTGTGGCCGCCGCCAGTATGTACGATATGAGCCGTGTAATCCGCCAAGGATGGAAAGACGGCATGACCGGCGAACAGCGCACCCAAATGCTCGGGGAGCTTAGCGAGCAGCGCTGGAAGGATTTTGAAAACGGAAGTCCTTTGCTGCCTCCGGGGTTCCCCAGCGAGCCGGCGGCTTCCCTTCCGGAAGGATTGGATCCCATCTCCAGCGAGTTTTTTGAGTATTACGGCATGGAGCGGGGACATCACCCCAGATCGCACGGTCCGTTTACGGCGACCAGCAACATGGCTTTCATGAATTTTTCACTGAACGCGCACATCAAGGATATTTCGCCCAGGCCCATTTTATTCATCATGGGCGAAAACGCGCACTCCCGGTATTTCACGGAAGACGCCTATGAAATGGCGGCTGAGCCCAAGGAACTGGTCATCGTCCCGGGCGCCAGGCACATTGACCTGTACGACAGGACCGATAGGATTCCCTTTGACAAATTGGAAGCCTTTTTCGGCAGTCACTTGAATTAGCGTTAAGGCTGCATCAAGGAAGGAACGAAACATGAAAGTAAGCACCCTCTCAGTTTTTTTAGCGGTTTTTCTGCTGCTTCCAGGTTTTGCAATCAGCGGGGAGGAAAACACCATGGACAAGAAACACGCATTAAGCCAAAGACAGCAATGCATCGTCCCTATTGCCGCGTTCACCGCGGACGGCGATCTGGACCGCCTGAAACCGGCGTTGAGCAAAGGCCTGGACGCAGGCCTGACCATCAACGAAATCAATGAAATTCTGGCGCATCTTTACGCCTATGTGGGATTTCCCCGGAGCCTGAACGGCCTGCACACCTTTATAGGCGTGGTGGACGAGCGGAAAGCCAAGGGCATGAAGGACGTTCAGGGCAAGGAAGCCAGCCCAGTTCCCGTAGACATGAACAAGGACGAATACGGCGCCAAAGTAAGGGCGAAGCTGGCCGGCCTGGAGCAGGACATTTCAGGCGCCAGATGGCAGACCTTCGCGCCCATCTTCGACGTTTTCCTGAAAGAGCACTTGTTTGCGGATCTTTTCGCACGGGATGTAATCAGTCATCAGGACAGGGAGCTAACCACCATCGCCGCTCTGGCCAACCTGAAAGGCGCGGAGGGGCAGCTTGCCTTTCACCTGGGAGCCGCCATGAACAACGGACTGACCGAAGGGCAAATGAAAGGCTTTATTGCCGTGCTTGAGACCGAGGTGGGCAAGGCCCAGGCCGATAGCGCCCGGAATATCCTGACAGCGGTTCTGGAAAAGAGATAGGGCGAACAAGGTAAACCCTCTATTCCAAAAGGAGAAACCTGTGAAACGCTTTTTATCCCTCTTCATTGCCGGGTTGATATTGTGTGCACTCACTGTTTACTCACAAGCATCAGAGAGGCAAACGGCCATGAAAATTAGCGTGACGGAAATCGGAAAGACCACAATATTCCAATTAAACAACAGTAATGCGGCCAGGGAATTGGCCGCCCAACTTCCCTTAAGCATCAAGGTGGAAAACTACGGCGGCATTGAAAAAATTTTCTACCCGCCTAAGAAGCTGGATACAAAAAATACGCCTCGAGCAAACGCCGTTGCTGGAACCCTGGCCTATTACGCCCCCTGGGGAGACGTAGTGATGTTCTACGACGATTTCGGCTCCGCTTCCGGCTTATATGAATTGGGCCATGCCGTGGATGGAAGCGAAAACATACGCGGAATGTCCGGTGAGATACAGATTGAAACAGTCGACGCCCCGTAACCAAATGAAGTACAAATAACCTAAGCTGGCTTTCTTTGGCTTTGCATGGGAGAAAGAAAAATGAACATGGATGAAGTTAAAAAAATGGCGATTTTCCCTATAGGGGATAAATTTGACAGCGAGAACTTTAATGGGACAGTATGGTTGAAGATGCTGACGCCGTTTGACTCGGCCCTTCCTGTGGCCAATGTCACTTTTGAGCCCGGATGCCGCAATTCCTGGCACAAGCACCAGGGCGGCCAGCTTCTGTTGGTGACCGGCGGCAGGGGCTACTATCAGGCTTGGGGCGAACCGGCCCGGGAATTGCGCCCCGGAGACGTGGTGGAAATTCCGGCGGACGTCAAGCACTGGCACGGCGCCGCCAGGGACTGTTGGTTTGTGCACCTGGCCATAGAACTTTTTCCGGAAAAAGGCCCGGCGACCTGGCTGGAGCCTGTTTCGGACGATGAATACAACGCGTTAAAATAAGGAGAGTACTCCATGGGCATTTCAGAAAAGGCGAAAAAAAACTACCAAGACCTGTTCCCGGGCCGAAAATCCGCGCTTCATGACACGGACCCTGAGTTGATGGAGATTTTCGACAATTTCGCCTTTGATGAAGTGCTTGAATACGGAAACCTGGATACGCGCACCCGGATGATAGTGCTCCTGGCGTCCCTCATCGCCCAGCCGGCTTTGGCCCAGTACAAAATCATGCTGGACGCCGCCCTGAACGCGGGGGTTACGCCTGTGGAGATCAAGGAGATCGTATACCAGTCCACCCAATACGTAGGCATGGCCAGAACCCTGGATTTTTTAAACGCGACAAACGACCTTTTTAAGAGCCGGGGCGTCAAGCTGCCCGGTGAAGGGCAGACGACAGTCACGCCCGAAACCGCCTTTGACAAAGGCCGGGCGCTCTTGAATTCGGTTTTTGGGGAGATGATCGAAGAAAATTACCAAAAGGCCCCTGAAAATCAAAAGCACATCCAGCACTATTTGTTCGGGAACTGCTTTGGCAAATATTACACCCGAAGCGGCCTGGACATAAAAATGCGGGAACTGGTCACATTCGCCTTTCTTGCCTCCATGGGCGGGTGCGAGCCGCAATTGAAAGCTCACATCAAGGGAAACCTCCGCGTGGGCAACGACAAAGAGACCCTGCTGAGCGTGCTCACCCAATTGCTGCCTTACCTCGGCTATCCCAGGATGTTCAACGCCCTGGCCTGCGTGAACGAGGTCATTCCAGAAAATACGTAAACGTCCCGCCCTCCCTCCGGCGGCCCGCATGAAACCGGCGCTGATTCTTACCCCATGACGGGCAAGGATCGACCAAGGGTTCTTGCCATTTAAAGCAAGCGCGAGTATAAGAAACGCATCTGAGTTTTTTAGAAGTCTTTGCGAGGATATTCATATATCCTTATCTGTTTCGCCGGAGGACGCATGTCGGAAAGAGTCCAAATGACCAAAGCCGCTGGGATTGTAGGCGGCGCGACAGCCATCTCCCGGGTGTTGGGCTACGTCCGGGACGCGGTTATGGCCTACTTTTTCGGCACATCCATTGCCCTGGACGCCTTCCTTGTGGCCTTTCGCATTCCTAATCTGCTTCGCAGGCTTTTTGCAGAGGGCTCCCTGACCATTGCGTTCGTGCCGGTTTTTTCCGAATACCTGGAAAAAAAGGGGCATGAGGAAGCCATGCGCATGGCGGGCGCGGCTTTTCGTGTGCTGGCCCTGATTCTGGCCGGCCTGACCGTGCTTGGGGTGATATTTGCGCCTCAGGTGGTTATGGTTCTGGCGCCGGGATTCGCCAAGAACCCGGATCAATTCGCCCTGACGGTCCTTTTGACGCGCATTACTTTTCCATACATATTCTTCATTGGGCTGGTGGCATTGTGCATGGGCATATTGAACAGCATGCGGCATTTCGCCGCTCCCGCCCTGGCGCCTATTTTTTTAAACATAGCTATGATTGCCTGCGTGTATCTGTTCTTTTCCACGTTTGAGCCGCCGGTAATTTCCCTGGCTTTAGGCGTAATTATAGGCGGAGCGCTGCAACTGGCCCTGCAGTTTCCGTTTATGCATAAGAAGGGCTTTCGAGGCTGGATCAAGGGGCCATTGAGCCACCCGGGCATCAAAAGGGTGGCGGTGCTCATGGGGCCTGCGGTGCTTGGCGCCGGGGTGTATCAAGTGTACATCATTGTAGGAACGATCCTGGCTTCCATGCTGCCCGAGGGAAGTGTGTCCTATCTGTATTACGCCGACAGGCTGACCCAGTTGCCTTTAGGGATTTTCGGCATATCCCTGGCCACGGCGGCGCTGCCCAGCTTTTCGCGCCAGGCGGCCAACAAGGACATGGAAGGCCTGAAAGACAGCTTTGGCTACGCCATTCGGATCATCATGTTCGTGAATCTGCCGGCCACGGTGGGGCTGATCGTCCTGGCGCAGCCTATTGTGGGATTATTGTTCGAAAGGGGCGCTTTTGGCGCTGAGGCCACGCTGCATACAGCCCATGCGCTTATTTACTTTGTATTGGGGCTATGCGCCATTTCAGGCGCACGGATTGTGGTGTCCATGCTGTACGCGCTCCAGGACACGGTCACGCCGGTGCGCGTGGCGCTATTGTCTTTGGTCGCCTATCTGGCCTTTTCCATGGCTTTGATGAAGCCCCTGCTCCATGGCGGGCTTGCTTTGGCGGCGACCTTATCATCGGCGTTAAGCCTTGCGTTGCTTACGTATCACCTTCGACGGAAAATCGGGCCTTTGGGCGGCCGGAAAATTTTAAAATCCGTCATGGGCTCGTTGGCTGCGTCAATGGGAATGGGAGCGGCCGTCTACATTTCCGCGCATTTTGCAGGAGTTCTGGCCCAGGGACAAGTGGGGCCCGCCCAACTGACCTTGAGGACCATGCTGTGCATTGGGGCGGGAATTGTGGTATATGTGGGTTTGGCCAGCGTTTTTTGTAAAAAGGAATTCCAGGCAATGTGGAGTCTGGTTGACAAGAGGGTAAAACGCCGTGGATAAATTCCATAATCTTGCAATTACGGGCCTTTTAATCTTGGTTTCCGTGTTGTTCTTTTTCCTTGCCTTTGGAAATCGCGGACTGGTGGACATGTATAACCTGAAAAGGGAAGCCGCCAGGCTGCATGAAGCCAATCAGGACCTGGAAAAAGAGAACGACCGGCTTCGCAGGACCATGTATCGCCTTTTGGAAGATCGCGATTACTTGGAAAGCGTAGCCCGAAAAGAACTTGGCATGGTTGGGAAAGACGAACTCGTATATGATTTTAAGGACGATAATCCAAGCAGCCGCAAAAAAGGAGACGAAAATCCGGCTCAATGACCATTACCATAGACCACAAAAATGGAAAGGTCCTCCTTATTCCAGAGCCCGACGGGGCGAAAACAATCCAAGTTTTCACCAGCGGGGCTTCCAAACCCGATAAAAAATGGACCACTTCCTATCATCCTGATCTAATCCGGGCCGTTCTGGACGCCAAAGGACCGGCCTTTCTCTGCGATGAAATCCGCCGTGACGAGGACCCGCTACACACGCCAGGCTTGTTAAAAAAGAGCATACTGGCCTATTTTGATAAGCAGTATTTGAACGGCAAACGCATTTTGGATTTCGGCTGCGGCAGCGGCGCATCCGCCATGGCGCTTAAACGCATGTTTCCCCAGGCACATATCGTAGGGGTGGAACGATCGCCTAAGCTATTGAAAATCGCCGAGTTGCGCACAAAGCATTATGGGTTTAAGAATATTGAATTTCTAATGTCTCCGTCTGACGACCAATTGCCCTCCGGCCTGGGTGAATTCGACATGGTGCTGCTAAACGCGGTTTTCGAGCATCTCTTGCCCAACGAACGCCAGGATCTTACAACCAAACTGTGGGACGCGGTTACCCCCGGAGGATGCATGCTGGTAACGGAAACCCCTTATAGATGGTTTCCCATCGAAACCCACACGACAGGGCTGCCTTTAATCAACTATCTTCCAAAGGCAGCGGCCGCGCTAATGGCCAGACGGTTTTCATCCCGTGTGAAAAATGAGGAGCCTTGGCAAGCTCTTTTGCGCCGGGGAATACGAGGCGCCACGGTCAAAGAGGTTTATAAAATTTTGAAAAATCACGATCCTCACGCCCGGATTATGCAACCTCGGCCAGGAATCAGGTCACCCCATCAAGTATGGCTGGAGGCGGCTTCGGAGCGCAACATGAAGACGCCCATGATGCTCGCCGTGAAGTCTGTCAGATTTCTTACCGCCAAAACCGGCCTGGGGGTTTCCCCTTACATCTGCTTTGCCGTACAAAAAGAAAGCGCAAGCATCTAATGCCTGAACCAATTCGCCTTTTGCATATTATTACGACTACAGACACCGGCGGCGCCGAGGCAATGCTGGCCAAACTATGCAAAAGCCTGGACAAAGACAAATTCGCCTGCCGGGTGGTCAGCATGGTTCATGCCGGCCCTATAGCCAAGGACATAGCCGAAAGCGGCGTCCAGGTGGACAGCCTGGAATTAGACCTTGGCAGGCCTAAGCCCGGGGCGTTTTTCCGTTTGGTGCAAATCATCCGGAAATTCAAACCTCACGTGGTGCAATCATGGCTTTATCATGCCGACTTTTTAAACCTTTTCGCCTCCCGCCTGAGCTCCCGCGCCCGGATTGCATGGAATGTCCGTAATTCCAATATAGATTTTTCCCAATACAACCGGCTGACGGAATGGGTGGTGAAGTCCTGCGCCCTGTTGTCCCGGTTTCCCGACGCGGTAATAGCCAACTCCTACTGCGGCCGGGACTTGCATTTAAAAATGGGATACAAGTGCAAACGGTTTGAAGTCATACCCAACGGATTTGACCTGGAACGGTTTTCCCGAAATGAGGCGGCAGGCGCGAAAATCCGTGGAGAACTGGGCATAGGCGCCGCGGATCCGGTTTTGGTCATGTTCGCCAGGCAGGATCCCATGAAGGATCACGCCACTCTGCTGAAGGCGACGGACCTCCTTAGACGTGACTTTCCTGAAATCAGGCTTATTCTTTGCGGGGACAGGGTTGACCCTGGCAACGCGGCATTGTACGGGATAGTGAACGAACTTGGCCTGGAGAAAAATGCGTTCCTGTTGGGAAGAAGGCGCGACGTGCCGGAGATCCTGTCGGCGGCCGACGTCTCGGTGCTGAGTTCCTACGGAGAGGGCTTTCCAAACGTGGTTGGAGAGGCCATGGCCTGCCAGGTTCCTGTTGCGGCGAATAACGTAGGCGACACGGTCCAGGTAATCGGCCCCACAGGGCGCATCGTTCCTAATGAGGACGCAGCCGCCCTTGCCGGAGCGATCAAGGAGATCCTGAGTCTTTCCGTCCAGGAAAAGCAGGAGCTTGGGCTGGCGGCGCGGCGCAGGATTGAGGAGCTGTATTCCCTGGAGGCTATTGTTAAACAGTATGAAGACTTTTACACCAGTTTGGTTATTTAGGAGCTTTTAAATGGCGAAAAAAATCGCCTTGGTTTCGCGGTGCGCGTGGACCTTATATAATTTCAGAGCCGGGCTTATGCGCGTATTAAAAAGTCAGGGGCATGAAGTCCTGGGCGGCGGCGCCAGGGGCGGCGGATTCGCCGCTAAAATCCGGGCGATCGGCGTGCCTTTTAAAAATCTTCCTTTGGACATGAAGGGCATCAACCCTGTGTCTGATATCGGCTTTTTTCTGGCCATGTTTTTTTGGTATCGGAAGGAAAAGCCGGACATCGCCCACCATTTCACGATTAAGCCGGTAATTTACGGGAGCATAGCGGCCCGTTTGGCCGGCGCGCCCAGGGTAATCGCCGCTATTACAGGCTTGGGCTACGTGTTTACAGGGTCGGGAAACCCGCTGCTGCAAACCTTGGTGGAGTTCATGTACCGGGCTGCCTTTATGTGCTGCGACCATGTATTTTTTCTCAATCCCAGCGATAGGGATTTTTTCGTCTCCAAAGGGATTATTGAAGAAAATAAGGCCGGGCTGCTTCCCGGGGAAGGCGTGGACTGCGCCCATTTTGACGGAGGGCTTTTTCCCGCTCCCGCCCCCGAAGAACCGCCCGTAATTTTGATGGTGGCGCGCCTGTTGAAGGATAAAGGCATCTACGAATATGTGGAGGCGGCCCGCATCGCCGCAGAAAGAGGTTCGAACGCCCGGTTTTGCCTTTTGGGCGGAAGGGACGAACGCAATCCCACCGTGGTGGACGCCCGGGACCTGGAAGAATGGATCAAAACCGGCGTGGTGGAGTGGTTTGGCGAGACAGAGGACGTACGCCCGTTCATCGCATCGGCGAGCATTGTCGTGCTGCCCTCGTATAGGGAGGGAGCGCCCCGGTCATTGATGGAAGCCTCGGCCATGTCCCGCCCTGTGGTCGCCACCAATGTGGTCGGCTGCCGGGATGTGGTGATGGACGGAAAAACCGGCTTGCTGACGCCTTTGAAGGATTCCCAAGCCCTGGCGGAGGCAATTCTTTACTTGCTGGACAACCCGGAGAAAGCGGAGGAAATGGGGCGGCAGGGCCGATCCTTTATTCTCAACAAGTATTCGGAACAGATCGTAATTGACAGTATCCTGAAAATATATGATGAATAGGCATGAAAACTGACATCTGCCAAGTTATGCATATTCTGTTTGTTTGATCAGGAAGTTTTCTTGGGAGCCTAAACCGGCTCCCTCAATTAAAAAAGCGCGGAGGTTCTACCATGATACGGAAGCAAGGTTTTCAACACGGCATTCTTCTTCTGGCGCTCGTTCTGGCAATCCTTTTTTCTGCATCAGCATGTAAATCCATGAATTTTGAAAACGGAGGATCATCAGGCTCCGTAGCACCGTCTCCGCCTGAGCCGTCCCCTGTTTATTATGATTTTGACGACGTCCTGATTCCTCAGGAGCTTAAGCTGGACAAGGACAATTGCTTTGTGTACCGGGCTTCCGGAATTTCCGCCGGGGTGCTGGTCCTGACCGGCAGGGTTGAAGTGAATTCCCTGGTGGCGTTTTTTGAAAATAACATGATCAAGGACAACTGGGCGCTGGTGAGCGTCGTGAGAACGCCCAGGACCCTCATGCTTTTCAGGAAGGAAAACCGCACCTGCGTAATCACTATCCGCGGAACGTCCATCACCACCAACTTGGAGGTGTGGGTTGCCCCAGGCAGTGAAATGGCCCCTGGCGCCGGTCTGCTCAAGGAGTCGGGCTTGGCTGAATAGGAGGGTCATCGTGTACCATAGCCCCTTGGCTGGCAAAACCATTGTTCTTGGCGTCTCCGGCGGCATTGCTGCGTACAAAAGCGTGGAGCTTGTCCGGATTTTAACCACGGCGGGCGCTCTTGTACGCGTTGTCATGACCCGAAGCGCCCAGCAATTCGTGGGTCCGGCCACCTTTCAGGCCCTGACCGAGCAGCCTGTCTATACGGACATGTGGCAGCAAGACGAGGACAACTCCATCCGCCATGTGGCCTGGGCGCAGGAAGCGGACGCTTTGATCATCGCTCCCGCCACGGCCAACATTATTGGAAAAATGGCCCACGGCATTGCGGACGACCCATTGTCCACCCTGGTGTTGGCGGCGGTTTGCCCCAAGCTGGTTTGTCCGGCCATGAACACCAAGATGTTCGAAAACTCTATTGTCCAGGAGAACCTGGCCAAATTGGGATCGCACGGATTTTCCGTGATGGCGCCCGGCGCGGGATTTTTGGCCTGCGGCGACACAGGTCCTGGCAGGCTTCCCGATCCTGAAAAAATCGCCGACAGACTAATGAAGCTGTTGACCAAGCAGGACCTGAAAGGCAAGTGCGTGCTGGTTTCCGCCGGGCCCACCAGGGAGCCCATCGACCCTGTCCGATATATCAGCAATCCGTCTACGGGTAAAATGGGCTACGCCATAGCCAGGGCGGCGGAGCATCGCGGCGCCAAGGTAATCCTTGTAACAGGCCCTGTAAGCATCAGTCCTCCCGAAAATGTTGAAATCCATCAAGTCATGACTGCCCTGGAAATGGCCGAGGTGGTCCTGGCTCAGGCGGAGCGTGCGGACATCGTCATCAAGACCGCTGCAGTGGGGGATTATCGTTGTGAAACGGAAGCCGAACAGAAAATTAAAAAGACCGGCGATTGCATGACCTTGGATCTTGTTCCCAACCCCGATATTTTATTGGAGCTGGGCAAGAGAAAAGGGAAAATGGTTTTAATCGGCTTTGCTGCAGAGACTGAAAAATTAACCGCCCACGCCCAGGAGAAGCTGCGGAAAAAGAACCTGGACATGATCGCTGCAAACCTGATCGGCCCCAGCGACTCCGGATTTGGGGCGGACACCAATAAAATTACCTGCTTTTCGTGCGGAGGCGCCTCTGAAACCCTGGGGCTGATGAGCAAGGAGGCTGCGGCCCACGCAATCCTGGACAAGGCTACGGATTTTCTGCCTGAATGCGGGGTCTCCTGATGGCTGCTCAGGTTTCCGTTGCTGAAATCGCCCAATCCATAGCCAAGCATTTGCGTTTATTGTCCGGCCAGGGAATCGCCGGGTTTGATTGCAGCCAGGAGACTCAGGCTCTTCTAAAGCAAGGATTTCACCAAAAAGGATCAGGGCCTAAGGCGGCCGGCGCTGGTTTGGAGGCGGAAGCGCTTAGCTGTACGGAGTGCCCTTTGCACAAGGGCCGCATAAACGGCGTATTCGCGCAAGGCGACCCGGAGTCCCCCCTTATGCTGGCGGGCATTGCGCCGGGAATGGAAGAGAGCAAAGCGGGCCTGCCTTTTCAGGGCGAAGTCGGGGGTTTGCTGGACAATATCCTCAAGGCCATGGGAATGACCCGGGACGATGTGTACCTATGCAATCTGGTGAAATGCCCCGTGCCAGAAGGGGAATTGCCTGCCCCTGAGTGTTTGCGGGCGTGCTCCCGATTTTTCAGAAAACAGGTGGAAGCAGTCAGGCCCCAGGTTATTTGCGCCTTCGGCCAGATAACGGCGGAGGCTATTTTAAAGCAGGACCTGCCCTACTCCCGAGTCCGCGGCCAGTTTCAACCTTACCTGGGCATGCGGGTTATGCCCACCTTTCATCCCCGGGAGTTATTGACAGCTCCGAAAAAAAAACGCGCAGTATGGCAGGATATGCAAGCCATAATGCGCGCTCTTGGAAAGCCTTTGTCTTAGGCGCTGCTAATCGTCGATTTTTTTCTGAAGCATGCGGTTGTATACATCGACTTTTTTGATGTAATCCTGCCGTTGCTTTTCGTACTGCTGGATTTTCTTATTCAAGGCGGCCATTTTAAGGTTGATGGCGTCCCGCTCCTCCTGAGTCTTTGCTTCGGCTCTTAACCGCCCCAGCGCCTCCTGCTCGGCTTTCAGGTCTTTTCCCATTTCCGTCAAGGCGTCCTCTTCGGCTTTTAAATCCGCATACGCCCTATCCGTATCGGAGGAAACGGTGGAAGGAAAGCTATGGCGTTTTGCGCGGCGTTTTGCCGCTCTGGCGGCTTTTTCGGCCTTTAATTTCGCTTTTTCCGAATCGGACAAATTATCCGTGACGCCTTCATAGGTCTTGGGCCTTTGGTCGGCGGGAACCTCCATTATGTTGTCCGTATAGACCCAGGCGCCGCTTGCATCCTTGTACCGGTAGAACTCCGCCCAGCAGGCGCAAGGCGCCAGAGAAAAAACAACGCCTGCAATGATAAGAGCTTTTATCAGTTTCATTCAGGGCTCCTTTTGGAATTCAATATCAATGCGCATAATATAATATGGCCCTAATAGTATAGGGCCATATACTTATAGGCAAGATTTTTTATGGTGCTTCTTATTGTTCTTTTAACAGCCACAAAGAAGTCAGGATATTTTTGGAGTTAAGGACGAACCCCACTTTGGCGCCGGGTTTGAAAAACGAGGAGGCGATGGGCTGGCCCGTGGCTTCGGACCTGAAATCCACGTTGGTTCCCACCAGGGTCATATCGTCCACCACAAAGCCGTTCTCCACGATTTTGTCAATCACACCCGTGCCGTTGAACCAGGGGATGCCTCTGCTTTCTTTCAGGCCTTGCTCCACAGCGGTTTGACTGTACACTTTGGGTACGTCCAGAATGGCGTTGGCGCCTTCGCCGGTGGTTGCGCCGGCGAGAACGGAAGCAGGCAGGACTCCCGCTGCAAAGAGTAAAAGAGCGACGGCAGTTGTCATCCTCACAATGGTTTTCAGGTTGGTTGCTTTCATAATGTTCTCCATGGGCCTTGCCCAAGAGGCGGGGCATGGCCCCGCCCTTTTTTATAGACCAGGTTTGACCTGTTATTCCACTTCCATCCAGAAGAGTATGCCCGTATTATCGCCTGAGACAAGTCTCTGGTGGATGTCCTTATCCTGGGTGTTGGCCATCTCGCTCTTTACGTTCTGATCGGAATCTTTGAATTCCGTGTCGCCGAAACCGTCGCCCACGTCATCGGCTTCGTCATCCCCGGTTGAGCCGTCATCATCATCGGAGGTGTCGTCGCCGATGTTGGCGCCGTCCTCGTCGTAATCCGGTATGGTGACGTAAACCGGAGGATAGATGCGGCCGTTTACTTTAACGCCGGCAGGAGCCACTTTTTCGGTGCTTCCGTCGTCTTTGGTAATTTCAACCATGTCATCTATGTTTATGAGGCCGTCCCCGTTGATATCCGCACGGGGCGAGTCAAAGTTAGTGCCCGTACACGGGTCGAGCTGCATCAGCATGGATTCGCCGCCCGCGGAGCATTGGGAGTCCTTGGGAATGGTGGTAATGACTGTCAAGGTGCCGGAGCTGAGGGTCAACTCGGTGATAATCCGCTCTTTGGAAATAGGCAGGTTAAAATACCAGCCGCAATTGGTGACCACATATTCGCCGTCCGCGTTTGCAGTAGCCCAGGTAATTTCATTTTCGGACATAACGCGATACTCGTTGGCGCCGTCGGAGACCCATTCGTCCTCGGTTTGTTCCACCAGCACGGCCGAGCTGTTGGAAACCGCGCCGGTGGCGTTGTTAAGATCGCCGTAGTACAGCCCTGTATCGTCGGTGAAATCCCAGACGCAGTAAAGGGTCTGGGTGTCGGAGTTGGTAAAGTCCGTGTCGCCCAGGTACTTGCCCGTGCCGAACATGACCAGGTAGCCGGGAAGCGTGCTGTCGCAATGAGCTATGGCGACGGGCGCTGTGGTAATGGGCTGTTCGGTTCCACCGGGACCGGAGACGGAAATCATCGGTTTGGACGCCGAGCCGCTGGAGAACGCAACGCCCCAGGCGTTGGGATCGGCGCTGGAAAGGTCGAACTTCCAGAGATTGCCTTTCAAGTCGCCGGCGTAAGCTGCGTCGACCACGCCGTTGAAATCCCTATCCACGGGCAAGGGGGTGGAAAGGCCGTTGCAGGTTCCCGCCGTGCCAGTGTCGATTTTACGGATCAGTTCGCCTGTCATGGCGTCCAGGATGAAAAGAACCGCGCTCTGATCGGGGCTGGAGTAGCCGTTGCCGAAAATCACGCTCCAGCCTTGCGTGGTCCTTATTATATAACCCAGGCTAAAGCTGTAGCCTACGTCCGCTACATCCGCAGCAGGCGTGTTGGTGCGGGGGTATTCCCACAACACGGAGTCCGCCAGTTCGGCCTCCGTGGCAATGGAATCGGCATTGGTTATGTCAATGCAGAAGTAGCCTTTCCCGCCCTTGCCCAGGCCCCCAACCAGCAGGTCGGTGCTTCCCGCCGAGCGAACGCTTGGGGTGAGGTCCACATAGAACTGGTGGGAGTAGTTGACGTCCGACAGCGCGTACAGGTTATGGAACACGTGAAGCGGCACATAAGCCCACGCTTCCGCGCCCGTGTTGGAATTCACGGCGTGAAGCATGCCGTCGTTTCCGCCCACGAACAGGGTGTCGTTAAAGAACCTGGGCGCCGAGTGTACAAGGTCTCCCATTTTATGGTTCCTGTCCCTGAAAGAGCCTCCGTTATGCACCTCATTGGAGTCGTCGCCTCTGACAAAGTTCAATGTGTCCTCATCGAGAATGAGGGTTTGCATATAGGCGGAAATGTCGGTCCAGCGGAAAGGCACGCTTGAGGTTCCTGTATAGGTTGCGATTATCCTGTCCGTATTCCAGTTTGCATCATCCAGCCAATCCTGGGTGGACCACACGGCGGTGTCCATGTTGATGGCGGCGGTATTCGCATCCAGGGTGTAGGCCTGCAGGTCGCCGGTCCAACCGTCCACGGAGTAACTGGACTGGAAGGTCAGGGTGTCTGCGCTCAGTTCCTCGCCGTTAACGGAGACCGATGCGCCAGACCCGATGCGGGAGACCACATCTTGGAGGAGAGCCTGGAGGGAGTCCACCAGTTCCGTGGGATTGGCCGCGGAAAGAAACTCGCCCCTGCCGTTGACCGCCGCATGCCACATATCGTCGATCTTTGCCTTTTCAGCAGAGGTCGGATTGGGCCACGTGGGGTAAACCCTGGCGCTTGGGTTGCTGTTATACAGGTCGAAGTCATCCGGGTTTAGAGTTCCGGTGACTCCAAAGGAAATGGAGTAGGTGACCATGTGCTGATAGGTCGCCTTATCCGTGAAGCTGGTGGGAACCTGGTCGCTTCTGTTGGATGACAAGTCATTCTTGTAATACTTCATGGCCACGTCTGCCAGAGTGTCGCTATAGGAGTCCGCGAAAGGCGCTCCTTCGCCCCCGTCCTGGTTGCCGACGCTGGGGCTGCTCCCGTTCCAGTAGCCGTCGGTCATGACAATGGCAAAGGCCTGCTGGCAATCGCCTCCCTCTGCGGATTGGGCGTAGGGTGTGCCCGACCCGAGAGTACTGGCTGTTTCGTCTTCATGATAATAGGCGCCGACGTTTTTCAACCCAAGGCGCAATGGGGTGCCGCCGCTGCTTTGGGAATCATACAGCATCGTCAGGATGCTGCTGGAATTGTCCGTATAGGTGGTGACTCCGTCGGCATCCGTGCTTGCGACATTAACCGACGTCACGCCCATGCGATGGGAGGAGGAGTTGATTGTATACAGGCCAATTTGCACGCCTTGCATGCCGTCGATAACGTTGGACACGGCGGCTTTGGCGGCCAGTTCGCGTCTCCGGTAATAGGTGAACCAATTCGCAAAGTTCTGGAGTTCCTCCTCGTAGGTTCTCTCCACGCCTTGCGGCGTGTAGCCTATCACGTCGTCAGGCGGGCTGTAGTCCCGCATGATGGAGGCTTCCGTGACGTAATTGGTGTCATTGTTTCCAAAACGATAGTATTCCTTGTCGCCGCTCAAATTAACCAGATAGTAGGCGTTTTCTGAGGGGGAATAGGTATAATAGTGCGCATTTTTTACGTCCACGGATGTTACGCCCGTGGAAGGCACCCACTTAACGGCGTCGGCGCAAATCCTGTTGGTGGTGCTGGTGGTCACCGAGTAGGCCAGGGTTACGTTTTCAGAGGGATCCCCCGAAAACGTGAACTCGGCGGTTCCGTCCGTAGCGACCAGGGGCTGCCAGCTGCCGCCGTTGACGGACTGGTCGTAACTGGGCGTGACGGTGGCCCCGCCTGCGTGGTTGATGGTATAGACAATGTCATCGGCTCTGCCGGAAGAGGTCACCCAGTTTACGTAAACATTGTAAACCCCCGCCGGCAGGTTGGTGGGCGTCCATACAACCTCGTAATCCCCCTTCGCGTTGGAATACAAGTAATGGTCGTCTATAATAGCCTGGGAACTGGACGAGACCCCGAAAGAGGCGCCATTGGACTCGGTATAGGTGAAGTCCGGTGATCCGTCCAAATCGTCCACCAGATACTCCAGATTCACGGTGACATAGGTGTCGCCCAAAGCAAGAGTCGGCGTGGCTTTCGTGGGGTCGGACTGGGGCGCATTAATATTTGCATTATTATAATTGGGCCACGGATCATAGGTTGACATGGGGTCGTAATACATGTGGTTGTAGCCCGCATATTTGGCCTTCCACTGCGTTTCGTCGCTCAGATACTTTGTGCCGTATCCATTATCGGACATATACCAGTTGTAGTATCTGCTGCTAAACAAGCCGTCGCTTTCATCGGTCATGAAACACCAGTCCATACTGCCGGAGTCGTCCAGAACGAACATGATCATGGCCGGGGCGGCCTGCAGCTGGGTTTCCATGGGAACGTCCGCCAGCGACAAGCAAAGGGTCCCTGGTATTGTGGTGGTTGTGGTAGTCGTGGTAGCTGCTGTGGTTGTCGTCGTGGTTGTGGACGCCTCCGTTGTCAACGTTGTGGTTGAGGTGGTCACAATAGAGGCGTAATAACCCGTTTGAGAGTTTCCCGTACTGCCTGAAGCGAGAAAAACCGAAGTCGTGGGATTGGGCGAAGGCTCCAGGTAACCGTCAATATTGCTCCAGTAGACATTGTAGGTGTTATCCGCCAGGACCATGGCGGTTTCGTTATGGGACAGCCAATCGGTTTCCCACTGGCCCGTGTCCGTATTGAACAACCTCCACCGGGCGTTGGCCCTGGCCCCTGCGGGCTCTATCAGACCGGTGAAGGGGACCTTTTCCGCAGCTTCGGTCACGCAGAAGTTGTCGAACTCCACGTATTTGGTCGACCCGCTGTTATAGGCCGTCAGGTAGATGCCGATATCGATCGTATCATTGGCGGTGTTGACGGTCATATCGCGCATATAGACCCAATTGGTTCCGTCGGTGGAATAGTATGAGGAGAAGACGTCGCCGGTGCGCACCACCTTCACCCAGCTGGGATAAACTGTCGACCCTTTGGTGTAGCTGTTATTGAGGATGCCGTTATTGGTGGAATCGTAGTAGGCGAAAAATCCGTAGGAGTCGGTCAAACCCACACAGGCGTATCCCAAGGAGTCGTAGGAGTCCGAGATGTCGTTACGGAACATGAGGCCGCACTTGGAATAGCCGGAGGTGGAGTTCTTGTTGACGATTTCCACCACGGCTTCAAAGTCGCCCTCGACTTTCGTCAGGTACAGGGCCGCGTACTCATCCACAGAGGAAAACTGATTGGATCCCCGGCCGGACATATAAATCTTCCCGTTAGTCTCCTGAACGGTCGCCGCCACCCCGGAGTTGGTGTTATCCACAAAGCGCCAGTGAGGATCCAGGGAGCCGTCGTTAAAATCATCGCAAATAGCCCCCGTGGGGGCCTCGTAGGTAAAGGTTCCAAGGTCATTGACATTCGGTCCGGGGACGAAGTTGTAAGTGACTTCCGTAGGGGGTATCCAATCCGTGAGGTCAGAAAACTTGATGGTGTAGCTGCAGGTAGCCGTAATATCGTTAAATACATATTCCTCTCCGGAATCCAGCCAGCCGGAATCCGCGATGGGGCAGGATCCGCTCGCCTCCCGCACCACTTTCCATTGGGCGCCGGCGTCTATGGCTGTGGAAGGATCGAGAGCGGCCGTGACCCTGACCGCGTCTGCATAGTACACCGCGCTGAGGTCGTAGGTATTGAGGCTGGAAGGGACGTCCTCCAGCAGAAAAACCCCGCCGCTCTCGTTGACAGTGATTGTGTTCGTTCCGTTATTGAAGGTGATTTGGGTGGGGGCTGCGTAATAGCTGCCGTCCACCAGAGACACTTCATAATCGCAGGTGCACGGGGTATCGACCGGGCAGTCAAAGGTATATTGGCCGGCGGAGATGTCGCCGGAGTCGCCATAGGAGCAGTTGGTTCCGGAAAGTTTTTTAATGCGCCATTGGGCGCCGCCGTTAGCCGCCTGCCACGGAGAAATGTCCATGTTAAACGTGGTTCGATCCGGAATTTCCACATACTCTCCATAAACGGTGTATGAGTTTCTCCTCCGCCACGTCCCAGTTTCGGGATCCGGGGTTTCGTAGCCGGGAATATCCGGAAAGTGGACAATATAGTTGCATGTGGTGGCTCTGTTGTACGTGACGGTCGTCCCGGGGGAGTATTCCCGCGTCAGTTCATAGTCGCAGTCCGAATCAGCGACCGTTTCAATGCGGAACTTGCCTTCCCAGATGTAGTTGTCATCCTGGTCGACAAAATAAACCGTCACCCAGAAGTTGTTGCTTCCGCCCCACCCCCAGGAGAAGGCGTTTGAGGGGGTAAAAACGGCTCCAAGCGCCAATACAGCCAGGAGAACCAGGCAGGAGACCCGACCCCAAGTCAGGCGGGATAGCGGTAGGTTCTTACTTTTTCCTGTTTTATTCATGTCTTCAACCTCTGGTTTTCCTGGTGTTATCTAAAGTCACTGACCGTCTGCGATTTAATCTGACTGCTTGTCCTTGTCCGACTGCAGCATTGCAAGCTGGTACCCGAGTTGGACGATCACCTCTCCCCCGTCATTATGGGAGCGCCCGAAAATCGTGTACCTCTCCAGGGTGATGAAATCGTCCCCCGTAGCGTCAATAGTGGTAACCCCGCCTCCGCTCGAGTCGTAGCGAACCTTGAACTTAACAACCTCGCCCATGATGGTTCTTTCTTCAACACTATGGGTCCAGGTAATGGGGTGCTTGATCCAGTCCTCAAACTGGTTTCCCTTATACATCCAGACTGGCATTTCCGAGTCTGTGAATTCGTCCACCGAGGCGGGGTCATCCTCTTGAGGGACATATGGGTTATTCTTCAAAGCCAGGGCGCCAAGCCTTGCGGCGGCCTCGGCCAAAGCAAAGTTGCGGTTGTATACGTCCTGATTTTTAGCGACGGAGATGTCCGTGCTGGAGGAGGTCATGGCCGTAACGCCCAACAGAGAAAGGACGACCATGACCAGCAAAGCCAAAATCAGGATGGAGCCCTTTTCTCCGCCGGCGATGTTTTTCAACCTTTCAATATTCATGGGTCTATAGTTCCTCTGCATCGGATAGGAGGGTTTCAAGGGTCATGGTCCTGGTCTCTCCCCTGTTATCATAGATAACGGAAATCTTGACATTTGTGATCATGGCGGTGAATGGTTCGACGGTTATATTGACGGTCATTTTTCGGCCGTTCTGGGTAAGCACGGTCCGGGAAGGCGGCAGATTGCTCACTCCGTCAAACTTCGTTCCCGCAACGATTTCCAGGGTGGATCTGGCCAGGGACATGGCTTCGTCCTGAATGCTGATAAAGGTGTTTGTGGCTATGGAATTGGCCTGCATGGACCCCGCCGCCAGAACGCCTACGCTGAGGATGCACATGGCGATAAGCACCTCTATGAGGTAGGCCCCCTCTTGATCCTTCAAGCGTTTGCGTATTTTATACATCCCGTTATGTTTAGTCACGGCAGCCACCTGTCCCGTATAAGTTTTTTTGTTATTGGTTTTTGTAGACCATATTACGCATATGGATGAGCGCGCTTCCCCGCATGGTAATATACTCTCCCGTGAGGCGGTCCTCCACGGGGGAGCGGGCTTCTATTTCCACCCTCACAAAATTAGCCCCTGATATTAGAGGAAGCCCCGGGCCCAGCCCAAACAAGCCTTTTAAGGTATAGTCCGTGGTGGTCGTCAACGTGGCCGGCACGTTCATTCGGGCAAGGTAGTCAAAATTGAGACTGGTCACATTTTCCAGGACGGTCTCCACATGCCTTGCATCATCCTCGTATATGGCCTCGCGCACAAGCGTGTCGTCTACAAGATAATATTGTACGTCCTCGCCGACTCCATCGGCTTTATTATCCCCGTTATAATAGCGGCTGTGAGTTTGCGAAGTCACGCCCGCCAGCTTCTTGGTCCCCCCCTTGGTCGGCAGAAAATCGCTGGTGACCCGGATGCTTTGGTTATCGGCGACGCATAGGCCGAAATGAAAGTCGTCGCCGTATATGGGGTCGCAGCCGGCCAGCCGGAAGTCTTTATTCATCATATTGATGGCCGCCCGGATGTCCTGTTTCAGCACCAGCCGGTTCTGATTCCTCTGGTAACTGGCCACCGTGGTGGACATCATGCTTGAAATCGCGGCGGCCACTATTCCTGAAATCGCCAGATAAATGAGTAATTCCAGCAGGGTGACGCCGGCGTTTGAGCGCAATATGCTTGCCTGTTTTCGCATGCTTACTCAATCCTTACTTTTCCGGTCAGGGACACGGTGATAGTCCTGGAGCCCGCGCTGGGGTGCTTCAGGACAAGATTATAGGACTGGGGAGTGGTGCCGTTGGGATGAAAGATGACATTGGGGAGGGTGTCTATGGTCACCCCCTCAAAATCCGCCATTTTGCGGACCACGCCTGAATAAACCTTTCCTTCAGGCAGGGCCGTGATGTCAAACATCTGGATTTTCCATTCCGTCTTGGCCACATTGCAACCCACGCCTACGTCGCGATTATAGGTGGCGGCGTCGGCCTTTGCCTTCAGGAGATCCGCCCTCAGGGTATTGGCGGCTACGTTCAACCTTTGGGTAGGCAGGACCGATGTCAACCCGGTGATGGCGATGCCCGCCAGGATGGCGCTGATCAGCACGACGACCAGCAATTCCAGCAGGGTGAAGCCTTGTTGGGAGGACGGATCCGCCGGGGATGGTTTTGCAAGGAGGAGCATAATTACTTAGCCTCTCAGGGTTTTTTGCGGCTATTTACAGGCAATAGGGAACCTAAGCGAATGTACAGCATTCGCCAGTTGTGGCAGATATAGCAAAGTGCGTAGAAGTATTCAATGAGTCGTTTCACACCATTTATGTGAAATGCATCACACTTTTTCCGTGAAAAAATAAATATCCTGTTCGAATCCCATTAAAAAACCCAATACATTTCCCAGCAAAAATTTCTTTGACGAGTTTTGGGCCAGGCTACCAGCTTGTTTCTAATGTGCGGATTTTTGAAGCGGCCCGTGCGCAAACATTGGTTTCCGGCGCCAATTCACAGACCTTTTCCCAAGCCCCCTTGGCTTTGGTGCGCAAACCGGTGCGGAGATAGGCTTCTCCCAGGTCGTAATAGGCTTCGGCGAACCGGGGAGCTGCAACCAGGGCCTTTTCCAGGGAGATCACGGCTTTTTGGGGGTTGCCCGTCTCCATGTAAACTTGTCCCAGGCCGCGCCACCCAATGGCGTAGTTGGGGGATTGGTCCACGGACATGAGGTAATATTCCAGCGCTGAGTCCATGTCGCCTTTGTTGAAATAGGCCCAGCCAAGATTGGCGGCGGGCTTCCACGGGGTGGGGTAGGTGAGATTGGCCAGAAGGTCCTTAAAAACCTCAATGGCCTTGTCCCATTCCGCCAATTCCAAATAAGCGCAGCCCAGGTTATTTTGCGCGTTTAAATATTCGGGGTTCAGATCCACGGCGCGCTGGAAATGCTCAACCGCTTCCTGGGGCCTGCCCAGGGTAAGGAGCACCAGGCCCAGATAGTCCTGGACTTCCACATCCTGGGGGTCCAGCGCCTCAGCTTTCAGGAACTCGCGCAAGGCGGCCCTGGCCCTGTTTTCGTTCATGAGGACGACGCCCAGTTCCTGGGTCGCCTCCACCTGTTTCTTCACGTTGGGATCCTTTTTCGGACCGCATGCCGGGACGGAAACAAGAATCAGAATGCCCAAGACGGCAAGGCCCCCTTGGAGTCTTTTGGCTTTCAGCGCGTTAAGGCATTCTCTCATGAACTTCATAAATACTTCCTCCGAATTATTGTTTAACCAAGATTACGCTCACGCCCTTGTCCACAAGAAACGCCGTGATCATATCATGCAAAGGCTCGTCTGTCACGAGCACGGGCCTGTACCGGCCTTCGACGATCAGCAGGCCCGGCACTTTGAGAATGGGGGCGATGTCCCTGGAACGGTTGGCGCCCAGGTATTCCGGGTCCCACATAAAATCCAGGCGAAGCTCCCTGGCCATGTTTCGGCACCCGTTAAGCGCATCGTCCATCTTTGTGATGCGGTAGACTTCAAAGCCCATCTTCCTGATGGTGTCGTGGGCCTCGCCTCCCATGGTTCCGAAATCAATAAGCACCTCCCGGCCGTCCTTGGTTTTCAACCGGTTGACGACCGTTTCCACTTCAAAGCCGGCGTAGGGAAAGGAAAAGGGCGAGTTTTCCTTATAATCCGCGCCAAGAGCTTTCATCAAGGCGGCGATTGTCATCCGGGGCGAGGGATGATCCAAAAGCAACTGCAGGGCCGTGTCTGCGTGCTTTTCGTTTTTAGGGGCGTCCTGGGCAACTTGTGGAGCGCCCTCGGGAAGGATGTCGGCTATTTTGATCGCGTTATCGGCGAAATAGCGGACAATGTCAGGGTGGCAGAATTCCTTGGGGTCCTCCAGCCAGGTGACGGCGACATATTGATACCGCCCCTGTCCGGGCAGCACCAGGTGGCTGTTCACAGTCACTTCCACGTTGCCGTCAAAAAAGGACAAATCCACCTTGTCCGGGCTCAGGCCGGCCTTTGCCATGACGTCGCCCAAAATGCCGCCGGGCGTGGCCTGGGGGGGAAGGTCAAAGACGTCCACGCGCCCCCACATGTCGGTCACCGCCTTCTGCTCTTCCCTGGTGAGACTGGTCTGCTCCCCCAGCATCATAAAGCGTCCGTCCGGCAGCCGGATGACGGGGTGTTTTTCAAGGTCCAGCTTCAGGTCCTCTTTTCCCATGCGGGGAAAATAATAATAGCCTTGATCCATGACCATGCCGCCCAAGGCGCTGATGGCGCCCTTCAGCGGCTCAAGGGCGTCTTCCGGCGACGCCTTTTCAGGTGCAGGGGCCATGTCCCCGGGAAGGGGCGCGGGTTTAAGAGCCTGCGTGGGCGCCAGAGAGTCCTCTTCCAGAGCCCGGCCGTCCTGCAATGCGACGGGCGATTGAAATCCATCCCCGGTCAAAGGCTCCACGCGCGGCGTGGGGTCGAATTTGGGCGTGCTTCGCGGTTTCTTTTTCGGAGCAGCCTCAGGCTTGGCCGGCGTCTTGGACGCTGCGGCGGCTCCGGGCTTGGGAACAGGCCTGGCCGCTGCTGCCGCTTTGGGCCTGGCTGCGGCCATGGCGCCGGGTTTGGGCGCGGCCATGGGGACGGTCTTGGGCAGAGTGATCCGCTGCCCGGCGTATATGCGGTTGACGTTTTCAATATTGGGGTTGAGCTCCTTGAACCGCTCGATGGCGGCCAGATAGGAGGGCGAGCCCACGCCGCCGAAGCGGGGGCTCATGATGCCCGACAAGGTGTCTCCCCGCTTGACCGTGTATTTTTCGTAATGCTCGATTAAATCTTCAGGCTTGACCGCAGGCGTGTCTTCCGGAACCTGGGAGGTGACCAGCGGCAGGGTGACGGAGCCCATATCCTGTTCCGGCAGGGATCCGGGGGGCAGCTTTTTCAGGGGGATCAAAAGAAACTGGCCGGGGAATATTCTGTTGACGTCCGTGATGTGGGGATTAATGGCTTTGAATATGCTGAGAAACTCGGGGAAGTCTTCGGCTGAAATCTGGCCCCGCAGGCGAAGCAGCTCAATAATGTGGTCGCCTTTCTGCACTACGTAGGCGTCGCACAAAATGTCCTCGCCGAAAGCTTTGTGGATTTCATAATCCTTATACAGGACTGCGGACCGCCCCGCCCCGGAAAGCGCAAAAACCGCCAGGGCCAGGGCCAGCAGCAAAAAGCCGCGGCCCCGTCCGGCCATGGAGCGGTTAATATTTTTATTTCCTGGGCGACAGATTGAGCTTTTCCGCAATATCCTGGGAGGTTCTTTCAACAAACCGCTCAAACTCTTCTCTTTCAAGGGGTTTTCCCGGAGCCGGAACCTTTTCCAGGTCCGCAGGACGGACCAGAACAGGCCGGTTTTGAAGCTCGGGTTTGGGCGTTACGCCGAATTCCGGCGGAAAGGCGTCATCAAAATACATTTCCTGAAAGCCGGAGAACTTCAAGGCGTGGGCCGTGGAATCCAGCACCGCGGTTTCCGAGGAGTCCATCACGCCTTGCTTCAGGGCGGCGGTCATGCCTGCGAGACACTCCCCTCCCTGGGTGCACGCCACATGGCCGAAGCGGTTGGCTGTAAGCTGCCAATCCATGATTTGCTGTTCGGTCACCTGGACCACGAACACGTTCTTTTTCCCGGATTGCCCGTTATAATCCCGGACCAGGGAAATGACCCTGGGCATGGAAACCGGGTTGCCGATCATGGCGGCCTGGGCCACGCTGGGTTCAACGGTCACGGGAACGAACTTACGTTTGTCCTCGTCGGGCTCCAGGTAATATTTGTAAACAGGGTCGGCGTGATGAGACTGAACGCCCACCACTTTGGGCAGAGCGTCAATGATGCCGCACCGGTAAAACTTCAGGAAGCCGGACATGATGGCCGTGATGTTGCCAGCGTTTCCAATGGGCACGAATACGACCTTGTTGGACATGTCGTAGTCAAAATCCTGCGCCAGTTCATAGGAATAGGATTCCTGCCCCAAAATGCGCCAGGCGTTTTTGGAATTCAGCAAAGCCACGTTATAATTTTCAGCCAGGGCTTCCACCACTTTCATGCAATCGTCGAACACGCCTGGAATCTCAAAGACCTGGGCGCCCGCGCCAAGGGGTTGGCCCAGCTGCTGGGGCGTGACCTTGCCGTGGGGCAAAAGCACGGCCGACTTGATGTCCGGCTGCAGGTAGCTGGCGTAAAGGGCCGCCGAAGCGGATGTGTCTCCGGTGGAGGCGCACACGGCCAGGACGTCTTTCACCAGCTCGGATTTAATGAGAAAATTAATATATGACAGGGCGCTTGCCATGCCCCGGTCTTTAAAGGAGGCGCTGGGATTTTGCCCGTCGTTTTTATAAAAAAAGCGGCCCCCAGCCTTTTCCTGAAGCTGCTTGCCCGCCTCCACCAGGGGGGTGTGCCCCTCGCCCAGGTAGACCACGCAATCCAGCGGCACAATGGGTCCGATGAATTCATGATAGCGATAGATGCCGGAAACGGCGGGTTCGCTGGACATCTTGCGATAGTCCAGAATTTTGCGCCATTCCCCGGGAGTGCGCTGCTTCAGCCGGTCGAACTCCATGTCATGGAGCAAGAGCACCTGGCCGCAGCTGGGGCAGGTGTACAACAGCTTTTCGATGCCGAATTCCTCGTTGCAGGACAGGCACCGGTAAATAATTTTCCCGCCCGGTTTGGGCAGGATGCTTCCCCTTATCTCTTGGGGAAAATCCTGGAGCTTCATTTTTCTATAACCTCCCTGCCGCCCATGAACGGACGCAGGACTTCGGGGATGATAACGGATCCGTCCGCCTGCTGGTAGTTCTCAAGGATAGCGGCCAGGGATCTGCCCACAGCCAGCCCGGAGCCATTGAGGGTATGGACGTGGGACGTCCCTTTTTTACCCTTGCTTTTAAACCGAATATTGGCCCTGCGGGCCTGAAAATCCTCGCAGTTGCTGCACGAGGAGATTTCACGATACACGCCCTGCTGGGGCATCCATACTTCCAGGTCGTAGGTCTTGGCCGCGCCGAAGCCGATGTCTCCGGTGCAAAGGTTCAAAACCCGATAGGGCAAACCCAGCTCCTGGAGAATGGTCTCGGCGTTTTGCAGCATGCCTTCCAGTTCGTCGTAGGAATTGTCGGGATGGGAGAACTTGACCATCTCCACCTTGTTGAACTGGTGCTGGCGAATCAGGCCCCGGGTGTCCTTGCCGGCGGACCCGGCCTCGGACCGGAAGCACGGGGTGAACGCCGTGTAATATAGGGGAAGAGCCTCTTCGTCCAGGATTTCCTCGGCATGAATGTTGGTTACGGGCACTTCGGCCGTGGGAATGAGAAAATACTCCCATCCTTCCAGCTTAAACAGGTCCTCCTCAAACTTGGGAAGCTGGCCCGTGCCGGTCATGGTCTTTCTGTTGACGATAAAAGGCGGCAGCACCTCTTTGTATCCATGCCGGGTGGTATGGGTCGTGAGCATAAAATTGATGAGGGCCCGCTCCATCAATGCGCCGTCTCCGAAATACAACGGGAAGCGGGAGCCGGTGATGCGCGCGGCCCTTTCAAAATCCAGGATGCCCAGGCCCTCGCCGATGTCCCAGTGGGCTTGAGGTTCAAAGTCGAAACTCTTGGGTTCGCCGTGTCTTTTAAGCTCCACGTTGTCGTTTTCGTCTTTGCCCACGGGAACGGACTCATGCGGAATGTTGGGTATCCGCATAAGAAGTTCGTTAAGAGCTTCTTCCTTTTCCTTAAGCCCGGATTCCAGGTCCTTGATTTTGCCGGAGACTTCCTTCATGTCCGCCATGAGATCCGCAGCGTCTTTTCCTTCCCGCTTCATGACGGCGATGGTTCCGGAAACCTCGTTGCGTTTGCGGCGGAGTTCTTCCACCTCGGCGAGAACAGTCCTGCGTCCCGCCTCCAAATCTTCGAATCCCGCCAGCAGGGTTTCCTGATTCCGATTGGCCAAAGCGGTTTTCACCGCATCTAAATTTGCTCGCACATACTTGAGATCAAGCATTTTTGTCTTACCTTATGCGTTGTATCGGCCGTCCCCTTGGGGCGAGCCCATATAGTAATAGGTCGGATTGCATTACCCCGCACGGGGTTTCCCATAATTTTGAAGTACCATGCGCATCTGAGTTTAGTCAATGATTATTGCAAGTTGACTTTATTAACCGCATATGTTATCAATCTAGTCTTGTATTTTCATAAAAGGCTCAACGGAGACAGCCATATGGAAGATGTTAGGATCAAGAAACGTGAAGTCCGTACCCAAATCCTGAATATCCGTGAGGGTATGGATTCAGTGGAATACGAGAAAAAAAGCTCCGCTATCCAGGAAAGCCTTCTGGATTTCGCCAATTTCCAGGAATCCAAGACAATCCTGTTATACAGCCCTTTTCGCAAGGAACCGGATTCCACCGGCGTGATCGAAGAAAGTTTTTCCATGGGCAAGGTGGTCCTTCTTCCCGTGGTCCATCCCAAACGCCAGGAATTCATTACCTTCAAAATAGACAACCTGGAAGGCGATATGCGGGACGGCTCCGGCGGAAAAAGAGAGCCGGACCCCAAAATATGCAAGCCCGTGCCTCTGCGTTTTATCGAACTGGCCATCATCCCAGGCGTCGCATTTGACGAACGGGGCGGCCGCGTCGGCTACGGAGAAGGCTATTACGACAAGCTGATCCCCCTGCTGCCCGCCACCACCAGAAAGGTGGCCATCGCCTTTGAAAATCAGCTGGTCAGCCAGGTGCCCATGGAAGCCCACGACAAATTCGTTGACATCATCATCACGGAAGAGCGGGTCATCTATAAAATATGAGCCAAGTGGAATTCACCCTGACAGGCTGGAAAGCCGTGGCCGCCGTTATTGTGGTTGCGGTATTGGCTGTCTTCAGCCTGTTCATGCGCAATACAACCTTGGATTCGCAAGGTAAGGAAGTCATCCGCAAGTGGGTCGCCTCGGATTATGCGCGCCAGGCCCTGGCCAAATGGGAAGGGACGGATTATTCCAAAGACCCGGATCTGGCTCAGCAAAGCGCGGACGAAATACTGAGCGGCCTGAACGTCGCCGTCACGTCCATCAAAGCCAAAGGCGGCAAACAAGAACCCATCGTCCGGGTGGAAATCCTGGTGGACGGCAAACCTCCCGCCGACGGTAAGGGCGTCCGCTATTACCAAATGAAGTTCTCGCCCATCACCGGCTGGACCATGGGCCGGCAGGTCTCGGCCTTTTCCTATTACGCCAAAATATTCTGACCCGCCCCTGCTCACGATAAAGCGTAGACCATAAACGCCGCCCGAAAGGGCAGGTGCGGAAATTCTTTTTCGCCGTTCTCCGTAAAGCCGATTTTGGCGTACCAATCTCTTAAATCCAGTTGCTCAGCTATGATGCCGACTTCCACACGCTTGCAGCCCTGCGATTTCGCCTGCTCCAGGGCGAAATCCGCCAAAGCCCGGCCCAGGCCCTGGTTGCGGCGTCCTGGAAGCACAGCCAGACGCTCCAGATAGCAGACCTCCGGCCCGGCCTGCTCCAGGGCGAAGCAGCCCACAGCGTCTCCATCCATCTCCAAAATAAAGTAATGGACGCCTTGATCCAGGGCGGTTTTTATCCAATCCCAGGTGCAATTGGAGGGATGCCTGGGGCAGTTTTCCAGGGTCAGGTTGAACCTGTCCGCCACGGTCTTGAAGGAAGCACGGATTAGGGAAACGAGGACTTGGACGTCGTTTTGGTTGGCTTTGCGGATTTTCATGGGGGATCGGCTCCTGATTGTGGTGCAAAAAACGAACAACAGTTTGCGCGGAGACCGCGCGGCTTAAGGCGAGGAGACCTCGCAACTGCAAAAAAAAACGGTTTCAAGCAAGATATTTCACCCGCCGGCCATACCCAATTCCAGCGCACTTTCCCGGCCGCGCCTTGTGTTCTGCGAACCCAGGCAAAAAAAGCCTTGCCTGGGCCACCCTAAGAATGGGCAGGGCAAGCCCTGCGATACAGCGAGAAGATCTCGCGAATACCTTGGGCGCGGAGGCCGCGCAACTAGGGGGCGCGGAGACCGCGCGGCTTCAGGCGGGGAGACCTCGCTGCTGCGCGATTATTATGCGTCCAAATCCGCTTTGAGCAGGGCTTGGGCCAGGGCCAGGTCTTCGGGAGTGGTGATCTTTATATTGTTCCGGCCGCCCTCGATGATGTGCACCGCCATGCCCAGGCGCTCAACCAAAGAGGCGTCGTCCGTGCCTTCAAAACCGTCGGCCAGGGCTTTTTCGTGAGCCTCCATTATTAAGGGATAGGAAAAGGCCTGGGGCGTCTGGGCCAGCCACATATTGGCGCGGTCAACAGTCTTGATAATCCGGCCGTCATTGTCGGTCAGTTTGAGGGTGTCGAAAGCGGGAACGCCCAGCATGCAGGCGCCGTTTTTTTCCGCGCCTTGGACGCATCGGGAGACGGCTTCCGCTGTGACAAAGGGCCGGACCCCGTCGTGTATGGCCGCGATGGCGGTTTGGGGATCGCAGGCCCGAAGGCCGTTGTATACGGACTCCTGGCGAAGACGAATGCCGCCGGGCGCCAGGTCCAGGGGCGTGGCAAGGGTCAGGGGGGCGAGAACTTGCTCCCGGCACAGGGCGTAATCGTCTTGGGGGACCACCAGGATAATGCGGTCCACTTCCGGGCATTGGTCAAAGACCTCGATGGTCCGGGCCAGGATGGGCCTGCCCAGAACCTCGAGGTATTGCTTGCGGACGGACGCGCCCATGCGCTGTCCGCTTCCGCCTGCAACAATGACCGCGGAGATCATAACTCGCGCTGCCGGAGATGGCGCATGACCGTGGATTCCAGTTGCGGCGCCATGTTAAAGAAAAAATGGTCCTCGCCCTTGATTTCAATAATCTTGGCGCTGCGGTTCCATTTCCGGACCTTGTCGTGAATCAGATAGGGCGGAGCGAATTCGTCCCGCTCTCCCACGATCACCATTTCCAGGCTGGGCAGCGACTCCACGTCGTCAAAGCTGAGCATGTCCACGGGCGGGGCCACCATAAGCAGGGGCGGAGGTTCAATCTTCCATTGGGTCCGGGCCGCCACCCAGGCGCCGAAGGAATAGCCGGCCAGGTGGATGTCCTTTTTTCCCAGGTCCATCAGATAGGCCACGGCGGCCAGGATGTCGTCGCGTTCTCCGTTGCCGTCGTCGTGCAGGCCTTTGCTTTTACCCACGCCGCGGAAGTTAAACCGCAGGCAGGTGTAGCCGGACTGCACGTAGGCTCTGGCCAGGGAGTCCACCACGATATTATGCATGTCTCCGCCGTACAGGGGGTGGGGATGGGTGACCACCACGGCTTTTTCGCCGTCCTGTTCGTCCAGGAGGCCTTCCAGTTCCAGGTCAAAACATTTGAATTTAACGGACTGAGTTTGCGCCACTATACCTTTCCTCCGCTCCATCGCAGTTTGGTTTTCAAGACGTCAAAATACGACTGGCCAGGAACCTTGATCATGATTGTGGGGACCGGGGCTTTTTGAATGGTGATGGTGTGGTGCTCGTTGAGCTTCAAGCCCGCTTGGCCGTCGAAGGTCAGGGTGACGTCCATGGCCGTGGCGTCCAGGGTCATGCAAATGGTGGACGTGTCCGTGACGATCAGGGGCCGGTTGGTCAAGGTAAAGGGGCAGATGGGCGTGAGAACGATAGCCGCCACCTGGGGCTCCAGAATAGGCCCTCCCGCAGCCAGGGAGTAGGCCGTGGATCCGGTGGGGGTGGCCACGATCAGCCCGTCAGCCCGGAATGTGGTCAGATACTCTTCATCCACATAGGTGTTTACGTTGGCCAGCCTGGCCAGGGTTCCGTTGTTGATAACCACGTCATTGAGCACGGTCTGGGTGGTGATGATTTTTTCGTCTTCCCGGACGGTCGCCAGCAGGCGAGTTCTTGTCTGGGTGGTGAAATCCTTTGTCAGGACGGACTCCAGAACCGGATACAAGTCCTGCTTCCTGGTTTCGGACAGGAATCCCACTGCGCCGAATTTTACACCCAGGATGGGAATTTCCTGATTTCCGATCCACCGAGCCGCAGACAGAAAGGTGCCGTCTCCGCCCAGCACAATGACGCAAGACAAGTCCGCGGGAGCGTGTCCGGGGTTGCTTTGCGTCACATCCAGCACAGGGGGGGAGCTTTCCCGCCTGAAAACCTCAATATCGCGGTTTACCAGCCATTTCTGCAGTTGGTCCGCCATCTCAAGCGGTTCTTCATGCACTTTGGCAAATATTCCGATTTTTTTCATAAAAAGTAAGGTAACCTAAAAAATTTCTTGATACAAAAAGCCTGTTGGTAGAAGATATACTATTGTAGACCGTCCAGGGGCAAGCGCTTTTTAATAATCCCCCGGCTCAGGATAGATGCAAACAATCGAACCCAAAGGCTTTTTTGCCTTGACTCTATCATTAGGGTTTGATTTGGAGAATTTATTGTTCGCTGTTTTCAATATGGATCTGCGACTGTTTTAATTTGGGACCACTAAAAAGGAGGAACGGAAATGAAAACTGGATCGAGGAGAATGGTCAAGGGCGTTGCGTTGATCGCAATCATCTGCCTTGCCGCCTTTGGGATGTTTGGCTGCGGCCAAGGAGAAGAAAAGGTAGTAGAAAAGGAAGTTATCAAGGAAGTCGTCAAGGAAGTGCCCAGGGCATTGGAGCCTCTTAAGCTGGCTGTGGCGGGCGCACACACCGGCGATCTTGCTTCCTACGGCATCCCCTCGGTTCGGGCCGCCGAAATTCTGGTTGAGCATGTGAACGCCACCCAGGGGGGCGTAGGCGGACGCAAAGTCATCCTGGTCACCGAAGACGACGCGTGCAAGCCTGAAATGGCCACCAACGCCGCCACCAAACTGGTGGGCGAGGACGTGGACCTGGTTGTGGGGCATATCTGCTCCGGCGCCACCAAAGCCGCCCTCGGCATTTATAAAGACTCCGGCATCATCGCCATTTCCCCCTCCGCCACCAACCCGGACCTGACCCAAAGCGGGGACTATCCCAACTTCTTCCGCACCATCGCCTCCGACGACGCCCAGGCGCGTTTGGAAGTGGATTTCGCTCTGGATACTTTGGGCCTGACCAAAATCGCCGTGCTGCACGACAAGGGCGACTACGGCAAGGGCTTGGCTGAATTCGCCAAGAAGTTCCTGGAAGAATCCGGCAAGGCGGAAGTGGTTCTGTACGAAGGCATCACCCCGGGCGGCATGGATTACTCCGCCGTGGTGCAGAAGATCAACCGCTCCGGCGCACAGGCCGTCATCTTCGGCGGTTACCATCCTGAAGCGTCCAAGATCGTCATGCAGATGCGTAAAAAGGACATGGACACCATCTTCATCTCGGATGACGGCGTGAAAGACGACACCTTCATCAAGGTGGCCGGCGATTATGCAGAAGGCGTTTACGCCACCGGTCCCAAAGACACCAGCAAAAACCCTCTGGCCATTGAAGCCGATAAGCTGCACAAGGAAAAATACGGCGAAGATTACGGCGCATTCTATCTGAACGCCTACTCAGCGGTTCTGGCCCTGTTCAACGCTGTGGACAAATCCGGAAGCACCGACTATGAAGCCGTTTCCAACGCGCTGCGCAACGAGTACGTGGCCACGCCTCTTGGAATCATCAAGTTTGACGACAGGGGCGACGCCATCGGCGTTGGATTCTCCGTATACCAGGTCCAAAACGGCAAGTACGTGGAACTGGAAGGCTAACAAAAAGGCAGTGTGACAATTAGGGGGGCGCGTCCGGATTCCGGGCCGCCCCTGAATATTGTGGGCTTCCGGCGAATAAGAGGCCAAAGGCGGGATATGGACTGGGGTTATTTTAAAGAATTATTAATGGGAGGGGTGGTCAAGGGCAGCATTTACGCTCTTATCGCCCTGGGATACACCATGGTGTACGGCATTATTGAACTCATCAATTTCGCCCATGGTGAAATATATATGATAGGAGCGTTTACGGCGTTAATTGCGGCGGGCGTTTTAACCGTGGCGGGTTTTCCAGCGTGGTCGATTTTGATTCTGGCCTCGGCGGCGGCCGTGGTCTGGTCGGCCTCCTACGGCTACACAGTGGAAAAGATCGCGTACAGGCCTTTGCGGGGGGCGCCTCGCCTGTCTCCTTTGATCAGCGCGTTAGGCATGTCCATTTTCCTGCAGAATTACGTTCTCCTGGCTCAGACTTCCAACTTCATGCCCTTTAAAAACCTGTTTCCCGAAGAAGGTTTTTTGGAAAACATCTCCGAGGTGCTTTCCGCCACGGAAGTCATCATCATTTTTACCAGTGCGGTGGTCATGATTTTGCTCAGCCTGTTCATCAAGTACTCGACCACGGGCAAGGCCATGCGGGCCACGGCCCAGGACAGGAACATGGCCATGCTGGTGGGCGTGAACGTGGACAAGGTGATTTCCGCCACCTTTATCATAGGGTCCTCCCTGGCGGCCGTCGGCGCGGTGCTCATCGCCTCCAACATGGGGCAGATCAATTTTTTCATCGGTTTTATCGTGGGGCTTAAGGCCTTCACGGCAGCGGTGCTGGGAGGCATCGGCAGTATTCCCGGCGCCATGCTGGGAGGCCTGGTTCTGGGGTGTACGGAAAGTTTCGGCACTGGCTATGTGTCTTCGGATTACGAAGACGTCTTTGCATTCACCCTGCTGGTTTTAATCCTGATTTTCCGGCCCGCCGGATTGTTGGGCAAGTCTGACATACAAAAGGTTTGATCATGGGAGAAATACTTAAATCCCTCAAAGCGGCGATCTGGTTCATGTTCCTCACCTTTCCCATCATGGTGATCAAGGTGAACCCCATCGAGGACACCGTGGTCTGGCGGTGGATGAACATGGCCTATATTGGGGTGGGCGTCTTTTTCCTGTCCTTTTTATGGCGGTTCATGCTGGCCCGGCGCAATCAAGGGAAGAAGGCCGAGGAGTCCGGCAAAGCCCGTATGCCCATAGGGCAGCGGATCGCCGAAGAGCCCAAAATCAAGTACCCGGCCATTGCATTAGTTGGAGCCTTCGCCCTTACCATTCCGTTCTGGGCCGACATGTACAACACCAACATCATGACCAACGTGCTTATCTACGTGATGTTGGGCCTGGGCCTGAACATCGTGGTGGGGCTGGCCGGCCTCCTGGATCTCGGCTACGTGGCCTTTTACGCGGTGGGCGCATACTCTTACGCCCTGCTAAACCATCACTTCGGGGCCAATTTCTGGGTCGTCCTGCCCATGGCGGGTTTTTTGGGCGCAGCCTTCGGGGTGGCGCTGGGATTTCCCGTGCTCAGGCTCCGGGGAGACTACCTGGCTATCGTGACCCTGGGGTTTGGCGAAATCATCCGTCTGGTGCTGGAAAACTGGAATGAGTTCTCCATGGGGCCCAGCGGCATCGCCAACATCGACCGCCCGCCCTTTTTCGGCATAAAAATGGATTTATTCCAAAAAACGGACTTCATGTATTATGTGGTTCTTGCTCTGGCGATATTGACGATTATAGCCGTGACCCGATTGAAAAACTCCCGGATAGGAAGGGCGTGGATCGCCTTGCGGGAGGATGAAATCGCCTGCCAGGCCATGGGCGTGGACCGAACCAAGACCAAGCTCATGGCATTTGCGCTCGGCGCCACCTGGGCCAGCATGGCGGGCGTGGTGTTCGCCGCCAAAAGCACCTTTATCAATCCGCCCAGCTTCTCATTCTGGGAGTCGGTGCTTATCCTGGTCATTGTCGTCATGGGCGGCATGGGCTCGGTGGTGGGCGTCATCCTGGGCGCCAGCATCATCGTCCTGCTGCCGGAGTATTTCCGGGAGTTTTCCGAATACCGTATGATTCTGTTCGGGGGCGCCATGGTCCTCATGATGGTGTTCAGGCCCACAGGCATTGTCACGGCCATGCGGCAAAAATATACGATTCACAAATAGCGGATGGGGTAGTCTTTAACCATGAAACCCATATTGGACGTCAAAAATCTTACCATGGACTTCGGGGGCCTTCGGGCGCTGGACTCCTTGGACATTGATGTGCGCCCAGGCGAAATCGCGGCGCTCATCGGGCCGAACGGCGCGGGAAAAACCACTTTTTTCAACTGCGTTACGGGCATGTACAATCCCACGCAGGGAGATGTATTGGTTAACTCGCCTTCGGGCTACTCCACCAGGCTGAACGGGCTCAAGCCCAACAAGGTTACGGAGCGGGGGCTGGCGAGAACCTTCCAGAACATCCGCCTGTTCCAGAACATGACCGTGCTTGAAAACGTCATGATCGGCCGGCATTGCCACTCCGGCGCAGGACATGAAATCATCATGGACCCGGATAACAGCCCGGTTAAGAGGATGGCGGCCAGCGCCTTCTTCGGAGGCATGGAAATCGCCGCCACCCTGTTGAAAGGAAAACGCTTCAAGGAGCGGGAGCAGGAGACCGTACAGTACAGCTACAAGGTGCTGGAAAAAGTCGGCCTGGAAAAATTCGCCAACAATTTCGCCAAGAACCTTCCCTACGGCCTGCAACGCCGCCTGGAAATCGCCAGGGCCATGGCCACCGAGCCTTTCTTGCTTCTCCTGGACGAGCCGGCGGCCGGCATGAACCCTCAGGAGACCAAGGAACTGGATGATTTGATCCAGCGCATCCGGGATAAGGAAGGAATCTCCATTTTGCTGATTGAACACGACATGCGGCTGGTCATGAGTATTTCGCAGCGCATTTTCGTCATGGATTACGGAAAAAAAATCGCCCAGGGCACGCCCGGGGAAATCCGCACTAACGACGCCGTCATCAAGGCTTATCTGGGAGAGGATATTGATGCTTGAGCTTGTAAACGTCAATACGTACTATGGCAATATCCACGCCTTGAAGGATGTCTCCATCAAGGTGGAGCAGGGGGAGATCATCACCCTGATCGGCGCCAACGGAGCGGGAAAAACAACCACGCTCATGTCCATTTCGGGCATTGTCCCGCCCCGTTCGGGCGAGATTTTGTTCGAGGGAAAGCCCATCCAGGGCATGCCGCCCCATGAAATCGTGTCCATGGGCTTGTGCCAGGTGCCTGAGGGAAGGCGCATCTTCCCCCACCTGACTGTTTCGGAAAATTTGGATATGGGCGCCTTTCTCCGCAAAGACGCCTCTCAGGTCAAGCAGGACCTGGACTATGTATACGAACTGTTCCCCCGCCTGAGCGAACGGCGCACCCAGCAGGGCGGCACCCTGTCTGGCGGAGAGCAGCAAATGCTGGCCATATCCCGCGCGCTCATGGCCAGGCCCAGGCTCTTGCTTCTGGACGAGCCCTCGCTAGGCCTGGCGCCCATTATCGTTAAGCAGATTTTCCAGATCATCCGGAAGATCAACGAAGAAAGCCGGACCACCATTTTTTTGGTGGAGCAAAACGCCAATCTGGCCCTTCAGGTGGCGCAGCGGGGATATGTGATGGAGACCGGGAAGGTAACCATGACGGACACCTCGGACAACCTCCTGGCCAACGAAGAAGTGAAAAACGCCTACCTTGGCATGGGGGAGTAGGCCTGATTACCGCATAACAATACTGTGAAAACCAGTAATTGCTCTCGAAATAAAATTTAATTCTGTTAAAAAGGCATTGACAGGTCTAATACTTTATTGACCTTCAATGCCTTTCTATCTATATCCTCCCTATATCTGTTTTAAAAATTGCGCTTGGAGAAACCGCTAGGCGATCTTGCCATGTCACGAAATATTTTTGTGGGCATGTCCCGTTGCATTGGCATTAGTTTTCAACGTTTATACAGGGAGGATGCAATTATGAAAAAAAGGGAGCGAAAAAATGCTCTGACAAAAGCAATTGTAATTATATTAATTCTTTTTCCCATCAGCGTTTGGGCCGCCGATTATTCGGAAGACTGGGGTCTTGACGGCGCCGTAACCGATACGGAAGGGCTGGTTGTCAACATCCTGGAGCTTAGCACGGAGTATTACAGCGCCTATCCTGGCTGGGGCAACTGGAATTGGAGTTCCGACGGCTCCAAAATCGTGTATCAGGTAGACGATTCCAATTTAAGCAACTCGAGTGAAATCTGCGTGATTAAGGCTGACGGCACTGGTTATACCCGCCTCACGGACAACGATCGCTGCGACAGCCACGCCAGCTTTGTGTGGCCCAATAACTCAAAAGTTGTGTTCCAGAGGAATGTGGCAAGCTCCGGTAATGGAGAAATCTGGATAATGGACGCGGACGGCTCCAATCAGACCAGCCTGACTCAAGCCCATGGCGGCCCCATGGGCGGCGTTGACGCAGGAGAGAACAACCCCATGGTCAGCCCGGATGGAACCAAGGTGGCTTTCCGGGGCTGCGTTCCGGCCAGTGACGGCTACGCCCATCTTTTCGTCATGGATATTGACGGCGCGAACGTGAAGGATGTTGCAGCATACAATGACGGGATTGTTGATATTTCCCACCACTGCTGGTCGCCTGACAGCAAGTGGGTCTGCTTCAAAGCGTGTGACGAAAGCGTTGGCGATGCTCGTATATTCAAGGTCAAGGCCGACGGCACGGCCGCTCCTGTCAAACTGTCTCCGGCAGATGACGCCATGCCTGCAGCTTGGAATGATTGGTTCTGCCAGAATTGGCCCCGGTGGAGCCCGGACGGCAAATGGATTTCAACCTCCTTATACACCGGCGAAAACTATAACGATAAAAAAATCGTCATCATGGACTCCAACGGCCAAAACATGAAAACCATCATGGAGCAGGACGGGGACGACGATGGGGACAATTACGATTGGATTCATCAAAGCGGAACATGGTCTCCGGATTCCAAGTGGCTGGTTTACAGCATGGACACCGTCGCCGAAGGAGACACGGCCCTATGCATTTCCAATGTTGACAGCGGCGCATTTTACCAACTTACCAAAGATTATGAAGATTGCCAGCCCAGATGGAGCCCGAACCCCAAAAGCAAACCGGGAAGCATTCTATTTAAAAGGCATTCCGTGGGTGACGGCCTGTTCCTGCTCAATTTGGCCCCCTGGGCGCTGGATGAAATCTCCGCCTCCGGCCGGACCGATTTTAAAGATTGCGGATCCACATCCTGGAGCCAGGCCGGCATCTGCCTGGATGTCGATCTGGGCGCCGGCGGCGAAGAGCCGATTTTCATCGGAGCGCTGTATGACGGCAACCCCACGCCTCAGGACTTTGACGGCACGTTCTGGGACCTGTACTGCCCGGACCCGACCAACGTGGTGTCTGTAACACTGGGTCTTTACTTCAACGGATATCATTCGGGCATGGACGTTTACTGGTTTGACGAAGACCTCAATAACTGGGATGCATTAGACCCGCTATTGTACGAGGTGACGGAAGGCTTGTACCTAAGATCCGGCATCACCTATACCGCTGTCATCAGCATGACCATAACGACCGTCACAACGCCCAGCCTGGACCAGCTCACCGGAACCGTCTTTGCAGCAGGAAGCGTTCCTGAGGATGAAACAGAAAATATCTGGGCCGGCAAGGACAGCGACAGCGTGTTAATGTGTTTTGTAAAATCCCTTGACGGAAGGAAAACCAGGGTTGCGCCATACGCGCTTCTTTTTCTGGGATCGGCCATGGGCTTCGCCTTTTTATACAGGCGCGCATCCCGAAAGTAACTGACTGAAATTTAAAATCATACCGAGCCCGGCGGTTATAATCGCCGGGCTCTTTCTTTTCCCGCCCCAAGCTGGTACAATCCTTGCTCAATTACTGAAACTGACAAGCGGCGTACGGAGGTCTTGACACCCCGCGTCAAAGGACTATCATAATCTTTTATGGAACCTAATAAGGAGTCATCCGACCATGCTGGAAAACCTGAGATTAAATAAAAAAAAGGATAAAGGCCCGTGGTTGGAGAAATTGGCCGCCCCGGAAAAAGTGCTGGCTAAAATCAAGCCGGGAAGCTGCATTTTTTTAAGCACCGGCGTGGCCGAGCCCCGCACTATGGTCAAGAGCCTGATGAACTCCCAGGCCCACAATCTCCAGGACCTGGAGGTCATTCAGATGATCAGCCTGGGCGACGCCATTTGCGGCCAGGATCTGAATAACCAGAAATTCCGGCTTAAGACCTTTTTTTCAGGCTGGGTGGCCAGCGAGCCCATTTCGTCGGGACTGGTGGATTTGATTCCGGCCAACTTCTCCCGCATTCCCCGGCTTATTGAAACCGGCCGAATCCGGATCGATGTGGCCTTTGTGAAAATCACCCCCTTTGACGACAGCGGATACGCCAGCCTGGGCGTCTCCGTGGACATAGCCCGCCAGGCCATGGAGCAGGCGGACATTGTGGTGGGGGAAATATCAGACACGATGCCCCGGACCTACGGCGACACCTTTGTGCACGTGAACGATTTTGACTACCTGGTGGAAAATCAGGAGCCGCCGATTCTGTTTCCCAGGGCGCCCGTGCCCGAAGTATTCGACCGATTGGCCCGCAACGTGGCCTCATTAATCAGCGACGGAAGCTGCCTGAGCTTTTCCATGGAGCCTTTGTTCGAAGCCCTATGGCCCCATCTGGCCAAGAAAAAGGATTTGGGGATTCACTCCGGATTTTTTTCAGACCCGCTTATGGACCTTGTGAAAAGCGGCGCTGTGACCAACCGCAACAAGGGCTCGTTCAGAGGCAAGTGCCTGGTGTCCTATGCCTTGGGCTCCCAGGAGCTTATGGACTGGCTGGATAAAAACCCCCTGGTGGAGTTCCAGGCCCTGGATGTTTTGGCCAGCCCGGCCCTTATCAGCCAAAACCCCCAAACAGTGGCTATCCTGCCCGCCCGCAGGGTGGATCTGAGCGGCCAGTTCGCCTTTCATTACGGCCGGGGCAACGTGGGTATGGGGCCGGGAGAAGCGGGGGAGTACGTTATTGGAACCCGCATGAGCAAAAGGGGCCGGGTTATTGTGGCCCTGCCCAGCCGGAACAAAAAAGGCAAGCCCAACATCGTCCTTTCCGTGGAGGGATATCCCAACTCCATCACCAACGCGGAAATCGTGGACATTGTGGTGACCGAATACGGCGTGGCCAATATGATGGGCCGCAGTCTGCGGGAGCGGGCCCAGGTGCTGATCGACATCGCCCATCCCGACGACCGTCAGGAGCTCATGGAGAAGGCCAAGGAGAAAAACCTCCTGTACAAAGATCAGATTTGCGTGGGCGCCATGGGCCATTTATATCCGCATCAGATTTCCGAATCCCATACTTTTCGCGACGGGACCACGGTGCGGTTCCGGCCCATCCGCCCGTCCGACGAAGAGGAAATGCGCCGCCTGTTTTACCGCTTTTCCAGCGAGGCGGTGTATTACCGCTATTTCTCGCCGGTCAAAACCATGCCCCACTCCAAGATGCAGGAGTACGTCAATGTGGATTACTCCCAGGCCATGTCCATCGTCGGCCTGGTGGGAGAGCCCGGACAAGGAAGAATTATTGCGGAGGCGCGGTACGTCAAGCTGACGGACAGCAATTGGGCCGATTCCGCCTTTATTGTGGACGAAAACTACGGAGGACGGGGCATTGCATCCTTTATGCTGGACATGCTCATACGCATCGCCAAGGAAAGAGGCATTGAGGGCTTCACCTCGGACGTGCTTTCCACCAACAAGGCCATGATGAAGGTCTACGAAAAGAGCAAACTGCCGGTCAAGGCCTCCCTGGCGGACGGGGCTTACCATCTGACCATGGATTTCAGGGCGGCGGATTCGGCGCAGGCGCGGCTGGTTAAAGGAATCTTATAGCAAGAGGCTTTGAAAACGGAACAAGCGCCCGGCAGACCTTGTCCGGGCGCTTTTGTTATGGTAGGAAAAAAGCGAGCATTTGTTCTTTTCCCCCCGAAGAGCGGCTATCGTCCCCTTGTCCCCATTCTTGTTCTTTTAATCGAATTTTTTGGAGGATTCATGAGTCTGGAAGCATTTTTCACCCCGCGCGGCGTGGCCGTTATCGGGGCGACAAACAAGCCCAAAGGCGGTTTGGCCATAGTTGTAAACCTGGTCAAAGGCTTTAAGGGCGGCATATATCCTGTCAATCCCGGTTACGAGTCCATTTTGGACTTGAAGTGCTATCCATCGGTAAAGGACGTTCCCGACCCCGTGGATCTGGCGATTCTTTTCGTGCCCGGCAAGGCGGTCCAGAAGATGGTGGATGAATGCGGGGAGCGGGGAATTCGGGCGGTGATGATTCAATCGGCGGGCTTCTCGGAAACCGGGCCGGAGGGCAAGGCGCTCCAGGACGAGGTGGATTCCATCGCCAAGCGCCATGGGATTCGCGTTTGGGGCCCCAATTGCCTTGGCATGGTGGATTCGGTCAACCAAAACGTGTTTTCGTTCGCCGCGCCCACCATGTGGGACGTGGGCCACATTCCCGGCAACGTGTCTTTGATCGTCCAAAGCGGCATGCTGGCGGGCGGTTTTTTGATCGACAACATGAGCCACGGAACCATGGGCATGTCCAAGGTCTGCTCCATCGGCAACAAGTGCGACGTGGACGAGTGCGACCTGCTGGAATATTTGATTTCCGATCCCGACACCCAGGCCATTGGCATGTATCTGGAGGCCATCCCCCGGGGGAGGCGGTTTGCGGAGTTGTGCCGGCAATCCCCCAAACCCATTGTGGTGCTCAAGGGGGGAACGAGCACGGCGGGCGCCAAGGCTGCGGCCAGCCACACGGCCTCCATGGCCGGGGACGGGGCGATTGTCAGCGGCGTTCTCGCCCAATGCGGGGTGGTTGAGGCCCGGGATTTCAAGCAGATGCTGGATATATGCCGGGCGTTTGGAATTTCGCCTGAAATGCCTCCTGACATGCAGGGAAGGACGGCCATCCTCACCTACAGCGGCGGCGCCGGCATTATGGCGGCGGATTTTGTGGAGAATTTCGGGCTGGAAGTGGCCGAGCTTTCCCAGGAGTCCAAAGAAGCCATGGCTCAGGTCTATCCCGACTGGATGCCCGTGGCCAACCCTGTGGACCTGTGGCCCTCCGTGGAAAAAAACGGAGCGGTGAAAACCTTTACCACGGCCATGAAAGCGGTTTGCAGCGATCCCGGGGTGGACATGATTTTCCTGCACCTTCACGCCTCTGGCGGCCTCTTGGTCATGGACGTCGGGGAGCTTATCGACATGGCCAAGGAGGCGGGAAAGCCCATCTTTTGCTGGCTCATAGGCCAGATGGAGCCGGCCAGAGACATGCATATTCTGGCTCAAAGGCTGGGAGCGCCTACCTACCGGGAGCTCTCCCGCGCCGTGGAAAGCATGAGTACGGTGCTGGGGTGGTATAAAGGCCGGGCCGCAGCGCCTTGCGGCGTGGATTTCAAGCCGGAACCGGTCAAGGCGCGATGCCGGGCTTTGCTGGACGGCAAGCAGGGCGCCCTGGACGAACATGCGTCCAAACAGGTTTTGGCCGCGGCGGGCATACCGGTTGTGGAGGAAATCCTGGCAGACAACCCTGAGCAGGCCGTTGCGGCGGCCGAAAAATTAGGCTATCCGGTTGTCATGAAAGGCCTGGCGCCGGGCATGATTCATAAAACCGAGCAAGGCCTGGTGCGCCTGAACATCGGAGCCGGGCAGGAAGCCTCCCGGACCTTTGAGGATCTCATGTCCGCCATGGACGGCCAAGGCAAGGTATTGGTGCAGCAGCAGGCTGAAATCGATATGGAAATCATCGCCGGCCTGGTGAAGGACCCTCAGTTCGGCCCATGCGTCATGTGCGGCCTTGGGGGCGTGTACGCCGAAGTGTTGAACGACGCTGTCTTCGCCATGGCGCCCCTGGATATGGACGGCGCCCTGGCTTTGATTGGACGGCTGAAAAATCAACGCATGCTGGACGGCTTTCGGGGAGCGGCGCCGGTTGACAGAATGGCCCTTGCCGAAATTCTGGTTCGTTTAGGCGCCCTGGGCATGGAATTGGATGCCGTTCGGGAACTGGATATAAATCCGCTTGTAATTTCGGGGGGAAAGCCCTTGGCCGTGGATGCATCGATAATTTTATAGGCTTGTTTTTTGCGAGAAAACCGCCTTTTTACAAAAAGTGGGCGTGAATGAACTCAAGGGCTTGACTCGCCTTTTTGTTTGGTATAACGAAAGTGCCGATAGCTTGTGAACTCTTTGGGCCGAGCGCCCTAAAACGCTTTGCCCTGTCGAATAGCGGGCTGTCGAGAGCCCGTTCTTTTTATTTTAGGATAACTTATACATTAAGGAGGCTGTTTCATGGCATTCAATCCCATTGTTGACGCTGACAAATGCGTCGGTTGCGAAGAGTGTGTGGACGTATGTCCGGTTGACGTTTACGAAATGGAAGATGGCAAGTCCAATCCTGTCAACGCCGAAGAATGTCTCGGCTGCGATAGCTGCGTGGAAGTTTGCGAAGCTGGCGCCATCACCATCGAAGAGACCTAAAATTCTCTTTAAAATTAAAAAGGAGTGCACAACTTCCCACCGGAACGTGCGCTCCTTTTTTTTTTGCGTGAGCAATCATGCATATTGATAACTCCCAATCATTACCCCATATGGCGATCATTCGCCAGAGCCTGGCGGCCCGGCCTCTGAAATGCATAGGGCCGGAAGTCCGCCTTCAGCTCGACAAGGTATTGAATTCCAAGGCTATCAACCCTGGTGAAACCGTTGCGTTGGCCGTGGGAAGCCGAAAGATTCATGCCATTGGAGAGGTTGCCGGCTCTTGCGCCGCCTGGCTGCAGGATAAGGGGCTAAAGCCTTTTCTGGTTCCGGCCATGGGCAGCCATGGGGGCGCAACGCCCCAGGGGCAGGAGCAGGTCCTGGAAAGCCTTGGGATTGTGCAGGCCTGTCAAGGCGTTCCGGTTCAGGCGTCCATGGAAACCAAGGCCATTGCCGCCTTGAGCTGCGGGGCGCCCGTGCATTTTTCCTCCGAGGCTCTGCGCGCCGACCACTTGATCGTCATCAATCGGGTTAAGTCCCATACTAAATTCAAGGCGCCCATCCAGAGCGGTCTGTGCAAAATGCTTTGCGTGGGCCTTGGCAAGCATTCAGGGGCGGCGGCCATGCACCGGGCCGGGGTGCGGTTCGGCTTTTCCATCATTGAGGAGGCGGCCGGGATGATCCTCAAAAAGGCTCCGCTGCTGGCCGGTCTGGCTTTGGTGGAGGACGGGCTGGGGCGATTATCCCAAATCAGGGCCTTGGCCGCCGAAAATCTTATTGATGAGGAGAAAAAGCTGCTTTTAAAAGCCCAGGTCATGGCGCCCGGCATTCCCTTTGACGAACTGGATCTGTTGATTGTAGACTGGATCGGCAAGGACATTTCGGGGATCGGCATGGATTCCAACGTCACGGGCCGGCACCGAGACCTTTCCGGAGACTTTTTCCTTCCCCCGAATCCCAAAAGGATTTTTGTGAGGGATCTCTCCCCCGGATCGGGCGGAAACGCCAATGGAATCGGGCTGGCGGACTTTACCACAACCCGGCTGGTCCGGGCCATGGATTTGAAGAAAACCTTTGTAAACTCCATAACCGCCATTTCACCGGAAAAGGCGGCGATACCGCTTCATTTTGAGTCTGACCGGGAGACCCTGCAGGCCTGCCTGGCGACGACGGGGCTGGAGGATTGGTCTAAAGCCCGGGTCGTCCGCATAAAAAGCACGGCGGATTTGGAGATCATACAGGCCTCCACGGCCCTAAGGCGGGAAGCAAAGGCAAATCCCCGTCTGGAGTTCGAATCTGATTTTGGTCCTATGGACTTTGACAGCCATGGAAATTTGGGAGGATTCAATGAAAAAAAATGACGCCGTTTTTTTTATGGAAGTGGAGACCAGTCACGGCATGGCGGGATTCGTTTATCAAAATGCGCCTTTCGCCCTGCTCAAGACCTATCTGCCCAAGCTCAAAAAGGCCCAACTGCCCAAAGAAGTGCAGGCGATGAAGGTTGAGCCGTCTCCGGCGCAGAAAGCCCGGGAGCTTGCCCAAAAAATCAAGGATTACTTTGAGGGATCGCCTTTGGATCCGCACCTGGATTTATTGGATTTTGAGGGACTTACCGAGCTTCAAATCAAGGTATTACGCACGGTGGCGGCCATTCCCTACGGCCAGGTGTGCTCCTATGGAGAAGTCGCCAGACGGGCAGGATGCCCAAGGGCCGCCCGTTTTGTGGGGTCCGTTATGGCTGGCAACCCATTCCCTATGTTCGTTCCCTGCCATCGCGTGGTGCGGTCGGACGGCAAGTTGGGAGGCTTCGGAGGAGGCTTGCCCCTTAAAGAGACGATGCTTGCGGTGGAGTCCGGGAAACATCTTGCCGGAAAACAAGGGGTATGATAAAAACATATATGTTTTTTTAGTTAGTTACAACTTTTAAGAGGTTTGGTTTGAAACAATACGTTATAGATCAGCTGCGGCCCAATGATTATGAAGCATTGAAATCATTTATGGATGAAAATCATGGGCCCGCCCAAATGGGCGGCATCTATTGGATTCCCGTCAGTGAAGAGCTTCTGACGCCCATCCAAAAAGAGCACACGGACTGCCAGCCCTATTGCTTCGCCCTGGAGCTGGATTACACCACCCTTAGCGCGGAGTTTCTGGTTCGCACCCTGGGCCAGGTCAAATGCACCTGCATGGGTTACGCGGATAAGCGGCAAAGGGAATGGATGATGGATTTCGTGGACGCCACGCTGGAGCGTTTGGGAATCTCCATCTGACTTTAGGAATAATGAACCCCATAAGAAAGCGAACAACGTCATGACGCCCCAGGATACTCCTGAACACTCCACCCCCCTGCAAATCATCCCTTTGGGCGGCCTGGGGGAAATCGGGCTGAACATGACAGTCTTTGAGTATGACGGCGTCATCCTTGTGGTGGACTCCGGCCTCATGTTTCCCGAGGACTATATGCTGGGCGTGGACATTGTCATCCCGGACTATGAGTACCTGAGGGAAAACAAGGAACGGGTGGCCGGCATTGTCCTGACGCACTGCCACGAAGACCATATTGGCGCCCTGCCCTTTTTGCTTAAAGACGTCCCCGCCCCGGTTTACGCCACGCCTTTCACCATAGCGCTGGTCAGCCACAAGCTGGAGGAGAAGGATCTTCTTTCCCGGGTGGATTTGCACGAGATCAAGCCGCGGGAGAGCTTCTCCATCGGGCCGTTTCATATTGAATTCGTCAGGGCCTCCCACAGCGTGGTGGACGGCGTCAGCCTGGCCATCAGAACGCCTGCGGGATTGATCGTCCACACCGGGGATTTTAAGATCACCCACGGCCAATTGGACGATGAAGCCACGGACGTGAGCCGTCTGGCCCAATTGGGCGAAGAAGGGGTTTTGGCCCTTTTGTCCGATTCCACCAATGCGGAAAAGGAAGGATACACCCTTTCGGAAAGCGAAATCGGCGCCACCCTGGAAAAAGCGGTGAGGGACAGCTCGGGCCGGGTTATCGTGGCCCTGTTCGCCTCCAACGTGCCCCGGCTGGCTCAGATTGTGAACATCGCCGCAAAAACCGGCAAGAAGATCGTCTTCAACGGCCGCAGCATCGAAGTGAGCATGCGCATCGCCCAGGAATTGGGGTATATCAACGTTCCGCCGGGCATGCAGATTGACGTTTCCGAAGTCAAGGATTACGAAGATAACGAGGTTTTGCTCGTCACCACCGGCAGCCAGGGGGAGCCCATGAGCGCCCTGGCCAGGGTTGCGGCCGGCGCCCACAAGCAGATTAAAATTAAGGACGGCGACACGGTCATCCTGTCCTCCAAGTTCATCCCGGGCAACGAAAAGGCCATCACCGGCATTATCAACAATCTATACCGCCGGGGCGCGGAGGTCATTTACGAAAAAATTTCGGCCATCCATGTTTCGGGCCACGCCTTCCGGGAAGAACTCAAGCTCATGATGCACCTGACCCGGCCAAGATATTTCATGCCCGTCCACGGGGAATATCGGCACCTGTTGCACCACGCCCGGCTGGCGGAAAAAGTGGGCATCCCAAAAAATCGGATTTTGCTGGCTCAAAACGGAAACGTGGTCAACTTTTTGGACGAAGTGGGCTGGATCGGCGAATCCGTGGATACGGGCCGCACCTTTGTGGACGGCAAAGGCATCGGCGACGTGGGCCGCAAGGTTTTGAAAGACCGCCGGGCCTTGTCCGAACACGGCATGGTGGTGGCCACCATGGTTTTGGATTTCGACACAGGGGTTGTCATCTACGGGCCGGAGCTTCTTTCCCGCGGGTTTGTGTTTGAGGACGAAAAAGGCCATTTGCTCCAGGACGCCCAATGCGTCATCATGGACGCCGTCGAGCAGTTGGACTTGTCCGGGCCGGATAGAATCCCCCTCATAGAAGCCGCCACCCAGCAGGCTTTGCGCCGTTTTTTCAATTACGTTATTCGCCGCAGGCCCGTCATCGTGCCCCTGGTGCTGGAAGTGTAAGAAACCAACTGCGGAACCGCGCGCCTCCGGCGGTAAACTGCATAAAATGACGAACTGCATGCCTCCGGCGGCATACTTTTGAAAAAGTTTGATCAAAACTTTTTAAATGGCGCTTCGCGCAAAACCAGGGGGATGTTAATTCGCTCCCTGATGTCCCGGCTCACTTAGGAGTGCTGCTTGCTGCGCCCTGTTTGTCATGTTCGACCGCCGCAGCCTCCCCAAAAATTCCGGGACGACACAATATAAAAGGCGCAGCAATTGCGAGTAAAAGGATATCTATACATAGCGGCCGCGGCTATGCTTTGGGGCATGTTGGGGCCGTTTTCCCGCCTGGCTTTGTCGGAAGGCCTACAGCCCATGGAGATCGCCTTCTGGCGTGCGGCGCTGACGTGGGGCTTTTTCGCCGCACATGCAGCAGCAACGCGCACCGTGCGCATGTCCGTGCGGGATTTTCCCATGACTGCGCTATTCGCAATTATCGGCGTGACGGCCTTTTACGGATCCTACCAGGTGGCCATTCGCGCAGGGGGCGCCGCCATGGCCGCAGTCTTGCTTTATACGGCGCCTGCATGGGTCTGTGTGATCGCCCGGTTCACCTTCAGGGAGCGGTTCACCCGCCTCAAAATCCTGGCCTTGGCATTCACGCTTATGGGAGTCGCCTGCGTTGCGGGCGGAGGAGGAGGCGGCATCCAGGTTACCTGGTCCGGGGTGTTTTTCGGCCTGACCGCGGGGTTTTGCTATTCGCTTTATTACATCATAGGAAAATACTTTTCAGACAAGTATACCGCCCCCAACCTTTTTTTGTACATGCTGCCCATGGGCGCCATAACCCTTTTTCCCTGGGTGGAGTTTTCCCATAAAAGCCCGACTGCCTGGACGGCTTTGTTCTGCATCGCCGCCTTGTGCACCTACGCCGCTTATTTCCTGTACTATATCGGCCTGAAGCATCTGGAAGCGTCCCGGGCCGCCATCACCGCCACCATTGAGCCGGTGGTGGCTGCCGTGGTCGCTTTTTTCTGGTGGGGCGAGTCGTTCGGGGTCGCGGCCTATGTGGGCAGCTCCTTAATTTTGAGTTCTGTTTTATTGATTATCCGCGACCGGGATGCAGGGGATTGAGAGAGGTTTTTCCATTACTAAAAGAAGAGAGTGAGACGGACTGAAGCTATTGGAATCTGTTGCGCGAAGGGCCATTGAAAAGTTTTTGATCAAACTTTTTGCAAAAAGTTCGCCGCCGGAGGCTGTTTTTGCAGGAGTTCAATTTTCCAGGATTTTGGCTATGAGGGCGTCCCGCTCTTTGGGGGACAGGTAGGGCTTCATCCTCACCTCGCGGATTTTCTCCTCGCGTTCGGTCTTTCTTGCAAAAGCCTGTCGGGCCTTTAAAAGCAACTGGTCAATATCGCAGGGCTTTTCCAGGTAGTCGAAAGCGCCGTGCTTTACGGCCTCCACGGCGGAATCGATTTCCGCATGCCCAGTAAGAATGATGACCTCCACAAGGGGATGGGCCTTTTTGATTTCCTTCATGGCCTGGACGCCGTCAAGGTCCGGCATTCGCCTGTCCAGAACAACAATGTCGATGGACCGGTCCTTTTCCAGTTGCGTCAGAGCCTCCGCCCCGGAAAACGCGCAATCCACCTTAAAGCCCCGCGCCTCCAGGCGCTGGGCCAATGCCTCCACAAAGACTTTTTCGTCATCCACCAGCAGAAAATGCGCGCCGTCCATAAGCATCCTCACCCGCCTGAATTGATCGTTTCCAAGACAATATCGTTGAGTTCCGGATAGTATTGTTTTTTTTTGGCGGCCTCACGGATGCGTTCCATCCAATGAATGAACGAACCCGCATTTTTCAATGTGTGGTCGGCGTTTTTAGGGTTGCCCTTTTCCGCGGCCTCCCGGATTCCTGCAAGAGCCTGATCGTCGCCGGGAAAGTAGGTGGGGATTACGCCTATATCCTTTGGCATTGCTTCAAAAATCCTGCGGGAATGTCTTTCGCGGCCGCAGTCCTCCAAAAATTTATCCAGGCTGAAAAAGTTAAGGCTGCCTAAGGCGCCCATGGCATGCCGCACGATGTGCACCCCATATTTGCGCAGCGTGTTTCGGCTCAATTCCGAGTCCAAAAGCGCCTGGGGAGTCACCTCGCTCAAGCTGGTGCTGCCTCCGGTCTGGGCGGAAGGAAAATGGGCGATCCAGGAGTTGACCCTCGCCATGGCCGCATTGATGAATGTTTGCTGGGGGGAGCTGTACGCCAGGGCGCCGTCCGCCCCGACGACGCTGGGAATGCCGCAATGTACGCAAGATACACCCGGATTAACGGTCTGGGCGATGACCATCATGAAAATAACCTGGGCATGGACCTGGGTCAGGAAAGCCTCCGGGCTGCCCGGGGCGGAGACGCCTGCAATGCTTTGATCGATGAGCAAAAGATTGTTGCCTATGCGGGCGCTGCGCAGAAAGGGCTCCACCATGTTATCCATGGGGCCCAGGGAGGTCATCAGGCTCGTGCCGTCGAGCCATTGATCCTTGCCTTTTAAAAAAGCCGCTTCATCATCGCTCATCGTATTGGTGGTAATCATTTTGAGCCCGGGAAAATTTTTTTCCATCAATTGAGCGACCTCGAACAGGGAAATGCTCATGTCGCAAGCCGCCGGCAGGCTAAAAATCCCCACAACGTCTTGCTGCTCCCCCACCGCAGAAGCGATCTTTTTGTACTCCTCCCGATTGGCTTGGCGCAGTTCATCTTCGCCGGCCCGCTTTAAAAAGGGCGAAGTCGCGCCAATGCCGAAAGTGTTTTTCCCCGGATCTCCCGCCATCTTTCGGGGCGTCTGTTCCAGGCAATGATCGATGTACTCTTGTTTCAAGGGGATGAACAGCGCCGTTTCATTGTCGAAATTCACGGCGTCCGCCTCCATCAGAAGTTCCAAAAGGGACTGGCTGCCGGCGATGTTTACGCCGATTTCCGTCAGCACCAGCTTTGCGTTTTCATCAATGCGCCGGTAAATTGCCTTTTCGGCAATCAGGTCGTCGATGTCCTCCATCCGGCAATGAACTTTTTCCGTAACCGCGTCCTCGCCGGCGTTAAGCAGGATGTCCTCGTAAAGGGCCTTGGCCCTTTCGAATTGAGCCTCCTTTTCCAGCGTTATTCCCCTTTGAAAGGCTTCAAAAGCCTGCCTGCTCATTGAAATCTCCTATTCTTTTGAATATCGGCGCCCTGCGATCGTTGCGCGTAGCGCCTTAGAAAAGATTTTGCCCCGCTTTTCCATGAAGCGACCCGCCGGAGGCTGTTTTCTTCAGGATCTCCATTTTTCCATGGCAACGCGGCGTTTCAGCCGATGACGGATTCCCGCCCCACCCACATGGCGTGGAGGGGGATGAGGATGTCCGCATCGGTTTTGATTTTTTGCGCGCTGTCATAAGCCTGACGTACGTCAATATGCACTCCGGGCGCCACCGCCGGTCCGGCCTCGGGAAAGTTTTTCTCGTTGGCGCAAAATCCGGTGATTACGGCTTTTCCCTGTTTGGTGTTCACGCAAACGCTCTGGCCTCCCACGCTGTGGCCGGGGGAGAAAATCACGGAAATCCCGTCAAACAACTCCTGGTCGCCGCTGATGATTTCCACGTCCACGTCGTCCAGCACGTCCGGATAATACCGATGGTCGATGGGGTGCGGGTCCTGGAAAAAGTCAAACTCCGCCTGCTGCATGTAGACCTTGGCGTTTTCGCATTTGTAGTCGTTTTCGCAATGATCGTTGTGCAGGTGAGTGTGAATGATGACGTCGATGTCTTTAGGCTCCAGGCCCTGGGTCGCCAGGGCGTCCTCGAACTCCAGGATGTCCATGCCCAGCTTTTCGCCCAGGTCGTCGGCCACCACAAACTGCTCCAGCCCGGTATCCACAAGGATATTTTTGTCTCCGCCCTTGATGACAAAGACATAGATGGGCAGGTAAATGCGTTTTCCGTAATCCCGCAGATAGGTCATGACGCCCTGGTCGGTTTCGTTTACGCCCACAACCAACGGATGAATGGTGTATTCTTTCATGACGATTCCCTTTTATTTGATTAATTTTGTTTGGTTATAGGTTGATGCAATCAGTCTATCAATTTCTGCCTTGATTTTGTGGGGACGTGATGTTTATCTCATAGAACATACTTTGCAAGATTTGACGCTTTTGCTGAGATAAAGTCATGTCCCCCGAAATCCATTGCCGTGTATCCAGAATGTCGGGTCGCTGCGCCTGGACTCCCAAAATTTTGAATTCAGATACGGTAAAATGACATCCTGTCGATTCAAATTTCAATGCACAGCTTCGCGCGACCCGACCTACAACAGATTGAAATCACAGGCATCTTGTGGGTCGAGTCACGCGAAGCCGCCATGGGTCTTTTAGTATCCAAAGACGTCCGTTCTGACGGGAACGATATAGAATCCTAAAAGCCCATGCGGAGCGACCCGACAAAAACTTTTTGGGGCGCCCTTCTATGCCACGGTCCGCTGTTTATGTATGATAATGGGGATGGGCGGGTATGTTCAAGGAGAAAAAATCGGCCGGGGCGATGAGGCTTGGCGCGTTGGCCCCGGCCGGAGGGTGTTATAGTTTTTCCAGCATGCCTTTGACGACGGCTTTGGCGTCAAGGCTTGAGAACAGTTAGTCAATTATTCAAAGACGTCCCCAAGAATTACAATTATTCAAAGACGTCCCCAAGAATTACAAAGACGTCCCCAAGAATTACAAGAATTATTGGAAAAGCAGCACTTGATGGGTGGGCGCTAGCTAAGCGGCTTGAACCATATGCCGCTCATGACACCGGCATTTCGAAAGGCGCGCGAAACGCAGTCAATGGGTATGACTATGAAGTTGCCCTCGGTCACGCCCGACTGAATGCCGACAAGATACTGATTCTGCTGGTATTCGAGCCATACGGGCCCGCCGGAGTCGCCGCCGTATGGAGCGTAGTCGCTCTGAAAAAGGTGCACCAGGGGGTAGTAACCTCCTCCCGTGAATTGCACGATCCCCGCCCGGCACGTCGTATGATACCTGAGCGCGTGGAACTCGCCTTTCTGGTCGACAAAATAGAACCCCCTCAAGCCGTTTAGCTGTTGGGTCCATATCTTGGAATCAATCTTGGCCGCGGTCCACGCCGCATACCGTTGCATGTCCTCTTCTTCGACCACGGCGGTTGCGTCGATGGGGTAGCCGGGCTGGAGGGGGTCTTGGAGCCACAGGGCGCCTTTTGCCCGCGGCAGGCGCACGCCGTCCCGAGTGGTGAGGGCGTTCACGGTCGCCCCGCCAGGGAATTTGAGAAGATGGGACACCGTGAGCCAGGCCCGCCCTCCATTTGCCCAGAGAATGCGTCCGGCAAGGCAGCCGGTTGCATTTACAGCAAAGACATTGGCTGCAGAGGTAAGCTCGGAAGTGGGAAAGCTGACCACGTCGATGGGTATTTCAATGGCCGCCGCCGACTCTTCTTGGGTGGCGGCCCTGGCCCGCGTGCGTAGCGTGATGGAACTCGGCAAGGGATTGACGGGCTGGGCCAGCTTTTCCCGCACCACGGCCTTGAGTGTCAGCTCGTCCTCCATGACCTTGCCGCCCCGCTCCCGGTTGCCGAGGGTCAGCGACACCAGCTCTGGGTGATCTTCCTTCAGGCGTTTTTCGAGGCCTGGGATGAAGCGCCGCAGAATCCCGGCCTGTTCGAACACGGTCAAGTCGGTGAATGCCATGGCTCACGATCCTTTCGTGCCCGCATTTGGCAGTAGGTTTATCACGTTCTCGGGCTTCTTGGCGGCTTTGAGCCAGTTCAGAATGGGTTCCTGTTGATCGTCTGGCGTGCCTTCCAGCAACGCGATGGTCTGTTGAAGCACGCGGGGCAAGAGGTTTTTCGGGTTTTGCAAGGAGGGATCGTGAAGCCATGTCACCCGCACCTCGGAATCCGCAGTGATCGTCTTGGGGTCGGTGGGTAGGAAAGTCAGCTTGTACTCCACCTTTCCGCCGGCGTCTTTGAGTTCCAGCGTTTTCTTGTCGAAAATCAGATTGATCGCGATCTGCCTTGATTTCTCCGCTTCCACGTCAGCGCCTTCCGGCTTCGGATTTTGCCCGGGCGCGCCTAAGTCTTCCTTGATCAGGCTAAACTCCGTGCGGATCTTGAAGGCAAAGCGGGTATACGGATACTCCGGCCTTCTGAGATAGGGGTCCTCCTCATGAAAAATCGACCTCGCCCTGGCATCCGCGAATTCACGCTCCTTCACGAGGGGGGTCAGGTTGGGCGTCGCATAGGCCACATATCGATATTTCAGGAGCATGGTGTCCCCGATCTTATAATCCGACGCCAGAGTGTCCATCTGGCCGCTCGTAAGGGTCGCCAGGCCCGTCTGCATCTCCGCAACCTTTTTGGCGACTTTGATGGTCGTGTCCACCAAGTCCTTCACCACGTATCCTATCTCGCGGTTGTCCGCCGTGGTCTGGAATGTATTGAAGGTGTTGCCTGGTCCATAGGCCAGACTGACGTCAGCCGTGCCCAGCGGGGCAGAGGCGTTCAAGACGCGGGGGTTGTCCACGTCCGGCAGATAGACGATGTCGAACAAGTCGCCCAAGGGTTCGATCTCCTTCACGGCCGGATTGTATCCGGCCGTGGCCGTCGCCTTGCTCAACGTCTGGCGGTCCTCCGAGGAATTTTCCGTGCTGGCGGTGGCGCCGCCCTCGTCATCCTTCTTTTCGCCGGACGTCAGGTCCCCGGTCTTGTTCCTGGTGAGAATGGCTCCAAGAGGCAGGGCTTGGAGTCTTTCATCCCATGGACTGCGGAACAGAATGCCGTCCTTGGTTCTTTTCGCCTGGATGTATCCTTCTCCTCCTTCGAGGGGAAACTCTTTTTTCACGTGCAGATACGGACGGCGTGGATAATAAAGGTATCCGTCCTTCAAGTTGTCACCACGGCCGTCATTAGGGGCGGCGTCCTGGACGGTGACGGAGGCGCAGCTGGCCACCATCAGTGCGAAGGCTAACATAAGAATGGCCCTGAGCGGATTCATGGGTCTGCTCCTTGTGCTGTGATTTATTAGAATCGAGGGAGAAATGACAGATAAATAACTCTTATATCATAGAGTAAAATATAACAACTAAAATCTATACTATGTGACAAATAAGCGTAAACACGGATGTCCCTTAAAAAGACCGCTGAATCATTTCCTTGTTTCCCAGGCGTTAGTCCTTCCAAAACGCCTTAAACCGCCCTGGCGCGATCTGCGTGTACCTAACAGTGTGCGATCTGAATCGCTTCAAATTTCATGGCGCAGGTCCGCGTGACCCGACAAAAACTTTTTGGGGCGCCCTTCTATGCCACGGTCCGCTGTTTATGTATGATAATGGGGATGGGCGGGTATGTTCAAGGAGAAAAAATCGGCCGGGGCGATGAGGCTTGGCGCGTTGGCCCCGGCCGGAGGGTGTTATAGTTTTTCCAGCATGCCTTTGACGACGGCTTTGGCGTCAAGGCTTGAGAACAGTTAGTCAATTATTCAAAGACGTCCCCAAGAATTAATTATTCAAAGACGTCCCCAAGAATTACGTCCCCAAGAATTATTATTCAAAGACGTCCCCAAGAATTACAAAAAGTTAGTGAGTTAGCAGGGACGTCCCCAAGAATATGCAGGGACGTCCCCAAGAATAAAGAATAAAACGATAAGATGTCTCCAAAAACAATAACAGCTTAGTCCCCCCTGTAATCTCCTAATAGTAATTCATTCATGTCTCCATTCGACTTAAAACTCATAATAAGAAGATATGGAGCGAGAAACATGATGCCCCCGAAAAAGCCCATAATGCCCAATATGATACCCACCATAGAGAACCTGTGTCGCCATGCGAGCCATAACCCGGAAAGCGTAAGGAAACACATAAAGTCAAAATTGAACTGTCCAGCCCAGGTCATGGCCGCAATGTCTCCAAAGAAGACAGGGAAAAGATTCCATCCATGGTTTTGAATCACAAGTCCCGTAAAGAGCAGGATTGCGATTGTAAAAATGCCCAATAAAATACGAAACACCGTCATTGTCTTTCTCCTTTCAAAATAAGGTTGCCCTGAGTTCTTGTGAATGGTAACCCCTAAAGGTAATGATGTCCATTACCTGGGAGGTAAAATTTATGCTGAATTTTGTGGGCGCCCATAAAAAGACGGAATCCGTGGGGGACATGCTTCGGCTTTGGAGAAAGCACAATAAGGTCAGCCAAATGGATTTGGCCTTGGATGCCGGTATTTCTTCAAAGCATTTGAGTTTCGTGGAAACGGGCCGATCGAAACCCAGCCGGGAATTGATTCTTAAAATTGCCGGCTGCCTCAAATTGCCCTTACGACAAAGAAACGCGCTCTTAATGGCCGCCGGCTTTGCTTCCCAGTTCAAAGAAGAGCCCTTTGAAGGGGAAAAGATGTCCATGGTTAGGAGCGCTCTGGAGAGGATCTTGCAAAAGCACGAACCTTACCCAGCCATCGTGATCAATGCAGCTTACAAGATTTTGATGAAAAACTCAGGCTATCAGCAGGTCGTGAAAACCCTGGTAGGAGAAAACGTCTTCAAAAAGTATGACAATGTTTACCGGATGGTTTTTGCAGAGGACGGCTTGAAAAACTACATCATACACTGGCCTATGGTTGAACAGTTCATGATGGATCGCCTGCTGGGAGAGGCGGTTTCGACCCAAAACGAAGAATTGATTGATCTCTACAAAGACATGTCCAAACTTAATATACATGATTCTATAGTGGATGCAGATATTGACGCCGATATGCCAATCATGATTCTGACATTTGAGAAGGACTCTGTTAGGGCGAGTTTTTTCACTACCATAACAACCCTTGGCACACCGCTCGATCTAACCACTCAGGAATTACGAGTGGAGCTGCTCTTTCCTGCCGATGAGGCTACCAAACAATTATTTTGCGCTGCGATTTAGTTTTTCGGAGTTGCCAGTTTTTGTGTTTTTGAACAAGGGCTCCTGAATCCGAGGGGCAATTTAGCGCAGGCATGTTTGATTGTCGTGGAATGGTCTTCCGGGAGCACTTTAAGAAAGGTCCTTGACTTTATAGATAAGTCTCAGCAAGTTTTTGGGGACGTACTTTTACGCCTTGGGCCGCTGTTTTTGTATGATAATTTGGATGGGCGGGAATGTTCAAGGAGAAAAAACGGCCGGGGCGTTGAGGCTTGGCGCGTTGGCCCCGGCCGGAGGGTTTTATAGTTTGTCCAGCATGCCTTTGACGACGGCTTTGGCGTCATCGGCCTTTTCAAAAGGCGGCTTGCCGTCCAGGTCCGCCTCGATCAAGGCGTCGTCGTAGGGGATGAATCCCAGGAAATCAAAGTCCGGCAAGTTCTTTTGCAGGAATTCCTTGTCCTTTTCCCCGCGGATTTTATTGCCCACCACGGCAATGCGGGAGAGCTTGATTTCCGAAGCAAGCTGGCGGATATGCCTGGCCGTCTCGATGCTGCGCCTTCCCGGCTCCACAACAACGATCAATTTATCCACCGCCATGGCCGTGGCCCGGCCAAGATGCTCGATGCCGGCTTCCATGTCCAGGATAACCACTTCATCCCTGGCCAGGATCACATGGTTGATCAGGGCTTTCAGCATGGTGCTTTCCGGACAGATGCAGCCGCCGCCCCCTTTTTTCACGCCGCCCAGGCGCATGAGCTTGATGTTGTTCAGCTTGGCGGAGAGGGCTTCGGGCAAGTCGTCCACCCTGGGGTTGAGCTTAAAAAAGCCGCCCACGGAGCCGGGTTTCGCCTCGGTTCTTTCGTAAATCAGCTCTTTCATATCTGAGATGGGGACGATGTCTTCCGCGCCGGGTACGCCCACGGCGGAGGCCAGGTTGGCGTCCGGGTCCGCATCGATGGCCAGGACTTTTTTCCCTTGTTCGTCAAGGGTTCTTATGAGGAGCGCGGAGAAGGTTGTTTTTCCCACGCCGCCTTTACCGCTAACAGCTATTTTCATGGCATGTCCTTTCTTGGCATCCAGTTGGAATTCACAAATATTGCTACGGATTAATATAGGACCCATTTCACGGAATGGCAAACTGAAAAAAAGAAAACCAGGGGAGGCGGCAAGGCCCTTCAATCGCTTAGACATATTGCCGCTGCGGGTAATTGTGTGCTATGGATATACCCTGTCATGAAAGAAAAAGCCGGTAAAAATTGGCAAACGCTCCTCGCCGCGCTGGCGCTCTGCCTGGGATTGCTTCCAAGCGCATGGGCGGGCTCCTTGGTTTATACATCCAAGGTGGAGCGCATGCCTGATTTGGGCCAACACAACGGCATGGGGTTTCTGCCTTATGATGGGCGGGGCTATTGCGCGGCTGCAGCGGTTTCCAACGGGATCATGTGGTTTTTCCTGAACGGTTACCCGGCCATAGCGGAAGACCACGGGCAGGAGGATATCACCCACGCCCGCCTGGCCGCCCTTTTGGGGAGCGACCGGTATATGAAAGTCGACCCCCGTAAAGGCGCCAGCCCGACCTACGTGATGATTGGCCTGCAAAAATATTTGGAAGACCGCGGCTTCGACTGGGCGGCCATCCAATACCAGGGTTGGCGCAAGCACCCCAAGGCCTTTCATACGGGCGTTATCCAGCCGGACCTTGACTGGATCAAGAAAGGCCTGGCGGGCCCCGGCGCGGTCTGGCTGAACGTCGGCTGGTACAATTTCGACCGGACAACCTCCTCTTACGTCCGGGTGGGAGGCCATTGGGTCACCCTGGCTGGATACGGGGAGGACCGGGATGGGACGCCCAATGCTGAGGTTCTCATTATTCTTGACCCGGCTTTACGGAGGACGGTTCGCGGGCCTGTCCCCATTTACGTGAAGGCAAAAAAAATTGAAGCCTTGCCTTCAGGGATTAAGCCGGCCATATCCATAGGCCGCAGCCTGGGTTATATTGACAAAATGACGGGCGCCGGCGATGAAACCATCGGGGATGAGGACGCGTCTTCCATGACAGCGGTCGGCTTTTACAAGCTGATCGGGGAGTTGAAGACAGCCAATCGCGCGGACTTCGCCCTGATAGACGGGGCGGTTGTTCTCAGGCTTGACCAAGGAAGGCGCAGGCTTCGGAGATAGCTTTTGCGGCGCCGGCCTGTATTCATTTTATTGGAGTCATTTATGTATATTTTTCGTCGCTCAGGGACAGCGCTATTGTCCATCCTGGGATTAGTTTTTATGTTAGCAGGTTCAGCGCAGGCGCAGGACAATTACCGCACCTCGTTTTTCAACCAAAAATGGCTGGACACCGTGGTTTCCATCGAGTTGGACAAGCCGGACAAGGACCCCATGGCCGCTGGAACGGGTTTTTTGGTGATCACCGAAAACAAGCATATTTTATTAATCACAGCCAAACACGTTGTGTTGAATGAAGAGCGTGAAATCAGGTCGCACATGGCTTATCGGTTTAACATCCAGGGCGGGGACAGCACCCTGATCAGCGATGCAGTCATGGAAGAGAGAGGGTTGGGAAAGTGGTTTGTCTCCGGCCCGGACGACCTGGCTTGCCGGTTTGTCGTGGTAAAGGATACTTTTGAGGCCACCGCCATTCCGCAGAGCCTTTTTTTAAATCAGGAGGACGTGCAGGCGGGGGCCTCCATCATGATTTTGGGATATCCTTTGGGGCTTCGGTCGTTTGGAAATTCCAAAGCCATAGCCAGGTCCGGCATTGTGGCAAGGTCGGACGAAACAGGCATCATCGCCGACGCCTTTGTTTTTCCCGGCAACAGCGGAGGGCCCGTCCTATACACGCCGCCGATCAAAGTGGGAGGCCCGTTGACCACGCCGCTTCTTAACGAGGAACGGCTGGTCGGGCTGGTATACGGCCTGATACCCTATTTGGAGCCGGCCATCAGCGAAATGACCAAAAGGCGGCGGGTAATCTTTGAAGAGAATTCCGGACTGGCCAGGGTCGCCTCTGCGGACGCCATCCTGAAATTGATCACCAGAGAGGATGTGACTCAATTTGAAGAAACGATTCCGGACAATCTCACCTTGGAAGGGCTTTAACGGCAGGAGGAGTGCATGGCGGATGTTTTTTTAAGCACTAAGCAGGTTGCTGAGTTCCTGGATGTAAACGAAAAAATGGTTTACACGCTGATTTCGGAAAAGGGATTGCCAGCCACCAAAATCACGGGCAAATGGAAGTTTCCCCAACGACTCGTGGAAAAATGGCTGGAGAAGCACATCATTAATAATCCTTCTCCCAGAGGGGACGTGACAGCCTCCGGCCTGCTGGTCTTTGCAGGAAGCAACGATCTTTTACTGGAGCGGACCTTCGCCCTTTTCAACCGCTCGCACAAGGATTATCTGGCGGTATTCGCCAACGTGGGAAGCATGGGCGGCATCAATGCCCTGAACAAGGGCTTCTGCCATGTGGCGGCAAGCCATCTCATGCAGGAGGACGGGTCCGAGTACAATTTTCAGTTCGTTCCTGAAAAATTTGGGGGCGATCCTCCGGCCGTCATCAATTTCGCCATGCGCGAACAAGGGATTGTGGTGGCCAAAGGCAATCCTTTAAAGATACAAGGCATCAAGGACCTGGGCAAATCCGGAGTCCGGATAGTCAACCGGCCTCTTGGCACGGGGACCCGGCTGCTTTTTGACTCGGAGCTGAAAAACGCCGGAATCAAGCCGGAAAAACTAAAGGGCTACAATCATGAATGCAGGAGTCATTTGGAGGTCGCCCTGGAGATAGCGGCGGGCAATGCTGACGCAGGTCTTGCCATCCGGCCCGCTTCCAATCTGCTTGGAATGGGCTTCATCCCATTGCGATGGGAGCGTTTTGACCTGCTTGTGGGGCGCGACCGGTTCTTCGACAAAGGGGTCCAATCATTCCTCGGCCTGCTCCAGGAGCCTGAGTTTAGAAAGATTGCTGAAAAATTAGGCGGATATAGTTTGGACATTTGCGGCAAAATCGTTTATCCTCAACCTGTCCGTAGGTCCAAAGAGTAGTTTGGCCCGACTTCGCCGCTGCGAGGTGCAATGGATTGAACCGATATGAAATCAATCAAAAAGTGAAGACCTCCCTGGTCCGCAACGCTGTGGATCTGACGCAAATCAGTTATTCCTGCTCCGGCTCCACCGTGCATTTGTGGGGGATTTTGAAAAAGGATCCCGAGGGGGACTTCACGCCGAATAACGTAGAGCTTCTTTTCCGGGAGATCTCCCGGCTTCCCCAGGTTCGCAGGCTTCAGGTGGATTTGGAGAACTGGGAGATTCAAAAGTCCGACGGCGGTTGGGCGGCAACCCCCTTGAAAAAAACGAAACAGGAAGAGGAGGCGCGAGCCAGGGCGAGGCGCTCGGGCGCCGGGGAGGACAAAACCCTGGTGGTGGACAGGCAGGAAGGCATCTCTGAGGTGCTCGATGATATTAAAAAACGCATAAAGGAAAAGTCATCTTAAGGTGTTGTTAAAAAGCTTCGGTTATAGGTTGGCGCTGATATTGACGGTAATAGGGCTCGCAGCGGCCCCCGCGCCGGTGCAGGGGAAAATCCAAAGCTGGTCCGAGGCGGGGCTGGAGGAATTGGAAAAGGGGCTTTACGATCAGGCCATCAACTCCTTCACCAGGGCGCTTGAAATCAATCCGGCAAACTGGCAGGCCTACAATAACCGCGGGCTGGTCTACGGCATTAAAGGGGAATTGGATTTGGCCATCCAGGATTACGGGAGGGCCATTGAAATCAACCCGGACTTCGTAGACGGCTATACCAATCGGGGCGCGGCCTGGTTCTATAAAGGCAACTGGGCGAAAGCGCTGGCGGATTGCAGCAAGGCCATGAGCCTGGATTCCAACGCCATATGGGCTCAAAACCAACTGGCATGGATCCTGGCCACCTGCCCCAAGGAAGACTACCGCAACGGAAAAAAAGCCCTGGAACTAGCAAAGCGAGCCATTTCCGCGGAAGACAACCTGCTGTTTTACGACACCCTGGCAGCCGCCTACGCCGAACTTGGAGATTTCAGACGAGCGGTCGCCAGCCAGGAAGAGGCCATAAAACGCCTCAAACTTCAGGATTCAGTCTCTCAAGACACTTTAAATGCCTATAATGACAGGCTTAACCGATACAGAGCCGGACTTCCCTGGCGCATCGGGACCATTCAGAAAGTGGAGGGGCCTTTGCAGCCAGTGGCCGTATCCATGAATACAAGCCGCTCCCCAAGAGTAACCTCCGACCGGGCGGTAGACCCTATTCAGGCCTCGCCCCTGCCCGTTCCCGCAACGAACCAGGCAGTTCCGGCGCCGGCGCAGTCGGAGACCAGACCGCAGCAGGTTGCGGCCAAGCCTCAGCCTCAACCGGCGAGGGTCAAATCCGCAAAAAAGACTCCGGCGGCGTCTACGGCGCCCAGGGGGTATTCCATTCAGGCGGGCGCTTTTTTGTCCTTCGCCAACGCAGGCAAGCAAGAGGCCTTTCTTAAGTCCAAGGGATACGCCGCCAGGACCCACGTGATCAATTCCGCGTCCGGCCGGGTGTGGCATTTGGTGCTCATAGGCGACTACCCCACCCAGACGGCGGCCAAATCGGCAGCGGGAGATCTGACCGCCAGGGAAAACATCGCAACTGCGATCTTCCCCATGGATCTCAAGTAAGAATCCGGGCCGCAACGGCCCCCATCCAGATTTTTATTGACAATCGAACGGGTCTCCCGTATTTTTGTCCAAACGATTAATTTTTTCTTTTCTGTGGGTCCGCCGATATTTTTTAGACCCGGAAACTGGCTGGACGTCCAGCCAATATTTTAGTTGAGAGGGGTCGGAATGAACCAACCCAAGGGAAACGCCAAAATCCGGAAAATCCTGGAAGCAGCCAGGGTCATCCTGGCCGAAGAAGGATACACAGCAGCGACCATCAGCCAAATAGCCTCCAAGGCGGAAGTCAGCCGAGGGCTGCTTCATTATCATTTTAAAAGCAAGGAAGATCTGCTTGTGCAGGTTTTTCGCCATAACATGGAAGATATTCTGGAGGCCACCAACACTATTTTCAGCAAAGCGGAAAATCTTTCTGATCTTGCCGCAGGCCTGACTCAGGCCTTGCAGTTTATCTTGGAGTCGGACCCATATTTTTTCACCTTGTTTATGGAAAGTTGGACCCTGGTCCGGCAAGGGCCGGAGGCCATGACGCTGCTCAGGGAGTTTCATGCAAGGTTCAGGCAGGCCATCCTTGACGGGCTGGATGGCATGGAGCAAAAGGGGGCGATTCAGCCTGCGAAAAACCTTAAGGGAATGGCTGCCGTCCTCACCGCCATAGTGGATGGAATCAGCCTGCAGATGACTATTGAACCTGTATTGAGCAAGGACAATTCCATATGGGATGCGGTTCGCTCGGCGATTGTGCTGCTGGCCGGGCAAGAGGGAGAGTCTTAACAGGAGCGAGTGAAGCAAACTTTGGGGGGAGGAAACTATGGAGGCGGCTAAACTTGGAGCCAAGGCTGGGAAAGCGAAGGAAGAGTATACAGGAAGGCCCGGGGATTTTTGGAGGATGCATGGCTGGAGGCGGCCGCTGCATTTTCTTCATGCTGTGATCTACTACGGAAACACAAGGCGCTACGTGCATGTTTTGACGGTGGTTCTCACGTATGTCATGAAGCGGTCTCCCATATTTTTAAATAACAGCGCTGCATACAAATGGCTGCTTAACTGGCTTCCAAGAAGGTATCACGGCAAGGTGCTGACTCACGAGCACGCCGCCCAAATTCTTACCCTGAACCAGGACGTCCACGTGCAGCCGGACCAGGCTAAACGGGTTTTAACCTACGACATGGTCAACCAAATTGTTCTAAAGAATCCCAACTCTGTGGCTGTTGGGGATTGCGCATGCCGGGTGCGGCGGGAGAATCCATGCACGCCCTACCATGTGTGCATGTTTGTGGGGGAGCCTTTCGCCACTTACGCGGTGCAGCACGGCAGGGAGAAGCTGAATATCCACTACGTCACCCAGGAGGAAGCCCTGGCGGTTTTGCAGCAGGCGCATGAAGCCGGGTACGTGCACAACGCCTTTTTTAAGGACGCGGCGGGAGACCGCCTGTTCGCCATATGCAATTGCTGTTTGTGCTGCTGCGGCGGCATGCAGGCGCAGAGCTGGTTTCGGGATTTTTTCCAGGGCGACAACCCGGAGCTGAAAATGCTGGAGTCGTCCGGATACGTGGCGGTTCATGATCCTGATAAATGCCAGGGATGCGGCCAGTGCGTGGAGGCGTGCGGTTTTCTGGCGGTGAAAATGGAGGATGGGCGGCCTGTGGTGGAGCCGGACAGATGCCTTGGGTGCGGCATATGCGCGGACAAATGCCCGTCAGGGGCCATTGTCCTGAATAGGGACTATTCCAAGCCGGAGCCTTTGGATCTATCCGCGCTGGAAACCATATAGGGGGACTACCAAGGAGGGGTGCATGAAAACGATTGAGACGGATGTGGTTATAGCGGGTTCCGGACCTGGAGGGGCCACAGTGGCCCGGGAGCTTTCTTTGGCAGGGAAAAGCGTGGTGATCCTGGAACGAGGCGCTCATCATAAAGTTCGGGGAAACGTGGCCGGGCCTTTCACCATGGTAGAGAAAATGGGCTTTACCTGGTCCAGGGAAGGCCTGAACATGCTGCGCGCCCTGACCACCGGGGGAAGCTCCATGCTCTTTTGCGGAGCGGCCATTCCGGCGCCCTCGTGGCTGCTTGAAAAGTACGGCGTTGATCTGACGCCTTTCATGGAGGAGGCGGCAAGGGAAATCGGAATAGCCGCTTTTCCTGACAGCCATATCGGCCCCGGCGCCCGCGCCCTTATGACGGCGGCTCATAACCTGGACATTCCGTGGGAGCCCATGAAGAAATTTATCCGGCATGATTTATGCGACCTTTCCTGTCCTGTATGCATGTACGGATGCAGGAAAAAGGCCAAATGGACGGCCAGGGATTATGTGGAGGAAGCCGTTCAAAACGGCGCCCGGTTGATTAACAAAGCGCGGGTTGACAGGATAATGGAAAAAAACGGCAAGGCGTCCGGAGTCCTGGCCAAAACCCCGGAAGGGGAGTTGGCGGTAAGAGCCAAAGCCGTGGTGATAGCCGGCGGGGGGCTTGGCACGCCGGTCGTACTGCAGCGCTCAGGGATAGAAAACGCCGGCCAGGGGCTGTTTGCGGATCCGCTGGTCATCACCTACGGCGTGTATAACGGCCCGGACATGGATATGCGCAAGGAAATCCCCATGTGCTGCGGCAAGCTGGAAAATTCGGACGACGGCATCATCATAGGCGACCTTATGGACCCCATGCCAACGTTTCTATTGCAAATGATCTATAAAGGACCCGGGCATATTCCCAAAACTTTGTCCCACTCCAAAATGCTGGGCGTCATGATTAAAATCCAGGATGAAATATCCGGCCGCATCTATCCCGACGAAACCTTTTCCAAGCCTCTGACGCCCGCAGACCAACAGAAGATCGACCGGGGCATAGAAATTTCGCGCAAGATACTGGCCCAAGCCGGCTGCAAACCGGAAACTATCGTTTCCACGCCGGTCAGAGCCGCCCATCCGGGAGGAACGGCGCCTATCGGCCAGGTTGTGGACAAGGATTTGGAAACCCGGATTAAAAAATGTTTCGTATGCGACGCCAGCGTGTTTCCCGAACCTTGCGGCCTGCCTCCGGTTTGGAGCTTAATCGGGTTTGGGAGGCGTTTGGCGCAAACCCGCTTGATTGATGCAATTTAGCCAGTAAAAGCAAAGTGCTCTTGGCTTGCAGTAATTGTTCAACCAAAGGCATCAAAACTGATAGAACTTCTTTATTTACCTCGAGAAAGCCAGGATTAAACTTGTAATTTATTCGATCCTGTGGTAAATGCTTCTCATCCATCACATCACCTTAGAAAATTCGATGAGCAGCAATGAACCACGCCACTTTAAAGACGCTGATAACCTCTTATAATGCGGATCCTGGGGCCCAAGGCCTTTTAATGGCTATTGTCAGAGCTTGCCTGGAGCTGGAGGAATACCAAACCGGCCTGGAACTATTAGCAAACCAGGACGCCGGTCTTGGGCGATTATCGCCGGAAGAGCAAGCGGACGCCGCCAAGTTGTGCCTTAAGGGCAAAGCGCCGGAACTGGCTTTATCGGTATGCCTGGACGGAGATCCCCGCTGCCTGGTTCTGCGCGCCAGGGCGCTGCTTGAATTAGACCGGCGGAAGGAGGCCCGGGATCTTTACGCCAGCGCTTTAGAAAAAAACTCCGCCTTGGAGGACCTGCATTTTGAGGCTTTGTTAGAGGCCAAAGCGGTTGAACAAACTTGTGCGGGCAAGGGCAAGGTTACCCATCTGCGCGTCATGGCAAATGGAGACGGGGACGAACCTGAGTTGAACCGGTTATTGGCGCCCCCGGAGCAGCCCGTTACGTTTGAGGATGTGGGGGGCCTGGACGGCATCAAGCAACAAATCCGCCGAAAAATCATCCTGCCTTTTCAAAAACCGGCCATCTTTCAAAAATTTCGTAAAAAGGCCGGAGGCGGCATATTGTTATACGGACCGCCGGGGTGCGGTAAGACGCTGTTAGCCAAGGCGACGGCTGGAGAATGCCAGGCCGCCTTCTTCAGCGTAGCGATTTCCGACATTTTGGACATGTATGTCGGGGAGTCGGAGCGGAAGCTCAACGCCATCTTTGAAAATGCCAGGTTGGAAGCGCCTTCGGTCATATTCTTTGACGAGTTGGAGGCGATTGGAGGCAAAAGGAGGTTTTTCAGTGAAGGAGCCTCCTCCAATTTGGTCAGCCAGTTTTTGTACGAGCTTGACGGTTACTCTCAGAATAATCAGGGCTTGCTTGTTTTAGGCGCCACTAACGCGCCCTGGGCCGTTGATCCCGCCTTTTGCAGACCAGGCAGGTTTGACAGGGTATTTGTCCCTCCACCTGACAGGGAAGCCAGGGAGCGGATTATAGAAATCCACCTTAAGGAGCGGCCCGTTGCTGACAGCCTAAGTCCCAAGGCTTTAGCAAAGGCTACTGGAGGTTTTTCGGGCGCGGATCTGTGCAATTTGGTGGAAACCGCGTGCGACTTCGCTATTGACGCCTCTTTAACATCCGGGGAGGAAAGGCCTCTAACCAGCGAGTTTTTCCAGACAGCCTTGAAAGAGGTAATGCCCACGATTATGGAGTGGCTTACCACGGCCGGGAAATACGCCGGGCGCGCTAATGAGTCCGGCCAGTACAATGACGTTTTGGAATTTTTAACGAAGCACGGACAGTGACCCCGCGTTCACTACTCCAAACAAACCCTTCCCATGGCTTAAAAGAAAAATAAATCAGCCTGTTCCGGCTTTTTTTTCTACTTTAGCGCCTTAGGTGAACTTTTTAAATTGAGCCTCAATACAAAAATTTATCATGTAAAATTAACAGCTTATTATTATGGCAAATCTCTTAATAGACGCTTTATCTCAACAACTGCTTCTCCGGGATTTTTAACCAGAATAAACATGCCTGATTTCGCCATGTTCGCCACTACCGGGCCGGGATCCCAGCCCATGCAAATAACCGGACGCTGGCTTTTTATGGCCAGGGCGATTTCAGAAAGAGTGCCTGCGGCGCCAGGACAGGCCACCACCACTTGGGAGGACAGGACATTGATGTAATTTCGGGCGGCGTTCATGCCGGTGAGGATCGGTATGTCTATGTATCGGGAGGTCTGGGATGCATCTGTGTCCGGCAGCACGCCGATGGTCAGGCCTCCGGCTTCTTTGGCGCCCTTGGCGGAAGCGTCCATAACCCCGGCGGCCCTTCCGCCGTTTAGAAGCGCCCAGCCTTCCCGGGCGATGAGTTTGCCCAACTCATAGGCCTGGGCCTCGCTGTTATCCGTTGCACTGCCTCCGCCCATCACGCCGATAACGATCATGGTTTGCCCCTCCGGATAGGGGGTCAAGTCTACGTTTGACGTTTGGCCTTGTATTTTGGTTCTCAAACGTCAAACGTAGACTTGACCCCATTAATGGTAAAAAGGCAGGGCCTCCTTTTAGAAGCCCTGCCTTGATATCAATACAGAATCCTTGGAGCCTTACCAGCCCAGCTTAAGGTAGTCTTCCATGGAGTTGGCTGCGGCGCGGCCTGCGCCCATGGCCATGATGACCGTAGCCATACCGGTGACGATATCGCCGCCGGCCCACACGCCCTTCATGGTGGTTTTGCCCGTGTTGGGGTCTGCCACGATGTAGCCCCGTTTGTTCAGTTCCAGGGCCGGGGTGGTGGAGGTGAGCAGCGGGTTGGCGCCGGCGCCCACGGAGATGACCGCCAGGTCGCATTCCAGATCGAACTCAGAGCCTTCGATGGGAACGGGGCGGCGGCGTCCGGAGGCGTCTGCTTCGCCCAATTCCATTTTCTGGCAATGCATGGTGGTGAGCCTGCCGTTGTCGTCGCCGGAGAAGGACAAGGGAGCGGTCAGCAGGAAGAGTTCAATTCCTTCTTCCTCGGCGTGATGGATTTCCTCGCCGCGGGCGGGCATTTCCTCGCGGGAGCGGCGATACACGATCTTGACGGTTTCCGCGCCCAGGCGCATGGCCGTGCGGGCGGAGTCCATGGCCACGTTTCCGGCGCCGATGACGACCACGTTCTTGCCGATGACGATAGGCGTATCGTATTCCGGGAAGAGGTAAGCCTTCATGAGGTTGGAACGGGTCAGGTACTCATTGGCGGAGTATACGCCGATGAGGTTTTCGCCGGGGATGCCCAGGAAGTAAGGCAGGCCTGCGCCGACGGCCACGTAGATGGCGTCGAAGCCTTCTTCGAACAATTCCTCCAGGGACTTGATGGCGCCCATGACCTGGTTGCACTCAAACTTGACGCCCAGGCGTTCCATGTAATTGATTTCCGCAAACAGGATTTCCTTGGGCAGGCGGAATTCGGGAATGCCGTACAAAAGCACGCCGCCGGGTTTATGGAAAGCCTCGAACACGGTGACGTCGTGCCCGTTCAGGATCAGGTCGCCCGCCACGGTGAGGCCGGAGGGGCCGGAGCCGATGACGGCGACTTTCTTGCCGGTGGCGGGTTTTTTCTCGGGAATCTTGACAGCGCCTTCCTTGCGCTCCCAGTCCGCCAAAAAGCGTTCCAGACGCCCGATGGCGACAGGTTCACCCTTTTTGCCCAGGATGCACTTGGCTTCGCATTGCACTTCCTGGGGGCAAACGCGGCCGCATACTGCGGGCAGAGCGTTGGTTTCCTTGATTTTTGCGATGCCGGCGGCGAAGTCGCCCTTGGCGATCTGCTTGATGAATCCGGGGATATCGATGCCCACGGGGCAGCCCTGACGGCAACCGGGATTCTTACATTGAATGCACCTGGAAGCCTCCAGCATGGCTGTTTCTTCTGAGTAGCCGTAAGGAACTTCTTCGAAATTTCTTGCCCGAACTTTAGGATCCTGCTCGGGCATTGGCTGCCTGGGGACCTTTTCTTGTTTTTCTGCCATTATAACACCCTCTCTTTTGAGCCGATGGGTTTAGTAAATGCGTTTTTGCCTGGATGCAATAAAACCTATTCCTTGCAGGAGCAGTTGCAGGACGCCGTGAAACGGTCCATGGAGACCTTTTCTTCAGCCATGTAGCCTGCGAGGCGCTGGGAAAGTCCGTCGAAGTCCACTTTGTGGCCGTCAAACTCGGGGCCATCCACACAAGCGAACTTGGTGTCTCCGCCAACGGAAACGCGGCAGCAGCCGCACATGCCGGTGCCGTCCACCATAATGGCGTTCAGGCTGACCAGGGTAGGCACATCGTATTGCTTGGTCACGGAGCACACGAACTTCATCATGGGCACGGGGCCGATGCCGACGACCAGGTCGACTTTCTCGCTCTCCAGCCTTTTTTTCAAAAGGTCCGTTCCAAAGCCATGATAGCCGCAGGATCCGTCGTCCGTGCATACTTCAAACTCGGTGGAAGCGGCTTTCATTTCATCTTCCATGATCAGCAGCTCTTTGTTGCGGGCGCCAATGATGCCGATGACCTTGTTGCCCATCTCCTTGAAACCGCGGGTGATGGGATGGAGCACTGCCACGCCGGTGCCGCCGCCGATGCAAACCACGGTGCCGATATTGTCAATATGGGTGGGCTTGCCCAAAGGTCCGGCGATGTCCATGAGAGCGTCCCCGACCTGCAGGGTCTTCATCAGAGAGGTGGTTTTGCCGACAATCTGATAAATCAAGGTGATGGTTCCCCTTTCAGGGTCGGTGTTGGCCATGGTCAGAGGAATTCTTTCCCCTGTCTCATTCACGCGCAGAATCACAAACTGGCCGGGTTTGGCTTTTTTTGCAATTTGCGGGGCCTCGATAACGTTTTCGACCACAGTTCCCTGGGCCATTTCCCGTCTTGATAAAATTTTAAACATCGAAAACCTCCGGATAGGGGGTTCCCGGGCTTGCCATGTATTCACTTGACGCCTTACTTGAAACAAAAGGCATGGTTTTGAAACAAAAAACCGGGTGTTCAGGCAACTTACCGCGGAACCGAAAGTTATATTATGCGCCAAGTGAAACATTTCCTTGGCGAAGAACCAAAACAGCCCACATGGCCTATAGGCCGTGTGGGCATGCTTTAGAAACCTTATTGAGACAACAAGGTGGTAAACAGAATTTAGTCTGACTAACTAGACCATTCCCTTGAATCCCATGAAAGCCAAAGCCAGCACGCCCGCAGTGATAAGACCGATGGACGTATCCTGCAGGGGTTTGGGCACCCTGGCGAGGATGATGCGCTCTCTGACGCCTGCGAACAGGATCAGAGCCAGACCAAAGCCGGCGGCGTAAGCAAAGGAGGACACCAGGGTTTCCAGGAAGCCGTAGCCCTCTTTCATGTTGATGATGCAGACGCCGAACACGGCGCAGTTCGTGGTGATCAGGGGCAGGAAGATGCCCAGGCCGGCGTAGAGGCCGGGGATGCTCTTTTTGAGGAACATTTCCACAAACTGAACCAAAGATGCAATAACCAGAATAAAAGCGATGGTTTGCAGATATTCCAGCTTGAACTTATCAAGGATGAAGTACTGGACAATCCAGGTGATGGCGCCCGCCATAACCAGGACGAAGATAACTGCCATGGCCATGCCCAGGGCCGTCTCCAGTTTTTTGGAGGTTCCCAGGAAGGGGCAGTTGCCCAAGAACTGGGCCAGAAGAATGTTGTTAACAAAGATGCAGCTAATTATAAGAACTATGATATCGCCCATTGTTACGTCTCCTGCGGCTTCCGCCGCTACGGCTTGAATTCCCGCCTATTTGCTGGGTACCAGGTTCATGAGGCAAAGCATAAGTCCCAGTCCGATGAACGCGCCCGGAGCCTGGACCATGAAAGCAAACGGCGTGTACCAATCCGCCGAAAGTATGGTCAGGGTGGGGCCGAAGGGGACGGTGAAGCAACCGGTTCCGATCACTTCCCTGACAGCGCCCAAAGCGCCCAGGGCCATGGTGAAGCCCAGGCCGATTCCCAATCCGTCCGCGATGCTGGGAAGCACGGGATTTTTATACGCAAATGCTTCGGCGCGCCCCAGCACAATGCAATTGACGACGATCAGAGGGATAAAGATGCCGAGCATGCCGTATAGCGGATAGGTGAAGGCCTGCATGAGCATTCCAACCAAGGTGACGAAGGTGGCGATAACCACGATAAAGCAGGCGATGCGCACTTTGGCCGGAATCACTTTGCGCAGCACGGAAACCAGCAGGTTGGCGCAAACCAGCACGAAGGTGGTGGCCAAGCCCATGCCAACGCCGTTTTGCACGGTGGTTGTGACGCCGAGAGCGGGACAGAGGCCCAACACAAGCCTGAAAGGCGGAATCTCCTGCCATAAGCCTTTGGTGAATTCCTGAGTCAGTGTTTTAGCCATGGTATTGATCTCCTATCCTTATATCGCCTTCACTTTTTCAAGAATTTCAGGCTTAATGGATTTGTAGGTCTCGCCGGCGGAGGTAACTGCAGCGCAAACAGCCCTGGAGGTTACCGTTGCTCCGGTAATGGCGTCTATGTCGCCGCCGTCCGCCTTGACGGAAAAGGACTGCAACAAGCCCAAGCCCTTAAACTGGTTGGCCAGATCAGGTTCGTCCTTGGCTCTGGAGCCGAAGCCGGGGGTTTCCTGACTGACGGTCACGCCGATGGCGACCATCTCGTCGGTGTCCAGGTTGACGGCCACCATGACGCCCAGGGGGCCGCCAAAACCCGTGCTTTTGGCCTCAAAAGCCACCGCCTTGGGTTCTCCATTATAAACGCCAGGGAAGATCGTTACATTTTCGTCGTCCCCCAAATCGATCTTGAAACGCTGGTCCACCAGGGTGTCCAGGTTGTCCGCGTCTTTAAAAATAGTCTGAAGCGTCGGCCACTGCTCGTTGTTCAGCACCTGCATTTCTATGAGAGGGGCCGTTTTTTGCTCCGCAAAAGAGAGCAGAAAGCCGGAAGCAGCCGCCAGCAAGGTGAGGACCACCACCATCTTAACCATATCATTCATTTTCCACCACCTTTCCCAACGCCTTGGGCCGGATGTTATCCAACAGGGGGTTGAGGATATTCATGAGCAGGAAGGCGTAAATCACGCCGTCCGGATATGCTCCGATGTTTCTGATAAGTACGGTCAACACCCCGGCGCCAATGCCGTAGATCAACATGGGTATGAGGTTGACCGGCGTGGAGGAGTCTTCGGCCATGAAAAAGAAAGCGGCAATGAGGGTGAAGCCCGTCAGCACGTGGAAAGCGGCGCCTGCGTATTTTCCCTCGGGACCGAATGCGGAGAACAGGGCCGCGGTGACGATGACGCCCGCCAGGTAGGACAGGCAGAGCTCCCAGCGGAGGTAGCCGCGGACGATCAGATAAAGACCGCCCACAATCAGGCCCAGGCCGAACATGGTTCCGATGGATGCGCAATGCTGCCCCAAAAGAAGAACTTGGGGGGGGAACGCCGCAGCGGCGTCCGCGCCGGCGCCGGTCCATACTGCGGATTTAATGGCGACAATGGGGTTGGCCATATTGAAATCGAAAATATAGCCGGGCGCCAGGGAGGCGTCCACATCCAGAAATACGCCCCAGGACAGCCTTGTTATGGCGTAGCCCAGAACAACGGGATTGAACGGGTTGCCGCCCATTCCGCCGTAAACCACTTTTCCGAGCAGGATCGTCACAAAGGTCATGGTGAAGATTACCCACCAGGGGACGACCGGCGGCATGAGCATGCCAAGAATCAGGCCGGTCAGGGCCGCGTTTCCGTCGCCGATGGTGGGGGGCTGCTTCATAATCCGGTTGAAAAGCAGTTCCCATGCCATGGCGGTGGAGACGCACAGGCAGATCACGCTAAGGGCTGCGACGCCGTATTGCAGTATCCCGAAGAACACCGCCGGGAGCGCCGCCAACATCATGTTATAGCTTTTCTTGGATATCCGGTCCCCGTTATGGCAATGGGGCGCGTAGGATACCACAAATTTTTTATTAGTTTCCATCTATTCCGCCTCCGGGGCCATCCGGCTCAGTTCGAACTTGGCCAGCCCAATGTACTGATAAATGGGTATTCTTGCGGGGCAGACAAAGCTGCAGAACCCGCAATCCACGCAGGAGAGCAGGTCGTACTTTTCGGCTGCATCCACGTAGAGTTGGTTTTCGAGAAAGCGCACCAGCATGTTGACAGGCACTTTGGCGGGGCAGACCTTGATGCATTCTCCGCAATTGACGCAAGAAGCGTCTTCGATTTCAGGCAGCTTGGCGCCGTCCTGCACCATGATTGCGTCCGTGCCGGGAAGAACCGGCAGAGAAGTGGAGTAGGTTGCAACGCCGGTCATGGGTCCGCCCAGGATCAGCCTGTCCCCGTCATTAAGCGCAATGCGCTTGACGTCCAGCACGTCCTGGATAGGCGTTCCCACGGGAACCTGGACGTTCAAAGCCTCTCCATCCTTGGCGACAAGAGTCACGATCTTGTTGACGCAGGGCTTGCCGGTCTCGCAGGATTCGCCCAGAGCGGCGACCGCTTCCGCGGAAAGGCAGAGGACGCCCATGTCTTCCAGGGTCTTGCCAGCCGGAACGGTTTTTCCCACGATGTTGTGCATGACCAGTTTGGGATTGGCGGAAGGATAGGAGGCGCCCACTTCCTTGATGGTGCATTTACAGCCCTGGACGTTGCCGGTCAGATCGGAAGGCACGACCAGGATGATTTCGGAAACGCCCGTGATCTTCTTGAGAGTCTCGATCCCCTTGGCCAGATACGCCCCCCTGGTTTTGACCGCATATTGCACCGCAGTGGTCATCAGGTCCTGATCCATGCCAAGCACCAGGATTGTGTTGATGTTGGTTTCCGGGTCCAAAACGGGCTTGAGGCAAAGAGCCCCCGGGCCGTTTTGCAGGTTCGCCGCTACGGCCGCCAAATCCGGGTCGGAGCCCAGGGAATCCGCCCACTCCTGGTCATCAGCCGCTTCCACGGTGACGGCAATGAAGGCATTGGAATGCGCGTCCGTAAAAGGCTCCAGGGCCGTCACCTTTCCGGCGATAGTTGAAATGGCGTAGTCATCGCTATCCGCGATGGGCGCCAATGCTTGTCCTGCCTTCACCTCATCACCGACCTTAAGAGCCAAAAGGTCTGTACCTTCCATGGTTCCGGGAACCATGAACGTTGCAGTTTTTGAGGCAGGGACCTTTTTCAGCGGGATTGAAGACAGGGCCGCCAGCGTTGTGTATTCCAACGTTGGTTTAACCAGTCCTAAAAACGATCTTCGTTTCATCGGTGTTACCCTTTTTGGTTTTTACAATATATGCGCAAATGCGTTACTTATTATGAAATTCAGTCTGCACCGCCGGCCTATTTCACATGGCAATCGCCGCAGGCCAGATCCATGCCTATGTCTTCGTGGCAACCAATGCATTGATTGTGGAAGGCGTCTTTGCGGGCCACGCAAGGATCGCCCTTGGGCATTGACTTCAGGTGGCAGTCTCCGCATTTTTGCATTTCGGACAGTTCGTCCTCGGCCGTGTGGTGGCAGTCGATGCATGCGACGTCAAAATCTTCGAAATGCTCGTAATGCCCGAACATAACCTTGCCTTGCCCCCCTCCGAAGTCCAAAAGAATCCTGTTGGGCTCTTCCTGACTGTAGGCTGCATAGCACACCGCTCCCACCAGAAATAACGCAGCCATCAGGCACAAGGCGAGAAGGCGTTCCTTGTTTTTGTCCATTTTTGCTTTTTCCTTTTATCGGCTTCACAAAACAAAAGTGCAGTTGACGGGCGCAATGCCCGATGATTGACGTTGCCGACCTACCATAATGCACTGAACCTTTCAACCATTTTCTTCAGGAAGCGCTTTAAACCCTTGTTTGATAATGCTTTTCATTTGTTCAAAAAATCACAAAAAATAAAAGCTATTTCCTCTGAAAATAGCTGTCTACCGCGTCCGACAGAGCCGAGGCCGCCAAACCCGCGCAGTGGAGAGAGTCCTCCGGCAGACCTCCAAGCGCTTCCAGGATCACCTCTCCGGTGATATCGGTGAGGGCTTCCACGCCCTTTTTCATGGCCAGGTCCGCCGCCATGGAGCCGGAGCTGACGCTTGGCCCGCAACCATCCGTAAAAAAAGAGGAATTGATTACAATCCCGTCTTCAATCTTTAAATATATCTCCATGGAGTCGCCGCAGGAGCCGCGCACCTTTCCGCTGGCCGTGGCGTCCCCCATGCGGCCGAAGCGTTTGGGGTTGCGCCACCGTTCGTAGACTTCCCTGGAGTATTCTGCTTCCGCGTCCTTGTATATTTCCTCCTGGAGCTCGTCAGCCCAGGCGTCCAGTTCATCTTTCATGGAATTGTCCTTATCAGGCGGATTCCTTTTCTTCCCGCAACCGCTGTTTCACGGTTTTTTTGCACAGTTCCCAGGTCATGCAGGCGGACCTGAATTTGCAATAGCCGGTAGGGTCCGTGCACGACTCGCAATTGTCCAGGCATTCCTGGCAATAACCCACGTTCATTTTCTGGCAAACGACCCGAGCCTCGCGGTCCGGGTGATTTCTGCATTGCACAACTTACTCCTTATCCGCTTTGGCTGCAGCCAGCCCTTCCAGCACTCCGGCCGCCAGCAGCGGAACCATGATTTCGTGATGCCCGGTCAGGTGGATTCCCCTGCCCCCTTCCGCCGTGGGGCGGTTGACCACGTTGACCGTTGGCCGGTAATGCCGCATGAAATCCATGTTCACCGTAGTGAAGCCCCCGACTTCATTGCCCAAATTCCGGGCCAGGGAAAGGGCCTTTAGAAAGACCTCGGGCATGACCACGGCCGAGCCCACGTTCAGGAACACCCCCTGGGAAAGGCCGCTCACCAGATTGGCGAAGACCAGAAAGTCCCTGTGGGTGGCGGCGCCCGCGGCCTTGGGGTCGAAATCCGGGTGCATATGGATGATATCCGTGCCCATGGCCACGTGGACGGTCATGGGAACGCCCAGCCGGGCGCCTGCGGCGAAAATGCTGTCCTGAGCGTAAGGCAGGGCGTCTTCCAAAATCGCCTCGCCCACAGCCTGGCCCAAGCCCATTGATTCGGCCTCGGCCGACTTGATGGCCTTACTTAAAAAGTCCGCCGTCTCCCGGGCCATGCCGAACCCGCCGCTGCCCAGGCTTTGATCCACAAACTCCGAGGTCTTGCCCGCCAGGGCGATTTCCGAATCATGAATGATGGCGGCGCCGTTGGTGGAAACGGAGCGAATCACGCCTTTTTCCATAAGATCGATGAGGATGGGGTTCAACCCGACCTTGATGACGTGGGCGCCCATGGCCCACATGACCGGCTTTTGATTGTTCACGGCCCTGACAACGGTCTCTATGACCGCTTTGAGGTCCGAGGCGGCCAAAAAGTCAGGCAGGAAGTCCAAAAAATTCGAGTACGACCCGCCGGGGCGCCAGGGCTTGCCGAAAGCCTCCCGGCTGACCTTGCTTTTCCTGTCCGACAAGGGCGCGGTTTGTATGCCGGAGTTGTCGATTATTTCATAAGGCTTAGCCACCGTAATCAGGCCTCCCCTCCATCCGGGTATAAAATTTGCTCGGTCAGGCCGCACAGGATGTGGGCGAGGATCAAATGGGTTTCCTGCACCCTTGCCGTGACCCTGGACTTCACGCTGTAAACCAGGTCGTACTTGTCCTCATGGGCCAGCCCTCCCTGCCCCGCTTCCAGCAAGGTGAGCAGCCCCGCATCCCTGGCTAGGTCCAGGGCGGCCAGGACATTGGCCGAGGTTCCGCTTGTGGTGACGCCCCAGGCTATGTCTCCGGGCTTGCCCAAAGCCTGCACCTGTTTGGTGAAAACCTGGGCGTAGCTGTAATCGTTGCCGATGCTGGTAAGCACGGAGGTGTCCGTAGTCAGGGCGACGGCCGCCAGGGGGGCGCGCTCCAACTCGAAACGGTTAACGAATTCCGCGGCGATATGCTGGGAATCCGCAGCCGAGCCTCCATTGCCGAAAATCAAAATTTTGCCGCCGGAAGTCAGGCATTGAGCCAGCATGGTCGCGCCTTTGACCACCAGGTCCGCGTTTTCGTTAAAAAAAGCAGTCGAAATAGCCGTGCTTTCCCTGGCTATGTCCAGAACAAGGTTTTTCATGCCGATTCCCGCTTTATTTTGTCCTTGAGGTCTATGACCGATTCCCTGCACGGATGCCCTTGGGCCAGGGCTTTTTCGTAATGCCTGACCGCCTTGTGCAGCTCGCCGCGTTTTTCCAGGATGCTCGCCATTCTGTATTGGCAGAGTGCGTTTTCCGGGGCGATTTCTATGCTTTGGGTGGCAAAGCTAAGAGCGATTTCCGGATTTTCGCCGATCCGGTCGTAGGCGACAGCCAGGCTGGACAGGGATTCCGCCTCTTCGGGATTGCATTTTACGGCGTTGGCGTAAGCCTTGGCCGCCTCCGAAGGATTTCCCATTTCCATATAGCAATCGCCCAGATACTTATGCCCGGTCCAGGCGTCCTGGTTGGATGCAACGGCCTTGTTCAAATAGTCCAGCGCTTTGTCCGTTCGTCCTTTGGAAAGATAAATCTTGCCGGTTTCCAAAAGCAGTTCAAACAGGTCGGGCTCGATTTCCCCGGCTTGCAGAAAAAGCTCCAGGGCCTTGTCCCGATTCCCCATCATGAGATGGCTTACGCCCGTATTATAAACCGGCATAATCTCCGAGGGGTCCAGCTGAGACGCCATGTCAAACCGATCCAGGGCTTTGGGGTAGTCGCCCAGGACGGCGAAGCACACGCCCAGGCTGTTGTGCACATTCACGGCGCCCGAATCCACCAGTAGCGCCCGTTCATACTCCCGGATGGCGCCTTGGACGTCGTTGTCGTGATAGAGCTTGTCGCCGCTTATGTTCAGGCTGACGGAATCAAAAGCCGTAAACACGTCCGGACCGAAGAATTCCGCATGGTCCAAGGCCTTGAGTATGTTGTCGAAAATTTCCGCCTTTTTGAAATCCGCCGTAGGGAAGACGGCTGCGCCTATGGTGACTGTGGTCAGGCCATGCTCCCGGACTCGGTCCTGAATAGCCAAACCTATCTCGCGGCAATCCGCATCGGAGCCCTCGGGCAGGCACAGGGCGAAAACGCCGCGACCCAAAAGCCCCCATAAAAAGCCTTTTTCCGCGCAGGCTTTTTCCATGGCCTGGGCAGTGCTTTTCAGTTTTTCCAGTTGGGATTCCGGGGATTCCTCCCCTTCCGGCGGGTCCAAGGCGTCCACCTTGACGGAAACGGCGCCAAAGGCGTGGAGAGGCTTGACCTGAGCCAGGCAGGCCTCAATAAAGGCCTGACCGGCCTTCAAGTCCGGGAATAGCTCCGCCAATTCAGGGGGCAGGACTTCCCGGGCTTCTTTGACCTCTTCGTGGTCCAGTTGCGGTACAGCCTCGGAAAACAAAAAGGCTTCGGTAAGATGTCGATTTTTACGGTTCCCCAAAAACAAATGCTCCTTTGCCGTCAATTTTTGTCAAAAGGCGAAGCAGGCCTTTTTAGCTTCTCCCGGCGACCAGTTCCGCTGCATGGGCCGCCAGGGGTATTTCGTCATCTGCGATGGTGCGCATATCCAGGGTGAACACGTCGTCCTCAATGCGCCCCACCATGGGAAGCTCCAGTTCCCGCATGGCCTTTTCCACGCTATTGGCGGTGCGGCCTTCAATATAAATAGCTACGCCGAAGCTGGGCAGGTTTTGCAACGGCAGGGCGCCGCCGCCGACCTTGGAGTCAATGGCTTTCACCTTGGCGGAGAGGTTGTCCATCCCCAGCTTTTTTATGCGGGCCTGCAGGCGCCTGGCTTTTCGCTTGATGACTTCCGGGTCCATGGTCAGCATGCGCAGGGTGGGCACGGCCTCCATGCGCTTGATGGGATCCCGGTACAGCCGCAGGGTGGTTTCCAGGGCCGCCAAAGTCAGCTTGTCTATGCGTAAAGCCCGGGCCACGGGGTGCTTCTTGATTTTGTTGACGGACTCCGCCTTGCCCACGATGATACCGGCCTGGGGGCCGCCCAGCATTTTATCGCCGGAAAAGGTGACCACGTCGGCGCCGGCCGCCACGGATTCCATGACCGTGGGCTCCTTGGCCAGGCCGTATTGAGAGAGATCCACCAGGCTGCCGCTGCCAAGGTCCTCCATGACGATCAGGTCGTGCTTTTTGCCAAGATCCACGATTTCCTCCAGGCTGACGGAGGCGGTGAATCCGACCACGGCGAAGTTGCTGGTGTGGGCCTTCAAGAGCATGGCGGTCTCTTCGCCGATGGCGCTTTCGTAGTCGCGCATGTGAGTGCGGTTGGTGGTTCCCACTTCCCTGAGGATAGCGCCGCTGGACGCCATGACGTCCGGAATGCGGAAAGATCCGCCGATTTCCACCAGCTCCCCGCGGGAAACCACGACTTCATGCCCTTTAGCCAGGGCCATGAGGCTTAAAAACACGGCGCCTGCGTTGTTGTTCACCACCATGGCTGCTTCGGCGCCCGTCAATTCGCACAAGAGGTCTTCCACAATGGAAAAACGGGAGCCGCGCTTGCCGGCCTCCAAATCGAATTCCAGGTTGGAATAGCGCCCGGCCGCATTCACGATGTGGTCGCACACGACAGACGGCAGCAGGCTGCGGCCCAGGTTGGTGTGCACCACCACGCCCGTGCCGTTGATAACCCGCCTTAGGTTATCCCGCATATCCAGGGCTGCGAGAGCGCGCGCCCTTTCCAAAACCGAGTGCTCCAGGCTGTCGCCGATCCAGGAAGGGGCCTCGCCCGCGACCAGGCTGCGCCTGGCGTCTTCAATGGCGGTTCTGGCCGCTTTGAGGAGCACGGATCGGGGCGGGCCGCCGGATTCCGCCATCAGGGAATCCAGGATGCGATCCACCTTGGGCAGGGACTTTAACTGGTTGATAGCCATATTATTTTCAGACCTGAGTGGTTTATTCTGTTTTGTACTTTTTTCCGGCATGATTCTGTTTTGTTTGGATTGTTACTGTCAAACGTGTTATTCTGTCGTGACCTCGGTACATTGTCAACCTGAAAAGGAGGGTCTGGTGGACTTTGATCTTAATAAAGAACAAGAAATGATCCGTGACGCGGTGCGGAGCTTCGCCGAAAAGGAAATAGCTCCGGTCGCTTTGGAATTGGATGAGAAGGAAGAGTTCTCCCCGGAGCTTACCAAAGCCATGGGGGAAATCGGCCTGTTCGGCATGTTCGTTCCCGAAGTTTACGGCGGGCAGGAAATGGATTACATCTCCTACGCCATCGCCGTGGAAGAGGTGGCTCGCATTGACGGGTCCCAGGCCGCTACGGTGGCCGCGGGCAATTCCCTGGGAATCGGCCCCATCAATTATTTCGGCAGCGAAGAGCAAAAAAAGAAATACCTGCCCAAGCTGTGCACGGGCGAGGCCCTGTGGGGCTTCGGCCTGACCGAGCCCGAGGCGGGCTCCGACGCCGGCGGGTCCAAGACCACAGCGGTTAAGGACGGCAATGAATGGGTCCTGAACGGGTCCAAAATTTTCATCACCAACGCGGCCTGCGAACTCTCCCTGGGCGTGACGGTCCAGGCGGTTACGGGAACCCGGGCCGACGGCCGGCCGGAAACCACCTGCTTTTTGCTGGAGCACGGTACTCCCGGCTTTACGGCCAAGGCCATGCATAAAAAGCTCATGTGGCGTTCTTCCAGCACGGCTGAATTGTATTTCGACAACGTGCGCCTGAAAGAAGACGCCGTCTTGGGCAAGCCCGGTGACGGATTCAAACAAATGCTCAAGACGCTGGACGGCGGCAGGCTGTCCATCGGCGCCATGGGCCTGGGCGGGGCGCAAGGCGCTTATGAACTGGCCCTGAAATACGCCAAGCAGCGCAAGCAGTTTGGCCAGCCCATATCCAAATTCCAGGCCAACGCCTTTAAACTGGCGGACTGCGCCATGGAAATCGAATGCGCCCGCAACCTTCTTTATAAGGCTTGCTGGCTCCGGTCCCAGCACAGGCCGTTCCAGAAACTGGCCTCCATGGCCAAGCTCTACTGCTCCGAGGTCATGTACCGGGTGGCCAACCACGCCGTGCAGATTCACGGCGGTTACGGCCTTATGAAGGAATACAATGTAGAGCGCTTCTACCGCGATCAGAAATTGCTGGACATCGGCGAAGGCACGTCCGAAATCCAGAGACTCGTCATCTCCCGGTATATCGGGTGCTGATTTTTCTTTCAGCCGCGGCCGAAAAAACTTGAAGTGGAAAATGATAACGGGAAAGGCCTCCCCCAAAAGGGGCGGCTTTTCCCGTTTGCGCTTTATGGGGAAGTTCTTGTATACTATTTCAAGCGGTTAACTTTGAAGCGTAAACAGGACTATCATTGTCTTAGCCGGCGCCTTGATTAAGATGACGCTGGGTCCCCGCTTGCGGGGATGACGACTTATTGGGTTACTATAAGTTTTGGGGACGATTGGAATTTCATGGCGAATCCTATTCCCGAAAAGAAAATCATCATCATCGCCGGGCCGAACGGCGCGGGAAAAACCACCTTTGCCGAGGAGTTTCTGCCCAAGGATGCGGACTGTCCCAATTTTGTCAATGCGGACCTGATCGCAGCAGGACTGTCGCCCTTTGCTCCCGAGCAAGCCGCTATCAAGGCAGGGCGCTTGATGCTTCAGGAAATTCATGAATATGCGCGTAAAGGGGTGAGCTTCAGTTTTGAAACGGCCCTGGCGGGAAAAGGCTACGCAAGGTTGATTCCTGAGTGGCGCAAGTCAGGATACAGCGTTAAACTATTCTTCCTGTCCTTGCCCACGCCGGAATTGGCTATTGAACGGGTAAGGATAAGGGTAGCTTTAGACGGCCACAGCGTCCCCGAACCGGTGGTCAGGCGGCGATTTTCCGCTGGCTTGAAAAACTTTGAAGAAATATACAAACCCATTGTGGATGCATGGGTTTTATACGATAATTCAGCTAATTACCCAAAGATGCTTTCAGAAGGAGGGAATGATGGATAAGCAAAACCAGGAATCTTCCAATCAAAAAAAGCGTGATCCTGATATCGCTGCTTCTGAGGCAGCCCTGATCCGTGCAGGCAAACTGGCCCGCAAAAGGGCCCGCCAGGCAGGCATGGGCGTCATTGTCATGAGGGACGGCAAGATTGTGGAGGATTTTTCCCATCAAGAGTAGCAAGTTGTTCAATTCTATACCATTTTTGGAGGAAGGAGCTATGAAGAGACTGATTAGAGTTTTCATCCTGCTCGCCTTTCTATTCAATGCCATAATTCCATGTTTGAGCGCCAAAGGCGCTGTGGCTGATAACTTGTCAGAAAAGAACGAACCTGTGCTGCACAAAATGTCCTTCCAAGACCTGATTGAGTTGGACTGGTCCATGACCTTGTACGAAATTCAAGACGCCTATCCAGGCGGTGTTTTGATAGAGAACCCCAAAAAGGAGATTTTATCAGAATATAGTAGTTTGGCTAATCTGGAAGATATCGGGATCGAAGCAGATATATTTTTCATGCAAAATTCTGAATACTTACACGGCAAAATGGAGTGCAATCTCCCTGAAAGGATCATATTTATAGAGCATGAGGATGCAGAGAAAGCCAGGGAAACATTCCAAGTTTTAGAAAGTATGGTTGTCAGTCGATACCGTGCGAAAAAATTTGATAACTGCTTTGCGGACCCTGAGTGCGGGCTAAAAACAGAAATACAAAACGCTAAAGGCCTAAATATCAAAATTATTTTCAGGCACGACGACCAAACCGGCTACACCGCCATCAAAATGGAAACCTTAGACTTGGTAAATAATGAGGAATTTGAAGAAGAAGCCCCCCAAAAATGGAGGTATACAATCACTTATGAAGATGGGGAAGTGGTTGAGTTCAAAGGTGAAGGCGAGCTACCACTCCCTGAAACTGAGGGAGGCAGAAGGGTTATAAAAAAGCAGCTTTGGATCAACCCAAAATGATTTAGTTATTTGGCCGAATACATTGTGATTAAAAAGCCCGGGCGGAGCCAAGTAACTCGCTCCGCCCGGCTTTTTTTAGCAGACCTGCCGATTGGGGATCAATCGTCAAGTTGTTTGTATAGGCGGAGGTTTCCGCCGTTACTGTTTTTCAATGCGCACGGCGCAGGCCTTGTACTCCGCGGTCAGGGTCACGGGGTCGAATGCCGGGTTGGTCAGCCAGTTAGCGTTGCCTTCCCTGAAGTGGAAGGCCATCCACACCATGCCCTTGGGCACTTCGGGCGTCACCCTGGCGCGCACCGTGACTTCTCCGCGGCGGGACTTGACCTTGATGTACTCCTTGTCCTCGATGCCAAGGTTCTCGGCGTCTTCCAGGGAGATGTCCGCGGTTTCCTCGCCCAAAAGGTCGTTCAGGCCTTCGCAGCGCCCCGTCTGGGTGCGCGTGTGATAATGGTACAAGCGCCTTCCCGTGGAAAGAACCAGGGGATATTCCTCGCACTCCACTTCTGCCGGGGGCGTCCATTCCACGGACTGGAAGTTGCCCAGGCCGCAGGTGAACTTGCCTTCCTTGTGCAGGAAGGAAGTTCCGGGGTGGCATTCGTCCGTGCAGGGCCATTGGAGCCCGTCCCCTTCGATCCGGTTGTAGCGGATGCCGAAGAAGTTGGGGGAGAACGCGGAAACCTCGTTATCCCAGATCTCCTGGCCGGTGCTGGATTCCCATTCATGTCCGAACCGTTTGGCGATCTGTTTGAATATCCACCAGTTGGGCTTGGAGATTCCAGGGGGCTCGCTGGCTTTGCGCACCCGGTTCACCCGGCGTTCGCTGTTGGTGAAGGTGCCGTTGTTCTCGCTCCAGGCGCAGCCCGGGAGGATCACGTGGGCGAATCTTGTGGTCTCGTTCCGGAAGATGTCCTGGACCACCAGGAATTCCGCCGAGGCCAGTTCGTGCTCCACCTTGCGGATATCCGGTTCGGTGTTGGCCAGGTTCTCGCCGAAGATGTAAAAGGCCCGGACTTTTTTATCCACCAGGCCGTCCATCATCTGGGGAATCATGAGCCCCACCTTGTCGGACAAGCCTTCCACGCCCCAGACCTTTTCGAACTTCTCCTTGGCCTTGGGATCGGTGACCGCCTGGTATCCGCAGTAGACGTTGGGCAGTGCGCCCATGTCGCAGGCGCCTTGCACGTTGTTCTGGCCGCGCAGGGGGTTCACGCCGCCGCACTCCATGCCCATGTTGCCCAAAAGCATCTGGAGATTGGCTACGGACATGACGTTGTTCTTGCCGCAGGTATGCTCGGTGATGCCCAGGGTGTAGCAAAGCATGACCGGCTTGACCGAGGCCAGGCGCCGGGCTGCATCCACGATCTTTTCGGCCGGAATGCCCGTGATCTCCGCGGCTTTTTCCGGCGGATAATTCTCCGCCTGGGCTTTGAGGTTTTCAAAGTCCACCGTGCAGGATTGCACAAATTTTTTGTCGTACAGTTCTTCCTTAATGAGCACGTGCATGAGCCCGTTCAACAGGGCGATGTCCGAGCCCACCTTCAAAGGCAAGTGGAGTTCCGCGAAATCCACCAGTTTGTGAGCCCTGGGGTCGGCCACGATAAGCCTGGCCCCGCTTTGCACGGCGTTCTTAAGAAAGGTGGAGGCCACAGGGTGGGCCTCTGTCATATTAGAGCCAATGACAAAGAACATTTTGGCTTTGTGGAACTCGCCAAAAGAGTTTGTCATGGCGCCCGATCCAAAACTTGTCGCCAGACCGGCGACCGTGGGGGCATGTCAAGTGCGTGCACAATGGTCGATGTTGTTGGTCTTGAACACCGACCTGAACAGCTTCATCATCTGGTACGAGTCTTCGTTGATGCTCCTGGCGCAGCTTACGCCGGCCACGGAGTCAGGCCCGTACTTGTCGATGGCCTCCTTGAACTTGTTCGCCACCAGATCCAGGGCCTCGTCCCAGGAGGCGTCCCGGAAAGTCCCGTCGTTGTTTCGGATCAGGGGATTGGTCAAACGTTCGTCGGAATAAATGAAGTCGTATCCGAAGCGCCCCTTGACGCACAGGCGGCCCTTGTTGGGAGCGCCTTCCTCCACGCCCGTGACCTTGGCGATCTTGCCGTCCACCACGTGGAGCATCTGCTGGCAGCCCACGCCGCAGTAAGGACAGGTGGTGCGGATTTTCTCCGCTTTCCAGGGACGGAACTGATACCGGGCTTTTCTTTCCACCAGGGCGCCCACCGGACAGGCCTGGATGCACTCGCCGCAGTATACGCAGTTGTCCTTGGCCACGGGATACGCCTTGTCCGGATTGGAAAAGGGGTCTTCCTCAAGGAAGCCCGTGTCAATGGCCAGGTTCACCTGGATTTCATTGCAGGCCGCCACGCAGCGTCCGCAACGGATGCAGCGGGAGTAATCCCGGATGATCAGGGGCTCGTCCTTTTTCTCGGGATATTGCCGGACCGTGTAATCCTGATGGCCGCCGCCCGTGACCTGATACTCGTAGGCCAGTTCCTGCAAGCGGCAGTCGCCCCACGCCGGGCAAAGCTCGGTTGCGCCGTCGCTGGCCTGCACGTTTTGCTGAAAATTGGCCCAATCGCCGTTATCGGACGATCCGATGGCGCAATTGTGGTTGCCCGAGTCCAGAAGCTCCTTGATGCGCTCCTTGCGCAAAGCCACGATGGCGGGAGTCTGGGTGCGAACCGCAATTCCCTCGTTGGCGGGCGTGGAGCATGCCAGGACTTCCTCTCCGTTCATGTCCACCACGCACACCCCGCAATTGCCCGTGGGGGAAGCCCCCTTCATATGGCAAAGCGAGGGGATGGGCACATTGGCCGCCTCCGCCGCTTCCAGGATGGATTGCCCCTTCACAAAGGAGACCGTCCTTCCGTTTAAGATAAAGCTCGGTTTCACGACATCCTCTCCTTGGATTGTTCTTAAAGCGCCTTTGCGCGCTTTCTTCTATGAAAACGAATAAAGGCCTTGGCGAATCCGCTTGTTTCATTATATCAATTTTGGCATCACGAACCCATCGTTATGCCAGAAATGTCACCACGCCACTATTTAAATGGGTCCCTTTGTTTTGTCAATCGAATTCCTGTGTTCATCTGGTTTTGTATTGGCGGCGCGTGCGAAAGGATTTTTGGATTCCACTATTTGAAAGGCCGAACAACATACCGCTCTGCGACCTCGGCAGGATACTGCTCCGCCGGGGCTAGCCACGTTACCGCGCCGTTTTCGGGCGTCCTACAAAATTCAACCTGTTTGGACTCATGAAACTATTTCGAACAACGCGCTAAGCGCGTTTTGGCAGGCACGGGGGCCTGCAACTACACAGCAAATCCACCCCCTGCCGGTTGCGGAAACATTGCAGGCGCGCTGCTTGTCGCGCCAGGTAGGAGCGCTGCTTGCCGCGCCCGAAACAACGATTGCCGAGCAATCGGGAAAAAACGGGCAGGGCAAGCCCTGCGCCCTACAGGGCGCGTCACTCGATAATGGTTATATTCTACCGGGATTACTTGGTAAACGTTATCGCCAGCCTTAGCATGTCCTTGAGTTGAATCCCGTCTTCATAGATGGGTTCCTCGTAATTCAGCAGGAAGAAATCCTTGTCTATGGAATCCACCCGGAATCCCTCGCGCTGGTAAAAGGCCAGTTGATACCCGAAGGTTCCCGTTCCGACTTCCAGCCGCTCAGCCTTTGCGTCGCGAATGGACTCGATGACATGCCGCAGCAATTTTCCGCCGATGCCCATTTTTTGATGGCTCGGAGCGACCGAGATATTCATCAACTCGTGCACTCCCGGTGCAATCGGCTGCACAATGCAAGCCCCGACGGATTCTCCGTTCAAGGCTGCGATAAAACACCTGGAACGGTTTAAATAGACTTTGATCTTCGATTCGGAGGGGTCCGCCTGAAGAAGCAAATCCATGGGCGCTTCCGACGGAGCCGTCTCAATAATGTGAACTGAATCCATCATGTTTTCTCACCCGGCTCGCGCTTAAAAAGGCTCACTCCCCCATTTTTTCGTACAGCCAGGGGGTTTCGTCTGGCGAGGCTGGCGGGCATTCTTGGATGATATCCAGGGTGTCTTCCCGGCTCATGGGGAATTTTTCCGGGTTCTTGGCTTTGATGGCCGCTGCGATTTTATTGGCGTAGCAGGTGTTTCCCGGCTTGTGGAACTTTTTACTGGTTTCCTCCCAGATGTCGGCCAAAGGGCGCTCCAAGATGTTGCCCAGGGACAGCATGGTGAAGTCGCACGGGCACACGTTGCCCTGGGAGTCGATGAACATGTAGTTGTATCCTGCTCCGCAGCCGTAAAAATGCTTGCTTTCAAAATAATCGTAGGCGAACACGCCGGGCAGGCCGGGCGTTTTGGTGCTTTGCTTCTGGATTTCAAAGATGGTTTGGACGTTTTCTTTGGTCAGGAGGTCGTCCGGGTGCTCGGTCAGTTTGCCGGCCAGGATGGGCGAGGTCAGGCGCATGTCGTTAACGCCGATATGCTTGAAAAAGCGCATGACCTTGAAAATTTCCTTGCGGTCGCTCACAAGCTCCCGGCTGGGCACAAAGGAGACCGCCGTGTAAAAGCCTTCGGACTTGAACAACTCGATGGCTTTGAGGGCCGTGTCGAACATGCCTTTGCGGTTTCGGCCTTTGTCGTGGATTTCCGGCGTGTAATGATCCAGGCTGATGACGGGAATTTTCAACCCCGCCTTTTTCAAATCCCGCACCCTCTCCCGGGTGAGTTCAAACCCGGTGGTGAACATGATGGGCATGGAGCGTTCGTCAATGGAGGCGATGATCTCCTCCAGGTCCTTGCGCAAGAGGGGCTCGCCGCCGGTAAGGCCGATGACGCTGGCGCCAAGATCCTGCACCTGTTTGACGGCGTTTTTCATGACGTCCAGGGTGAGCTTATCCTTTTTGTCGCGGTCCGCAAAAGAGCAGTGCCAGCAGTTGCAGCAGCATTTGGCGGTGACGGCGAAGTTGGTCACCACGGGCCAGGGCTTGTTTTTGATAATGGATCGAAGCCCCTGCAAAAACCGGTCGTAGGCCGGGGAGGGAAAATAAGGCGTAAAGGTGTTGGAATAGTATTCGCTGCCCAGTTTGGTCAGCTTGCTCTGGCCGGAAAGGTGGTTCAATGCCAGCTTTTGCTTGATGGTCATGCCTTTCAGCTCCGGGTGCATGCCGATTTTCAGGTTGGCCGCCAGACGCCGAATCCCGTAAAGCTGCTTACCGTTCATGGGTGCAAATTCCATAATCCCCCTCCTTGTTTTGGGCCGTACATCCATGGGTTGCCAATCAAAAGCCTTTTGAGGTACATACCATATAGGGGGGATTATTTCATGCCTATTCCTCCGTCCATACCCATCCTTGTCTGGCGTATTAACCCAATTTTAGATGCGCCTGAATCAAGGCCCGGAGCGGGTTCAGGACGTGTTGATTAATTTAATCGACGCGGCAAGCAAGGGCGGCGTGGAGATATTCCTTTCCGACGCCGCCCTGTTTCTGGAAATGATGGGCGTAACAGCGGCGGCCTGGCAATGGATGGTCCAGGCATTGGCCGCTAAGGTAGGGCTGAAAAAGGCCAAATCCGCCTCGGAGAAGAAATTCCACCTTGGCAAAATCCATGCGTTCCGGTACTTTTTCGCGTATGAAACGCCCAAGACCCGGGCGCTGGCCCCCCGGCTGACGGGTTCGGACCCCATTACCGTGGAAATGCAGCCGGATTTTTTTAAGGACTAAAAGGCGTCCACCTGACGCCGCTTGCATCAAAAGGAGAAAGGTCCATGCAGTCCTATGACTGGACGGAAGGTTTAAAAAAGCTGTCCTGGGAGGAAATGGTTAAGTGGGCGGGCGAGAAGAAAGCCGGCAAGGCCCGAAAGATAATGAGCCTGCTCAGAGATGTGATGACCGTGGAGAATCGCGGCGCCGTCGCCATAGTACTGACCCAAGGGGAGCCCCATGGGGTCTCCATTGTGATGGCCCCGACCGGGGATATCCTGACGATGTGCACCTGCTCCCCCAGGGGCGTCCCATGCGAACACGCCGCGGCTCTTTTATGGACCTGCCGCGAGGCCGCCCTGGAAGGCCGGAGCCTCCCGCAACTGGACATCCAGGGGCTGGATATGGACAAATTGCTTTTTTCTTCCCCGGACGACTATGAAGACGAGGACGAGTGGAACGACGAAGCTGAGGATGACGTCCCGGGCGTTTACCATGAATTGGAAAAGTTCGAGCCTCCCGCCTCCTTTGCTAACAGCCTGAAGAAGATGAAAAAGCAGGAGATCATAGACCTGGTGGTGAAAGTCGCTTCTTTAGACGAGGATATTTACGAGGATTTCGTTGACCACATGAATTTGGCGTCCGGAAACCCGGCCCGGATTGAAAAGGCCCTGGACCGTGAACTGGACAAACTCATGTATTTGCTTGAGGATCTTTGGGAGCCGGATGATGTCGCCCGGGAACTGATTTCCTTAAGGGAATTGATGGAAAAACTGGTGGAATCAGGACAGGCGGACGCGGTTGTCGATTTAGGCATGCAGCTATGGGAAAGAGTCCCCGAAATCGTATATTTTGAAGATGACAACCAAAGAGATTATTTCAGGCTGCTTACGGCGGATTGCATGGAGGTCGCCGTAAAGGCCTGCATACAGTCATCCATGCCGTCAGGGGAGAAGCTGGTCTGGATCATCAACAGGTACCTGGAAGATGCCCTTTGCCTCCTGGATGAAGAAGAGTATGTCCTGGAAAAAGGGGATTTCACCAGGAAAGACTGGGGCTACGCAGCCAACGCGCTTAAAGAAATGCTGAAAGCCCTGATCTCAAAGAACGAAAAAGGCTTTGTTCGTGAGCACAAGGAAGCCATGTTATTGAAATGGCTTGAAATTTCCGGGTATAAAGCCGGAAAAGGGATTTTTGAGAAGGCATTGGAGTACATCGCCCAAGCTACCGGGAACTATTCCCATCTGATTGCCTTCCATAAAAGCACTGGCAATTCGGAAAAAGCCGTTAACTGCATTGTCGCCGGCTTGAAAAAACTGATGAAGACGCCCAACCCCGCAGCATGGTCGCTATTCAACAGCCTTGCTGCGATTGCGGAAGAGCAAGGAGACGAACTGCAGGCATTGGCCCTGGTTGTGGAAAAATTCTATTTCAGGCCAGCCTTGGACGGGTATGAATTCATCCGGGGCATGGCGGAGGAGTTGAATGTTTGGCCTTCCGTGCAAAAGGGTTTGTTGGAATACCTGGATACCGGGAAAAGGCCTCAAAGCCTTTACGAAGAGAATAAGGACGGCGGGCTTCCACAGCCCTGGTTTGTATTGCCAAAAAACAAAAACTGGAAAGCCGGCTTTCCCTATTACTCCTTATTGATTAATACGGCTGTCCAGGAAAATCGCATCGACGACGCCATACGGGAATACAGGCGCTGCCAAAAGGAGAAAAAAGGGGGATGTGCGGAGATCGGAGCCTCTCTTGCCGAATCATTAACAAAATCCCATCCGGAGCTGGCGATTGAAATAATTCAGGGCCAAATCACCGAATACATTGAGCAAAAAAGTTCCCAGGCCTACCAGAAGGCGGGGGAATTCCTGCTGATGCTCAAGAAAACATACGGCGATTTGGGCAGGAAAAAGGAATGGCTTGCCTACCACCAGCAACTTATCAAGGAGTATCGCTCCAGGCATAAAATGGTGCGTGTCTTGAGAAAGCTGGAGAGATGAGGCCCCATAACCCGAAGCACCCAGTCTAATTACTTGGCGGCCGCCATGGACTCCGCAGTTGGCGCCATTCGCCGCCTCATACCAGCTTGCGTTCAAGCAAGGTCCATGGCAAGTCCAAAAGGACACTGGGGCCCGGCTTGCGGACGATCCTGAAAAGCGGATCGCCCTTGCCGGGATGACGATTTTTCGAGGTGAACGAAAATTCCAGGGCGCTTGAGATTTCCGGGAAGGGCGGCGGCGGGATGATTGCTGTCGTTTTGCAATCATCGCGACCCACTCCCGGAAACGGGGATTCATCGTTATCAATCCAGGGTCTCCAGGTTTTCCATGGCGTCCAGGGTGGACTGAAAGTCCGTAACGCCGGCGTCGCTGCCCAGGCCTGTGGCTACCAGGGCGGAGGCGGCCGCGGCGAATCGGCAGGCTTTTTCCGGGTCCCAACCCTGGGCCAGGCCCGCGGCGAATCCCGCGCAATAGGCGTCTCCGCAGCCGGTGGTGTCCAGCACGTCCACCTTTAAGGCCGGTATGCGGGTTTTGCCGCCGTTGGCGTAAAGCAGCGAGCCTTTGGCGCCGTCCTTCAAAATGCAGGCCTTGGCGCCCGCGTCCATATAAAACTTGGCGGTGTCGTCGGCATTGGACGTCTCGGCGACTTCCATGGCTTCGTCCAGGCTGGGCATGAAATAATCCACATAAGGCATAACCAGCTTGAGGGCGTCCAGGCTTCCGGGGCCGGGGGTTATGAAGTCGCAGGTGATCACCGCGCCGTTTTCGGAGGCTTGCTTAAGGACTTGGGCGCCCGGACCGCCGTCCAGCATGAGCATGGTCCCCACCCCGCCCCAATGGACGAAACGGCTGTTGACAATGGCGTCTGTACGGGCCTGATCCAGCTCCAGCATGACCGACGCGCCGATGGCGTGAAAATTGGGCCGTTGACCGTCCGGGGCCACGGCCAGCATGGTGGCTGCGGTGGGCATGTCGGTCCTGCGCTGGAGCAGGGAGGCGTCCACGCCGTTATTTTTCAGCATGGTTTCCAAAATGAAGCCCATGTCGTCGCTGCCAATAGCGCCCACCAGGGCGGTTTTCAGGCCGTACCTGGCGCCGATCACGGCCGGGCCTGCTGCGGTCCCGGCGGCGGTAATCCGGATTTGCTCAATGATTTCGGTTTTGCCTCCCGGCGGAATCTGGGCGATATGCCTGCCCAAAATGTCCAGGATGGTAAGGCCGGTGCAAACATAGTCGTAGGCTTGGCTCATAATAGTCCCCCCTTTTAAATAATGAATTCGGATAAGATTCAAATTTTCAAAACAATAGTGATCAGTCGTAAACCAGGGCGTCGGAAAATTCAAGCAAGTCGTTGGACAGATAGGCCTGCATGTCCGCCAGGGCCCGAGGCGTACGCGGATCCTTGGCAGCGCGATAGGCGATGAGCCTTTGCTTTAAAAACTCCCGGGTCCAGGGATGATACGGGCCGAATGCGTCCACAGCGGCCAGGGTTTCCTTGAGGCCCGCCATTTGGGCTGCGGCCAGCCGGGTTTGCAGGCGCAGTTCCTCTCCTTGCATCAGACAAAACGGGGAGGCTGTCATGGCCAGCACCCCCGACGCCGCATTTTCATCTTCCCGGGCCATTTCCATTGCCAAATCCAGCCCCCATTGCAGGGCGGCGGGCCAGGTCCAGGGATGGGTTTTTATGCCTGAAAAAGCCTGTTCCAAATGCTCTAAAGATCGTCCGTTTTGGCCGGTTTTCCAAAAATATTCAGCACGGATAATCTGTGAAGCATCGGGCCATTTTTCATCCAACGCTTTACACAGATCCAAGGATTTTTCATGCCCTTGGGCGGCCAGGGCGTAGGCGTTCATGGCGATTTCCAGGGGAGACTCAGGCTCTATGCCCAAAGCCTTCCATTGGCCGAGGAAGTTTAAATAATTTTTCTGTTGAAAGGACAAGCAGGCCCGGACAATCGGCTCAAGATTGGAGGAGAAAAGGTCCGGCGAAAGGTCAGGGCTACCCTCCAGGACGAACATTTCCACCTGCTGCATTTTGATCCGGAGCAAATCCACGTTTCCCTGGGCGAAAAAGGGCTTACGGTAATGCTGCCGCTCTTCCGCGTCCTGCATGCCAATGACGGACCGGGGGTTTGTCCGCCCCTGGGCGCCCGCTATGATGGCGTAGGCCTGGGGCTGATCGTCCCGGCTGGTGATTCCATGCCAGATCGCCATGCCGGACAGCATGCGGCTGAACCCCGGCCCGGCCAGGTAGCGGCTGAACAGGCCTTCCAGGCCGGACGTCCCCCACACAGCGGTCATGGCCGGCGCGTAAGGCTCGCCGGCCAACCTGACGCGCAGTCCGTCTTCGTTAAAAGAGAGCGCTTCTTTGGAGCAAACCAGAAACAGGGCGTCGGGCTGGGGGCGGAAGGTGTGCACATGCGGGAACGCGTCCCCCAGAGCGCCGTAGATGGATTGGAGGGCGATGGGGTCCATGCCCCGGATGGAAACGGAAAGGTTGAAGACGCCTCCGGGGGCGAGCCTGCGGGCTGCCAGTTGAAAGAACTCCGCCGTGTACAATCCGGGATTGGAAGCCAGGGGCGCGGCCTGGCCTTTTTGTACGATCAAGTCGTACTGTTTTTCCTCAAAACGTAATAACGGGACAAACTCCGCCGTTTGAACGCGCACCTTGGAATTTTCAAGGACCTGAAGGTTGGCGGCTGCGCAAAGCCGGGCCATTTCCAGGCTATAAGGGTTTTGCTCCGCGACGAAGATCTCCTGAATTCCGCTCTCTCTGGCCAGCCAGCCGGGCGTGCCCCCTGCACCCAACCCCAAAACCAGGGCGGATTTGGGGTTGGGATGCAACGAGGCCGGAACCAGCCCGGCCATGACCTCACTGGCGGCATCAAAGCGAAGATTGAGCCGGGCGGCGCCGTTTTCCACAAACTCCGAACCATCCCCGGCCTTGATGGCCGTGGCGCCTTTGGGGCTGTACGCCTCCCATTTGACCTGCCTTCGCACGGTGCGCATGCCGTTCAGGACGGAATTAAAATCCTGATCTTGAAGGGAGGCGATTTCCTTCAAAGGATCGTGCTGGGTCCAAACCGTGGAAGGACCGGGCTGCCTGAGCATCACCAGGGACGCCATGCAAAGAGCAAGGATCAAAGCAGGGGAAGCGGGTTCTCGATTTCTTACAAAAATTATGACGGAAAAACCGGCTGCAAGCAGCATCGCCGTAAGGCCGACGCCCCGGAGTACGGAAACCATGGATACGCCCGAATAACTGAGGCCGGAGGCAATCAGCAGGCCAAGGCCTGCTCCCATGGCAAGGCAAGCTGCGGCATTGCCTACTTGAACCGGCAAGGCCGCGCTTTTCCTTTGAGATTGTAGGCCGCATGCTAAATAACCGGCGGCGATTCCGGGAACAAAAGCGGCAAGGCTCGTTACAGCGGCCTGGACAGCATAATAATTGGTCATGCCCTGGCTCTTGATGAGCCCCAAGGCGTCCGAGAGGATGACCAGCTTGTCCCCGGCGGCCCAAACCAGGGCCAACCAAAACCCCACGAGGCCCAAAGACGCTGCCACGCCGGTCGCGCCTTGGGAACTGCGCAGGCGGAACAGAATACATCCGCCTGCCGCGCCCAGCAGGAGGCAGCAAAGCGCGGTCAGTCCTGCGGGAAAGGGCAGCGCAGACAAAGGCTGCATCATCCGAATCAGGGTCCACCCCATGAGTGCAACGCCCAACCCCGCCGCCAGCAATAAAAGCCCCCGCCTGTCCAGCAGCCGGACTTCCTGGGGTGCGGGTTCGGACAAAGGGGACATTCTGGCCAGATTATTGACGCCAATGGCGGTCATGACAAGAAAGACGGCCGGTATCCACAAGCCCGGCCCTGTGAGGGCGAGATTCAACCCAAAACCCAAAGCCAATCCCACGGCTGCGCCGGCCAGCCAAATACCTGAAAGCAGGCTGCTTTGCGGTTTGCCTCTCTCCAGCAGGGCCGCGGAAGCGGGAAGCACGGCGCCGGTCATCATGGCGGAGGGGGCGGCGGCCAGGGCAACGGTCACAGCGCCGGCCAGGGCTGCGCCGCCGGGAAAGGCCCACCCGGCTTTTCCGATTACGGGATACAGGGCCTTAATGGGCATGGTCCATAAAAAAGCCAGGGCTGCAAAGGCGCATTGCGCCAAGGCAAGCCTGGCCATAAACAGCATGGGCGTGGAGCTTTTTTGCACAAGGCGTCCGCCCAGCCAGGCGCCCCAGCCTAAAAAAAACAGCAGCATGGGAGGCGCTAAAATCGCGGACGCCGTAAAGCCGGATATGTAGACGGAAAATTGAAAATACAGGACCATGCACACAAAGGCGCCGCAGGCCGTCATAAGGCCGGACATGACGCAAGCTGCGGGCAGCCGCCACCAAGAGGCGGTTTGCACGCCGGAATCAGGCGAAGCTCCGGCTGTTTTGTGCAGGTCGATGGTCATGGTTTTTTGGGGCTCCAATGTTTAAATTTTTGCAGGTCGGCGGCGGCTTTATCCTGCAGCGGATCTTCCACAAACCCGTAGCAGGCCAGGCGATTGTCCAGAAAATCCAACTCCCAGGTAACGTATGGCTCAAAGGATTTCAGCACAGGAACGGCTTTGTTCTGATCAATGGCCAGCGCGGCGTACAGCATGGTCTTCCTGCGGGATTCGTCCGAGGCCATGCCGGCGAAAGGCGTTTCCAAACCATCTAAAATCTGCTTGGCGTAAGTTTTTCCTTCCTTGGAGAGCTGGGCCGCGTGCTCCAGGGCGGAGAACAGCTCCAAAGGATGGGCGGTCCGATCCGTTTGCAGCGCAGCCAGGATGTCGAGCAAATCCCTTTCCGGCTTATGCAGCTCGCCGGTTTTCCAATGATAACGCGCCCTGATTATTTGGGCGCCCACAGGCCACAAGCCGTTCAGGCGATTCGCCTGTTTCTGGGCCAGGGGAGAGCCGTATTCGGCCAGGGCCATGCCCGAGGAAAAAATGTCCGTTGGATAAGGGGAGTCTCTAAAAAGCCTCTCCTGTTGGGAGTAGTATAAAAAAACATCGCCGTCCAACAGGGCGTCATAAGACTCCCTCTTTCGTTCGTTTAAGGAGGAAAGGCCGGGCAATTCGGGCGCTTTCTCACGGCAAAGAAAGAAGGCCAACAGCCGGTTGTGATGGACCTTTTCCCAATCCAGGGAGGCCCCGCTGACGAGCGGTTGGTCCGCCGCAATTGACGCTGCGGCCTCAAACAGATCGTTGATCTCCAGGCCCGACGGTCTGCCCCAGGCTTGGGAAAATGCAGCTTCCAGCGCCGGCAAATCGCGGGTTGAAATCCAGTTGCGGGAGAGGGCTTTATCTCCCGCAGAGACGGCGAGTTTGTCCGAGGCGATGAAGCGGGCCAGCAGGCCTTCAACGTCCGTGACGCTCCATGCCTTGGCGAGCCGGGATCTATAGGGTTCTAACGCGATCAGGCGGTTCAGGTTGTCCGCATCCAGGACGATCGACTGCTGAGAGCAGACCAAGGCAAGATTATGCGGATCGATCATCCAGGTTTGGACTTCGTTAAAAGCGGAAGACAACGATCCGTAAAGAATGCTCAAGGACCGGGCGTCCCAGGAGTTCAGGCGGATATGCTGGATGAACAGGGCGTTCGGGTTCATCCTTTGGGCGGCCGCCTGATAATAGGACGGGGTGTACAGCCTGGACATGCCGGAGACCGCATTTTGGGCAGGATCGCATAGGATAAGGTCGTATTTTTGTGATCCCTTGCGCACCGCCGCCAAAGGCCCCTGGTTGAGAATCTTGATTTTAGAATTTTTCAGGATTTGCTCGGGAAGGCCGCCTACATGCCTTGCCATAGCGCGTATCTTGCCTTCGTCGCAAGCCAGGTCAATGGCCTTGACGGACGAAGGCAGGGACGCCCAGGCAGGCGCCGCCCCGTTGGAAAAACCCGCGATCAACAGGCGCTCAGCTTGCGGGTGCAGAATCGGCCCTAAAAAGCCCAGCATGCCCTGGGAGAATTCCTCCTGCCGCGCAAAAGTACGAGGAGCGCCGTTTAGCATAATGCTTTGGCCGCTGCGGATATCCAGGCCCACAAAGCCCTGGGGAGACTCCATCTCCCAAATCAGGCCCCGCCGCAGGCCGTTGGTCAGGTCCACGGCTTCGTTTTTGGATAGTCCCTCGAAATCCATGCCGCCCAGGCCTGGGGCGCCGTGCTTCCAGAGAGCGCCGGGGCCAGGGAAAAACAAAGCCGCGGCGGCCAAGCCGGCGGCGACAAGGGCGAAAATCCGGCCGGGCGTCCTGTACTTGCGCCAAATCAAAATGACAAACACGGCTGAGGCTAAAGCAGCCGCGGCTCGCAGGCTGTGCACGGTCCCCAAATAGGGAAGGAAAATCACATAAAAGGAGAGATAGCCGCCTAACAGGCCGCCCGCGATCCAAGGCGTGAGTTTTGGTTTAGGTTTCGGGCTTAGGGCAGGCAGTGCAGAAAGGCTGTATCCCAAGGTCACGGAGGGGGGAAAAACGATGATCAGGGAGATCGCGGTCCAGGCGACCGCGTTTCCCGGCGGCCCCAGTCTTCCCAAGGGCCTGAGCAGGGCGGCCAATACGGCGAGGCCGTCCCCCGCCGCAAAAATCCCTCCCACGCAAAGGGCGAAAAGCAGCATGGCCCACCCGGGGCCGATGGGGGAGGCGCCCCGCTCTGTTGCTTTCCAGGCGAAAAAGATCGCGCCCAGAGCCAGCCCCAGACATGCCATGGAGACCGCCATATACAAGGCCGGAAGATATCCGCCAAACAGCGGGCTTAAGTATCGCAGGGAGCAAAGAAAGAAAATCGCGAGAATCCAACCATACAGAAAAAGCCATGTTTTTAATGATATACCAAAATATGGCACGTCCGCATTAGTGGCAGCGGCCTTTGCTTCAATGGGGGGCCGGAAGATAAACAGCCCGGCGGCGGAAGCCGCAGACACGGTGCATCCGGCCATCAAGGAGGCTTTTACGCCGGCCAGGGAATAGAGCAGAAAAGGAAGCACCCAGGCGGCCAGAGCGGCGCCCAAAAAGACTGCAGCCAGGCCTCTTCCGTCGGTCCTGAGGCTTGGACGCACCACGGCGTCGTGCAGGAACGCCCCCGGAATCAGGAAAAACAGGCATGCCGCCTGAATCCATAACCATTGTGGAGAATAAGGGTCGAAAGCCTGCCTCAAGGCCTCGGTCAGGGCGCCGGCGCTCACCATGAGTCCGGCGCCCAACCAAAACAGGCTGATTGTGAAGAAAAAAAAGCGGAAGCTCACAAAGTTTCCCGATTCAGGAATCAGTTAACAAAGGGTCGTCTCAAAACCGTGTTTTTCTTCCAGCGTTCGTCGTTCTTTTCAGGGTACTCGATGTTATAATGGAGGCCGCGGCTCTCCTGCCGGCGCATGGCGCACCGGATGACGAGCTTGGCCACCAGGGCCAGATTCCTCAGTTCCACCAGATCCGAGGTGATCTTAAAATCCCAATAATATTCGTTGATTTCCTGGGCGATGTTCTCGGCCCGGTTCTGGGCGCGCTGCAGGCGTTTGTTGGAGCGCACAATGCCCACGTAATTCCACATGAAACGGCGGATTTCGTCCCAGTTGGCCGTGACCATAATGGCCTCGTCGCTGTCCGTGGTCCCCACTTCGTCCCAGGGGAGAAGTTCGGGATAAGGCGCCAGGGCGCCGGATTCCAGTTCCGCTATGGCCCTTTTGGAAGCCCGATCCGCATAAACCAGAGCCTCCAATAAAGAGTTGCTGGCGAGCCGATTGGCGCCGTGGAGGCCCGTGCAGGCGGTTTCCCCCACCACGTAAAGGCGGGCGATGTCGGTTCTGCCGTCCAGGTCGGTGGCCACGCCGCCGCACATGTAATGGGCTGCAGGCACGACCGGGATGGGCTCTTTGGTCATGTCCACCCCAAAGGAATAGCATTTTTCATAAATATTGGGAAAACGCTCTTTTACAAAGGCCGCGTCCTTGTGGGAGATGTCCAGATAGACCGAGTCATCGCCGCTTTTCTTCAGCTCCGTGTCAATGGCGCGGGCCACCACGTCGCGGCAGGCCAGGTCTTTTTGAGGGTCGTATTTCTCCATAAAGGCATTGCCCTTGGAATCCAAAAGGACCGCGCCCTCGCCGCGCACCGCCTCGGAAATGAGGAAGTTCTTGGCGTCCGGGTGATACATGCACGTGGGATGGAACTGGACGAATTCCAGGTTGGCCACCCTTGCTCCGGCCCGGTAAGCCATGGCGATGCCGTCGCCGGTGGCGATGTCCGGGTTGGAGGTGTACAAATACACCTTGCCCGCGCCGCCGGTGGCCAGCAAGGTGATCTTGCCGGAGAATGTGTGAACCTCGTTGGTATTGGCGTCCAGGACGTAGGCGCCGCAGCAGGCTTCTTCGTGGGAGGTAACTACAATGCCGCGCTTCATACGCATGGAATAAGTGACCAGATCGATGGCGATGTGGTCTTCAAAAACCGTGATGCGGTCATTCTCGCGAACGGTTTCCACAAGGACCCGCTCAATTTCACGGCCGGTCATGTCCTGGGCGTGGACGATGCGCTGACGGGAATGGCCGCCCTCGCGGCCCAGGCTCAGCTCGGGCTCTCCTTCGCCTTCCTTTTCCTGCTTGAGGTTGAACTGAACTCCCATGTCGATCAATTCGCGAATACGGTCGGGCCCGCCCTTGACCACCATTTCCACCACTTCCTCGTCGCACAGGCCGTCGCCGGCGGCGTGGGTGTCCTGGATATGGAGGTCGAAACTGTCCAACTTGCTGAAAACGGAGGCCACGCCTCCCTGGGCCGCTTCGGTGCTTGTGTCCGTGATGCCCTTTTTTGTGATGACGGCCACGCTCCCGTGTTGGGCGGCTTTGAGGGCGAAGGTCAAGCCTCCCACCCCGCTGCCGATGACCAGAAAATCAAAATTGTATTCCATGCACTAGGCTCCTTGAATTTAAAAACGCCCTTTCTTAGGGCTTAACGCAAAAGGGAACCGGACTTGCGCTTTCTGTTTACGCCGCCCAGGATGATTCCCGTCAAAAGGACGGCGGCGCCGGAGAGAAACCATCTCCAGCGGGTATCCCTTCTGAGTTCCTTTAACTCCGCTTCGGCGCTTTCCGCAATATTCTTTTGCCGCTCGGTTTCGCGGCGTGCAGCTTCCAACTGCTGTTTAACCGTGAAAAAGTCTGCGGATTCCGCCTTGAGAGAGTTGTATTCCTTTTGAAGATTCGACGCGGTCCGGCTGTTTTGGGTATTTTCCTGGCCCAGGAGGGCGTTTTCCTCGGACAGCCGGCTGTTTTCCGTGGTGAGTTCCGCCATGGCCTCCCGAAGATTGGCCAGCTCCTTTTGCGTCCTTTCCAGAGTGAGGCCGCAAGGCTCCTGGTCGGTGAGCATCCGGGACAGCACCCAGCCTTCCTTGCCGTCGCCAAGCCGAATCTTGGCCCAGCCGTCGGATTGCTCCAGAAGCTCCACGGTCTGGCCCGTGTCCAGCATGGCGATGATCCGGTAGTCCACTCCCTTTCCGCTGCGCATGTTTATTTTTGTAATATCACCTATGTATATTGTGTCCGCAAAGGACAGAGAGGTTCCGGACAAGATTAACAGGATGGCAGCCAAAATATAACGTCTCATCAAATTCACTCCAAAGCATTGGCGATTAAAAGATACCGATCAGGCTCGGCTGGCCTGCAACGGGGATTTTCCGCCTTATAAGTCAATGAGGATATGGGTAACTAGCGAATCTGTCAATATAAACGTTGAAATCCCGCCGGGCTGTGTTATATTATTAAAACAGGGCCGCCATGGGAACATGGATGGTTTTTTAGAACAACCTTTGCAAAGCAATTTGCCAGCTATGATTATTTTTGACCTGCAATGCATTAACGGGCACGTTTTCGAGGGATGGTTCGACGACCTGGAATCCCTGGAAGACCAGTTGTCCAGGAAACTCGTGAGCTGTCCGGTTTGCGATTCCACGGAAGCCGTGCGCGTGCCTTCGACCTTTGGAATCAAGACCTCCTCCAGCCAGTACCGGGAAGAGGCTCCGCCGCCGCAGTTGAACGAAGAGCAAATCATCAAACAATTAGCTGAATATGTAGATAAGAATTTTGATAATGTAGGAAGCAAGTTTACGGATGAGGCCCTGAAAATCCACTACGGCGCCTCCGAACCCCGCAACATCCGAGGCACCAGCACCAAGGCCCAGGAGGAACTCCTGGCAAAAGAAGGGGTGAACTTCGTCAAGTTCCCCATGCCCGCCGCCCCCAAAGACGATACGGACGCTTAAAATCAACCATCTTCAGAACGGGATTCATTGCAGCCCCCGCACGCCGGAGGCTTGGTCCTGCTTTTTAATGAAGGAAATGATTTCATCCGGGGGTTCGGGAGACTTCCGGATTTGCTTTTCAGGCATTGACATACTCTTATATTCCGCCGTCGCCGCTTTACCCATGCAAAAAGATGGCGACTCCCGTAATAGCCGTAAGGAGCAACGCCGCAACAGGCCAGGAAAACAGCCAAAGCAAGGCAGCGCGGGTTGAGGCCTTAAAGGGAAACACAAAGAATCTTCGGCGAAAAACAAAAATTATTGACCAGTGTATCGGCGTCAATATCAAAATAAGGCTGAAAAAAAGCCCCCATCCAAGGCCAGAGAACTGAAAAGCAATATAACCAGGCCAATCACAAAACACTGCGCCAAGGTCGCACGTAGCTCTTTTCTGAACGCCAAGCAAGCCTCGCAACGTTGCTGACGTTCGTTAATCGAATCAGACAATGCCGGCCTATATGTACTTTTCCGAGGAGTTCGTGTAATATTGAAGCGTCTTATCCAAACTGCGCTGCGCGCGCTTACAAAACAAAAGCCGGGCAGGCCAGGCATTTTTTCACCGTTTTTCAATAGCCATTCAACACCATGTTTATAAACTATAAACCTTGATTTTTCGAGCCTTAGACAAAAATTCAAATTATGGAGGCGGCAATGTCAGACAAAGGAGTTCTTTGCAGTTATTGCGGACGGAAAAGGTGTTTTTTGGGGGATCTCAGCCAGGCGCCGGAGTTTTGTCCGTCACTCCACAGAGAAGAACAGATCGCCCATTCCAAAGAGGAGTTGGCAAAGGAAGATAACAAGGCGACCTCGCAAAACGTAGCCAAAACCTGGAAGGATTACGGCAAGCTGACCCGTGTGGAGGAAACCGCGCTCTTCGCCCGGCTGCAGGGATACAAGAAGCTCGGCGTGGCCTTTTGCGTGGGCTTGTCCGAGGAGGCCGAAAAGTTCGCCAATTATCTGCTGAATGAAGGCTTTGAAATCGCCACGGTCTGCTGCATGTGCGGGGCGCTGAGTTCGGACGAGGTGGACCTGCCTGAGGAGGACAAAATCTTTCCCGGCCATCGCCAGCCTTTATGCAATCCCATTGGGCAGGCGGAAATTCTGGATCATGAAGGGGTGGACCTGAGCATTCTTCTCGGCTTGTGCGTAGGGGACGACACCTTGTTCATCAAGCATTCCAAGGCGCCGGTGACCGTGCTGGCGGTCAAGGACCGGGTGCTGGCGCACAATCCCCTGGCTGCGCTGTATACCTCCAAGCACATATACACCCGCATCAACACCCGGAAGCCCAAGCTCAAGGGTGATTAAGCAAGGGATTCGGGCCGCCAGACCAAACAAATATACATTATGGTTTCAGATAGTTAATCATACATTCCTACGCGAAGCATGGGAACGGGCAGTAGCAAGACGCGAATCATAAAAGTGGTCAAAAGAAGGGAAGGCCGTGGAAGGCGCTTCCCTCCTTTGTTTTTATTCCTGGGCGACGGTCTGCAGAATATACAGGGCGTCCATGGTTGACAGGGCTTCTTCCTCGCCAAGCCAGGGCTCTGCGGAAGTATACCCCTTGATGTCGAATTCCGGGTCCAGCCCGCTTAAAACCTGCAGGATGGTAATGGCGTCGGCCATGCCCGAAACTCCGTTCAGATCCAGGTCGCCTTGCAGGATGTCTGCGGTCCACACGCCGGTTGCTTTCCAGGGATAATTGGACTCATCATACCAGATTGCCTGGACCACGCTATGGTCCAGCACGTAGATGGCGGGCGGGTTCGAGACGGACTGCCCCAGGGTGAAGGAGACGGTTCCCGCAAAGATTCCCGTGTTGGCCCCGGTTTCGCTCAACTCTACGGTGATCCCATTGGGCTCCATGCTGCTGAGCACCTTGACCTGAGCCGTTTCCGCGACGCCCGAATCGGCGTTCAAGGCGGCCCGGATGAGGGTGACGGTCATGGCGTCTTCGGTTCCCAGGTATTCCTCCTTATCCAGGGACAAGGGGCCGGAAATGAAGTCCGTGTATGCGTATTCCGTGGTGGTGTAAGGCGCCGAGTCCGAAGCCGCCAGCACGGAGGATGCACTGTTATCCAGAATTCTGAAATTCCGTATGTAATAGGGGCCGTCCACTTGCTGGTCGCCTATGTAGGCGCCGTCAAAGGCCAGTTGCACGGTTTCGGTCAGGGCGGAGGCCGCGGTGAATTGGGCGGAGGCATCCGTGATCTTGCCGTAATCGGAATACAAATCCGCTCGCACTTCATAGTCGCCCGCCTGAACGACGGCCGCATCCAGGGACACAATCAAAGCCTCGTACAGGCCGTCCACATCCAGATCCTGGCCCGCGTCGCTCCAGTTTCCGGCCAGGGAGGCTGTTTCGGGGTTTGCCGGAGCCACGTTCATGGAGCCGCTGAATCCCGCGCCGGATACGGAAGCGCCTGCGCCCATGTCGTAGGAGTTGAATGAGGCGACGACCTCGTCGTTGGCGCCCACGGCCAGGGAGGGGCTGGTTTGCACGTATTGGTCGTCCGTGACTTTTTTCGGCTCGCTCCAAACGGGATTGGTCAGGTCGCCGGCCTTGCTCATGTAAAGGTCGCCTTCCACGCCGTCGGCGGCCCGCCAGATGACTGAGGCTGCGCCCAGGGAATCCACCACGACCTTGGGATCCTCGATGTAGGAGGTGTTTTGGGTTATGATTCCCGGTTCGCCCCATTGCATGGCGTCAAAGTCAAACACGGAGTAGTGGAGGGTCTTGGCGTCCGCCGTACTGGAGGTCCAGACAGCAATGGCCAGGGTATAGGTTTCCGGCCCTCCCTCCTTGGAATAAACCAGATCCACCGGCCCGCAGGACACGTCGCAGGCGGTTTCCGTGGCCGAGTCCGGGGCCGTCAGAGCCGCGCCTGCCGTGAAGCCCGCCCCGTCCCAATAGGACCAATACACATTGGCGTCCGTGTTGGTGTAATCCACGTTTGAGCCGTCTGTGATTTCATCCAGTTCCGTGTAAGAAAGGCCATCGTCGTCCCGGCACCAGACCAGGAGCCCCTGGCCGTCTGCATTGGCCGCCAGGGCCGGGCAGAAGTCGGCTGTGCCGGAGGCGGTTCCCGTTATGGCGGCTGGGGCCGGCCAGACGCCGCCGGCGATGTCGTACGCCGAGTATTGAATGATCCAGTCCGTGCGCGAAGTGACGCTGTTGGAATTGTCCATGTCGTGCACCCACGCGGCCAGGACATTGGCGTTTATAGGATCGTAGGCCAGGGATACGGAGCCGTCCGCGTTGTCGTCGTCAACGACGCGTGCGGGGACGGACCAGTTAGAGCCGTTCCATACGGCGTAGTCAATATCCTGGGCGGCCAGGATGTCGTTCAGGTTATCCAGGCTGGGATCGCCGTCGTTGGTGGTCCAGGCGGCCAGAGCGTAATTCCCGTCCATGAAGACCACCCGGGGATCGGTTTCCCATTCGCTGTTGGGGCTGTCCAGGCCGATGAGGGGGGCTGCGGAAGTCCAGTTTGCTCCGTCAAAATACCGGAAGAAGACGTCCGGGTTGGGTTCGGCCTCGCCGGGTTCAGCGTCGTCGATCCAGACGGCGATCCGCCGGCCGGAGGAATTGGCGGAAAGGCCGGAGGTGGTCATGAGCCTGGGCACGCTGATATCGTCCACGGTAAGATGGGGGTAATCCAAAAGGCCTTTGCGGCCTTTGTTAAAGGACCAGGGGCCAAGCTCCGTGGAATAGAGCTCGGAACTGGCCAGGCCCCAGAACAGGGAGCCGCAAATTTTGATGGGCACTTTGACTTCCGCGCCCCAGGTTGTGTCCACGCCTGCGGAGTTTTTATAATTTATAGTGATTTCCATGTTGACGGACGGAGAGCCTGTGGCGGAAATCTTGGCAAGGCCCAGGACCGCAGCCAGGGACAAGGTCAAATCTCCGGTGATGGTGGTTCCCGGCGTGACCACGGCCCGCTCAATCTGCAGTTTCTTGTTCAGGACCGCGTTGCCGTTGACGTAAATTTCCACGTTGCCGGAGATGTCCACGGACACCGTGATGGGCACAGCGTAAACCACAAAGGTTTTGGAAAAGCCTTTGGACGGCAGGTCGAATGTGGTGGTTGCTTCGATCTTGCCGGTCCCGCGCTGGAACAGGAACTTCTCGTCAAAATTGCCCACCAGTTCGCCCTTTAAAGAGATCTTTTGGCCCAGGAACTTGGGTTCGGAATTGCATTTGGCGCTGAACCGGGACTTTTCCGTGATGAAATAGTCGGCCTCTCCCACGAACTCCACGCCCAAATCAAAGTCCAGTCCGCCCAAAAAGCCCATGCTGGAGGGGACATAGTCGTTCCAGATGAAATTGGTGGGGTATTCAAACGTAACGAAGTAATATTCGTCGCCGGCGTTCCAGTCCTTGTTGATTTGCTCGCTGATGCTTTCCAGAAAGCCGAACCAGCTTGGGAGCTTCAAGGCCTTTAGCTCATAGTTTTCCTCCTGTTCGACGGTTTTTCCGTCCTTTTCCATGACTATCGTGACCACAAAGGGCTCGGTCTTGCTGAAGTCCTTCATGTCGTAGGTTGCATAATACTCCTTATTTTGGGTGACCATGGTTCCGGTTTTTAGGGCGCCGCCAATGTCGTATTTAACTTGCTGAACCTCCGCAAAGTCGGTGGGCGCCATGTCGATTTTTACGGTCATCTTATTGGTTGCGGGAATGTCCGAAACAAAGGTGGAGACGACGCTGGAGCCCTCCGTTCCGTCATGCTCGGGAGTGAGCGCCACGTCCACGCCGGCGCCGTAAGCGGTGAAGACCTTGCCTGCGCTGGATGAATAGCAAGCGGCGCCTTTGCTGTAGAGATAGGCGTTGGTGACATAGGGATTTTTCATGCCGACTTTTTCGCCCACAGTCAGGGTGGTTTCGGTATTCCCGGAAGCATCCACCTGGGTGTCGATGGAAGTCCCGCCGGAGAGTTTGGCGCCATTGGCGATGGCTTCCGGCATAAGCTCCCAATGAACTTTTTCAATGCAGTCAGGATGTTGGCGCGTGACCTGGAGTTTAAAAGGCTCGGGCAGAGCCTCTTTTTTCTCGCCATATTGATTGTCGCCGTCGATTACGTCCATAATGCCGGGCTTGATGGTAAGGGGGCCGCTGGAAACCCCTTGGGGAAGGGGCGGGACTTTTTTGTAATTGGGGTAAACCAGGGGCAGGGCGTTCACCTGGGACACATTGATGCTCGTTGAATAATCGTTACAGGGGCAGGATTTGTCCTCGTTGAACAGATAGGTCAGGGTCAGGGTGATGCTCTCGCCTTTGTTGATGACTTGATTGACGGCTAAAGCAACCACGCCGTTATCTGCATTGTAAGCCCCGGAGGAAAGCAGGTTTCCCCCCACACCGCCCAGATACAGATTAACAGCAGCGATGTCGTCTTTTTCATTGCCTGTCCCGGAGGCGGTGAAGGAAACCGAATTAACGCGCCAGTCGTCCACGTCATTCACGGAAAGATTGATGACGGCCGCGACCTTTTCTTTTTCATTATCCGGGTTTTGGCCGTAGACTTCGTTGTAACCGGGGTTGCCTCCTCCGGCGGCCAGGGTCAGGACGGGCGAGACAAAATTGGCGATCGCCTCCGAGCAATCTCCGCTTACGGTAACGTCCTCTTGCCTATTCGAGCCGGAAGCCGCGCCGGTCCATTCCTTGAAGTTCCATGGCGAAACCTCGTCAGCAGTCAGCGTCACCACGGTTCCGCACTCCCCCCTGCCCCATTCCGCAGGCGTGACGGTGCATCCGTCCTGTTTCGCCTCAGCGGGCAGAATTTTGGTTGTCAGGCAGCAAAGGCCGTCGCCCACCTTAACTGTCTGGGTGTAATTGCCGTAGGACATGTCGCAAGTCGTGAGCATGCTGCCCCCTGAAGGCGTTGGAACGACGGTCATGCCGGTGGGATAAGGAGATTTGCAGACGTCCTCTTTGGTGATGGTTTGCGTCTCGCTTGCATAGGTGAATGTGTGGGTTCCGTTTGTGGTGTCGCCAGTGCTTTTACGGGCGTTGTTATCCCAATACCCCGAGGCGAGAACCAAAAGATCTTCGCCTTCCAAAGGCGATACATACAAGTCGTCAAACTGCATGCCCGGGATGGCTATTTTGTCCATTTCAGTTCCGCTGCCCAGGACGATGCGGTAGAGCCCCAAAGAGCCGTTCGCCGTGCCCGAGGCGGCGTATCCGGTGTGGCTGGCCACGGCGACGCATCCATTTTTCACAGCGCACCGAACGTTGCCGTAATCGGCTGGTATGACCGCGTCCGGGATCAAGGCGCCGCTTTCGTCAATTTCGTAAACGGCGGTCTGGCCGGACGAACCGGGTGCGCCCGCCAATAAGAGAAGGCCCTCGTCTACGTACAAATCCTGAACCGACCCATACAGGGTCGCGTCCTGCACCACGGAGAAAGTTGGTGCGGCGGACGCATTGATTACCAGCATGTCTCCGTCGGTTTCCACCAGATAGACGACGCCGTTGTAGACAGCCATTTTGGCGGGGTAGGTTCCCGGATCGTAGGTTCCCAGCAATGACACGCCCGAAGCAGGGTCCGAAACGTCCAGGACGTAAAGGTCATTGCTGATCAGCCCATACAGCCTGCCGTTTTCCACGGCCATCTTCTGAATGTTTGCGTAGTCGGTCCAACGCCCGATTAAAACCGGAAGGTCAGGGTCCGTCATGTCGTAGGCCCATAAGGCTTGGCTCGCTCCCATAAAAAGCGTGGTTCCGTCGAGAATCAGCACGTTGGCGTAACTGGGGGAAAAACCGGAGCCGTTGGCGGTAATATCGCTCAGGTCGTCAATCGCCACTTTGGTGAGGGCCTGGTCCTTGGTTGAAATCAGGTATGCGTAGGGGTAGTCCACAATCAGGTTGCTTATCCCGTATCCTTCGTCGAACTGCCCCCGAAAAACCGGGGCCGCAGGGTCGGTCAGGTCCGCCGCGACCATGCCGGCGTCATTGCCCGCAATAAAGGTGACATTCCCGTTAAAATCCACGCCGTAGGCTCTCATGTCCGTATAGGCGTATTCATTTTCCTTGTACGGGGCGCCGGTGTCGGAAACGTCGATTATCTGCACCCCTCCCTGGGATTCATAGCCGCAGCTGATGTAAATGAAACTCCCTTTTTTCGCCATGGTGTAGCCCGGGCATACGGGCGAGTACGCGCCCAACTCGCTAATATTGTCCAGGTCGGACACGTTATAAATCCGGAAGTTCGTATCCTCGCAGGCTGCGTAAAGCAGGTTGTTGGAAACCAGAATTCTGTCCGCGGGAATCAGGGTGGTGGAAGTGATGACGGAGGGGGCGTCCGGCGTGCTGATATCCACAACCTGCAGGGTGAAGTCCGCGCCCGAAACGTCAAAGGCCAGGTATATCCTGTCCCCGTCCATGGAGACGCCTCCCCTGCCCAGGCCTTCGCTCAGGACCTCGCAAGAGCCCGCTTCCTCGGGAGACAAAGGATCGGAAACATCCACCACGACGAACTGGTTGACGCCGGCCACGTACACGTAATTTCCGGAAGCCAAAACCGCAGCCGGTTCTCCGGATAAGGAGAGGCTGGCCACAATCTCGGGAGCGTCGCCGGTCAGATCCGCCGTCCGCAGAGCCTGGCCTTCGGCGAAATAAGCGTAGTCGCCGGATTTCGCAATGGCTCCTCTCCAGCCGCCAATAGAACCGGCGGGCTCAATGCTCCAGCCCTCTGCATGGACGGAGGCGGAAAACAGGCATAGGACAAAGCTGATAACAACGGCGATTTTCATCATGGAATAGGGTCGAAGTCCAGGGCGCGGCATGGGTCTACTCCTTTGGCTCAGGCAGCCTTGGCAAAGAATAAAGACGTGGACGGCGATTACGAGCGGGCGAGGGGTGTCCTTAACAATGCTTTATGCCTGAATCGCTGTATTTTTTTGTGCCGAAAATGATTGGGAAGAATATTTGCCTATTGGATGGGAGTCAACCCTGCAGGGATAAAAATGCGACATTTGACCTCGGCATAGGAAAATTCCTGCCAAACAATACATATAAAATCGTAATTTAAGATTTTTTACTGATTGATATATTTCATTGCATTCAAAAGGCTGGCAGCCGGCATAGAGCCAGGCGGACGGACGCCCCGAGAAAGCCGCTTCCTATCTGGCGGATAAAGCGGCGCCGTGTCGCCGCAACCGCTCGCAAATCCTTTTTTTGCACGCTTCATGCATTCTTAAAAATTGTCGCATGAATACAAGGACTTTTACTCAACTTAAGCATTAACCCGGGGCCAACCGGCATTGATTGTTCCTTGTTGAACGTCGAGGCGGCGATATAGGCGGCTCCGGCGTTTAAGCGCGCCTCTATCAGCCGGAGAAGATGACCCCCGGCGGATTGATTTACAAGCCGTAAGGTTAAGGACATAGCGGGCATGAAAAAGCAAAGAGTGTGGAGAATTTTCCTGATCAACCTGAGCCTGGTTATTGTCATTTTTTTGACGGTAATATTATTAGGCTTCATCTTCAGAACCAACCAGATTATCCACAACCAAATAGTTGTTACGGCCAGGTCCCACTTCCAGAACATCGTCCTTGCCAGGAGATGGAACGCTCAGTACGGCGGGGTCTTTGTCGAAAAGGCGGCCGGCATCGAGTCCAATCCGTACCTGGAGAATCCGGACATATACACCGTGGACGGCAAGGTGTACACCATGAAAAACCCGGCGCTTATGACGCGAGAAATTTCTGTTTTCGCGGAAAAGGCCCAGGATTTTCGGTATCATATAACCAGCCTGAGGCCGTTAAACCCAGACAATTACGCCAATGATTTTGAGACGGCCGCACTGCTCTCCTTTGAAAGTGGCGTGAAGGAGTCATTTGAAACCATCGAAAAAAACGGGCGAACGGTTTTTCAGTATATGGCGCCTTTATTTGTTGAGGCATCCTGCCTGAAATGCCACGCCAAACAAGGCTACAAGAAAGGCGAGGTGCGCGGCGGCATCAGCGTTGCATTGGACGTAACGGACATTTATACCCAAATGCGGGCCAACACGCTCATTGCATCCGGCCTGACCGCAGCCATTTCCCTGAGCCTGTTGAGCATGATCTGGTTTCTTGTGTCCAGGCTGGCCCGGCGCTTAACCACGGCCTACGAAACCATCGAAGTCATGTCCATTACGGACGAACTCACCCGGTTGCATAACCGCAGGCATTTCGAAACCCGCCTGGAGGAGGAGATCTCTCGCTCTTTGCGTTACAACTCGCCCATAAGCCTGATGATTCTGGATATCGATCATTTCAAGAAGGTTAATGACAACTACGGGCATCAGGCTGGGGACTGGGTGCTGACCCAGTTCGCCGCGCTGTTAAAAGACAATGTGCGCAAAGCGGACGTGCCAGCCCGCTGGGGCGGCGAGGAATTTGCGGTGATATTGACGGAGTCCACCGTCTCCCAGGCCAGGATGGCTGCAGAGAAAGTCCGGCGGAACGTGGAGTCCTCGGAATTCAACATCCCGGACGGCCGAAGCATTCCCGTCACCGTCAGCGTGGGTGTGGCGTCCCTGGACATGATTTCCGGAGATGAGGTGGGAAATGAAGCCGACGTTCTTGTCAAAACGGCGGACGACGCTTTGTACAGGGCCAAACAGGAAGGCAGAAACCGGACGGTGGTCGCCTCCGATCAAGCCAAATAGCGAAAACATCCACAGTCACTTCTGAGGGACTATACTCCTTCCCTCCTCTCTGAATTCAGGTATTCTCCCTTTATCCAACCTTGCCATGTGGGGGGCTTCCAGGCTGCCCAGGAGGATGTGGGTTTGGGTTTCCAGGGCGCTGGTGTTGGCCGGGAATACGCCGGCCGGGTCCTGGAGATCCGCAAGCACCTTGCCCTGGTCGTTGATGGCGAAGATATGACCGTAATGCTCGGCCTTGGGGCGAATGAATTTTGGCAGGCGGACGATGATTTTCCGCGCAAAGGGCTGGTCAGAGAGCTTGTCCAGCAAGGCGTTCCTGGGCGCCACCAGGGCCACCCAGTAGCGGCCGTCCATGCCCCGGGTGATATTGTCCGGGAAACCCGGAAGGTTTTCCAGAACCGGGGTGACCTGGCCTTTTAGACGCCCTTCCAGCCAATAGCGCATGACCCTGTATGCGCCGGTCTCGTTGAATAAAACCGACATGCCGTCGTGGGACACGGCCGCGCCGTTGGCGAACTGCAGCCCGTCGACCAGCACGGAGGCCCTTTTTGTGTTTGGATCGTACATGAGCAAACGGCCGTTTCCGCCGTGCTCAACCAGGTCCAGCATGCTGGCGTCCACGGAATTCCCAACGGTGGAGGGGTTGAATTTGACGGATGCGTCGGTAAAATAGATTTTTCCGTCCCGGGCGACGTCCAGGTCGTCGGCGTAAGCGATGGGGACTCCCTGGGCCCTACTGGCCAGGACGGCGGCCTGCCCGTCCGGCCCGATGGACAACAGGCCTTCTATGGCGTCGGCGACTATCAGATTTCCGTCGGGCGAAAAGGCCATACCCAAGGGCCTGCCTGCGGTATTGACCCAATTTTGGGGATTTTTGCCGTCCTTGTCCAGGCGCACAATCCAGCCCTGGGCCGTGCCCGTGTAAATGCGGCCCTGTGCATCCACGGCGACGCCTTCGGGTCCGGTTCCGGAACCTATGTTCACGTATTCCAGGCCCGCCAGTTTGTTGTTGGCGGAAAACGGCCCGGTATAGCCCAGATCCTCCGGGGCCTGCCACGCCGCCGGGTCCACGGGAACCGGCCAAAACAATAAATAGGCGGTTAGAACGAATATCAAAGTAAAAAACAGAGAAAACAGGCGTTTCATGGCGGATTCCTTCCAAGGCCGGTGGTTCGGGTTTTCGGGATTGGCGAAAAAACCATATCATTATTTCGGATAAAACTGCAAATTCGGAATGGAATGGACCGGGTTTTGCTTGACTTGTTTAGGAGCGATCAGGAATCCTGTTAATAAACAGATTAACCGGATTGAGGTGCGCCATGGAAAACAGGGAGACTCCTCGTTTGATTTCTATTTTACACGCTATGCAGGACGGAATTTACGTGGTCAACGCGGACTACACGGTGGAGTTTATGAACGAAGCCATGATCCGCATTTTCGGGGACCATACGGGCAAAAAATGCCACGAGATGCTTATTCAGTCCCAGGCGCCGTGCTCCTGGTGCCGTGCCAAAGAAGTGTTTGAGGAGCAGGCCACGGTCCAATATGAGATGGACCTGGAACGGGTGGGCAAGGTGTTTCGCATCACTGAACTGCCTCTTACCAACGCGGATCAAAGCATCTCCAAAATGAGCATATTCCGGGACGTCACCCGGTCCAAGCAGCAGGAGCGAAAAATCCGCTCCCACAAGCAGGATTACGAAAGGCTGTTCGATCAGGTCCCCTGCGGGGTCTATGTCAGCTCCAAGGAAGGCAATTTTCTGGACGCCAATCCGGCTTTGCTGAAAATGCTGAATTACGACAGCAAGGAAGAGTTTCTGGCCATGGACATAGCCAGGGACATCTACCTGAACGCCGAAGACCGGGACAAGTTCATGGAGATGATCGAAAAATCCGGCATGGTCTCCAATTACGCGGTGGATTTCAAAACCCGGGACGGCAAGCCGGTTTCGGTGATTATCGCCGGCCACGTGCGCTACGACGATCACGGCGAGGTCCTGGGATACGAAGGGATAATCGTGGACCAGTCCCAACGCAAGCTCATGGAAAGGGAGGTCCAGGAGGCTCACGACTTTTTCGACAAGGTGATCCAAAGCTCGCCCAACGCGATTATGGCGGCGGACATGAAAGGCAACATCCTGATCTGGAACCGGGGGGCTGAGGAGCTTTTGGGCTACAAGGCCCATGACGTTATCGGACGCATGAACATCGTGGACGTCTACCCGGAAGGCATGGCCAGAAGGGTTATGAAAATGATGCGCTCCCGGGAGCATGGAGGCCGCGGTTTAGTAAGGTCGTATCCGTTGCTCGCCAGAACCCGGGAGGGGGAGTTCATCGAGGCCAACATGTCGGCGGCGATCATTTACGACGCCCAGGGCAGGGAAATGGCTTCCGTGGGCATTATGGTGGATATGCGGGAGCGGGCCAGCATGGAGCAAAAGTTGAACAACGTCAAAGAGCAGCTTTTGCAGTCGGAGAAGCTGGCCGCCATGGGCAAACTCACCAGTCAACTGGCTCACGAGCTGAACAATCCTCTGTTCGGCATTATGAACACCCTGGAACTATTGAAGACGGAAATCCCCGAAACTTCCAAGCGGCGCAAAATCCTGGACATGGCTTTATCCGAGACCGTACGGATTTCCGAAATGCTGAAGAAGATGCTCAGCTTTTCCAAGCCGGACCAGGAGGAGCGTCAGATCACGGACATCAACACCATTTTGGAGGAATTGCTTTTACTGCACGAAAGGCAGTTGCAGGAAAACGACGTCAAGGTGGTCCGCGATCTGGCCGAGGGGCTGGAGCCTGTCATGGCCTCCAAGAATCAATTGCGTCAGGTGTTTTTGAACGTAATCGCCAACGCGCGGGACGCCATGCCGGAGGGCGGGACCTTCACCATAACCAGCCGGGCCCAGGGGGATTTTATTTATATTGACCTGGCCGACACGGGCGTGGGCATTCCCGAGGAGAACCTCAGCAAGATATTCGACACCTTTTTCACCACCAAGGGCAGCGTCCAGGGCGTGGGCCTGGGGCTGTCCGTGTGCTACGGATTCATCCGGGACCACGGAGGCGACATCAAGGTTTCCAGCGTTCCCGGGGAGGGGACCACCTTTACGGTGTCGCTTCCGATCCATAGGCCCGAAGAATAAGCGAATAATGTAATTGGAACGGATGTTGCTTGGAATATTCTTAAGTATTTAATTTAAGGATATTGTGGCCATGGAATGCCCTAAAAACCTATTCCGAGCAGCATGGAGCCTAATAGTTTTGACAGCGGCCGTCAGTCTTTTGGCGATGCGCCCTCCCCCCTTGTACGCTAATGAAATTCCTGAAGAAAATCCGCCAGTATATGAACGGGAAGGCGTTTCCACGGTTTTTGAGGAACCCAGGGACTTTAGGGGCGCCGCCGTGGAATGGACGTACCACAAAACGGCGAACGACGAGCACCCCAACGGATTGGAACAGCAGCAGTTGTGGCTGTTGAACCGCGCCCGAGCCAATCCCTCCCAGGAGGGGTATTTTCTGGCAAACCTGGATGACCCGGATACTTTAGGCGCCATTTCCGCCTTCAGCGTGGACCTGGACATGATGCAGGATCAGTTTGACGCCCTGCCCGCCCAGCCGCCCGGCGCCTTTGACAATCGTTTGTACAGCGCGGCCTATGAGCACAGCCAGTATATGATCTCAATTGACAACCAAACCCATACCGGGCAGTTGGACCGGGTTGACGCCTCCGGCTTTGTATGGAACAGGGTGGGCCTCAGCGTATACGCCTACGCCAAAAACGGAATATACTGCCATGCGGGATTTAACATCGACTGGGGTTACGGAGAAGGCGGCATGCAAGTGCCTCCCGGGCATCGGTACAACACCATGTCCATCAAGGTTTCCTACGGCAATTTTATAGCCGGCGACATGTACAACATCGGCATCGCCGTGGTTCCCGAAAACGATTCCGGCACTCATGTAGGCCCTCTTGTAGTGACGGAAAACTTCGCCCGGGCCTACACGGATCCCGCAGACCACTACAACCGCTTTTTGGTGGGCACGCTCTGGGAGGACTTGAACGGCAACGACTATTACGACTCCGGGGAAGGCATCGGCGGCAATGTCACCGTCACCCCCGTGGGTGGAAATTACTATGCAGTGACCCCGCCCAGCGGCGGGTTCGCCGTGCCCATCCTCGCCTCCGGCAGGTATGACGTGACCTTTACAGGCGGAGGGCTGGCCTTTCCCGTCACCCGGACCGTTCGGGTGGAAGACGTGAGCGTACTCCTGGACATGCCCATTAGCGAGGATTCGGACAACGACCGGCTTTTTGACAGTTATGAAAGGGAGCATTTCGGCGCCCTGGGGGTTTCCAACGGAACCGGCGATCAGGACCAGGACGGCCTGAGCGACGCCGGAGAATATCGTTATTTGACGGACCCCAATGTGAAGGACTCGGAAGGCGATCAAATGTGGGACGGCTGGGAAGTGACATACGGCCTGGATCCCATGTATGACGACAGCCAGGAAAACCCGGACGGCGACGCATACACCAACGTGGAGGAGTTTCTTTCCGGAACCGACCCCACCGTTTATACGGCGCCCTGGCCCGGAGATCCGGATCAGGACGGGGTTCTGACCTTGAAAGACGCGTTGTTCTGCCTGCAAATCCAGGCGGGAGCGAGAGGCGTGGGAAATTTTCCCCTATACGACATGGACGGCGATGGAAGGGCCGGGGTGGAGGAAGCCATCCTGATCCTCAAAAAGCTGGCCGGCCTCCCCTGACGCCCAAGAATATTAATCGCGTTTGTAACCCCATCCAACATGTCCGCGACCCAATATCAAGGCGGAAACGGCCCTTTCGGGCCTCACGAAAACCTTGATTCGCGGATATGCAATCATGAAAAAACCTTGCTTGCTTTTTTGCCTGATCCTGGCCATGGGCGGCGCGGGATGCGCCCGGCCTGAGCTTCACAGTAAATGGCTGGACGGAGGCCTCGCCATTGACGGCCAGGATGACGATTGGCAAGAATGCCTTTTGTATTACGACGAAGACAGCCGGATTTTGGTGGGCGCATACAATAACGACCACTATTTGTACGTGCGGGTTTCTTCGCGAAACCGGGGCTTCGCCCAACAGGCTATGCGTTCGGGCCTGGCTTTATGGTTTGACCTGGACGGAGGCCAAGACCAGGAATTCGGCGTTCGCTATCCGGTGGGCGCCATGGGCGTCCGCCGGGATATGGAAGACGGGCCGGAAGGAGGCTTGGACCGAATGCCAGGCGCCATGGAGCGGCCCCGCAACAACGACATAGGCAGCCGGGAGCATAGGCCTTTCATGCCGGGCGAGGTGCAAATCCTGGGGCCGGAAGAAGATCAGGAGCGCCTGCTGGAGGTGGAGGACGCCGACGCCCTGGAGGACATCCGGGTTTGCATCGGACGCTCCCACGACCTGTTTGTGTACGAAGCGCGCATCAGCCTGCAGCATTTAGGCGGCGGTGAAATTGCCGCCCCCCTTGGCATGGGCGTGCTGACTTCCCCCCAAGGCGGAGGTTCCGGCATGGGCGGCGGCCCCCCCGGCGCATTGAACGCCATGGGCGGCGGCCCTGGCGTCCCCGGAGGCGGAAGGGGGGGCGGCCCCGGCGGAGGGAAAGGCGGCCCCGGGATGTTTTCCCCAGAAAATACAGAATTGTGGTTTAAGATATATCTGGCCAAAAGGTCCGGGTGAAGCAGGCGGCGGCGCCCTTTGTCAGGCTGACGGCTTTTTGACGATTATTGATGAAATACGCCGTCTTTCATTTTTCCTTGACACAGGCCCGGGCCGGCTCTATATTAGGCTTCTTTTGTTACGCGGCTAAAAGGGCGCAGGCAGAAGTACGAAGCGCTCTTTTTTTTCGCGCCAATGAAATAGTCGCCGGCTTTTTGGCTTAAAGCTGGCTTTTCTTTTGTCCGATTACGTTAAAAGCCCTATATGAATAGGGTGAAACAAAATTTAAATGCAAGGGGGAATTTCACCTATGCTTTGCACCACCATCAAAAAAGGCCAAGAATGTCCTTTCATGACCAAAAAAGGCTGCTCCTACAACGGCGGGGCCTGCTTTACGCTTGTTGAACAGTGCACCGGCTGCACCCGCGTGGTGGAGTTGGAGAGCGGCTGGTACTGCACCGCCTGCCCCGAGCCGGGCATTAAATGGAAGAACGGCAACTGCAACCTGGCGACCCACGTGGCCCGCGAGACCAAGGAAGGCGTGAAGATCAACCCGTTGAAGGCTTCCAAGCGCGGCGGCCACTGATTCTTTCGTTCATGCAGTACGGCCGGCATACAAAAGTGTCGGTTTTTCAGACCAGGAAATACAATTTTGTCATTGCCAAAAGGCCCCTTGCTCTTTTTGAATGGGCCTTTTGCTATGCAATCGCTTGACAGGGAGGCTGCGCGTCCGAGCTTCAGGAGCGCTCCCCCCGGCTTACAAAACAGGCGTCATAATTTTTACGAAAACGGTAGATTATTGACACCCTTGGAAAATCAAGCGATTTGCAGGTAGTAAGCGCATAGGGCCGGCTGAGGCCCCGGGCTCCATCCATCCGCCTATAATGCGGGCTCAGGAGCTTGTGAAATATTTCATATATTTTTTTGTTGCAAATGGCATAAAATGTGCTTACTATAGACGTCAGATGGCGACGCGGGCAAGAACCGACCGCCCACCCGACTGGATCCAAGGCCTCCAGTCAGGGCAACCGGTTTGATGAGGGTCCAGATGCTACTGTGTTTTCAGTGTACCCCCCCCTCCACCCTCCCTGAAAAGACATTGCAGGGACCCTCGCCCCGTCACCCTCCTTTTTAATCCTGAAATTCAGGACAAAAAGAGAATAAGCCGCTCCGACCCGGAGCGGCTTTTTTTGTCTCCCCATGTTGTCTGATATCAGCACGTTGCGGCGATTCCTCCCAAATTGGCCCTTTTTGGCAGGCCGGAAATGCAAGCGAGCTTTCGCTCTTTTTTCGTTTATTGCCTTTTTGCAAAAGGTTTTACACGATCGGAAAAATATACATTTCCAAATATTTATACCGGTCGGCATACTTTGGTATGCTGCTTTTCCGATTTTTCAGGACGCATTCCTGAAATACCGGATAAAAATCACTGAAAAAGGCGCCAACTTCCCAGTGCCCTTTCCGTTTTTCCCTCAAATTCGGCGTGGGTCGCCTCATTTTATCCGCGCGATGCTCTTATCTCCGAAATTTGCCTTGATTCCCCCGTGGATAGCCTTGTATGAAGTAGGCAGACGATCTTTTTGACAATGTGAAGATGTAACGGGGGAGGGTATGGTTTACCTGGATGATCTTCTCGTCCATGACGATTTTGCCAAAGCCGTTCAGTCCTTGGGGCGGCCTTTTCTGCAGGAGGCCGGGCTGGGGCCAGTTGACCAGTTGGGCGTTGTGACGGCCGACGCCGAGGCGGCCTCCAGGCGTTTGGAGCAAAAGGGGCTGCAAGCTTTCTTCATCGCCGGCGGCCCTGTTCAAATGTGGACGGAAAACGGCAAGGACCGGGATTTTAGGGGGCGGATTGGGATTTCAAGCTACCAGGGCGCGGAACTGGAGTTGCTGGAACCTGGAGAAGGGTCGAATTTTTACAGGCAGGCCCTTGATCCTCTGGGCCGCATGACCGTCCACCACCTCGGATTCATGGTTCCGGACGTGGATGCAGCCTCCGAAAAGCTGACGGAGGCCGGCTGTCCTTTATGGGTCCGGGGCCGCATAGCTTCCAAACCGGTCCGCGTGGAGTTTGCGTACATGGACGCCAAGGAGCAGTGCGGGTTTGTTATCGAGTTCATAACCGTCAGCATATTCGGCAAGCAGATAAGGGCGCCTCATGGCCTGTACAATTTGCTGGCCGGTATGCAAAAAAAAATGGGAAAACGCTCCTGGGAGTTAAACAAAGGGTGAAATGGTTATATAGAAGGCCTTCCCCGTCAGGAGGCGGGCTATGAAAATCCGAGTTGTTGAGTTCAGGCACGTATACAGCAATCCCGGGTTATGGTTGTTTTTGTTCACGGTGGACTCCATGCTTTTTATGTTAGGCCTGGTCTACTGCCTTCAAAACGGCGTATTCGCCCTTATTGCGATTTTTCCGCTGATCCTATACGCCTTGACCGCCTGGTTGTATGAACGGACCCGCCGCAGGGCGCCGTCTTTGCTGGTGGACATCGATTCCATCAAGTGGCGCACCGGTCCCAAGGACAAGCGCCGGGTGCGCTTTCGTACTGTGGAGTCCATAGAGTATCAGGGGGAAGAGGACGACTTCGCCTTGGTTCTAAAAGAGAAGGACGGCGCCAGGCATGTAATCGCCATTCCCGGTTTGGAATCCAGGCGGGGGGAGTTGGAGCGCGTGCTCAGGAAAAAGGCCAAGGAATACGAATTTTTCGCCCAATAGCCTTTTGCAATCCATACAGGCAGCCATGCATTTGATATTTCACGGAGACGATTTAGGGCTCACCCAGGGAGTAAACCAGGGGATTGTCCGGGCCTATTCCAAAGGTCTGCTTGGAGCAGCTTCCTTGATAGCGCCGGGAGAGGCTTTTGACCACGCCGTGCAATCCGCCTTTTGCCATAAGGGCCTTGACATTGGGGTGCATCTGACGCTGACGGACGAAAAGCCTCTATTGCCCGGCCCCGGTTATTTTCCCGGGGAGTGCATGCCTTCCCGCCAAGACCTGACCATGGCGCTGGCAACCGGAAGATTTGATCCGGAACATGCCAGAAGAGAGCTATGCGCCCAGGTGGAAAAGGTTTTTGACGCAGGCGTAAAGCCAAGCCACTTGGACAGCCATCAATTCGTGCACCTTTTGCCCGGCGTATTTCCTCTATGCCTGGACATTCAAAAAAAATACAAAATTCCCTTCATGCGCACCCTGGTGAAAGAGCCAATGCAAAAAGGCGCCGGTCTAAAACGGCGCCTGCAATGGGGTATGCTGAATACATGGAGCATGTTTTACGTGAAGCCCCGCATCCCCAAAAACTTGCCGGTCATTCCCTGCACGGGGTTTCTTAACGCCGGAGGCCGCATGACGGTGGAAGCGGTCCTGTCGTCCCTGAAGCATTTCTCCTCGCTTAAAACGCTGGAGATCATGCTTCATCCCGGGATCGGCGACGCTTACACAGCGGAAAAATACGCCCATTGGGGCTACTCCTGGAAAAACGACATGGACCTGTGCACTGACCCGTCCCTTAAGGAGGCTCTTGATCAACAAGGGGTCAGGGTGGGCTCTTTCAGGGAGTTTGCCTAATGGACCATAGACGCATCCTGCTGATCAATCCTAACTGGACCGGGATACAAAACCAGAAGCAGCGTCAGTTTAAAAGGCTGTGGCCCCCCTTGTCCCTTGCTTTGGCCGCCGCCATGATGGAGCAGAGAGGCCTGGAAGTGCGCATCATTGACAACCAGGTTAAAGCCTGTTCGCCGGAAAAAATCGGCATCCTGGCTGAACAATACGATAGGGTGTTCGTCACGTCCACGCCATACGACCGCTGGCAGTGCCCGTCCCTGGACATCCGCTTTTTCTTTGATACGCTAAAACCTATCAGCAAAGACAAACTGTTCATCCTGGGCTCCCACGTTACGGAACGGCCGGAGGCCATTTTAAGGGAATCCCGCGCAAAAGGCGCAATTCTTGGCGAGCCGGAGCAAACCATGCTGGATATCGCGTGCGCTGAAAGTCCGGACGATTTGGAGCAGATTCCCGGGCTGGCATGGTTGGATAACGGGCGCCTCAAAAAATCGGCGGACAGGGAGTACATCACAAATATGGACGCCCTTCCCTACCCGGCCTTTCATTTACTGGACATGAAGGCTTACCACTATTTTCCCGTCATGGGAAAATCCTTCGGGATTCTGGAGGCCTCCCGGGGCTGCCCGGGAAAGTGCAATTTCTGCTATATGGGAATGTACGGGCGCCGGGTTCGCCGAAAAAGCGTGGATCGTTTTCTGGATGAAACCGAATGGGCGGTTAAAAAGTTAGGCCTTAAGAACCTCTATTTCATGGATCTGGAATTTGCCGTCAACAAAAGGTTCGTCCTCGAATTTTGCCAGGGCCTGCAGAGTCGCAGCCTATCCCTGAACTGGTGCTGCCAGACCAGGGTTACCGACATGGACGAGGAGGTCGCCCAAGCCATGGCTCAGGCCGGGTGCAGCCTCATCCATTTCGGCGTGGAAGCCGGGACGGATCGGATTTTAAAGCAGACAGGCAAAGGGATTCGGGTTAAAGACTGCCGCCGTGCGGTCCGGCTTTGTAAATTATTCGGGATAAGGACGGCTCTATTCATGAATTTCGGCTTTCCGGGCGAACATGACTGCGAAATGGAGGCAACCATTAAGTTAGCCTTAAGCCTTGATCCCGATTACGCCGCTTTTCATTTGATCGTGCCCTTTCCCGGCACGATTTTAGCCGGCAATTGCGGCCTGAATCCGGAAACATTTCCCGCTCATCAGTATCCGCATTACAATTTTTTCGATCATGACCTGCAAAATCTCAAAAAAATGCTGCACAAGGCCTATTTGAAATTTTATTTGCGGCCGAGGCCGATTTTTAATGTGTTAGGGGACATGTTAAAAAATTCACAAAATATGCTTTTTAAGTAATACTTGGCCTAAAACCCCCTTGCGAGCCGGTTTTTACCACCCAAGAGGCGCCCATGACCTGGCAGGCAAAATTTTATAAAGCCGGCGACGAGCACGGCATCCTGACTCTTCGAAGGGCGGTTTTCGGCCAGGTGGACCCTGTGCGCGCCAGGCTCAACGCCTGGAAATGGCAATTCCTTAATAACCCGGCCGGACCGGGCTTTATCGCACTTGCTAAGGATCAGGGCAGGATCGTAGGCCAGTACGCCGCCATACCCGTTAGAATGCTTGTGGACGGCGTAGAGACCCTTTGCGGCTATTCCTGCGACACCATGGTGCATCCCCGGTATCAGGGCCAGGGCGTCTTTACGGGCCTTGCGCGGCAGGTTTATGCGCATATGGAGTCGGAGCACGGAATAACCATGGTTTGGGGGTTTCCCAACAAAAACTCCATGCCCGGATTTACCGGGAGTTTAGGGTGGCGCCGCGTCGGGGATCTGCTGGCCCGGGTTGGATTCACCTCTTTTTCCGCGCTGCTTAAGGCCGGCTCATCCCCGAGACTGGACCGGGGTTGGGAGGAAGCACCCATGGAAAGGCTCAGTCTCCAGTTTGACCATCTTTGGGAGGCGCACAGGCCCCTGGAAGGAATCATTCAGGTCAGGGATAGAGCCTATTTGCAATGGCGCTACCTGGATTTGCCTGACTTTGGCTACAAGGTTTTCGGGCTGTTTAAGTCAGGGCGTTTGGCGGGCTATTACACGCTCCGGGTTCAGTGGATTTCCGGCCTTAAAGTGTGCGTGCTCGTGGACTGCTTTCCCCTGGATTGCCCGGAGGCCGCGGAGCAGGCTGTAAAAGCCGCCAAGATCCGCGCGGCTTCGTGGGGATGTTTTATGCTCACGGCCCTGTTTCCCATTGGAAAGAATGGATTGGCCTCCCGGTTGGGATTTTACCCTGTGCCTAAAGCGGCGGCGCCCAAGGTGTTCCATCTTGCAGGCCGTTTTAAAGGGGGGGGCGCAAAATTATGGCTGGATCCGTTAAGGTGGCGTTTGAGCTTGGGGGATACGGACGTGGTGTAGGGTTGGAATGCAAAAAGGCCCCGCCCAAAAACATGGGTGAGGCCTTGGATGCATTTTCAGCAGGAAATGCCTTTTCCTGTCCGCCTTACGGAGGGCGGCTTACTGCAGGGCTTTTTCCAGATAATCCGTCTGGATCTTATTTTCGTCGTCAGAGGAAATGATCCCCGGCAGTTTTTGGGACGCCAGTTCCACGGCTTCGTCAATAAGCTCCGCCCGGAATTGCTTCCTGGCTGCTGCGATCTGGTAATCGGCCCGTTGTTTCGCGTCCTGGATCATTTGCGCGCCTTCGGCCTTGGCCTGCTCCACAATCTGCTCTTTGTCCTTCCTGGCGTTTTCCGTGGTTCTGGCCATAAGTTCTTCCAGGTACTGAGAGCGCTGTTGGATCTGTTCCTTGGTTTCGGCCATTTTTTCCAGGATCGCTTGCTTTTTTTCTTCCATATCCTTGAGTTGGGCGGCCACTTCATCGCCCTGCCCCCGCAGCCAGCGGGTAAGGGGTCCCCAGGCGAATTTAAAGAACAAAAACGCCATGATAGCGAAGTTGACCCACCGCATGACAAAGTCGTAGGTCGGTCTCCAACTCTGAGTTTCCGCTGCAAAGGCGTTCGCGGCGAAACACATGAACAGCACGCCTGCGAACAACCCGATCTTTTGCGCCGAATGTTTCATCAGCCTCTCCAATATTCGTGGGCCTGAGTCCACGGGCTCTCACCCTCCCGATGGGGGATTGGGGAGCGCCCGCCGGACTCTGATAAGTTTAGCCCGTCAAATCCTCATTGCACCTGAAAGGGCCGGGAGGGCGGCTTCGATCAAGAAACCTTTCTGCCCAGCATGCTTTCCATAATGCTTATGCTTAGCGCCTCGGACTCAGCCTGAAAGAACCGGCGCGCCTGCGCAATTTGATCGTCCACCTGAGCGGCGGCTTCTGCGCGCATGCCTTCAATATCTTTCCGAGCGGCGTTCACGATGTCCAGGGCCTCTTTTTTGCCTTCATCTTCCAATTCATTTTTCAAGGACAAGGCTTTGCTTTTGGCATCCGCCTCGTGCTTGGCAAGTTCTGCGGCCATGGCGTCCATTTCCTGCTTAACCTGTGCGATATCGTCCTGGGCGCCCTTGATTTGGGAGTCCCTTTCGCCCATGGAATCCTGCAGGGGAGTAAAAATGAACTTTTTGGCGATAAAAAGGAAGATCAGGAAAGAGATCACCTGGACGACCAACGTCTCGTTGATGCTGATTAAGGCGATATTGCTGACAACTTCCATGAATTCTTCCCCGTATTAGACCACAAAGAGCAAAAGGAGCGCGATAACCAGAGAATAGATGCCCGTAGACTCGGAAACAGCCTGGCCGACCAGCATGGTACGGGTCAACAGACCGGCTTCCTTGGGGTTGCGTCCGATGGCTTCACAAGCCTTGGCCGCCGCCATACCTTCACCGACGCCGGGCCCGATAGCTCCCAAACCCATGGATAAACCTGCGCCCAAAAGACCTGCTGCTTTGATGATGTCTGCACCTTCGATTGCCATTTGCCTACCTCCTGAGAAAAAGAAATAATATTTTTACACAACAAATATCAGTACCAACGCCACCACCAGGGCGTAAATGCCCGTGGACTCTGCAACGGCCTGCCCCACCAGCATGGTGCGGGTCAGTTCCGCCGTGGCGTTTTCGTTCCTAGCAATCCAACCTACTGCGCTCTGTGCTGCAAAGCCTTCCCCTACGCCCGGCCCGATGGCGCCGATGCCCATGCAGATGCCTGCGGAGAGCAGGGCCATGGCCGGCGCCAAGGTCGTGCCTGCAGGGTCGAAGGCTTTGAACATAAGGATAAAGGAGACCAGCATGCCGTAAATGGCCGTGGTTTGGGTGACCGCCTGGCCCAAAAGCATGACGTTGGTCAGGGTGCCTGCGGCTTCCGGCTTACGGGCCACGCCTTCGCAGCTTGCCTGAGCCACAAGGCCGCCGCCAAGGCCGGAGCCGATGGCGCCCAGCCCCGAAGCCAGGCCTGCGCCCAAGATGGCCGCCCATGTGGGGTTGACCGGCCTGTCGGAAAAATTGGTGAACATGAGGATAAAGGAGACCACCAGGGCGAAAATCGCCGGGGTCTGGCACACGGCGGAGCCGATGAGCATATTGGTCACCAGCCGCCCGCCCATTGCCGGCTGACGCGCGGTTCCCTCACAGGCGGCGCCTGCGGGAAATCCCGAGCCCACGCCGGAGCCGATGGCGCCCAGTCCCATGCAAAGGCCCGAGGACAAGAACACGGTCACGGTCATCCAGGACGCATTTTCCCCTACGTTGGCAAAAACCAGCAGCATGGCCACGACCAAGGCGAAAATCGCCGCAGACTCGGCCACCGCCTGGCCCACCAGCATGGTCTTGAAAACCTCTCCGCTTACTTCGGGATTCCGTGAGATGGCGGCGTTGGCGCTGGCTGCAGCGTATCCCTCTCCCACCGCAGCGCCAATGGCCCCAAAGCCCATCGCTAATCCGCCTCCAACAAACGCGGCCACTTCGGCCCACATCGTAATATCATTCATAACTATTTCACCTGGACAGAAATATAAACCGTAGTAAGCATGGTGAATACAAAGGCCTGGATGGTGCCCACAAAGATCCCAAAGAAGCCGAACAGGGCCGGGGGAAGCAGTATGGAGTACGTGAGGTGGGAAACCACCAGGATGATGATGGAGCCGCCCATGATGTTGCCGAACAGACGGAAGGAGATGGAAACCACCTTGGCCAGCTCGCCGATCAGGTTAAGGGGCAGCATGAAGGCGAAGGGTTCAATGTACACCTTGAGGTAGTCCTTGATGCCCTTTTCCTTGATGCCGGCGGCGTGGGCTATGAAAAAGCCCATAAGGCCCAGCCCCAACGGCGTGTTTAAATCTTTGGTGGGCTCGGAAAATTCCGGAATGAAGCCCAAGGGCGGCAAAACGCCCAGCATGTTGCTCATCCACAGAAAAAGGAACAGCGCGCAAATCATGGGACCGTACTTTTTGCCCAACTCCTCTTCCAAGGCGTCGTCCGCAAGATCATACAGATTTTTGACGAAAAGCTCGCCCACCACCTGCATGGGGTTGGGAATCACGCCGCGCTTTTTCACGGCCAGGAACCCGAATAAAAGCAAAATGCCGATGACGATCCAGGTCATGAGAATGACTTCCAAATTGAAGGTCATTGTATAACCATCCGTCAGCGGCACAAGCAACTGATGTATTCTCCCAAGTTCATCCATAATCTCGAAACCCGTCTTTATTTATTTACGTCAAATTTTCCCCAAGGGCGCGCATCCCTATCATGGCCCGCACCCAAATTCAACACTGAAAAATTCAGATTTGCCTCCGCAGCGCCTTGAGCAAATGATCCGCCAAAATAACCAATTGAACGGCGAACAGCCCCCCCGCCACGGCGAAAAAATTATAGGCATCATATTTCGCGCCTACAAACAGGGCCCCGGCCATTAACACAAACCGGACCAGAACGGACCCCAGGCTGCGAAGCACGCTGCCTTTTCCGCCCTGCACAACAGCCATTGGCAAGGCCTGGCTCATAATGAGAAAATTGAGGATGCTGAATATAGTCCCGAGAATGATCCCCTTACCGATGGGCTTCATGTCCAGCACAATCAGGATGGCGCCTGCCATAACCGCCAGAGCCAGCGCCCTGGGGCAATAACGCCTCCGCAGTTCATTAACCTGTTCCATCCTGTTTGTCTTCGGGCGGTTTTTCGCCCGCGTCCCCTTTCCCGGAATCCCGGGTTAAATCCATTATCGCGCGATAGCAGACATTCGCTCCGCCAGCCACTCCCAACAAGGTTCCGATTGTGATGAAGACCCCCCTGGTCCCCAACCATTTGTCCAGTTCATAACCGGCCCAGAAGCAGAAGGCTATGCAGCCGGCCATGGTCAGGCCCAACTGCATGACAATGGTCATATCCTGGGCCCATGGTTTATTGTCTTTGAAATTAAAGAGTTTCGCCACCGGGTCACCAATACGCCACGTCGGATAAATTGCGTTTTTTTTCCCTTGATCGCTCTAAACACTTATCACTCAAGGGCGCGCGGGAGTCGCGACGGGACAGTGAGTAGCAGACCCGAAGGCTTGTGTCAAACGTTTATATAGGTATAAATATAGGTAAGGGCGAAATTAAGTTTAGATAAATATTATTCAAAATTTTTGAGTAAAAATAAATTTTGAGCTTTAAACCGCATTGTCCGTTTTTTTCGCCCGGGGCCGCCCCGGGCAGGCGGGGAGGAAAGGTCTTAACCCCCCATCATAAAGCGCTGCGGCTCCGGTCCGGCTTGGGGTTTGGGGGCTTGGGGCAAGGCAATCGCCCCGCCCCTGTTTGGAAGTCCTTGACGATGTGTTATATTGCGGGCATAATTAAAAATTCGGTTTAGCCGAAACCGGGCTTCCAATCAGATTGGCCCGTCAACTTATTTATGGAGTCGCAACGATGGAACTGGATCATTCAAAAATATTTGAAGAATATGAAAAAGTGGTGGAAGGCGTGGACAAAGCCTTCAAGACCGTGGAAGAGGCTCACTCCGACTGCGTCAAGTGCAAGCCAGGTTGTTCCGACTGCTGTTACGCCTTATTTGACTTGAGTTTGGTGGAAGCGTTGTACATCAATCATCACTTCAACAAGCGTTTTGAAGGCAAGGAAAAGGACCGGCTGCTGGAGAGGGCGGACCGGGCGGACCGCAAAATCCATATGATCAAAAAGGAAGCCTACCAGGCCACCAAGAAGGGCAGGCAGACGGACGAGATTTTGTCCCGCGTCGCTTGGGAGCGGGTGCGGTGCCCTCTTTTGGACGACGACGAAAAGTGCATTTTGTACGACAAGCGGCCCATCACCTGCCGTTTGTACGGCATTCCCACGGCCATCGGCGGCAAGGGGCACACTTGCGGAGAGTCGGGATTTGAAGAAGGCAAGCCCTACCCCACGGTGAATCTGGACTCCCTGAACGCCATGCTGTACCAGCTAAGCCAAAAGATTGTGGCGAGCATTCCCACCAAGTATGTGGGCATGGCGGACATGCTGGTGCCGTTGTCCATGGCCTTGTTGACCGAGTACAACAAGGAGTACCTGGGCATTAAAGAGGAAAAAGAGGAGAAGGAATAAGCCCATGAGCAACCTGACTCCCGAACAGGAAGAGGAACGCAAACTCGCCATCTGGAACGCCATGTCCGAAAGGCGTAAAAAGGGCGTCCTCAAAAAAATGACATTTGAACAATGGGACCCATTCCAGGAGCCCAAGGATCCCATTGACATCCGCAAAGATAAATCCAAGCGCACGACCCAGCAGTTGGTCAGGGAGTTTTTGCAAACGCGGCCTGACGGAGTTCACAACAACTCGTATTCCGGAGGCGCCCTGGAAATGGCCCTTGGCATCGTGAACGAAGAAGAACGCATCAAAGGCATGTTTGAGTTCGCCGTGTGGTACCAGGAGCTTCTAACGCGTGAAGGCCATACAGACTGACCTGGGCGCTCCCCAATGGATCCTGGAGCGCGTAGCTCGCGCGGTGCGCATCCCCCAGCCTCTGCTTGAAAAGGAAGCGGTCGGGGCTGCACTGGGAAGCCGCATGGAGATCCGAAGGATCATCCGGGACCTTTTAGAAGACGGCCGGCTCATGTACACTTATGAACTGGGCACTTCGTTTGTGTGCGAGTCTTACATGGGGTTGACTCGCCTGGGCAGGATCATAGTTGTCATTCCCCCGCTATGCAGTAATTCAATGCTGAAGCCGGGGGAAGCGGAGGTTGTCATGCGCTTGGGCGCGGCTTTTGGATCGGGCCGGCATCCGACCACGCGTATGGCGATAGCGGCAATTGAAGACATTTTAGCCCCGCAGGGCCGGACGCGTTTTCGGCCGGGGGAATGGGTCCTGGACGTCGGCTCAGGAACCGGAATTCTCGGCCTTGCTGCATTGCGTTTGGGCATGGACAAAGGCGTTGCCACGGACATCGACCCGTGTGCGGTGTTCGACACCCGGGAGAACGCCGCACTCAATGGAATGGAGCATAGGCTGTCCGTTTCGGACACGCCTATCCCTGAAATACAGGGCTGTTTTTCCTTGATCCTGGCGAATCTTCGGCTGCCCACCCTAATGGAGGCGATGCCGGTTTTTGACCGGGTAATTTCACGGCCCGGACATATGATCGTCACGGGCATACAAAGGCATGAAAGCGATGCTATGGAAGAAAGAGCCCGTGAATACGGCTTTGAATGCACAGGCAAAAAGTCCGAAAACAAATGGGCCTGCATGATATTCTTGCAAAAAACCATAAGGAGTTAACTAATGGCGAAGTATAAAGAGTTTGAAAACATCGATCAATACATTGCGGAATACCGCCAAGCCGTGGACATGAATCCCGAATGCGGCCAGTCCCACTATAACCTGGCCATGGGCCTGCTTGGCAAAAGGCTGTTCAATGAAGCGGAAATCGAGTTAAAGGAAGCCATCAGCTGCAGCCCCAGCCTGGCGGAAGCCTATGTGGCCCTGGGCGGCATCGCCCTGGACCGCGGGGATTTGGAGGGATGTCTGGATTGGAACAAGCAGTCCATCAAATCGCGGGCGGGTTTTGCCGAGGGATTCGCCAACATCGGCTTTTGCCTGGCTCAAAAAGGCGATTTCGACGAGGCGGTGCGGAATCTGCGCAAGGCCATCAACTACAACCAGAATTTCATCCAGGCTTACACCACATTAGCCAGCGTGTACTATACGCAGGGGCTGGTGGAGGAAAGCATCGCCGCCGCGGAAAAGGCATTGGAGCTGAACCCCAACTTCGCCCCGGCGCACAACAACCTGGCTTTGGCGTATCTGGAAAGGGAAGAATACGACCGGGCCATTGAGCATTGCGACAAGGCTTTGGAAATGGGGTTTGAGGTGCATCCCGGGCTTCTTGAAGAATTGAAGGCGCACAGATAAGATGAGCCGGACGCCTTCCATTTCGTACTATGTGGCAATGCCCGGAGGGGAGCTTCCCTTAAACGACGAAGTCGCCCGGACCCTGTTGCCCATGGAGCGGAGCGGGCGGGAGCGTCCGGCGGAGGCCTCCGTCACTTTTGGAGGCTACTTCCAATCCTTGGGAAAAATGCTTTCGGACAACCATTTCGCCCTGCCTTTGGCCGGTGTGCGCCACCAGTTGGGGGAGGACGCCCAGGCTGACCAGGTTCGTGAATGGCGGGTGGTCGCCGAGAAGCACGGCGCTTTTTACCACCCCGCGCGGGTGGAGGCTGTCACGGACAGGGGAACCGCTCTGATTGCGGCCAATGTGGCCTTATCCGATTCAGGCATCGCGGCGGCGTCCAGAGAGTTTGAGGTGCTGGACAGCCTTGGCAGGGGATTCTCCCGCTCTTTCACGCCGGCCGCTTACGGCAAGGGCCGCGCTCCCTGCCTGTTAAGCCAGGGAGGCGTGGTGGAGGCGGAGGCTTTTTTCTGCCAGTGGTACGAGGGCTATTGCGAGTTCCATCTTTCGTGCAATCCCGCCAGCCAGGCCCAGGAGATCGTGGTCTGGGACAACGCCCATGGCCATTTTTTCATGAAGCCGTGCCAGGCCGCGGCGTTATACGAAAAAGCCGCAGCTATCCTGGCTTATTATTATGACCCGGGCGATTTCAGGCAGATCTTTCCCTGGCACCACGCCGCCGGCGACTTTGTGGTGAAAGCCCTGCAGGACGACCTGGACGTGCGCCTGATCACCGTGAGGCAATACCAAGGCATGCTGGAGGCCGAAGGAGACACGGACCCGGAAACCCGTCTGGAAGCCGCCCTGTATTTTCTAGTCAACCTGACCATGCACATGCGCCTGGACCGGATCGACGGCGTGGGGGACCTTGCCTGGGCGGACGGCGCCAGCGTATACCCCACGTTGCGGGGGGCCTTTCAGGGGTTCGCCCTGCGCGGCTTGGATGCGGGCCAGGACCCGGAATTCGCTGCGGCGTTATTGGGCATTTGCCGTGAGATGCCCCGGGAGTATTGGGAGGAGCTCTGCTTTCAGCTTGTCGCCGCCAGTTCCCCCCAGTCGCCGGACCGGCCGTTTTTATTGACTCGGGGCGGGGAGCACGCCCAAGCCCTTGTGGAGGCTTTTTTCAAAAGCCGAAAAGACCCGTTTTTTGTTGACAAAGGGGCCGTGCTTTTATAAATGTTGCCCATTTGTACGATTTTTCACTTGAACCTAAAAAAGGATAAGAATTAGAAAAAATTAAATATAAATAATAAATACAAAGACTTTGGAGAGGAGGTGACGTTTTTGGCGTCTAAGGGCAGGCCAAAGCCCTTATAGTATTTAGCATGACCCATAAACACAATTAACTGTTAACTGGAGGTAAACATGGCAAAACACGAGACTCCATTGTTGGACCAACTGGAAAGCGGGCCCTGGCCTAGCTTTGTGTCCGACATCAAGCAGGAGGCTGAAAACCGGGCCAAGAATGCAAACAACGTAGAGTTTCAGGTAAAACAGGATGTCTGCGAAGACATTCTCGGCGTACTGGAGCTTTCTTACAAGCATGGCCGGACTCACTGGAAACACGGCGGAATCGTCGGCGTTTTCGGTTACGGCGGCGGCGTTATCGGCCGTTACTGCGACCAGCCCGAAATGTTCCCGGGCGTTGCTCACTTTCACACCATCCGCGTGAACCAGCCCGCCGGTAAGTTCTACAACACCGAATGGCTCCGCAATCTTTGCGATCTGTGGGAATTCCGCGGCTCCGGCATCACCAACATGCACGGTTCCACGGGCGACATCGTCTTTTTGGGAACCGTCACCGAGCAGCTCGAGGAAATTTTCTTTGAACTGACTCACAAGCATGGGCAGGACCTTGGCGGCTCCGGCTCCAACCTGCGCACCCCGTCTGACTGCATCGGCGAAGCCCGTTGCGAATATGCTTGCTACGACACCCAGGCTCTGTGCCACTTCCTGACCAATGAGTATCAGGACGAACTGCACCGCCCGGCTTTCCCGTACAAGTTCAAGTTCAAGTTTGACGGCTGCCCCAACTGCTGCGTGGCTTCCATCGCTCGTTCCGACATGTCCTTCATCGGCACCTGGCGCGACGACATCCAAGTGGATCAGGAAGCTGTCGCCGCTTACGTCGGCGGCGAGTTCCCGCCCAACGCCGGCGCTCATAAAGACGGCAACTGGGGACCCTTCGACATCCAAAAGGAAGTCATCGACCTGTGCCCCACCGACTGCATGAAGTACGAAGACGGCAAGCTGGAAATCAACAACAAAGAGTGCACCCGCTGCATGCACTGCATCAACGTCATGCCTCGCGCTCTGAAAAAAGGCAAAGAAACCGGCCTGTCCATTCTGGTCGGCGCCAAGGCTCCTATTCTGGACGGCGCTCAGATGGGCTCCCTGCTGGTTCCCTTCGTCAAGGTGGAAGAACCTTACGAGGAAATCACCGAAGTCATCGAAGCTATCTGGGATTGGTGGATGGAAGAAGGCAAGAACCGCGAGCGTTTGGGCGAACTGATCAAACGCCAGGGCTTCCAGGCAATGCTGGACGCCGTCGGTATCGATCCTGTTCCGCAACACGTCAAAGAACCTCGTTCCAACCCCTACATCTTCTGGAAGGAAGACGAAGTTCCCGGCGGCTGGCAGCGTGACGTTAATGAATTCAGAAAATACCATCAGAGATAGGGGGTGACCATAATGGCATTTGTATCCTCAGGATATAATCCCGAAAAACCCATGGAGAACCGGATCACTGATATTGGTCCCAAACATTACGAACAATTCTACCCGCCGGTCATCAAGGCCAACAAGGGCAAATGGGCATACCATGAAGTCCTGCAGGCTGGCGTGCTGAAGCACGTGGCTGAAAGCGGAGACGAAGTTTACACGGTTCGCTGCGGCGGCGCCCGTCTCATGAGCGTTACCCACATCCGTGAAATCTGTGAAATCGCTGATAAACATTGCGACGGCTACGTCCGTTGGACCACCCGTAACAACATCGAATTCATGGTGGACGCCGAAGCCAAGGTTAAACCCTTGATCGACGATCTGGAAAGCCGCAAGTTCGCCGGCGGATCCTACAAGTTCCCCGTTGGCGGCACCGGCGCCGGCATCACCAACATCGTTCATACTCAGGGCTGGATCCACTGCCACACTCCCGCGACCGACGCATCCGGTCCCGTGAAGGCGGCTATGGACGTTCTGTTCGACGATTTCAAATCCATGCGTCTGCCTGCTCACCTGCGCGTGTCCCTGGCCTGCTGCCTGAACATGTGCGGCGCTGTGCACTGCTCTGACATCGCCATCCTGGGCTACCATCGCAAGCCGCCCATGTTGGACCATGAATACCTGGACAAAATGTGTGAAATCCCCTTGGCAGTGGCCGCATGCCCCACGGCAGCCATCCGCCCCACCAAGGTGGAAATCGGCGACAAGAAACTGAATTCCGTCGCCGTTAAGCAGGAACGCTGCATGTTCTGCGGCAACTGCTACACCATGTGCCCCTCCATGCCCCTGGCTGACACCGAAGGTGACGGCATCGTCATCATGGCCGGCGGCAAGGTGTCCAACCGCATCAGCTATCCCAAGTTCTCCAAGGTCGTCGTCGCCTTCCTGCCCAACGAAGTACCGCGTTGGGAGTCCACGACCGACTGCATCAAGAACATGGTGGAAGCCTATGCTGCTGGCGCCAACAAGTACGAACGTTTCGGCGAATGGGCCGAGCGCATTGGTTGGGAACGTTTCTTCGACGTAACCGGCCTTGAGTTCACCCATCACCTGATCGACGACTTCAGGGATCCGGCCTACTACACGTGGCGCCAGACCTCTCAGTTCAAGTTCTAAAATATTGAACAACTTTTCCTGGAGGGCGGCCTTTGGGCCGCCCTTTCAGGAGAAAACTAAAGAGGTAATAAAATGGACGAAGCTGCAGCCAGAGACATTATTGTCGAGAAATTGAAGGGTAAAAAAGGAAAATCCAAGTTTTATCTGAAAGATTTCTACGCATTTTTCCCGGAAGAAAAACCCCGTACGGTGAAGAAGCTGGTCAACACCATGGTATCCGAAGGAACCTTGGAGTACTGGTCTTCCGGAAGCACCACCCTGATCGGGCTCAAAGGCGTCGGCAAACAAGCTCACGCTGAAGACGAAGATTAATCAACTGGGATATTCATGAAAACGGCTTAGGCTTAGGCCGTTTTCATGTCCCAAGCGCTAAAAAGAATTCAGCGGGGAATATGGTACTCCCTAGAATCACAATATCCGGCCTGCGCGGAGGATCTGGGAAAACCATACTTTCCGTCGGCCTCTCAGCCGCCTTGTCCAAAGCGGGCGAGAATGTCATCCCATTTAAAAAGGGACCGGATTACATAGACGCCGGTTGGCTCGCCCTTGCCGCACGCAAGCCGTGCCACAATCTGGACGCCTTTCTGGTAGATCCCCACACCACCGTTGCATCCTTTGTCAGCCACTCCAAAGAAGACGGCATTTCCATCATCGAAGGAAACCGGGGCCTGTACGACAGTATAGATCCGGACGGATCCACCAGTACGGCTGAGCTGGCCAAGCTCCTGGTTTCTCCCTTAATCCTGATTGTGGACTGCACCAAAAGCACCCGCACCATGGCCGCTTTGGTCATGGGGTGCTCCCATTTCGACCCGGACGTGGATTTACGCGCGGTGGTCCTGAACAACGTGGCCGGCGCCAGGCACGAATCCAAGCTCAGAAAAAACATCGAGAAATTCACCGGAATTTCCGTGATAGGAGCCATCCCCAAACTGACTTCCGAGGATTTTCCCGAAAGGCACATGGGGCTCATTCCCACGGCCGAGCATGACTGGGCCTATGAGTCCGTGGACTCAGCCGGAAACATCGCCGCCAAGTATCTTGACCTGGACATGGTCCGCCAAATCGCCCGAAGCCCATTGGTCGCCGTGCCTCGCACGGACAAATTGCCCATGGCCAGACCCAAGCCTCAGCTGGACGGGTACAGGCCCCGGATCGGCGTGGTTCAGGATTCGGCCTTTCAGTTTTATTATCCCGAAAACCTGGAGGCCTTGGAGGAGGCCGGCGCGGAGGTGGTTTCCTTCAGCCTGGTATCCGGCGAGCCGATACCCAAATTGGACGGTTTGTACATAGGCGGCGGATTTCCCGAAACCCATGCCAAGGAGCTGGCCGCCAACAGCGCAGGCAGAAATAAAATCAAAGCCCTGGCCGACGCAGGACTACCCATCTATGCGGAGTGCGGCGGACTTATGTTTTTGGGAAAGGAACTGGTTCTGGAGGAAGAGCGCTATCCCATGGCCGGGATATTGCCCATTGTGTTCGGCCTTTCCAAAAAGCCCCAGGGCCACGGATACACCGTGGTGAAGGTGGACGGAACCAATCCCTATTACGAGTCGGGCACGCAGCTAAAGGGCCACGAGTTCCATTACTCCTCGGTCCTGGAGTTCAACGGCAAGGAGTCGGACCTGGCTTTTTCCATGGTCCGCGGCAGAGGCCTCTATAACGGCAGGGACGGCATGATATACAAAAACGTCCTGGCCACCTACACCCACATCCACGCGTTAGGCGCCCCCCAATGGGCCGAAGGTCTGGTCCGCCTGGCCGCGGTATACAGCCACAAGTAATTTATTGCCTCGCAATAACGTAATTCCCAAGTTAGTCAATTAAGCAAAGACGTCCCCTAAAACCTAAAACGGTCAATTAAGCAAAGACGTCCCCTAAAACGCGTCCCCTAAAACGGTTATTACTCAGCCTGGACATGGATAGCGAGAAGGCGCCGTTTGGTAGGACGGCGCCCTCTCCATCCGCTAATGATTGCTCCCGTCGCCCGTCATCCTCCAGGGCGATCACAAGGATCGCCCCTACAGAGGCGCATTACGTAGGGTATGAATTTTGTGTTCGCCCAGGCAGTAGGGCGCGAATCTTGTATTCGCCCCAACAACGGCGGTAATTTGTGCGATCACAAGGATCGCCCCTACGCGGGCGCGGCAAGCGCCGGCATTGTCAGTAGGGTGGCCGCGGCAGCGTCTTTGTTTTATGCTGCCGGGGTCCGTAAGGATTCTTTTTTTAAAAATGTATGGGCAGATTGAAAGCCAGGGCAAACGTGTTTTTGAGGACGTCTTTGATTATTTGACTAACTCCATCGTCATCGGCAGCAGGCTCAACCGCCAGTCCTGTGTTTTTGTGTTTTTGGGGACGTCTTTGATTAATTGACTAACTTCATCATCGGCAGTCGCCATCAGGATTAGCGGGACGTCTCTCAAAAACTCAATAACTTT
>NZ_FQZU01000076.1 GCF_900142135.1 Desulfatibacillum alkenivorans DSM 16219 | reverse complement strand
GCCGCGAGGCAACTCCAAATATTTTGACAGCCATCGCTTTCGTTTTTTGCCGAAATTCTCAATTTGCTCGTATGTGTCAGCCCCGGATACCACGGCGCATATGGCCATGACGATGATGTCTATTAGTTTATGCAGCGCGTTATGATGCCGGGGATCTTGCACGGTCTCGAAATACTGGTCTATGGTGCGTTCTTCCATGAGCGCCTCCTTTGTTTAAGTCGCCCACAGACCTTACACCAGTGCTTTAAAAAAGTCTAGTTGAAAAATATTTATAAGTATTTCAAGTTATTATAGATGTGCTACCATATACTGCACCCTGAAGCCCGTCTTTTTTTACATGCGTATGCCCTGAGGAATTTGACGGTATATAAGGGATTCAATCTTGTTGGAATAGTGCTTGCCGGTTTTTGAAACGTTTTGCTGTCCAGAAACGCATGGACGATAAAACGCTGAGAACAGGGAATGCAACGAGAATACCTCCGGCAATCAAGGCGGCGTATCCCGCAGGCAGAGTTTCCATGGAATACACAAAGCAATGGAGAAACCAACCGGTCCAACAAGCCAAAGCCAGTTCCCCAACGAGCAAAACCCTGCGAGGCCATTTTCGACCTGAAAACCTGTTTTGAAGGAAAAAGAAAGGCAAGGGCCAAAAGAAGATGGAGAGTACACGCCAACAAAAGTCAAGGTCCTGCCATTCCAGCATTTGGGCGGGAATGAAATAGTGGTGCACCTTCAAATTGGGGCTTGTTCCTGGCCTTTTAGCCTTTGGAGCTGGCTCGGCTTGTTTGTCTAAATCGTCTGCCGAGGTGACGGAAGTCGGCGTCTTTTCGCCTGATTGGGTAACTGCTGCCGGCGATTTCGAATGAATGCGTTTTGTAGTTGCGCACCGGCTTAAGGGCAAAAAGAAGCAAATGATCAGGACGATGGCGGCCGCGTATTTCAAACGAATCATGGTATGCCCTCCTCCTTTTTTTACTTGTCTGGGTTTCCCTACAATTTTTGGGCCTTGGCCTTGGTTTTGCGGCGTTTTTTCTTGGAGCGAAAGCCGGGACCCTTTTTGCGGGTGTCGATGCGGCGCTCCTTGGAGCGGGGAACGTCGGCCTCCTGGGCGAAGTAAATGGCCTCCACAAGCCGGGATTGGAATTCCTGGCTGGAAACCGCGGCGGCGCCGCTGGCCTGCACCGTTTCGGCCACGTCCCGGTCCGAAGAAACCACAATGGCCCGCTCCCTTTCCTTGCGGGCCATGTTTTTGATTACGGAATCGGCCAGACGGCCGTGGGGAGAGTATTTGATGCGGATGCCTTTAATGGTATCGTTGCGGGTTTCGTATTCCGGGGCGTATTGGGCGTCGAAAACCACGGTGATCTTGTGCGCCTTGGCCTTTTTGTACATGGCCAGCATGCCGCACAAGTCGTCCCGGGCCTGCTCCAGCTCGTCCCCTCCAAACCCGTCCAATAGACCGAGGGCGTGGGCCAGGTTATACCCGTCTATGATCACATGGACGCTCAAAATAAAGGCCTTAAGCGTTTTTCAGCAGCGTGACGAGCCGGTCCAGATCCTGTTCGGAGTAGAATTCGATTTTAAGGGCGCCCCGCTTGCCGTTTTTGCTGATTTCCACCTTGGCGCCCAACTGGCGGGAGAGCTCTTCGCACAGGTGGTTCATGTATATGGCGTTGGAGTCGAGTTCGGTTGGCTTGGGTTTGGCGTCTTTGGCCTTTTTCAGGCGATTGACAAGAGATTCCGTGGCGCGGACGGAGAGGGCTTTTTTGACGGTTTCGCGATAGGCGGTCAACTGGTCGGAAGATTCCTCCAGGCCCAGGATGGCCCGGGCGTGGCCCATGGAGATGACGTTTTCGCGAATGCCGTCCTGGATCAGGCGGGGCAGATTTTTCAAACGCAGGAAGTTGGCCACGGTGGAGCGTTTTTTGCCGACTCTCTTGGCCACTTCCTCCTGAGTGAGGGAGCATTCCTCCATCAAGCGGTGGTAGGCTTGGCATTCTTCCAGAGGGTTTAAATTTTCACGCTGGATATTCTCCACGATGGTCATTTGGAGAACCTTTTCGTCCGAGGCTTCCACCACGATCACCGGAACCCGGGACAGACCGGCCATTTTGGAGGCTCGAAGGCGCCTTTCTCCGGCTATCAGTTCAAATAATTCCTGCTGATTTTTCCGAACCACCAGAGGCTGGATCACGCCTTGTTCCGCAATGCTTTCCGACAGTTCAGCCAGCTCTTCCTGGGAAAATATGGTCCGGGGCTGGAATTGGTTGGGAACGATGTCGTCCACGTCGCACTCAAAGAAATTCTCCGGGGATTCCTTGGCCTCCACCGGTACATCCGGAAGAAAGGCGTCCAGCCCGCGCCCCAGGACGTTTCTTTTAGTTTTTTTTGTTGAATCGGTTTTTTTCATTATCTATTTCACCAAAGTATTTTACCCAAAGGCCATGACTTCCTTAGCCAGATTGAGATAACTGGCCGCGCCTGTGGAGGTTTTGTCGTAAAGGACTATTGGCTTCCCATGGCTTGGGGCCTCGCCCAAACGAACATTCCTTGGAATTCTGGTTTTAAACACCACATCTTTAAAATGCCCCAGGACGTCGTCCGCCACCTGGTTGGATAAATTGGTCCGGGAATCGAACATGGTCAGCAAAATACCTGCAATGCCCAAGCGGGGGTTCAGGGAGCCCTTGATACGGCGGATGGTGTTAAACAACTGGCCCAAGCCCTCCATGGCGTAAAATTCGCATTGCACAGGCACAATCATGGCCGTGGCCGCGGTCATGGCGTTGATGGTCAACAAACTTAAGGACGGCGGGCAATCCAGGACCAGATAGTCGAAATCGCTGACAAGGGCGGCCAGGGCCTTTTTCAGGGCGGTCTCCCGATGGTCGCTTTCAATAAGCTCAATTTCCGCGCCGATCAATTCCATTTTCGCGGGCAGGACGCAAAGAGTATCAATTTCTGTATTGATAACCAGGTCCTGAGACTCGGCCATGCCGATGAGGGCGTGATACAAGCTTTGCTCCAGGCTGCTTTTGTCAATGCCCATGCCCGTGGTGGCGTTTCCCTGGGGATCGCAATCAACCAGCAGGGTTTTTTTGTTCGCGACGGCCAACGCAGCGGAGAGGTTGACAGCCGTGGTGGTCTTGCCCACGCCGCCCTTTTGATTGGCTATGCAGATCACTTGTCCCATAGTTTTGTTCCTAACATAAAAAAAAATCTTTGGAAAGCCGATTGAATTGCTCAAGGCCTAATTAACTGTAGATTCGAGCAGTTCCAAGGCATGCTGACGGGATGTCTCCGTAATATTGCCGCCGGCCAGCATCCGGGCGATTTCATCCACCCTGGCCGGCCCGTCCAACGGGGTGAGCATGGACTGAGTCCGCCCTCCCGATACTCTTTTCGCGATGTTCAGGTGCCGGCCTGCAAACCGGGCGATTTGGGGGAGGTGGGTGATGCAAATCACCTGATGGCTGCTGCTCAGGGCCATGAGCTTCTCACCCACGGCGTCCGCCACCGCGCCTCCGATTCCGGCGTCCACTTCGTCGAATATAACAGTTTTTACGGCGTCGGTCTTGGCAAGAATGACCTTGAGGGCCAAAACCACCCGGGAAAGCTCGCCGCCGGACGCAATATCTTTTAAGGGCCGCAATTCTTCGCCCACGTTGGGGGCGATCATGAACTCCGCCCGGTCCATGCCCGAGGCTTCCACTCCATGGCCGTCCACGCAAAGGGGGCCGTCTCCGTTCCTGGGGGCGGGATAAAAGGACAAATCAACCTCAAACAAGGTTTTGCCCATGCCAAGGGATTGCAGCTCTTTGGAAACCGCCTTGGCAAACCCGGCCGAAGCCTTGGCCCTCTTGGCCGACAGATCCTTGACCGTTTTGGCCAGTTGGCCCCCAAGATCGTTCACCAGGTTCCGGGCCTCCTGGACGTCGCCGGAAGCGGACTGGAGCTTATCCAGCTTCTTCCCGATATCCCGGTAAAAGGCCTCCACAGCCTCCAGGGACCCGCCGTATTTGCGTTTGAGCCTGGACAAAAAGTCCAGCCGGTCCTCCACCTCCTCCAAACGCTGGTCGTCCATCTGGATCGTGTCCAAGTGGACCCGAAGCTCCGAGGCCAAATCCTCCAGCCCGAACATCTTGTCTTCCAGGATGGCGGTAAAGCTTTCCAGCGTGGGGTCCGCGTCTGCGGCCTGATGCATCCCTTTGAGGATCATGCCAAGTTGATCCACCACGGCGCCCTCGCCGCCGTAAAGGACTTCAACCGCCCCGGACAAGGTTTGCTGAAGCATTTCCGCGTTTCTAAGGCGCTTCTTCTCCGCTTCCAGGTCTTCGTCTTCGTCAGGCTGAATGGCCGCCTTTTCGATTTCGTCCTTCTGGAAATATAAAAGGTCCCGCTCCTTGGCGTCCTGCTCTTGGGAGGCTTCCAACTTTTTCAAGCGGGCCACGGCCTCCGAGGTCTGGTTAAACAGATCTTCAGCCTTTTCCCGCAACGGAACGAGACCGGCGAACTGGTCCAGAACCAAAAGGTGCATATCTTCCTTCAACAGCCCCTGATGGGCGTGCTGGCCCGATATGCTGGCCAGGGAGGCTGTTATCTCGCCCAAGGCCGTCATGGTGGAAAGGCGGCCGTTTATGTAAACCCGATGCCGATTATTGGCGGAAATCACCCTGCGGACCATGAGCCCGTCTTCAGGAACGTCCCCTTGCTCTGCAATAAAGCGCGCCGCCGAAGAGTCCGAATCTACATAAAAAAGAGCTTCCAGCTCCGCTTCCTTGGCGCCGGTCCTGACCATCTTGGGCGTAGCCCGGGCGCCCAACAGCAGGTTGACCGCGTTGATAAGGATGGATTTCCCCGCGCCGGTTTCTCCGGTTATGGCGGTAAGGCCATCGGAAAAACGAACGGACAGGTCGTCTATGATGGCGAAATTCTTGATGGAAAGTTCAGCGAGCATGGGATTGTTTTCCGCCCGGACCAGAGATAATAACCAACGGAAATAATAGCAATTTGCTCTAATCTATAGGGTAATCCCGCCCCAAAGTCAATCCTTAAAAACGCCGTGGCCGAATCCTATTGGAATTCAGGAGGATGCACCAGGCCCGGCATTCGTCATTAATTGTCCGCTGTTTACGCAAGAGGAGCGAAGCGTAGGTCCATATGTAAAAATAGCCCTCTATTGAGAAAGATTTTGAAGAATAAACAGCGCTTCTTCAATGCCGAACCGGCCGTCATAGTGCAGGGCGTAGCTCCGGTTTATAGGAACCCCGGCCGGGCGGCCGGACGAAATCCTTAAACAAATGATTGCATCGGCAAGGTCTGTTTTATTGTTGTTGTTAAGATCGCATGACCCGCGTTTTGGACACTTATTGCCTATGCCGTCCTGGTCATAATCCACTTGATATGTATTGAAAACAAAGGGGCAGTTGTCGCAGATATCGCCCACAGTATCGCCATCCACGTCTTCTTGGTCCTGATTTGCAGTCTGTGGGCAATTGTCGCAGGCGTCGCCGTAGCCGTCTCCATCTGAGTCGGTCTGGTCCTGGTCGGCGTCCACAGGGCAAATATCGCACTCATCGCCGACGCCGTCGTTATCCGCATCCGTTTGCAGGGCGTTTGCGTATAAAGGGCAATTATCCAAGGCGTCATCCACGCCGTCTCCATCATCGTCGCCGTCGCAAACATTGCCTATCCCGTCGGCGTCCGTATCCAGTTGTTCCGGGTTTGGGTCCTGGACGCAGTTGTCATAGTCGTCGCCCACGCCATCCAGGTCTTCGTCTGGGAGCAAACACAAATAACCAATGGCGTTTTCTCCATGGACCATCTGGGGAATCGCCCTGTCAGTATGGGTACCATCACCTAACTGGCCATCCGAATTCATTCCCCACGCCCATACGGAGCCATCGGCCTTCATGGCCACGGAATGGAAGGTTCCACCGTCCAGGGACTTCACATCAACCGGGTTCTCTATGGGAGCGGGCGCGGTCTTATGGTTGAGCGAGTCGTCGCCCATTTGGCCGTAACTGTTCCCCCCCCAGGTCCAACATGAACCGTCCGATCCGTACGCCAAGGAAAAGAAGGATCCAGCGGCGATTCCCGCGACTCCTGATATCCCCGGAACCTGGACGGGCGCCGCACTATGGTCTGCGGCCCCGATTCCAAGCTGCGAATAGACATTCTCTCCCCACGCCCAGACCGTGCCGTCCGATTTGAGCGCCAGTGAGTGGAACCAGCCGCCCGCAATGTCCGTCATGCCGGTGAGGCCGGATACTATACCAGGGGAGAGGCGACCCTGATCCGTTCCGTCGCCAAGTTGGAATTGACGATTAAACCCCCATGCCCAAACCGTGCCGTTGGATTTTATGGCCAGGGAATGGTAATCGCCGCCGACGGCCGTTATTACATTGCCAAAATCAATAACCCGCACAGGAATGTTTCTGTCCCTCGTGGCTCCATCCCCAAGCCTACCGTATGAATTTTTTCCCCAAGCCCACAGCGATCCGTCGGGTTGTATTGCAAACGAGTGGTCTCTGCCCGCCGCAATGGCTTTAATGCCGGACAGAACGGAAACCTTTACAGGGATCGGTGAGTCCGTGTTGGAGGCGTCCCCAAGTTGTCCGGAATGGTTGCGCCCCCAGGCCCAGACCGTGCCGTCGGATTTAAGCGCTACTGAATGGGAATAGCCGCTGGCGACGGCCACGATGGAATCAAGGCCGGATACCTGGATGGGAATGGAACTGCTTATGCACGTTCCGTTTCCCAGTTGGCCATAGTCGTTGGCCCCCCAAGCCCAGACCGTGCCGTTGGATTTAAGGGCTAATGCACAGTATGCATAGCTTGAAACCATGGGGTCCGGGTTTCCGCATCCCATGAGGCCCGGTTCGCTCTTGAAAAAGTCATTCGGGCAATTATCGCAAATATCGCCCACGCCGTCGTTATCCGAGTCAGCCTGATCGCCGCTTGCCGTCAAAGGGCAATTATCGCATTCATCGCCGATGCCGTCGCCGTCCGTGTCAAGATTATCGGGATTGGCAGTGGAGATGCAATTGTCGCAGACATCGCCGACTCCATCGTTATCGCCGTCGGTTTGATCTTCATTTTCTGTCTGTGAACAATTATCGCAAATGTCTCCCACTCCGTCATTGTCCGCGTCGCTGAGGTTTGAGTCTGCGGTTTGCGGGCAGTTGTCGCAGGCGTCTCCGTATCCATCTCCATCCGAGTCAGCCTGGTCCTGGTTGGCGTCCAGGGGACAATTGTCGCAGGCGTCTCCCATGAGGTCGTTGTCCGAGTCCGTCTGAAGCTCATTTGGAGTTAAAGGGCAATTGTCTGTGGCATCATCCACGCCGTCATCATCATCGTCGCTGTCGCAGGTATTGCCCATGCCGTCGGCGTCCGTATCCACCTGATCCTGATTCGGCTCCTGGAGGCAGTTGTCAAAGTCGTCGCCCACGCCGTCAATGTCTGCGTCCGAAAAAAGACAAAGATATCCGGCATCGCCTTCCCCATGAACCGGCAAAGGCCAGGACCTGTCCGTCTCGCTTCCGTCCCCAAGCTGCCCGTGTTCATTTTTTCCCCAGGCCAGAATCGTTCCATTGCTTTTCATGGCGAGGGAAAACTCCTCTCCCGCCGCAAGCATGACCACGTCGGCCGCCCCGGTGACTTTAACGGGCACGTTGCTGGGATCGTAGGGCGGGTATCCAAGCTGGCCGCCCCAATTAAACCCCCACGCCCAAACAGCGCCGTCGGACGTCCTGGCCAGGGCGTGATCTTCACCGGCGGCGATTGCCGTAACATTGCTTATTATTGTGACCTGAACCGGAGTCAAACGGTCTGTATACGTTCCATCTCCAAGCCTCCCGCTCATATTTTCGCCCCACGCCCAAAGGAGGCCGTCCGACCTGAGCGCCAGGGAAAAATCCTGCCCGGCGGCAATGGAGACGACATCGCTAATATTTTCAACCTGTACTGGGATGCTTCGGTTTTCAAGGGTTCCATCTCCCAGTTCGCCGCAGTTGTTGCGCCCCCACGCCCAGACCGTGCCGTCGGATTTCAATGCCAATGAGTGGCTGAGTCCGGCGGCAATCGCCTTTACATCATCCAAATTCGAAACTCGCACAGGAGCGAGGGCGTCTGTTTCCGAACCGTCTCCAAGCCGCCCGTAAGTATTACACCCCCACGCCCAGACCGCGCCCCCGGCCTCCAGGGCCAGTGCATGGATGCTTCCGCCCTCAATCGCCTTGATATTTTCGATGTTTACAACCTGCACTGGATGGTCTTTGGAAGAATCGTATCCTGTTCCAAGCTGGCCCCTATAACCGGAGCCCCATGACCAGACCTTGCCGTCGCTTTTCAAGGCCAGCATAAAATTGCCGCCGGCAGAAATTGCTTTTACATCGTCAAGGTCCAGAACCTGCACAGGATAGTTGCGGAATAAAACACTGGTTCCATCGCCGAGAGTATCAAAACCGTTATATCCCCATGTTCGGACGGTTCCGTCGCTTTTCAGGACTGCTGCAAATTTCGATCCTGCGGTGACCATCGGCTCTGTATTGCCGCAGCCACGGGGGCCGGGACTTGTTTTGAAAAAATCGTAGGGGCAGCCATCCAGGGCGTCTTCCACAAAATCGCCGTCGTCGTCGCTATCGCAGATGTCGCCGACCCCGTCGCCGTCAAAATCCGCCTGATCCGGGTTTTGGATATCCATGCAATTGTCGCAGGCGTCCGCAAACCCATCGCCGTCCGAATCAGCCTGATCCGGGTTGGCGGCCAAAGGGCAGTTGTCGCAGGCGTCGCCCAATGCATCGGAGTCGCTATTGGTCTGGTCCGGATTGTGGACCGAAATGCAATTGTCGCAGGCGTCGCCGTATCCGTCGCCGTCATCGTCCTGTTGGTCCGGATTCTTTGCCAGAGGGCAATTATCCATGGCGTCGCTTACGCCATCATCGTCGTCATCGCTGTCGCACGCATTACCCACGGAGTCGCCGTCCGTGTCCAACTGGTCCGTGTTTGCTTCAACAAGGCAATTGTCATAATCATCGCCCACGCCGTCGCTGTCTCCGTCAGAGAATATGCAGAAGTAGCCTGTCTCATAATCCTCTTTATAAACCAATGTGGGCGTATCAAATACGGGCTTATAAAAAGGGCCGCCTCCAAGCGATCCTGTGCCAAGCTGGCCGTAATAGTTTTCCCCCCACACCCATATGCGGCCGTCTGACTGCTGGGCCAGGGAATAGTTGCGTCCTGCAACAACGGAGGTGATATCGCTGAGGGTGCTAATCTGTGTAGGAGTGGTATAGAAAAGAGAAGAACCGGCTCCCGTTTGGTAATAATCATTGCCTCCCCAACCCCAAATTGTTCCATCAGACCTAAGTGCCAGGGAATGATAGTATCCTGCTGAGATCGCTATAACATCGTTCAGGCTTTCAACCCGCCCCGGCGTAAGCCGGCTATTATAAGGGCCGTCCCCTAACTGGTCCCAGGTGTACCCCCATGCCCAGACCCTTCCATCGGCGGTAAGGGCCAGCGTGTGGGCAATCCCCATTTTGATGGAACGAATGTTGCCAAACGAGGATACGGGCACGGGAACCAACGAGTTTGTTGTAGACCCGTCCCCCAATTGGCCGTATTCATTCTCCCCCCACGCCCATAGGCTGCCGTCGTTCTTGAGCGCAAAACCTTGACTATGTCCTGCGTAAATTGCCCTGGCGTTTTTTAGCAAAGGATTCTTAACCGGCAAAATATGGTTTTCCGTGGTTCCGTCCCCAAGCCGGCCGTCAATGTTCAGACCCCATCCCCACACCGTGCCGTCGGATTTCACGGCGAACGAACAAGCAGAGCCGGCGGCTATACTTTTTACATTTTCAAGGCCCAAAACCTGCACAGGGGTTTTCCGGTATGTACTGGTTCCGTCTCCAAGCGCTCCTTGGGTGTTTCGGCCAACGGCCCATACCGTCCCATCCGCTCTTAGCATCAGGGTGTGTCCCGATCCCACAGAAATGGCCTTGATATCATCGAAGAGGTTCATCCGGACTGGGACTGTACGCCGGATTGACGTTCCGTCTGCGAGCTGACCATCCGAATTTTCCCCCCAGCCCCAAAAAGAACCATCGGATTTAATTGCCACTGAAAAATGACTAACGGAAGCAATCATAGGCTCGATGTTCCCACAGCCCCTAATGCCAGGCTTTGCTTTATACATGTCTCCAGGGCAGTCGTCGCAGGCGTCGCCGTATCCGTCTCCGTCAGAGTCCGCTTGATCCTGGTTTGATGTATAGGGGCAATTGTCAAAGCCGTCCGCAATGGAATCGCCGTCGTTATCCAGGCAATAAGAGGCTGTGGGCATGACAAAACAAAAAAGCACAAGCCAAAGCATCAAAACAACGCGGGAGGAAAAGGCTGGCGCGGGATGCTTCCCTCGGCGGTTGTTCTGTTTAAAAGTAATTGAATTTATGTTTTTTTTCATTACACGTAAGCCTTGTTGGGTTGGCGTTTTGAAAAAAAGATTATAAAAAATAACTGCTGCAGCCACTGCACGGCGCCGTGGATTTTCAAACGCCGGCCGGTAAACGGATTAATAGCAATAGTTTGCCAGATAATGCCAAAAGCAACATACTTAAGAGTCAGATGGAATGCCTCGAATAACTGTAAAATAGTATCATATATTATCGGCAAAATCCACAATTCTGCAATGTTTTTTAGCGGAGCATAATGACGGATGCGTTCGTCAGGGGGCAGTTGGTCAATAGTGTATTTCAGGCTGTTTTTTATTGTGCCGGGGAACCCTTGAAGGCATCCCGTAAGGAATTATCGAAAAAGAGGCCTTTAATCAAAAGCGCTTTCTTTCTCTCTTCGATTTTTTGCCGATCTATATAGCCGCCCAATAGTTTTCTTTTCCGCTGAAAAAACTCCTGGCGCCTGCATTTCCTGAGGAATTATGATATAAGCCTGATTGTCGCTTGGCTGGGCCGGATGATTTAAATCATAGGCCGGCGGCTTCAATTTTTTTCCTGACTATTGATGATGGCCCGGCAAAAAGTTTCCGGGATTAATGCCCCCACAATCAGGGCCGGTTTTTTGTTGTTTTTATAGGGAATAATGCTTGCCGCAGGATCAGATTTATGCTACTATCCATAATTAATTCAAATAATTAATAGGAATACAATGATTCGAATCCGTGACAATAAGCAACTCCCCCTGTTCGACCCCTGGGCCTATCTCGGCCCCAAACGCAGAGCCATGCTGGACGCCTCCTGGGCCGGCCT
>NZ_FQZU01000005.1 GCF_900142135.1 Desulfatibacillum alkenivorans DSM 16219 | reverse complement strand
CTTGGGCGGGATCATCACCAGAAGGTGAACATGGTCTATCTGCACGTTCAATTCTATAACTTCCGCCCCTTGTTGGGCGGAAAAGGCCCGGACGCAGTTTTCAACCTCATCGGCAATCTTGCCCTTGAGTATTTTGTAACGATACTTGGGCGTCCAAACTATGTGATACTGGCAATGCCAAATTGTTTGTGATAACTTCTTGAATCGACTCATTTGTTACTCCTTGGCTACGGTTGTGGGGACAACTCGGCCTCGGTTGTAGCAAATGAGTCGTTCAGATGGCAAAGCCACTGAACTCTGACCTTGCTCAGAGAGCAAGGTTTTTTATGTTGGAATAAAGATCGGAAGAATGCTGGCTTTTTTTTAAGGAAGACTGTATATTTGAACGATCGGTACAATTTCACCCCCGGCCGCACCGTTATTGCCTTGGAATAATTGGCGGCCAGTTTTTATCCTTCCCCCCAAATGTGATTGTGGAGGCGCAAATGGGAAAGTATTCTTCCAACATCATTGCTGACTGCCTTGCCGGCGCAGCAAGCTACAACGGAGACAGAGAAGCCATCGTATACGGAGACGTCCGCGTATCGTGGGAGCAGCTTGTTAAACGGACCAATCAAGCAGCGCAAGCCTTTATTCGTCTGGGCGTAAAAAAAGGCGACAAAGTCGCGTTCATGTTCCACAACACGCCTGAGTTCGTGGAAATCAACCTTGGAATTCAGAAGGCCGGCGGCATTCCGGCGCCCATGAATTACCGGCTTGTGGCCCCTGAAATTGAGTTTCAGGCCAATCATTGCGACGCTAAAATTTTTCTCTTTGACGATACCTGGAACGAAGAAGTGGAAAAGGCGGCGCCCAACCTCACCGCTATCAAGCATTTTATCTGCAAGGGAAAAACCAGACTGGAAGGCGCCCTGGATTATGACGAATTCGTAGCCGGAGAGCCGGCCATTGATCCGCAAATTCCAACCCAACCGAGCGATCCTGCGGTCATGATCTACACCGGAGGCACCACGGGATTCCCCAAGGGCGTGCTGCTTTCGTATCAGGCGCATGTGGACATGGTGGCATCCCTGATTTCCAACATCGTCGTGTACGTTTCCAAAATGAACCTTTCCACGGACAAGTTGAAAAACCTCACCGAGGATATGTCCATTCCGGCCGTAGGGCTGGCCCTGCCCCTTTTGCAGACAAAACTGGTCAAAAGAATCATGCAAAAGCAGGGAACCTTGAAGTTCATCAATACCAGGCTGCTTAAAATAATCAACAATCCCGGAAAGATAAAAATGCGGTACAAAAATTCTTTGGGATTTATGTTTCCGTCCATGCCTTTGTTTCATGACGCCTCTTACGCCATGCTCATGGCCGGCGTCTTTATGGGCAATATGCGCTTTATCCTGATCCCCGGACTGAGCTTCAATCCGAACACGATCTTTCAGGCCATCCAGGACGAAAAGCCCACTATCTTGGCCAATGTGCCCACAGGCTGGAAAAAACTTGTCAAACACCCGGACGCCAAAAAATACGATACACGCGCCGTCAAGGTGTGCATCTCCGGCGCTGGCGTCTGTCCTTTGGACGTGAAGAAAAAAATATTCTCAACCTTCCCCAATACGGTGGTTGCGGATATGTTCGGTCAAACGGAAATGACGCCCGTGACAACCTTTAAAATCGACGCAGATCCTTCCACCCTCAAGGACCGTTCCGTGGGCGCCTCCATTGTGGAGGTGAAAATCGTGGATGATTTGGGCAATGAGGTTCCCAAAGGGGAGCACGGCGAGATCCTGTACCGCTCTTCCACCATCATGATGGGTTATTATAAGGACGAGGAAAAGACCGGCGAGGCCATGGCCGGAGGCTGGTTCAAGAGCGGCGACCTGGGCTATATCGATGAAGACGGCGAAGTCCGCCTGTTGGACCGGAAAAAGGAATGCATCAATACCGGCGGCGAGAAAGTCTTTCCCGTGGAAGTGGAAGGCGTCATTGGAACCCACCCGGCTGTTGAAAACGTCTGCGTCATCGGACAGGAGGACGAAGAATGGGGCGCGCGGGTCAGCGCCCTGGTTCAACTCCATGCCGGCGACACGGCCACGGAGCAGGAGATCATCGAGCACTGCCGCGGCAAGATCGCCGGATATAAAATTCCGAAATCCGTGGTTTTTGTGGACGAATTCCCTTTGTCTCCCGTGGGTAAAATCCTCCGGGCCAAGGTAAAGGATCTCATAAACCAATCCGCTTAAACGCTGAAACGGCAAGGCGTGGCTGCCCTTCTAGGCAAGAGGCGATTCCCTATCCGTTTATCCAACAATTGTTGGAAACAAAATATAGGAAATCCTGCTTGCACTCATGGCGCCTTTCAGGGTATTGTACCTCATCGGCCGGATGATTTGCCTTTTATCGCGTGGATTGTCCGTCCGGGGCCTGTCTGTCTTGGAGGTTCACACAAATTATCAGGTGTGGAAATAAAACTTTAATTTGCAAGCAGCTAAAGACCTAAAATCGGATTGCGATTTTTTCGGAGATTGAAGGAGGGACGTGACATGGGACCTTTGGAAGGGATTACAATCATTGAACTGGCCGGCATCGGCCCCGGACCTTTTTGCGGCATGATGCTCGCCGACATGGGCGCCACCGTCATTCGCGTGGAGCGCACCGGTCCGTCCGGGCTTGGCAGCCTGCCCGGCGACGTGCTTGCCAGAGGCAGGAAATCCGTGGCAGTGAATTTAAAAACCCCGGCGGGCCAGGCCGTCGTACTCAGATTGTGCGAAAAAGCGGACGCCATTTTTGAAGGCTTTCGCCCGGGCGTGGCGGAACGCATGGGAGTGGGTCCGGAAGACTGCTGGAAGGTGAATCCCAAGCTGGTTTACGGCCGCATGACGGGATGGGGCCAGGAAGGTCCTATGTCCCAGGCCGCCGGGCATGACATCAACTATATCTCTCTTGCGGGCGCTCTCCACGCCATCGGCCGCAAAGGGCAGACGCCCGTTCCGCCCTTGAACCTGGTGGGCGACTTCGGCGGCGGCGGCATGCTGCTGGCTTTCGGTATGGTCTGCGCACTTTTGGAGGCTCAAAAATCCGGTAAGGGCCAGGTGGTGGACGCCGCCATGGTGGACGGCGCCGCCACCCTCATGGCCATGTTTTTCACGTTCAAAAATCTGGGCATGTGGAACGACAAGGAGCGCCAGGTCAACCTGCTGGACGGCGGCGCCCATTTTTACGACACTTACGAAACCAAGGACGGAAAGTACATTTCCGTGGGCTCCATCGAACCCCAATTCTATGAACTGCTCTTGCAGAAAGCGGAGTTGGACCGGGACAAGTTCGGGAACCAGATGAATTTCGGCGCATGGCCGGAGTTGAAGGTGGAAATCGCCGAGGTCTTTAAGCAAAAAACCCGGGATGAATGGTGCGAAATCATGGAAGGCTCGGACGTCTGCTTCGCCCCGGTCCTTAGCTTGAGCGAAGCGCCGGAGCATCCCCACAACAAGCTCAGGAAAACCTTTGTGGAACTGGACGGCGTACTGCAGCCAGCTCCTTCCCCGCGTTTCAGCAGGACCCAGGCGGAACTGACCAACAGCGCCCCCAAGGTTGGCCAGGATACGGACGCCGTATTGACCGATTGCGGCTTTTCCGCCGAAGAAATCGCCAAACTCCGTGAAAGTAAAGATGTGGCGTAAAGGCCCAACTTTTCAATGACAAATAAAAAGGCCGTAACGCTTGCTTTCATGGCAAAGCGTTACGGCCTTTGTTGTCGTTCGACTTTCCGCTGTTATTACTCGTCTTTAAGGACCGTCCTCAAATAGAACTCGGATTCCATAACTTTCTCCACGTCCGTGCAATAGTAGTTGGAAGGATTGATCCCCTTTTCCGTAATGAATTGGGACGGATTGTTCAGAAATCCCACGGAATGGGTGATCTTTGGAAGCACGCTGTACACCAGGATCAAAGAAAATCCCATGACCATGACAAAACGGGTTATTCTGTTCAACAGGCCGCATTCCATAAAACAAGGACCACTGCCCTCAAAAAAGACATCTCGTCGATCTTGGCTCAGGTAGTATGCAAAATATCTTACCAATTTGATTTGACTAAAGCAAATACTGCTGAAGAATAAACCGAACTGGTATTTCTAAGCCGCCGGAAGAACGCCGGCCCTTGATTTTTTCAGCAATCTTTCAATAGGAAACCTATTGATTTTTCAGGCTAAAAGCCCTATTGACGCTGAACTCCATCAGTGAGAGCAGGTTCGGCAAACTCAACAGATCATTGGGAATGCAAATATTTCACTATGAACCTGATTTAATACCACAGACCCGTTGGGCGCTTTGGTCCAGCAGGGGCGGCAGGTCGGGAGTCCGGTTGAAGGATTTTCGCCAGACCTCGTCGTCCTCCATGCAGAAATATGCGGTGACCTGGGGCGCCCGTTTTTTAAGGGCTGCGGCCATAACCTGGAAGAGCTTGATCCGCAAAGGCTTGAAGTAGCGCATTTTGTTATCCAGGCCCGTAATGAACTCGCCGTAGACAATTTTGGATTTTTCAAAGCGGGACTCAATAATGGCCTTTAAATCCGGCATGAAACGGAAAGTTCCCAGGCTGATCCAAGCCACGTTTTCAGGCGATACGTGGTCAAAAATCAGGTTAACCACCTTCTTGTACTCCTCTTCGCATCCGGGATAAATCACCATGGGGTCGAAGTGGAAAGCCAGGGGGTATCCCCAGGATTCGCATTTGGCGGCGGCCGCCAGCCGGGCGTGGAGGGGGGCGGTGTTCCGCTCCTGGGTTGCAATAATCTCCGGGGTGTTCACGGACCAGGCCATGATGGTTTTCCGGTTATGACTCAACTTGTCCAGCCCCTGGATGTTCACGGTTTTGGACTTCAATTCCAAAACGGCGTGGTCCTGCCTGCCGAAACGCTCCACCAGCCTGTGGGAGAGACCGGACCAGGGCTCCCAGATCATGCTGTCCGTAAATTCTCCGGTCCCAATGCGCCGGATTTCCGGGTTGCGCGATTCCAGAACCTGATCCAGTTCAGCGAACAGGTCTTCGTGGTTCACGAAAAACTGAAGCGCCGGCGGGTGGAAATAAGCCTGAAGCACGCAATAGGAGCAATCCATGGTGCAAAAGGTACCGATATGCAAAATCTGGTAGCCGCAGCAGGTGTATTCTTTGGTGCCCGGGCATTTGCGGACGAAAGCGCCTTTGTTTTTAGTGAGATACAATATTTCCTTGGCGGCTGAAATGGGGTCTGCTGCCTCGGCCACGCGCCGGAACACGGCGGTGGGGCCGTCCACGACTTCACGGGGAACGTCCTGGAAATAGTCCAGGATGGGTTGGATGTTGGGAAGATCCTGCACGTCCTGATCAATGTATACGGTGCAGATATTTTTTGCGGTCAGGGTCATCGGTCCAGGATTTTCCTCAGGCCGGGCTTTTCTGCGATCTCGATGATAACATTATGGTTTTTTATGAGATCGTTGATATTTTTAAAGTAGAACCTTAACTCGTACACCTGCCCTTCAAAATTCGCAGGAGGGTCCAGACGCACGCCTTTGGGCAGGTTAAGGCCCTGCACCTCGGCCTCAAATGTTTCTTGCGCACGGGTGATTTGGGGAAAGCGCGCTTTCTTAAGATGCATCCTCGCTTCCCTGGCCTTTTGGTTCGCATCCTTGTCCGCATCGTTCAGGATGGCGGCGACCTCTTCCGACTCCAAAACCTCCTGGCACGACAGGTCGTCCCGGGCGGCGATTTCAACGGCCAGGGTCAGGATTTCGCGCTGCTTGCCCAGAGAAAGGGCCAGGCTCCGAAAGAAGCGGGCGAAGGCCAGGGCCTCGGCCTCCTCCATTTCGTGCAATTTCAAAGCGATGGGAAAGGCGATGGAGTCTTCGGCCACGCCTTCCAGGATTTCCCCATGCATGGAGCACAAGGATTCCACCTGCTCCATACGGCGCTGATTGGGAGGCTCGCTCAGGAACAGGGCGTCCTTGATCATGCCCGCCCTTTCCTTCCAGGGAAGCCCGGGTCCCAGCAAAGCCAGGGCCCGGGAGGTTTCCATGATATCCAATTCCCTCTGGCCGGCGTTTTCGGCCACGGCCAACATGGCGCATTCCTGATCCGGGATTGCGGGGTCCACAACCCGCACCTGAATGCGGTGCATGTCCAGGGTGCGGCAGACGTCCACGCGGCGAAATCCGGAGATAATCCGGTGCATGCCACCGCCCGATTCCTGCACCAGGGGAGGATTGATCAAGCCCAGGGATTCCACGGACCGCTTCAGGCTTTCATCGTCTCCGGCGGAGCTGATCCTGAAGGTCAGGTCCTGGGAGTCAATGGAATCCAGAGCAAGCCAATATGTCTCATATGGAGTATGCATCGCCCGCCAGCAGCTTCAGAGCTTGGAGATACTTATCCCTTGTTTTGTCAAGGACTTCCTGTGGCAGTTTGGGTCCGGGGGGCTGCTTGTTGAACTTGATCTCAAGCAGGTAATCCCGCACGAATTGCTTGTCAAAGCTGTCCTGGGCGCGTCCGGGCTCGTACTGATCCTTGGGCCAGAAGCGGGAGGAGTCCGGGGTTAGAACCTCGTCAATGAGGATGATCTGTCCGTCGTCCGTGGTTCCGAACTCGAATTTGGTGTCGGCGATGATAATGCCCTTTTCGTTGGCCAGGTCTGCGCCCTTGGTGTAAATGGCCAGGCTCAGGTCGCGGAGTTTCTCCGCGGTTTCCTGTCCCACGATCTCTGCGGCTTTCTCAAAGGAGATGTTCTCGTCGTGCTCGCCCAGTTCCGCTTTGGTGGAGGGGGTGAACAGGGTTTTGGGCAGCTTTTCGGATTCCTTCAGGCCCTCGGGCAGGGAGATGCCGCAAACGCTTTGGGACTTTTTGTAGGAAGACCATCCGGAGCCGGAAATGTAACCGCGCACTACGCACTCAATGGCCTGGGGCTGCACTTTTTTCACCAGAATGCTGCGGCCTTCCAAAATGTCGGCGTATTGCCTGCACTTGACAGGGAATTCGTCCACCTTGGCGGTGAGAACGTGGTTATCCACAATGTCTTTCATGACGTCGAACCAGAACAGGGAAATCTGTGTCAGGACCTTGCCCTTGTCCGGGATGGGATCGGGCATGATCACGTCAAAAGCGGACAGTCGGTCGGTCGCCACCATCAGATAGGCGTCGCCCAGGTCGTACATGTCCCGGACTTTGCCCCGTTTGGGCTCGGGAAGGTCCGGCAATTCGGTTTGCCATACGCTGCTTGCCATTATGTGTCTCCTCTTCGTATCATTTCCATTGGGTTTCGGGGGGCTTAACCCAGCCCGCAACTGTACTGAAGCCAATGCGGGTTAAAATAACATCACAGGGGAAGGATTTCCCCGGAGATTCCTTTTTCATCGACGGTCAAAACGCCCACGGTTCCGGTTTCCGCTCCCATGCTGTACGAGGTGAACGCGCCGGGATTGAACATGAGCACGCCCTGCTTTAAGTGGTTGGCCGGAGAATGGGTGTGACCGTATACAATGGCCTCCACATCATCGAATTCCTTGAAGATCCTGTCTTCCAACCCGGTCCTGGAACCGTACCCGTGAATCAGGCCGATGCGGACGCCTTCCACGGTAATCACCTCTTTAGGGTTTAAAACCTGGGTGGAGTCCATCTCGCACATGTTGCCGCACACGGCAACGACTTTCTTGTCGATGAATGCGTCAAGAACCCGGATGCTTACCAAGTCTCCGGCGTGGAGCACCATGGATACGTCCTTGAACTGACGTTCCGCCAAACGAAACATTTGTTCGTTGGGCATCCGCAAATGTGTGTCTGATATTACGCCGATCTTTGTCATGCTTTCTCCTCGCAAAAATCGAAAACTCTATTTATGCGGGCTTGGCCCCAGTATGTCAATCAATTATTCGATGAACATGGCGTCGCCGTAGCTGAAAAAGCGGTATTTGTTTTCCACGGCTTGTTTATAGGCCGCCAGGATGCTTTCCCGGCCGGCCAGGGCGGAAACCAGCATGAGCAACGTGGATTGGGGCAAGTGGAAATTGGTGATCAAGGCGTCCACGATGTTGAAACGGAAGCCCGGCATGATGAACAGGTCGCACATGCCGGATCCTGCAACCACCCTCCCCTCTTCCCTGGATGAGTATTCCAGGGTGCGGACCGAGGTGGTGCCCACGGCTACGACCCTGCGGCCCTGATCCTTGGCCTGATTGATGGCAAGGGCCGCGTCCGGGCTGATTTCATAGAATTCGGAGTGCATTTTATGCTTTCGCACATCGTCCACGCGCACGGGCATGAAGGTTCCGTAGCCCACATGCAGGGTGATGCGGACGAATTCCACGCCTTTGGCCTTGATGGAGTCCAAAAGTTCGGGCGTAAAATGCAGTCCGGCGGTTGGCGCCGCCACGGCGCCTTTATGGCGGGCGTAGGTGGTCTGATACCGTTCCCGGTCGTTGCAAGGGGGCGCGTCCCCGTCCCTGCGGATGTAGGGAGGCAGGGGAATGGCCGCAATTTCGTCCAGCACTGCGTCCGGGTCCGTGGAGCATGTGAACTCTAAAAGGCAAATCCGGTCTTCCGCCGTCAGGACCTTGGCTTTCAGGCCTTTATCAAAAAACAGCCGGGATCCGGGCTTGGGGCGTTTGGACGCTTTGACCAGGCATTCGCAGGCGAAAGGCTCTCCAGGGCCGGCCTGGGCCACGGGGCGATAATCTATGATGAGCGCCTCCACCTTGCCGCCGGTCTCTTTTTTACCGAAAAGACGGACGGGCGTCACCTTGGTGTCGTTCACCACCATCAGGTCTCCGGGCTGAAGCAGGTCCGCCGCCTGGGCGAATTGAAGGTGCGCGGTTTGGCCGGTATTTTTGTCCAACCTGAGCAGGCGGGAGGCGTCGCGTTTTTCAGCAGGCGCCTGGGCGATCAACTCTTCGGGCAGCTCGTAATCGTAGGATGCCAGGGAGTAAAAGTCTTGGGTCGGTTCGGTCATTGTATTCTTCAAGTCAGGCGGCGCCAGGGACCTTATTGGCCGTTCTGAGCCGGGGCGCCTGTGTCGGCGCTCAGGTTGTCGAACCGGGTGTAATCGGCGTTAAAATACAGGGTGAACTTGCCGGTTGGGCCGCTGCGCTGCTTGGCGATTTTGATCTCCGCCTCTCCGCTGTTGGAGCCGCCCTCCTCCTGGCTGTACGCCGCTTCGCGGTAGATGAACATAATCATGTCCGCGTCCTGCTCCAGGGCGCCTGACTCGCGAAGGTCGGCGATCTGCGGGCGTTTGTCGCTCCGCTCCTCCACCTTGCGGTTAAGCTGGGACAGGGCCAGAACCGGGATGTCCAGTTCCTTGGCAAGGGCCTTGAGGGATCGGGAAATTTCGGAAATTTCCAGGTCGCGGCGTTCCGCCTCGGGCGGGCCTTTCATGAGCTGCACGTAGTCAATAACCACGAATCCAAGGCCTTTGTCCTTTTTCAAACGCCTTGCTTTGGCACGCACGTCCATGGCTGTCAAAACCGGGGAATCGTCAATGAAAATCGGGGCTTCGTACAATTGATGGGCCGCCGAAACCAGCTTGGAATGGTCGTCTTGGGCGAAAAAGCCGGAACGCAGGTTGGCGGAGTTGACGCGGGCTTCGGCGCATAAAAGACGCCGGCAAAGCTGGTCGGACGACATTTCCAAAGAGAACACCAGGGTCGGAGCTCCGCCGATCACCGCGGCGTTGCGGGCGATGTTCAGGGCGAAGGCCGTCTTGCCCATGCCGGGGCGCGCCGCCAGGATAATAAGGTCCGAGGGCTGAAACCCGGCCGTAAAGGTGTTCAAGCGAGAAAATCCCGTGTCCACGCCGGTGATCAGGGCTCGGTTCTCCGCTCTTTTGGCGATGGATTCCAGGGCCGAATTGATCAGGCCGCCCAACTGGCTCATGGACGTGCCGCCTTTTTCCTCGGCCACGGCGAAAATGGAGCTTTCGGCGAAATCCACAACTTCGCGCACGTTGCCTTTGTCCTCATAAGCCTTGGTGGCGATATCCGACGCGCTGGATATGAGCCTGCGCAGCAAGGATTTATCCCGCACGATATTGGCGTAATACACCGAGTTGGCGGCCATGGGCACGGAATTCACCAGCCTGGAGAGAAAGGCGGCCCCGCCCACGGCTTCCATCTCCTTCTGCTCCTGGAGCTTGTTGGCGATGGTCACCAGATCCACGGGCTCGCTCTGGCTGAACAGCTTGAGCATGGCTGAGTAAATTTTAGCGTGGGCGTCCCGGTAGAAGTCGCCGGGGCTAAGTATTTCCTGAACCTCAAGCAAGGCCTGGTTATCCAGCAAAATGGCGCTGAGTATGGATTCCTCCGCCTCAATATTATGAGGGGGGAGTTTGGTCAGGGATTGGTCCTTGTTTTTGGCTGCCAACGGCGGTCTCCTAAAGGCAAATTTATATTTCGAGCGAGCCTATCCTTAATAACTTACAGTTATCATATAGGATTTAAATAAACACAAGTTGCGGCGCTTTGATTTTTAAGTCCGAAGCGGATTGAGCGATGGTACCAAAAAACAATCCATTGGACAATCTGTTTTCCGCCAATAACGCCATGGAGCAGGGAGCGGCCTTGGAAACAAACAGCGGTGCGTCCAGACAAGAGTCCGGGCGCACCGCTGATATGATGCAATCCAGTCAAAAAAGGACTAAAGGCAGGGCTTTTAGTCTTCGGGAACCACTTCCACGATGATTTCCGGTTTGATGCCGGCGAACACGCGAACGGGCACTTCAAAGGTTCCCAGGGTCTTGATGGACTCGGCGAGCAGAATCATGTTCTTTTCCACTTCAACGCCTTTTTCCGCCAGAGCATCCTGGATGTCCTTGACTTTAATGGAGCCGTAAAGCCTGTCTTCTTCACTGACCTTGGCCTTGAGGGTAACCTTGACGCCCTCAATGCGTTTGGCCATTTCTTCGGCCAGGGCTTTTTCCTTGGCTATTTTGGCTTCCCATTTGACACGCTTGAGTTCCACCACCTTACGGTTGGCTTCCGTAGCGAGCACAGCCTTTTTCTTGGGAAGCAGGAAATTCCTGGCGTATCCGTCAGCCACCGCCACTTCGGAGCCGATGAGACCCAAGGAATCAATGTTTTCAGTTAATATCACCTTCATTGTCGTCCTCCGCAAAACCTTTTTTCTGGAGCTTTCTGTAATCAGCCCACAGGTCGAATAATCCCAGACCCGCCAGCATGAGCATGGCGATGGGCCATGCAATGACATAGACCACGCAGATGATGAGAATCTGCTGAGGTCCGGGAATACGGAACTTGTTCATTTGAAACAAGACGATGGCCAGCCCGTTGAGCATGTAGACGGCCATGACCAAAATGCCCACGATCAGGGCCATGTCGTTAATGGCCGTCCCTTGGAAGAAAATGAGTCCGCCCATGCAGGCGATAGCGACCCAAACCAAGTGATCCGGAGCTTTCCATTCCCTGAATGGAACATAGTCGGGATAGGGCCATCCCATTCGCAAGTAAATCAACCTTGCAAACCAGATATTCAGCCAGGCGATGAGCATGACTGAGGCCAGAACCGCGCCCAGGTAAACCCGCTTAATCGCTCTTATTAACGATTGGCGCTGTTCCTGACTCAGTTCCGATTGTATCTGTTTCAGGAATTCGGGGCCCTGGATGGAAGCAACCAATTCCTCGAATCTCTGAAACTCCTCCTGCCCTTGGGCTTCGTACTGGAGGGAGTCGCCTTGAACCAATGTCAGGGCGGCTCCCCAAATCAGTATAAAGCCTACAAGGCTGTAAACCGTCGTCTTTTCAAGGCTTAGACCTTTTTCCAGGCATTCCTGGATAATGATGCCGAGGGACAGGATGCTGGCATAGGTGACGACTTCTTCGCCGGCTACGTAATCGGCGCCGAACAAGGCGACGAAAGCGGCGGCGCCGGCCAAAATCATGACCGCGCTGAATCTTCCGTAAACCGCCCTGTAATAAACCATGGGCGCAGGCAGGATCAGTTCCAAAGCGGTTGAGAACCTGCCCAGCAAGATAGCCGCGACAAGAAAGACGCCAGTGGTCAGAATGCCCATGGCAAAATCCCTGCCGGATGCTTTTACTCCGGGGATTGCCGTCATCCTGTTCCTCTCAGGCCAGCCTTAAGCGTCCGGGGTGTTGCCCACAAAAGGCATCAGAGCAATGGCCCTGGCCCTTTTGATGGCCGTGGTCAGAGCGCGCTGATGCTTGGCGCAGGTTCCGGAGATGCGCCTGGGCACGATTTTGCCCCGTTCCGTAGTGAAATATTTCAGGGTCCTGGGATCCTTGTAATTAATCTCCAGGGTCTTATCAGCACAAAAACGGCAAACCTTGCGGCGATGGAAAAACCTTCTTTTTCTTCTAAAAGCCATTATGCATCCTCCTCATCGGATTTCGGTTCTTCGGCGGGCTCCTCGGCGGGGGCTTCAGCCGGAGCTTCTTCGGCTTTGGCTTCTTCAACCGGAGCTTCCGCAGCCTTGGCGGCTTCTTCTTCAGCGGCCTTTTCGGCTTCCAGCCTGGCGGCTTCAGCCTTTTCGGCGGCGGCTTTCTGAGCGGCTTCCTTTTCAGCCTTGGCCTTGGCCACTTGTTCCTTCACGGCATCCAGGTCCACTTCCTCTTCCGTCTGGATGGTGAGGAACTTGAGAATCCGATCGTCGATGCGCATGATGCGCTCCATTTCCGCGATCAGGCTTCCTTCAGCGCAGAAATCCATGAGGACGTAATAGCCTCTTTTCTTCTTTTTGACTTCGTAGGCGAGCTTTCGGGCGCCCCATTCGTCAAAAAAGGCTATGTAGCCGTCGTTTTCCGCAATCAAACCCTGCATCTTCTCGAACAACGCTGCTCTGCTGTCTTCCGGAAGATCAGGATCCGAAATGAAAATAGTTTCGTACCTTCTCATCGTTCCTCCTCTCGGATATAGCCCTTTTATAATCTAAAAGAGCAAGGATCTAATATTTGGGGCGCACTCGCCCCTTTCTTTTGGCGGGAATGCCAAAAGAAACCTTGTTACATGGAGGGCATGGCTGTGTCAAGCATTTTGGAGCATTTTTAGTTGCGTGACAACTATTACCTCAATAAAGGAACGGTATATGCGCCGCCATTACCCAACCAGGCCCGACTATGTATAAGGGGTGAAAAGGCCTTGCCATGGATTGGGCCTTCATGTATAGAGGATTATTGATATAACCTTACCCCGTATATCTTTAACATCGGCTGGCTTCTTATCCTGGACCCCGATCCAGCCAGATGAAATCTTCGTATGGAATAAAGGCTGGTTTTATATTTTGACATTCAAGATTTCCCATAACATCAAGACGATCATATGCGCCCTTGTCGCCTTTGTGTGCCTGACCTGCGCATGGCCTGCGCCAGCCCTGGCCGAAGAAGCGAGGATCACGGACTTTGTGGTGACCAACACCCGGGACGACTTATTGATATATCTGACCTTGGAAGGATGTTTCACCAAAGATATTGAAGAGGCTATCCTAACCGGCATTCCCACCACGTTTTCCATATTCGCTTCCTTATCCCGCCATAGAAGCTTCTGGATGGACAAGGAAATCGCAGATCTCACCATCACCCACTCCATCACGTATGACAGCCTGAAAAAAGAGTTCACCGTAGTCCGCTCGGAAAAGGAAGGCCCTCCTTTGGTGACCCGGGATTTTTCCGAAGCCAAAAAGGCCATGTCCGAGGTAGACAGCTTGAAAATCGTAGCCCTGGACAAGTTGGAAAAAGGCCACAAATATCAAGTGCAGGCTAAAGCTGAACTGGACAAGGTCACGTTGCCTTTGTATCTTCATTATGTGCTCTTTTTCGTGTCCGCCTGGGACTTTGAGACCAAGTGGTATACGATTGATTTTATGTATTAAACTTCGGTCTTAAAAGGGCCGTTGGACCCGTAGCCAGAGCCTGTCGCCATGCCGCTAAAGCTGAAAAACGCCAAAGGTTTTCGAAACATTTCCGATGCGGAAAGAAAAAAACGCCGCCGGGAATGGGTGCTGGCGGTCCTCATCATATTTTTTATAGCGGCTCTCACCTACGCCCAGACCCGGGGCATACAGTTCGGCAAGTCCATACCGGTTTCCAGCACGGTCCTGATGTTCATCATCATCAACATCAACCTCCTGCTGGTTATCATCCTGTTTTTCCTGGTCGTTCGCAACGTGGTCAAGCTGCTTTACGAACGGCGGAGCAGGGTCCTGGGCTCTCAGCTCAGAACCAAGCTGGCTTTATCGTTCATCACCCTGTCCATCGTGCCCACGGCGGTTTTGTTTTTCTTTTCGCTGCTGTTCATCAGCCACAGCATCACGTCGTGGTTTAACGTCCCTGTTCTCAATTCTTTGGAGAGCTCTTTGGAAGTGGGCCGGGAATTGTACGAGCAAGTGGAGTCCAACCACGAATTTTTCGTCCAGCGGGTCGCCTACCAGATAAAGGCGAAAAACTACATGGACCCGGACCGAAACAAGGCCCTCAATCATTATGTGGTCATCACCCAACGGGAATTCAACCTGGACGCGGTGGAGGTTTACGGACCGGACGCCGCATTGACTGCGATGTCTTCGGACGTGTTTAAGGCCCACGGCGAGTTGCCTGCTTTAAAGCTGGCCGACTTGCAGAAGGAAGGGGATTCGGAAGAAAAAAAGTTCTATACCTTCAATGTGATGCTTCCCCATGGCGAACTGGTTAGAACCATTGGGCCCATCCCGTTTTCGGAAACCCGCAAGAAGGCGGCCGGTTTTGTGGCGATTTCCACCCTCCTGCCCCCCAAACTGTCCGAAAACCTGGCCTCCATCAAAGACGGCGTGGATTCCTACCGCCAAACCCAGATTTTAAAGGACCCCTTTGAGTCCCATTTGTACATCACCTTGTCCATTGTGGCCATGCTGGTGCTTTTCTGCGCTATTTGGTTCGGATTTCATCTGGCCAAAACCCTGACCGTGCCCATCGCCCATCTGGCGGAAGGCACCCGGAGGGTTGCAGGCGGAGATCTGGAATTCACCCTCCTTAAAATCGCCGACGACGAAATGGGCAGCCTGGTCGATGCGTTCAACAAGATGACCCGGGACCTGCGCATGAGCCGGGAGCAGTTGGAGTACACGGCTCTCAGGCTGGCGGAGCAGAACACGGAGATAGAAAATCGCCGCGTGTATATGGAGGTTGTGCTGCGAAACGTGTCCGCAGGCGTCATCTCTTTGGATGACAGCGGGCGATTCGCCACCATCAACACATCCGCGGAAAAAATGCTGGGGATTCAAGGCGAGGATATCCTCGGGCGCTCGTACAAGGACATGCTTTCAGGCGAGTACACCCTGGTGGTGGAGGAAGCTCTTGAAAAGCTCGAAATGTCCGGCGAGAACTACCTGGAAATTCCCGTCAAATTGATCGTAAACGAACGATCCAGGAGTTTTTTAGTCCATGTTTCCGCTTTGGTGGACGACCAGAACCAGGACATGGGCATGGTAGTGGTTTTTGACGACCTGACCGAACTGGAACGGGCCCAAAGGCTTGCTGCGTGGCGGGAGGTCGCCCGGAGAGTGGCCCATGAGGTCAAGAACCCCCTTACGCCCATTAAATTGTCGGCCCAGAGGCTTGCCCGGAAGTTTCAGGATCAGGTGGACGACCCGGTGTTCGGCAAATGCACGGACACCATTATCGAACAGGTGGACGTCATACGGAATCTTGTGAACGAGTTTTCTGCGTACGCAAGATTTCCTTCCCCGGTTCCCACGCCGTGCGATCTGCCGGCGCTGGTGGCCGAAGCCATGGTTCCCTACCTGGAAAGCCCGGGAGAAATCAGGTTTGAGCTGACCGCGGATGAAAACACGCCCAGGCTCATGCTGGACCACCGGCAGATCAAACGGGCGTTGATCAATCTGGTGGACAACGCCATCGCCGCCATTGAGGGCCCGGGCGCCATTCACGTCTCGGTGAAGTACAATCCCGGAGCAAAAACCGTCAGAGTGGAAGTAGCGGATACGGGCAAGGGCATCACTGCGGAGGAAAAAGTCCGCTTGTTCGAGCCGTATTTTTCCACTAAAAAAGCGGGCACAGGCTTGGGCCTGTCCATTGTAAACACCATTGTGACGGATCATGGGGGAGCCATTCGCGTGGCAAACAACCATCCCAAAGGCGCCCGGTTTATCGTGGAATTCCCCGTGGAATAGCCAAGGAGAAAAACAAGCATGTTTCCAAGCATTTTAATAGTAGACGACGAGCCTTCCATCCTGGACTCTTTGGGCGGCATTTTAACCGACGAAGGGTTTGAGGTTGTCACCGCCCTGAACGGTTACGAGGCCATTAAGCAGCTTTCCAAAATCTCGCCGGACCTCATGCTCTTGGACATCTGGATGCCCGGCATGGACGGGCTGGAAACCCTGAAGCAGGTGCGCAAAGAGCATCCTTCGGTGCCCGTGGTTATGATAACAGGCCACGGAACCATCGAAACGGCGGTCCAGGCCACCAAACTGGGGGCCTACGATTTTATTGAAAAGCCCCTTTCCATCGAAAAAGTGGTGGTCACCATCAATAACGCCCTCAATTTCAGGCGGTTGGAGGAAGAAAACCTTTATCTGCGAAAAAAGGCCCTGGAAAAGCATTCCATCACCGGATTCAGTCCGGCCATCATGGAGGTGAGAAACCAGATCAACACCGTGGCGCCCACGGACTCCTGGGTATTGATTTCGGGGGAAAACGGGACCGGCAAGGAAATGGTCGCCCGCACCATCCATCATCTGTCCGCCAGGTCCGACCACCCCATGGTCACGGTCAACTGCGCTTCCATCTCAAAAAAGTTTATGGAAAGCGAATTGTTCGGCCACGAGAAAGGCGCTTTTCCCGGGGCCAAACAGCGCAAACGCGGCCGGTTTGAACTGGCCAACCAGGGAACCCTGTTTTTCGACGAAGTGGGCGACATGGACATGGAAACCCAATCCAGCATTCTGCGGGTTCTGGAAAACCAGAAGTTCCAGCGTGTGGGAGGAGGACGGACCATTACCGTGGACGTTCGCGTAATCGCTTCTACCAATAAAAACCTGGAAGAGGAAATCATCAAAGGCGCTTTCAGGGAGGATTTGTATTATCGCCTGAATGTGGTTCCCATCGCCATGCCTCCCTTGAAGGAGAGAGTTCAGGACATTCCCAGCCTGTGCGAGGAGTTTTTCAAGGAATTCGCGGCGACAGACAACCAGGACGAGCCCAAAACCATTTCTCAAAACGCTTTGGAAGCGCTCATGCGCTACCCCTGGCCCGGCAACGTACGGGAGTTGCGCAACCTGGTGGAAAGGCTGGTGATTTCCACCAAGGCGTCCCATGTGGACATCCGGCATATACCGCCCGCTTATAAGGACTGCGCCCCGGACGCCATCCGGGACTGCGGCTTGGACGTGTTTGAAGTAGACTCGTACAAAGACGCTCAAAAGGCCTTTGAAATCGCCTATATCCAGCGTCAAATGGTGAAGCACGGCAACGACCTGGACGCCACGGCCGCAGCCATAGGCATGGATAAATCCGCCATTAAAAAGATTTTAAAAAAAATCAGGTAATATGCGCATCATTGCAGGAAGCCGTAAGGGCAGAAAACTGAAGCCGGTCAATATTCCGGGAATCCGGCCCACTTCGGACAGGGTGCGGGAGGCTGTTTTCAGCATCCTGTATCAGACCGTGGTTGAGGCTAATGTTGCGGACTTGTTTGCCGGCACAGGCGCCATGGGCATGGAGGCCTTATCCCGAGGCGCCGCCCATTGTTTGTTTGTGGAGGGCAATCCAAAGGCGTTAAGCCTGATCAACGAAAACCTGAAGCACATGGATCTGGAAAAAAACTCCCAAAGCGTTCGCTGGGACGCCATGAAAAACCTCCAGTGCCTAAAAAGAACCGGGCTGAAATTCGATCTGATATTCGCGGATCCGCCATACGCCCTGAATGCCGTGGAAGACGTCCTGCAAGTTTTGGCGGAATCGGACGCGTTGAACCCGGAGGCTGTTGTGGTGTTTGAAAGCGCGGCCAATCAGGAAGTCGTGGAAAAGACCAACGCTTTTGAGCTTACCGACCAACGCAAATATGGGAAAACCCTTGTGTCGTTTTTCCGCTTCATGTTATGAGTTTGTAAATATTGCTGTAGTTGGGCTGTGGATGGCGCCGGATGCTTGTTGTCAGCATTTTACGGCTTTATAAAGTCTTCTTTCGGATCCCTGTTGGATTTCACCAGGGAGTCTGGAAATACACTTTATTGCGGCCTTTCCACCCTGACTTTTGGAACTGCACCTGAAGTTGTTTCGATCAAAGTTCGCGGCTGTTGCTGAAGTCCGGAATTTTTAAACGAAGGTCGGGAGTGTATGGAAAGAACCGCTATCTATGCCGGATCTTTTGACCCGGTTACCAATGGACACCTGGACATTTTAAAACGGGGACTTAAACTGTTTGACCGCATTATTGTGGCCATTCTGATCAACCCCAACAAGCAATCTCTATTTTCCGTGGAAGAACGCATCAGCATGCTTGAAGAGGTGACCAAGGAAATCCCCAACACGGAAATCGACACGTTCAGCGGTTTGCTGGTGGACTATGCGGAACAAAAACAGGCTCATGCCATTCTCCGGGGCATGCGGGCCGTTTCTGACTTTGAATATGAGTTTCAGTTGGCGCTCATGAATCGCCGCCTTAATCGCGAAGTCCAGACCGTTTTCCTCATGACCGGTCTGCGCTGGATATTCACCAGCAGCTCCATTATTAAAGAGGCGGCCCGTTTCGGCGGCAATATCCATGGCATGGTTCCCGAATTGGTGGAAAGGCGAATCGATAAAAAAATGAAGGACATGGGCCTATACATTCCCACCAAGGATAATAAAGAGCAAAAAGGATAATATGAACATGGACCTATGGCAACTCCACATTTTCACCAAGGTGGTGGAGATGGGCTCCTTTTCCAAAGCCGCCCAGGCAGTGAACCTTTCCCAGCCCACTGTAAGCAGCCATATCAAGGACCTTGAAGATCATTTAAACTGCCGGCTCATAGACCGCCTCGGCAGAAAAGCCTCTCCCACAAAAGGCGGAGAACTGCTTTACTCCTTTGCCACCCGATTACTGGCTTTACGCGACGAAGCCCAAAGCGCCATGTCCTCGTTTTTAGGCAAGCCCACCGGGTCCCTGACCATTGCCGGAAGCAACATCCCCGGCTGCTATGTACTGCCCAAGGTAATAGGCGCGTTTTCCAAATATTATCCGGATGTTTCCATTTCCCTGAAAATCGGGGACACCCGCTCTGTCTCGGAGGACGTGATTGCAGGAGCGGTGGAAATGGGGGTTGTGGGGGCTCTTTCCCCCAATAAGCAGCTCACCCAGGACAAGTTAATGGACGATCACCTTACCCTGATCGTTCCGGCCAGCCACCCCCTGGCGGAAAAGGAAGCCGTAAGCATCAAAAGCATTGCCAACGAGCCCTTTATCATCCGCGAACAAGGTTCGGGCACCCGAAAATTTTTTGAAAAAGTGCTGGCGGAAGCAGGCATGGGCTTGGACAGCCTGAATATTTCAGGTCAACTGGGAAGCACCGAAGCCGTCCGGGAAGCCATCAAGGCCGGCCTGGGCGTTTCCATTTTCAGCACCCGCGCCGTATTGGGCGACCTGCGTTGCGGCGCCTTGAAATCCATAGAGATTTCAGACCTGGATTTCAGACGTTCGTTTTATCTGGTCCGGCACCGTCAACGCACAGCCTCTCCTCTTTGCCAGTATTTTTGCGACTTCCTGACGGCCAACGCCCATGACCTGGCCGGAGAAGTCGAATAGCATCTTAAGCCTACACAAAGGGTTTCTCATGAGTCTTTCCTTTTCTTCCAGCGCCCTGGTTGTCCTGAAAAAACGGTACCTTAAAAAAGATAAAAACGGCAGGGTAATAGAGTCTCCTGAAAAAATGCTGCAACGAGTGGCTGACTCCGTGGCTCGGGCCGACAAAGACTTTGACGGAACCGCTGACATCAAGGCCCTGGCCGCCCAATTTTACGACCTGATGAGCAAGGGATGGTTTATACCCAACTCCCCTACCCTCATGAACGCCGGCCGCCGCCTGGGGCAGTTATCCGCCTGTTTTGTGCTCCCTGTGGAGGATTCCATTGAGAGCATATTCGACTCCCTCAAGCATACGGCCATGATCCACAAAAGCGGCGGCGGCACGGGCTTTTCCTTTTCAAGGGTCAGGCCGGCCAATGACAAAGTGCTTTCCACAGCCGGAGTGTCTTCCGGGCCCATATCCTTTATGGCGGTGTTTGACGCAGCCACGGAAACCGTCAAACAAGGGGGGACGCGCCGAGGCGCCAACATGGCCATCCTGCGGGTGGACCACCCGGACATCGAAGAGTTTATCGCCTGCAAGGACGATCCGGGCTTCTTGCAGAACTTCAACATTTCCGTGGGGTTGACCCAGGAGTTTATGGAAGCCCTGGAAAAGGGCGGGGATTATGAACTGGTCAATCCGCGCACCAGGAATTCCGTCAAAACCCTGAACGCCCCCAAAATTTTTGACATGATCGTCAATTCGGCTTGGCAAAGCGGGGAGCCGGGGATCATCTTTTTGGACAGGATCAACGAAGCCAACCCCACCCCGGCCTTGGGCGAGATAGAAGCCACCAACCCCTGCGGGGAGCAGCCCTTGCTGCCTTATGAGTCGTGCAATCTGGGCTCCATCAATTTGGGAAAAATGGCGGAAGGCGGAACCCTGGATAAAAACAGGCTGAAGGCTGTCATCCGCACAGCCGTCCACTTTTTGGACAACGTGGTGGAAATCAACAAGTACCCGCTCAAAGAGATCAAAGAACAAACCCTGGCCACCAGAAAGGTGGGGCTGGGCGTGATGGGATTCGCCGACCTTCTCATAAAACTGGGCGTTCCCTACGACTCCGAAGAAGCCGTTGCATTGGCTCACGATATCATGTCCTTGATATCCGAGGAGTCCAAAAAGGCTTCGGCCCAACTGGGCGAAGCCAGGGGCAACTTTCCCGCGTACGCCGGCAGCATATACGACAGGCCGGAAACGCCTTACATGCGCAACGCAACCACCACCACTTTGGCGCCCACGGGCTCCATCAGCATTATCGCCAATGCGTCGTCCGGCATCGAGCCCATATTTGCAGTGGCCTACACCCGGCGGGTTCTGGACGGAGAAAAGCTGCATGAATTTCATCCTCTGTTTGAGGAGATGGCCAAGGAACAGGGATTTTTCACCGAAGACCTGGCCAAGAACATCGCCCTGGAAGGTTCTATCCAGGAGATGACCAACATCCCCAAGGAAGTGCGCAGGCTGTTCAAGACCTCCCACGACATCTCGCCGGATTGGCATGTGAGGATACAGGCCGCCTTTCAGAAGTATACGGACAACGCGGTTTCCAAAACGGTCAATTTTCCCCATACCGCCACCCGCGAGGACGTGGAAAAGGTTTTTAAACTTGCCAGGGAAACCGGATGCAAGGGCGTGACCATCTACCGCGACGGGTCCCGGGACCACCAGGTTCTGTCCGTGGCCTCCCGAAGCGAAGGACCGCGCCTGACCGGAGAACTGGCGCCAAGAGCGCGTCCCATCCGCACCCACGGCGTAACCGAACGCATCCAGACCGGCTGCGGCAGGCTGTATGTTACAGTGAACTCGGACGACCAGGGCATGGCCGAGGTTTTCGCCCAGATGGGCAAGACCGGCGGCTGCGCTTCGTCTCAGACGGAAGCGGCGGGCAGGCTGATTTCCCTGGCGCTCAGATCCGGAGTGAAGCCCGAAGAAATCATCAAGCAAATCAAGGGAATCCGGTGTCCGTCCCCCGCCTGGCAGAACGGCAAGATGGTGCTCTCGTGCCCGGACGCCATAGGCCAGGTGCTTTCCCACTGTACAGGCGCAGGAGAAGAAACGGAAAAGGCCGTGGGCCAATGCCCGGATTGCGGCGAATCCCTGGCCCACGAGTCAGGATGCCTGGTTTGCCATTCATGCGGCTTCTCAAAATGCTCCTGATGACATGACAACCTGGCCCACCCGCTGGCTTTCTGTTCACAGGATAAAAAATCGAATCTCCAAAGGAATGGGTTCCCAAGATGTTTCCCGAGGAAAACCATACAACCGCCTCCCGGGCCGCCGATTTTGAATGGAGGCTTTGCATCTCCCTGCTGTTTATGGCGTTCGGGTACTCGCTGCTTTCCGTCTGTCTGTTTCGCATTCTGGCCTTTGCTTTGAACAGCACCTCGTTTTTCATGCTGTATGTGTGCGCTGGCATGCCATTGGGCGCCTTATTGGCCAAAATCCGTTACCAGGGCAAGATCAATGGGGTTTTACGCGGCGCTCAGTCGCTGGTCATTCTCGCCGTCTGTTTTCCTGTTTTGGGCTGGATAGTGGCCCATGGCCCCTGTCCTCTTTTGGAGAGCATCCAATATCAAATCAGGTTCGAGGACTTGTGGAAGCAACTGGGGTACATGACCCTGGCCACAAGCCCTTTGTTCGTACTTTGGGGTGTGGCGGAGTATTCCGGCTATGAAGCCGTCCTGGCATCCCCTAGAATAAAAAAGTACTTTTACCTCATTTTCGTGTGGGGGCTGGCGTGCGCCCTGGCCGTAGGCGCCTTTACCATCCCCCGCCTGGGGTGGCTGCCTACGGTTTGCATTGCTTTAGCGGCCGGGCTTGTCTCCTGGATGGTTTTAAACTTTCCCAAACTCCAAAACCGGATGATACTCATCTTTATTGTATGCTTTGGGGCGGTCTGGTTTGCAGCCGGTCATTTTGAACCCGCATATATGAAAAGCATTTTGCCGGACGGTTTGCACCGGATCGGGGAGACCCTGAAAAACAAGGATTTTCTGAACGGCGCCCCCCTGCCGGAGGATACGAAAAGCCGATTGATCCATCAATCCTGGGGCAAGTACTGCCATATAGAACTCACGGAAACCAAATTTAAGAATTTCAGCCGCGTCCTGGGTTTTTACGATGGATGCTTCATCTGGGGCGGCCTGCCTGTTGGAAAGTTTTCCGGAACCATGGACGATATCGCCTTTCAAACGGTTGAGCCGGGCAGCGATATTTGCGTGCTGGGGGCTGGCGGAGGCAGGCAAGTGTATCAGGCCCTGGCCTTTGACGCAAAGTCCGTAGCCGCCGTGGATATCATCCCCGAGGTATTTCCTCTGTTCCAGGGCGATCTGGCATGGGCCAACGGCGGAGTCTATACGGATCCCCGGGTGGAATGCATCGCCGGAGACGGCAGGCATTACTTGGAAAACTCTGAAAAAATGTATGACCTGATCATCCTGCCGCACACCGAGTCTTTCGCTGCAACCCGTAAGGCGGCCATCGAGCCGGGCCGGTTCGTCCACACCGTAGAGGCGTTTCAATCCATGAAGAAGCGCCTTAAGCCCAATGGGGCGCTTGCCATCATCAAATCGGTGGACCGGGGGAACAAGTTGTTTTTCAGTTGCGCAAACGGATTGTTAGAGGCGGGATTGGACGTTCGGGGCTGGAGTTCGTTTGGAGAGAAAAATCCTTTTGGCGTTCATGGTTTTATTTTATTGGCCACCGTGCCTGGTCGCCAGGCGCCTCCTATTCCATCAGAGGTCCCAACACTCACCGCCCTCCCCGTGCAACCGACCTACTACGATGCATTCCCCAAAACCCCGGCATTGCATGATTCGTCCCCATGGATGATGGGTCTGTCAGAGCTGTTCTTTGAACCCAACATGTTGAAAAAAAGCCTGGTCTGCATTTTCCTCCTGACGGTTTCAGGGGCGGCCGCGCTCATGTTTTTTTCACTTCGCTCCCAATCCGTTGATTTGCCGCCCGGCAAACTGGTCCTCCTGCTGCTTGCTGGAATAGCCATCGGGACTAATGCCGTTTGCCTGGAAAATGCGTTGATTTTCTGGCTGATCCCCCGGCTCTTCAATCCGTTGTCCGCGTTTTTCGTCGGAGCGGCCGTGTTTTTGGCCCTATGGGGGTTTTCCAGCTTTGGATTAAAGCACTGGCGATGGATCGCCCTTATAGGTATTGCAGGCTCAATCGGGCTTTTGCTTTTTGCGCCCCAATGGCAAGGCCTTGCTATCGCTCTGGCTTTAACGGCGGCCATATTGGGAAGCGGGCTGTTGTTTCCCTTGATGGGAATTCGTTTTAAGGAAGTGCTGCTGATCGTGTTTCTGGCGGATGCTCTGGGAGGCTTGATCGGCGGATTGTTGGGCGTCTGGATGCCCATGCTGGCGGGGCTTGAAAATTATTACAAGTTATTGCCCGTTATTCCATTCGCAACCATACTCCTGACCGGCGCCGCCGTGCGGCGGCGGACCGGCCGAGAGTGAGTTTTTCATTAGGACGGAAACGCATCTTGAATTGATGTTGGATGAACCTGCAGAATGCCGTGAACTTGCAACAATCTTTTTGCTCTATTTCTTCCCAAAAGTTGTTATTGGTGTCACCACTGCAAAACCACCCATAATATCTACGGGTCGGCATGAAGCGGCGCAGGTTTGGTAGAGCTTGCGAAAGCCAACAAAATAAGCAGGTTATTTTACAATATAACGACAACGCCGCAGGGTGGCCCAGGAAACTTACTTCCTGGGCGCGCCAGCGCAAAAGGTGCGGCCAGGAAAGATAATCGAGATCAATTCTGTTAGGCGGGCGGAAGGATTTTCATGAGGTTTAACGATTTCAACATTGCCGGTTCATGAACAATATTGTTTGCCTTGACCATTTCCTCTAGCCTTCTGTGCTTCGCACCCAGGCAGCAAACTGCCCTGCCTGGGCCGCCCGAGGCTTATCGGACTATATGCATTCCTTTGGCGGGCAACCATCTCTTATAGCTGAAAAACCAGAAACAACCGCCCCAAAACTGGACTCTACATTCGCAACGCAGGTAGGGGAAACCATGCGAAGCCCAACAAAATTAGAAATTTATCTATCCTTGCCTTCCCGCTGCCTGAAAGCGGCAAGACTGTACGATCTGATTCATTATGCGCTTTTCTGCCATTTTTTTCGGCCGTTTCCATTACCGTTATTAGCCAGCCTGGCGGGCTGACAAGCCGTATCGTAAGCGCGAGGCCCCAATAATTTGCGAAGGTCCTTGGCCAGATCTTTGCCGGCCGCCACATTGTTTGTTTCAGGAAGTTCTATCACCGCTTCAAACTTGGTTGGATCCACCAAATGCAAAAAGGCTTTGGACGCGCCCGGATGTTTGCCGCAAATTTCCTTGATTTGCTCCAACACGTCGTTTTCCATGCCGTCCATATTGGCTCGGATGTGCACGCTGGCCGTCCATTCGGAATCTGCGTCTTCAATGGGCACGATTTTATCGGCCAGGATTTTTGTGCCTTTCTCCTCCTTTTGGAGTTGGCCTTCCACCAGGAGGGCGTTTTCCACCACCAATAAATGGGACGAGGCCTTGTAGCATTCGGGGAAGACCACCACCTCTACGGAGCCCTTCATATCCTCCAGGGTGATAAAGGCCATGGGATCGCCCTTTTTGGTCACCAGATTTTTGGTGGACAAAATCATCCCCCCTACCCTTACGGCTGATTTATCGGGTATTTCCGACAGAGTCAGGGTGTCGGCGTTAGCGAATTTATTTAATAAATCTTCGTATTTGCCCAAAGGATGGCCCGTGAGAAAGAAGCCCAGGGCTTCTTTTTCGTAGCTTAATTTGAGCTGATCATCCCAATCCTCAATGTCTGGCAAGGCAGGCGTGATCGTGGGCATTTCTATAGCGCCGAAAAGGCCCATTTGGGGATCATTTTTTTCTTTGGATATGCGCTGGCCGTGATCAATGGCGCTTTCCAGGACAGCCATTAACTGGGAGCGTTTGGCGCCCGTGCTGTCAAAAGCTCCGGCCTTAATCAGGCTTTCCAGCACTCTTTTATTGACCCGGCGCAGGTCCACCCTTTCGCACAGGTCGAAGATGTTTTCAAACGGCCCGTTGGTCTTGCGTTCCTCAACAATGGCTTCCACGGCGCCTTGGCCCACGCCTTTGATGGCGGCCATGCCGTAGACGATTTTTCCCTCCAAGACGGTGAAGCTGACGCTGCTTGTGTTCACGTCGGGAGGAAGAACCTCTATGTCGTGATCCCGGCACTCGGACATGAACTTGAGGACGTTGTCCGTGTTGTCCATTTCACTGGTCATCAGGGAGGCCATGAACTCGACCTGGAAATGAGTCTTGAGATAGGCGGTCTGAAAGGAAACCAGAGCGTAGGCTGCGCTATGGGACTTGTTAAAACCGTATTCGCCGAATTTTTCCATGAGGTTGAACAGGGCTTCGGCCTTTTTCAGGTCGACGTTGTTTTCCTTGCAGCCCTCCATGAAGCGGATGCGCTGCTGAGCCATTTTTTCGGCGATTTTTTTACCCATGGCTTTGCGGAGATCGTCGGCCTCGGACATGCTGTAACTGGCCAGGGCGGCCGCTATCTGCATGACCTGCTCCTGGTAGACAATAACGCCGTAGGTGTCCTTGAGGATGGGCTCCAACTCGGGAAGGGCGTAGGTGACGGGGATATCGCCGTGCTTGCGCTTGACGAAATCGTCCACCATGCCCGAATTCAAGGGGCCGGGACGATACAGGGCCACCACGGCCACCACGTCTTCAAAGCATTCGGGCTTAAGCCGTGCAAGCAGGTCTTTCATGCCGCTGCTTTCAAGCTGGAACACGCCGGTTGTGTCGCCTCGGGATAAAAGATTGTACGTGGCCTTGTCAGTCACGTCCAAATGCATGAGGTCCGGGGGAGTTTTGCCCTGCCCCTCGATGAGCTTGATGGCGTTGTCTATGACCGTAAGGTTTCGCAGCCCCAGAAAGTCAAACTTGACCAGCCCGATTTTTTCCACCCGCTTCATGTCGAACTGGGTCACAACTTCGCCCTTTTTACCTTCATACAAGGGCAGGTATTCCACCAAAGGCTTGTCGGCGATAACCACGCCTGCGGCGTGGGTGGAGGCGTGGCGGGAGAGGCCTTCCAAAACCTGAGCCACTTCAATAAGCTCGGCGATCTCGGGCTTTTCCTTCATGAGTTCCAGCAACTTGGGTTCCTGGTCAAGCGCCTTCTTCAAATTCATCTTGGGATCTTCGGGAATGAGTTTGGCAATGACGTCCACCTCTCCCAAAGGAATGGCCATGGCCCGGCCCACGTCCCGGACGACAGCCCGGGCTTTCATGCTTCCAAAGGTGGTAATCTGGCTGACATAATCGCCGCCGCCGTATTTTTCCACCACATAGTTAAAGGTGCGCTCCCGGCCCAGGATGCAAAAGTCCACGTCGATATCAGGCATGCTCTTACGGCCCGGATTCAGGAACCTTTCAAAAATCAGTTTATGCTCCAGGGGATCCAGGTCCGTGATTTCCAAGGCATAGGCCACAAGGCTGCCTGCGGCGGAGCCGCGGCCTGGTCCCACGGGAATGCCGTTTCGCTTGCTCCATTGGATAAAGTCGGAGACGATGAGAAAGTATCCTGGGAAGCCCATGTCCTGAATGACGCCCAATTCGTACTTCAGGCGCTCCAGGTATTTTTCCTCGTCAACGTCCGGGTTTACGGCCTTGATGGCGGCCATGCGTTTGTGAAATCCGTCCCAGGTCATTTGGGTCAGAATTTCGGCTTCGGTTTTGCCGTCCTCCGCCGGAAACTGGGGGAAGTGAAAAGTGCTGAGGTCAAACTCCACATTGCACATTTCGGCGATCTTTACGGTATTATCCGTTGCGCCGGGAAATCCCTTGAAATACTCGATCATTTCCTGGGGAGATTTTAAATACAGCTGATCCGTACGGAATTTAAAGCGATTAGTATCGTGAATCGTTTTATTGGTTTGGATGCATAATAGGACTTCGTGGGCCTTGGCGTCCTTGGCCCTGAGATAATGGCAGTCGTTGGTTCCCACCAGGGGGATATCCAGCTTTTCGGCCAGTTCCGCCAGTTTTTGATTCATTTCCTCCTGTTCGGGCAGGCCGTTGTTCTGAATTTCCAGATAAAAATGATCCGGCCCGAAAAGATTTTTATAGTACAGGGCGGCTTCCTCGGCCAGTTTCATCTGACCTTCGGAGATGAACATGGGAATTTCGCCGTGAAGGCAGGCGGAAAGGCAGATGAGCCCTTTGGAATGCTCCTCAAGGGCTTTTTTGTCTATGCGCGGCTTATAATAAAATCCCTTGCGCTGGGCCAGGGTGGCCAGCCTGCAGAGGTTTTCGTATCCTTGGTTATTTTCGGCCAACAGCACCAAGTGGCGGTTGTCTTTGTCCATGGGGGTTTTGTCCTCCATGGATTTACGGGCCACGTAGCATTCGCAGCCTATGATCGGTTTGATGTCTTTGGATTTGGCCTTTTCATAAAACTCCAGAATTCCGAACATGGTGCCATGGTCGGTAATGGCGCAGGCGTCCATGCCGAATTCCTTGCATTGGTTGACCAGGGCGTCCAGACGGATGGCCCCGTCCAAAAGGCTATACTGGGTGTGTACGTGCAAATGGACAAAGTCAGACATGGCTCTCTCTTGAAGCCGGGCGGGGCGGAAAGGCCGTCCCGCCCGGCTTGTATGTTAGAAAAGGATTGATGACAAACCGCGATCTCCCCAGGGGAGAACGGAAGGGATCAGGAATGATCCTGACGGTAGTTAGGCGCTTCTTTGGTGATGATCACGTCATGGACGTGGCTTTCCTTAAGGCCTGCCACCGTAATTTTGGTAAAGCGGGCTTTTTCGCGCAGTTCCTCAATGGTTCTGCAGCCGGCGTAGCCCATACCCGACTTGAGGCCGCCCACCATCTGATAGATGTTGGCGCCCAGGGAGCCCCGGTAAGGCACCCTGCCCACAATTCCCTCAGGAACCATTTTTTCTTCTTCCTTGGTATGCTCCTGATGGTAGCGGTCCTTGCTGCCCTGCTTCATGGCTTCCAGGGAGCCCATGCCCCGGTACACCTTGTAGCTCCGTCCCTGGAATATGATGGTTTCCCCCGGGCTTTCTTCGGTTCCTGCAAAAAGCCCCCCTATCATCACGCTGTGGGCGCCGGCGCCAATGGCCTTGGTCACGTCGCCGGAATACTTGATGCCGCCGTCCGCAATCAAGGGTATTTTATGCTTGTTGCACGCAGAGCGGCAATTCATGATGGCCGTCACCTGGGGCACGCCGACGCCGGCCACGATGCGGGTGGTGCAGATGGATCCGGGGCCTACCCCCACCTTGACGGCGTCCACGCCGGCTTCAATCAGGTCTTCGGCGCCCTTGCCGGTAACCACATTGCCGGCCACCAGTTCCAGGTCCTTGATGTTGGATTTAAGCTCTTTGATGGCGTTGATGATGCTGGAGGTATGGCCATGGGAGGCGTCGATCAGGATGATGTCTGCTCCGGCGCCCCATAAGGCCTGAGCCCGCTCCATCATGTCCGGGCCGATGCCCACGGCGGCGCCGCAGCGCAAGCGGCCGATGGAGTCCTTGCAGGCGTTGGGGTATTTCTTTATCTTTTCAATGTCTTTGATGGTTATGAGGCCTACCAGTTTGCCGGAGGAGTCCACCACAAGAAGTTTTTCAATGCGATGCTTGTGCAGCATGGCCTTGGATTCTTCCAGGGTGATGCCTTCCCGCACGGTCACCAGGTTGGACTTGGTCATGACCGAGGAGACCTTTTTATCCAGGTCAATCTCAAAACGCAGATCGCGGTTGGTCACGATGCCGACCAGTTGATCGCCCTGGGTGACGGGCACGCCGGAAATCCGGTATTGACTCATGAGGTCCAAAACCTCGCTGACCTTCTGGTCCGGGCGAATGGTCACGGGATCTACGATCATCCCGCTTTCCGACTTTTTAACCTTGTCCACTTCCAGAACCTGGTCGTCAATGGACATATTCCTATGGATAAAGCCGATTCCGCCTTCCCGAGCCAGGGTGATGCAGGTCTGGGCTTCGGTGACCGTATCCATGGCCGCACTCACGATGGGGATGTTCATGCTTACGTTTCGGGTCAGGCGGGTTTTCACATCGACGTCCTTGGGCACCACCTCGGAATATGCCGGGATGATAAGGACGTCCTCAAAAGAGTAGGCGTCTTCGGGTGGTATTTTTGTCATCAAATTCCTCCATACCGATAAAAAGGGTTGGGGGCGAAAATATGCGCCCCGCGTCGGGGTTGGGCACTGATAACAGATGATGCAGGCAAATTCAATGCCTGATTTTATGCAAAACAAGAACTTTCTTAAACCAATTGAAATAATGGATTATTATAACGGTTTGTGATGACCGGGCGGCGTACGGGTCCGCGTTCTTCCTCCCTTTCATCCCTAAAACGTCCTCATTTACCTTCTGCAATAATAGACGCCCCTGTCAGAAATGTCCATGCCTGCCGTCGTTATGTTTATGGCTTGACAAAGAGGGCCGTTGATACTAGATATACCGTTCGTCCTCAGTTTATGACGTTTCACCCATTTCTTGCGAGGTCGCCATGCTACTGCCAATCAATCCAATCAACCCGGAATTCAGGAAAATCGCCCAGGTGGTGGAGGTGTTAAAAAGAGGCGGCATTATTGCTTATCCTACAGACACCATATACGGCATCGGGTGCGACATCATGAATAAGAAAGCGATTCAAAAAGTGTATCGCTTAAAGCAAATGGAGTCAACTCAACCGTTGTCTTTTATCTGCTCCGATCTGCAAAATATCAGCGACTACGCCAAGGTCAGCAACTACGCCTACAAAACCATGAAAAGGCTTTTGCCCGGGCCCTATACCTTTATATTGGAAGCCTCCAAATTGGTGCCTAAAATCATGATCACCAAAAGAAAGACCGCCGGCATCCGGGTGCCGGAGCACGCCATCTGCATGGAGATCATCAAGGAGCTCGGCAATCCCATCATCAGCACCAGCGCCGCTGACCTGAACGGCAATGAGTTTGACGACCCTTCTCTGCTCCACGATTATTATAAAAACCAAATCGACCTGGTGATTGACGGCGGCCCCGTGTCGGGCCGGGCGTCCTCCGTGGTTTCCCTCATTGACGATGAGCCCGAGGTGTTGCGCGAAGGCGCCGGGGATGTGAGCCTTTTTGAGTAAGACCTGATAAGAAACTCGGGCGTGACCGCCCGTTCGCCCATCGTCCCCAATTTCATTATGCTTTCCCGGCTGCGTTTATTTGGATTGACGCCCCTGGCGTCGCCTGCTGCGGCTGGGCTGGAATCGCAGGGAGTGTTTGGTCCGCAAAAAATTTCATTTATTACTTTAGGGAATGAATGTTATTTATTTGATTTAATAACTTTTATATGCATTCCAACACGGAGCGTGGGAACGAGGAACAAAAAAAGCCGCCGGAAATTTCTCCCCGGCGGCTTTTTATAAATCTAACAGGTTTTGAAGAGGTATTATTCTTCGTCCCCGTTGTCTTCGTTTTGCGCCTGAATCTTGGCGGCTCTCTGGAAGGCTTCGCCCAGTGCGGAAGCAGCTGGTTTGTTGCTCGCCATATACTCGTTGAAGTAGCCTTCCTGCTCGTCTTCTTCCAGACGTTTGATGGACAGGCCGATGCGCCTTTCCTTGGGATTGATGTTGACCACAACCGTTTCCACGGTGTCGCCCACGTTGAACTGTCCCACGGGAGTCTTGACCTTTTCTTTGGCGACCTCGGAAACATGGACAAGGCCTTCGATGCCTTCTTCCAGTTCCACAAAGATGCCGAAGTCGGTTACGCTGGTGATGAGGCCGTTGACCTTGGTTCCCACCTGGTAGCGTTCGGAAATGGTTTCCCACGGATCGGGCTCAAGCTGTTTGATGCCCAGGGAGAATCTTTCGTTCTCGCGGTCGATGTGCAGAACGATGGCGCGGACTTCGTCGCCTTTCTTGTACACGTCGCCAGGATGGTTGATGCGCTTGGTCCAGGAGATGTCGGAGATATGAACCAGACCGTCGATGCCTTCGTCGATGCCGATGAACATACCGAAGTCGGTGATGTTCTTGATGCGGCCCTCGATGGTGGTGCCGATGGGGTATTTTTCGCCGATAACGTCCCACGGATTGGGGGCGACCTGTTTCATGCCCAGGGAAACCCTGCGGTTGCTGGGTTTGATGTCCAGCACCACGGCTTCCAGTTCATCGCCCACGGAAACCACCTTTGAAGGATGGCGAATCTTGCGGGTCCAGGACATTTCGGAAACATGGATGAGGCCTTCGATGCCCTCTTCCAGTTCCACAAAGGCGCCGTAATCGGTCAGGCTGACAACCTTGCCGCTTACGCGTTCGCCCACCGGGTAACGGTCGGAAGCGGTCGTCCAAGGATCTTCCTTGAGCTGTTTCATGCCCAGGGAGACTCTTTCGCGTTCCAGGTCCAGGTCCAGCACCTTGACGGTGATGGTCTGGCCTACGCCGAACAGTTCGGAGGGATGCTTGACGCGGCCCCAGGAGATGTCCGTGATGTGAAGCAGACCGTCGATGCCCCCGAGATCCACGAATACGCCGTATTCGGTGATGTTCTTGACAACGCCTTCCACGACTTTGCCTTCGTGGATGTTCTGCAGGGTGCTGGAGCGTTGTTCTTCTCGTTCCTTTTCCAGGATGACCCGGCGGGAAAGAACGATGTTGCTCCGCTTTCTATTGTATTTCAACACTTTGAAAGTGAAAACCTTGCCGACCATGGAATCCAGGTCCCGGACCGGCCTCAGGTCCACCTGAGATCCGGGCAGGAAGGCGGGCACTCCGATATCCACGGAAAAACCGCCCTTGACCCGATGGGTGATGGTTCCTTCCACGATGCCTTCTTCTTCGTAAGCGACCTTGATCTCTTCCCAAACTTTGATCTTGGAGGCTTTTTCTTTGGAAACCATGACGCCTTCGTCTTCACTGTCCAGGCGTTCCACCATGACTTCCACTTCGTCCCCGATTTCGGCGGCCACTGTGCCGTCCGGTTCTACGAACTCACGGATCGGTATCAATCCCTCGGATTTGTATCCGATGTCCACCAGCACATAATCCTTGTCGATCTGGATAATTTTGCCAGTTACGACCTCGCCTTCCTCAAAGCGCTTGAAGCTCTCTTCATAAAGCGCCATGAAGTTCTCTTCGTCCTCCATCATCTCGTCCATGTCCATGTCGTCGTCGTCCATCTCGTCGTTTTCCATGGCGTCGGTTTCGGGATTCCGGGTTTCGGAAGCGGTTTGCTCCTCTTGCTCGGTGACGTTGTTTTGTTGTTCTTCAGTTACTTGGTTTTGTTGTTCGTCCATTAAAGATCCTTACCCCCTGTTACGGTAAATTTGCCTCGTTCCACAACCGGACGCAGAATGAGGCGTCGAAGTTGGATGCATAACAGATGAAAAGACAAAAAACAACGCTATTTTTAGGCTTTTTCAACTCTTAACGCTTGTTTAACGCAGCCCAAAAATCCGCCCCTTCGCCTTAAAAATACCCAACTATTTAATTTTACTTCAATTTCTTTTTGATCCAATCCAGGATGACCCAGACCGCCTCCTCAATATTTAATTGAGAACTGTCCACTAAAATCGCGTCTTCCGCTGGCTTTAAGGGGGCTACGGCCCTGCTGGAGTCGTCCTTGTCCCTTTTCTCCATGTCTTTGGCCACGTCATCTTCGGTCACGGCCATGCCTTTTTCCAGGAGTTCCCGATGGCGTCGGCGGGCGCGAATATTGGGATCGGCGTGCAAAAAGAACTTGGCTTCGGCGTTGGGAAAGACCACGGTTCCCATGTCGCGGCCTTCAAATACGGCCCCGCCTTTTTCTCCAAAATCCCTCTGAATGCCCAAAAGCCATTCCCTGACCAAGGGTCGAGCGGACACGGCCGAGGCTGTCATTGAAATCTCGGGGGTGCGAAGTTTGTCTGTAATATCCTCTCCATTGGCGATAACCCGGGTTTTATCCTCTTCGGGAATCAGGGAAAGTTCCAAATCCTTGCACACGGCGGCCAGGGCTGCGTCGTCGTTGGGGTCCACGCCCTTTTGATTGACGACCACGGCCAGGCCCCTGTATAAGGCGCCCGTGTCCACGAAGGTATAGCCCAATTCCAGCGCAACCGCCCTGCTTACAGTGGTTTTTCCCGCACCCGCAGGCCCGTCAATAGTGACTAATATTTTTTTCATCTCGCCCCCCTGGCGGTTTCATTGTTTAAGAGCCGGTCATTACGTCTTTCAAGGCTTTTACAAAGCGTTCGTTTTCCTGGGGAAGCCCCACGGTCACGCGAATGTGATTATCAAAGCCGTAAGATCCTAAAGGCCGGATGATGACGCCCTTATGCAACAAGGCTTCGTAGACGGCCTTGGCGTCCTGCTTCAGGTCGATCATAAAAAAATTGGTCTGCGTGGGATAGCAGACAACATCCAACGCCTTTAACGCGTCGAACAAAAAATCCAGGCCATTGTGCACGGTTTCCAGCGTTTTTTCAACAAATTCCGCATCGTTTAGCGCCGCCAGGGCCGCAACCTGCGCCGGAATGTTAATGTTAAAGGGAGGACGAATCCGATTCAACATCTGGGACGCGTGCTCCGGCATAACCCCGAACCCGATGCGCAGGCCGGCCAGGCCGTACAGTTTGGAAAAGGTTCGCAGGGTGACCACGGTGTGGCCGCCGTTCAAATAATCCAGGCCGGTAACCGCTTCGGGATCCCGGTTGAACTCGATATAGGCTTCGTCCATGACAATCAGGATAGACGGGTCCACTTTTTCCAGAAAAGGCTCGAACTCCACTTTTGTAATCACCGTGCCGCTGGGATTCTGAGGGGAGTTGAGAAAAATGATCTTTGTCTTGTCCGTAACGGCTTTTGCCAGAGCGTCGAAATCATGCCTGTAATCCTGGGTCAGGGGTATTTTCACGGCCTTGGCGCCCTGGGCCAGCGCGGAAATGGAATACATCATGAACGAAGGCTCGGTCATGAGGGCCTCGTCGCCGGCGTTCAAATACACCTTGGCCAGCATATCGATGACTTCATCGGAGCCGTTGCCCAATACGATTTGACTGGTCTTGCAGCCCATCTTGGAAGCGATGCTCTCCATAAGCTCCGGAGCTGCGCCGTCCGGGTATCTGTGCAGGTTCGTCAATGCATGCTTCACCGCCTCCACGGCTTTGGGGGAAGGCCCGTGGGGATTTTCGTTGGACGCCAGCTTAATGGAATCCGTGATTCCACATTCCCTCTCCAGCTCCTCCATGGGTTTTCCCGGAACATAGGGGGGGATGATATTGAAATATTCTGGGGCGGTGGGTTTCATGTTTTCCTCCAAATTACACCGTATTTTTCACCATACACATCATGGCGGGCCGAAAAAGTAAAGGGAGCAGAGTCCATAGCAGATGAAAAGTGCGTGATCAACAAAGAAAAAGCGCGCCGCGGCGCCAACATAGATAATCTTGAACGCGGGCGATCAATCATCTCATGCCGAGTTTTTTCATTCTGTTATAAAGGCTGGTTCGCTTCATGCCCAATATTTCAGCCGCTCCCCCCTGCCCTGAAATTTTTCCGTTGGTTTTCTCCAGAATGTACGCAATGTACCGGCGCTGCACCTCCTCCAGGCTGGGATTTCCTTCAAAGGGATTGGAGGCCGCCCTGCTACTCAGGCTTGCAGGAAGGTTCAGGGCCAGTTGATCGTCCACCGCCAAAAGCACCGCCCTTTCCATCATATTTTCCATTTCCCTGACGTTGCCCGGCCAGGAATAGGCCAACAAGCTGGCCACGTTTTCCTTGCTCAACTCCAGATCGTGGCGGTTATACTTGCCCGCGAACCTGGCCAGCATATGCCGCGCAAGCTCCAGGACGTCCCTGCCTCTCTCCCTGAGGGGCGGCAATAGAATGGGGATGACGTTCAACCGGTAATACAGGTCTTCCCGAAACCGGCCCTGGGCCACTTCGTCCGCCAGGCTGCGGTTGGTGGCTGCGATGAGGCGGAAGTTGCAGGATATGGTCTTGGCGCCGCCCACCCGGGTGATGGTCTTCTCCTGCAGGGCGCGGAGCAGTTTCACCTGGATGGACAAGGGAATCTCCCCCACTTCGTCAATAAAAAGGGTCCCGTTATGGGCCAGTTCGATGCGTCCGGCCTTTTGCCGGTCCGCGCCGGTGAAAGCGCCTTTTTCGTGCCCGAACAATTCGCTTTCCACCAGGCTTTCGGGAATGGTCGTTGGGTCCACCACCACAAGGGGGTGTTCGCTTCGCACGCTTCCGCCGTGGATTCTCCGGGCCAACAGCTCCTTGCCCACGCCCGTCTCTCCCAGGATCAAAACCGTGCTGTCGGTTCCGGCGATGCGATCCGCCTGATCCAACACGGTGAGCATGGCCTTGTCCTTGGCGATGATTTCCTTCTCATCCAAGCGCCCCATGCGGGAAAGCCACCCGCTGGTTTTTTCCTCCATTTTCCGGCTGAACTGAAGCACGTGGCCTATGTACCGGGAAAGGGATCCGGCCATGCGGGCCAACTGGGCCGGGACAAAACGGTCAAAGCAATCGTTGACGTAGGAGTTGTCGTGGTACAGCACGCCCTTGACCTCGCCCTCCACTTCAAAAGGCACGCCGATCATGGCCCGAACCTGGCTGTGAAGCGAAGCGCCGTCAGGATTGCGCACCACCTGGGGCTGGTTCTCCCTGTAGGTTTTAAACACCAGGGAAAGGCTGGAGCGAAAGGCCATGGAATCCACGTCCGATTTAAACAGGTTGCATGCAGCGCGGAGCTCCGGGCTTTTTCCCGACGCCCCGGCTTTAAACCAGAATATGCCGCCTCTCTCCGCCCCGAAAAACCGGTTGGTGGCGCTGATGGTGCGCTGGAGAAGCTCGTCCAGGTTATCGCTGGGAACCAGATCCTGAATCATGGCGCCGAACATCTCCAAAAGATCCTCCCGGACAAAATCCTGGGGCGCCAGGCCCGATGTTTCCGAAAGCAGCCCGAGTAAATCATCCGGGTAAAACACGTCTCCGTACCCGGAGAAGCCTTTCCAGGCTCTTTGGGCGTAGCGCCTTGCCGAAGCCGGGTCCCCCTGGGTGAGCTTCAATCGAGCCATGGCGATATGGGTCTTGCCCAGTTGCACCGGGTCGCCGGATCGTTCCAGCAGCCGTTCGCTTTGCACGAGGTCCGCCTCGATCTCCCGCATGGACTCCAAATTTTTTCCCATGGCTTCCATGGCGCGCAGCCGCAGGGCCACGCCTTGAAGATGGATATTGGGCTCGTTCAATATCCTTTGGCATTCGCTTTCGAAATTAAAGCCCGGAATGGGGGCTATGCCGCCGGTGTGAAAGGTAAAAAGGATCTCCAAAACAAAAGGAGAGGCGTATTGATGAATCAGGCCCGCCTTGTCGCCCACCTCCATGGTTTTGGTCATCCATTTGCGCGATTCGTCCAGCCTGCCCTCCATCATATGATGAAAGGCCAGGCCGCCCGAGGAGAAATACCCGGCCAGGCTGTTTTGAGATTGAATGCTTTCCTGGAGCGCGCCGGAAAGATGGTAGGCCGCCTCCCGATGTTTCTTGAGCCGAACAAGAAAGATGCCCAAAACCGCCCTCAGCGTGGTGGCCAGGGAGTGGTCCTTCCGGTCGATAGCCAGCCTGCGGTAAAAATCCAGCGTGCCGATGGCCCGGTGGTACTGGCCGAGAAAGGCCGCGCAATAGCTCAGCCACATGGGGCCGGAGTGCCCTTGATCGGCGAATTCAAAGCCCCGGGCCGCCTCTTCAAAATATCCCATGGCCTCGGGGATAAGCCCCTGGATGAAAAAATACAGGCCGATCAGCTCGGAGGCGTTGGCCATGATGTCTTCGTCGCCCAAGGCCTCGGCTTCGGCCTTGCCCTTGGCGAAAACCTCCATGGCCAGGTGACGCTGCTCGCCGAAGTAATACAGCCTGCCCAGGTGCAGGTTGATCATGGCCCGGGCGCGTTGGTTTCCCAACCGGTCGGCCGCTTCCAGCGCTTTGTTCAAGTGGCCGATGAGCTCCGAAAACCCCTTGCCCAGCACAAAGGAAATCTTTGCCAACTCCAGGCTGGTATCCACAAACATCACGTCGAAATCCTGGCTGGGCGGCTGGGCGCCAAGCAGTTCCAAGACTTGAATCATGTTGTCCCAGGCGCCCTCGTAATCGCCGGAGCCCAAAGCCTGCTCCGCCAAGGCGCGCTCCAATCGGGAGGCGGATTCCGCCGCCAGGCCGGAGTTATTATATAGTGAAGTCATAGGGAATTCCTTTCGCGGGGGGGGATGAATAATGCGTGGGATTATGGAGAAAGAATTTAAGGGAAAAAGATTTTGGGGTCAAGCCCATTTTGTCCTTATTTGGACATTTATTTGTCCGCATTAGGACACAACGGAAGGCGTCGGTTTTTAATTTACAATATTTTCAGTTAGTTAAAATTCAGAAAATTATGGCACGGGATTTGCTCCTACATAGAGCGACGATAGGGGGACCGTCCTAACCGCTTCGAAGCATTCAGTCCAAGACGGAGACTTCGCCAAAAAAGCCCAATCACAAGTCATTTTCACAAACCGACCCGGCCGGATTTTATCCGGGGGGAGCGACCGGATTTGAACGCAGGATCTGCGCCTAAAAATCCGCAAACATCCGAAAACCCGACAGGAGGAAGTAATGAGCGTATTCAAGGATGCCAACCACATGTACACCATTCTCAACGATGTCTGGACCCATGCCATTAACGAAACGGACTTCGGTCCCAAGCTCAAGGAATATGAAATCGACTACAAATTCGTCATCAAGGAGCCTAACGGATATCTGTACGTATCCCACGACGAGGTGATTACGGGCGACAAGGCCAACCGGGACGCGGTCATCACCATGGAGCTTTCCGGCGACACGGTGCATGCATTTTGGCTGAAAAAGATCAAGCTGCCCGTGGCTTTGGCCACCCGCAAGATCAAATCCAAAGGCCCAATCCCCAAAGTTTTGAAAATATTGCCCTTTCTCAAACCTGTTTATGAGCTTTACCCGGTGTACTGCGAGAAGCACGGGCTGGCTATAGACTGATCCTCCCGGATTCGGACCGCCCGCGCCAATTTTAATCAGTAAAAATTAGGAGAACGGATATGACCACAGCCAAGGCGCCGGGCATCTTCTCTTTTGAGATGGATGCCAAGGCGGAAGATACCCCTGACCTTGAGATCCTGACCTTTGAAAACGGAAATTTTCCAGATGAAACAATAACTTATGGTGAAATCGTTTCAAAAGGCCGCAAACTTGCCAAGCAGTTGCAGGACATGGGATTCGTCCAGGGCGACGTGCTGGCGCTGATAATGCGCAATCATCCGGAGTTTGTGTACGCCCTGTACGCAACCACAGCCATAGGGGCGGTGCTGCTGCCCATCGACCCCAGGAATAAGGGGAATCGGCTGCAGTACGTGCTCAAGGACTCCAAAACAAAGGGCGTGATTTTTTCCAGCGAATTCACGGAGAACGCTTCCAGGGCCTTGGCCGGACTGCCGGACATCCAGGTGGCGGGCGTGGTGCGGAAGGAAGGCATGCCGGAAATCGTCAAGTCCCAATGGACGGATCTTTCCGCCATCCTGGAGGGTCCTGAGGCCGGCGAGCCGGAAAACCGTTGCACGGATCCCAACGCCATCATGGAAATCATCTACACCTCCGGCACGACCGGCGACCCCAAAGGGGTGGTGCTCAAGCATGCCCGGATTGCGCCGTACAGCATGCTGGCCCAATTGGTGTTCCAGTACAAGCCCGATGACAAGCTGTACACCGGCCTTTCCCTGACCCACGGCAACGCCCAGGCGGTCACGCTCATTCCTGCGCTGTATTTGGGGATTCCGGCGGTCATTAGCTGCAAGTTCACCAAAAGCCGCATATGGGACATCTGCCGTAAACACGGCTGCACCACCTTCTCCCTGCTGGGAGGCATGATGATGGGCATTTACAGCGAACCGGTAAAGGAGAATGACGCGGACAATCCGGTGCGGCTGGTCCTGAGCGCTGGAACGCCTCACGCCATCTGGGAGAGCTTCGAAAACCGGTTCGGCGTGCTGATTCATGAATGGTACGGCGCGGTGGAAGGCGGATTCGCCCACAAACCGCCCGGAGTAGGCCCCATAGGTTCGTTCGGCAAGCCTTTGGAAGGCATGATGGAAATGCTCATCGTCCGGGAGGACGACTCGGAATGCGAACCCGGCGAGGTGGGAGAAATCGTGGCCCGCACTCCCGGCCAGAAAACCGAGGTCAACTACCTGGGCAAAAAAGACGCCTCGGAAAAGAAAACCCGCGGCGGGTGGCTGCGTTCCGGGGACATGGGCCACAAGGACGAAAACGGCTGGCTTTTCTTTGACTACCGGAAAGGCGGCGGGCTCAGGCGTTCGGGCGACTTCATCCAGCCCGGATTTGTGGAGGCCGCCCTGGCCCTGCACCCGGACGTGGACGACGTATGCGTGTACGGCATCCCGGCGGCTTCCGGCGCTCCCGGCGAAAGCGATCTGGTGGCGGCTGTGGTCGCCTCCGACGGCGGCGCCATCGACCCTGCCGGTTTGTTCAAGCATTGCCGGGAAAACCTGGAGGGCAACGCGGTTCCTTCGTACCTGCAGGTGGTGGACGAAATTCCCAAGACGGCGTCGGAAAAAAACCTGGACCGCCTGCTTCGGGACGATTTTTCCGCCGACGCGGCCAACGTGTTCGCCCTGACCAACTAAACGGCAAGCCCTGTGTGGGCTCAAGGAATAACGAAAGGAAGACCCATGAAACGCTATGTAGAAGACCTTGATTTTCAAGGACGCGAGCGCATCAGCGAATGGACGCCCTATTCGGCCCAGGACGTCCGCCGGAAAAAAGGCGCCCTGGAAGCGGCCAGGCTCATGGTCAACTCCGCCCTGACCGCCCCCTTTGCCGGCGGCGTGGCCCAGATCGAAGCGGAGCTGATATACGGCCAGGACAACCTGGAGGAACTAGCCCGCAAGATTGAAGAAATCGCCCATACCAACCCGGCCTGGAAAGAGCCCTTTTTATACGAAGCGGTGATGGTTCGGGATTCGGACGTGATTATTCTGATCGGCAACACCCGTTGCCACGAAACGCCCCTGGACGGGGGCTGCGGCATGTGCGGCGGCGGCCTGGACTGCAGCTATTTTTACGAAAAGGTGGAGCACCGCTACGGTTTGGTGGACATCACCGACCGCCGGTCCGAAACCATCATCAAAGGCCCCTTGTGCACGGCTCGCGTGGACGACCTGGGATTCGCCGTAGGCAGCGCATTGTGGACAGCCCACACCCTGATGGTGGACGCAAGGCCCTTCGCCAGCATGGGCATGGCCGGCCAGAAACTGGGCTACTGCCCCAACTCGGGCATTGTGGTGGGCGTTCCCGTGGCCGCAAAATCCAAAAACCCCTATGTGGACGTGAACGTGGATTACCACCTTATCAACATGGACAAGGCCCTGGACAACACCCGCAAGATTTTCATGACAGCCCGGCTTTTGCGCGGTTTCGACTATCGCAAGTGGATACCCAAACCCGCCAAGGAAACGGAGGAGGACTAATGGGACATCTGACAGGTAAGGAATATCTCGTGGACCATGTGGTGGAAATCGCCAAAAATATTTGCCTGGCCGTCCACAAGGCGCCCACCATCACCGGCAAGACGAAAATCGAAACGGAAATCATCTGGGGAGACGACCTCCTGCCGATCATCGAGGTGCTGGAGCCCATCGCCAAGGCCGTTCGTTACGTGCAGTGGGATTATGAAACCATCAAGTCCTGCTACGAAAAGGGGGAGTCTCCGGTGATCATAGGCATCGGCGCCAAGGTGGACCGCTCCAACCTGGGTTGGAACTGCGGCGCCTGCGGCCAGCCCACGTGCAAGGATTTCAACAATTACGCCAAGGATCTGGGCGGAGGCGGCCAGTTGGGAGGCCCAAGCTGCAACTGGAAAATCCTGGATTTCGCCATCGCCGCCGACTGGGCTTGCGCCAGCGCCTGGCAATACAGGGTGGACAACCGGATCATGGGGTCCGCCGCCTTTGGCCTGCAGGCCTTCAACTATCTGCCGGACTGCAACGTCAAGCTGGCCCTGGCGCTGGGCCCTCCGCGGGACATGGTCTACTACAGCCGCGAGGAAATGCATCGCAAGATCACTTACGAAGAGGAAAAACAGGACATGCTCCACACCGTGCCCACCATGTTCACCTGCTTCCCCGGGCCGGGAAACCCCATGTACAAGTCCAAAAACGACTGGTGGGCGCCGCCCGAGTACATGAACGTGGAATATTCGGAGGAATCCATGGACGCACTGGATACCATTCTTTACGAAGAGGTGCCGGAAATCATCGTCAAGCACGCTGACGCCGTCGCCGCCCGCTACAAAAAATAACCCGCCTTTAAATTAGGAGGAAACCAATGAGTTACCTTGACCTTGATTTAAATCTCTCCAAAGAAGACCGCATGCTTAAGGAAGCCGCCCACGAATTCGCCCGGGACGTTATGCGCCCCACGGCCTGGGAAATGGACCGCATGACCGCGGAAGAGTCCGTCGGCCCCAACTCCCCGTTATGGGATTTCAAGAAAAAGGCCTATGAACTGGATTTTCATACCATTCTCGTCCCGGACTCCTACGGCGGCATGGGCCTGTCCCCCTTTCAACAAGCCCTGGTCATCGAGGAACTGGCCTGGGGCAGTGTGGGCCTCACCGTGGACCTGGCCGTGGCGGCTTTTCCCTCGTTTCTGGCCTCCATGGTTCCCGAGGAGGACATCATCGAGGAAATCATCCTGCCCTTCTGCGACTGCAAGGACGGAAAAATCTGCGGATGCTGGGCCATCACCGAACCCATGCACGGCTCGGACACGCTCCTGCCCTTCTATCCCAGCTTTTCCGATCCCGCAATCCCGGCTGACTGCACGGCCGCGCCGGACGGCGATTTTTACGTGATCAACGGACAGAAGGCCGCCTGGGTTTCCGGCGCGCCTTACGCCACCCACGCAGCCCTGTTCTGCCAAATCGATTCCAAAATGGGCCATGCAGGCGGCGGCATTGTGATTGTTCCCCTGCATCTGCCCGGGGTGTCCCGGGGCGCTCCTCTGGAGAAGCTGGGACAAAGGGACGACCCTCAGAGCGAACTGTATTTCGACAACGTGCGCGTGCCCGCCAAGTATTGCATTGTGGGGCCTGACGCCTATGAAGCCATGCTGGAAATCACCCTGTCCTTCACCACCGTGCTCATGGGCGTCCTGAGCGTGGGCATTGGCCGCGCCGCCTTTGAAGAGGCGCTTAACTACGCCAAAACCCGGGTGCAGTGCGGCAAAGCCCTGATCGAGCATCAGGACGTGCAGAAAAAGCTGTTCAACATGTTCAGCAAGGTGGAAATGATGCGCCAAATGACCCGCGCCGCCCACGTGTTCAACCAAAACACATCCACTCCGGCCGAGGAGTACTCTTTGATATGCAAGGTGCACGGCACTCAGTGGGCCTTTGAAGTCTGCAGCGAGGCGATCCAGATTTTTGGAGCAACCGGACTGACCAAGGAATACATCGTGGAAAAACTCTTCCGCGACGCCAGGGCCATGATGATCGAGGACGGCTCCAATGACGTTCTGGCCATCGCTGCCGGACACAAGATTATCGAAAATTATCCGCGGAGGGATTAACCCCGCCAATAAAGGAAAAACTTCCCATGTCAAACGTATACATCATCGGCCTGGGCATGCTTCGGTTCGGCAAATATGCGGACAGGGGCGTCCGGGACATGGCCCACGAGGCGGTCAACCTGGCTCTCCAGGACGCGTCGCTGGACAAGAAGGACCTTCAGGCCGCATTTTTCTCCAATACTTTCTGGGGCATGTTCGACGACCAGCACTCCATTAAAGGACAGGTGGCGCTCAGGTCTATGGGCATTGACAAAATTCCCGTGACCAACGTGGAAAACGCCTGCGCAGGAGCCTCCACGGCCCTGCACCTGGCATACACCGGAATCAAGGCGGGCATGTACGACGCAGCCCTGGCCGTGGGCTCGGAAAAAATCACCAGCCCGGATAAAGCCAAATCCCTGGGCGCCTACGCCGCCTGCATGGACGTGGCCGGATTTGAAGAGCACATCAGCAAGCTGACCTCGTTAAGCCAGTCCTTTCAACTGGACATCCCCGAGGAAGACAACCCCATGGGCGCGGGCCGCAGCATATTCATGGACGCCTACGCCACCTTCGCCAGGTGGCACATGAGCAAATACGGCTCCACCCAGGATCAATTGGCTTTGATCGCCTCCAAAAACCATTGGCACGGCAGCCTGAACCCTCTGGCCCAATACCAGATGACCATGACGCCCGAACAGGTGCTGAACGACGCGCCCGTGACCTATCCCTTGACCCGCGCCATGTGCGCGCCCGTTGGCGACGGGGCTGCGGCGGCCATTGTCTGCTCCGAGGCATTCCTAAAGAAGCTGACCGAAGCCAGACCGGTCAAAATTATTGCTTCAGTCCATGGCCAGGGCAGCGAACGGGATATGGACGGAGAGGATATCGGCGAAAGGCTAGTGAACAAAGCCTACAATATCGCCGGGATAAGCCCCCAGGACGTGAGCCTGGCCGAGTTGCACGACGCCACGGCATACGGAGAACTGCACCAGTTGGAAGCCATGGGTTTTTGCTCCGTAGGCGAAGGCGGCCCGTGGTCGGAAACCGGCGCCACCAAGCTGGGAGGCAAACAGCCCGTGAACACCAGCGGCGGCTTGGAATGCCGCGGCCATCCCATTGGCGCTTCGGGCCTGGCCCAGATTTTTGAAATCGGAACCCAGCTTCGGGGAGAAGCCGGAAAGCGCCAGGTGGAAGGCGCCCGCATCGGGCTGGCTGAAAACGGCGGCGGCAACATCGGGGTGGAGGAAGCCGCCATGTGCATCCACCTTTTGGAAAGGGTTTGAAAATATGTAACATTTTTGCCAGTGTGACCGGAGGGAGGGGCTTTTTACACCCCTACGCCAATATACAATGACAATGTTCCGAATGCCCTCTCCTTCCGGTCATAATCCCATTTTAACAAATAAATACCACTCGCCAGTCAGGAAAGGACTATCTCCATGACTAAAAATATCCTCATCACTGGCGCCGCTTCGGGCATCGGCCGGGAGACAGCTCTGTTTTTTGCGAAGAACGGCTGGTTCGTTGGCGCCGTGGATCTTAACGGGCAAGGCCTTGAAAACCTGGAAAAAGTAATCGGCCGGGACCAGTGCCATACCCATTCCATGGATGTGACCGACCCGGAAAGCGTCCAGGAAGCGATCAACTCTTTTGCCGAAAGGACGGGCGGAAAAATGGACGTCCTGTTTAACAATGCGGGGATTCTCAAGTTCGGCCGGTTTGAAAAAGTGGACCTGGCCCACTCCCTGGCTATTGTGGACGTCAACCTGAAAGGAGTGATTGCATGCACCCATAGCTCGCTATATTTATTGAAGAACACCCCCGGATCCAGGGTGGTGAACATGGCCTCCACCTCGGCCGTGTACGGCATTCCGGATCTATCCGTGTACTCCGCAACCAAAAGGGCTGTGCTGGCCCTGACCGAAGCTCTGGATATTGAGTTGGAGCCATACGGAATTTCCGTGTGCGACGTACTTGCGCCCTACGTGAACACGCCTTTGTTGGAAACCGACCAGAAGGTGCATTCCATTAACAAGATGGGAATCAAACTGGCGCCCATTGACGTGGCAAAGACAGTGTGGAAAGCGGCGCACAAGAAAAAGCTGCATTGGAAAATGGGCGGATCCACCCACGCCCTGGTCGCCTTGTTCAACCTGCTGCCGGGCGTGCGTCGCCCCATCGTGAAATCTCTGACCATTTCCACTTAAGCATATTGGAGGCAACCCATGGGAACTTTTACGGATAAAGTCGCCGTCATCACCGGAGCGGCCTCGGGCATCGGCTTCGCCTTGAGTCAGGAATTATGCAGGAGGGGCGCCAGGGTGATTATGTCGGACATCCAGGAAGATCTATTGGAAAAGGCCGCGGCAGGGCTTAACAGCCAGGGATTCGACGTGAGAACCCTGCCCCTTGACGTGACGGACGACCAGGCATTCAAAGCCATGATAGACAGGGCCATCTCGGAAAAAGGCCGCCTGGATTACATATTCAACAATGCGGGCATCGCCGTGGGCGGAGAAGTTCAGGATTGCGAGGTGGAGGATTGGCGCAAAGTTCTGGAAGTGAATCTGTTCGGCGTCATTCACGGAACCGTGCATGCGTACAAAGCCATGCTGAAACAGGGGTTCGGACACATCGTGAACATTGCGTCCATTGAGGGGCTGACGCCTTTTCCATGCACCGTATCGTACGTAACCAGCAAATACGGGGTGGTGGGCCTGACCAACGGCCTGCGCGTGGAGGCCTCCTCCCTGGGCATCGACGTAAGCGTGGTGTGCCCGGGATTCATCCAAACCTCGATTTTTGAAACCAGCAAGGTGGTCAACATTGACCGCCAAAACCTGTTAAAAAACCTGCCCATGAATTTTTCCATCAGCGCCGAGGAATGCGCCCGCCGCATTTGCAACGGCGTTGAAAAGAAAAAAGCGTTTATTGTGGTGACGGGCTTTGCCAAGGTTTTGTGGGCCATCGGCCGCATAAGCCCCTCCCTGCTGATTTGGCTGGTGGGCAGGGATTACGCCAAAACCCGCAAGGATGTCAGGCTGCAAAGCGCTTAATGCAACCACGGAAGGCACGGAAAAAACGTAATGTATTAGTTCTGAGACTTCCGTGATTTCCGTGGCTTGAAACCATCTTCCACGGCGCGCCCCCACGCGTCTTGAAGTCCCCCCAAATCACCCTATGCAATGGCGGACGCTGTGAACACACCGGCGTCCGCCTTTTGAAATCCACCCCTTGCAAATCATTAGGCCCTAAGCCTTGATCGCCTTTCAACGCCATGGTATTGTGGCAAAATGATCAATCGGCGCTTATTTGGGCGCATATGGCGTCATGAAAAATGACGCTGGGTCCCCGCTTGCGGGCCGTCCTGAAACCCGAACGCCCCTTGCGAGGATGACGGACGTCTTGGGCGCTGAAATGCTTTTATGGTCATTAAAGCCCAGAATTTGTTGGGTTTCGCAAGCTCTACCCAACCTGCGCCGCCCCATGTCGAGCCGCAGGTTGGGTTAAGAAGTCCGGCTATGGCGTTTCAAGCCGGCAATAATGCTGTTGGACTTCGAACCCAACAGAAATTACGATGATCGCCCCTTGGAGTCTGCTCCAAGGAACAAAGACCGAAACGCTAATCGTTGGGCTTCGCAAGCTCTACCCAACCCACGCCGCATTCTGTAAAAAGGAATCTATCCAACATGCTCGTCAACACCGGCTTGGACAATTTGCTGGAATCTCCGCCTGATTGGATCCAGGGCAAACGCCTGGGGCTGCTGCTTAACCCGGCGTCCGTGGATCGGGAGCTAACCGGGTCTCATATCGTTATAGACAGGCGGTTTCCCGGGCAACTGACCGCCCTGTTCTCCCCTCAGCACGGTTTTCACGCAGCCAAACAGGATAATATGATCGAATCGGATCATATGAAAGATCCCGACCTGGGCGTCCCCATATACAGTCTGTACAGCGAAACCCGCATTCCCACAGAGGAGATGTTCGACGGCATCGACATTCTGCTCATTGACATCCAGGACGTGGGAACCCGGGTTTACACCTTCATGTATAGTATGAGTTATTGCATGGAAGTTGCTAAAAAAACTAATAAAACAATTTTCGTACTGGACAGACCCAACCCCATAGGCGGCGAGGCGGTTGAGGGAAATATCCTCCAGGATAACTGCACTTCTTTTGTAGGAAGATATCCCATACCCATGCGCCACGGCCTGACCATGGCCGAACTGGCAAGGCTGTTTAATGACGAATTCGGCATAGGATGCGACCTGCAAGTCGTTCCCATGACAGGCTGGAGGCGGTCCATGTATTACGAGGAAACCACTCTCACCTGGATTCCGCCCTCCCCTAACCTGCCCATTGTGGACTCCGCCGTGGTCTATCCCGGCCAGGTTATTCTTGAGGGAACCAACGCCTCCGAAGGCCGGGGAACCACCCGGCCGTTCGAGGCTTTCGGAGCGCCTTATGTGGACCCGCGGGAGGTCCTGGAGGAGTTGCGTCCCGAAGGAGTTCCCGGGGCGATCCTGCGGTCCATGGCTTTTGAACCTCTTTTCAATAAATGGGCCGGAGAGCTTTGCCGGGGATTTCAAATCCACGTGACGGACAGAAGGACGTTCCAGCCCTATTTGACCTCCTTGCGATTGATTTCCGCTTTGATCAAATTGTACCCGGATGATTTTAAATGGAAACAGCCGCCCTATGAATACGAGTACGAACGTCTGCCCATGGACCTGATCCTGGGCGATAAAGACATCCGAAAAGCCTTGGAAAACGGGGAATCCCCCTTTGAATTGGAAGAAGCCTGGCAAGACGAACTGGACGCCTTTAAGGCGACCGCTTCCAAATATCATCTTTACTAAAAAGCAAAAGGAAATCCATGGCGGAAACAGATGGCAAATGGGTCAGAATGGCCTTTAAAAACAGCAAGGTATGGGCCGAGTCGGACGGCAAAGGGAATTTTATCGTCAATAACGGCAAGGTGAAAATCAAGTACAAGCTGGACCAGGAACAGGAATACACCGCCAGGGTGGATAACCTGGCGCCCGTGGAAACCTTGAAAAATAAGCCTAAAACCGCCCCCAAGGCTTCGGCTTCCAAAAAAATTCCCAAATACGTGGCCGAAGAAAAACCCGATCTGCCCGAAAACGCGATCATCGCGTACACGGACGGCGCGTCCTCGCACAACCCCGGCCCGGCCGGCCTGGGCGTGCTGCTCAAGTACAAAGGGCATGCCAAGGAAATCAGCCAATACATAGGAGAAACCACCAATAATGTGGCGGAGCTGAGCGCCATCCTGGTCGCCCTTCAAAATATCAAAAAACGAGAATTGCCGGTGCGCATCTTTACGGACAGCAAATATTCCTTCGGCGTGCTTTTTCAAGGATGGAAAGCCAAGGCCAATGTGGAGCTAATCGGAAAAATCCAAAACGAAATCAGTAAATTCAAGGATATCAAATGCTATTGGGTCAAAGGCCATGCCGACAATCCGTACAACGAAATCGCCGACAAATTGGCCACTGACGCCATCAAAAACCATCAAAACCAAACTGATTAACCGCGAACTGCAAAACAAAAAATTCTGCCTCCGGCGGGTCGCTTTTTTTGAAAAAAAGCTCCGCAAAAAACTTTCAAATAGCGCTTCGCGCGAAGGCTATTTGTATAAGTCTTTAATTTCCTTTTCAAAATTTTTCATAACCACGTTTCGTTTGATTTTCAGCGTGGGGGTGACTTCGCCGGTTTGCTCGGTCAGTCTGCGTTTGGCGATGGTGTATTTTTTGATGGTCTCGTATTCCTCAAGCTGAAAATTAGCCAGCTTGATTTCCTCGTCGACCATTTCCTTGAGCTTGGCGTTTCTGATGAAATCCTCGCCGACTTTTACGCAAACCGGGGCGGCGCCCAGGTCGGCGAACGCCAGGGCGTCCTTGTCGTATTCAATGCCGTTGGCGTCGAAATACTCGATGAACGCGTCAAAATCGGGAATGACGATGGCTGCCACGTATTTGCGATTGTCGCCCACGGGAACCACGGTGTCGATGTATCGGGACAAGGAAAAGCAGCTTTCGATTTTGGCGGAAGGCACGTTTTTGCCGGTATCCAGGACCATAAGGCCCTTTTTCCGGTCCACGATTTTAAGATACCCGTCCGCCTGCTCCTCCACAATGTCTCCAGTATGGTAGAATCCGTCCTCGGTGAAAGCTGCCTTGGTGGCTTCGGGATTATTCCAATATTCCAGCATGTTATTGGGGCCCTTGACCAGCCATTCCCCATCCGGTGCGATGCGGCCTTCCACGCCCGGCGCCAGGCAGCCCACGCTGCCGGGGAGGACCTTGTTGGGGCGGTTCAGGTTGACCGTGTTGCAGGTTTCCGTGGCGCCGTATCCTTCGTAAATGCGGATGCCCATGGCCATGAACACCTTGCAGAGATCGGCCGGCAAGGCGCCTGCCGCGGAAAAGGCGAAGCGGAAGCGTCCCCCCAGCTTCTCCCGCACCTTGGAAAACAGGATTTTATCCACCAACTGGTATTGCATGCGCAGCAGAGGGCCTATGCCGGAGCACAGGTCGGCCTCTTCGGACATATCCACAAACCCGTTGTCGTCGGCCCGGGTTTCCACTACCTTTTTTCCAACTTTCAGAGCGTAGTTGAAAATGGCTTTTTTCAGGAAAGATTCGGAGGCGGCGGCGGACAAAGCCATGAAAATGCGTTCGTAAATGCGAGGCACGGACATGAACATGGTGGGCTTGAAGACCTGAAGGTCTTCCACCATGGTCTTGGGAGAAGAATAAGCCAAAGTGATGGCGCCGTGCATGGCGACGCCGTGGCCGCACTCCCTTTCGTAGGTATGGGAAAGGGGCAGAAAGGACAGCATGACGTCGTCCGGCTTCATGAACCCGATGGGCTCCATGTCCCGGCGGCAGGCCGCGTTGATGCTGGCGTGCGTGTGCACGGCGCCTTTTGGCTTGCCGGTGGTGCCGGAGGTGTACACGATGGTCATGGGGTCGTCCAGGGCCACGGACTTCCAGCGGTTGGAAAAGGCCTTTGGCTCCTTGGCCCTCAAATTCGAGCCTAAAGAACAAAGGGCGTTGAAATCCAGGATCCGGGGATCTTCTCCGCCCACCTCCCCTTGCAGCACAATCACCTTTTCCAGGGTAGGCATATCCGCCCAGGCTTCCAGGGCTTTGGCCAGGTTGAGGCCGTCCTGAACGTACAGGACCTTGGCGGCGGAATCCCTTACAATAAATGTCAGTTCGTCTTTGGATAACGTGGGATACACGCAGACGGTCATGGCCCCTGCGCACAGGATGGAGTAATCCGCCTGCATCCACTCGGGACAGGTATGAGCCATGAGGGCGACCCTGTCGCCTTTTTCCACCCCGATCTCCATGAGCCCGCAGCTTGCTTCTTCTATGATGCGGCCCAACTGAAAATACGTCAGGGTTTGATGGGTGCCGGTTTCGGTTTTCCACCATTGAGCCCTGCGTTCTCCAAACTGGGTGACGTTGCGATGCAGCAACTCCGGAAAGGTTTGCGTTGTGATATACCACTTGTCCCGGGAAATGTTTTCCATGGCTAAGGACCTTCCTGATTTCCTTCTAGTATGTCTGTCTCCTTGGCGGCGCCTGCCGGATTTCCAAGAATCCGACCCATAGGGAATAGACTTCTTACAAAAAGGATGCAAGCATAATTCCAATTTTTACTGTCCCCCTTTCAGGTAATCAGCCGGAAAATCAAAGGACAGAACGGTCCAGGCGGCCAAATTTTTTTAGAAATTATTCCAGGATAGAACGGCTGCATACTCGGACCGTGTCACAGTTTTGGGGAGGCGCTGTAGTCATAGGCCCCTAAAAAATCCTTTCAGCGCCCGGTAAATAATAAAAAAATACGCATTCTTTTAGAAATAATTTGAAATTGGATGAACGGCTCGTTCTCAATTAAACGATCGTATATCAAAGCAAATCCGTTTCCGGGAAAACCGACTGTTTAACAAACATTTCAATATGATAACAAGAAATGTTTCAGCGCACGCTTATATAGGCTTTGATCGTTTAATGCCGTTGGATGTCATGCGGCTGCAATCTTATCAATATATATATAGAAGATGATATTTATAATAAAATTAAAATTCTAAACAACATTATACGAAATGGTATCAGAGTTTTGGAAAAGTATTGACATATACAACTTAATTGTGTTTTTTAATACCCAGAGTCTGCCTTTGTAGCCAAAAGCAGATATTCTCTTTCGAAGTAATTACTGGTTCAAATTTGTGTTTGCATGTCAGGACGCCCAAAATATGTTGTCGCGTCACAGCAGCCAGTTCACCGGTGATGCGTTTCGAAGTAATGCCTTTTTTACAACATATTTATCGCACACGATCCCGTGTAAAGGGGGGCGTTCCCATGAAGTTTGGCCTTCGCACGAAGTTTTTAGCGCCTGCGCTAATCATCCTCACGATTCTCCTGACCGCTTTCGGCGCCGTCACCTACGTCAAAGTTAAAAGCGTTTTAAAAACACAAGCCAAAGCGCAAATGCTGCTGCAGGCGGAGTCTTCGTCGATGAACCTGGCCGCATGGGTTCAACGGGCTATGTTTGACGTTGAGTCTTGGGCTACGGAAAAAGTATTCAGGGAAGCCCTGCCGGACACTTTCATCGCTACGGCATTCAGAAAACAGGCCCAGGCGAATCTGGAGAGGATTACAACCAAGCACGCTTTTTACGACATTGTGATCCTCACGGACGCCCAGGGAACGCCCATAACAGCTTCCGACGCAAAGAAAGCCGGACAAATTAAGGATTTATGCCAGGGCATATTGTCCACAAACGATATAATTGAAGGAAGATTTTCCCCGGTTTTCAAGAGCAGCCTTACCAACTCGGCGGCTCTCATGCTCACGGTTCCCGTGGAGCAAAAGGGGCGGAAGGGATACATGTTCGCCCAATTGAATCTTGCCTATTTCCGGGAAAATTTCATGAGCAAGATGAAGTTCGGGGAGAGCGGAAGAGCGTTTTTGATGGAGAGCAAAGGCTTGATAGTCAGCCATCAATCCCATTCCAGTAAGCTGGAGATGGATTTCGTCGTAGACATCGCCAAATCCGACCTGGGAACGAAATATGCCGGCCAGGAGCGCGGAGTTTATGAGCATGTCCTGGGCGCCGACATGGACAATTCCTCCGGCCAAGATTATATAACAGCCATATGCCAGGTTGAAGGAACCGACCTGGCGACGGGCCTGAGCGCCAAAGCCAGCGAGATTTACGCCGGCGCCAATGAGGTCAGCGTCTGGGTGGCCGGCATAGGATTTCTGCTCTTGCTGGCAATCGGCTTTTCCATCTTGATTCTGGTGCAGGTCTTCATCATCAAGCCCATTGATACGGTCAGCAAAGGCTTGCAGGACGTGGCCCAGGGCGAAGGGGATTTGACGAGAAGGCTGGACGTCTCCAGTCAGGACGAAGTGGGGGACTTGGCATCCTGGTTCAACAAATTCATGGACAAGCAGCAAGCCATGATTCGGGAAATCATGGAATCCGCCCATTCCCTGGCGACCCTCACGGCTCAGATTTCCACCACCGCCTCCCAGTTCGCCTCCAGCGCCACGGAGATGGGAAGCTCGGTCAGTGAAATCAGCACCACCGGGGAGGAAGTGAAGGAAACCATGCGGGTTTCCAGCGAAAAGGCGGAAAGCGTGGCTCAATCCGCAGAAGATACGGAAAAGGTCTCCCAGAGCGGGCTTTCGGCCACCGCCTACAACCTGGACGGCATGGTCCGGATCAAGGACGAAATGCAGTACATTGCAGAAAGCATTGTCAAGCTGAGCGAACAAACCCAGAACATCGCCGAAATTATTGATGCGGTGAACGAACTGGCCAACCAGTCCAACCTCTTGTCCGTCAACGCATCCATCGAGGCGGCTAAGGCCGGTGAGTTCGGCAAGGGCTTCGCCGTGGTCGCGCAGGAAGTCAAATCATTGGCCGACCAATCCAAACAAGCCACAGAACAGGTCCGAAACATTCTGCAGGAAATCCAGAACGCCACCAGCGCGGCCGTCATGGCCACGGAAAGGGGCTCCAAAGCCGTGGACGAAGGCAGCCAGCTGTCTTCCGAGGCGGAAGAAGCCATCAGCAAGCTGTCGTCAAGCACTTCGGAATCCGCCAAAGCATCCCGCCTGATAGCGGCGTCGGCCCAACAGCAACTGGCTGGAATGGAGCAGTTGTCTCAAGCGCTGGAAAGCATCAAGCTGGCCAGTGAGCAAAACGTGGACAGCGCCAAGCAATTGGAGGAATCCACCATCGCCCTGAACAGCTTGGGGAGCATGCTCACTGAGATGGCTGGCAAGTTCAAGGTGTAATGCAAAAAACGCTTCCCATGCCCTAATGCCCCGTTTTTTGGGCGAGCCGGGCGTGGGGAGCGTTTCGCTTTATTGGCCCGGCGCACGGATTGATCCACAGCCGGGCGAACAATATTCGTCAAAGAATTTCAGCCGGAAAACCGGAATCCCCGGTCGTTTTTCATGATCAGGGACTTTGGTGAAATGTATAGCAAGACTTGTCACAGCAAATGCAGTGGAGGAAAGTATGAAAAAATTCGGCGTATACCTGGCCGCGGTTATGACTCTGGCCCTCATTTTAGCGGGCTCATCCCCGGCGGCGGATTTTGCCGGGAAAAAGATCCTTTTGGTGGACTCCTATCATGAAGGATATGAATGGAGCGACGGCATTGTCAGGGGAGCCAAAACCGCTCTGGAAGGCAAAGGAATTGAGGTGAAAATCTTTAGGATGGACACCAAACGCCAATCAGGGGAGGAATACAAAAAAAGCGTTTCATTAAAAGCCAAGGCTCTGATTGACTCCTTTAAGCCGGACGTGGTTATCACGTCCGACGACAACGCCGCCAAGTATCTGGTCGTGCCCTACTTGAAAAACACGGCGACTCCGGTGGTTTTCTGCGGCGTCAACTGGGATGCCTCGGTGTACGGCTTTCCGTGCAAAAACGTCACCGGCATGGTGGAAGTCACCCCGGTTCCCCAATTGCTGGAGCAACTCAAGCCTTTCGCCAAGGGGGACAGGCTGGGTTTTATCGGGCCTGAAACACTCACATCCACCAAGGAAGCGGAAAACATTTCCAAAGCCTTTGGCTTGAGACTTGAAAAATATTTTTCCAAAAACGCCGAAGACTGGAAAACTGGATTTGCCGAACTGCAAAACAAAGTGGATATTCTGCTCGTTGACTCTGACGGCGGATTGTACGCAGACCAGTCTGAGGAACTTATCGCCTTTGTGGAAGCCAACACCAAAATCCCTACGGGAACATCCTACGACTTCATGGCCCCGTACGCTCTTCTGGACTTCGCCAAGGTGTCTGAAGAACAAGGCCTGTGGGCGGCGGAAACGGCTCTGAAGATCCTTGGAGGCGCCAGCCCGGATTCCATAGCCATTGCCCAAAACAAGGAGGGCAAGCTGATTTTGAACGCCCGCATCGCCCAAAACCTGGACCAGGAAATACCCTATACGCTCATTGAAGCCGCCAACCAGGTTATTCAATAAGCCTATTTTATTCTGCGCCTTTCCTCGAAACATTCCTGGAGAGGCGCAGATCCCCTCCTTTAATAGTACATGCTGCAATAAAACTCGATCTCAGGGGCTGACATTGGAACGCCTAAATAAAAGCCCTGGCCCACGTCGCACCCGATCTTAACCAGATAATCGAACTGCTGCTTGTTATCAAATCCTTCCGCGATAACCGTAAGCCCCAACTCGTGAGACATTTCCACGATTTTGCTCAAGAGGTTTCTTTTACGCTCCGAGGCGAAGGTGTCGTCCCCCGTGTTAATCACAAAGGATCGATCTATTTTCAGGCAATCTACGGGCAGGTCGTGAAGATAGCTCATGGAGGAGTAGCCTGTGCCAAAATCGTCAATGGCGGTTGTGGCGCCCAGGGACTTGACGCCGCTCAACATGTTGGCGATGAATTTGACGTCCTTTACCAATAGGCTTTCCGTCAATTCGATTTCCAGGTGGTGGGAATCCATGCCGCTTTTGTTGAGTGCGCTGATAAGAATGTCCAGAAATCCCTCGTCCGCAAACTGCACGGACGAAACATTGACGGACACCTTGAAAGGCCCGTACCCGGCCTTGGCCCACCTGGCGTTCTGAGCGCAGGCCTCATGAACCACCCATTCGCCTATGGGGATGATCAAGCCGGTTTCCTCGGCCAGGGGAATGAATTTTAACGGAGGAATGCGGCCCAACTCCGGGTGATTCCACCGAATTAAAGCCTCAAACCCGATCAGCCTCTTGGTCGCCAGTTCGTACTGGGGTTGGTAGAAAAGTTCAAACTCTTTGTTTTCAATGGCCTTTCTCAGGTCATTTTCAATCTCTAAGCGCTCCAGGACAGCCATTTTCATTTGGGGCTCGAACTCCGCCAGACGATTGCCGCCCCGAATTTTTGCATAATACATGGCCGTGTCGGCATGGCGGATGAGTTTGCCCGCGTCCTGGGCGTCTTCCGGAAAAAAACTGATTCCAATACTGGCGTCAAGATACAACTCGTGGTCTTGAATCCGGTAGGGCTCCCGGAATATCTGCAGGATGCGCCGCCCCATGCCGATGGCGTCCTCCTTGGAGTCCAGGCGGCTGGCGGCCAGGACGAACTCATCCCCTCCCATGCGGGCCAGGATGTCCGAATCCCGGACTATCCGAAGCAAACGGCTGACCACCTCCTTCAATAATTGATCTCCCACCACATGCCCCAGGGAGTCGTTGACCTGCTTGAATCGATCCAAATCAATATACAAGAGGGCCAGCATTTCTTCGTAGCGTTTGGCGGCATTCAGGCTTTTTTCCAGCCATTCCCGCAAAGCGCCGCGATTGGCCAACCCGGTCAGGTCGTCATGGCGGGCCTGATAAACCAGGGTTTCGGTCAGTTGCACTTTTTCAATGGCCACGGACGCCAAATCAGTGACCGCCTTAAGCAAAGCCAGGTCCTCTTCCGCTGGGTCCACGGACTCCTTGTAATAGAGGGAAATGACGCCAAGCAACTGCCCTTTGCCGGACAATATGGGGGCCGCATAACAGGCATGCAATCCGTGCTCTTGCGCCAAACTCCGGTAATTATCCCAAAGCGGATTGGAGCTTGCGTCGTTAACCAGGATGGTCTCCCCCAAATATGCGGCGGCGGCCAACCCGGACTCCGGGCAGATTCTCTGCCTGCCCACGGCCTTGATGAAGCCGGCGGGAAGCCGTGAGTACACCGTGGAAACCAGTTTGCCGTCCTTGGCCAGACTGATCATGGTGGAAGCCTGAGGCCTTTGCCGTTCCACCACTCTGATAACTTCGTTCAGCACGTCCATAATAGGCAGGTTTTTGATGATCATGGTCAGGACGCTGTTCTTATCCATCTCAAAGAACTCGTTCAACCTCTGGTCCGTGACGTCCAGGGCCGTGCCAAGGATGGTTTTGACCCCGGTGGTGCTGTTCCGGACAATGGAAATCTGCTGTTGAATAAAACGGACGCTTTTATCAAAGCGCATAATCCGGTGCACCAGGCTGAAAGGAAAATGGCGGGTGACCGCCTGATTGAGCAGATTGGAGAATTCTTCGCGATCCTCAGGATGAAACACGTCCAGAAAATGGTCCCGGGACACCCTTTCGTCGCCGTAGCGTATACCAAACACCTGATGGGAGTTTTTGGATAAAATAAAGGTTTTGCTCTCAGGAACGTATTCCCAGGTTCCCATTTGGGCGGCCTTTTGAGCGTGATAAATTTTTTCTTCGCTGTCCCTCAGCTTTGCCAAAAGCTGGTTGGTGTCCAGGGCGTAACGCAAACGATTCTGCATGACCTGCCAATTGATGGGAAAAGTCTCAACGTCCGAGAACCCCGCTTCGTAGCCCACCTTGATTTTAAATGTTTCGTGGGGGTCTGCAACCAGGATGGCAGGCAGCTTTTCTTTGGAATAGTCCGCCCTCAATAATTTGCAAAAAGCGCTGGAACTCGTGTTATTGAGAGCGGTCCGCACCAGGCAGATGCCTGGCTCGCCTTTTTTTATGAAAGCCAGCGCCTCTTCCGGGTCCGTAAAGCCTTGAATCCGAAACGAAGACTCGGGCAGGTATTTTCTGGCCTCCTCTGCAAGGGATCCGTCTTTATCCAAAACAACAAGGGCTATCTTTTTAGGGGCGTTCATTGAGTTCACCATGGCAACGGCCAAGCCGGTCAAGCCGGGGCTTTCCAAAAACAACAAAGCGTTAATTTTTTCCAAGGCCGATAAATGCCGAGATGCGTTAGAGAAGAAGCAAAAAGGCAGGACAAAAAAATCTAAAGAAATCTTTTGGTTACACTTAAAACTATCCTGAACAGGTTATGGGCGCCAATGTTTCTGAATATGGAAGACGCCTCCCCCCTCAAACCGGCCAATCTTTCACACACATCTTGGGAACCCATTGAATGATGCGTGATATGATATACCAAGATTCTCTTTACGGCAATAATTTTATCTTGGTTAATATACTAAATACAATTAGGAAACTCTTGTTTATTGAGGGGAAAGCCCCCACAAGAGCGGCCCCCCAAAAAAAAGCCCTGATCCGAGGTTGTGGATTCAGGGCTTTTTGGATGCCTATTTGCAATCGGCTCATAATTAATAAGGGGAGCCGAAAAACTTGCTATGCTATTTTATTTGGAGCCTTTGAGGGAGTTGATCTCTTTTTTCAGGTCCTCAATTTCTTTTTTGTAGCGATCCACGTCGCTGGCGCCGTCGCCGAAATCAAAGTCCTCTTCTCCCTGCCATTTATCTTTCAGTTCGTCAAAGCCCAGGTAAATAGCTAAGGCGCCGCCCAGAAACAGGGTTACGGGCACCACACCGGCCAGGATGCCAAAAAACTGTTCCGACCAGATGGCCATGCCCAACAGACCCAGTACAGCCGCGACTGCTCCGCCAACTAACGTTTTCATTAAAAGTCCTCCTTGTAGTTATGTTCTTAAACGTTCCGGCACGTTAAGGAAAGCCATTCGCCGGCAAAATTCTAGTTTCAGCCGTCTTCAAATGAAGGCAGACGGATAACACGTACTACCTGCGAAAGCAAGCCTATTTTATTTTTTTCGGTCCATTAAGGAGACGACCTTTGCCTGGCCGCCTTTCTTTTCGCCCGATTTTTTACCGTCCGTAGACGAATCTTCCATGGAGGATTCAGCCCCAGTGCCTTGAGGAATAAGCCCCCGGGGCGGCCCCACCTTTTCCAGGCGCATCTTGTTGCCGCCCATGGTGAAGACGTCTCCGTTGATGTATTCCTCGCGCAGAATCCATGAAAATTCGTGGGACGGCGTCATTAACGCCATCATATGCACATGGTACCACCCGGGTTTGTGGTCCGCCTCAATGTCTTCTATTCTAGCATAAAAGGCGGGGTTCCCTTCGTAATGAACCAAAACCAAATCGCCTATGGATGTCGCCATGAACCTTTTCCTTATTCCTTTCCCAATATTCCCCTGACAAATAGTAAATACGGACCTCAATGTCAAGAAAAGGGTCGGCTTTTACTCACAAAATCGGTCTTCCCTTTATCCTTTTTCCGGCTTATGGTATGGGAAGACATAATGCATTGTAATGATTGTTAGTATTTACCCATATATACAGGTGCGGCATGAAACAAACTGTGGCTTTTCAAGCCCATGCAAAAAATGTATTTTTTCACATTTTAACCCAATGCAATCTTTCCTGCAAACATTGCTATATCAACCCCGAGCAGCACGGCAGGCAGACCCTTGATATTAAAACCATTTGCAAGTGGCTGGATGCATTTTCCGGCCAGGGGGCGGATTCCAACGTGATCTTTTTGGGCGGGGAGCCCACCATGCACCCGGATCTTGACCAAGCCATCCGCCACGCCCGCAGCACTGGATACAAATCCATAACAGTGGATACAAACGGATATTGCTTCCACGATATTCTGGACAAGACCAGCCCCGGCCAAGTGGACGTGTTTTCGTTCAGCCTGGACGGTCCGTCTCCGGAGGTGAACGACCCCATACGAGGAAAAGGCTCCTTTAAAATATGCACAGAAAACCTGCAAAAAGCTGTTAAAAATGGATTTGGCATCAGTCTGATATACACGGTCAGCACGGGAAACCTGAAATTTCTGGACCAGATGCCCGAACTTCTGGCAAAATGGGGGGTACAACGCTTTTTTATCCAGGTTATCGGGTTGCGGGGAAACGCGGCGTCAAACGCCTCCAACCTGAACCAACTCACCCGCTCCCAGTGGGACAGCGTGGTACCCGCCGCGGCCGAAAAAGCGGCCAAGCTGGGAATAGAGACCACTTATCCCAAGGTGTTTCTGGAGCCGGGCGAGAAATTCGAGTGTGCGGGCAAGGTGGCGGAGAACTATTTTATTTTTCCCAACGGCAGGGTGTACCGGTGCCCTTTGTGCGAGGACTACCCCATCCACTCGCTCATGTTTGAGGATGACAGGCTAGAAGCGGTTTCCGGATTGCATGAGGATCGATTTTTCGACCTGAACATCCCTGAAGGCTGCGTGATGAACAAGCTCATCCAGCCCGGAAACGTGGAATACGGTCCGGACGGCGATCCATTGTATCAGGTGGCCTGTTGTCTTCTCAAAGAAAGGGTCAGCCCTCCCGATCAATCCTGATTGAGCGCTTTTTTGTGCGCTGGACGGAGGACAAAACCATGACGCAAATCTTACGGGAACACGCTATGGAAATCTTCCGGGCGGGCCTGGCGGCGGCCGACCCGGAGCAGGCCGTGCTCAAAGCCCTGCAGCTCAGTCAAAGCGGCGTTTTGTCGGTTGGAGAACGAAAAATCACCCTGGCCGGCTATGACAGGGTGTTTGTTGTTGGAGCGGGCAAGGCCGCCTGCCCCATGGCCCGGGCCCTGGAAAAAACCCTGCCCCATATCACGGAAGGCCTGATCGTCACAAAATACGGGCATGTCATGCCCCTGGACTTCGTCAAAACCGTCGAAGGCGGGCATCCTGTGCCTGACGCCAACGGAATGCAGGGCGCCCGGGCGATCATAGGCCTGCTGGAAGGCCTTACGGAAAGGGACCTGGTTTTTTGCGTGATTTCGGGCGGAGGCTCGGCCCTGCTGCCTTTGCCGGCCAAAGGCCTGACGCTGGCTCAAAAACAGGAAGCCACCTCGGCCCTGCTGGCGTGCGGCGCTCCCATCCAGGAGATGAACGCCATACGAAAGCACCTTTCCGGGGTCAAAGGCGGGCAATTGGTCCGAATCGCCCATCCTGCAACCATGATCTCTTTGGTGCTGTCCGATGTGATCGGAGACGATTTGGACATCATCGCCTCGGGCCCCACCACGCCCGATCCAGACACCTTCCAACGGTGCCTGGAGATTATCGACCGCCACCAAATGTGCCTGAACTTTCCGGCGGAGGTCATGGGGCATCTTGAACGGGGAGCTGCCGGAGATCTGCCCGAAACGCCCAAGCCGGGAGATCCGGTATTCAATAACGCCCATACCCTGATCGTAGGGTCTTCGCGCCAGTCTTTGTTTCAAGCGCGGGATAAAGCCCAAAGCCTGGGGTACAATACCCTGATTCTTTCCTCCCTGATTGACGGAGAAGCCCAGGACGTGGCCAAGGTGCACGCAGGAATCGCCAAGGAAATTTTAGCCACGGGCAATCCCCTGCAACGCCCCGCCTGCGTCCTGTCCGGCGGCGAAACCACCGTGACCATCAAGGGAAAAGGCAAAGGCGGACGCAACATGGAATTCGCCCTGGCCGGGGCCATCGCCATGCAAGGCGTGGAAGGCGCCCTATTGTTCTCCGCGGGAACCGACGGCACGGACGGCCCCACGGACGCGGCCGGCGCCTATTGCGACGGCGGCACTTGCTCCCGTGCGGAAGCCATGGGCTTGGACCCTTACGCCTATTTGGTCAACAACGACTCGTACAACTTTTTTAAAAAAACGGGGGAATTGGTCATTACCGGTCCCACCATGACCAATGTCATGGACCTGCGTCTCATACTGGCATCCTGATCATTTCTTGATTGCAGGGTTATTTCTGAAAGGACTCCTTCATGCTCGACATTCTGCACTGCGCCCTTGGTTTGGCCGCCATGCCCCTTATCGCCCTCGCATTTTCCGAAAACCGGAAAAACATCCAACTGAGGACCGTCCTATCGGCCATTGTCCTCCAGCTTATATTGGCCCTGTTCTTTTTGAAAATGCCGGGCGCGCAAGGCGTTTTTCTGGCTTTGAACAAAGTGGTCGGAGCATTGGAAACGGCTGCCAGGGCGGGCACGACCTTTGTGTTCGGATACCTGGGCGGCGGCGAGTCCTTTCCCTTTGAGGTGACGGATCAAGGTGCATCCTATATTTTCGGCCTTCGGGGGCTTTGGCTCATCCTGGTCATGAGCGCCCTTTCCTCCCTGCTGTTTTATTGGAGAATTCTGCCTCTCATCGTCCGGGGCTTCGCCTGGCTCCTGCGCCGGTCTTTGGGCGTGGGCGGCGCCGAAGGTCTGGGGCTGGCCGCCAACGTGTTCGTGGGCATGATCGAAGCGCCTCTGTTCGTCAAGCCCTATCTGAGAGACGTCTCCCGGGGCGAACTGTTCGCACTCATGACGGGCGGCATGGCAACCGTGGCCGGCACAGTCCTGGTTTTGTACGCCAGCTTCTTAAAGCCGGTGTTGCCCGGCGCTTTGGGGCATCTCCTGGTGGCCTCCATCATCAGCGCGCCGGCGGCCATTGCCATTTCCCGGATAATAATTCCCAGCGACAGCGCCACGGAAGGCCAAATGAGCATCCCCAATCCCGCGTCCAGTTCCATGGAAGCCATCACCAACGGCGGAACCGAAGGCATGAAGCTCTACCTGAATGTCATCGCCATGCTGGTGGTCTGCGTGGCCATGGTGGAACTGGTGAACATCTGCCTTGGATGGGTCCCAAACATCGGAGGCGAGGCCCTCACCCTGCAAAGAATTCTTGGACTGATCATGGCGCCCATCGTCTGGCTCATAGGCATTCCCTGGTCCGAATGCATGACCGCAGGCAGCCTCATGGGGATTAAAACGGTCCTGAACGAGTTCCTGTCCTACTTGGCTTTAGCCGGAACTCCGGCGGAGCAATTGTCGCCCCGCTCCGTGTTGATCATGACCTACGCCATGTGCGGCTTCGCCAATTTGGGATCTTTGGGCATCATGATAGGCGGCCTGGGCATGATGGTTCCCGAGCGCAGAACGGAAATCGTGGGCCTGGGGTTCAAGTCCATCATCGCCGGCACCCTGGCCACCCTCATGACCGGCGCCATCGCAGGGATTTTATACACGGGATAGTTATTGTCCAATGAAGATTTTGCAGCCCGATTTATACGCACACGCCGCTGAGAAAGGTGTTCTCAGAACTGCATGTGCTCACGCACCCGGGCAGGGTACTGCTCTGCCCAGGCTACCCAATAATTTACAACGTATTGGATTTTCATGAGATATTTTTGCCCCCGAACGCCTTACCCCGAACATCCCGCGGCCGTTACCACCTCCCGGATTTTCTTGGCGTCCAGGATCCGTTTTTCCGGGGCGAGACCGCATTGCTCCAGGGCGCCCACAATGCCGCCTGACGCGTTAAACTCGTTGTATAGGGCGAAATTGCTTCTGCCGCCAAAGCAAAGTTCGGCCAGGGTAGTCAGATATCCTGGGATGGTCCTGGGCTGGGGAACGGAATGGTCGGAAATGATCAGCCGTTTGGCGACCCGAGTCATGGACCGGATTGTCGCCAGCCTGTCCTGCATGGGCATTTCGTGCAGAGCCAGGGAGATAACGGCGTAATCGTACGTATGCTCCACCGAGTCTTCCAGGCGGGTGGCATCGCCGTGGACAAACTCCACGTTAGAGGCTTTGCTTCCTTTTTTCAGAAATTCCCCGAAACGAAGCATCCGGGCGGACATATCCACGCCGGTTATTTTTTCGCATTTCGGCGCCAGCTCCAAGGCCAGCCGGCCTGTGCCGCAGCAGACGTCCAGAACCGTGCATCCTTCGGGAATCAGGGCGGATATCATGCTTCTGCGTCCGCCTTCCAATGGATCGTAAAAGACTCCGTACAAAATCCCGTAAAACCACTGGGACCTATCCACTTTGTCCATTTCCCCCTCCTTGTAAAAGGACTTCCGGACGACTCCGGTTTCGTCATGGCGAGCCGGGGCGGGCAAGGCCGCCGGCCCCGGCTGTTTTTTTTGGTACCGGGCTGCTAAAACGCCCCGCTGTTTACTGTGCTGAGCGTCATTTCTCGTATTTGAACGAAACGCTAACCTTGGCTCTATAAGCCGTTACTTTGCCATTTTCAATTTTCAAGTCAAGCTCTTTTACTTCAGCCACCCGAAGATCTTTGAGGGATTGAGATGCGGTTTCCACGGCGAGTTTGGCCGCGTCCTCCCAGGAAGTGGGGCTGCTGCCAACCAGTTCTATGATTTTGTAAACGCTCATGCCGGTCCTCCTCTTGTTGGGGTGAACACAAGTAAACACACGTCTATGGCCGCCAAAGCGGCTTTGGGGGAAATATGCCCATTAAGGCGAAAACTTTATTTTACGGCATGTTGCGCCTGAGGAACACGGCAAGGAATGCAGGAAGCGGCGGGCGCTCTTGCTAAATGGAGGCGGAGTCCGGACAAGGCGTATGTTTGGGTGTTCCTGATAATTAACTTACGGGCGGGGCTTTGGTCCTGTCAAGAAAATGTTCCCAAGGACGCAGCGGAGCGCCAGGGCGGCGTCATATGATTTGCTCCTTGACCTCATGTGATTTGAACCTTATTACGGCCTTGGTTTTTGGCCCGATACAACATTTGATCCGAACGGACAATCATTTCGTCAAGCGTCTTGAGCAAGGTGCTGCACACGCCTATGCTTGCAGTAACCCTTATGTCCGCGCCTTGCACCTGAATCACGGAGTCTTGAATAGTTTGGCGGACTCGTTCAAACAACTTAAGGCTGTCCGCCGGAGTGATATTGGGGGCCAGAATGCAGAACTCCTCGCCGCCGAACCGGGACACAATGTCTGTTTCGCGGCAGGCATTTACAAGAATACTTGAGACGGACTGGATGACCACGTCTCCCGCGTCATGACCGTGGGTGTCGTTAACCCGCTTAAAATAATCTATATCAACCGTGGCGACGGCGATTTTGGTCTTTTCCCGCAATGCGGAAGCATGAATTTTTTTACCCAGGTCGAAAAAATATCGTCTGTTATACAATCCGGTGAGAAAATCCCTGGAGGAAAGATCTTTGACTTCCTGAATATAATCCAGCAAATCCAGGTTCTGAGTTACGCGGCAATAAAACTCCTCCGCCAGAAATGGTTTGTTCAAAAAATCCGAAGCGCCGCTTTTTATGAACTGAGCTGAAACAACGCCGTCTTCATCGCTGGAAATCCCAATAATGGCCATCTCGTCCCTGGTGTGTGTTTGCCGAATTTGACTGGTCAACTCAACGCCGTCCATTTCCTTCATGTAATAATCGGTTATAACCATTTTTATATCAGGGTTTTTTCTAATAATTTCAAGCGCCTCACTGCCTGTTGCCGCGCTTAGAACATGGTATTTCCGAACTTCAAGCAATTCCCTTACGGAGCGCCGATATAAGCGGGAATCCTCCACGATCAAAATTTTGACGTTTTCCGCCTCCATGACATGTTTGATCAGCGCTAAAACATAATCGACGCTTTCCGGGCGCTTTTTCAGGAGGTAATCCACCACTTTGCGGGACCAGATAAACTTTCTGGCTTCATCGTTAAACAAAGCGGAAAACACGATGACCGGAACGCCATGAGCCATGACCATATCAATGATTTCACCGTTTTGAGCGTCGGGTAAAACAAAATCTATAATCCCGATGGCAAAATCCCCTTCTTGCTCAGCAAAAAGAGCCTCCGTGTCTTTCAAGGACTTGGTCCAAAAAACGGCGCAATCGAATTTGGACTCGATTCTTTCTTTCACAGATGATCCAAAAAGGGTGCTGTCTTCAACCAGCAGGATTCTTTTCATTACCCAAGCTCCTATATATCGAACAAAACTCCAGACGTTCCCGGAGTATCAACACAAGAAACACAAACAATAACCATTTGATAAAGAAATAAATATTTATCATCCGAACATCCGGACATCCCCAATAACAGTATGCAATATCCATGCAATCCCATCAGATTTCAGGCCTGCAAAAATTTAGTGAGGCAAAGGCGAGATTGAAAAATGCTCCAAATTTTCGTTAATTATAATAATGTAGCATTTGCTACATCCATCCTGGCGCGATTATAGTATGGTCGCCTACAGGAATGAACTATTTTGAAAGGACAAAACGCATGAGTTGTATTTGCCGCGAAATGGCCGGCGATTCCATTGAGCTTTCGCCTGTTTGCATTGGGCATCTCTGGGTTTTCCAAAATTTAAACCCCAAGGACGTCAAGGCCCTGGCCGTCAACGCCATGCGGAAAAAGCTGGAAAAAGGCGACGCCCTTTTTCTCCAGGGAGACCCAACGGACGAAATGTTCCTGATCAAAGGCGGCAGGGTTAAGCTGACCAAGGTGCTGGAGGACGGGACTGAGCTGACTCTGGACATCCGGAAAGCCGGCGACTTCGTGGGCGAAAACATGTTCTCCGAAGAGGGGGAATACCCCGTAAGCGCCTATTGCCTGGAAGACACCTTCACCTGCGGATTCACCCGGGACCAGTTTGAACAACTGGTTTTGGATCACCCGCATGTAGGCCTGCAGATCATCAAAAACCTGAGCGAACGGATTTCCCGGCTGACCAGCCGGGTGGGAAGCCTGGCCGTCTCCAATATTGAAGACCGGTTGTATCGGGTATTGGCCAACGTGGCCCAGGAGCACGGCGCCAAGAGCGCCCGAGGGATAGTCATCCAGTTTCCCCTGACCCACGAAGACCTGAGCTTTTTGACGGGCGCACACCGGGTGAGCATCACCCGGGCCATGAAAGCCCTGAAAAGCGGGGGGAAGATCATCCACGAAGACAAACGGATCATTCTGCCTTTGTTGGAATCCGCCTGACCAATCATTAATAGAAAATAATTATTAATTGCTAAAAATGCATTCTGTGTAGCCTCTGCTACCGCCCCCCTCCCCTGTTTCTCTTATACTCCCACCGTAACAAGAACCTTTTTGGGAAAGGAGAAAAAGCATGAATCCCCAAATCATGGGCGTTTCCGGCAGCCCCATAAAAAACAGCAATACCGACCGTTTGATCAAGGCTGTTTTGGAAAGCAGCGGGCTGGAGTATGAGTTTGTTAAACTGAGCAGGATGAATGTCAAGCCTTGCGTCGCCTGCCTGGGCTGTAAAGACGACAATATTTGCAAAGTGAAGGACGATTTCCCCGCATTGGCGGAAAAAGTGAAAAAGGCCGGCGCCGTGGTTGTGGGCGGATACTCTCCTTACGGCGCCGTGGATGGATTCGCCAAGGCCTTTTTGGAGCGCCTGTTTTCGTTCAGGCATCAAAACGGGTTTAACCGGGGAAGGCTCGCCGTGGCCGTGGGAACCGGCATCGGCCGGGGAGTTCCCGGCATGAGCGAGGCCTGCGAACAGATCGCCCGGGCTTTGGAAATGGAAGGCATGACCGTCTTGGGCAAGTTGAACATTGTGGGAAACCCGGAATGCATGGTGTGCGGCTATGGCGAAACCTGCATGATGAGCGCCCTGCCCATGATTCACGGCGACGACTTGACCGTAACGCCTGAAAAATTCCGCAAGGTGGAGGATCAGGCCGAAACCTGGAAAAAGGCCGAAGAGCTTGGGCGGGAAATAGCGGAAAAGCTCAAAACCCAACTGATGATGTAACAAGCAGCATCCCCCCCCGGAGGCGCTCCCGAGCGCCTCCGCTCCCCTAAAAACGGACGTCTGCAGGAAATGCTATGCAGACGCCTGTTCTATTTCAGTGAATAGACTTCTCCCTGTTCAAGCCATTTCAATTTTGATCCATTGGGAAAAAATTTAGTTGAGGATGTACCTTTGGGGATTCATGGGTACGCCGTTCAGGTGCACCTCGTAATGGAGGTGGGGGCCAGTGCTGCGTCCCGTATTGCCGACTTCTCCCACAATCTCGCCCCGTTGCACCTTGTCGCCATTTTTTACATTGAACTTGTTGAGATGGGCGTAGCGGGTGGAGATGCCGTGGCCGTGATCGATTACAATCACGTTGCCAAAGCCGCTCTTCTTGCCGCTAAAAGTGACTTTGCCGTTGGCGGTGGACATAATGGGTGTTCCCGTGGATGCGCAAAGGTCCAGGCCCTTGTGGAATTCCTTAAGGCCCGTGAAAGGCGAAGTGCGATAGCCGAAGCGGGAAGAGAAGTACCAGTGCTGGTCTTTCTTGACCTTAAGCGGCATAATGGAAGGCGTACAGGCGAGCACGTCTTTTTTGTCTTCCAAATACCCGATAAGAGCGCCCAGGCTGTGCTCCGTAGCCGCGGAGATGGAATTTAAATCCTTCACCTGAGCGTTCATTTCCCGGATCACATTGGAAGGCTCTGCATCTTCCAGCAGAGAGGGATCCAGTTCATCCGGAAAAGAGCCGCCGATAGCCAGGAAGGAACTGGAGTCTTCTGCGTCTTCCAGATTGGCCAGCAGCCGGATTTTTTTTTCAAACTCATGCAAACTGAGCAAAGTTTCGTTGAATTTATTGATGCGTTCGGCGGATTGGGCGAACTGAACTCTCAACCGTTCGATTTCCCTATCCTGTGCGGCAATGGTATTTTTAAGTTCCAGGGAGTTGTCTTGGGCAAGTCTGAGCTTGTAGTTGTCCATGCCCAGATATGCGCCTGCGCCGATAAGGCCTGTTATCAGCACGACAAAAACCCAAACCATCCATTTGGAAAGCGTAAACTGCTTGGGGGCCGACCCATCCTGGGGAAGAAGGCATACAGTGTATTTACTTGATTTTGCAGCCATTAATCCTTTTCCACTTTAGCGTTACCGGAACAATTGCACGGCCATCGGGAATGTTATACACTAATGTCAATCTTTGTCAAGACTTTGTAAGCGTTTCAACTCGTTATATGTTATATTCTCGGAAAACCCCTGTGGAAACACAGGAGACGACAGACATAAAATTTAATCGCCGGGAGACCGCCGAATAAATATGTCCTTTTAAACCTTTTGAGTTTTATTTGTCAAATTGATATATGGCTGGTTATGAAAAAGAATATTGATTACAGTTTGTATTTAGTGACGGACCGGCCCTTGTCTCTGGGTCGGGATCTGATGGAAGTCATGGAAAAAGCCGCGGCCGGCGGGGCGACGATTGTGCAGCTTCGCGAAAAGGAATGCGACTCCAGAACCTTTGTGGAATTGGCCAGGGCGGCCAAAAGCCTTCTGGACGCCAAGGGAGTGCCGCTCATCATCAACGACCGGGCGGACATCGCTCTGGCGGTGGGCGCCGCCGGCCTTCACATCGGCCAGACGGACATGCCTTATAAGGACGCCCGGCGCATTATGGGGCCGGAGGCCATTGTCGGATTATCCGTGGAAAACATGGATCAGGTGAAGGAAGCAGCCTTTTTGGACGCCGACTATCTGGGCGTAGGGCCGATTTTCGCCACCCAGACCAAGCCCGACGCCGCACCGGCCATCGGCCTGGAGGGATTGGCCGAAATTCGCAGAATAACCAAGACGCCCCTGATCGCCATAGGTTCCGTCAACCTGTCCAACGCCGCAGACGTAATCAGGGCGGGCGCCGACGGCCTGGCTGTGGTTTCGGCCATTTGCTCCCAGCCGGACATCGAGCAGGCGTCCCGCGCCCTTGCAGCGGCGATTCAAAAAGCCAGGCAGTAAACTATATCGATTGCCGCAGCCTGTTGGATTGTTTGAGCAACATCCCCATCAACCCAGAGCCTGGACATGAAAGAACTCAAGCCTCGAAACGCTTTTCACGCCGTACTGCTTTCCGCGCACATCCCCGGATTAGGGCAGATGTACAACGGGGAATTGTTGTTCGGCGCCTTGCTGGTTGTCTGCTTTTCTTTTGGACTGGCGGGGCTTTACGGCTTCGGGGTTCTGCACGGATTGAGCGGCGTGATCTGGGGTTTGGCTCTGGTCACTGCCTTTTACGTCTACCAGATGGTTGACGCCTGGCTTGGGGCTCGAAAACGATTCGAGTATTACCCCAAAAAATATAACCACTGGATTTACTACACTATATACAGCCTGGGTTTTCTGGCGGTTTGCACTGTCTTGCTCCTTCCTGTCATATCTCTTGCAGCATCCTTAAATCTCTATAAAATCCCCTCTAATTCCATGTCCCCCACCCTGGAAAGCGGGGACGTCATCCTGGTGGACGAGCATGCTTTTGAAAAGTACCCGCCCCAAAGGTGGGACTGCATGGTGTTCAACAACCCCAAAAAGCCCGGCCGGGTTATGGTCAAGCGGGTTATTGGACTGCCGGGGGAAAAACTGGAAATCCGGTTCAGGAACCTTGTTATTGACGGGAAAAAAGAGCCGGACGGATTCGGAAGCTATACCGAGCCCATGCCCACCGACAAAAAAGGCCTGAAAAAGGAAAACTTCGGCCCCCTGAACATCCCTTACGGAAAGTTCTTTGTCCTGGGCGACAATCGCAGTCACAGCCGGGACAGCCGCCATTTCGGTCTTGTGGACGAAAGCGACGTAATCGGCAAACCCATCTTGGTTGTTTATTCGTGGGATATGAGCCGGGTGATGATTCCCATTGAGTGAAGCCAGGTCTTAGGTCCACCCCGGGATGCAGCGATCAATCCCGCTCCGGAATCAAAAGAATAGTGCGTCAAACGATTTGCCTGGAAAAACAAACTGGCGCGTATACAGAGTTCACTCCCCCTTAAACTCCGGCTTGCGTTTTTCCATGAAGGCCTGCATGGCCTCTTCAAAATCCTTGGACATCATGGTCAGGACGAATTGGTCCGCGTCCATGTGAGAGATGGACCGGTCCAGGGCGCGAGCCACCGCATTGACGGTCTGCTTTGTCATGGCCGAAGGCGCCGGCGGCAGGGCGAGAGCCTTGTCCGCCAGAATCCGGGCGTGCTGCATGGACTCTCCGTCGGCGCAAAGCCGCTGGGCGAATCCCCATTCATAGGCGTTCAAGGAATTAATCCGCTCGCCGAACAGCACGATTTCCTTGGTGCGGGCGGGTCCTACAAGGTGAACCAGACGCGGTATGGTGGCCCAACTCATGTTCATGGCCAAGCCGATTTCGGGAACCCGGATGTAGGAGGACTTGGCCATAACCCGGAAATCCAGGGAACTGGCGAGCGACACCCCGCCCCCCACGCAAAATCCCTCCATGGCCGCGATGGTGATCTGGTCCAGATCCTCCCAGGCCTGACACATGCGGGGGCCGTATTCCATGAGCTTCCGTTTTTGGGAAAGGGGCGCATCAAAGACGGCCATGAGGCCGGGATCGGATAAATCCATGCCTGCAGAAAAAAAATGATCCCCTCCGGTGACGATGATCGCGTTGATGTCCGTCCGGACCTCAAAACTCCGGGCCAGTTCGTACATCTCCCGGAGTACGTCCAGGGTCATGGCGTTTTTATGGTCGGGCCGGTTGAACGAAACAACGGCCAAAGGGCCTTCTTCCTGCACTATAACGGTTTGAGGCGGCATAACATCCCCCAAAAAAAAGTTGTTTAAGCCAAATAAGGCAAAAACCCTGGATATAAAAACGGGCCGCCCATGAAATTGGGAGGCCCGTTGAAAAAACATATATCAAAAAAAAGCGGCTACTTGATGCATACCTTGCGGACCTGGATGAGATCCAGGTTGCCGCCCAGGATCTTCATGATGCCGTCCTGCTTCAGGGTGGTCATGCCATCGCTGATAGCCTGTGCGCGCAGGTCTTCCATTTTGGCCTGCATTTGGATGAGCTTTTTCATTTCGTCCGTGCCCAGAAGGAGTTCATGGAGACCCATACGGCCGCGGTATCCGGTGTTGTGGCAGCGGTCGCACCCCTTGACCTTGTTGATTTTGATTTCGTCGCTGTACTTGAGATCCGGATTTTTCGTGTAGAAATACTCCGTGTCCCCGTCGCCGTATTCCCTGACCAGTTCGTTCCATTCATCTTCCGAGGGGGTGTACTCTTCCTTGCAGTCTTTGCACAGGGTTCTGCCGAGGCGTTGGGCCAGGATGCACAAAATGGCGTCGGCGAAGTTAAAGGGGTCCATGCCCATGTCCAGAAGACGGGTGATGGATTCAGGCGCCGAGTTGGTATGGAGTGTGGAGAAAACCAAGTGACCGGTGAGGGACGCCTCGATGCCGATGCTGGTGGTTTCCTTGTCGCGCATTTCGCCGACCATAATCACGTCCGGGTCGGCGCGGAGAAAGGCGCGCATGGCCGCGGCGAAGTCAAAGCCGATTTTGGCCTGCACCTGAACCTGCCGGAGTCCGGCCTGGGTGATTTCGACGGGGTCTTCCGCCGTCCAGATTTTGGTTTCCGTCTTGTTGATGTAGCCCAGGGCCGAGTGGAGCGTGGTCGTTTTACCCGAACCTGTGGGGCCACAGACAAAGATGATGCCGTAGGGCTGAATGACGCAGTCCACGAAGTTTTTGTAGTTCCATTCCAAAAGCCCCAGTTTGGGCAGCGGGATAGGCTCGCCGGCTGCCAGGATACGCATGACCACGTCTTCCATGCCGCCCTGGGTCGGGATGGTGGCGACGCGGAGTTCGATGTCCTTGCCGCCGTACTTTTTGAATTTGATCTTACCGTCCTGGGGTTTACGGCGTTCTGCAATGTCCAGGTCGGACATAATTTTGATGCGGGAGACCACGGCGTTCCGGTATTGGTACGGAATGGTCTGATACACCGTACAGGCGCCGTCCACCCGGATGCGGACCTTGGTATTCTGCTTGCCGGGGTACGGCTCGATATGAATATCCGACGCGTTTCTGGCGTAGGAATCCAGGATGATCTTATTAACGAGCTGGACGACCGCGCTGTCCTCCTCGCCCACACCCTGCATTTCTTCTTCCATCTCTTCTTCTTCAGCCTGGAGCTGCTCCAGGATGGAGTCGATGGAGCCAAGCTCTTTTTCTTCCGTGGTGAAGAGCTTGATATAAGCCAGGATATCTTCCCTGGACGCCACATGGAAGACGAGATCCCGGCCAGGAAACAGGCCTTTTACAATGTCTATGCGCTGGATGTCCGTAGGATTGTCGATGGCGATGATAATCTGGCCGTCGTCCTCCCTTAAAGGCACCCAGATGTTGTTTTTCATAAACGGGACTTTAAGGCCTCGTAAAAGATCGCCCGGAATGGGGGCGGTGTCGGTGAACTCCTCGTAGGGAACCTTATAAAACTTGGAAAGGGAGGTGCCCACGTCCTTTTTGGGGACTTTATATTCCCTGATCAAAAGGGCCTCCACAGGCTCTTTGTTGGATCTGGCCTGTGCGATGGCCTTTTCCAACTCCTTGGAGGTGATGATGCTGTTGTTCAGCAAATAGTCGAATTTGGTGGGCCGCGCCTTGACCATGCGCCGTTGGTTATAAAGGGCGATGCCCAGGGTCTTGGCCAGGGAGGCCGCGTCCTGCTCGTCGTGAACGCTGAAGGGATTTCCGTCCTTGCGATTGATAAGCTGTATGGCGCCCAGCAAAAAGGATTTGAACGTGATGGGGACGGCCAGAACCTGTTTGGTCGTGAACTTGGTCTTTTTGTCCCAACGCGAGTCAAAACGCAAAGCCGGATCAATGGATTTTAGTTCGGCTTCGTCATATACGTCCTTGACATTGACCACCTTCTGCTTGCTGGCCGCGTACCCTGCGATGCTCATGTTTGCAATGGGTACACGGATTTCACCGATATCGGTCCCCGACTTGTACCTGGACACCAGTTCCCTGCGCACCCCGTCCACCACGTATATGGTGACCCGGTCCACCTCGAAAATGCTGGTGATGTCATTTTTCAGGTCAATGAGGATTTCGTCCAGATTTTTAGCCGAGTGGATTTTGTTGGTCACTTCCTGGAGCTTGCCCCCGACTTCGGGAGCGGCTTTCAGCGCGGTGACCTCTTGTCCGTTGGTTGGCTTCTTGGTGATTTCTACGACAGCCATAGCTCTTCCGGTAATCCGACCCTGCAATCAGGTCTGTAAAGGGTGAGTATGTTCAGTTTGAGGTTTAATGGCATCGTTACGGCCATGGGCTTAGGGTTGGTCTCCGTTGGAGTCGTTATCATCGCCGGGATAATAATGGGCGTAAATCTTCTTTACGCCGCCGCCCAGCAGGATGACCCCAACCAAGTACATGCAAAAACTAATAAAGGCTTCGCCGGAAGCCATATTCATTTTTTTTACCAGTTCAGGCACAACCTGAGGCACCCTGATAAAGACCGCAATACCCATGAGCGCCAGGGTGACGCCCCAGACCAACTGGGCCGAGGAACCGGGTGTATTCGACAAATTTCCAATCTCCGCAAGATGTTGTGTACTTCAATCAGCCGATCTTTGGTTGGCGTAATCCAAAATAATTGATTATTTATCATTACATGAATTGAAAACGAGTGTCAATGTATTATGGTTTAGTGGTATGAAAGACGAAAAATAGGTTGCCCTTGGTCTACGGCTTTGCTACGTTCGCCCTTTCCTAAACCAGACACGGTCTGCCCGCGCGGAGGTCATCATATGCGGATTTTGAATAAAATTATGGCTTTTTTCAGACGCTGGATGGATAGATTTCTCCAAGGCACATACGACCATTTTTGGTGCCATCTGCCCGAAAAACGGGGCTGGCTGACCCGGCTCATGCTCCGGCTCTTTTATACCGGGATTACGGTCAATGAAGACGACCTGGAATCCCTCCGGCAAATGCAAAAGGACGGCATCGTGGTCTTCGCCACCAAATACCGCAGCCTGTTTGAGACCTTGTACTTTCACAACCGATATTCCGACCTGAAAGCGCCTTTTCCCGAAATCGCCTTTGACAGGCGCTTTGTCCTGGGACAGCCCATCCTCCGCATTTTCCGCATTATCCTGGGCCATATAGACCACATGCTCCGTTTCCGGGCCGTCCATAATCCCTATAAAAGCCACTATTTTCGCCGCCAGTTATGCGCCGGCAAAAGCGCCTTGGTCAGCATGGTGAGCGAAAAAGGTTTCTATAAGCGTTATGTCAAACAAGGCCCCGATCCGCTGACCTATCTTCTCCGCATGCAAATGGACCTGGAGAGGCCTATTTATATTGCGCCCCATCTGTTTTTATACGGCACCAAGCCTCAAAAAACCAAACACGGCGTGCTTGGCGCAGGATTCGGCACGGAAGAAAAGCCCGGCCGCATCAAGCGGATATCCACCTTGTTCCGCACCCCGGACAAACTGCTGGTGGAAATGTCCGAACCCATCAACCTGAAAAAATTCATAGAAAAGCCCAAACATAAAAACAGGACCATCGAGTACCTGTCCTACGCTCTGCGCCAGAAGATCATTGAAAGAATTAACCAGCACAGGCGCTCGGTCCTGGGTCCGGTTCTCAAAACCCCGTTGGAATTAAAGGAAACCGTGCTTCGCAACGAGGAGTTCAGGCGTTACCTCCAGGACCGCGCCATCTCCCAAGGCAAGCAGGTTCAAGACTTCCACAAGGAAGTGGATAAGTATCTGACTGAAATTGCAGCTAAATATAATACCAACTACATCAATTTCCTGCGGATATGCGTGCGCTGGCTTACGGACAACATGTTCGACGGCGTGGACCTGGACAATGAAAGCCTCAGGAAGTTCAGAAAGGCCAGCCAAAAAGGCCCGGTAGTGCTTGTGCCCTGCCACAAGAGCCATATCGATTACCTGATTCTGTCGTATCTGCTTTTCGTCAACAACCTGCCCTGCCCTTTGATCGCAGCCGGTAAGAACTTGTCCTTTTTCCCCATGGGAACGATCTTCAGGAATTGCGGCGCCTTCTTCATCCGGCGCACATTCAAGGGCGCAGCCTTGTACTCCCGGGTGTTTGCGGAATACATCCACCGGCTTTTGGAAGAAGGCTTTAACATCGAGTTCTTCCTGGAAGGCGGGCGCAGCCGCACGGGCAAACTGGTGCTGCCCAAGTTCGGGCTGCTTTCCATTCTTCTTGCCGCATACCGCAACGGAGCATGCAAGAACTTGTATTTTATGCCGATTTATATCGGCTACGACCGGGTGATCGAAGAAGGCGAATATCTCCACGAAGTGGAAGGCGGCCAGAAAAAAGCCGAAAGCCTGAGCGGGCTCGTCAAGGCCAGAAAGGTCCTGAAACGGCGCTACGGCAGCATTTTCGTGCGTTTTGACGAGCCCATTCATATTCAAGCGGTGCTTTCCCAGTTCGACAAACCCTTTGAAAAAATGGACAACGCCGAACAAGGCGTGGTCTGCAGGAACCTGGGCCACCGCATCATCATGGCAATCAACCGCCAGACCGTGGTCACGCCCCAATCCCTGGTCGCCGCGGCCGTGCTAACCGATTTTCCAGACGGCTTTACGGAAGCGGAACTGTTTGAACGGGTCGGCTTATTAATCTCTTTCTTGAGAAACCAGGACGCTGAATTGTCATCCACGTTGGAGGATCCTAAATACGCGGTGAAATCCGCTTTGGAATCCTTTGTAAACGACAAGTTCATCAAAGTCATTGAAGAAGACGACGACAAGGACAATAACGAGGAAGAAGAACGGGAAAAAGATTCCGAACCGCAGGAAACCCGCTACAAAGTTGTGGACAAACGCCGCATAAACCTTGAATATTACAAAAACAACTGCATCAGCTTCTTTGTCCCGGCCGCCCTGGCCTCCTTGTGCGTGCTTGCGGACGAGGATGAGACCTTCAACCTTTCCCAGATTGTGGAGCCTTACGAAGAACTGCAAACCCTGTTCAAAAACGAATTCCATTACGACCTGGACACGCCTCTGGATCAGCAGCTCCGCAAAATCCTGAAAATCGCCATTGACCAGCATTACGTCATCCCCCACCCCACTTTGCCGGAAACCTATACGGTCACCGAGGAAGGCAAGAAAATCCTGGGGATCTACGCTTCCTTCCTGAAAAACTTTTTCGAGTCCTACCTGCTGGTGCTAAAGGTCATGTCCCTGCAGCCTGCCAAGGCCCTGGACAAAAAGGACAGGATGAAAAAGTTTTCGGCCATGGGATTCAGCCAATACAAAAAAGGCGAGCTTTCCTGCATGGAGGCCATCTCGAAGATCACCTTTGAGAACGCCTATTCCTTCTTCACGGCCCAGGGAATCAAGGACAAGGAGGACGTGGAAAAGATCGAGGAATACAACCGGAAGCTGAATCGCTATCTTTCATTTCTTCCCTAACGAGGTCCTGTAATGAAAGCCCTGATCCTGGCCGCAGGCTTTGGCGAAAGGCTTAGGCCTCTCACGGAAAAAACGCCCAAACCGTTGATTCCCATCGCCGGAACGCCCGCCCTACTGCGTATGATCCGCAGCCTGGAAGCGGCGGGATGTACGGAAATCGCCGTCAACACCCATCATTTGGGGGGTCGGATCCAGGATTTCATCGCGTCCCAAAACTTTTCCATCCCCGTAACCTGTTATCACGAACCTGAAATCCTTGGCACGGGCGGCGCCATCAAAAACCTGGAGCACGTTTTCTGCGACGCGCCATTCCTGGTGGTTAACGGCGACATTCTGACCGACCTGGACCTGGAGGAGTTATGCCATGTGCACGAACGGGCCGCCGTCAACGCCGCCACCCTGGTGGTTCATGATTATCCCCAGTTCAATAACGTTCTCATCGCCGGAGACAGAATAGTCGGTTTTTTAAGCGAAACCGGGCCGGATTATTGGGCCTTCACCGGAATTCAGGTCGTGGATCCGATTGTTTTCGACTTTCTCAAAAAAGGCGAGTTTCAATCCTCCATCATGGCCTACGAGGAAATGATGGCTGCTGGCCTGCGCATAGGCGTGTGGATGCCCGAGCACCTCTGGTGGCATGACATGGGGTCCTTTGAAGGGCTCTCCCGGGCCGCCCTGGAAACGGGTGCGCTGCAGGTCTTTGCCAAGTCCCAGGGCGTCGTTTACGCCAGGGATCTGCACGTGGAGGGATTGGCCGGCGGCGGCTCCGCCCGTCAATGGCGCCGCTTGACCCTGAATAACGAAAGTATTGTGGCCGTGGATCACGGTTTGGCGGAAGACCATGATTGGAACGAGGCCGACGCTTACAACGCCATCGGAAGGCATCTGTATGAGTCAGGCGCTCCGGTCCCGGAAATTTTGGCCTACGACCGATTCGCAGGACTTGTCTTTGCCGAGGATCTGGGAGACATGAGCCTGGAAGAGGCTGTCGGATTGCAGGGAATTGAAAAGGCTCTGCCCTTGTACGAGCAGGCCGTTAAAAATCTGGCCAGGATGAGCGTCCGGGCTTATGAAGGTTTCGACCCGGCCTGGACCTGTCAGACCGAGTATTATGACGAAGGCCTGATTCTGGAGAAGGAAAGCCGGTATTTTTTTGAGGCCTTTGTGAACGGATACTTAAAGCATCAGGCGCAATTTGAGGATTATCTCCATGAACTTCAGTTGCTTGCCAAGAAAACCGTCCAGGGCGCTCAGCCGGGATTTTTGCACCGGGACTTCCAGTCCAGAAACATCATGATCCAAAACGGGCAATGCTGGTTCATCGATTTCCAGGGAGGCAGAATCGGCCCGGCTCAATACGACCTGGCGTCTTTGCTCATCGATCCTTACGCCGCCCTGCCCCAATCCGTGCAGGACCGCCTGATCGACCTGTACCTGAAGGAATTGTCCCAATACAGAAGCGTGGATCGCCAGGCCTTTATACAGCGGTATCAATACTGCGCCCTGCATCGGAACATGCAAATGCTCGGCGCCTTCGCCCACCTTTCCCAAAACATGAAAAAGCCCGGCTTTGAAGAAAACATCCCGTTGGCATTGCAAAACCTGAAAGAGCGCGTTAGCCTGTTTCCCCAAGCCCCAAACCTGCAACATCTCATAAAAAGCCTTGAGTTGCCCAAAAACAAACAAAAAGAATAAAAAAAAATGCCTCCGGCGGCAAACTTTTGAAAAGTTTGATCAAAACTTTAAAATGGCGCTGCGCGTAAAATCGCAACGGACGTCTGAAACCGTTATTCCTGCGTGTAGTTGTCGGGAACCCAGCGGAGATTTAAAAAGATTGAATGTTCTATCTCTCTGGTTGCCCGGACCGCCGGGTTTTGGTATGAAGGGGGCAACCAGAAACCTTTGGAGTTAATATTATGAGTAAAATAAATGTCATGGTCAACGGCTTGCCCGGAAACATGGGCAAGATTATTTCCAGCAGCATCGCCCGGGACGATCGTTTTCAACTGCTGGATGCGTCCCTCACCGGCCCGGGGATCCCGGATAAGGCCGTGGAAGTGGAAGGAATCTCCGTCAACCTGGCTTTGCCCGAGGATCATGAAAACGCCTTAAAAGCCGCCCTGGAGAAGTACGGCTCTTATATTATCGTGGATTACAGCCATCCTTCGGCCGTAAATCCCAACGCGGAGCTTTACTGCAAAGTCGGGATTCCCTTTGTTATGGGCACCACTGGAGGCGACAGGCCCGCTCTGATCCAAACCGTGGAAAATTCCGGCATCGCGGCTGTCATCGCGCCCAATATGGCCAAGCAGATTGTGGGATTCCAGGCCATGATGGAGTACGCGGCCAAAACCTTCCCCGGCCTGTTCGAAGGCTACACCCTGACCCTGGTGGAAAGCCATCAGCAGGGCAAGGCGGACACCAGCGGCACGGCCAAGGCCATGGTGAGTTATTTCAATAAAATGGGCGTGCCTTTTGAGACGGATGAAATCGTCCAAATCCGCGATCCCGAGCAGCAGAAAAACGACCTGGGAGTGCCTGAGGAATATCTGGGCGGCCACGGGTGGCATACCTACACGCTGGTTTCGCCGGACAAGACCGTGAAATTCTCCTTCACCCATAATGTAAACGGCCGGGACATTTATCGCGGAGGCACGGCCGACGCCGTGGTTTACCTTAGCAAGAAAGTCGCCGCTGGCGAAAAAGGCCGCGTCTTTTCCATGATCGAAGTCATGCAAGGAATTTAATAATCAAAAATCAAAAAATATCGGAGGCTGCATGAAAACGTGTTTCCGGGTGCTGCTGGCTCTGTTCTTTCTCGCCTCAACCGCTTTTTGCGATCAAACCTTTCCCAAGCCGGATTGGAAGGAGCTTCCCGATCCGGTGGCCAGCCCTTACGCAGAGCAAGGCGGCGAGGTGTGCGTTTACATCGGGCCTTCGCCCAAAAGCCTGAATTATTACCTGGAAAACAGTTCCATCGCCTCTCATGTTTTTTCCGGGCTGTACGAAAGCCTGCTTTCCATGAGCAGCCGCAACTTGGAGTATGAGCCTCATTTGGCGTCCAAATGGGCTATTTCGGACGATAAAAAAACCTTTACCTTTTGGATCGACAAACGGGCCAAATGGAGCGACGGCAAGCCTGTCACGGCCCAGGATGTCAAATGGACCTTTGACGCCATTATGGATCCGGCCAATAAAACCGGGGTGCACAAGGTTTCCCTGTCCCGGTTTGAATCCCCGGAAGTTTTAGACGACCACGCCATCCGCTTTACGGCCAAGGAAGTGCACTGGAAAAACCTCCTTGCCGTCAGCGGTTTTAGCATTCTGCCCAAGCACGCCTATGAAAACCTGGACTTCAACAAGATCAACTTTGAACTGCCTGTGGTTTCAGGTCCTTATGAAATCGGAGAGCTTACGGAAAACGTTTCCCTGACCCTCAAGCGCCGCCGCGACTGGTGGAATAACGGCGCCGTGAGCGTGCAGGGCGTGAACAATTTCGATACGATCCGGCTGCGTTTTTACGCAGAAAGCGAAAACGCTTTTGAAGCCTTTAAAAAAGGGCTCATTGACATAATCGGCGTAAACACGGCCCGCACCTGGGTGAAGGAAACCGAAGGCGAACAATTCATCAACAATTGGATTATAAAGCAAAAAATCCAGAACTACCGGCCCATCGGATTTCAGGGATTCGCCATGAACATGCGCAGGCCTCCGTTTGACGACGTCAACGTGCGCAAGGCCATGGCCCATCTGATCGACCGGGAGAAGATGAACTCCACCCTCATGTACAATCAGTATTTTTTGCACAAATCGTATTTCGAGGACCTGTACTCGCCGGAAAATCCCTGCCCCAACCAGCCTTACGACTTCAACAAGGACAAAGCCCGCAAGCTCCTTGCTGACTCCGGCTGGAAGGTGAACCCCAAAACCGGATTTCTGGAGAAAAACGGCAAGCCCCTGGTGGTCAAGTTCCTGACCCGGGATTCCACGGCGGAAAGATTTCTGGCCATTTATGAGCAGGACCTTAAGGACGTGGGCATCCAAATGGTCATCGACAAAAAGGACTGGGCCGCCTGGATGAAGGATATGGACGATTTCAACTACGAAATCACCTGGGCGGCCTGGGGCGCCACGCTTTTCAAGGACCCGGAGGGCATGTGGGCTTCCAGCGAGGCGGATCGCGCCAGCGGCAACAACATCACCGGGTTTAAAAACACCAAGGTGGACGAGTTGATCGAAAAGCAAAAATCCATATTCAGTGTGGAGGAGCGCCACGAAATCTGCCGGCGGATCGACCAGCTTGTATACGAGCAATGCCCGTACGTGCTATTGTGGAACATTGATTACACCCGTTTGCTGTACTGGAATAAATTCGGAACCCCGGACACGGTTCTGTCCAAATACGGAGACGATTCCACAGCCGAATCCTATTGGTGGCTGGATCCCTATTCCGCGGCCGACTTGAAGGACGCCATGGAGCAAAAGCTCCCGCTGCCTCCCAAGCCGCTGTCCGTGGTCTTTGACGAAGTTTTTGTAGATCCGGTCATGGACAAGCCGAAAAACTGACGCTGCTAATAATACATGGAACGTACCGATTATTTTATTCGCCGCCTTTTGCTGGTGGTTCCCACGTTCATCGCCATCACCATGCTGGTCTTTTTGCTGGTGCAATTTGTGCCCGGAGGGCCGGTGGAGCAGGCGTTGATGGCCATGAAGGGCATGGGCTCGGGGGAAGTGGGCCAGGGCGGCGGGCTGGCCGGCAGCATATCGGCCGAGCAGCGTCTGGCGCTGGAAAAGCATTACGGGTTCGACAAGCCCTTTTATGAACGCTACTGGACCTGGCTGGTGCATGACCGCATCGGCTTTACCATGGAGTCCTACGCCTTTCCCAACAAAACCGCCTGGCAGTTGATCAAGGAGCGCTTTCCCGTTTCCCTCATCTTCGGCATTGTCAGCTTTGTGCTTTCCTACGTGGTTTGTATTCCTTTGGGCATCATGAAGGCCCTGCGCCACGGCAGGCCGTTCGACCTGATTTCCAGCGTCATCGTGTTTATTGGCTACGCCATCCCGCCTCTGGCCTTGGGCATGGTGCTTAAAATGCTGTTTTGCGGCACGACCACGGGCATGTGGGACATCTTTCCCATCGCCGGGTTCCATTCCCTGGGTTTTGCGCAAATGACCGGCCTGGAAAAAGCCAAGGACCTGTTCATGCATATGTTTTTGCCCGTGCTTTGCTATGTGGTGGGCAATTTCGCGGTGTTGACCCTGCTCATGAAAAACTCCCTCATGGAGCAGGTGGGCAGGGATTACGTACGCACGGTCCTGGCCAAAGGCGGAAGCACGGGCCGGGCCATCTGGGGCCATGCGTTCAGGAACTCGCTCATTCCCATCGCAACCGGCTTCGGCGGCATCTTGACGGTTATGTTCGCCGGTTCGGTCATCATCGAACAGATTTTCGAGATTCCCGGCATGGGCCGCTTAAGCCTGGAAGCCATTGTGGGCCGGGATTATCCCGTGTTCATGGGGATTCTTTCCATCACCTCCATTTTGGGGCTGTTGGGCAACATTCTTTCCGATCTCTGTTACGTACTCATCGATCCCAGGATTAATTTTCAATCATGATAAAAGCCCGGAATTTCATATCCCCCATCACCCGCAAGAGGCTCGCCCGGTTTCGGAAAATGCGCCTTGCATGGTGGTCGTTGTGGATTTTGATCGGGCTGTACGTCCTGAGCCTGGGCTCCGAATTGTTGTGCAATGACAAGCCCTTGTACGTGCGTTACGAAGGCAAATCCCACTTTCCCGTGTTTTTCTACTACCCGGAAAAGACCTTCATTCCCGGAGGCCTTAAAACCAGGCCGGACTACAAAAAAATCGCCCAAACGCCTTCCTTCAAGGAGGATTCCTCCAACTTCATGATATTCCCTCCTGTCCCAAACGGCCCTTATAAAAGCGCGGATCCCCAAAGCATTATGACCTCGGATCACGTCATGGTTTCCATCACGCAAACGCCCAGAGTGGGCGCGGTGGACGTAAATCCCAAGTTGGAGATTATCCGCAGCAATCAAGTTGGGAGCTTTTTAGGCAAAGAGGACCGTAGTTTAAGGCGCGCTTATCTTCCGGATTTGATCAGCCTGCCGAATGACGCCGCCCAGGCGGTTAAAAGCCGGTTTGGGGGCGAAGATTCGCCCCGGTATCAGGCCAGGGTCAAGGACGCCAAAGGCAACGGGGTGGAAATCTCCATTCCCGCCTTTAAGGCGAAAGCCGCGCCGCCCCGGCTGGTCAGGCTGACGTTCCGGGACGATTTGGGAAGCGCCGCCCTATCCAAAAACCTGTCTTTTGTAAAATCCCTGGAAATAGACGGCGGAGACCGCCATTTTTGGGACTCCCTGCCCCAGGACTTGCAAAAACGCATTACCGAAAAAGTGGAGGGCATGTTCGCGGGATACGCCGAGCCGTTCTTCTTTGAACACGAGGGCATGCGCTTGCGGGCCGGATTCGCCAAGGACGAAGTGCGGTTCCCCTACCCGCCGGTCAAAAGCCACCTCATGGGGATAGACGGAGCAGGCCGGGACGTGCTGGCGCGGATTTTATACGGACTGCGCACATCCCTCAGCTTCGGCCTGATCCTGGTTATCGTCAGCATGGGCCTGGGAACGGCGGCCGGCGCCATCCAGGGATATTACGGCGGTCTGGTGGACATTACCGGCCAGCGCATTACCGAAATCTGGAGCGCCATTCCGTTTTTGTACGTGATGATACTGTTAGGGTCAGTGTACGGCAGGAGCTTTCTCCTGCTGCTGGTTTGTTACGCCATATTCAACTGGATCGGCATTTCCTATTATATGCGGGCCGAGTTTTTACGGCTGAGGCGGCAGGCCTTTGTGGAATCCGCCAGTTGCATGGGCGTGCCGGATTATAAAATCATGGTCCGCCATATCCTGCCCAATGGCCTGGTGCCCATCATCACCTTTTTTCCCTTTTTCCTTGTGGGCGCCATCGGCTCCCTGGCCGCCCTGGACTACCTGGGCTTCGGCCTGCCTCCCCCCACGCCGAGCTGGGGCGAACTGCTGGCTCAGGCTCAGACCTACCGATGGGCGTGGTGGCTGATTTTGTATCCGTCGGCGGCGCTTTTTGTAGTCATGCTGCTGGGCGTATTTATTGGAGAAGGCGTGAGAAACGCGTTTGATCCCAAACAATTCAGCAGGTTGCGATGACGGATGCCTTATTGGACATAAACGGCCTTTGCGTGGAATTCGTCACGGACGAAGGGACGCTGCGGGCCGTGGACCGCGTGTCCTTTTCGGTCAGGCCGAACGAGGTGTTGGGAGTTGTGGGCGAATCGGGCTGCGGCAAGTCGGTCACCGCCATGAGCCTGTTATCCCTGATCCCCTCCCCTCCCGGACGAATCAGTGCGGGCAAGGCCGTGTTCCAGGGCCAGGACCTGATCGCCATGCCCCATGAATCCTTGCGCAGGATTCGCGGCAAGGAAATCAGCATGATCTTTCAGGAGCCGGGCGCCTGTTTGTCGCCGCTGCATCGAATCGGAGACCAACTGGCCGAAGCCGTGATGCTGCACTACCCCATGCCTAAGCAGGAGGCTTTGAATAAAGGCCGGGACTGGCTGTCCAAGGTGGGAATTCCCGAACCGGACAGAATGCTGAAGGCCTATCCCTTTCAGCTTTCCGGGGGCATGCAGCAACGGGTGATGATCGCCATGGCCATGATTAACGGCCCCTCCCTGATCATTGCGGACGAGCCCACCACAGCTCTGGACGTGACCATCGCGGCCCAGATTTTCGACCTCATGCGCCAGATGCGGGACGAAAAAACCTCGGTAATGCTGATTTCCCACGATCTGGGCGTCATTTGGGAAATGTGCGACCGGGTATTGGTCATGTACGCAGGACGGATTGTGGAAGAGGCGGAAATCCGGGATTTATTCGAAAATCCCCTGCATCCGTACACCCGGGCTCTCATGCGGTCCGTGCCGGTTTTGGATGAAGACCAGGAGGAGTTATCCACAATAAAAGGGCAAGTGCCCTCGCCGCTGAATTATCCGCCCGGGTGCCGTTTTCACGACCGGTGCCCTCATGCGGAAGAACCATGTAAAAAGGAGTCGCCGGAGTTGCGCACCCTGGCCCCGAATAAAAAGGCCGCGTGCTTTTTTGCGGAAAAATGGATGAAATAATGCCCGAAAAAAGCCCTCATACTCCCCTTTTAAAGGTGGAGGAGCTCAAAACCTGGTTTCCTATCCATAAGGGGATACTCAACCGCACAGCCGGATACGTAAAGGCTGTTGACGGGGTGTCCTTTCATGTGGATAAAGGCGAAACCCTGGGCCTTGTGGGGGAATCCGGGTGCGGCAAAACCACGTTGGGCAGAACGCTCATCGGCCTGGAAAAATACAAGGAAGGCGCCATTCATTTTAACGGGGAGCCCCTGCAGATCTCCAAACGGGACAAGTCCTGGCGGAAACGCATGCAAATGATCTTCCAGGACCCGTTCGCCTCCTTGAATCCGCGCATGACGGTCATGGACATCCTCACCGAAGGGCTTGTGGAGCACAAACTCCTTAACGGCTCATCCCGGGAGGAGGCCGCCCGCCTCCTCATGCAGGAAGTGCGCATGGACCCGGACGCCATTTACCGGTATCCCCACGAGTTCTCCGGCGGACAGCGCCAGCGCATCAGCGTGGCCCGGGCCATCTCCATGAAGCCCGAATTCATTGTCTGCGACGAGGCGGTGAGCGCCCTGGACGTTTCGGTGCAAGCCCAGGTCATCCATCTGCTCATGGACCTGCGGAAAAAATTCGGCTTGTCATACTTATTTATATCGCATGATCTTGCAGTGGTCAGGCATATTTCCCACAGAACGGCCGTGATGTACCTTGGCGTGATCGTGGAGATCGGCCCCACCAAAGACGTTGTATCCAACCCCCTCCATCCCTACACCCAGGCCCTGGTTTCCGCAGCCCCCAGGCCGGGCAAGAAAAAAAAACAACGCATTGTTTTGCAAGGAGATCCGCCCTCCCCTGCCAATCCGCCCAAAGGCTGCCGCTTTCACACCCGCTGCCCTCATGTCATGGATATTTGCGGGAAGAAAGATCCGCCCGCGGCCGTCCAAGGGGCGAATACCATAAAATGCCACTTGTACCAAGGTCCGGCGTGACAAAGAGAGTACTTCATGGTATAGAATCCCCGCGCATTGATTTGCGCGGCAATCCATCCAACCCGCTTACAACTTGATTTCAGGAGAGAACATGGACTGGTACTACTATCAGGATAAAACGCAGACCGGCCCCATTGGCGACGAGGAGTTCCGTGAATTGGTGAAAACGGGCGTCATTCGTTCGGATACATTGGTCTGGCGCGCAGGCATGGAAAACTGGCAGGAGTACGGCGTCCTCACCGCGCCCCAGGCCGCGGCGTCTCAGGATGAAGTAGAGGTGCTTCCCGAGGGGCAGGTCCGGTGCTCGGAATGCCGGCGCGTGTTTCCCGAGGATGAAGTGATCAGGCACGGCGATTCCCACATTTGCGAAGACTGCAAGCCGATGTTTTTGCAGAAGCTCAAAGAAGGCTCCTGGACAGGCGGAGATTATCAGTACGGCGGGTTCTGGATTCGGGCCGGCGCTAAAATCATTGATACGATCATCATTAGTATTGTGCAATACGCGGTTCTTATCCCCATGGGCATGCTCATGTCCAATGTGGAGGATCCTTCCATGGTGATGGCATACAGTCTTTTAATCAATTTGATTTCCATTGGCTTCAATGCCGCATACCTGACCTTTTTCCATGGCAAATACGCCGCCACTCCGGGAAAAATGGCCTGCGGCCTCAAGGTAATTGTTGAAGACGGAAGCAAAGTGTCTTACTTGCGGGCCTTTGGGCGGGTTTTCGCTGAATGGCTTAGCGGTATGATCCTGGCGATCGGGTACATCATGGCCGGGTTTGATTCTGAAAAAAGAACCCTTCACGACCGCATCTGCAGCACCCGCGTCATCAAAAGCAGATAGGGAGAGATTGAATGGTCAACTGCCCTTCATGCCAGGCGCAGCTTAAGCCCGCCGCGTTTAATACCGGCGGGTTTGAGCCCTGCCCCTTATGTGAAAAAAAATTCCGGGTGGAGGTGTTCCCGGCGCTGACGGCTCCCAAAGAGGAAATCCAGCGTTCCGAGGCTCTGGTGGATGATCAGGCCGGCTGCTTTTTTCATCCGGGAAAAAAAGCAACCACGGTTTGCGACAGCTGCGGCCGCTTTATTTGCGCTTTGTGCGACCTGGATATCAACGGCGCCCATATGTGCCCCCAATGCCTTGAAACAGGCAAGGAAAAAGGAAGCATCGAGTCCCTGGACCTTAAGCGCATGCGATGGGACAAGCTGGCGCTGTTGATCGCCGTGGTTTCCTATATAACCAGTTTTTTTTCGGGCTTTTTCGCCTTGATCACCATGTTTATTGTCATCAAATTCTGGAATGCGCCGCGCTCGATCACAGGAAACACCAGAGTCAGGTTCATTATCGCCTTTCTCATGGCTATCAGCCAGATTGCGCTGACTATTTTTATATTTTACGCAATGTTCAACGTCTTCGAGTAAAGCCCGCTCTTTACCTGGATTGATAACAAATGAAAATAAACAAGCCGTTTAAAAAGATGCCGGGGGGAGGAAGAAACATTTTCGCCCCCTCCTATTTATGGATGGCCAATGACCATCTGCTCTGCGTCAACACCACCCTGTTCTATGAAGAGTCTTACAGGCGTTTCTTTTTTAGGGACATTCAGGCGATTTTTATTCAAAATACAGTTGCGGGTTACGCCTGGATGGCTTCTTATTCACTCCTCGTCCTTCTTTTTGGCTGGTGGACGGTTTCCGGAGGAGTTGAAACAGCCGGCTTTATAGTGCCGCTGGCGGTTTTTTCCTTCCTCCTGGCTCGTTCCATTTTTTCAAAGGGCTCCTGCAAGTTTTGGATTCAGACTGATTCCGGGGTGGAATTGCTTAAAAGCGTCAATTCCAGGCGGCGCGCCAAAAAGATTTTGGCGCAGTTGCGTCCTCTGATAGAGCAGGCCCAGGGAGGGAATTTTGCCCCCGAAACTCTGGGCGACGCATCGGGCCGTCCTACGATCGATCACGGGGGCTTGTTTGAAGCCGACCGCAAAGCGCAAAATAAGACGCCCGGCAAAGGCGCTCCGGCGCCTACACAACAGACCGCCCCGCCCCGCCGCCAGTTCCATAAGCCGTTGTATGCCCTTTTTATAATTTCGGCCGGTATGACGGGCTTGGAGTTTTTGTTTAGCAGCCTACTTATGGAGTTTTGCGGAGGACTGATCTTTTTGGCCATTGGGGCCTTGGTCATCATGGCTCTGGTCAGGCAGGGAGGCGGCGCCGTCTCTTCAGGGTTAAGAACTTTAACCTGGATCTCCGGCGGCTTTGCGCTCATCGCATTTGGAGCGGGCTATATAACTTTTATGGCTGTAATTATTCAAAATCCAGACATAGGCAACAACCATTGGCTTATACTTAAAACCATGGCTGAAATGTCTCCAAAGGAAAATTCATTACTATTTGCCTTATCCATATTTCACATCATTGGATGCTCTTTCTTAGGCGTTACCGGCTTGGTTTTAGCTAATATGCAGGGTTCCCATTCCGAAAAAACCGGCGAAAACTCACAGCCTTCTACCGATATGCCCGTTGCGGCCGGCGAGGATTCCTGATGCCGTCTATTTCCCAGGAAAGATGCCTGCTGCACCAAGACCGGGAGGCGGCGGCCCGTTGCCCGGAGTGCCAAAGGTATTTCTGCAGGGAGTGCATCACTGAACACGAAGGGCGGGTTATATGCTCCCGGTGCCTGGAGAATATTCTTAAACAAAACCAGTCCGAAAAAGAAGGCGCCGGGTTAATCAAGCGCGTTTATCAACGGACGAAATCCATCGGCCTGACGGCCTTGCAGGTTTTTATCGCCTTGTTGATTATTTGGGGAAGTTTCCATTATTTTGGAAAGGTCATGGCGGAAATTCCATCGGATTTTCATGACGGAACCATTTGGAAGGCGCTAAAGGAAGACCTGGAATGATGCGCGGACGCAAAAAAACGGCGGATGAAAAGCCGGCCTTGGATCTGGTGGAAGAGTCCGTGCAATTGCTTCGGCAAGGAGGATTAAGCCTCGCCCTTCCCTATCTGATCGGGACCGTTCCGTTTATCATAGCCCTGCTTTTTTTCATCAGCGACATGGGGGCGAGTCCTTTTGCAAAGCAGCATTTGGTTCCTTATTCCTTTGCCTTGACCGTGCTTTTCCTCTGGATGAAAACCTGCCACCTGATTTTTGTGCAATCCATCCTTGCCGGGCTCTACGATCAGGAGCCGCCCGGACTCAAAAAGATTTTAAGGGCGCTTCCCAGCCAGGCGTTCATACACGCCATGGGTTTCATCGCCCTGCCCATAGCCGCGATGATAGCTCTCCCCATAGGCTGGACCATCGCGTTTTTCCAAAACGCCTTGTGCATTGATTTTAACAAGCCGATCGGGTTGAAAAGCGCCTGGCGGCAAGCCTGGACCCAGGCCATGCTCTGGCCGGGGCAAAACCATGCGGCCCTATTCGTCCTAAGCGTTTTTTCCTTCACCATCTGGCTGAATCTTTTCTTTTTTTTGATCTTTCTGCCTTCCATGGCCAAAATTCTCATAGGGGTTGAATCTCAATACATTCTATGCGTCTACTCTACCGTGTTTAACGCCGCCTACATGTCGGCCGTCCTGGGGCTGACCTACATTTGCTTCGATCCTTTTATCAAAGCCATGTACGCCTTGCGGTGCTATTACGGCGCTTCTCTTTCCACGGGCGACGACATCAAAGCCAGGCTGCGCAGGCTTAAGCACGCCAAAACCGCTTTGGCGGTTGCGGCGCTTTGCGCCCTATGCCTGTTCAGCGGCGGCCGGGCCATGGCGGAAGAAGCCGGCGCCCCCCGGCAAACCATCGACCAGCCCCAACTGGAAAAATCCATCCACGACGTCATGGAGCAGCCTGTTTTCTCGTGGCGGCTTCCCAAAGAGTTAGCTCCGGAGCCGGAACAAGAGCAGGGCTTTTTAGCCAAGGCCGCAAAATGGGTCCTGGAAAAGCTGAAAATCGCCATGGAAAGCATCGTGGATGGGGTCAGAGCTTTTTGGAAATGGATAGAGAATTTGCTGCCGAAAATGGACCCGAAGCCCAGAGAAAGAAAACAATACGACTCGAACATTGACTGGCTGAACGCATTAAAAATAGTTCTCTGGGTTTTGTTGATTATAGCCTTGGTTGGACTGATCCTATGGTTTGTCAAAACATTGCGGCAAAAAAACAGAGCCCTGGAAAGCCATGCCGAAGAGGCGGAGCCTTTGCCCGAACTGGATATCATGGACGAGGAAATCACGGCGGACCGCCTTTCCACCAACGCGTGGCTGGACATGGCCAGAGACCTGATGGCTCAAGGAGCGCATCTTGAAGCGCTGCGGGCTTATTATCTGGCGGCCCTGGCCCAACTGGCCCAGGCGGACATGATATCCATCGCCAAGTATAAATCCAACCGGGAATATAATACCGAACTCCATCGCAAAGCCAGGGACAAAAAGGAATTGCTGGAGTTGTTCGGCGGAGCCGTCAAGATTTTTGAAAAGCACTGGTACGGCCTGTACCCCGTGGACCGGGACATTGTGGGAAATTTTGCAAGCTCCCAGGAAAGGATCATGACCATTGCCAAGAATTTCTAAAGCGGCGATCATCATTGTTCCTGCCCTGCTTCTGATGGCCGCGGCGGCCGTCATGCATATTTTCGCCCTGAATTTCGAAAAGGGAAACCTGTATCCTCCCTATTCCTCCCTGCGCAGCGATCCCCTTGGTACGCGGGGCCTGCACGACAGCCTCGTGAATTTGAAAAGCGTGAACGTGGAGCGGAACTACTACTCCTTTGACCGAATGCAGGAAGACCCGCCCGCGGTGTTTTTGGTCTCCGGCGCTCCTTCCAAGGGGATGCTGATGGGCCGCAAACGCATCGCCGAAAAACTGGGCGCCCTGGCCATGAAGGGGGACCGGGTGGTCGTTACTTTTTCCATTATCGGCAAGTGGGCGCCCATTGAAGACGAGGAGGAGTTGGAGCAGTCCAAGGAGAGCAAGGAGAGCAAGGAGAGCAAGGAGCGGGTTGAGGAGAAAACTGAGGCTGAAAACGCGCCTGCCGGGCCGGTTCCACAAAATCCGCAACAGGAAGACAAGGCATTGTCCGACAGCAAAGATCTTGAAATTGAGCCTCTGGACCCTGAGTTCATTGATGAGGAGACCGCTCCCCCGGCGAAGGAAGAAAAGACGGTTATTGAAAGCTCTGAAGAAGACGAGTCATCCAATATGGAACAAGCCGCCGGCGACGATAATTCCCAGGAAGAGGCTGCGGTGAAAGACGCCTCGGAAGAAGACTTCGAGGAAGACTCTATGGAAAACGCCGGGAACAAGGAGATCAGCCGGCGGGTGGAGAAAATCCGGGATTACTTGAATTTGCATGACATTGCCTCAGGCCAGGAAAACTGGGGCTTGTCCATGAATCAAAACCCGGATTTCGTTTTTGGAGATAGCCAGGCGATCCTTAGCCTGGAATACGCCGACTCCGGCCTGCCTCCCAATGTCAGCTGGTACAGCGCCTGGTTTTTCGAGGACATTTCCCCTAAGTGGAAGGTGATCTACACCTACCAGGACAAGCCGGTTATGGTGGAGCGTGATTTCGGCCGGGGCTCCTTGGTTTTTTGCACCGACTCCTATTTTTTAAGCAACGAATCCCTGGCCGAAAAACCATCCACGGAGCTTTTGGTGTGGCTGTTCAAATCTTATGACCGGGTGGTGTTTGACGAATGGCACCTGGGAATCGCCAAGCAGGAGGGAATCTCCACCCTGGCCAGAAAATACGGATTGGCCGGAGCCGGGCTGGCGCTGCTGATCTGGGCGCTGTTATACGTGTGGCACAATGCGGCGCCGCTTGTTCCCCGTAAAAGCGAGGGGCCTTCCAAAGGAGCCAACGGAGAGCATATCAGTTCCCGGGGCTATGCCGAAGCCATGGCCAGCCTGTTAAGGCGCAACATAACCAACGAAGAGGTTTTAAGGCATTGCTTTTTGCTTTGGGAGAATTCGGCGAAAAACGACAAGGACCTTCCCAAGGAGCTTCAGGAAAAGGTTCAACTGGCCGTGCTGAGCCCCGGCAAAGCCAATATAAAGGAAGTTGTGGAAGCATATAACCGGGCTGTGGATATTCTCGCCCGGGAACGATAACAAACAATTGAGGAGCCCATGAACGCAGACATTCACGCATTACAGGAGACGCTGGCCAAGGCCCGGGAGGAAGTCGCCAAGGTGATTATCGGCCAGGAGCACGTGGTTAAAATGTGCCTGATCGCCATTTTCACCCGCCAGCATGCGCTTATCGAAGGAGTCCCCGGCCTGGGAAAAACCCTGCTGGTAAGAACCCTGGCAAAGGTCCTGGGATGCGATTTTTCACGAATCCAGTTCACCCCGGACCTCATGCCCGCGGACATCACAGGCACCCATATGTTCAATATGAGCAAGAACGTCTTTTCATTGGTGAAAGGCCCCGTGTTCACCACCTTTTGCCTGGCCGACGAGATCAACCGGGCGCCGGCCAAAACCCAGTCCGCCCTGCTTCAGGCCATGCAGGAGCGGGAAGTAAGCATTGATCGCAAGACCTATCCCCTGGACAAGAATTTCACGGTGTTCGCCACCCAGAACCCCATTGAATTCGAGGGCACCTACCCTCTTCCCGAGGCTCAAAAGGACCGGTTCATGCTTAAAATCATCATGGAGCCGCCTTTAAAGGAAGAGGAATTGATGCTGGCCAAAAGAATGGTGGAAGACCACGCGCCGGAAAAAACCCTGTCCGAGGACTCGGTGAACATGGTCGCCTCGCCGGAAAATCTTACGGAACTTGCCAAATGCCTGAACGATATTGTGATCAAGGAGGAATTGATCAACTACGCCGTGGATATTGTCAGAAAAACCCGGTCCCATAAGGCCGTGCTGGTGGGCTCCAGCCCCCGGGGAACCCAGGGGCTTTTGCTGGCTTCCAGGGCCAACGCCGCCATGGAGGATCGGGACTTTGTGACGCCCGACGACATCAAAGCCACCGCGGTTCCGGTCCTGGCCCATCGTCTGGTGCTGAGGCCGGAATTTGAACTGGAGGGCCTGACCGTGGACGAGGTGATAGAGCGCATTCTCCAGGATGTGGCAGTGCCCAGGTAGGCGAAAACAACCGATTACGCAGGACAATGAATGATTGCTCCTTCTAAAAAATTAGTCATATGGTTCGGCCTCACCATCATACCTTGTGCGATCCTCGCCGGACTGCTGCCCCATGCCTCCATGCCTGCATTCGGGATCATGGGCCTGTTCGCCGCCGTCGCATGCGTGGACGCCCTATCCGCCCGCAAGGTGCTGCCGGACGTGGACGTCAGCCTGCCCGAACTGGTGCGGGCTTCCGCCGGGAGGGAAATCCAGGTTCCGTTGACCATTACCGACCAAAGGGAGCGGGGGCTGCATCTGCGTTTGGGCATTGACTTTCCCCAACATGTGACTCCCAAACACCCTTTATTGGAAGTGGACCTTCACAAAGGCGTTAAGTCCTCGTTGGTCAACTGGGCGGCGGCGTCCAACCGGACCGGCAGGCATAAACTGGACGCCGTGTATCTGGAAACCCTTTCCCCCATGGGGTTTTGGATGACCCGGGCCAAACGCTCCGCCTCCTCCCTGGTTTGCGTGTTTCCCAACCTGTTAAAGGAAAAAGACGGGCTGGCCAGCCTGTTTCTGCGCACCAGCCTGGGCCAGCACACCCAAAGGCAAATCGGCAAAGGCCGCGATTTCGATCAATTGAGGGATTACGTCCCCGGCGATCCTTACGGGGATATCCATTGGAAAGCGACGGCCAAACGGGGCCGCCCTGTCACCAAGGTCTATCAGATCGAACGCACCCAGGAGGTGTACGTGGTGGTGGATACTTCGCGGCTGTCGGCCCGGGCGTTAAGCCATTTCTTGCCTCCCGGCCGCATCAAGGCCGCAAAGCTGGATGAAAACGAGCCTGATCCTTCCGAATCGACCATTATGGAGCGATTTGTAGCCGCCTCTTTGGTCATGGGGCTGGCCACCCAGCGTATGGGCGATATGTTCGGCCTGATCACCTATTCGGACAAGGTGGACTCCTTTGTAAGAGCCAGGAGCGGCAAGGTCCAGTTCGACGCATGCCGGGACGCCCTGTACACCCTGGAGCCCCGGATCGTCACCCCGGATTTTGCGGAGTTGTTCACCTTTATCGGCTCCAATTTGCGGCGGCGGGCTTTGCTATTATTCCTGACCAACCTGGACGACTCGATTTTGTCCAACGATTTTGTGAAGCAGATGAACGTGGTGAGCCAGCGCCACCTGATGGTGGTGAACACCCCCAAAATGCCGGGCGTCCACCCCTTGTTTTCGTCCTCCAAAGCCCAGACCGTGGACGACGTATTCAAAGGCATGGCCGGGCACATGCTTTGGGAGCGCACCCGGCAGTTACAAAAGGAGCTGGGCGCCAAAGGGGTGAGCTACTACGAACTGGATAACGAAAAAATGTGCGCCCAACTGGTTACTCAATATCTTAAAATCAAACAGCGCCAATTGATATGAAAGGCCTGGATTGTGATTATTGACCTGCAAAAATTCATCAAGGAGCAACGGCCGGCATGGACGCGCCTGGAAAAATATCTCGACATGCTGGAACGAAATCCGGAGCGGCGCTTTTCCATGGATGAAGTGCGGGATTTCCATACCTTGTATCAAAGGGCCTCGGCGGACCTGGCCCGCATCGCCACCTTTTCGTCCGAACGAAGCGTCAGAACCTATCTGGAGGCCCTGGTGGCGCGCGCCTACGCCGAAATCTACGAAACCCGGCAAAAAGGCCGCAGGTTCACCCCCATTAAATGGTTTTTTCATACCTTTCCCAGGACCTTCAGAAAGCACATCGCCGCGTTTTGGGCGGCCTTGATCGTCACAGCGGTGGGGTCCGCGTTCGGCGGCTTCGCCATATTACTGGACCCGAACGCCAAAGAGGTCATCGTGCCGTTTTCCCATTTGATGCAAAGCCCTAACGAACGCGTGGCAGAAGAGGAGGCGGCCGAAGAAGATCATATGCAGGGCCACAAGGCCATGTTCTCCAGCCATTTGATGGTGAACAATATATCTGTTTCGTTCCGGGTGCTGGCCCTGGGCCTGACCTGGGGCATAGGAACCATCATCCTGCTTTTCTACAACGGCATCATCCTGGGGGCCGTGGCCGCGGACTATGTTGCAGCGGGAGAGACTCAATTTTTATTGGGCTGGCTCCTGCCCCACGGGTCCGTGGAAATTCCGTCCGTCCTCCTGGCCGGACAAGCGGGGTTGGTGATCGCCCAGGCCTTGATAGGCCGGAACGACCCCCATGGCTTAAAGCAGCGGCTGAAAAACATCGGCCCGGACATCATCCATCTTGCCGGCGGGCTGGCCATCATCCTGGTTTGGGCGGGAATCATCGAGTCCTATTTGTCCCAATACCACGAGCCGGTGCTGCCCTATTGGCTGAAAATCTCCTTTGGAAGCGTGCAAATGGTTTTGCTTTTCTTCTTTTTGTTCAAGTCGGGCAAAAGCGCCAAAAAGACCAATGAAGAATCTCAGCCCTCCCTGGCCGGGGTGCAATCCACATGAGCGACCTGCAAACCCAATCCCTGACCATCAGAACGCCCGAAGGCATTGTCTTCCCCTTGCTGCTGGCCTCGCCCGTCACCCGATTTCTGGCGCTTTTTATCGACACTATGGCCGTTCAGGTCGTCTTATCCATCCTATACCTGCTCACCCCCCTGCTGCTGCCCTTGGGCGTGGACTTCACCTTCGCCATGTTCACCATCGCGTCTTTTGTGATTAACATTGCCTACGCCATGGTCCTGGAATGGGCCTGGAGAGGACAGACCATCGGCAAACGCGTTCTGGGAATGCGGGTCATGGACGAAAACGGCTTCCACCTTACGCCCTATCAGATAATCATGCGAAACCTATTGCGATTCGCGGACATGTTGCCTCTGTATTACATGCTGGGCGGCATTTTTTGTCTGGTCTCCCCCAAGTCCCAGCGGTTGGGGGATATCGCCGCCAACACCGTGGTCATCCGCATGCCCAAATTCAAGGAGCCGGACCTGGATCAAATCATGGAGGACAAGTTCAACTCCCTGGCGGAATACCCTCATATCGCGGCCAGGCTCAGGCAGCGCGCCTCCCAGGAAACCGCCGGCGTCGCCCTTGCCGCCCTCATGCGCCGGGACGAACTGGATCCCCAGGCCCGGCTGGAGCTTTTTCACGCCATTGCAGAGCATCTTAAGGAAATCGTTTCCTTTCCCCAAGAGGCCGTGGAAGGCCTTTCCGACGAACAATACGTAAGAAATTCCGTGGATATTTTGTATCGGTCGTGATTGAGTATGCTGACGGCGGCTGCAGGATTTCAGGCACATGAACCGTTTTCTGCATGACTGAAAAAAGCCGCTGGCGAAGGCTGTTGAAATCAGTATCCTCCCTGAAATCTCTCTTTGTTGGGTTTCGCTGCTGCGATTCAGGCCAAATTATGCGTTCAGGCAAGCCGTAATTTTACCAATGCAACGCTCTGTTTCAGCGCTCTACCCAACCTACATCTCACCATGTCGCGATGTAGGTTGGGTAGAGCTTCCAAAATCCGCCCTTCGGAGGCTGTCCATTTATAGCCGGAGTAATGGTTAAAGCCAAAAACATGTGTGCGAAACCCAACAAATGGATTTCCCAAAACCCTCATCCACCCTTGCAGCCCGTCATACCGGCAAGGGCTATCCGCTTTTCAGGATGACCCAGGCAAGGCTGTTTTTGCTTGGGTCCGACAGGACAAAAGGTGCGGCCAAGGAGAAATGAAATTCTATCAGTTTGGGAGGGTGGGATATCTTTCCCCTAACCCTCAAAAAGGCAGCCTCGACAAAAACCTTTCGGCTGCAAGATGTTTTCCGTTTTGACAAGCATTTCGGGTCGCCCCTTCCTTCGCTTCGCGACTCCGGCACGGTACTGCTGTGCCGGGGCTGCCCAAAAACAGAACAGGCGCCGGGGGGCTTGCTGCAGGATAAAATATACCCCTGAAACCATAGAAAAAACAGGCTTCAGGGGCATTTTAATTATCCTTGGGATTGACGCCGTTTATTTGGCGATGAGGCCGTCCTTTTTGAGGGCTGAGATAATCTTCTCGCTGAGCTCCTCCACCAGTCCGTAGGTGGATTTCGGATTGATCGTATTGGTTTTGGCGGACCAGATTTGCTTTTCCGTGGCTACGTCGAACACCCTGGTTTGCAGCCGGATCAGCATTTGCCGTCTATAGGCCCCGGTCTGGATTCCCATGGCGGAGGACTTGGTCAGGTAGCCGTCAAAAGGCACGGGCTCCAGGGCGGTTTCAAAGGTGGGAGGCGGCTGATACACGGGCGCCTCTTCCTGAGAAATGGCCCGAACCAGGAGAACGCTGTCCACATTCAGGGATTTGCATTTTTCCTTGATAGCCTCCGGCGTGGGGCAGGTATTTGAGGGAAAAGTCTCATATCCGGTTATGGCCCCTACTTTATGCTTGAGCACCTCCAGGGCGAACACGCTTTCAAAAAGCTCCCGGGTGTCCGGGTCGGTGCACATGCCAACGACCAAGACGCTTTTAATGGGGCCTCTTTGCAGATTTTCTTTTTTCCAGGTGGATGCTACTTTGGTCTTCGTGCAGGCGGGAAGGAATAAAAGGGAAACTGCAATGATGCTGCACAGGAACCTTGCTGGAACGTTCATTCAAACTACTCCTGATTGATGGGTGTAAAATACGGCTATGGGCCAGGCCTTTTTTTCGGGCCCGCCCGCCTAATAATCCTTTTCGGTTAAAGGCCGGAGCTGCGTAAGCCTCGGCTAATCCTCATGTCCAAGGACGCGTTTCTGCATGGAATCCAAATAGTCGTCCAATTCGGCGATGCTGGAAAAAATGCTCATGTCCGGCATTGCGCGAATGATTTCAAACACCTTTTTAATTTGAGGCTGGAGATTGACGAAGGTGGTTTTGCCCTTGTTTTTTTCCAACCCTTTGGACGCTTTTAAAATAACCCTCACGCCGGCGCTGCTCATGTATTCCAGGTTTTCCATGTCAAAGGTGAGGTGGGCGGGAGATCCGGACAGAACCTCATCCACTTTTTTGTCCAGTTGGGAAGCGGTGACCGTGTCCAAAGAACCGCCGAGGTGAATGATCATGTGCTTTGTGGATTTTTGGGTCAGTTTGATGATGAGGGCCATGCGTCCTCCTTGTGAGTTATTAGCCCGTCCATAGGCTGAAAAGAGAATACTGGGGGCTGCGTCTGATCATATTTCCGTTGTCTTTCATTTTCGGTCAGGAAAACTATTTACACAAAGAGCCCGGCATTGTCCATAATCAAATTGCCGCATTCCTTTCAAATCACGCGAAATCCTGCAAGAGGCTGCTATTGCCAGCCCACGGGTTCGTACCCTTTTTCCCGCAAACAGCGATCCACAAAATTTTTAAAGGCCGGATCGGGATTGTTGGACCTAAAAACGCTTCTTGTCATACTTCCCGCTCCGCCTCCCAAAGCGCCAATGGCGGCGCCTCGGCCGAATTCTCCGCTCATGGAGCCCACGGCGCCGCCCACGGCCGCACCGACGGCGGTTCCCGTGGCGGTTTCCCGGGCCACTTCTTTGCTTTTGGACGTGCTGGACACGCCGTGCTCCCTGGCCAGACGCATGCATTCGTTAATGTCCGCCTGGGCCCGAGCCTTGCCCACCTGGTTGTAGTGGGCGTTGGGATATAACACAGGTTTGGCGGAGCTGCAACCTTGGACCAGCCAGACGGCGGCGCCCAGGATTATAAGTATTTTCAACCTGAAAATCATACCAACCTCCCGCTATTCCCTTTCGGCGGTCACGCAGCGGATGCCTTCTCCGGCGCGGCCGGGTTTGAAGCATAAATTATCCGAAATACACTTGGCGGGCGCTCTGTCTCCCGACTTCCAGCGATTTACAAGATCCGGCTCCCGGATAAAAGGCCGGGACATGGAAACATAGTCGGCGCTTCCCTGGCTGACCAGTTGCTCGGCCAGGTCAAAAGAACGCATGCCGCCCACCAGGATCAGGGGAATGCCTAAGTTTTGCTTGAACATCCAGGCCTCTTCCCTGAAATAGGCTTCCTTGTCCTGGGAGTTGATGTTGGCCCGGGAGGGCGACAATGTGCGGCTGGAAAGGATGCCGCCGGTCAGCTCCAAGGCGTCCAGGCCTTCCTTTTCCAGGGCCTGGGCAACGACCAGGGAATCCTTGGATTCCAGCCCGTCTTCTATAAAGTCGGCGCAATTTAATTTAATCAATACAGGATAGTCGGATCCTACAGCCTGTCGTATGGCCCTGTAAATCTCCAGATGGATGCGGCATCGATTTTCAATGGGGCCGCCGTACTCATCCGTACGCTGGTTCATGGCCGGGGAAAGAAACTGGCTGAGCAAATAGCCGTGCCCGGAGTGAATCTGCACGCCGTCAAATCCCGCCTTTTTGGCCCTGGCCGCCGCCCGGCCGAATTTTTCCGCCAATCCGGCTATGTCGTCTTTGGTCATGACCTTGCCGGGCATCTTGTCCATGCCGTCCCATTCCGAAACCATAAGCGCGGGACGGCCGGTCATGGACTCCTGGGCGTAACGTCCGCCATGGGCCAACTGCTGCACGATAATTCCGCCGTGACTATGCACCCGGTCAACCATTTCCCTAAGACCGGGAATCAGCTCGTCCTTATATATGCCCGTCTGAAGCGGCGTGGCCTGGCCTTCGGGGCTGACATACGCGTGGCTGGCAATGATGAGCCCCACTCCTCCCTTGGCCAGGTCTTCGTTCCATTGGCTGAGCCTGGGCGTCATGGCGCCGTCTTTTTCCGCCATGCCCTCCCAGGTGGCCGACCGCACAAACCGGTTATTAAGCTCCAGACTTCCAATACGCGTGGTTTCAAACATGATACTCATGACAAACCGCTCCTGATGACAACAATCGAAAATAGGAAGGAATAACGGCCAATAAAGTGCTTTGGCCGAACGACCGGAAAATCAGGCTATGTAATTAACGTCCAGGGATTGAATGATGCTCTCCACGTGGTCCAGGGAGGTCAGGAAGTAGGATCGGTCGCCCGCTGCTTTGGAGAGAATGCCGCCCCCTTCAAACAGGGTGATCAAAAGCTCGGCGATGCGCTCGGGATTTACGCCGCGGCGAATTTCCCCCCGAACTATTCCCTTCTCCACGATGCCCGCAATGGTTTCTTTCCAGTGCGCGATGATGTCCAGGGCCTTTTTCAAGAGCTTTTCGTGGGTGTCGTCCGCTTCCACCAGGGTGTTGATCAAGGGGCAGCCGCCGTTATCCATGAAAGTATTGAACAACTTGCGATACGCCAGGGGATAGCCCATGAGCTTTTCAATGCTGGTTTTAGCCCCCGCCATCTGATCGATGAAGGCCTGCTCCACCAGGTTCACGTTGTAATCGAAAACCTGCATGGCCAGTTCATCTTTGTTCTTGAAATTCCCGTAGATGCTGCCTTTGGTCAGCCCGGCGGCCTCGGTGACGTCCGAGAGGGACGTGCCGGCGAAGCCCTTTTTATTGAAGATGGGCGCAGCGGTTTCTATGATGAATCTGCGGGTTCTTTCCGCCTTGGTAAGTTCCTGGGTTGCCATGAGAATCAATTCTCATCCTGTTTGGTTATTTGCAAAGCCTTATTGCTTCCGTCCAAGAATATACTGTTTGGTATTTAAATGTCAAGAAAGAGGCGGCGGCCGAAAATAGCGGATATTGCACAAACAAACTAGCAATACTAGCTATTTTTCAATAAGTATTCACAAAAATTTAAGCATGTTAAGCTAAAAACGTCCATGATTTAACGAAAACTGAACATGCCATTGACTAGCATATTTGTCAAGGAGAAGAAAAAAAGGGGGGATTGGATTGGGACGAAGGACGGACGGCTTTGGATTCCCATTGCGGCGATTTGGCGCAATCTGGCCCCATGAGCGCCTGGAAATCCATTGGATCCGTTTCCTCAGGACCCGCTGCCGGGGAAAGCGTCGGAAACGGGCTTGGCGGGCTGCAGGTCCGCCAATTTGTCCTGCGCCTTGTTCACCAGGTCGGAGAAAGGATAGTCGGTGACCACCTGGCGCAGGAACTTGGAAGCCTGCTCCGGGTTGTCCACGGCAAGATAGGAGTAGCCGATTTTCAACAAGGCGGCGGGCGCTTTGTTTTGGTCGGGATATTTTTTAACGACCTGTTTAAAGGCGTCAATGGCCTCGGGATACATTTTCTGGTCGTAATAGGCCTCGCCGATCCAGTATTGGGCGTTGTCCGCCAGATCATGGTTGGGGTTGTCGGTCAAAAAGGCCTTGAAGGCCTGGATCGCCTTATCCTGTTCGCGGTTTTGGTAGTGCAGATAAGCGCCGGCGTATTGATCCTCGGGAGATATCAATGAGGAGGACGCGGTTTTAGGCGGCTCAGGAGCCGGGGCCGAAGGCTTCTGCATTTCGGGGGCGGTCATGTAATCGTCTACAGCGTCCTGGGAATAGCCCGCCTGCTGCTGAATTTCCGACGGCGCCAGGGAGATGGATTCCATCATGATGGACATGTTGCCCATCTGGCCTTCCATGTTGAGCAGGCGCTGCTCAATGGCGGACAGGCGTTTGTTCACGGAATGGAGCTGCTGCTCCGCGATATCCGTGTTGGTGGATATGGCGTCCAGCTTTCTATGGGCGTCCTCCATTCTGGGATCGGCGTTGTCTTGCTTCAACCAGTCAAACCAACTGCAGCCCGCCAAAATGAATGCGAGCGCAACGACGAAGCAGGTTTTCGTCATGATTTTGACCATTGTTGACATATGCATTGGTTTCTCCCAAAGAAATAATGAACTTTTATTTGAGTCAAATTAAGCCTATAGATCATTTTCGCGCTGGTCAAGAATCTTTTCGCATGTTCACGCCTTTTGGAACAACTCGTGCAATTTAGGTTGCCGATGCGAGTTCCTCTACTGTATTTAGTCATGTAAAAGATATTTTGTCTTCAAGGAAGCAGGCGTTGATTTGAAAACAAACCAGCAAACAAAGTCTTCCCCCTGCATCAAATGCAAGCACCATTATCTTACCTGGGAGAAGGCGTTCCCCTACGGCTGCCGCGCCATGGGCTTCAAGTCCAGGCAAAGCCCCTGGCTGAAGGTCAAACGTGAGACCGGCCGGGAGTGCCTTTTATTCGAGCCCAAAAACAGGTAGTGGGCTATTCCTTTTTTAAAATTTTATGACGGTGGCTGTATTTGCTTTTGGCAATGACCAACTGGACCGCTTCCATGGTTTTGTTGTTCACCACGATGGGCCCGATGAGGTTTGCGGTCATGTTTTCCGGATCGTCGGGGGGGATGCGGACCGTGACGTAAAGCTCCAGGTCCTCGCTATCGGCAAGGTCGCCTTCCCATCCGGTTTCCCTTTTCACCACCGAAGGCGGCGCCTGGTACTCGGGCATGAAATAGTTGGGGTTGGTGAGCACAAAGGCCAGGCCGGGTTCATCCACGGCCTGATACCAAAAGAACGGAGAATCCGCATTGTGCTGGACGATTATAAAGCGTTTATACTCTCCGAATCCGATCATACCGGAGGGCATGGATATAATCTTGTCTTCCGTGACTTCCAAAGTTCCAAAACGTGTGGTTTCAATTTTCACCGTCATATCCCGTCCGTCCGTGATTGCAGATTCCTGAGGCTGGACCATATTCCCGCTCACTTGGTTTTCTTGAGATTCAGTTGTTCAAAAAGTCCCGCCGCACCCGACAGAACATCCTGATCCATGGAGGCGGCGGACTGATTTTCCGCCTGTATGCGCTGGTACACCTCGAATCGGTGCACGCCCACGCCTCTTGGCGCGTCGACGCCTATGCGCACCTGGGTTCCCTTGATTTCGAGAACATGTAAAACTATGTCGTCTCCAATACTTATTCTTTGGCCGGACTTCCTTGTCAGAACGAGCATTTAGCCCTCCGTGGCATGGCGCTTTTATTACAGGTAATTAACCAGGGAAACATTCAAAACTTTTGAGGCTGCCGACAACGCCGCCTGGTATGCGGTTTCCACGGCTGCAAGCTCTATGGCCGCCTCGGCGTAATCCACGTCCTCCAGGCTGGAGAGCCTCTCCGTATCCGCCAACTGCACGTCGGCCAAAATGCTTGTCCGGGCGTCCAGGCGGACCCCGCGTCCGCCGATTCTGGAAATGTTTCCGTCAATGCGATCATAGGCGGAATCCAGGTTGGTGATCTGATCCCGGATAGCTGCGCCGTCATTGTTTTCCAGGGCGGTTTTCAAGTCCGCCAGAGTGGTGAAAAGGTCTCCGAATATGGCGCCGCCGTCGCCTCCGACCGTTACCGAAGATTCCCGGCTGATGCGCACGGCGAAGGGGTTGGAATCGCCTTCATAAGTGACCGCGGTTCCGGCCAGGGTAAAGGCCGGAGAATCGTTTTGGGACCCTGCAAAGATGTAGCGGTCGCCCACCGTGGAATTTCCCAAGGTCACGGCGGTTTCCAAAAATCCCTGAACCGCTTCGGCCGCGGCTTGCCTTTCGTCAGCGCCCACGTTGTCCGACCCCATCTGAACAGTCAACAGTTTGACTTCGGTAATCAGGTCTTCAACGTTTGTCAGAGCGCTTTCCGAAGCGGTCAGCCATGTCCGGCCCATTTCGATGTTCCGGTTCAACTGATCCACATAGCTCATGTCGGACCGGAGGTTCATGACCTGAAGCAAAGCGGACGGGTCGTCCGCCATGGTCAGGATCTGCCTTTGGCTGGCTATGGTCAGATTCGCCCGGTCCATGGCCGTAGTCAGGCGGCCCAGGCCGAAAGTGACGTTGCTTGAAATGACGCTGTTAGGGACTCTCATAATACTGCTCCCTGTTTCCGCCCTTAGCTCTTAATAGTCATAAGGGTCTGGAAAATTTCGTCCATGGTCGTGATAAGCTTGGCCGCCGCCGCATAGGATTGCTGCAACTCAATGAGCTTGGTCATTTCCTCATCCAGCGACACTCCGGAAATGCTGCCTCGCACGGTTTCCAGGTTCTGAACCATGGATTCGGCGAATTCCCTGTTCCGCTCCGCCGAATTGAGGCTGGAGCCCAGCGCGCTGATCATGGAGGCGTAGTACCCTTCTATGGTCGCATTGACCGTGGTGGAGGTGTCGCTCCCGATCCGGTTGGACTGCCATTCCTTAATGGACAGGTTGGTGTATTTCAGCTCGCCTATGGCCAGGGAGGTTTCATTGTTCCCGGAGGAAATTTCTCCCGTGGCTGCATCGGCCTTTCCCGCTGCAATCATGTTTCTGTCGGCGGCTATGGTTTCGTGAATCCCCATGGTGCCGCTGCCTTCTCCGGTGAAGAAGGTGTTGACGCCCAAAGCCGCCAGGACATTGGATGTGTCCTCGGTAAAGCCGAAAGTATACCCCGAACCCGCCGTAATGCTTAGCCGCCCGCCTACGGAGGAGGCCGTCACGTTAAGATCGACGGCGCCCAGAGCCGTGGCAATGTCGTCCATGGTCGTGGTATTAGCTGTAATAGCAATATTTGTGCCACCGGGATTGACCACGTTCCCGGAAGCGTCGTAAACCCAAAAAGTAAAAGCGCCGTCCGTAATCCGGTCCCCGAAAAACAAATCGGCCGCCGCCGAGTTTACAGGCTGATTGGTGGCCGCCGCCGTGTACGATCCGGTGGTGGAGGTCAGCCCTGTCAGGCCTATGCCCTGGGAATGTATGGTGTTTACCGCCCAGATCATTTCTTTGGAGACTTCGTTCAAGTTGGCCCTGAGTTCGGATATGACCGTATCCCGCATTTCCAGCCAGCCGCCCATTCGGCCTTCTTCCACATAATCCGTGATGGTGAGCTCTTTGTCCGTTCCCTTGCCGTAGATAATGTCTCCCTGGTGCAAATTGATGTCGAATTGGTCGGAGCCAATCACTAAAGTGACGCCCCTTGGCCCCAAAACCGTCAAGGATCCGTCATCCTGGGCAAAGGTCTGCACGTCAATGTACTGAGCCAGCTCCGACATGAGATAGTTGCGCTGGTCCAGGAGGTCGTTGGGGTTGGTGTTCTGGGAGGCCGCCACAATCTGCTGGTTCAGGTCCGCAATCTGGGAGGTCAGGGTGTTCACCGCTTCCACGCCGGATTGAAGGCTGATTCCCAGGTTCTCCTCTTCGCCGATAAGAGCGGCGTCCAGTTCGTCTATGTATTGAGCCAGGCCCAAAGCCTGTTCATACAGGACGGAGCGCTCCGCCGTGCCCGCGGAGTTCAGGGAAAGGTCCTCCCAGGAATTGAAGAAGTCCGAAAGCATGGTTCCCAGGCCGTTGCCTTCCACTTCATTAAACAGGCCGTCCAATACTTTGCCGAAGGTTTCGATTTCCTCGGCGGAAGCCAGGCTGGACCTGTACTCCAAAAGCCTTTTCTCCACGGTTTCATCCACCAGCTGGCGGATTTCGTAGGTTTCCACGCCGCGGCCGAACATGAACCCGCCCGAGGCCTGGGGCACTTTGCTTTTATTGATGACGGTCTGGAGCGTATAGCCTTCGGTGTTGACGTTTGCCACGTTATGGCTGACGACGTCCATGCCGTACTGATGGGTCGCCATGGCGCCGACCGCAATATCCAATGCGGACCTGATTCCCGGCATGGCTACACCTCCTGATGCATAAGCAGATTGGAGTCGGCCCTTCTATAGACCTCCCCTCTTCTGCCGTAGGTTGGAGGATCGGCGGAATCGCCCACCATAATGGAGGAGAAAAGATCCCGGACAAACATCAGGCAATCTTCGGCGATGGCCCGGTTGGCGCTGGTCATCTCACGCACCTTGTCTTTAAGATGGTTCAACTCCACCAAGGACTGCCTGATAGTCCTGAAGATGCCGGGATCCCCGCCGCTGACCACTTTGTCGATGTGCCGGATGGATACTTTGGTCTTTTTGCCGGGAAAAACTTTCTGCCACAGCACGTCCACATGGGGAATGGATTCCATGATGGCCTGGGCCAGCGCCTGCTTTCTGCAGGCCATTTTCATGATGACATCCACATTGGCTTCCACCAAAGCCCGGCGTTCCAATTCCAGGCAGCAGATCAGCTCGTCGTGGCGTTCCATGTCATTTTTCAATATGTCTTCCAGCGCCCTGATGATATCTTCCATACTCAGGCCCTCCTTAGATCTTTGCACGATCTTATATTCTTATCGGATGGGATCACAAATCCCTAAAGAACAGCTTCCAGATTCCCGCCTTTCGCCGCCTGGGGGGCGTTCAACTGGCGATACAACATCTCCCCTATTCCCAGACCGTTGCCCTCGGAGCATTTTTCCGCCAGGGTTTGATCCAGCATGGAGGTCATGATTTTGCTTTCGTTGGAATGGCCCAGCAAACCGCCCTGGGGCAGGGACTGGCGTCCGTTTTTCAACAGATTGTATATAAACAGCGATTCGAAATCGCTGCACGCCTTACGCAGCTTGGCGTCTTCGGCCTGGGTTTTCATTTCCTGGGTCAGTATGGCGGAAGTTGCGGAATTGATCTGCATGGCCGGACTCCTTATAAGATCACCAGTTCGCCCTGCAGGGCGCCGGCGGCTTTAATCATTTGAAAGATGGTGATGAGATCCCGGGGGGTGACGCCAATGGCGTTAAGGGCCCGGACCAGATCGCCTATGGTCGCTCCCGCCGGAACCACCATGAGCTGCTTGTTTTCTTCAGCCACAACCACCTGGGAATCGGCGGTGACCACGGTCTGACCGCCCGGGGCGGCAACAGCGCCGTCTTCCAGATCAAGCTGTTCGGTCTGAGCGTCGGCCGGAGGATTGGGGCTGAAAGAAGCGGGCTGGGAAACCTGGGCGCTTTCCGTAATCTGAATGCTCAGGTTGCCGTGAGCCACAGCCACCGTGGAAATGCGGACTTTCTCGCCCACCACCACGGTTCCGGTCTTCTCGTTTACGATCACCTTGGCCACGGCGTCGGGCATGATGTCCAGGTTTTCCACCATGGCCACCATGGAGACCACTTTGTTCCGGTAATTCTGAGGGATGTCTATAATCACCGTGCCGGAATCGGCTGCGTAAGCGACAGGCATGCCCATTCCGTTATTGATGGCGTCCCTCATTCTGATTGCGGTGGTGAAGTCGGCGTCGTTCAAGGCCAGGGTCAATTCGTTTCTGCCCTGCAGCTGCATGGGGATCTCCCTTTCAATGGAGGCGCCGCCCACTATCCGGCCCACCGTAGGATGATTTTTGACCGCTCCGCCGCCGGCCGCGCCGCCTACGGAGTAGCCGCCCACGGAAAGAGGGCCCTGGGCCAGAGCGTAAACGTTGCGATCCACGCCGCGGAGAGGGGTGAGCAGCAAAGTCCCGCCCACCAGGCTTTTGGCGTCGCCCACGGAGGATATGACCACGTCCACCTGGCTGCCGATCCTGGCGAAGGGAGGAATGTCAGCCGTCACCATGACCGCCGCCACGTTCTTGACCTTGACGTCATCCTTGCTTACATGCACGCCCATGTGCTCCATCATATTGACCAGGCCCTGGAGGGTGAATTCCGTGCCCGACTTGTCGCCGGTGCCGTTCAATCCAACTACGAGGCCGTAGCCGATCAACTGGTTGGTGCGGACGCCCTTGATGCTGGCCAGTTCCTTGATCCGGGCGGCCTGGGCGGTGGAAGCCGCCAAGGTAAAGGCTGCTGCGGCAAGTAAAACCAAACGCGCTATTTTCCTGACTTTAGACATATCCTTGCCTCCAATCTTCCTTAGAACGGCCACACATGATCCAGGACGCGGGTTCCCCATCCGGGAATTTGTTTGTCTGCAATCACGCCTTTGCCGTAGTACTCAATGCGGGCGTCGGCGATGTAGGTGGACTGGACCACGTTGCTGGGATCGATATCTTCGGGGCGAACGATGCCCGAAATGGTCATGTATTGAGTTTCGTTATTCACCTTGATGGCCCGGGAGCCGGAAATCTGGAGGTTGCCGTTGGCCATGACCCCCACAACGCGGCCGGACACATAAGCGGTTACGCTGCCGCTGCGGTCGTTGGTTCCCTGCCCTGTGAAGCTGGGTTTGTAACCGGCGCTCAACAGGCTGTCGCCCTTCAAATTCTTATTGGCGGCTTCCAGCCAGGTCATATAACCTGCCAGGTCCGTCACGTCGGCGCTGACGCTGGAATCGCGGGTGGTGGTGGTCTTGGCGGTCAGTGAGGCCGTGGGGGTTTCCGTAATCCTGATAGTCACCAGGTCGCCGACCTGCCTTGCCCGCCTGTCTCCAAAAAACTGGCTTCCGCCCGGGTCGACCCACAAGGAGCCTTCGGCCGGACGAGGCGCGGTATAGGTGACCGTCGCCGGCTGCTCCAGCATGTGCTGCGGAGCGGTTGCCGCGGAGGGCGCAGGGCTGGCGAGAGTATCCTGCCTTTGGGCGGCGCATCCCATGGAGAGCGCCAGAACGATTGCCAAAATGATGATTCCTAAACGCATGATCATGTTACATCCTCCCGCCTAAAACGTGACTTCCACCTGGGCCGGACCAGTGACCCGGCAGGTGATTATTTTTTCGCTCATCTTGTTTTCCACTTCTATGGCGTCGCCCAGACCGCCGGACTCTTTGGCCAAGCCTATGGCCGTGATGGAAAGAACGCCGTTTTCCGCCATGATGGTCACATCCTCGCCGCGTTCAACCAGGGGCGGCTTTTCAAGCATTCTGGAAAGCATGTGCTCGCCGGCATCCATGTCCTGACGCAGCCGCATGCCTCTTACCTCTTTGGGATCGGTGACGACGCCGTCGGGCAGGCGGGAAAGGTTCCGCATTTCCACGGTCACATCTCCGGCAGTGAGCACGTCCATGCGGTCCAACTTGCGGGCCGCTACGACGACCGGAGCTTCATAGTCCACCCAGGCGGCGATGCTTACCCTGCGCTCCATTTTTCCATCCACGCTGATGATTCCCTTCAGGCTGATCTGGCCGTAGTCCTCATCATTGCGGCTGTCTTCCAAAACCACGTCCAGCATTCCTTCGGCTACGGCTCCGTTGCCGCGCACCTGAAACCGGCTGACTTCAAAATGGCCTACGGGCAGTTTGTCGTTAAGATAATCGATCAGCATGTCTTCAAAATCCTGGTCGTCCACTTCCTGGAAGGAACGGTGCACCTTCACCCTGGAGGGAATTTCGATCACGGCGTTCTCGGGCAGGTCCAGCCGGTCCAGCTTGGCCTGGATCATGGCGCCCCGGAGGGAGCGGCGTTTGCCCGGAGCAGGCGCCCTTCCCAGGTAGACTTCCTTAATTTCGTGGGAAAGAGAGTCCAGCCCGGAAATCACGGCCACGTCTCCCAAAAAGACGCTGTCTTCCTGCACCCAGGCCTCGGACGGCACACGAATTTCAGGCGCCTTGGCGATTGCAGCGCCGGCCGCCAAGGCTGAGAATACGGCCAGGCTGATTAACATAACGGCGAGTTTATGGGCGGAAAGGCGTCTCATGGGTTATTACCTCTTCACGTTGTTGGCTATCTGCAGCATGCTGTCAGCCGTCTGGATAGCCTTGGAGTTGGCTTCATAGGCGCGTTGGGCCACGATCATGGTCACCATTTCTTCGACCACGTTCACGTTGGACATTTCCAGGTAACCCTGGCTGATGGTCCCGAAGCCTTCGTCGCCGGGCGTTCCTTCCACTTCCTCGCCGGAAGCCTCGGTGGTCTTGTAAAGGTTGCGGCCCATGGAATAGAGGCCAGCCGGGTTGGCGAAGTCGTAAAGCGTGATGTCGTAGGTAGCCACTTCCTCGTTGGCCGGGCCGAAAGCCGTGAGCTTGCCGCCGGAATCCACGGAAATGAGAACCGCATCCGTAGGCACCGCGAATTCCGGCTGCAGCCTTTCACCGGCGGCCGTGGTGATGTAACCTTCGGAATCGATCTTGAATCCGCCGGCGCGGGTGTAAACTTCTTCGTTATTGGCCAAAACCTTAAAAAAGCCGTTCCCTTCAATGGCCCAGTCCAGTTCGTTGCCGGTCTGGCTGTAGTCGCCCTGGACGAAAATCTTTTGCACGCCCGTGGGCTTGGAGCCCATGCCGACCTGGAGGCCCGTGGGAAGCTGCGTACCGCCCGTGGTGGTTGCTCCGGCCACCCGCAGGGTCTGGTACATGAGATCCTGAAAGTCAGGCCTGCTGCGTTTGAACGCGGTGGTGTTGATGTTGGCCAGGTTATTGGAAACAACATCAATATTAAGCTGTTGAGCCTCCATCCCGGTTGCTGCTGTCCATAATCCTCGTAACATGGCAATTGCCTCCCTTTTTACCTCAGCGTGCCTACTTCGCTGACGGCTTTGGTATTCATTTCACTGGCTGTATTCATATATTTTTGAAAGGTCTCGTAGGTTCTTAACGACTCCATCATCTTGACCATTTCCTGGGGAACAATCACATTGGATTGCTCCAGGTAGCCCTGGTTCACTATCGTGCCTTCAGGACGCTCCAGGCGCTCGCCTGCGCCGCCTTCCGAAACGTAATAAGCAGCGCCTTCTTTGGAGAGCATTTTGGGGTTTTCAAAATTGACCACGGCGATGGTTTCCAGTTCCTTGCCGTCCACCATGAGGGTTCCGTCAGGAGCTAAGGACAGGTCGCCGCCGTCCACCACTATGGGGTCGCCCCGGTCGCTCAGGAGCTTGTCGCCGGCCGCATTGACGATTTCTTTGTCCGCGTTCAGCAAAAAACGCCCCTGGCGAGTGTAGCGAAGCCCGTTCTCGCCCTGCATTTCAAAGAAACCCTCGCCCTGGATGGAAAAGTCCAACTCATTTCCCGTGTGCTGCACAGGCCCTTCGGACATATCGGTCTTGGTGTAGGGATTGGAGTTTTTATCCAGGGCGAATATGTCGCGCTTGAATCCAGGAGTCGAGACGTTGGCCAGGTTATTGGAAATAACCTCAAACCGTTCGTACTCATTATAAAAGCCCTTGGTTGCGTATATGGTTCCTATGTTCATGCTTCCTCCTTGGTTTGCCCTGAGTCGGGTTGACCGGTGAAATTGCAACCCGGGCGCCAAGTGGAAAAAATCGGAAGCCATGAATTTAAACATCTGATTTTATTATATTTAAAAGATTATACTTTTTTGAAAGGAAGGAAAAACCGGGTAAAAAAGGTAAAAAGTGCATGCCAAATCCAGGAAAAAAATGCCTAGCGGTCCATTTTTGCCTGATTGGCTTTGTAAACGAAGGAAAGAAGCTCCGCCACCACCACATAGAGTTCGGCCGGAATTTCCTCGTTCAGGTCCAGACGGGCCAAAACCTCCACAAGGTCCGGGTCTTCCTGAACCGGCACCCCGTGCTTGCGGGCGAGGTCGATGATTTTTTCGGCAATAATCCCTTTGCCCGTGGCGGTGACGCGGGGAGCGTTGTCCGCGAGGGCGTTATATTTCAGGGCAACGGCCTTTTTTAGGGATTTTTTCATGGTCAACGCCTTAAATCACAAAATCCAGCCCGTTTGGAGGTTCGGAAAACAATTCGTCGGCCAGGGAGATATTTTCTAAAAATGACTGTTCCTCCACATGAAAGGTCAGATCCATGAGTTGAAATCCATGGCTGGCAAGCCTGCTTTCCAGTTCATGAGCCCTGGCTATTAAAAAATCCGCGTTTTCCTGAGAAGAAACGCTGAAACCGGCGCGCAAAAATCTGCCAAGCAGGGCTGCATCGGCCCGAATCGGTCCCAAGGCGGACAAATCCAGGCATAAGGAAGCGGTTATCAGGCGATCTTTGCCATTTCCATCCTCACCGCCGGACTCCCTGGATAAGTCAGCCATAAACTGCACAAACCGATACTCCCCGCCCTGCAAAAAGGGCACGGACAGGAAAAAACGCCCGTTCTCCTCCATGGCGGTGACATTGGCAAGCTGAAGGCCTTGCAGATTATCCATAAAGGCCGCCAGCCTTTCGGCCTGGGGCGTGTTTTGCATTTCAGGACGGGATAAAAGCTGCATGACCAGGGCTTTCAAATCGTTATCCAACAAAGCCTGGGGCGACTGGAATGGATTGGCCGAGGCGGCCTGAGCGCCCAGCTTGCTTTCCCACATCATGCCGGAATTCTGCACAAAATTCCTGACAGCATCCGCCGTGAACGGCTTGCCGCCCCCAAGGGTCAGACGGCTTAGAAGGTTGCTCAGGGCCTGCAACTCCTCTTTGGCGGAGGGGGGCGCCTTTGCCGCAGCGCCCTCCCCTTTCAAATCCAGCAGCCCCATCAAGTCCTTGAAAGGAGATTGCCGCAATCCATCCACCAGCTTGGCGAGCGCCCTGCCCTGGCTTTCGGCCTGAACCTCTTTGGCCAGGGCCAGAACAGGCATGGGGTCCACGCTTTTGACTTCCATCAGATAGACTTTTCCGGGGATGAGGTCGGCGTTGGATTGGGCGATTATCTGGTTGCCTCGCACGGACAGCAGGAACTGGCCGGGGTTTAAACTCTTTAAGACTTTGGCGGAAAGGACGTCTTTGGGGTTGAAGGCGATTTTCGCCTTGGGGTCCGCCAATTGCAGGAGGTCCGGGCCGAAGCGGCGGATATTGCCCGGGTCAATGGGGATGGCCATGGCGAATCTCGGTTAAAAATTGGTTGCGGTTTTCCACGTCTCTAATAGTTGCATAACCCTTTTATTTTTTAGATTTCGCAAGCTCAACCAGCCTACGATTCCATGAGGGCGTTTGCAGGTCGGTTTACGAAGTCCGGCTTTGCGCTTTTTGTGGACAAAAACGCGGGAGGACTTCAAACCCGTCAGAAACGCACCCGATTCGTCCGGTGAATCCATTTCCTAAAGTCTCAAACGTCAAACGTAGATTTGACCCCATTGCTTTAGGCCCCGCTCATTTTTTCAAATTTACGCTTGAGGCTGATGACCATGTCCACCTCGCCAAGGGGCATTTGCAGCCGGGAGGCGATTTCATTGGGGGGCAGGCCTTTGGCGTCCAGGGCGACTACCTTTTGCTGCAGATCCACCACATGGTCGGACTGAACCTGTTGTCCGCCTTTCCTTGAAGGGTTTTGTTCGCCCTGCAGGGCTTCGGCGCGCTTTAGCAAGAGATTCAAACTAATAATGCGGGCGTCCAGATCGTGGTTGATCTTATTGATAATAGCTCGTTTTTCGGTAAGTTGGCCGTCAAATGCTTCGGCCAGCTTGCGCGATTCCTCCAAAACAGGCTCCAGGACCCGGGAGACGGCCATGAGAGCGGCTTCTTTGGGGACTTCAGGGCCTTTTGAAAAACGCCTCCAAACAAGAAACACCACCAGGATCAGGGCCGCGTCCATGACCACCTGGCTGATAATCCAAAATTCCAAAGGAAAGTTTTGCAGCATAAGATCCAATATCTTTCCGCCTATATTACAACATCCACAATGCCGCCGGCATTATCCTTGACCGGTTTTCTGGGAGCGGTCCGCTCATCGTTTTCCGGAGAGTCGCGGGAGTCGTCCTTTTCTTCCGGGTTAGCCCGCCTCTTCTTCCATTTTTCGCGATCAGCGCCCTGATCCTTAACCGGCGTCACCCCTTTAACGGCGTCGGGGGGCTCTGGCCGAAATCTGATATCCATTTCGCCTCCTTGTGCCTGCCGGATGAGGGATTGCGCGCATACCGGAAATTACACCGAGTACTGATTGGAAAAAATCACCTTTTGAATCCCCATTGTCGAGAACACGGATTTCAACTTGGCCGCCAACAGATTTTGCAGGGATCCGCTAAAGGCTTCCTTGTCTCCCACGCGATCCATTTCCTCCAGGACCGTATCGTATATGACCCCCCTGAGGAGCGGCCTGTTAGCCTCAAGCAGGGCGTATGTTTCTTTTTCGTCAATTTCTAGTGCAACCCTTAGAAATAAATATGTTTTTTTTGAAGCATCCTCATATGGGATGACAAAAGGCTCCAATTCCAGCCGCACGTTGCGCACTCCGCCGTACCTGTCCACGGTGGGACCCGAGGCGATTGGCGCCTCAACCGGGGCCTGGGCCGGAGCCTGCGCCGGCGCGGCTTGAGGCGCTTTTTCTTCTGTGGCCTGGGCCTTGTCATCCGTCGAATCCAGGGCGCCGCTGATCATGAAAAAACTCACCACGCCTACCGCCAGCACGATAACTGCGGCTGCCGGGATCATAATCCATTTCCTTTTAAAGGAGAACCTGGATTTTTCAGGAGCTTCCTCCTCATCCCCCATGCCTTCAAACATGGCGGGATCAGGAACAAACGCCTGGTCCGTTTCATCTTCATGGCCCCACGAGTTGTCTAAGTCCGGCTCAACGCCGGTTCCGCCGCCCCACTCGGTTCCCGCGCCGGAATCGAGTTCGTTTCCACCGCCCCAGGCGTCTCCCGGGGCGTCGTCCCCCGATCCTCCCCAGGGTTCTTCGGCAGGTTTCTTGCTTTTTGCGCTGCCGCCCAAAATCACGGTGTCGGGCATAGTGGCGTCGTCTTGATCATCCATGATTATTAAATCCTTGCTTCCTGCGTTTTAAGCTTGCTTCTCAGCTTGATCATGCATTGTGTGTGAATCTGGCAGATGCGGGACTCGGTCAGGCCCATCACCTCGCCGACTTCCTTGAGGGTTAGCTCGTCCTGATAGTACAGAGACAGGATCTGCTGCTCCTTGGGAGTCAGGCTGGATATGGACTGGGCCAGGATTTTCTTGAATTCCGAGTCCATCAGATCCCGGTCGGGGTTGGCGTTATCCTCCAGAAGATCCACATGGGTCCTGCGGCCGTCCTTGGTGTTGTCGTTGCTCCAAAGGGGTTCGTCCAGGCTGACCAGTTCAATGCCGCCCGCCTTGGACAGCATATTCTGGTATGTATCCATGTCCACGCCAAGTTCTTCGGCGATTTCCTCGGCGTCCGCTGGCCGGCTTTCCCTTTTTTCCACCCTGTTAACGGCCTGTTCGATTTCCTGAACCTTTTTTCTTACGGAACGAGGGACCCAATCCATGGCGCGCAATTCATCCAGCATGGCGCCTCGAATACGAAATTCGGCGTAGGTCCTGAATTTTACTCCACGGCCTTCGTCATATTTATCGATGGCGTCCAACAGCCCCATGATGCCCGCGCTGATGAGGTCGTCCACATTCACGCTGGGGGGCAGCCGCATAGCCAGGCGATGAGCGCATAATTTAGCCAGATAGGCGTATTTAGTGATCAATTCATCACGCCGGGCTCGTTCTTTAGATTTTTCTCTCGGTACATGTGCTGCATTTTTCATGGCACGCCCTTGAGGTGTCATCCAGGTTTGCATAAAATTCATTATTTCCTATTTTGGGGCTACCAGCCGTCTAAAGAAAAATTTGATGTTTCCGTCTGCTGAGCTGTCTTCGCCCTTGGATAAAAACCGTTCCGCTAATTCGTTAATGCCTTTGCCAGCCATGCTTTTAGGGTACAAGGTCAGCAGCGGGGCCTGCTTTTTCACCGATTTGGGTACATGGTCGTCCCGTTTGATGCATCCCATGTATTCCAGGGAAATATCCTGTAAAAACCGCAGCAAAGCGTTGCTTAAGCTTTTGAAGACCAAATCCGCCTCTGCCTCGTTGTTCACCATGTTCACCAATAGTTTAAAGGTGCGGGTTCCATGCCGGGTGAACATGACCTTCATCAGTGCATATGCATCGGTGATGGATGTGGGCTCGGGAGTGGCGATGACGATCCTTTCCCTGGCTGCGGCGTTGAAATAAACGATGTTGGAGGAAATTCCCGCGCCGGTGTCGATGAGGAATATGTCGTAATCCTCTTCCAACCCGTCGAATTCGGAAAGCAGGTTCAATTTTTCCCCCTGGGTCAGATGCACCAGATCCGCCAGGCCTGAACTGGCCGGGATGACGGAAACGCCTTCCGGGCCTTTGACAATGACGTCTTTAAGATCCTTCTCCCCGGTCAGCACATGTTTTATGGTGAACTCCGGGTGCAGGCCGTAAATGATGTCTATATTGGCCAAACCCAGGTCGCCGTCCAGAATCAAAACCCGCTTGCCCATCCGGGAAAGGGCGATGGCGAGGTTGCCCACAATATTGGTTTTACCCACGCCCCCTTTGCCGCTTGTGACCGCCACCACCCTGGGAAAGCCCTGTCCAGCGACTCCGGGCTTCTCAACGATTTCTTCCTGCAAACCGTTCATTTGGTCCTTCACCATGCGCCTCAGGCCGTCGGCCTGATCCGGTGTTTTTTCGTCCAGGCCGCGCATTTTCACCACCCGGCCCTTCTGAACTCCTGCGCTGTTAATGGACTGCGTCATACTGATAACCCCATGGCATTCGGCTCGCCTGCCGCCGAATAATCTTCAAATGACCCTTGTAAATCCGAGAACAACAGATTCTTCATGGTTTCCCGGTCGGCTCTGAAAAAGTCTTCAGGAACCCTTTGCCCTGTACTGATGAAGGAAACCGGCATGGGTCTTTTTAATACCTGGTTCACAATGGCGCCGCGCTTTTTGGTTTCATCAGTCTTGGTGAACACATAGGAACTGAAATCCAGGCCGCCGAAACGCTTGGCCGTCTCTTCCATCTCCGACTCGCAGGTGACGGCGGATAAAACCAGGTGGATGTCAATTCTGCGTTCTCCGTCAAAAAGAGCCTCCATCTCCCGCATGCGCTGGGTGTCGTACTGGCTTTGGCCCGCAGTATCTATGAGGACCACATCCTTGTCCGCCAGCCGCTTCAGGGCGTATTGCAGATCTTTTTGATTAAAAGCCTGGAGACAGGGCAGTCCAAGGATGGAGGCGTACGTCTTAAGCTGCTCCACGGCTCCAATGCGGTAATTGTCAATGGACAGCAAGCCCACGTTCTTCTTTCTTGTCAGGTGCAATTCTGCTGCCAACTTAGCGATTGTGGTGGTCTTTCCCACTCCCGTGGGCCCCACAAAGGCGCAAACCGCCTGGCCTTCCTTTATTTCGCAAGGCCTGGAAAAATTAAACCGTTTGAGGACCAGATTCATGACCGCCTTAAAAAGCCGGGCCGGGTCGCAGCCGGGCGCAGCCGCTTTTGCCTGATCCACCCAGTCCCTGGCATGGACGGTGGATATTCCGGCCCGGACCAGAGCCACATACACCTGGGTCGCCGCAGGATCGGCTAAAAGCATGCCCAGCGCATCCTCACGATGCCCCAACAGGGAAAACAACTCCCGCAGCCGGTTCATCTCCACGGAGCCTTGCGCCGTCTCCAGCGGCTTGCCGGGGCGCCTGGGCCTGAGATCCACCAAAGGCTCTTCCGCGGCGGGCTCTTCCGCGTGTTGGAGCTCCCCCTTTTGGGAAGGAATGGCGGTCACTTCAAAGCGCTGACGCACCCCAGGCCCCCATTCTCCCTCCTGCACAGGAATCTTTTTGGTGGACACGATCAAAGCGTCTGCTCCCAAATCCTTTTTGACCAGGGCCATGGCGTCCTTGATAGAATTTGCCTGATACCTTTTAACGCGCATGTGTCAAACTAACCTTCCCGACAGATTTGAACTGAACCTTATTCACAACTTCGCTGTGACTCATGACCATAAGGGACGGCGCAAACTGCTCCACCATCCTCCTGAAATGCCGCCTTAAGACAGGCGAACACAATACAATGGGCTGGAGGCCCATGGCCATGCCGCGCTCCATTTCCGAACTCACGGCCGTCATGATCTGCCCCGCAATCTTGGGATCCACGGACAGATAAGATCCGTGCTCCGTATGCTGGATATTCCTGTTCAACGTATCTTCCACTTCCGGATCCAGAGTGATGACGGACAGGGTTCTATCCTCGCCCAGATACGGCATGACGATGGCCCTGGCCAGACGCTGCCGGACGTATTCGGTCAGCAGGTCCGGATCCTTGGACATGGGCGCGTAGTCGGCCAGGGTCTCCACGATGGTGAGCATATCCCTTATAGAGACGTTTTCACGCAGCAGGTTTTGCAGCACCTTTTGGATGCCGCCCACGCTCATCTGGTTGGGGATGAGCTCTTCCACGGCCTTGGGATGCGTCTTGCCCAGGTTGTCCAACAGAGCTTGAACCTCCTGGCGGCCCAACAGGTCGTCGGCGTGGCGTCGGATCAATTCGGTCAAGTGCGTAGCCACCACGGCCGCGTTATCCACCACGGTATATCCTGCGAACTTGGCTTCGTCTTCCTTATCCTTGAGCACCCAGATGGCGGGCAGGTCAAAGGCGGGCTCCCGGGTGGTGACGCCGTCCACTTTGTGGAGCACCCCGCCGGGGTCCATGGCCAGCAAATGGTTTGTCATGAGTTCAAAACGGCCGGACTCCACGCCTTTGATTAAAATGCGATATTCAGCAGGCTTGAGATTCAAATTGTCCCGAATATGAATGGGCGGCACCACCATGCCCATTTCGGTTGCAAACTGCCTGCGGATGGAGCGGATGCGCTCCAGGAGTTCGCCGTTTTGCTCGCGATCCACCAAGGGAATGATTCCGTATCCCACCTCCAGTTCCATGGGATCCAAAGAAAGCAGATGCTCCACGGGCTCCGGCCCTTTTTCCACCGGAAGCTCCTCTTCGGCCATCTCCTCTTCCTGGCGCTCGATAGCCGCTTCTCCGGCGGTTTTTCTGACGTACCAGGCTATGCCGCTCACCGTAAGCCCCAGAACAATAAAGGGGATGTGAGGGAGTCCGGGGATGAGGCCGAACATAAAAATGACGAAAGCGCCGAGGAAAATGGCTCTTGGCTGGGCCGAAAGCTGCCTGGCGAAATCAGCGCCCATGCTGTTCTCGGAGGCGGAGCGGCTGACCAGAATGCCTGCGGCGGTGGATATGATGAGGGCGGGAATCTGGGAAACCAGACCATCTCCCACGGTCAACAAGGTGTAGTTTTGAGCGGCGACCACCATGGGCATGCCCTGCTGCAGCACGCCGATGACAAATCCGCCTATGATATTGATGACGGTGATGATGATGCCGGCAATGGCGTCTCCGCGAACAAACTTGCTGGCGCCGTCCATGGCCCCGTGGAATTCCGCCTCCCGGGAGATTTCATCGCGCCTTTTTCGCGCCTGGCTCTCATCAATCAGCCCTGCGTTCAGATCAGCGTCAATGGCCATCTGCTTGCCGGGCATGGCGTCCAAAGTAAAACGGGCCGCCACTTCGGCGATGCGCCCGGCGCCTTTGGTGATAACCACAAAGTTAATCAAAACCAATATGGCGAAGACGACCAGCCCCACCACATAATTGCCGCCCACCACAAAACTGCCGAAGGACTTGATGACCTTTCCGGCGGCCAGAGCGCCTTCGTTGCCGTGAAGCAGAATCAAGCGGGTGGAGGCCACGTTTAAGGAAAGCCTGAATAAGGTGGTTACAAGCAATAAGGTGGGAAAAATGTCAAAGTCCAATGGCCTGATTGTATACATTGCCATAAGTATGACGATAATCGACAAGGTGATGTTGGTGGCCAGCAGAAAGTCCAGTATAAAGGACGGCAGGGGAATGATCATAACCATGAGAATGGCTATCACTCCCAGCATGACCACCGCATCGCTGGAGTTCGAAAAAATGCTTTGCTTTAAATTTCCCATTGCCATGTTCGCCATACTAGCATCCTTGCCATAATCCTTGCCTTAACCTGAAATCATTGGGGAAAGCGTCAAATTTTCGACTATTTAAAGCCGGGTTCCATGGTTCGGAGGCAGCGTGTTTTAAGAAAAGGATCGAGCCCGATTTTGTTTAAGCCCGTATACATAGGCCAGAACTTCCGCCACTGCCTCGTACAGGGCGACGGGAACTTCATCGCCGATGTCTACTACTTTATACAAGGCCCGTGCCAATTCTTTGTTTTCGACGATAGGAACGTCATTTTCCCGGGCTACTTCTTTAATCTTTTGTGCGATGGGCCCGGCGCCTTTGGCTACAATGAGGGGGGCGCCCATGGTGAGAGCGTTGTATTTTATGGCCAGGGCGAGGTGTGTGGGGTTGGTGACCACCACGTCCGCTTTGGGGACTTCCTCCATCATACGGCGGCGGGCGGCTTCCATTTGTATGCGGCGGATCCTGGCCTTGACCATGGGATCTCCGTCGGTTTGCTTGTATTCGTCTTTAACCTCCTGTTTGGTCATTTTCAGCTGCTGCTCGTGGTGCCATTTCTGAAAGGCGAAATCCAGAACAGCCACAAAAACCATGATGATGCCCACCCTGATAAATAGTTTGAGAATGATTTTTAAGACGTAAGCCAGGGTGTTGGCCGCATCAACCTGGCCCAGGAGGATGAGGTTGTCCATTTCGGCTTCAATGGTTAAATAGGAAATGAAGCCCACGATGAACAGCTTGGCCAGGGATTTGGCCAGTTCCACCAGGGCTTGCTTGGAAAACATGCGGCCGAAGCCTGAAATGGGATTGATCTTGGAAAACTTGGGCGCCGCAGCTTCCCAGGAGAAGTAGAACCCCACCTGAACTGCGGCGGAGGCGAAGCCCACCACAAAAACGCCGGCGAGCATGGGGGCCAGAATCAAAAGAAATTCCCTGACCATCTCTCTGCCCAGGGTGTTGATTTCCTCCACGCCCCAGGCGGACACGTCCGTGGTGAAAATATTCTCCATCAGGCTGGTGATATGATAATGCATGTACGGGCCGAACATATACATGATGCCCAGACCGGCCATAAGAACCACGACCGAGGACAGGTCCCGGCTTTTGGCCACCTGGCCTTTTTTCCGTGCGTCGTCCCGTTTTTTCGGGGTTGGCTGTTCTGTTTTGTCTTCGTTTGGGGAATCCGCCATGATTTATGCTCCAAATACGGTCATGATGGAATGAAGCACACGCTCCCACTCATCCAGATGGGCTTTCATGGAAGCCAGGATGAGTTGAAGCGAAACCCCGAAAAAGAAGAGCCCCATCCCAACGTTGATGGGAAAGGCCACAATGAGAATGTTGATTTGGGGGACGACCTTGGCCACAATGCCGAAAGCCGCATTGACCAGAAGAAGGGCCACAATGGCCGGCCCGGCTATCTGCAAGGCCAGGGTGAACATGTCCGTGGACAATTTGATCATGGAGGGCATGATGCTTCTGCCCGCATATAAATGCCCGACCGGTACGATTTCAAAACTATGGGCCAGGGCCCGGATAAAAATGTGGTGGCCGTTAAGCACAATAAAGAGGACCAAAGTCACCCAAAAGGCGAAATTGGATAAAATGGACATCTGTCCGCCGGACACCGGATCGAATACGTTTGCGATGGCGAATCCCATCTGGTAGCCCACCAGCTGCCCGCCCACCTGGACCGCTGCGAAGAAAAAACTGACGATAAGGGAAAGGGTCAGGCCCATAACCGCCTCGCACAGGATCATCAGCCCCCCTTCCAAAACCGTGCCCGGAAAAGACTGGGGATTCACCTGGACGATGGGCGTCAGATACAAAGTCAGTAAAAGGGACAGCCCCGCCTTGACCGGCAAGGGAATGAGGTTGGACCCGAACACGGGAAACATGAACAATATGACGCTGACGCGGATGAGTATTAAAGCGAACACCGCAATCTCGTTCATATCCAGAAAGGGGAAGTTCATTGCAGTCCCCTTTTATCTTACAAAGTTAGGAATCTGGCTGATGCACATATGGGTGAAGACCATGAGCTTCTCCAGCATCCATGGACCGAAAAAGATGGCGCCCAGCAAAACCACCACAATCTTGGGCACAAAGGTCAGGGTGATTTCCTGAATCTGGGTGGTGGCCTGGAAGATGCTGACGGCAAGGCCGACCACCAGGCCCAGGAGCAGCAAAGGCAGGGATACCAGCAGGGTGACCTTGATTGCTTCATGTCCAAAACTGATTACAAATTCCGGCGTCATCGTCTACCCTCCTGCAAAACTCTGGACCAAAGACCCCACTATCAGGCTCCACCCGTCCACCAGGACGAAGAGCATGAGCTTGAACGGCAGGGAAATCATGACTGGCGGCAGCATCATCATACCCATGGACAGCAGGACGCTGGCGACCACCATGTCGATAATTAAAAACGGGACGTAAATAATAAAGCCGATCATAAAGGCCGTGGTCAGCTCGCTGATCACAAAGGCCGGGATGAGGGTCCAAATGGTAACGTCTTCGGGGCTGTTGGGCTTGGCCTCTCCGGAAATCTTGACGAAAAGCGCCAGATCCTTTTCCCGCGTGTGCCTGAACATGAACTCCCGCATGGGGGTGACGGCTTTTTCGATGGCTTCCTGGTCGCCGATCTCCTCATTCAAATAGGGTTGGAGGGCGTTTGTGTTGATGTCCTTCCAGACCGGCATCATAATGAATACGGTCAAAAACAGGGCCAAACCCACCATTACCTGGTTGGGCGGCATTTGCTGGGTGCCCAGGGCGTGGCGCAGAAAGGAAAAAACCACGGCCAAACGCGTGAAAGAAGTCATGAGCATGAGGATGGCGGGCGCCAGGGTCAAAACGGTCAGCAGCGCCACAATCTGCAGCAGCACGGAAACCTGTTCCGGGCCTGTCGCCTCTTCCACGCCTATTTGCACGGAGGGTACGGCGATAGTCGCCGCCTCGGTTATTTCGGGCAGAAAAAACAAACAAACAAGGGCCGGTAAAATAAGCATCCATTTTTTATTTCCGGCTTTCATACTCGTTCCTCTTCGCCAATAGCGGCTCCATGCACGGCGTTTTCGTCCGGGGCGTCCGGCAGGCTGTCAAGGCTTTCCGGAAAATCATTCCCTGCCATGCGCTCATCCAGGACTCCGGAGAAGGCCTTGCCCTGTTCGGGAAATTCGGCAAGCCGCGTGATGGAATCAGCGCCTACGCCGACTAAAATCTTTCGTCCCAACACCTCCAATAAAACCACCTGCTTCTTGGGGCCCATTTGCCTGGCGCACAGGACGTCTATGGAAACGCCGTCCTTTCCCTTGATTTTGCCGGACAGGCGTTTGCTTAAAAACACCGCGCCGAACAGGGCTGCCAGCACAATGGAAAGCATGGCGACCATTTGAAGCCCTGCCATCCAAAAATTCGGGACGCTTGCCTCATTCATTGGAAAGGCCTCTTACCTCAGACTCTTGATGCGTTCCTGGGGGCTGACAATATCCGTGAGCCTTACGCCGAACTTCTCGTTGACCACGACCACTTCGCCTCGGGCGAACAATTTCCCGTTGACGAAAATCTCCATGGGCTCGCCCGCCAGTTTGGTCAACTCCACCACGGCGCCCTGCCCTAACTGCAAAAGGTCCTTGATGCGCATGGAGGTTCTTCCCAACTCCACGGTGATGTCCAAGGGGATGTCCAGGATAAAATCCAGGTCGCCGTCGCCGTCAACATCCGCGTCCCCGGCTGCGGGCAAACCATCCGTCATGTTTTCCGCGGGCAGATTCTCGTTCATTTCCTGTTGCAATGCTTCCTCTTCCATGCCTTTTCCCTTCAATGCTCAAAAATTTTATGAACAAGACTGAGATCCCCGTATGGGAAATCAATCCATGGTGATTCTGCCTTCCACGGCGATGGCCTTGGCGCCTTTGACAACTCCCGCCTTGCCTGCAATCTTGGGCACCCCCTGGATTTTGGCTGTCAGCGGCGCGTCCGCAAATTGCTCCAAAGAAATCACGTCGCCTTTTCTCAGGCTCATGAGCCTTTCCGCCGTGATAACGGCCGTGCCCAGTTCCACGCATATCTCCACCAACACCTCCTGCACCTGGCTTTCCACGCGCTTCTTCCAACTGGCGTCCGCTTCCAGGTTGTCGCTTTGGAAGCCGGAGTACAACTTGTCCCGAATGGGCTCCAGCATGGAATACGGGATAGCCAGGGTCATGCCGCCTTCCGTGGTTTCCAATTCCACCTGAAAGCGAACGATGATCATGAGGTCGATGGGAAGCCCGATCACGGCGAACTGCGGGTTCATTTCCGACCGGACGTAAACGGGTTTTATGGGATAAATAGGCGCCCAGGCCTCCTCGAAATCCTTCAGGTATATCCCGACCACCTTGCGGATGATCTGGTTTTCTATCCGGGTGAAATCCCGGCCTTCCACTTTGAGGGCGCCGCCGGGGGTGCCGCCGAAATAATACTCGATAAGCTGGAACACCAGGGGCGTGTCCACGACCAAAAGGGCGTGGCCGCGCAAAGGCTCCATTTTAAACATATGGATGTTTGCGGGAACCGGAATGGAGCTCTGAAATTCCGAAAACTTGATCATGTTGGTGTCCCGCACGGAGATGTCGGCCGCGCCGCGCATGGTGGCGGAGAGGCTGGTGGAGAACATGCGGGCCAGGCGCTTGTTCACCACTTCCAGGGTGGGCATGCGCCCCCGGATGACCCGGTCCTGGTTGGCGAAGTCGTATAGCGCGACCCCGTCCTCGCTCACCTCCTCTTCCGGCTCGGTTTCGATTTCACCCGATGAAATGCCTTGGAGCAAGCTGTCAACTTCATCTTGAGATAAGATATCGCCCATCTGCTTCAGCCTTCTCTTTCTTTATTGCACCACAAACTCGGTGAAAAACACGTTGGACACCCTGCCGGACGAAAGCACCTGGTTCACTCGGGCCATCAACTCTTCTTTAAGCTGCAACTTGCCTTCCAGCCTGCTGATTTCAGCAAAGGACTTGGCGCTCAGTAAAATAAGGATGACGTCCCGAATCTGAGCCTTGCGCGTGGTAAACTCCGTTTTCACCGCTTCCGAGGGAACCTCAAAGTTGATTTTCGCCTTTAAGTAGCGCTTTCCTTCACGGTCCCTCAGGTTGACGATGAAGGAATCCATTTCAACCATGATGCCAGGCGCTCCGGCGTTGGGATTGCCCGCTGCGGGCGGCGGGGGCGCCGCCGGTGCAACGGCGGCCGGCTGAGCGTCATCGCCGCCGGACATGAGCAGAAAGCCAATAAAGCCCCCGGCCCCAAGAACCACCACGATCAAGGCTATGAGAATCAGCTTTAATCCGCCTCCGCCTTTGCCTTCTGCTTGCGCTTCGTCTGCCATTTCCTTGAATGCCTCCTATTTGGTAATCACTATTTCAACCCGGCGGTTTTTGTCCCGTCCCGCCTGCGTCTGGTTGGACGCGATGGGCTTGGTGTTTCCCATGCCTCCCACCCCCAGCCTGTCCTCTTCCAATCCGTGCTCCGTGGTAAAATAATAAAGCACGTTCAAAGCCCGGGAGAGGCTCAGGTCCCAATTGGAATCATACTGCACGCTGTGCATGGGCGTACTGTCCGAATGCCCGATTATCAGCACCCTGCCGGAGACCGCTTTAAGCACCTGAGCCAACACATCCAGCAGGGGATACATTTCAGGCCGTATCCGGGAGCTCCCCGGATCGAACATGACCGTCTCGTCAAAGGTCAGGACGACCCCCCGCTCGTCCTCGTTCACGTAAATCTGGTCCGTGTATCTTTCCGTCAATTGTTTGACAATATCTCGCGACCTGACCGTCAACCTTTTGAGAATCGTCTCCGGCTCCTTGATGTAGTCGGAGTTGTCCAGAATCTCGGTCAGGGTGGTCAGCATGTCCACATTGTCCGGACTCATGCCGTCCAAGGGGCCCGGCGTCATGTCCGCGTCCCCCTGCATGGGGGAGACTTTTCCGTAAGGGGAAAAGTCCAAGGGGCCGCTGGCGCCTGCGAACAGGGTGAACATGGTCTGGAGCGCCTTGGTGTCCATGGAGGACATGGTGAGCAGGAGCACAAAAAAGGTCATGAGCAGGGTCACCAGGTCCGCAAAGGTCACCATCCACATGGTGGTGTCGGGGGATTCGATTTCTTTTGGTTGTTTTCCCATACCTGGCTCTTCCTAATCCAGCACGCTGAATACGAATTTCTTAAACACAAACAGCCCGGATGACTTGTTTTTGTATATTCTTTGGAGCTTGTAATTAGCCCTTTTATCCATAAGGATTTCCACCCGATTGTTTAAGGCCCTTGTCTGGGGAGTGTCATTGCTGGCCACCGGCTGGCTGGGGCCGCAGCCGTACACGTCAATGCGTTTAGGGTATTTGTTGGGAAGCTCAACAGGCGCGACGCCTCCGTTAGCCCCCCTTTCCCTGGCGGCAAGCTGCTCCAGGTATTGATCGTAGAAAAACCGATAAACCGCCATGGCCCGGCGGGCGGATAGTTCCCAGTTTGATTGCACGCCTTTTTCTTCAGGCGGCCTGTCGTCCGTATGGCCGGTGATGACCACGGGAAAATTGTCTGCATTGACGATTTCCGCCAGCCTGGTGAGAAAGGCCTTCGCCGATGGCTTAATGCTGGAGGCGCCGTCTTCAAAAAGGAGCTGGTCCCGGATGCTGATGAGCGATCCGTTGCCTGTTGACCGGATGTCCACCTGACTGGAGGACTCTGCACTCAGGCCCACAAAGTCCGGCAGGGATTCATCGACGGCATCCATCAACGGATGAATGGGCGGCTTGAGGGACCTGCCCTTGCCTTCCGCGTCCATGGGGGAAAGGCCGCCCGGCAGAATGCCGAAGCTGCCTATGAGAGACCCCAAAGCCTCGCGTTTGGCCTGTTCGTCCACCACGGCGATGGAATTGAGCACGATGAAAAAGGCCAACAGAATAATAAACAGAGATACGTTCATGGTCCGGTTGCCATTTTCTGCGCTTCGATCTTGCGGTTCCGGCGGTCTTTCTTTGGGCATGGCTTAATCCTCGGAAAGCTCCCGCTGTTTTGGCGGCAGGAAGCAGGCCAATTTTTGCTCGACGATACGCGGGTTCTCCCCTGAAGACAGGGAAAGGACCCCCTCCACCACCAGTTCGCGCACCTCCATTTCCTGCGTGGAGCGCATCTTGAGCTTACCCGCCACGGGCATGCAAATAATATTGGCCAAAATGGCCCCGTAAAAGGTGGTGAGCAGAGCCACGGCCATGGCCGGACCGATGCTGCTTGGGTCCTCCATGGACTGAAGCATCTGCACCAACCCGATGAGCGTGCCCACCATGCCCAAAGCCGGAGCAAAGGTGCCGATGGTGGTGAAAAGGTCGGCGCCCAGCTTATGCCGGTTCATGGTGTAGTTGATTTCCGTTTCCATAATTTCGCGGATGGCGTTGGGCTCCAGGCCGTCAATGGCCAGCTGGATGCCCTTTTTCATGAATTCATCCTCCAACTCCTTAATATCCCCTTCCAGGGACAGGATGCCCTCGCGCCGGGCTTTTTGGGCGAAATCCATGAACTTGGCGATCGTGTCCTTGGCGGAAGCCTCTTTGGCGAAAACCGTTTTCATGGCCACGCCCACGATGCCCAATATCTCTTTGAGGGGATAGTTGATCATGGTGGCGCCCATGGTTCCGCCGACAACGATAATCAGCGAGGGCACGTTTATGAAGGCTCCAAGACCGCTTGGTCCGATAGCAAGGACGACCAGAACGAAAGATCCGACCACGCCTAAAATTGTTGCAATATCCATTTACCAATCTCCATATGATGCCAAGTTGCCTGGCCAATACATTAGGCAACCTTCGTGCCAAAAGGCTTGGATAGGTTGGGCAAAGGGTGCATGCAGGTTCTTTTATACTGATTTTATGGAAAAAATTTAAAAAAAGGAGGGCTCAGGCAGCCGAAACAAGCCGCCGTGTCTTATAAGGAGAAGCACAAGTTCAATTTAGGCCTGGAAAAAACGTCATGGGCTTGACAGAGTTGACCGGAGGATTGTGGAAAATACAGGGGGAAAGGGCGCAACCCCTCTCCCCCTGCCTTCCCGGGAATGGCAGGAGACATTTTAAAACGAGGAATTTTAATATGGGTCTCATCCCGCCAGTCGCAAACAACATCCGCAGCCGGATGCTTAGGAAGCCATATTAGCGTTTCAAGTTGATCACCTCTTGCAAGAGTTGGTCCGTTACCGTGATCACCTTGGAATTCGCCTGGTAGCCGCGCTGTGTGGTGATCATTTTAACAAATTCATTGGCCAGGTCAACATTACTTTGCTCCAGGGCGTTGGAGGTGATGGTTCCCAGGCCGTTGGTGCCCGGTTTATTGGTGATGGCGTCGCCGGAGTTCCTGGTGGCCGCAAACATGTTCTGCCCCATTTTTTGCAGCCCCTGGACGTTGTTGAACTTTGCCAGGGCGATGCGGAACAGGGGTTTGATCTGGCCGTTGGAGTAGCTGCCGGTGATGACGCCGTCGCTGCTCACACTGATGCCGTCCAGATCGCCCACGCCGTACCCGGTGGTGGCCTGGTACGTGGTGTTGCCGGCGGAGGCGTACTGGGTGGTGGACAGGGATTCCTGGACCCACGCGGTTCCGTCGTAAGCCATGCCCAGGTTGAACTCCATGGGGGAGGTCAGGTCTTCGGCAAAGGATGGATTCAGGTAAAAGTAGCCGTCCGAGCTGATATGCGAGGCGTTGTCCGGGTTCAAAGCCGTCCAGTTGTCGGCGTTGTCAGTGGACCAATCGGTTCCGTCGCTGTTGAACTCCCACATCTGCAGATCGTTGATCTCGCCGTCGGAAGTGAAGTTCAGCACGCCCCTGGCCAGAAGGCCTGCGCCGGTGTCTATGGTGGTGTCAATGTCCGGCAGGCCGGTTGTTCCGCCGCCCCTGGCGTCTTCATCGGGGGCCACGGTCACGATGAACTCGTATTCCCCCTCATTGTCGCCCTTGTCGTAATAGACAGTCAGGTCGTGGGTATTGCCCAAAGAGTCGTAAACCTTCAGGATGGCCTGGTACTCATAGGCGCCGTCTCCCAGGGGAGGCGTTGCGGTCCCGTCCCAGGTCTGGGCCAGCATGCCGTTGGGGGGATAGATGTCAAAGGAGCCGGTTGCATCGGCTGTCATGCCGCCGCCCGCCACGGTCCCGGAGATGTCGGTGGTTCCATTGCCGTCCAGGTCCACTTCAAAGCTATTCGCGTTGCCTGAAACGCTGGCGGAAGGATAGTTTGCCAATCCGTTTGTAATGGACCAGGTGGCCGTGGCGTTGGTCCAGGATACTTCAAAACCGGAGGCCATGGCCAGGATGGCCTCGGAATCGCTGACGGTCACCATGATGTTGTTATTCACGGCGTCGCCGCCCTGGGTGACCACGCCCAATGCCCCGGGGGCTTCGATATCAAAAGACCCGGTTCCGTCGGCGGTCAGGCTGCCGCCCGTGCGCCCGGTGATGTCCGTGGTTCCGTCGTTATCCAGGTCTATGGTGAACCCGGCGGCGTCCCCGGCAATGACTGCAGCGGGATATTCCGTGGCCCCATGGGTGATGGACCATGTGCCGGCGCCGCTGTTCCAGGCCACTGCAAACTGACTGACGTCGGTGTTGACGGCGGTCTGGTTGTTCAGGGTCAAATAAATGGGATGGTTGACCGCATCGCCGCCCAGGGTGACGGTTCCCAGGGAGGCGGTTTTCACGTCCGCGTCCAGGGAGTTGTCTTCGCCGTCGGAATCCAGGTTGGTGATGAGGGTGACCTTGTCCGTGGCTTCCGGAGGGGAAGTGAAGGAGTTCAGGATGATGTCTCCGATGGAGCCCTCTTCATTGCCGTTTTGGTCCAGGCTCCAACCCCGAACCAGATACCCGGAGGGATTCACAAAGTTTCCGTCTTCGTCAAAGCGGAATTCGCCCGCTCTGGTGTAATACTCCAGGTTCACGTTTTCCGGATCCCTGACCACGAAAAAGCCCTCGCCTCCAATTGCCAGGTCTGTTGCGGAATCCGTGGTTTCCAGCGACCCCTGGGAAAAAATGCCCGTAATATCGCCCATGGCTGCGCCGCGACCCAGCTGTCCGGTTCCGGACTGGGTGCTCACGGTTTGAGCCAGAACGTCCTGGAACGTCACCCGGCTGGACTTGAAGCCCACGGTGCTCACGTTGGCGATGTTATCGCCGATAACGGTCATGGAATTGCCCAGGGTGTTCATTCCGCTGATGCCCGAAAAAAGTGCGCTTGATAAAGACATGTTACGCCTCCTTAATGTCGCCTGAAACGGCTATTTGTTTAAACTGTTCGTTCAAAGTTGTTTATTTGCAAATCATTTTAACTCTCAGTGTCGGTTGCGGTTTCAGGCATATGAACCTCCAGGATGCTGCCCGCAGATACCATCTGATCCCCCAAGAGCAGATAGGGGGCTCCGTATTCATAGGTGATTCCTGTTACTTCTCCCGACACTACGGTGTAGGTGGAAACGGGAAGCCCGGAACTGTCCTTGGCCGATACTTCGTAAGAATAGGTGCCGTCTTCCACGGAAACGCCCGAGTCGTCCCGTCCGTCCCATCCCACGGAGTAGGTCCCGGCCTCCAGGGAGCCGGCGTTGATGGTCTTGACCTCAATCCCGTAGGAGTCGAATATGCTGATGGACACTGCGGCGTCTTCTTCAATGGTGAAGTTGGCGGAGGAAGACAGGCCGCCGTTGACGGTGAGGGAATCGTCTTCCGCCACAATGACCTTGCCCAGCAAATAGCCCACGTCGCCGGTCCCGTTATTGGACTGGATGGCCAGCATTTCCTCCAGAGAATCGCCGATCCCGAACAATTGCTCCAGGCTGGAGAACTGGGCCAGTTGGGCCGTAAAGTCCGTGCCTTCCATGGGATTCAGGGGATCCTGGTTTTTCAGCTGGGCGATGAGAAGCTGGAGAAAATCCTCCTGCCCCAGGCTGGTGCCGGTGCTCTCCGTGGTGGCGTTGCTGTAAGCCCCGGCGCCTACCGACCATGTGTTGATTGATGTTGTCATGTTGATTCTCCTAATACTTAAGCCACGACGTTCAGGCCGGATTCCGTCTCATATTTGGGCGGGTTCATTCCAACGAATCCCTCCGGGGTTTGGTTTTCCCCCCGGGTGGAAGTCCCGTTGCCTCCTGCCTGCCTGCCCCGCCCCTGCCCTTGCTGTTGCTGGGCGAGGTTTTGCTCCGGGTTCTGCCTGACATTGACTTCGATCTTATCCACAACAATCCCCTGATCGGATAGCGCATTCTTCAATTCCGACACATGGGATATGAGTATTTCCTTGACCGCCTCGGTCTCCGCACTCATGCCGACGGACAGGACGTTTTTCTTCAGGTTAAGGTTCACGTCCACCTTGCCCAGTTGCTGAGGATGGAGTTGGAGCCGGATTTTATTGTCTCGCCGGTTCAGGGCCTGAACCACCTGGGAGCCCAACTGCTGAGCCATCTGACCCTCATAAGGCCGAAGCACAGGCCTTTGAGGGACGGCTTCGCTGGTGCGGGAGGCTTGCGCCGGCTCCTGCTGAAAGGACTGAGACGCAGCTTGCGCTTCGTGGGTTTGAGAAGCGGCAGAGCCCTTGCCTGCTGCAGCCTGGGCCTCAGCCCCGTCGACGCCTTTGTCTGAAGCGGCCAGCTTAGCGAACGTGCGGATTTCTCCGGCCGGCGCTTCTTCCCTGGCTTGCGCGGAGACTCCGGCGTCGTTTTTGCGGGCTGCGGCATGTTGCAGGGCGTCCCCGAACTCCGATTCCGGAGCTGCGGCGGCTTTGCCCTGTGCGTTTACTTGAATTGGTTGACCGGCCTCGCCGGTTTTTTGGCCCTGGCTTTGGGCGGCGGCCGTTTGATTCGCCTGGACGCCGTCCTTTGTCCTGGCTTCCCTGACAGCCTGAGATGCGCCCAGATCCGCCCTCAGGCCCGCGGCGCTTCTGGCCGCCGTTTGCGCTTGCTCAACTTCATCTGCGTTAGCATTGGCCGGCGCCTGGACAAATACGTCATTGCTGCGGACCTGAACCTTCTGGCCGTCGCGATTTTCCACGGCGACGTTCTCTACGGTTTTCACCTGGGTCTGACCGGTCTGGGAGGCGCCGGATGACGCCTGTCCCTGGGTATGCACCCTGTCCGCCCCGCGAACGACAATTTCGGGTTCGGCCTGCGCCGTTTCAGCGTTTTTTTGCGTCTGCTGAACGCCCTGCATAGGACCTGGGGCCTCCTTGGGAGCTTCCGTATTTTTCACCGCGCCGAGAGCGGCGGATTGTCCGGCCTTTTCCGCATCCACTGTCGCTCCCTCGCGGGCTGCGGCAGATTGCCCGGCGTTTTCCGCATCCGCTTTCACGCCCACGCGGGCTGTGGCTTCCGACTGAACCTGCGCGCCTTTGGCTTGCCGGGCGGAATCCGCCTGCTCACCAGCCCTGACTGTAATTTTGGCTTCGTCGGCGGTCAGCGTCTCTTCCTGCACATCCTGGCCGGCGTTGGCCTGAGGCGCCTTGACGTCAATACGAACGTCCCGGCGGCTGCTCTCTACAATAGCCGCCTGCGGCTTCCGGGCGGACTTATCGTTCACGGCAACGACAGGGGCGTCGCTATCCTGAATGGTCACAACCGTCCCCTTGTCCGCCTTGGAGGCGCTTTGCTCCACCTGAACTGCGGCGACGGGTTCGGAAATTTTTTCTTTAGGCTGATAAACCGCAGCGCTTGCAGCCTTGTTTTCGGCCTTGCCGTTCATGACCTCCCCAAAAGGAAGTTTGTTTCCCGCATCGTCCCGCCCTGTAAATCCAAAGGCTTGGCTCTTGGCCTTCACCCTGGATACAACCGCGTCAGGATCCTGGACGCCGGTTTGAATGGAGGCGTTGACGATGGTTTCGGAGTCGATTCCCATTTTAGCTGCAATATTTTTGACCACTTGAATCACGGGGACAGGGTCCACGCCCCGGGAGGGAAAACGATTCTGGGAAAGGGCCTGATTAAATTCATGAACGTCGGCCCCCATCTCTTCCAGAGCCTTGGCGACATACTGAGCGGCCTCTTCGGAAAGGAAGCCGTTGCGGGTGTTTTGCAGCACTTGCATGACTCCCACGAAGTTCCGGGAAAGCTCGGCGCTCTTATATGCCGTATCAATCCTGGTTCCCGCTTCCTCTATAGCCACCAGCAAAACGCTTTGGGCGACGCGCTCCATGCTTTTGGCCAGTTTGGCGGGGTCCACTTCCCCTTCCGCGATTTTCGCCTCCGCAATGAGATCATCCACCAAGGTGGCGTCAGCGCCGGACTGCTTGAGGACTGCTGCCAGATCCTTGGCCGCGGCCTCGGGCAGGGTTTTCCCGTTATTAGCCAATCCCTGGAGCAGATCGCGCAATTCCACCAGGGTTTGAGGCACGGATTTCTTCTCTGCATACAAAGCGGTCTGAACGCCGTCCTCGCCATCCGCCTCCAGGCTTTGGCTCAGAAGCGCGGCCAGGGTTTCCAGTTCGTCGGAGCCTTTGAGGGACAATCCCTCCATGGCTTCCTCCACGTCCATGGAGGCGAAGACCTCGGAAAAATCCTTAACGGTCATTGCGTTTCCGGCAAGCTCGCCGTTGGCGGCCATTTCCCGAATCAAACGTTCAAAGGCCGGAACGCTTTCCTTTGGAAGGCTTTCCTTGAATTTTTCGGCGGCGCCCAGATTGTTCACCAGAATTCGGCCCTTGCCTTCACCGGCCGAAGATAGTTGAGAGGCCAGGCGTCCGGCTTCGGCGGAATCCACGCCCATCCTGCGGAGAGCCATTTCCACGTACACGACGGGAACGCCTTCAAAATCCTCTTCATCGATGAACTTGAGCTTGCTTTCCATGAGCTTGGCCAAGGGAACCAGGCCTTCGCCGTCCTCATCCTCCACCACCGCGTTATCCATCACGCCTTTCAGGTGGCTCAAAAGCCTCTCCCTGGTAATTTTGGGCAGCCCGGACACGTTTTCAGAGGAGTTGGCTTGCAGAACGCTGAGAAGTTCCTTCAAAGTTGCAGGAGCTTTCGCCGGTTCGCTGATTTCAATCCCCGCGGCGTTCAGGGCTTCCATGATCTCCAGGGCGGTTTCCAATCCCGCCGCCTGGCCCTGGTCTTCGCCGCCCGCAACCTGCTTGAGGTTCTGGACCAGCATTTTCATGGAGATCTTGCCGTCCGCGGTCAAAGAATCGTTGATCACAGCCTGGCTTTGCTCCACGTCCAAACCGGCCAGAAACAGCGCTTTTTCCAAATGGGGGATGGCGCTCACGTCCAGGGTCCGGCTTTGCTGCAGAATGGCCTCTTCGGGCTCAAACTGGGATATCCGGGAGAACAATTCGGAGGCCGTCATGCCGGAGCCGTCTTCCCCGAATCCGGCCATGATCTCCCCCACTTGCTCAGGGGAGTAGCCGTCCAAAAGAAGAAGCGCACGCACGTGATTTTCGGCTTCAGGCTCTATGGTTATTTCCTCCAGGGCGGTTCCGGAGCGAAGCATCCTGTTTTTTAACTGATCCACATTGCTTGCGGCCTGCTCGGACGCTTTGGCTACGCCGGTTGTTACGGCGTCTACGGAAGAGCCTGCTTTTGTAAGCAGCGAAGAAAACAGGTTCTGCCCAACGGAATCCCCTTGCCGGGTTATCCCCGCCTTTCTGGAAACGATTCCGTCCAAAAACCCGTTTGCTGCCAGCATTTGCGTTATCATTGCATCTCCCTTCGTGGTCAAAACCATCCTTCGGTTGTTTTGTTCCCGCCGGCGCGCTTGGCGCCGGAGTTGACCGCCTAAAACGCAACCCCTGTGCCAAGTTTGAAGGATAGATAAAATTATCTTTAATTACAGATTGTTAAAATTATCGCCTTATCGAAAAGAGTTGCCGGAGCGGCAATTCGGGCATGCAGGTTTTTCCCTAATAGCGGGCGAAAGGGAAAATTTTGCCGACAGGATTTTAAGCGGAAAAAGGGGACGCAGGGCAAAAGGAGCTACCACAAAAGATGAATCATGGATACGGCCAGAAGAAGGATAAAGGCGTGCTTCTGATGCTTGCGAAACCAGGCGAATCGGGTCAGGCGCACTCCGATCTGGCCGCCTAAAACAACGCCGCTGCATGTGGCGAAAAGCAAAGGCGCCCCCTGGGGCCAGGCGCGGTAGTCCAGCCATACGCTCATGCAGACCAGAAACAGATAAAAAAGGATAGTGATGAACATGATGAAAAGGCCTGTGGCCACGGCCTTCCATGTGGGCAGGTTGAGTTTCTGTTCCATATGGGGAATGATCCAGTCGGTATTTCCGATGCTTAACAGGCCGGTGAAAAAAGAGGAAACCGCAACCACAGGCCAGCTTTTAATCATGGAGCGGCCTTGTTCGGGAGGCCGCAGAGCTTTCTTTTCCTCGGGCTCGTTCAGGGATTGAATCATTTGCATCAGAAGGTAGCCGGCCACCAATAGAAAAATGTACAGCAGAACGCGTTCGTATTCCTGGGGGATGAAATACCCGGAGATATATCCTATAGTCACCCCAATCAACGCCATGGGGATGAAACGGGCTGCAATTTTAAGGTCTACCTTTCCGCCTACAAGATAGCTGATGGACCCGGCGCCTTTTCCGGCTATCTGGGTGAATATGGAGATGGAAACCGCCTCGCTGGGCCGGATGTGAAGCACGGTCAGGACCGGAATCCAAAGCATTCCCGCTCCCAGGCCGGTGAACATGACCATGGTTCCCACAACGACTCCCAGCAAATGAACCAGGATGAACTCCGTAAAAGCAAGAGGAATGCGGCCGCCCAAATACTGGGACAATACGGCGATATAAACTCCATCCAAAGCCAGCCAGAACAGCATGAACCTGGGAAGCCTCAATAGATATGCGCCGGTCTTCATGATTCTCCGCGCTCCCCGGCGCCAAAGCCGTCCTCGTTCAAACGCCTTCTATAGCGCCTGAAAACAAAAACCAGGGTCGCCGTAAAGGCGGTGAGGCGAACCAGGTGCCATACCCACCACATTCCGTTCCACGGGCTGGAAAAGGGAAAGATCAACTCGGCGATTCCGAACAAACAGGATAGGTAGACGAATAAAAGGTCCCTCTTTGCCCCGCTTTGCCGATAAATTTTGTAAAATTTCATCATGGAAAGAAAAAACAAAAAGCTGGCGGTCAGGTTAATCAAAACGGCGATCACGGTGAAGCCTTCGTCGTACAAAGGCAAAATCCTGGGCACGTCCCCAGGAAACAATAAGGCCCGCAATCCTACGGAGGCGGATAATATGGCGAAGCCGAAATAGATGAATCGCAACTCAAAAAGGTTTCTCATGCGCCGCCCGTGGGTAAACCAGACGGAGGCGAAAAAAAATCCGCCGAACAGGCTTCCCACGCTGTGTAAAAAGATGAAGGAGTCCCCCGGTTTGCTGATGGCGTGAGAGATGTCCAGGATTCCCATGGCCGCAAAGCCCGTGGCCAACATAATCAACTGGGCGTTCAGGCTTGCCTGGGATTCCAGATAGAGCATCAAGGAAATCAGGCAGACCGTAATTCCGCCAAAGGTCTCGATGGTGGAATGCAATTGAATGTGCTGAAAATGCAGGGCGTACAGCCTGTCAAAGAACAGGATGACGGGAATGGCGATGAGCAAAACTCCGGCGATCCAGATTTTTACGGGTCGGGAGGAAAACATAAAACAAGAACTCCAAATTAAAATGATAACAATTTAATATAATACATGATACAGCCGAGAGCCTCAAATTTGACCCCAAGTATTTTTTCATTCAATTTTTGTGCCAAAGGATTGTTTATCAAACAGGGGGAATTTGAAAACCGAGCGTGAAAAACATCATTTTGTTGAGTTGCCCGGGCGCAAAAGCTATGGGAAGAAAAAACGTCGGGTCGCTTCGCGGTATTTCTTTTATCCACTACATCGCCAAGGCCTGGGGCAAAGCCTTCTACAGAACGATTTGACCGCCTTTGCTCAGCATGACCAGAACCACGGATTAAATCTTTATAGTAAGCAGGCTGTTTTGAATCAAAAAATTATGCGTCTTTCTCCACTTGCTCGGCTGCCCGGTCCAACTTCCTCATGAGGGCCTGCATGCGAGGCTGAAACAACCAGATTCCGTAAGGAAAAATGTATATATTGATGAGAAAGCGCAATTTCAGTCCTTTGGAAATATATTCACAGACTCATCTTGTATTTCTACGAAAAAAGCCCTTAAATTTACCAAGCATACTGATATATAGCATGATTTTCAGAGGCTTCAAGTTTTTTTGAAATGCCTGCAGGCAAAAAATGGCCGCCGCATGGGCATGTGCGACGGCCGTTGTTTTTTCGAAATGCAGGAAAGGAATCAATTGGATGCAGGCGTGCTTTGCCGAAAATCCAGGACGGTCTTTCCAAAAAATCCTGTATAGGAGGCTCTGGGACGAAAGATGCGGTTGTTCTCCAGATATTCCAGGATGCGGGAAGTCCATCCGGCCACGCGGCTGACGGCGAAAAGGGGCGTGAACATATACGAAGGGACGCCCATGGCGTGATAAACCAGGCCGGAATAGAAATCCACGTTGGGAAAAAGATTCTTTTTAGCTCCCAGATCCTGAGAGGCCTGTTTTTCCAGGGCCTTGGCGGTTTCCATCAAAGGCTGGACCCCGCTGTTTTCCTTTGCGAGAAATTCGGCCATGGGACCTAAAACTCTGGCTCGGGGATCATAGGTTTTATACACCCTGTGGCCGATGCCCATGATTTTCCGTTTTTCCGACACCGCTTTTTTGTACCATGCATCCACATTTTCCGGACCGCCGATTTCCTGCAGCATCAACAAGGCCTGTTCGTTGGCGCCGCCGTGCAAGGGGCCGCTCAAGGCGGCTACGCCGGCGTCCACGGCGAAATAGATGTCGGACAGGGTGGACGCCACCACCATGGAGGCGAAGGTGCTGGCGTTCATGCCGTGATCCGCATGCAGGATCAGGCACACGTCCATGATGCGTTCCTCAACGGGAGTGGGCCTCCGGCCTGTCATCATATAAAGAAGGTTTCCGGCATGGCTGAGGCTGGGATCCGGCTCCAAGGGCAGATGGCCGGATCGAATTCTCGCCACGGTGGCGGCGATGGCTGCGAGCCCGGCGATCAGATGGTAGCAGGACTCTACGTCTTCGGAGCCCAGAAGGTTGGTTTCCACGCCCTGGAGCTTTTGGTAGGATTGATTAGGGAAAACATAGGTCGCAGTTTTGTCGCCCCTGGGAATTGTTTCCATGGCGATGGAATCATCGTCTGAAGAAACCGCTTCAGGAAATGTGGAGATGCCCTTGTCCTTGTCCCGGTAGGTCTGTTTTTGCCGTAACAGGCCTACGCCGAATCGCAGGGCGGCCATGGGATGCATCTCTTCGATGGGAAAGCTCATAAGCAGCCGCTGGGTTTCCGTGATGTTTTTGTAATCCAGGAACTTATTCTTAAATAAATTCAGCTGCTGCGGATTGGGCAACTCCCCGTGGAGAAGCAAGTACGCAGTTTCTTCATAAGTGCAATTTGCTGCAAGATCGAAGATATCGTAACCCCTGTATACCAGCCAGCCTTTGGCGCCGTTGACGTAGCCCACATTGGTTTCGCAAGCGATGGCCCCTTCCAAACCCGGGCCAAGCGTCGCCTGGATGGGCCACTCCAGCTTTTGAGGGGTTTCGGGGGCGGGCTCCCCCGCCGTGTCCTTTTTTGCCTTTTCCGCGGCTTCCAGAATCAGATCTTTAATTTTGTCTACGTTTTCGCTCATAAATTCGTTCCTCGCCTTAACTTGAATGGGTCAGAGAGAAATCAGGTTGAAAAAACTCTCTCGCTATTCGCAATCAAAGCCTAAGGCTTGCAAGCAAGCCGGCCTGCGCTTTATTGAACCCGCACCACCGCCTTTAAATACAAATTATGTACGCCCATTCCACGTAACGGAATTTCCAAAACAGCCCCGTCCCTGACGCCTGCGGGGATCATCAGACGCACCTTTTCTTGTTCCTCCAACATGCCGCCGCCCCCGCACCAGGAACAGATGTTAGGAAACCGATACCCCGTGCCCCTGCAATAGCGGCACGGATAGTATGCCGGAACCATCAACACAGCCATTCCGCCACGGATCGCCTGGGATTTTGAAATGATCAACTCCACATCCAGGCTTTGAGCCGTCTCCGCCTTGGGAATGCCGATCCCGGAAAAATTCATGGCAAACCGGTTCAAAAGGGCGTCAAAGGCGTCGCTGAAGCCAAGATATTCAGCAATTGACGGAACCTTTTCCGGAATCAGCGGCTCTGGCTGCGCCCTGTATTCCGGCGCCACGGAGGACTTTCTACGAATGGGAATCGAACTGGCGTGATCCAAACCGTCGTTATAATCCCGTCTGCGCTCTGCATTCCCTAATACCTCGTAGGCCTCCATGATTTCGCGAAACCGTTCCGTCCATTTGAGCCCTGCCCTGTCCGGGTGATATCGCATGGCTAAATTTCGGAACGCCTCTTTGATTCCCCTGGGGCTTTCATCCCTGGAAACTCCCAACACCATATAATAATCGCGTTTTTTCATGACTGCTTCACTCCTATCCGCTTTAAGCCTCCCAATGGACGCAATTATCCCCTGCCCTGGACAAAGCGGTTTTACGGACAATCTGCGGGGATCGCCCGACTATTCCTAAAAAAGTATTCTGAATTTTGCGCTGCCGGAAAAAATTAAGGGCTTGGGTCCCCTTTGCTGCGGAAAAACTCAGCCATAGGACGGGAGGCCCCTATTACTTCCAAAGCGCACAAGTGAAAAATTAGGGGGATTACGATTTGCCATTTTTGCCTCCTCTACACACAAAAAAAGGAATGCAATATTTTAATCAATACCCTGATATCATGAACTAATCTTTATTTGACAAGAATTTAAAGCAAAAAATTAAACTGTCAAGAGGCGGGATTGCAATGGAGAACAAACGACAATACTGTGCGGGTGCAGGAGCCGGGGGGATAAAAATCCCCCCGGTTTAACTCATTATTCGGGCGCGCCAAAGCTGATGCCGATATCCTTGGCTGTGCGGAGAGTGTCGGAATCCATGGGAACCTGCTTGCTGGTGCCGATGGCATCTTCCAAAGGCACGGAAGACACATTGGGAGGCGCCAGGGCCACCATGTGGCCGAACTTTCCCTCTTCCACCAACCGGATGGCCATGGCGCCGAAACGCAGGGCCAAAAGGCGGTCGAATGTGGTGGGCGAGCCTCCCCGCTGGAGATGGCCTAAAACCAGGGAACGAGTGTCCTTGCCGGTTTTGGCGGCGATGGACTGGGCCACCACCTCGCCGATGCCGCCCAGCACCACTTCCTGGCGTCCGGCTTCTCCCGAGCCTTTGTGAACGATACGGCCTCCCAGAGGGACGGCGCCTTCCGCCACCACCACGATGGCGTAGCGTTCCCCCATGACCTCCCCTTCCATGATCTTTTCGCAAACCAAATCCATGTCAAAGGGAATTTCCGGGATCAAAATCACCTTGGCGCCGCCGGACACGCCGCTGTTCAGGGCGATCCAGCCGGCGTTTCTGCCCATGACCTCCACCACCAGCACCCGGTCGTGGGATTTGGCCGTGGAATGGAGCCGGTCAATGGCTTCGGTGGCGATGCTTACGGCGGTATCAAAACCGAAGGTGACCACCGTGCCGGAGAGGTCGTTGTCTATGGTCTTGGGCACGCCAATGACCGGAATGCCTTTTTTGTGAAAGTCATGGGCGATTTTCAGGCTGCCGTCGCCGCCCACGGCGATGAGGCAGTCCAGGCCCAGGCGGTGGAAATTCTGCACCACCCGGTCGGAGAGATCCCGTTTTTCCACTTCCCCGGCAATGTTTTCCACCGGCATTTCAAAGGGGTTGCCCTTATTGGTGGTGCCCAGGATCGTGCCCCCCAGGTTGGAAATGTTCCGAACCTTGTTGGGGTCCAGGCGAATAATGTCTTCCGTATCCAGCAGCCCATGATAGCCCTGCTTGATGCCGTAGACTTCCCAGTTTTTATTATAGGCGCTCAAAACCACGGCCTCAATGACCGCGTTAAGGCCGGGAGCGTCTCCGCCGCCCGTGTTGATGGCTATCCGCATTCTGTCGCTCATAACAAGCTCCTTTCAAGGAGTGGTTAAGCCAGGACCATAAAATTACCCCATCATATGCTTGTACGCATTGATCAATCCATTTGTGGAGGCGTCGTGGGAGTTCACGGGCCTTTCGTCTTCCAACTCCGGCAAAATCTTCTTGGCGAGCTGCTTGCCCAGTTCCACGCCCCATTGATCAAAAGAGTAGATGTTCCACAAAGCGCCCTGGACGAAAATCTTGTGCTCGTACATGGCGATGAGGCTGCCCAAGGTTCGGGGGGTCAATTTTTTGAACAAGATGGAGTTGGTGGGCCGATTGCCTTCAAAAACCTTGTGCGGCAAAATTTTGGCGATCTCATCCGGCGATTTTTCGGCCGCTTCCAATTCTTTTTGCACTTCCGCGGCGGTCTTGCCGTTCATCAAGGCTTCAGTCTGGGCGAAAAAATTGGAAAGGAGAATCTTATGATGATCTCCTATGGGATTATGGGATTGGGCCGGGGCCAGAAAATCCGCCGGGATCATCTTGGTTCCCTGGTGGATCAGTTGATAAAAGGCATGCTGGCCGTTGGTTCCCGGCTCTCCCCAGATGATGGGGCCGGTTTGCCAGGTTACGGGATTGCCGTCCCGATCCACGGACTTGCCGTTGCTTTCCATGTTTCCCTGCTGAAAATACGCGGGAAAGCGGTGCATGTATTGGTCGTAAGGCAGGATGGCCTCGGTCTGGGCGTTGAAAAAATTATTGTACCAGATGCCGATCAAAGCCAGAATAACCGGGATGTTCCTTTCAAACGGCTCCTTTTGAAAATGCACGTCCATGGCGTAGGCGCCTTTGAGGAGTTCGTGGAAATTCTCAAACCCCACATAGCATGCGATGGACAGGCCAATGGCCGACCACAGGGAGTAGCGTCCGCCCACCCAATCCCAGAACTCGAACATGTTCTGGGAATCGATGCCGAATTCCTCCACCGCCTCCTTGTTGGTGGACAAGGCCGCAAAATGCCTGGCCACATGCTTTTTATCCCCGGCTTTTTCCAAAAACCAGGCCCGGGCCGTGTAGGCGTTGGTCATGGTCTCCTGGGTGGTGAAGGTTTTGGAGGCGATCATGAACAGGGTGGTTTCGGGATTCAGGCGCTTGAGGGTTTCGGCGATGTGGGTTCCGTCCACATTGGAGACGAAGTGCACGTTCATGTGGGGCTTGGCGTAGGGCTTCAGGCATTCCGTGACCATGACAGGCCCCAGGTCGGAGCCGCCGATGCCTATGTTCACCACGTCAGTTACGGCCTTGCCGGTGAAGCCCTTCCACTCTCCGGTAATAATCCGGCCGGAAAAAACCCGCATTTGCTCCAGCACCGCGCGCACGTCCGGCATGACGTCCTTGCCGTCCACTAAGACGGGTTCGTCGCCCTGACGCCGCAGGGCGGTGTGGAGCACCGCCCTGTTTTCGGTTTCGTTGATATGCTCCCCGGAGAACATGCTGTTTATCATATCCCTGAGTCCTGCCTCATGGGCCAGATTCAGGAGCAGCTCCAGGGTTTTAGTGGTGATCCTGTTTTTGGAGAAATCCACCAGGATGTCGTCCAAAGCCAGGGAAAAGCTATCGAACCTGCGCGGGTCTTCCTTGAAGAAGTCCCGCATATGCCGGTTTTTTATATCCTCATAATGCTTCTCAAGAAACAGCCACGCCCGGGTCTTCACCGGATTCGTCTTCTTCATCGTCTGCATCCTCCCTCTTGGCAAGGGTGATTCTGCTGTCAGCCACTTTGCATCCCTTAGGATATACAATCAGAGGGTTGATGTCCATTTCAACGATCTCAGGATGATCCGTGACCAACTGGGAAAGGCGCAGCAGGCAATCCTTGATGGCGTCGATGTCCGAAGGCGGCTTGCCCCGGAGCCCGCTAAGGATGATGGAAGCCTTGGTGGAGTCTATCATTTCCACGGCGCTGGACTCCCACATGGGCGCCAAGCGGAAGGAAACGTCGCCGATGGCTTCCACAAAGGTGCCGCCCAGGCCGAACATACACATGGGGCCGAAGCTGGGGTCATTATGGGAGCCGATGATGATCTCCACGCCCTTTTCGGCCATTTGCTCCACCAGGACTCCGTCGATGACCGCGTCTTCCTTATAGACCTTGGCGTTAACCAGAATCTGGTCGTAGGCGGCCTGGGCCTCTTCCAGGGATTCGATATTCAGGATCACGCCGCCGGCGTCGAACTTGTGCACGATGTCGCGGGAAATAATTTTCATGACCACCGGAGCGCCAAGCTCATCCATGATGGGCTTGATCTCATCCGGAGAGGTCGCCACCCGATTCCGGAGCACGGGAAATCCGTAAATTTTCAAAATCTCGTTGGCTTCGGACTGGGGCAGAGTCACCCTTTCCACGTCTTTCAGCTTTTCCTTGATGATGGCGTCCACCGCCTTGGAGTCCACTTTATAATTCACATATTCGCGCCGGATGTTTTCGTTGGGCTCCACGTCCTTGGCGAAGTGCACCATGGAGTTCAAGGCCCGCACCGCTTCTTCCGGAAAGCTGTAGTTGGGGATATTGTTCTCCTCCAGGTAGCGAACGCCCACGGAAACGTCCACAATTCCCATGAATGCGCACAACACCGGCTTGACCACCCCTTCCAGGACCCTGGGGACCATCTGGGCGGTTTCCAGGACGTCGGTCATTTTTTGCGGGGTCAGCACCACAATGGCGCCGTCCACGTCGCCGTCATCCACAACGGCCCGCAAAGCCGCTTCGTAACGCTGGTAGTCCGCGTCCCCGATCACGTCCACGGGATTGTTGATATTGGCCGTGGGAGGCAGGTTTTTCCCTAGGATGCGCCTGGTGCGCTCGCCGAATTCCGCCAATTTCAGGCCGTGGCGCACAGCCGCGTCCGTGGTCATGATGCCCGGGCCGCCCGCGTTGGTGACAATGGCGATTCTGTTTCCCCTGGGCAAAGGCATTTGCGAAAAGGCCGTGGCGTAATGGAACATTTCGTTCACGTCCTCCACGCGCTGAATGCCGCTCTGCTGAAAAATAGCGTCGTAAGAAGCGTCGCTGCCGGCCAGGGAGCCCGTATGAGAGGAAACCGCCTTGGCGCCTTCTTCCGAACGGCCGGACTTGATGGCCAACATGGGCTTCTTATACATCCAGGTGATTTTCCGGGCGACGTCCATGAACTTCCGTCCGTCCGTGATGTCCTCCAGGTACATAAGGATGACGTCCGTGTCCGGATCCTGCCCCAGGTATTCCAAAAGGTCGATTTCGCTGACGTCAGCCTTGTTTCCAAAGGATATGAACTTGGAAAAGCCGATGTTCCGGCCCTGGGCCAGGTCCAAAACCGCGGTGCACATGGCGCCGGACTGGGAAATGAAGCCGATATTGCCCGGTTTGGGCATGGCCTGGGCGAAGCTGGCGTTCATGCTCATGCCCGGGGCCGTATTGATGATGCCCAGGCAATTGGGGCCGATCAAACGGATTCCCCGCTCCTTGACCACAGCCTTAAGCTCGTTTTCCAGCTTAACGCCTTCTCCGCCCACTTCCTTGAATCCGGCGGTGATCACCACCACGCCGCTGGCGCCCTTGTCCGCGGCCTGTTCCACCACGTCCACGACCATAGGGGCGGGAACAATAACCACAGCCATGTCCACGTCGTCCGGAATATCCTTTATCGTGGGATAAGCTCTATTGGCGACCACGGACCGTGCGCGGGGATTGACCGGATATAACACGCCGGTGAACCCGCCTTCGATAATATTGGTCACCACAGCTCTGCCCACGCTGCCGATTCGGTCCGTTGCTCCAATAACCGCAATAGACTTGGGCTCCATTATGTTTTTGATTGTCGCTGGCATGTATTTCCTCCTGCCATATGTAGAATGCATTGTCCGCTCCGGAACTGCCTTCAGGGGACAATTCAATCAGTTAGTAACAGCAACCATTTTTATGTCAAACGAAAAAATAGTAGACCGGGGGAATATTGTAGGTCAAGGTTAAAAATCCATTAGACAAGGGCCGTTTTTTGGAAAAAAAGCAAAGAAAACCGCCCTTGCAGGACAAGCCCCGCTTCAACTCCCGGCAATAGCGCCGGTGGTTGCAATGCCTTAAAATTCCATGAAAAATAGTGTAGGACGCAAAGGATCACCCTCTGCCGGCAATTACGGCGGTGCAGGTTTTGTTCAGGAAAGCTATTGGCCCAATAGGAAGAGCCCGTTCCTCGGCGCACCATGCGGCGGCCTTGAACAGGGCCCGGGCATGTAGTTTGAAAGACGCTAAAACGCTTTTTTAAACGGGACCCCCAAGGTCTAAATGTCGCTATCAAGAGAGGAGCGCTTCACATTGGCGATGTCAATCAGGAAGTTCCGGGCGGCTTCCGCGGACATGGAATAGGGATTTAACTCATTGCCGGAGCAATAACGAAAGATGATGTCTTGGCTCACATCACTGGGATTAACGTATGCCATGGACCACTTGGCGAATTCCCGCCGGAAAATCTCCCCGTAATCCAACAAGACCACGTTGGCGTGGAGAGGATCCGCCGCAATGGAATGGTAAAGACGGCTAATGGTGTTGCGCTCGCCCTCGATCCATTGCATGAAATGGCTTGGATCATAGCACAAAAGACCTGTTACGCCGATCTTGGGATTGTTGCCGCGAGCGGCTTTAAGAATACTCCGCACTTCAGGAACCCCGCAATTTTCGCTCAACTGGCTGGTGTAAATCAAACGGACCATTGTCATGGACGCCTCCTGGCAACGACTCTCCCGCAAAGAATGCGGGGGCTATTCCTTCCCAAGCAATATACGACCGTAGAAATGAACTTTTTTAAATATATGGAAAGATCATAACGCATGTTGTTTGTTCATGCAATAAAATTGATTCTCCTTTCCGTTTTTAGAATAGACCCGCATTCAAACTCAATGCATCCCCTCCAATTCTAAACAGGTTGTGCAGAGCAGGCGGTCTTTGCAAGGCGGCCCCCTCCGCCTTTTTTTTCCTCCAAGAAGGAATCAATCCATAGGTCGAACAGACGATTTTTCACGATCAACTCCTTATGGAAACAGTGCGGGAATAGCGGGCAAAAGGCGGCGCCCCTTGGGGAAAGGGCTGTGAAATAGATCACAGAGCCAACCAAATGCCATCCATTCTGTATCGTATTTCTACGCTCAAGAGTCAATTTTTCTGCAATTATAAAGAGTCTTGCGTCCTTTTTTCCATTACGTCTTGTTTTCCCCTAACCGTTTTTGCTATATTTTTTCATCGAGGTAAAACCCTAAACCATTTATTTGACGAAATAACTCCTCCTGCCTTTTTGTAAGGAAAGGAGGCGCGGTTTGTTAGAAAAACATTAGCAAGCCAATTGTAATTATCGGCGATCAGCCTGCCTCTTTCTTGATTCTTAATATCTTGAAGAATTAGGGCCGGGCAGGCGTTCCATAATTCTACTTAGGAAGGAGACGCAGCTCTTTCCAGGAGCCTTCAACCATGTGCACATACATCCGCAAATCCAGTCATTTCGGCCATATTCGTAACGCTATGCTGCTGCTGTTAACCCTCATGTTGGCGGCAATTATTGCGCCAGGCGGCGCCATGGCAACCACCACCGCCTATTACGTCGATCCCAACGCGTCCGTGGACGGCGACGGCGCCATGGCCACGCCATGGAACAGCCTGCATTCGGCGGTCACATGGTTAAACGCCAACGGATCGGGCGATATCGTCCTGAACCTGCTTGCCGGAGTGTACTCGACCGATGACGGGCATGAGCCTGACACGGTCCTAACGGTTGAAGACAACGGCGGCGCCATCACGAGCCTGCACATATTGGGAGACGACCCTTCCACCACCCTGTTTGAAGGCTATACCGGAACCGCGTGGCTGGACGCCATGATCGTCACGGGCGATAATGTCACGGTGGAAGCCTTGGGCATAGCGGGTTATGCCTCCGGCCGGGGCGTTTTTTTTAACGGCGCCGATAACGGAAGCGTTGTCAACTGCACAATCACAGGCAACCTCGTGGGCGTGGAGTTTTCCGGCTCCACCAACGGCTCCGTGACCGGAGACTGCGTCGCGGCCTTCAACACCTCCGCGGGCGTCATCCTGAACGAATCCACCAATTGCGAAATTTACGGAAACGCCTCATCCGGCGGCATCAATAACAACGGGAACGGCATGAGCCCCTATGGCATAAAAATCACCGGAGCCAGCGGCGGCGGCCATTCCATCCACGACAACTGGATTCCCGCGGGAGGGGACGGCTATCAGATACATCAGATATACATTCAGGGGTCTACCACCCAGGATCAAATTTATAATAACATCATCCAGGATTCCTATTCGTTAGACACTTACGGCGTAACCATCGTGGACGCCAGCCCGGCCGTTTACAGGAACATCATCAAGGGCTGTTACTACGGCGTCTCCTGCAGCACCAGCGGAGCGGGCATGGAAGCCTCCCCCACCATCACCAACAACCTCATCTACGCCGAAGTTTCATCGGACATGTATTCCGGCATTTACTTCAACGGAGAAAACGGGGGGACCCTCAACCCGGTCATTTACCATAACACCATCGCCACGGGCTCCGGCAGCGGCGTTGAATTTTCCAATTTCGCAGGAACCGCCGACGTCCAATATAATATTTTGGCCTATTTCTCCAGTTATTATGGAATTGTCCTGAACTCCGGGTCAGGAACCATATACGCCGATTATAATATCACATACGAAGTCTACAACAGTTTTTACGGCTTCATCGAACAAACCAATAACATGTATGGGTATCCTTCTTTTAAGAACTACGCGGGAGAAGATTTCAGCCTGTCAAGCGGTTCGCCCTGCATTGATTTCATCCCGGCGGGAAGCGGCGATCCGGTGACTGAAGATATTGAAGGGACCGCCCGGCCCGTGGACGCAGGATTTGACGTAGGCGCCTACGAGTACGTTGCTCCGCCCCCCACCAAATTATATGTAGCTCCTTATGTACCTGAGGGAGGCGACGGGTCCGAAGCGAACCCATGGAACACCCTGTACACGGCTCTTACCGAAATAAACACAAACAGCAGCATTTCGGGATCGGTTGAGTTGCATTTAGAGGCGGGCGCTTACACAGTGAGCGGCAACGGAGGAATCGAGCCCGATGATGGACATTATGTTTCCGGCGGGTACTTCGACGACCTGACAATTATCGGCGCTGGCCCGGATTCCACACTTATTTCCGGTGTGGGGGCCGGCTACTGGACCAATGGCCTCCAGATTCAAGCGATGAACGTGTCGGTCAAAAATCTCACGATAGAAAACTTCTCCGGCGCAGGCCTTAAATTTGAAAACGCCTATTACGGCGGCGTGGCTGCCTGTGCAATAAAAAATAATAATTACGGCATTGAATTTTCCGGCGGACAGGACCACTGGGTCTATAACTGCGACATCTACAACAACAGCCTTTACGGCGTGTACTTGCATAATTCGGGATTGGTGGACATTAACCAAAACCGCATTTACGACAACGGCGGCTTGGCCGTGGCCCCCGGATACGGCGTTTACATCGGAAGCGCCATGTACGGGGAATACACAATTGCACAGAACAAAATCTACTATACCGGCGATTCCTTATATCAGCAGCTTACCGGAATCTTCGACGGCAACGGCTCGTACAACGACTCCATCGTTCAAAACGTAATTTCCTCCACGGTGGAAACCGCGAGCACGGTGGGAATTGCCGTTCAGGACTGCAGCCCCGAGGTGGACGGCAACCGGATTTTCGACTGCACCACGGGCATCTCGGTGGATCAGGCGCAGGGCGGAGTCGCCAGCCCTCAAATCACGAACAATATCATTGCGGAGTTAAACAGCGGGACCTACGCCCTGGAGAATGGAATCTCGCTTACGGGGAGCGGATTGGCCGCCTTCGCCCCTGCAATCTATCACAACACGCTGTACGGCGGATCTGGCGACGGCATTCGGGCTGCGAGCTTGTACAGCGACGTTGTGGAATTTAATTTCAACATCATCCAGGGCTTTGACGGGTACGGCATAAACGTGGTCGCGTGCAACTCGTGCGCCGCTTATGCGGCTTACAACGTCCTTTCCGACAACGGAAGCGGCCAATTGCACCAAGTCACGGACATGGGCGCCAATATTTCCGACGTACAACCCTTTTGGAACCGGGGAAGCGGCGACTTCCGCCTGTCCTCCGGCGCCACGGCCATTGACGCCATTGCCATTACAAATACGGTCGCCATAGACGCCCGCAACCTGAGCCGCCCCCAAAACTCCAATTGGGACATGGGCGCCTATGAGATGGACCAGACCAATCCCACCAATCCCATTCTGGATGAAAGCGATCCTGCTCCCGGCATCTGCACCACTGATTCATCGGTGGTCATCACTTGGACATTAGGATTGGACAATGAATCCGGCATCGCTGGATATTACTGGGTATTAGACTCCCTCCCCGACACGGACCCCACAACCGGATCGCCTTTTTTTACGGAAAATCCGCCCAACGCCATTACGCTCAGTTCCGGGGACAATTATTTGCACATTATTGCGGAAGACATGGACGGCAACCTTGCAGCTTCGGCCCTGCACTATGGATCCTGGAATTACGACACGACCCCGCCCGACAACCCGACCCTGCTCTCCACTTCCGTGATGACCGACACCTGCGTCCAGGATACAAGCACCTCCCTGTCCTGGTACGTCAACGTGGACGACTGCGGTATGTACGGCTACTTCTACTATGTGGACTCCGATCCCACCGGCAGCGTCACGACGTCCGACACATACTCCTCCGAGCCCCCCACATCCATTAGCCTAAGTAAAGGCGCCAACTATCTGCATATCAGGGCCAAGGACAACAGCCACATGCTGGCGGACGAAACCCTGACCATCGGCCCCTGGTACGTTGACGACGAACTGCCGGTCAATCCGGTCCTGGACAATTTTACGGTTATCACCAATACGTGCGTGACGGACGCCAACGTGTATTTTAATTGGCAAAGTTCGGGCTCCGACGACTGCGGAACCGTGGAATACGTCTATGTTATGGACTCCACCCCGGATACGGATCCGGAACTTTCCGGGGCGGCGACCCAGAGTTCAGCCCTGCCCAGCGTTTACACCCTGTCCACGGGAGTCAATTACTTCCATTTGGTAACCAAGGACGACTTCAACTCCGCTTCCGAGATTTTGCATTTCGGGCCGTGGCTCAAAGACGCGAATCGGCCGAGCAACCCAACTCTGGACTCCACAACTGTCAACGTAGGCGAATGCACGAATGCTACATATACGAATCTGGCCTGGACGCCCGGCGCAGATGATTGCGCCATAGACGGTTATTATTGGATCCAGGACAGCTCTCCCGGCACCGACCCGACTTCGGGCGGATCTTTCGGCGAACTGCCCTTGGCTCTCACGCTCAGCGGCGGCGACAATTATTTGCATGTCCAGGCCATGGACGAAGCCGGACAGCTGGCTTCCGGAATCCTGCATATCGGGCCGTGGAAAGTGGACGGGGCGGAGCCTGCCAACCCGGTCTTGGACTCCACTACAATAATGACCAATACGTGTACAACGTCTGAATCCACCTCTTTAAACTGGACGGCTGGTTCGGACGATTGCGCTTTGGAAGGATATTACGTCCTGATCAATAACGAGCCTTCCACGGATCCTGAAATATACGGAACCCTGGTAGGCGCCCTGCCTGAGACGCTGACCATCAGCCCAGGCGTGGATACCTATCTCCATGTGATCGCCAAGGACGAGGCTGGAAACAGCGCGGGCCAGCCCCTGCATTACGGCCCCTGGAAAGGCGACGGCGAACTCCCGGTAAATCCGGTGTTGGACGCCGCAAGCGTGTCCACGGGAACCTGTACCGTGGAGACGATGACCTACCTGACCTGGACCCCCGGCTCGGACGACTGCGCAGTTGACGGCTACTATTGGATTGTGGACTCCTCGCCCTCCACAGACCCCACAAGCGAAGGGACTTACGGCTCGTTGCCTTCGGACATTTCGTTCACGGCCGGAGACAATTACCTTCATGTCCAGGCAAAGGACGGCGCGGAGCAGCTTGCTTCCGAAATCCTGCATATCGGCCCCTGGAAAATGGATGACGCTCCCCCGACCAATCCGGAAATGGCAAGCTGCTGTCAGCCTATCAGCACCTGCCTGAACAGCACTTACATCGATATCACCTGGAACGCCGGAACAGACGATTGCGGCATCGACGGTTACTACTGGTATGTGGACCAAATCTCCGATACCGACCCGACCATTGACGGAAATTTTGGCGCCCTGCCGGCCAGCTTTAACCTTGCCGTGGGCGACAACTACATGCATGTAATCGCCATGGACTCCGCAGGCCGGCTTGCAACGGAGGTCCTGCACCTGGGCCCGTGGCAGCGCGACGGCGCCGCGCCCGAGAACCCGATCCTGGCTAATACTTCCGTAATTACGGGCTCCTGCGTATTGGATGACGGAACCTATTTATCTTGGAACGAAGGTTCGGACGACTGCGCTCTGGCCGGCTACTACTACATTGTGGATTCCGCAACAGGCACGGACCCGAGCGCCGAAGGCGATTTCGGCGCCCTGCCCACAGAGGTTGCATTCAGCGACGGAAACAACTGGCTGCATGTGCTGGCAAAGGACGAGGCCGGAAAAACGGCTTCGGAAATCCTCCACATCGGCCCGTGGCGCAAGGACGTCTCCCTGCCTGTCAACCCGGAACTGACGGCCACAACCGTACCCACAGCCACGTGCACCCTGGCGTCAACGACGAACCTTACCTGGACCCCAGGCTCGGACGACTGCGACCTGGAGGGCTACTGGTACATCATAGACTCCAATCCCGTGGCAGATCCTTCTCTGGGCGGCGTATTTACGGATACGCTTCCCGCAGCCATCGCTTTGCCTGAAGGCGATAGCTACCTGCACGTCCTGGCCCAGGACAGCCTGGGGCAAACCCCGGTGGATCCCCTCCATATCGGTCCCTGGACCGTGGACGCAGCCCTGCCGACCAACCCGGTTCTGGATTCCACCTCCGTAGCCACCGGAACGTGCATGACCAGTTCCAGCTCAGCCTTGACCTGGACCCCGGGCTCGGACGACTGCGCCCTGCAGGGCTACTATTATAAGATAGACTCGAGCCCCGACTCCGATCCCTACGCTGATGGAGTCTTAATTACCGAACTGCCCGCCAATATCGGCTTTTCCAACGGCGACAATTATTACCACATCGTGGCTGTGGACAGACTGGGACAGCTTGCGGAGGAAACTCTCCACATCGGCCCCTGGAAAAAGGACGCCGCCCTGCCCTTAAACCCGGAACTGACATCCCTGGACGTCGTGACCGGAACGTGCACTCTGGAAACCGGCGTCAACCTGTTGTGGAATATGGGGTCGGACGACTGTGAAATCGACGGATACTATTATGTTGTGGACGGCATAGCTGATACGGACCCGTCTTTGGCGGGAGTATTGGACGGTACGCCCCCAAGCAATATTTCCTTTATGCCGGGACTCAATTATCTCCATGTTCGGGCTAAAGACGAAGCCGGACAGCTTGCCGCCGGCACGCTCCACATCGGCCCCTGGAGAATGGACGACGCTCCGCCCACACTCCCGACGCTTTATAGCAACAGCGTGCTCACCGGGGTATGCACCCTGGGCACCAGCGTCACCCTGGGCTGGACCGACGGCGCGGACGACTGCGACCTGAACGGATACTACTGGATCCATGACGGCGCGCCGGACACCGATCCCAGCATCAGCGGAAATTACGGCGGCCTGCCGACGGAAATGGCCCTGGAGTCCGGAGACAACTACCTCCATGTCAGGTCCAAGGACTCTGTGGGCCGGTTGTCTGACAACATCATGCATATAGGCCCCTGGAAAAGAGACCTCCATCTGCCGGAGAACCCGGAGTTGATCGGATCGGACGTCGTCACGGGCGCGTGCACCAATGCAGCCAGCACAGCCCTGACCTGGACGCCCGGCACGGACGACTGTAAACTGGACGGTTACTACTGGCTGGTGAGCAATTCTCCCTTAACCGCCGCGACTAACGGCGACTATGGAGATTTGCCCGCATCCATTGACTTGTCCGTGGGCGACAATTACCTGCATGTGCGCGCCAGGGACGAGTCAGGACAACTGGCCGGCTCGACCGTCCACTTCGGCCCCTGGCGCCGGGATGAGGCGCCGCCTGAAAATCCCAGGTTCCTGTCCTCCTCCGTGACGACAAATACGTGCACGGCCAACGGAATCATCGCCATCGGCTGGGCCGCAGGTTCGGACGATTGCGAGTTGGCCGGGTATTATTGGATAGTGGACGCCGCCCCGGACACCGATCCTTTGACCTACGGGACAATGACGGAAACGCCTCCCACCTCCACCCCCATTGTGGAAGGCGACAATTACCTGCATTTGATCGCAGTGGACGCACTCGGAAACACGGCTTCCGAAGCCATGCACATCGGCCCCTGGGTCAGAGATCTCACACCTCCAACCAACCCCGTCCTGGGCGCAACCTCCGTGCTCACGGACACCTGCACAAGCAACGCGGGAACCACACTCACCTGGAGCTACGGGTCGGACAACTGCGGCGATGTAACTTACTACTGGATTGTGGACGATAACGAATCCACCAATCCTTTGGCCGGAACGCCGGAAGTTGATTCTAATCCTCCGGGCAATATCCTGTTCGACTACAATATCAATTATTTGCATATCGTAGCTATGGACGAGGCGGGCAACCCCGCGGACACGGTCCTTCACCACGGCCCCTGGACCAAGTGCGACTCCGTAACAGGGCCGGACGTCACGTCTTGGGCGCTATATCCATCCCACTTCAAATTCAGGCTGCAAGATCCGACGGAAGTGGATACATCTTCCATCCAAGTGCTGCTGCAAACCCAGGGCGGCGTGCAGACGGATGTTACGAGTTATTTAAGCATAGACGATACCTACCCTGACGACGTTAGTGTAACTTATGCTCCGGACAATCCCTTTGCCGCGAGCATGGTGATTACAGCCACCATCTATGCGGACGACGCTCTGGCCAACCCCACGGACCCGAATCCTTACGTGATAGTGGATACGGTTCGGGGCCCTGTAACCCACGAGGTCTATGAAGGGGATTCCATCCAGGACGCCCTGGACGGCGCCACTTCGGGAGACACAGTGCATGTGAACGCCGGCGAGTACACTCTCACCGACGGCTCAATCACGGTTGGCCCGGAGCACAGCGGAATCGCACTGCTAGGCGACGGACCGAAAAATACAATCATTGATTGCCAGAGTTGGGCCTTCAGCATCAACGGCGTTTCCGGCTTCACGATCAAGGGTTTCTCCATAGGCACGATGTATGATGCGACCCTGCTGTATCTGCAAGGCCTTAGTGAAAACGTCCTCATTGAAGGCAACGTCTTCGGCGTTACGCATTCTGCAAGAACCCCGCTGTTGTGGGTGGGCGCTTCCGGCGGCGGCAACCGGATCGCCAACAACATCATGACCAGCGACTACAATGCCGGGACAGGCGTTTACCTGACGGGCTTCACCACGGCCCCTGAAATCGTCAACAACACCCTGAGCGACCTTATCAACGGCATTGAATGCGCAAACAGCGCCAATCCGCTGATTGCCTTCAACATCATCGCCTTTAATAGTGAAGGCATATACGCGGATTACAATGTAACCGTGCATTACAACTGCGTGTACGGAAACGGCGCCAACTACGACTCCACCATCACGCACGCCACGGACATCAACGAAGATCCGTTGTTTGTGGATGCCGCCGGCAAGGACTTCCATTTGCAGGAAATCTCTCCCTGCGTGGACGCCCTGGAGAGTTCCGCAGCCGCAACCGCCGGCGTGGAATTTCCGGCGACGGACCTGGACGGCGCCTTAAGGCCCGACGGCTCCAGATACGATATTGGCTGTTATGAAACATGGTTCTATGATGAGAACAGCCCCTACATCGAATCCTGGAGTTATGACGCCAACCTGCCAGGAGGCGAATTCGGATTCACCATAGGCGATGACTTCGGCGTGGATTCCAGTTCTGTAATCCTGACCATGACGTCAGACCAGACAACTTACCCTCTGGTCATCACCAACACCCTGGTTGTGGACGACTCGGATTTGACCAGCGTAATCTTCAGCTACACCCCGGAAGCTCCCTGGCCGGCCAACGCCGTGGTGACGGCCACCGCGGTATTCCAGGATTTTGCAGGCAACATGGGCGGAGAGAGCGTCACCTACACTATCCGCGACAATGTGGTCAACCATGTGTACGCCGGCGAATCCATCCAAGACGCCTTGGACGCCTTAACCGCCGGCGACGCCCTGCTGGTGCATGGAGGAACCTTCACCCTCACAGAAAGCCTGATGGTTGAAGAGCGCCACAGCGGAATTCACATCAGCGGCGAAGGCCCGGACTCCACCATCCTCACCTTTAACGGAAGCAATGGATGGGGCGTCCACCTTAACGGAGTCAAGGACTTCACCCTGGATGGATTTGACATACAAAGCGGGGACCTGACGCAAGGACTCATCCTGCTGCAGTACGATGCAGAAAACGTGCTCATCAAGAAAAACAGGATTACCAGCGATTCGAGCAGCGCTTTGGACGCTCTGTCAATCTCCGCGACGGGGATGGGCAACCGGGTCGAGAACAACCTGCTTGTGGATAATCAGACAGCAAGCATAGGAATTAACGTCTGGGCCGCGGCGAACGAGGTGAACGTTTCTCCTGAAATCGTCAACAACACCATTGTCGGTTTCCGCACGGGCGTTTTCTCCAGCGATACGTCTCCCAAAATCGCCTATAATATAATTGCCGACGGCATGTGGGGCGTGGGAAGGGATGGCGCCAGCTCAACCTTGGCCATCTATCATAATAACGCATCCGGAAACAGCCAGGCCAACTACTCCGGCCCCCTCAGCCATGAAGGGGATTGGAATACGGATCCCCTGTTTGTGGATGCAGCCAACGGCGATTACCATCTGGAGGAAACGTCCCCGTCCGTGGACTCCATCGACCCCAGCATCGCCAATGTTACGGGCGTAGCTTTCCCGACGGACGACCTGGATAACGCCAGCCGTCCCATTGGCGGGTATTACGACCCGGGCTGCTACGAAACCCAGGCAGCCCTGGTTTTTACCTCCACCCCGGGCGGCGCGGTGGATGAAAATGACATATACACATACCAGCCTGCGGTTTCCGGCCCCATTACCAGTTATGCCTTTGCGGACGGATCCAATCAGCCGGCCGGCATGACCATTTCGGAAACCACCGGCGAAATCTACTACAATCCCTTGTATGACGATGAAGCCGGAACGTACACGGTAATCATAGAGGCTATGGCCGCGGACGGCCGGACCGTGACTCAGCAGTTCACTTTCACCGTAACCGCGGTCAACGATCCGCCGGAAGCTCCCGCTTCGGTGGAGTCTCAGCCTTACGGAGCCATGGTGAACCGGCTGTTCTCCCTGGAATTCTACAGCTATGATGAAGAAACGGCGGCCTTGCAGTACTCCCTGGGCTCCGGTCCTGACGGTATGGAAATCCCGGTTCCGACCGACGGCGTTGTAGAATGGACGCCCCAATCCGGCGATACGGGGACGGCGGCCTTCTCGGTCCTGGCCTCGGACGGCGCCAACAGCGTAAGTTCCGGCGTGTTGGACGTCACCGTGGTTCCCGCCCTGGAACTGGCGCCCGCACAGGGCAGCCCGGCCATCATGGTCACTTACTCCGGGGCTGCGGCGCCCGTAACCACGACGGTGGAAATCGCCTGCCGGATTGAAGGGGGTCTGCCGCCGTACAGCGTGGATGTGATTGAAGAGACCATCGGCGAAGTTTCCGGTCTGGACGCCGGGGCCGGGACTTTCACCTTCATGCCTTTGTCCTCGGGACGCACCCAATTGACAGTCACGGATTCCTTGGGCTTTACACTGACTTCAGGGATGTTCAACGTCCACTACATTGAGGCGACGCTGCTGGTCAACGGCGGCCAGGTTAACGCCGGAGAAGGCGCCACACTCACCGTCAACGAGCCCGACAGCGATCTGAACGGCCTGAGCTTCAGCATTCCCGTAGGATCGACTTCTTCCGTCATTACCCCCACCATCAGCCAGGTGGACGCGGGTCAGCCTTATATGGAAGAACGGAGCAGCCCGGTTGTGGAAATAGGACCTTCGGGAACCACCTTCGCCATTCCGGCGTCGCTGGCCTTCCCCAATAACAGCGCCGTTCCCACGGACGAGCTCTTTGTCTTTACTTACGACACGGAACTTGGCAGATGGGTTTACGTTCCGGGCGCCGTAATTACAGGCGACACGGTGACTGTGCCTCTGGCCCACCTTTCGCTTTACACCCTGGCTAAGCCCACGGAATTTACAACCCAATTAACCGGCGGAACCGAGGTGGAGGATTACAGGCTGATCAGCTTCCCGGCTTACGCTGCGGATATGGATTCCATTATGGAAATTCTCAGCGATCCGGATAATCTGGACGAGTACGATGACTCCAAGTGGCGCCTGTTCGGATTCGATCCTCTGGCCCAGTATACGGAAGATCCCGAAGAGTATTACCTGGAGGGCAACGTCAACGGATTTGACGACAAATTCCCGTTCGGACCGTGCCAGGCTTATTGGGTCATCTCCCGCTACGCCAAAGAGGTGGAGGCAAGAGGCCTGCATGTGGACTCGACCGAGGATTATTACACCACCCTGCAGCCCGGCTGGAACCTGATAGGCAATCCCTTCACCACAAGCCTGTACTGGACTCAGGTGGAAAGCTCCGTGGACGGAGAAACCTTCTACCGGCAGGATTCGGCCAATGCGGACAACCCGCTCAAGGACAGAAACCTGTTTTACTACGAGCCTCAGACCCGCAAGGCCGACCCGGACGGTTATGTGGAAACCACGGTGATGCAGCCGTATGTCGGCTACTGGGTTAAAAACGACACCGGAGCGCCGCTCACAGTCAAGCTGCCCGTAAGCGCATTTATTTACGCCGTCGTGGGCAAAGGAGATGCAGACGAAGAGCCCGGACTGTTGTCCAAGGCTGCCAGAACGATCTCCCGGATGATCGATAGGGTCGCCTGGGCGGTATCGGACGAAGATCGTCCGCCCTCCCCTCCGGGCTCCAGCGGTTCCAATGCGGGATCAGGCTCCAATTCCATCGGCGTGGCTGACGGCGGCGGCGGAGGCGGCTGTTTCGTGGACGCCGCAAGGCCTGCCAAGCCTTTCGGCTCGGGCGCCAAGACGCTGGCTGCGCTGTTGTTCGGGCTGGCTGCGCTTGAACTATTTGGGCAAGCCAAAAAGAACTAAATGCCTTTATGGAACCGGCGCCAGGGGCGGTCCGTCAATACGGGCCGCCCTTTTGCAAATTAAACAGCCTTTTTCCGGAAAGACGGCGACTTATCAAAAGATGATAAAAGCAGGCGGCAAGATATTCGTATTAATACTCCTGATCCTACTCGCTGGGCGCACATCCCTTGGAATCGCTCAGACGGGCGAAAGCGTTAAGATAGCGGCTATTTTCGCCCAAACCGGCGCCGCAGCCCCCATGGACAAGGAGGCCTTTGAGGCTTTGCGCTGGACCTGCCAACGGATCAACCGCCAGGGGGGGGTGTTGGGCAAACCTCTTGAGGTGCTGGAATACGACAACCAAAGCACTTCTCTGGGCTCCCTGACGGCCGGGAAAAAAGCCATCCAGGATGGGGCGACCGCGGTGGTCGGCGCCAGTTGGAGCGCACATTCCCTGGCCATTGCCCACCTGATGCAGGAAGCGAAGATTCCAATGATCAGCCCCGCCTCGACCAATCCTGCATTAACAAAAATCGGCGACTATATATTTAGAGTGTGCGCTTCAGACGAGTTTTCCGGAAAAGCTTTGGCTGATTTTGCGTCTGAACGCCTGAACGCAAAAACAGCTGTCGTGCTGACCAATGCCAACTCCCAGTTCTCCCGCGACCTGGCGGCCTTTTTCATCGATCAATTCAATAAAAAGGGCGCAGTCCTTTGGGAAGGCGATTACTTGCAGGACGCTTCGGATTTCAGCCAGATACTGGAAAAGGTTAAAAGCCTGCAGCCGGAGGTGGTTTTCGTGCCGGGCTACCCCAGGGATTCCGGATATATTTTGCGTCAGGCCCAAAACATGGGCGTTAAATCAACCTTTCTTGGAGCGGACGGTTGGAACTACCTTATGACGGAATACGCCGGCAGCGCAGTGAACGGACATTATTTTTCCGACCTGTGGCATGCAGGCCAGCCCAACCCAAAAGGCAAAGCCTTTTTGGAAGAATATAACAAAGACGGGTTCCAAGTGAAAATCAGCCTGGCGCCCTTGGCCCACGACTCGCTTATGGTGATCGTCAATGCCATAAACAAGGCCGGAACTATGGATAAGGCGGCTATCCGGGACGCTATAGCGGCCACAATGGGTTATGAAGGGGTGACGGGAAACATCTCCTTTAACCAGTTTGGCGACCCGATTAAGCCCATCGTCATACTTAGGTTTGAAAATAACCAGCCAATGTACTATATGACCATCAGGTAATGACTTCTCCCTCGGGTTAGCTGCAGCCTGTTTTTACTTGGAAATATTTTGAAAGATCCACGACTGAAATCAACCATTCGCCGCAAAGTCAATGGCGCCATCCTGCTGACCTCCATTATCGCCGCCTTGATTTTCGTCGCCGTACAAATTCCCATGCAGCAGCGGAGGCTTAACTCCACCATGGGCAAGGTGGACACGATTCTCCGCACTTTGGTGGAACGAGACCGGGAGCCGCTGGCCAACGAAATTTTTGAGCGCAGCGTCAGAGCGATTAAGATTCGCACCAATCAAATGAGCGATATTCCCGGCATCCTGGATATTTCGGTTTACGACAAACGCGGACAACTGCTGGCTTCAGACGACCTGCCCTTGTTAAGTCCGCTCATCCCTCCGGCCCGGCTAGTCGGCCCCGCGCATGCCACCGACATTCGGCAAATGACTTTCGGCGGCCTGAAAGCCCTGCAGTTCACCCGAACCATCGACGCAGTAGGCGAACATATTGGCTATATTACCATTATATACGACCTGTCCGAGGTGCTGAGAGAGCATAACTACTTCTCGTTGCTGAGCATTGCCATGATGCTGTCGGTTTTGGGCTGCGTCGGCCTTTTTCTCAACTTGTTGCTTTCCAAAGGCATAACTCAGCCTATCACCCGTCTGAGGGACGCCATGGACAATATACGCCAGGGCGACCTTGGCGGCCAGGTGGATGTATCGGAACTGGATGAAATAGGCGACCTTTCCATGGCCTTCAATGAAATGTCCCGAGACCTGGAAGAGTCTTATCGCCGCATCCAGGACCAGTACCGGGAGTTGCAGAGCAATAGGGAAAAGTTAAATAAAACCAGAATCTTCCTGAACAGCATCCTGGATTCCATGCCTTCCGTTCTTGTGGGGGTGGATAAGGGCGGATTCGTCAATCTGTGGAACAAGGAAACCGAGTCCATGTCAGGCATAAAGGCTTCGGACGCCGTGGGCCGCAGACTGGAAAACGTGCTGCCTCAAATTTCAGGATTGGTTGAGGAGATTAAAGAGGCGGTTAAAAAGCGCAAGGGCCAGTTTTCCAAACGAATCACCTTTCACTGGAGCGGCCGGATGTTAACCTGCGACCTCATCGTGTACCCTATAGCCATGGATGGAAACGAAAGCGCGGTCATTCGCCTGGACGACGTAACCCGCCGGGTTAAAATTGAAGAAATGATGATTCAATCGGAGAAAATGGTTTCCATCGGCGGGCTGGCTGCGGGCATGGCGCACGAAATAAACAATCCTCTGGCTGGCATTGTCCAAAACATCCAGGTGGCCCAAACCCGCCTGAACAGCGAAATGTCCAAGAATCAGGCGGCTGCGGAGGAGTCCGGAATCACCATGGCGGGCCTGAAAAAATATCTGGAATTGCGCGAGGTGAACAGGATTCTGGACCTGGTTCGCACGTCCGGAATTCGGGCCGCCCGCGTGGTTTCCAACATGCTCAGCTTCAGCAGAAAATCCACTCAGGAGTACTCCAGACATAATGTAATGGAGCTATTGGACAACATGGTGGAGCTTTCGGCCAGCGATTTCGACCTGAAAACCAATTACGACTTCAGAAAGATCAGGATCATCCGGGAGTACGACCTGAGCACGCCGGAGGTTCTGTGCGAGGGCAACCTGATTCAACAGGTCTTTTTCAACCTGCTGAAAAACGCCGCCCAGGCATTGTGCGAGACGGACGTCGACGACGCCGGCATAAAGGAAATCATTCTTAGGGTGCGGCCGGAGCCGGGATTTGCCAGGATAGAAGTGCAGGATAACGGACCGGGAATGCATGAGGACATCCGAAAAAGAATTTTTGAGCCGTTTTACACCACCAAACCTCCGGGGGCGGGGACCGGCCTGGGGCTCTCGGTTTCCTATTTCATCATTACCGACAACCATGGGGGAACCATGCATGTGGACACCTCGCTCGGCCAGGGCGCCCGGTTTGTCATCAGGCTGCCTTATGAACCCATACAGCCTGAACCCAGCGAAAACCTTTAGGCATGCCGTTTCAAGGCCGCATTGACGGCTTGGGATAAATCGCTTCTTGTCATGGGCTTGTTTATCACCACATCCACTTCCAGGCTCCTGATTCTTTTCATGGTCGCTTCGTCGGAATAGCCGGTGGCCAGAATGATGGGAATGTCAGGCCGAAGTTTTTTCAACTCTCTGGCGAACGCATCCCCATTGATTCCGGGCATGCTCATGTCCACGATGGCCAAGTCGAATTGCCCGGGATTAGTGCGAAAGATCTCCAGGGCTTTTAAGGCGTCGGTTTCGCCGACCACGTCATAGCCCTGCCTCTTCAACATCACCTTTTGGGTGGCGATCAAGGCCTTTTCATCATCCACAACAAGAACATTCATCGCTTTTCTTGCCGGGCGTTCCTTGGCAGCAACTGTTTTGGCCGGGTTTTTAACCTTGGCCAGAGGCAGGATGATTTCCACCTTCACCCCTTTTTTACGCCCGCTGCTTACTCTCATGAATCCGCCCATGGACTTGATGAGGCCGTGAACCACGGGGAGCCCCATTCCAGTTCCTTTGCCCACGTCCTTTGTCGTGAAGTACGGCTCCAGGGCGCGATGGGCGATGGCGGGATCCATGCCCTCCCCTGAATCTTCGATCATAAGGCGCAGGCAGGCTCCCGGCGTGGCGTCCTCACCCCATCCGGGCCACGGCGAGCTTAACTCCAGATTATCGGTTGAAATCTTGATTTCACCCCGCCCTTTTATGGCCTGACTGGCATTGGTGCACAGGTTGACGAGCACCTGCTTGATCTGGGGAGGCGCAGCCATGACCACATCGTTTTTAGCCGTCAGTTGCGCCTTGATTTCTATATTTGCAGGAATGGAGGAGCGCAGCAGGGTCAGGGACTCCTGTATTACTGGCGTCACAGCCATGGGTTTGAGGTCGATTTCGGCCTTTCTGGCGAAATCCAGCAATTGTTTGACCACGTCCCTGGCCCGCAAGCATGCCTCAAGGATGGCATTTATGCTCTGATAGGCCTGGCCGTCTTTGGAGACTTCATCCGATACGATTTCGGCGTGCCCGATTATGATGCTCAAAATATTATTGAAGTCATGGGAAATGCCCCCGGCCAAGGTGCCGACAGCCTCGAGCTTGTGCATTTGCAGCCGGTCTTTTTCAGCCTCCAGAGTTTTGGAAATGTCGAACAAAGTGACGGGGACGGCCACGATATTCCCGCTTTTTCCATAGACGGGAAAAGCATTGATTTCCATGGGAATTTTTTCGCCTTGCGCATCAAGGACATAAAACCGCTCATTCTTGATGCTTTCGCCGGCCAGCGCCCGATTTAAGGGTTTACGCTCAGATGTAATTTCTTTTCCGTCAATATACGAATACAAATGGCAGCCCAATTCCGTGGGATCGGGCGGCCGGCCGCCAGCGTCCTCTGCTGCGAATTGATTCATAAAACCTCTCGCCATTTCATTGGCGATCAAAAGATTGGCGTTTCCAACCGAGCCCTCCATTATAAACATGGCGTAAGGCGCCTGCTGGATGGTTTCTTCCAGGATCCGAGTGGTTTTGTACAGGGTGTTTTCGACTTGCTTTCGTTCATTGATGTCAGCCATGGTTCCGATCATTCTAAGCGGCGCCTCGTTTTTCAGCCGCTCCACCACCCTGCCCTGGCCTTTCACCCACTTCCAACGCCCCTTGGAGGTTTTCAAACGGTGCTCTTCCAACCAGACCGGAGTTAAACCCAGCAAATGGTTGTTTAGAGAATTCAAAACCCTGTCCCTGTCGTCAGGATGGATCCTTGACTCCCAGGATTCGTATGCGGGATCAACGGCCTCTTCTTCCACGATGGCGGCCCATGCAGGATTATAGTATACAGTTCCCCCTGCAATGTCCCAATCCCATAGACCAAAGCCCAAAGCATCCATGACCAGTTTATGCTTTTTTTCTTTCTCCCGGAGTTCCCTCTGTATGGCCTTAAACTCTGAAATATTTACAACCTGGGCCATGACAAATGGCTCCGGAGAACCAGGAATACGCACCATGGAAATCTGGGAAATGCCGTATATGGTCGAGCCGTCCTTATGGCGATACCTTCTCTCCACCGTATAGCGGCTGATTTTTCCTTCCAGCATGTCCAAAAACTGCTTCACACCGGTTTCCCGGTCTTCCGGAAAGGTGATGTCGCTAAAGCTCATACGATTCAACTCTTCCGCGGAATACCCGGATAGATCCACAATGGCCGGATTGGCTTCTACAAACTTACCCTGCAGGTTGAACAAAGCCACACCCACTCCGGATTGATTGAACATGGCCTGAAACTTGGCTTCGCTCTCCAGGCCGGCTAACTCCTTTTTTTGCTTTTCGATTAGCTTAGACTGCAAGGATTGGTTCTCAGCTTCCAGTTCCCTTATCCGCTCTTCCAGCCTGGCGTTTTCAGGATGGTTATCCCTTAATGCGTTTTCAAGTTGTTCCTGATCCAAAATTTCGGGCATTTTTAATGTACTCCGGCGTGAGTATTTTTATCCACGGTATGGCGCGAATTGTCGGCGAATTATAATAGAACCGAAAAAACAGCATGTTGACGCCAACAACGAGTATGAGCCGACTAAAGCCGTAGGATGCAATAATCGTGCAAAATACAAACAAGAAAGGTTATCGGAGGGTGGAATAGTATTTCAAAACCTTAACCTTCGGAATCGTCCTCAATGCGTGGACTTTGCCTGCTAAAAAATCCATAAACCCCGGGACGAGAATGCGTTTATTGAGCTGCTATCGGCGGAGAGGAAACCCATTCATAGCCCCACATTCCGGACCGGACTCCCAGGGTTACCTTCTGGCCGATTTCAAACTGTTCATATTGTTTTTCCGAAATCGAAAAGCGGACGTCCCCTTTTTTTCCGCTCCACGGCGCCAAAGACAGGGAATAGTGGGCGCCCTTGCCGTGATAGACCTTTTTCCCCGCCACTTCCGTGGTGTAAAAGACCGCCGGCGAAGAATCCAGGGCTCCGTTGGTGAACATGAAGCCCGCGATGCAGGCCATAAAAAACGTCATGGGAATGAGAAGCGAAAAAACCATAAACAGGCGATGGCTCTCAGGCGTCTTGCGAAACCAAAGACGACCGGCGAAAAGGAACAATAAAACGCCTATTACGGTGGGCATGATAGAAAAACGAAAGGCGCCCGACATCATGGCCTGACCGCTCAAGGGGGTGTACATTTTTTTCGCAAGGATCATGAGAATCAAGGAAACGATGAGGGGCAGCGAGGTCGCCATGGCCATTATCATGCTTTGTTTTTTGTCGAAAAACAGGGCGGACGCACTGAACGGCTTTACCTCGCCAACAGGATTTCGGGCGGGTTGCAGCGCAGCGCCGACAGCGGCGAACAGTTTGGCGGCTTTGCCCCTTATTTCGCCCGGAGTCAGGGCCAAGAGGTCTTTTTCCGCCATGGAAGCCAGCGGAATAACCAGGGAAGCCCCGGTCTCATCCAGGCGCAAATAATGCATTTTGGTTTCCAGAAGCCCCCGGATTGCATTCAAAGCATCCTGGCGCCATAACACTTGGGCCGCCTTTTCCAAATTATCCGCGTGCACGTAATGATCTTTTAAAAAGTCCTTGTCCGGGATGTCCGGCGGGGATGTAAGCCCAAGCCTCTCCCCCCAGGAGTCCAAAAACATCCTCTTTCTGACGGCCATAATAAAACCCGCGTTTCCCGGAATGGTGATGACCGCCAGTGCAGGCCCTTTGCCCTGCTTGGCGAATTGCAGCTTGTACGGCGTTTCTTCCAGGCGGGCAATCAGGCATTTGCCCTGGACGGCGCCGCTTAGCGGCCCCGCCAATGACTCCAAGACCTTGACAAGCCGCTTCTGCTGCTTTTGATAGGCGATTACGGATATGGCGATAATGAAGCAGACAAACAAGGATAGGAGCAGAATCAAAGTCAAAGGCTGCATCTCGCATGACCTTTCGCAATTTGTCAGAGCAATTTAGCCCAACCGGCCGAACGTGTCCTCCTGAAGGCCCGCCGGCCAATCCGTTTAAGCAATTGAATCAATAAAGACGGAAATAATCAAGCCGCGTGGTGAGGCGGCTCTTGGGGGGTGAACTTTTTGGTCATGGTCAGAACGTTCTTAGTGTCCTGGGAGAGATAATTCACCTCGTCCATCACCTGTTGGATAATAAAGAGTCCCATGCCGCTCTCAGGCAGGCTGGTCACGTCTTCAGGGTCAAAATCCAGGGCCGCCGGCTTCAGGCCGTCCATGCCCTTGCCCCAATCCCACACTTCAAATACCATGGATTCCTTGTCAGCCCGGCAGATTACGGCCAACTCCTTGCCCTTGGGATCCTTATAAGCGTGCTTGACCACGTTGATCACCGCTTCCACCACGCAGGTCTCAATGAGGTATCCTTCCAATTTGGTAAAGGGGTAGTGGGAGCAAATGCCGTTCACGGCGAGCCCTATCAAAAAGACCTGCTTCAAATCCGCTTCCACGACCATTTTGATTTCCACGGCCACGCCTATCTCCTGTGATTATACAAGCAACGACGATCAACCGGGCGCTAATCAAGAATGCCACAAAAAATCCGGCAGGTCAAAGGCAATGACGGTCCGCCGGAAAACCGGCGGACCGATCAAAAAGTGAAAGCAATTCAGGTTTTCCCGCCCATTTGCATGTTGGGAAAACAGACTATATCAGGGCGGCCGAACCGTTTAAAAAACGCGTAAAAACCTGTTTTTCCAAATCCAGCGCATGGCCTGCGGTCAAGTTGTGGCCGTCGTTGATCAGCTTTCTGTAGCCGGGCAGAAAATCCGCCTTGGTTTTACAGATATCCCGGGCTATTTCCATAACCCGCGGCATCAATTGATCGGGCTCCACAATCTCGTTCACCAGCCCCAGGTTCAAGGCTTGTCGGGCGGTGATATCCTTTCCGGTAAAGCTGATCTGACGGGCCATGCGGATTCCCACGGCCCGGGAAAGCAGTTGAGACATGCCCCAGCCGGGATAAATGCCCAAAAGGGCGTGGGTGTCCCTGAAAAGGGCTTGAGGAACGGCAATGAGGAAATCGCAGTTAAGGGCGATCTCAAAAGCGCCGGTGATGGCCGGGCCGTTAATGGCGCCGATAAAAGGCTTGTTGCAGGATTTCATGAAATCCGTCAGATACACCCCGTCCCCCCTTGGATCCATCATATTGTCCGTGGCGATGCAGTTCAAATCCAGGCCGGCGCTGAAGGATGATCCGGCGCCGGTAATGACCGCAACCCGAATGGAGTCGTCGCTTTTCACTTCGTCCAAATGTCCGTACAAATGCGTCAGCAAATCCTGGTTCAATGCGTTGCGTTTTTCAGGCCTGTTCAGCGTTAGAATGGCGACGCCGTCTTCTTTTCTGAATAAAACTGGTTTGTCCATCTTGTCTCCCGCTCGATAAGGATTATCTTTTTCACAAAGGAATGTTCTTTTGGGACCCCTCCGGGACGGACCATAACCTTTTCATTTTTTTCAGGCAACCGTTAAACCAACCCTTTTCAAAGGAGAAATCATGGAAAATCGCATTGCCAGACTGGAAGCCCGGATCAATCAACTGGAAAAGGAGGTGGCGGAGCTGAAAAAGGCCGCCGGACTATCCGGCGACAAGGGGAAAAAAGCCCCCATGTCCGGGAACGAAGAGGCATTGCTAAGCGCGTGCGAGTCGGCCGGAGCTGCTTCAAAACGGGTGAAAATTGGCAAACTGCGGGACGAAATGGGCTGGGACGCCAAGGAGTTTGACGACGCCCTGGACGCTTTGGCCAAGGCCGGAAGGATTCTATTGCATCAGGGGTCCATGGGGCTGAGCCTCTCCAACATGGACAGCATGTTCATGGGGGATAACGGAGAGAGCTTTACGGAAGTTTCGATTCCATAAGGTATTTTTTCAAGAAGTTGGACAATTCCCCCCCCATATCCGGCCCGGCGGGCCGGGTTTGAAAACCGCCGCCAGGGGCGAGGGCTGACGAAGCCCTCTCTTCCTCTCCCCAGGGACAAAGAGGACGCGGAAGAAGCCGCCCCCGGGTTACCGGTGTCGTCCGCCGGCGAGGCGGAGCGGCTTTTCCTCCTGCGGCCGGCCGGTAGTTGGCGACGGACCCGTTTGCGGCATTTTGCCGCAATATGCGGCCTTTTTTCCTGATAGATTTTGTAAAAAACAGAAATCGGATGTGTTCCGGCATGCTGAACGCCTTGCAGGCTTTTTCCGATCGGCCAGTTGAAACGCCCTAATCAAGAGGGTTTTCCGTCATTAGCCGCCGGGCCGTCATGTGAAATTTTTCTTTTAGTGCAAGCCGAGTCTGTTTTTGGCATATTTGATGCTTTTCAACTCCTCCCAAGTAAACCTTCGGGCGGGGTGCTATTCATTTAAAGGAACTGTTAATCATGCGCGAGTCTATTCTCCCAGCGTCTCCCATTTCCATTGAAGACGGCGAAGAAGCCTGTCCCGGGATAGAACCGCCCGCAGCAGGGGCTTTCGCCGGCATCAAGCCGACCTATGAGCAGTTGCAGGCGCGCGTTGAAGAACTGGAACGGGAAAACCGGGCTCTTAAAAAATATAAAAGCCAGCAAAAAAAGCTGGAGCAGGAGCTTTCGGACACCCTGACCAAGGTGCTGGCCGGCTACCTGCCTATTTGTGCGCGCTGCAAACGCATCCGGGAGGAAAACGGCGTCTGGAAACAGTTGGAAACTTACATCCAGGCCCACAGCGAGGTGGTTTTTTCCCACAGCCTGTGTCCCGCCTGCGCCAAGAGTTTTTATCCGGAATTTTTGCCCCCCGAGGAGGAATAGCCTTTTCCTCCGTCTTTCCACTTATCAAGTAGCGCTCACTAATTCCCCTGTTATTTTCCTCGTTGCAATCCCCTAATCTTTTCCTGATCATTTGTTATTTGAACATTTCGATTTTTTTTGATATAATGATATTAAATGGTTATTAAGCCATTTGCATATTAGTCAGGGATGGGCGGCTGCCTGAAGAAGCACGCCCGTTTCCTCATCCCTTATTATCAGACAATCCCTCTTGGTTGCGGGAAAGGAGTCGCTTTATTCATGGCTGGAAAGCATCCCGAATGCCCCCTTTACAATCCGGTCAATTGCAGGGAGTATTATAATCCCAAGGTTTGCGCCGTTGTGAGAACAGACAAGGTTTGTCTGAAAAAACGCAAGGCTAAAGCCGCCAAAGCCTCCTCCGGAGATAAAGGCGGGTCCGGGGCTCCCGTGTTGGCCGCCGCCGGCGAATCCAAAGCCTCATAGGCTCCGGATTCTAAAAAAGAACTCCCGCATCCCGCGGAGGCGCCGTTTTCCCTGCTCAGGCGCCCGCGTGCAGTGCAGTCTAATGTCGCGGTCTTCCGCGCTCTTGTTTTAGGCCTTCCTTTTTGCCTGCCCATCCTGTATGTCTGACCTAAATTCTTTCCAACGGCAGGTGAATCATGAAAAAAAGCAAAGATCAATCCATCAATCGCCCCTTTGAAGGCCTGACCAAAATCATAAAAGACAGAGGCTACAGCCTTCCTGAAGAGCCGAAAAACAGCGAAAAGCCCCATGCGGGCCAGGACGCCCCAACCGGGCGCCTTACCCGCGATATGGACGATGACAAACTTTTCGCCCTGTGGATGTCCGATGTCAAACGCCTGCCCCATGACGAACGCCTGGATGAGGAGCCTCTCACAGCCTCCTCCCCTTCCGAAACAGTCATGGACCCCGACGAACAGGTGCGCAAGGAGCTGGAGTCGTTGGTGGCCGGAGGATCGGGATTCAAGGTCAGCCAGACTTCGGAATACGTGGCCGGGACGGGCTACGGAGTGTCCTCCGACGTCGCCCGCCGCCTGCACAAAGGGGATTTTTCCATCCAGGCGCATATCGACCTCCACGGCATGGACGCCGCAGACGCCCAAAAAGCCTTTGACGCCTTTTTCGGGCAGGCCATAGCCTCTCATAAGCGCACAGTGCTTGTCATTCACGGCAGGGGCCTCTCCTCCCCCGGCAAACCCGTGCTTAAGTCCAAGGTCCTGGCCTGGCTCATTACCGGCCAATGGCGCAAATGGGTCCTTGCTTTCGCCAGCGCCCGGGCCTGCGACGGCGGGGCCGGCGCGACCCTGGTTTTGCTGCGCAACCGTCCTGTGGGGGCGGGCCAGAGGAAGCGTTGGGCCAAGAAGGGCTACGGCCCCGGGTATGTGGTTCAGCCCCGGATTTGACGACCCATTCAGCGGGTAATTTCCTCCCTCTAGATACCGACTACGCAGTTTCTCCTTTAAATACGGATTATTATAATCCAGTCAATTTTTTCTTGTCACCTGTTGAAAAATGAGGTAATACTCATTTGCTGGGATACACGGCGATCCGGGGACGTGAACGGTCGGCTTCAACAGCCCAAATTCATTTGAATTCCGCCCCGGCGCTGTAAAATAAAATGGCGCCTGAAAGGAGAAAACATGGCACAACTAATCGCAGATAGAAGAGACATCGACTTCGTGCTCTTTGAGCAGATGAAGGCTGACGAACTGGCAAAGACCGACAAGTTCGCCGAGTTCAACAAAAAAACCATCGATCTGATTGTAAACGAGGCAAGGAACCTGGCCATCAAGGAAATCCTGCCCACCAACGCGGACGGCGACAAAGGCTGCGTTTTCGAGAACAACAAAGTTACAGTGCCTGAGTCCTTTCATAGACCTTACGAGCTTTTGTGCGAAGGCGAATGGGTGGCCATGCAGGAAGATCCCGAAGTCGGCGGACAGGGAATGCCCGCTATGGTGGCCCAGGCCGCCGGCGAATACTTCGTGGGCGCCAACTGCGCATTCATGATGTACCCCGGCCTGTCCCACGGCGCAGGCCACCTTATCGAGGTGTTCGGCACCGACAAGCAGAAGGAACTCTACCTGAAGAACATGTACACCGGTAAATGGGGCGGCACCATGCTCCTGACCGAACCCGAAGCCGGCTCCGACGTGGGCGCCCTGACCACCACGGCCAAGCCCAACGGCGACGGCACCTACTCCATCTCCGGAACCAAGATCTTCATCTCCGGCGGCGAGCATGACCTGACCGAAAACATCATCCACCCCGTGCTGGCCCGCATCGAAGGCGCTCCCGCAGGAACCGCAGGCATCTCCCTGTTTGCAGTGCCCAAGATCTGGGTGAACGACGACGGCTCCCTGGGCGATGACAACGACGTGGTTTGCGACCGCATCGAAGAAAAAATGGGCATCCACGGATCCTGCACCTGCGTCCTGACCCTGGGCGGCAAAGGCAAGTGCAAGGGCACCCTGCTGGGCGAAGAAAACAAGGGCATGCGCGCCATGTTCCAGATGATGAATGAAGCCCGCCTGGGCGTGGGCCTCCAGGGCTTCGCCATGGCAAGCTGCGCCTACATGTACGCCCTGGACTACACCAGGCAGCGCAAACAGGGCAAAAACCTGCTGGAATTCGCCAATCCCGACGCCCAGTCCGTGACCATCATCAATCATCCCGACGTACGCCGCATGCTCATGACCATGAAGGCTTACATCGACGGCATGCGCTCCTTCCTGTACTTTGTGGGCAACTGCTTTGATAAGCACAAGACCGCAGGCAACGAAGAAGAAGCCGAAAAATACATGAACCTGATCGAAATCCTGATCCCCGTGATCAAGGCTTACTGCACGGACCGCGCCTTTGACGTGTGCTCCCTGGCCGTCCAGTCCTACGGCGGCTACGGCTACACCAAGGAATACCCGGTCGAGCAGCTCCTCAGGGACACCAAAATCACCGCCATCTACGAAGGCACCAACGGCATCCAGGCTATGGACCTCCTGGGCCGCAAGCTCGGCATGAAGGGCGGCAAGCCTTTTATGGAACTCATGGGCGTTATGATGCAGACCGTGGCCGAAGCCAAGGAAGCCGGCCTGGAAGACCTGGCCGCCAAGGTGGAAGCCGCCGTGAACGGCGCCGGCGAAATCGCCATGCTCATGGGCAAAACCGCCATGTCCGAAAAAGTCCTGACCGCTTTCGCCCACGCATGTCCTTTCCAGGATGTCCTCGGCGACACCATCATGGGATGGATGCACCTGTGGCGCGCCACCATCGCAACCAACAAGGTGGAAAAAGCCAAATCCAAGGACAAACCCTTCTACGAAGGCCTGATCAAGACCGCTAACTTCTATATCAACAGCTTCCTGCCCATCACCGAGGGCAAGAGAAATTCCATCAAAGCCATGGAATCCGCCGCTGTGGATATGACGGAAGACGCATTCGCCGGTAAATAACAGCGATGCCGACCCTAAAAAAAGCCCCCTGCCGTAAGGCGGGGGGTTTTTTATTGGATTATCAGGAAATGACGATCAATCAATGAACTTCCGGGGAAGGTCGGGCAGATCAACCGGCTTGTTGGGCAATAGCATCAACGTGGCCGTGCCGTGAGCCACGTCCCGGCCCTTGGCGTCCGTCACATGGGCCTGGCCGAGACACAACGTCTTGCCCACCTTCAGGCAATCCCCGTTCACCCGCAGGCTGCCGGCGGAAACAGCCGCCATATAATTCAGCTTCAATTCCACAGTGGTCAGGCCCACGTCGTCGGGAATCTGGGAATGCACCGCCCAAAACACGCCGGCTTCCACCAGCGACGCGCAGACACCGCCATGGATAATCCCAAAGGGCTGCATGTGCTTGGGATGAATCTCCAGGTCAAGGTAGGATTTCCCGTATCTCACCCCGTCCAAATGGATGGACATGAGCTGAAAAAACGGGCAGGAATTCACATACTCCGAAAAATAATCCACATAGGCTGGGTTTAGCTTTCTCATTCTTTCAGGCCGGCTCCTTTATTAAGCGCACCCGCACGAGCAAAAGCCTTATATTGAGGAAAAATCCCTCCCGTGATAACCCTATTGCCAATGCAAGGCCGCGAAGTGTATAAATATCGAAGCATGAATTATGTATGTTCTTATTTTGATTGTCAATAATTAGAAAAAGCCATGCTGAAAAAACGAGTAAAAAGACAGGTTATTGCAAGGGAGCACACGTTTTTTATCCCCGCCTCCCTGGGCCTGGAAAAAATCTGCGCCAAACAGGTTCGGTCCCTGGGCCTGGGGGCCACCCCCTCGGGGGAAGGCGGCGTGACCTTTCAAGGCAAACTGACGGACATGTACAAGGCCTGTCTGCACCTCTCCCTGGCCAACCGCGTGCTCATGCGGATTCATGAGTTCAGGGCGACCCATTTTGCGGAATTGGAAAAGGCTGTCGAGGGCATCCCCTGGGAGCTTTATTTGCCGGCATCCTGTCCTTTGAATATCCGCGTTACAGCCCGGAAGTCCAAGCTCTATCACTCCCAGGCCATTGCAGAGCGCGTGAAAAAGGCGATCCTGCAACAGCTTGAAAAATATGGAGAAAGGGTTGATGGCGGGGATGAGTCCGTCCCCCAGGAAATTTTTGTCAGGGCCGTCTCCGACAAATTCACCCTGTCCATCGACGCCTGCGGGGAACTCATGCACAAACGGGGATTCAAGGAAAGCGAGGGCCGGGCGCCTATCCGGGAAACCCTGGCTGCGGCCATCCTGGAATTCGCCGGATACGACGGCGGCCAGCCCCTGATGGACCCCATGTGCGGCAGCGGAGCTTTCTCTACTGAGGCTGCCCTCATTGCCGCCAATATCCCGCCGGGCTGGAATCGGGACTTTGCCTTTTTTTCCTGGCCGGCCTTTAAAAAGCAGCAATGGCTTTACTTGCGATCCCAGGCTGAAAAGCAATTTAAAAACATAACCCAGCCCCTTGTTTTTGCATCGGACATTGATGAAGAGGCTTGCGCCCTTTTACTAGAAACCCTTGAACGTCAAGGCCTGGATAAGATAGTAAAGGTTTCTAATGAGGACATCCTCAGACTCACGCCGCCCCAACAGGTCCCGAATCCGGGCCTCATCGTCGTCAATCCGCCCTACGGACTGCGCCTGGGAACCGTCCCCCAGGCCAAAGAGCTCTTTGCATCCCTCTGCAATCGCCTCGCCGGCCAGTTCCCCGGCTGGAAACTGGCCGTCCTTGTCCCCCATAAAGACTGGACGCCCCTCCTGCCCTTCTCCGGCAAACCCTTTCAAAAAATCCTCCACCACGGCGGCCTTAAAATCCCACTGCTCATCGGAAAAATCACGGACAAACACTAAAAGAGAAAAAGAAAAAAGCGCCTCCGGCGGCAAACTTAAAAAAAAGATTCAACTCGGTCGTCCGCGTGTTCCAAGTCAAGCGGCGAATTACATGCATTTCCAAAGCCCAAGAAACCCGTGCGCGGAGCGCCATTCAAAAGTTTTTTATCAAACTTTTTACAAAAAGTTTGCCGCCGGAGGCAGTAGTTTTGCTTTTTGCCGCCGGAGGCAGCAGTTTTGCAGTTTTGCAGTTTCGCATTTAAGCGGTTTATGCTTTTCATCTTGTAATGGGGTTGATGATCACCCGGCGGTTTTGGATGCGGTGGGCGCGGGTCTTGTTGTCCTTGACGGGCTGGTTGGCGCCGTAGCCTGTTAGGGACATGCGGGCGCCGTCCACGCCTTTGGAAATCAGGTAGTCCTTTACGGCCTGGGCGCGTTGGAGGGACAGGTAATTGTTATAAGCCGCGTTGTCGCCGGCGGAGCAGGCGTGGCCTTCTATGGAGAGTTTCACGGCCTTGTTGACGTGCAGCACGGAGGAAACTGCGTCCAGGACGGATTGACCGGCGGGGTTGAGTTCCGTGGAGTTCAAGTCGAACTGAATGACCTGGATGTTCCAGCAGCCGTTTTCATCCACGGGAGCGCCTTTGGGGGTTCCGGGGCATTTGTCGGCCTTGCCCGTCACGCCGTCATGATCCAGGTCTTTATCCACCCTGACAAGAGTGGCGTGAGCGCTTTTCGCCACGACCTTGCCTTCATACGCATCAATTATTTCGCCGATGCCGTTTCGGTCTTGGGATTTTTCCGCGGTTTGGGCCGGAGGCGGCGCAACATGGGTTTGAGCCTGTTTCTCCTTGTTGGATGCGCAGGCAGGCAGGAGAAGAACGCCAAGGCTCAGGGTCAGGATGATGAGTCGACTGTTTTTCATGGTATTTCCTCCTGTATTGTGTGTAAGAGGGCTCCCTTTGAAACATGGGGTTCAAGAAGTTGATAGTCAGATGGAAAAGTTTTAATTTCAAATAGTTCTGTATGCATTCCCACGCAAAGCATGGGAACGAGAACTCCAGCGCAGAGCGCTATTGAAAAGTTTGCCGCCGGAGGCGCGCAGTTTAGCAGTACACCGCCGGAGGCAAAAAAAAACTGTCTTTTTCAATTTTTTATATCTTCAGTCCATTGCCTTTTGCACGATGCGCAGGCTATGGACGGCCATGACCGGCTTGTATTCCGGGTTTTGGTCCAGCATTTCATAATAGAACCTGGACACTTCCTGCCAGGTGTCCACGTCGTGAAAGGCCACGTATCCGCCGGGGATGATGAAAGGCGACCAGGCTTCCCAGTCGGCCTTGACCGACTCGTACTCATGGCCTCCGTCCAGAAACAGCAGGCGGATGGGCTTATCCCATGTTTTGGCCGCTTCCGTGGAGGACGCGACGATGGGATTCACGTAGTCGTCCACTTCCACGGATTTCAGGTTTTCCTGAAACTGATTGAACGTGGTGCCTTGTTTGACCAGGACCTTGCATTCGGCCTTGGCGCCTTTTTGGTGCTCGGCCGACCCCTGGAAATGGTCCACGGCGGTGATTTTTTCCCGCCCGGCGGCTTTGGCCCCCAAAGCCAGCCAGCATGTGGACAATCCCAGGAAGCTGCCCACTTCCACGATTTCCCCGTTCCCCCGCCCCGCCTTGGCAAGCAGGTGCAGCACGTAGCCGTCGGTCATATTCAGCCAGCCCTCGATGTGCTTGAGCTTCTCGAACAATTGCACAAACTCGTAGGCCGTGGACATTTTATGAAAGATGTCCCTGGACTCGGGCAAGACCTGGATGGGCGGCGGATCCGGGGTTTGAAATTCCGGGTCGAAATCCGGGTCGTTGTAATAATCGCTGGTTTCGTTGATCTTGTGCACCAGAATTACGGCGTGATGCTTCACCTTGTAATGCTTGGAAATCCTCAGCCAATAATCCCAATCCTCGGGACCTATGTAAGGAACTCCTTCATGAGGAACCCGGGTCTTGATGGGCGCAAAAAACCCGACCTTCTCCCCGGCTTCTTTGGTGTGAAGCACGGTGGGGGTGCGGATGATGTTCCGGATGGTCATGATTTTAGGGCCGAACTCGATGGACAGGTTGCAGTTGGACAGTTCTCCCTTGCCGTCCAGGTTGCGGTGCCAGTAGGCGTCGCAATAGGCCAGGCCCAGGTCCGGGTTTTGGTCCATGAACTGGACCATCTCCTCCATAAAGTTCACCCGGTACATGTCGTCGCTGTCCAGGTATCCTATATAACGGCCTCTGGCCCGGCGCAGCCCGACGTTGCGGGGATTGTCGCCCTTGCCAGTCTCTTTATGGACCTGCAGATGGTTTTCCTCCAGCCTGATGTAAATAATCCGGTCGTCCTCAAAGCTCCTGACCACCTCTTCGGTGTTGTCAGTGGAGGCGTCGTCAATAATGATCAGTTCAAAATCGGGCATGGTCTGGCGCAGAACGCTTTTGATGGAGCGCCCGATGAGATCGGCCCGGTTGTATGTGGGCATGATAACGGAAACCGCAATATTATTGTCTGTCATGGTTCTCTCTTAAAAAACGGGGTCAAAATCCGTTTCAGGGTCGTAAATGGCCTGGATGGGGATGTTAAACCGGCCCAGGCTTTGTTCCTTCCTGGCTATGCAAGCCAGCATGGGATAGTATTTTTTCCGGGCTGCCGGCTTCATCCTGCCGACCTCGAACTCCATTTTTTCATAGTAAAAATTCGGGTCTTTCCACCATCTTTCCGGGGATTCCGCCATAAAAAAAACCACCGGCGAAAATCCATTTTTCCGGTATACGTCAAAATACAATGTGGGCGAAAAATTATAAAATCCGTGATTCACCAGATCAAGAGGCGCCAGATGAAAGACCGTCCCGCCCACCTTCAGCATTTTGACGATATTGGCGAAGGCGGTCTTGATGTCGAAAATATGCTCCAGGGTTCCGTGCTCGAAAACCAGGTCGTAGGAGTCGGCCATATGATCCGGGATGGGCGTGTTCATGTCGTGGACTATGGTGCATGATTCGCTTTCCGTAAAATCCACATCATCGTAGTGGTCAAATCCCAAGGCCTGAAAAATTTCCAGGGAAGTGATCTTGTTTTTGCCTTCCAGGGGCTTGGACGAAAACCCTTCGGATTCCAGCAACGCAGCCATATCCTTGACCGGGCTGGTCGCCTTTTGCCGGGAAAGGGACATGACCCGGCCCTTGTTGTTGACCCGGGGTAAAAGCTCCCGGATTAAAAATTCAACCACGCCTTGCTGCAGAGCCAAAATTCGGCCTCCTTGCCTTTAATCAGGGCCGTCATGCAGGTCCTAAAAACAAATCGGTTCAATGCTTGCCTTTCCTTGCCCATTGGACTATTAGAAAAGCTCAAAACTTCCATGAAGCCCAAGGCTTAGCACAGCCGGAAACATTTGTCATGCTTCCCGTCAAGGGAGCGATCTTTCGGAAAAAACATGAGTTTATACAAAAACCTGAAGCCCGCGCAGTTAACCGTCCTGGATAAGAAGGAAATCATCGATTTTGCTTTGGGCAGGCTGTCCCCCTCGCCGTGCTCCTTTGCAGACCTTGGCGGCATTTGGGACGTAGACGGAGAATATACTTTTCACGCATTTAAAAACCACGACATAAAAAGAGCCTTTCTCGTGGATACGGACTTTACGGACAAGGCCCTGACCAAAGCCGAAAAACATCCCGCCCTGCAAACCATCCAGGATAACTTCGGCAGACAAGAGGTCGTGGAAAAAATCGGCCCGGTGGACGCCGTATTTATGTTTGACGTGCTTTTGCACCAGGTCAGCCCGGATTGGGACCAGATATTGGAAATGTACTCCCGGATTTGCTCCTGTTTCGTCATATTCAATCAGCAATGGACCAGGGAGGGGCATACGGTCCGTCTGCTGGACCTTGGCGAAAAAGAGTATTTCGCCAACGTTCCCCATGACCCGGAGCATCCCAATTATAAAGGCTTGTTTGACAGGCTGGACGAAATACATCCCCAGCATGAGAGAAAAATCCGGGACATTCACAATATCTGGCAATGGGGAATATCGGACAAGGACCTCATTGCAAAAATGGAAGCCATGGGTTTCGGCCTGCAATATTATAAAAACTGCGGACAGTTTCAAAACCTGAAACATTTTTATAATCATGCGTTTGTATTCAGCAAGCGGCGCGCCGGCTGATGAATCTATTCCTGAATAAGCCCCCCTCCGGCCGCAGCCTGCACCAAAGAATATGCGGGCGTTTGGCCCGGGAGTTATCGGCGTTTAAAAGAAGCCTGAACGAAGCTATGAACAAGGATCTCGGCGATCAAAGAAAACTTCTTGAGAAGGTGAAAAAACTCAGGTTTCAGGGGCGGGCCCCCCAGGCCATGCAAATCCTGAAAGAGGAGCCATTCAGCGAAGCCCTCAAGCCCCACGCCCTGGCCTGTCTTGCGGAGCTTAATTTCTATTTTGGAAACCCTGAAAAAGCTCTGGAAAGGGCCGTCCAGGCCTTGGAGCTTGGATTTGACTATTGCTCCATGGCCTTTGTGCAGGCTTTGTCCTTGCGCGTTTTGGGGGAATCGGACAAAGCAGCGGCCTTGCTGAAAAGCATCTTGGAGACGGACCCGAAGCACAAGGGCGCCAAGGACGTTTTGCTGCTAATGGAAGGGAGAAGCGTCCGGCCTGAGACGGAAGAAAAACTCCTTAGGCTCCGAAAAAAGGATCGGCCCCTGGTTATCGCCGTCCGGTCTCCTTCGGACAAGGAAAAAGACCCGGAAATGCTGCCTTTATGGGGCGACTATTGGGTGAAGGTGAAGCTGGAGCAGGAGTTCACACAAATGGGGTTGGTTGTCTCGCAGGAAAACCCGGACATCATCCTCCATTTTTTGGGCCTGCCGCCGAAATCCATGCCCGAGCACACCTACAACATTGTATGGAATTACAGCCATCCCGATATAATCGACTCTGAAATCCTCAGGCGGTTTGACAAAATAACCTGCGCTGCTGTAAATTTTATACCCAAGCTGGAGGCATACGGATACTTAAACCCGGAACTCCTGCCCGCCTGCACTTCCAAAACGCCGTACACAACAGAGCCCGTCTACGACATAGTGTTTTTGGGCAACGCCCGATTAAGCAGACCGGACGGCAGAGGCGTGGTGGCGGACATGCTGGCCGCGGGTCTGGATTTTAAAGTTTGGGGCTACTATTGGGACCGGCTTTTGCCCGAAAAGTACTACGGCGGCAAGTATTGGGAATACGACCGGCTGGAGGAACTATACGCCGGAACGCGCATCACCCTGAACGACCACCACCCTGACATGGCCCGGGAAGGTTTCGTGTCCAACAAGGTATTCGACATCCTGGCCAGCGGAGGGTTTGTCATTTCACAACCAAATGCGGGGCTGAAGCCCCTGTTCGGCGATTCCGTCCCCGAATATGAAAGGCCGGAGCAGCTTAAAAAGTTGGCCGTGTATTACCTGAATAATCCGGAGGAGCGAGAGGCGCTCAGGCGAAAAGGCCAAGAGGCCGCCTTAGAGTACACCTACCGGAAATGCGCAGAACGCCTATTGAGCGACCTGCTTGCATAGGCCGGCCGACGCGAGTCAGGTCCACATATACTCTCAACAGGGAGAAATAACATATCATGGCGGAAAACAAAAAGCCCATCATCCAACGCTCCATTTACTCCTGGATTCTGCCCGGCAACGTTAAATGGCATCTGCTGACCGTTTTGTGCATTGCAATCACGGTAGCCGCCAGGGTGGTTCCTCTGGAAATGCAAAAGCGGATCATCAATGACGCCATCGCCCTGAAAAAGATGGACATGCTCTACATATATTGCGGCATATACCTGGCAGCGGTGCTTTTGGCTACGGGCATGAAGTTCGCCATCAACATGCTCCAGACCTATATCGGTCAGCGTGCTTTGGAAGGCATGCGAAAAGGGCTTTACCACCATATCCTGACTCTTCCCATGAGCTTTTTCCGCAAAACCCCGCCAGGCATGGTAGTCACCTCCCTGGTTACCGAACTGGTGTCCTCCGGGGATTTCGTCGGCACGTCCATAGCCATTCCCGTGACAAACATTCTGACTCTTGTGGCTTTCGCCGTGTATCTCTTTATTCTCAACCCATGGTTAGCCATTATCTCTCTCAGCATCTATCCGGTAGTGCTGTTTCTGGTGCCCTTGCTGCAAAAAAAGGTGAACACCGCCAATAGACAACGGGTTGACGCCACGCGGGATCTTTCCAGCAAGATCACGGAGACCATTACCGGAATCCACGAGATCCACGGAAACGGCTCCTATGATATTGAAAACAAGCGCTACGACTCCATCGTAGACAAGTTGTTCAGAATTCGCATTGTCTGGACCCTGTACAAACAAGCGGTTAACATTGTGAACAACTTTTTCACCAACATGAGCCCTTTCCTGATCTTCCTCCTGGGCGGTTATCTTGCAATGTCCGGAAGATTGGAGTTGGGCGCCCTGGTGGCCTTTTTATCCGCCCAGGAAAAACTCTACGACCCCTGGAAGGAGTTGATCGCCTTTTATCAGGTGTATCAGGACGCCATTGTCCGCTATAAGAAGACCATGAGCTATTTTGACCTCATGCCTGAGCACGAGATCATACCGGAAGACGGCAGAAAGCCTTACACCCTGGACGGCAGCATCAAGGCTGAACGCCTTTCTTTTGTCACGGAAGAAGGGATCCGACTGATTGACAACATCAATCTGGAGCTTAAGCATGGAGAGCACCTGGCCCTTGTCGGGTTCTCCGGGTCGGGAAAAAGCACCCTGGCCATGTGCCTGGCCCAGTTGTACAAATTCACAGGCGGCAAGGCCACGCTTGACGGCAAGGATATAGAAAAGCTGACCAAATCCGACATGGTCAATAATGTGGGGCTTGTCTCGCAGTCGCCGTTCATTTTCGACGGCACTATCCGCGAGAACGTGGTTTACTCGTGCGAGGCCGCCGCCAATATCGGGGGCGACAAGGAAAACATGCCCAATCTGGACCAGATCATCAACGTGTTGCAACAGACGGGCGTTTTCGTAGACGTGCTTCGATTCGGCCTCAACACCATGGTCGCCCCGAACCAATACCCTGAATTGGTTTCCAAACTGGTTGACGTGCGAAAGAAGTTCAAGGAGAACTTTGGGGATATTTTGGACGACTATGTGGAGTTCTTTCATCCGGATCGATACCTGTACCACTCCAGCATCCTGGACAACCTGATATTCGGCGCGCCGAACAAGGACTCCCTGACCGAAGACGGGCTTGAGGAGAACGAATACTTTTATCAGTTCCTCCAGGAGGCGGATATTTTCCGGCCCCTGGCCAGCCTGGGAGAGCAACTGGCCAACCAGACGGTGGATATTTTGGGGAATATGCCGGCCGACAAAGTGTTTTTCGAATTAAGCCCCTTATCCCCCTTGGAATTAGCGGAGTACAAAGAGCTATTGGAGCGCACCAAAAAGCAGCGGCTTCATGAAATGGACGCCAAAGACAAGTGGATGTTCCTTAAACTTGGCTTGCGCTACATCCCGGGGAAGCACAAAATGGTCTCATTGCCTGGCATGCTGGAAAATCTCATCCTGGAAGGCCGGGCCATGTTCAAAGACGCAATCATGGAAGACGATCCCAAAGCCGTCTCCTTTTTCCAGGAAGACCAGTACATATACTCCCAGACCATTTTGAACAACATCCTGTTCGGGAAGACCACCACCTCACGGCCTGAAGTCCAGGATAAGATCAACCAGAGCATCATTCGCTTCCTTGTGGAAGAAGACTTGCTGGAAACGGTGGTGGAAATCGGCATGGAATTCCGGGTGGGCACCCGAGGCGAAAACATGTCCGGCGGCCAGCGTCAAAAAATCGCCATCGCCAGGACTTTCCTCAAAGCGCCGCCCGTGCTTATCATGGACGAAGCGACCTCGGCCCTTGACAACAAATCCCAGGCCCGCATACAAAATCAGATAGAGCGGCGCTGGAAGGGCAAGAGCACGCTGATCGCAGTTGTTCACCGGTTGGACATAACGGTCAATTATGATAAAATAGCCGTGATGAAGGCCGGAAACATCGTTGAAATGGGAACTTATCAGGAACTCATGGACAAGAAAGGAATGCTGTATGAGCTCGCACATGGTAGACAAGACTCCTGATCACAAGTGCCAGGACTCATCAGGCCTGACTTGTGAGTTCTCCCAAAACCTGGATATCCTTCGCCAGATAGACTTGTTTTCGGCTTTGCCCATAGAAAGCCTGAAAGTCTTTGCGCTCATGAGCTCCAGGGAAAAATACAAGGCCGGCGACGTCTTGTTCCAGCAGGGCGAGGACGACGGCCAGGCCTTTTACATTTTTGCAGGCACGGGAGAGCTTGTGTATAAAGGCGACGGACCGGAGGAAGTGATCCGCACCGTGGGGGCGGGACAAATGGTCGGCGCCACGGCCATTCTGGGCGAGACGCCCAGGCTGTTCTCCTTCCGGGCGGTAACCGACTTGGAATGCTTTTTAATGGAGCGGGAGAAGTTCCGTACCACGTTGGAGCAGTTCCCCGCCATATTGCCCAAAATCATTAAAACGCTGGTCCAAAAAATCCATGCCAGGGAAAAGGTGTTTCTCACCTCCAGGAATCCGGACTGCGAAGCGTGCAAAAAAAACCTGGGCGTCATCTTTGACTGAACCCTTTATCGCGAACAAAGGTCCAGCTAATGACAGTCGGCGAAATCAAAGTCTCATTAAAGAACAAACTGGCCGAACTCGAAAAACTGCATGAGAAAATCGAGGAGTTTCTCGCATCCAAGGGGGGCTCCCGCAAGGCGCTTTTTCAACTTAAGCTGGCTTTGGAAGAGGTCTTTGTAAACATCGTCCACTACGGGTTTGAAGATGATAAGGAGCATGACATCAACATGACCCTCTCCTTTACGCCTCCTCACATCACCATTAAGGTGGAGGATGACGGGAAGGCCTTCGATCCCATCAATGCGGAAGAGCCGGACTTGTCAAAGCCCCTGTCCTGCCGGGCGCCCGGAGGATTGGGCGTTTTTCTGACCAAGTGGTGCTGCGACCTGAATTATCGCCGTGAAAACGGCAAGAACATCCTGACAATCAAAAAGACTCTTGTTGATAACGACAAGGAATCCAATACGGGTGCAAATACCGCGTAAGAAACGAGGATAACATGGATATCATTGAAGAAAAAAGCAACGACATAGCTGTTTTCAAACTCAATGGCAGCCTGGACTCCAACACATCCCCCGCTTTTGAGGAAAAAGTGGTGGCGATTATTGAAGGCGGAACCAGCAAGATCATTGTGGATTTTTCGGGCCTGGATTATATTTCCAGCGCTGGCCTGCGGGTGCTGAACCTGGCGTCGGTCAAGCTCAAACCGTCCAATGGGAACCTGGTCCTTTGCTGCCTCCAGGACTATGTTAGGGAAGTTTTTGAGATTGCCGGATTTGACCAGTTTTTGCCCATTGTCGCCACCATGGAAGACGCAACGGCGAAATTCAACTAAGGCCTATGAGGCCCCGCCTGCCCAATTCCCGGATGAACTGGGTTACGGAGGTTTCAGCCTCTTTGGGGTGAAGACGGTATTGCTCGGCAAAGGCCTTAATCAGGCGGCCGACGCTTTTTTTGCCGTCGATCATGTCCCAGGCCGCCGTACCCAGGGCGTCCAGTTGAATCCTCTTTATTTGGACCGGCGGGGCTTTGCGCCCTATTCTTTTCATGATTCCGGCGATAAGCGGCCTGACAGTAACCGGATACTCCAAAACCACATCCCCCGACTCCAAACGCGTTTCCACCACGTCGCGATTTTTCATGGGAATCACCGCCAAGGCCTCTTCCCTTAAAATGGGTGCGTTTTCCTGCTTATTGTCCGAGGCGCCGGCCCGACCTTTTTTTTTAAGTGATTTCATAATGTGCGCTAATCTGGTCAAATAGGTCTGATTCCGCTTTCCGCCCTTCCATAACCACCGCCAGGATGCGGTTTTCCTTTTCCAAATGCCATAGCCTGTATCGGGCCCAAGCGCCCTTTATCTTCAGCTTGTCCAACACGCCCTTCACCCCCTCCCCCGGGAGCTTTTCAAACTCCACCGCTTCCCGCCCCATATGCCTGCTGAATTTAGGCTCTCCAGGCAGGTTGGGAAAAACAGACCGGGAAAAACCTTCCAAGCCGCCATTGGCCAGCAAAACGGAAGCCGGGCTGTATCGGTATAAATGCAGTTTTGCGGAATCTGAGGAAAACGACAGGCTGAACTTGCCTGGCAGGAAGGAATGGGAAGTCAATTGGAATTGATCGGGCGTCTCCGCGTAAATGTCAAACAGGGACCATGCGGCAAAACCGCTTTCCGAATGATCCCTGAAGCTCTCCAGAACCCGGGATGGAGCAGCCCCTTCCTTAAAAAACTGCAGGATGGAGGCATTGCGGCAATCCGGGCAATAAAGAAGCAGGCCCTTGGCGCCTGTATCATCCCCATGCCAGGAAAAGGCGCTGGCGTCGAACCTCTTTACGCTTTTGGCCCATTTGGGCGGAAGCTCGCAGGGCTCCAGGGTTTTGGCAAGTTTTCTCTGGTGCATGGAAGCCAGTTTTTTCAACTGGGTCTTGTGGGAAAAACGCCCTTTGACAGGCCCCCATTTCACTTCCATGACCGGACCGTCCTTATCCTCCAACACCAAATACCTTTGCCCCACTTCCAAAGGCTGCCAGGACTGGGGGCAAATAAAACTCACGCGGTTCCAGGAGATCCGGGACCAATTTTTCGGAACGTCCTCCACGGCCGTCAACGGGGCAGCAACGTGGACCAGTCAGGGGCTTCCTTTGAAGAGCCCGGCCCCTTGGACTCGGGCTTATATTTCTTGCGCCAACAGGCCCTTTCCTCATCCACCAGATTGGTCATGGTCATCTTGATAACGTTTCCGAGCCTCTGTTCTTCGTCCCTGGTGTTATGCTGGATTTTCAAGGTAATGCGGTTGTTGTTTTCGTCAAAAAAGATCCATTTCCAGGCTATGAAAACCTGAAAGGAATCCCCTTTGTATTCATTGGGGGCGCCGAATTTTTTCTTGCAGTTGTTTAGCAGGGAGTCGAAAAACTTCTTGGAGCCGTCCGCATATTTGAACTCTATACGCACAATGCGGCCGTGGTCGGCGCACACGCCGTACTGAACGCTGCCGTTTTTGAAACCTTTGGGCGGTTTAATCTGCACCTCTTCACAAAGCCCTTTTTCATAAACCGCCATGGCCGTTCCAGGGATGACCAAATCCTGATGGGCGGAGATATTCTCCCCTAAAACCAAACCGCCCAATTCGTGGGGGGCCTTGGCATGGCTTGCAGGAGCCAACAAGAAAAACAAGCTGATCAAAACCAACAAAGGATATTTTTTCATGATTTTCCGTCCTGACTCACTTACTGGTTGAAGGTTGCTTAATGATATATCAAACATGTTGCCGCCAATCAAGATTTCCTGAAGCAAAACCTGTTCCAATTTATTTCACAAGGGGCTTGAGAGGCATGAGCGCCTGTTCTTTTCCTGCTCATCCCCCTTCCATAGCGGCGTAATATCAACAGTCTGTCGCAGTTGGGATTAACACATGGGCGGATCGTTCAAAAAGGAAGGCTCGATTTGCGGCCGCAACCAGTGAAGAGTTGAACGCCCAGGCTTTGAGCATGTTCCGCAATTTTGGAATTATTGCAAAAATGATTGGCGTCCAGTTGGATTCCCCAGAAGAACCGGTCCGGGACAGGGGGTTGGAAGTCAAGGCAATTGCCTATTCTTCCCAAAAATCGGCCGTCATCCCCGAAGCCTAAGCATTATAAAAGCTGACGACGCCCGTGGCGATTCATTCCGCCTCGCCCAGGGCGGAATCTGCTTTCACTCCATGATTTCTTCATGGATCAAAGGGATGGTATACCGGGATTGCACTTCGCATGAAAAATCCGGCTGCCGCTCGACCGCCAAGGCCGCCACATGATGCTCTGTGGGAGTGAGCAGCCGGAACGCCCAGGCTTCGGGATTGTCCTCCAGGAGAGGATCCAGGACGATGCGGGGGTGGCCGTTTTCGGCGACTTCAAAGGAAAAGAGGTCCAGGCCCATGGACAAGCCCACGCCCCGGGCTTTGATGTACGACTCTTTTAATGTCCAGATATTGAAAAAAAGGCGGCGTTTGGCGTATTCCGGAACTTCTTTCAGCAGATTTGCCTCATACGAAGAAAAATAACGGGCGGCAAGGCGATCAAAATCCCGCTGCCTGTCCCATCGTTCCACATCCACGCCCACTGACCCGTTTAGGGTGACGGCGCAGGCGGCCATGCCATGAGTATGGGCCAGGTTGAACTGTAAAGGAAGAAGCAGGCATTCCTCCGCCAACCCAGGTTTGCCGTAGTTGTTCTTGTCAAACCGCCACTCATGGGGTTTTACTGCGGCGTAACGGGAAAGCACGCAACGAACCAAGGCTCTGGACACCAGGCTGGTATGCCTGTGCCAGGGCATGATATAGCGGGCTTGTTTTTCTTTCTCTTCTTCCGTGAGAAAAGAATGATACGAAGCCAGGAGATCCGGATCCTGTATGTCTTCGGGACAGGTAAACCATACATGGACCTGCCCGGGCTCCAAATTTAATTGGGGCAGGTTTTCCACAAAAACTTTTCTCCTCCTACAAACAAAACGTCAATCAGGCTTGTATGCGGCTAATTGGGGAGAAATAAGCACCCCCTGCAGCTTAAGCTGATCGACCCGGTGCAGATATGCAGCGCCGTTCATTAGATGCCGGGCGACATGGGCCGCCTTACGGTTCTCCGGAGCTTCCATGCCGGTCCCCTTCACCCAGGCGTTAAATGCTCCTATGCACGAACCGCACCATATCTGGTAGTCCATTTCCCGTCCAGGTTCCCCCTTATTAGCCCAACGGGAGGACAAGCCCAGATACCAGCGAAATATCAGCGCCATCTTCTTTTTGGGATCCGCCCCGGCCTTGGCGACCAAACCGGGATCCCTCTGGGAAAAAAAGTCTATGGTATCAGCCCATATTTCGTCCAGATTTTTTTTAAAAATCTGATTTTCCAGCTTTTCCCGCTCATCAGACGGTATGCTCTCTATGGATTCGCACCTGCTGTAAATGTCGTGCAGTTTCGCAGCCCTCACTGCAAAAAGGGAACCGCGTTTTAACACCTGCACCTTAACTCCTAACTCAAACATATCAGCCGAAGGCGCCATCACGGTATCCGCCATATCAGCCTTGGCCAAAAGCCCTTTTACATGATCCGAAGCCCCGGATTCCACGCACGCCTGGTTCACGGAGCCGGTCACGATATATTCCGCGCCCATGATAAAAGCCGCCAAAACCGCCTGAGGCGATCCCATCCCTCCTCCGGCCCCCACGCGCACTGCAACCGGATAATTGCGTTTGGCCTGAATTTCGTCCCGCAGGCTCAAAATGGACGGCAGGATGGTCACCAGAGCCCGGTTGTCCGTATGTCCGCCGGAGTCCGCCTCCACGGTGATGTCATCAGCCATGGGAACCTGACGGGCCAGGTCCGCCTGATCCTCGGTAATCACTCCCCCGGAAATCAGCTTTTTCAAAACCCTTTCCGGCGCAGGCTCCATAAAACGGCTGGCGACTTCCTTGCGGGAGACTTTGGCGATAATCCGGTTTCCGATGACAATATTGCCTTGGGCGTCCCGGCTTAAGCCCGCAATCCGGTATTGCACGATGCTGGGCGTCAGGGCCATGAACGCCGCCGCTTCCACGGCTTTCACGCCGTGCTTGATGTAAAGCTCGGCCACGGCCTGCTCCACGGCCGGCTCGTGGGGGCTGTGGATGAAATTAAAGAGATACGGGCCGCTGGGAAGGTTTTTTTGAATGGCCAGAATGGCCTCCTCCACCGCAGAGGGAACCAGCCCTCCGGCGCCGAAAGAGCCCAAAAAGCCCGCCTTGCCCAAAGCCGTCACCATTTCCACGGAAGCGATTCCATTGGCCATGGCGCCTGCATAATACGGATAGGCCGTGCCGTAGGTCTTGCCGAACTCAGGATTGCCCAGGCTTTGGACGGGCAGAGCCGGAGTCATGGCAATGACTTTGGGACCCGCGCCGGTCTGGCGGATGGGCTCCGCACCGGTCAGGCCTATGCGGCCGTTATTGTCCACCACCAACAGGTTTTGGGATAAATCCTCAAGCAGCGCTTTGACTCCCGCCTCGTCGTATACAACCTGATCTTCGGGTGCGCTCCAGCCAAAATCAAAAACCCGTCCTTTGGGCGAAAATCCTACGGCGTCCTGGTTCATAAAAACTCTCCAATTGTTTTTTTATCCTGCGTCCCGAATGCAGAAACCCGCGTCCGAGACTTCGTAAATCCGAATGTTATCCTTCCACAAATTGCCGTCCGCCTTGATCACAATGCCGTCCCGCCCTTGCTCCACGCTCTTCACGTGCAGATCCAGGGTCATGCGCTCATTGGACGGAATAATCTGGCCGCGATACTTCCAGACGATGGCGTCCGTCATCTGGGTGAAATACGGACACGCGAAATCCCGGCCCAGGCCTTGCTGAATGGCGAAAACCTGCAAAGCCTGCAGCATGGCTTCCACGCCCAACGATCCCGGCATAACCGGATCGTTATGAAAGTGGCAAGGGTAAAACCAATCCGCGGGATTCACCTGTTTGTCCGCGTAGATATACCCCTTGCCGAATCGGCCCGAGTGCTCCACCATAAGGACTCTGTCCAAAAACTGCAATTGTTTTCCCGACAGGCCGTGGTGCGGCTTGAGTGGGGAAACGGCGTAATCGGCCGGAGCACCGTTTTGTAAATCAACTTTAATGGTTACGGCGTCGTCCGTCAGCCATTCCCGGGCGTGCAGGGGATGGTTGTTCACGCCGCCGTCCAGCCCGATCTGGTCGGCCAGGGCTTCTTTGGTAAAGTAGCCGAAGGCTGCGGTTCCCTGATAGAACAACTCCCCTTCCGTAAGAAGTTCAAACTCGAACTTCTGAATGATGGAGCCGCCCGCCTTGGCCGTGGTTGTCAACCGGGATCGATTCGTGATGGTCCGGCCCCGGAGGTCCGGCAGGCTGCTGAGCGTTCCTTCCCCGTCCAGGTTGCGGAAAAAAAGATCCTTTTCCGGGATGAGCAAGGTCGTCTGCATGTAGGTGGAAATAAACCCGCAGGGCTGCAGGGCGATCTCCATGAACATGGAGTACGGCATGATGGCGGGCCAATTGTTCTGCGCGCAAAACCAGGCGTCCCGGGGAACGTCGTACTCGGAAATCACGCTGGCCGGATTGCGGAAGTCCCCCGGCGTTCCTTCCACCTCCAGAACCCGGGAAATCAACTGCAAGTCGCCGTTGGGCGTCCGGGGCGGCTGGCGATCTTGATAGATGTCAAAGGCCGGCCCAAAGCATTTGGCTATGTCGCCGACGGCGAATTCCTGAAGGTCGTTGCTATCAAACAAAGGTTTTGGCGCCGGGGTTTCCTGCTTTTCTTCAATCACAGCCGTGGGATCTTTTTCGGACAGGCGGACGCCCAAATCCTTGAAGTCCACCACCACCTTGTCGCCCAAAAGAATGTCCACGTCCGCCACGGCGTAAGGCTCGGGCGTCAGGCCAATCTCCTTAACCTCCATGCGGTAGGTGAGCAAAGCGTCCACGGGCGTCACCTGCCCCCGGCATCGCACCTTTTGAGGCAGGCCGATGATGGGCTGAAACCGGGCGTCCCGGGTTTTGGTCTGCAGGCCCAGGAACAGGGTGAAAAACTGCAGCAACTGCACGCAGCCCTCGGCCATGAGAGACCCGGCCATGACCTCGTCGTCCTTAAAATGGCACGGAAAGTACCAATGCTCCGGCCGCAAGTCCTTATGGGCGATGACCTTGCCCAGGCCCCAGGGGCCGCCTTGGGGATCCACGGATTCCACGCGGTCCACCATGAGCATTTGCTGGGCCGCGAACTTCAGGGACGGATTGGCGCCCTGCTGGTCGTAATCCGGACCGAAGCACGCGGCAGGACGGCCTTCGATGATATGCAGCAAGTCCTCCTTGGAAAAGGAGCGGCGGCCGCAATCAAGCAAGGGGTTAAACCTGGAAGGGATAATATTGCTTCTTTCTTCCTGTTCGGCCTGGGTGCGGATGATCCCCTTGCCCGCAGCCAGCTCCTCGTCGGAAAAAAAACCGGCGCAGCCGCCGTCCATGGTCAGGACCAGGCGGTCGTCCACAAAGCACTCGTAGCTGAAAAAGAAAAGCAGGTTGCCGCCGTTCCGGGCGAAGGAATTGATGGAGATGTCGTACCGGAGGGTTTCCCCTTCCTTGGCCAGGTCTTCCATGAAGGTGAGGGTGCAGTCCAAAAGGCGGTAAACCCGCTCGCCTTTGCATTCAAAGTCAATCCCCAGGTAGCTGATGAGCAAGAGGTCGCACTGGCCGGACTCCACGGAAACCGCCCAGGGAATCTGCCCGTCGATTAAAAACCAGGCGCCCTTTTCAATGTCAAACTCCGTGGTCATGGCGCTCGGCTTGAACTCGCCCCGGTTTCCTTGCAGCTTGGTGACGCGGGAGACCAGCAAATACGGGTCCATGGGCAGCCGCACCCGGCGTTTGTAGGAATCGATAATGGCGTATTCCGGCCCGAAAACCGCAGCGATATCCCCTTTAGCAAAAGTTTCCAGGTCTTGCCGATCCCAGATGGCTGGTTTGACGGAAGCAGCCGGAGCCGCCGGAAGCGGGACAGGAATTGCAGGAATTTTTGGAGCGGGAGCTGATTCCGGCAATGGCTCCGCCAACGTCTCATAATTCACTTCCTTTTCCATGAGCCCGGCCTGCATGGCGATAAGCTGCTCCATCCGCCTTAACGCCCTGGCCCTGTTGCGTAAAAAGGACTTATGCCCTTCCGTGACGAGCGTCTGGTTTTCCCTATACGCCTGCATCATCAAAGGATGGGAGGGCGCGGCGACGGTATGAGTCGCCGGAGGCTCCGGCGCGGGAGCGGCTTCCGGCCTGATCTCCCGGACGGGCTCAGCGTATGCAATTTTTTCCACCTTGGGAATAACCGGCTTTTCAGGCTTAACCTCGGGCGTTGGCTCTTTTACTGGATTCAATATCTTTTTGGCTCCAGAAATGATGGCATCTTCGATGCTCTCCCCGCCCAAAGTAACGGTCTTAAGCAACTTTGGGCCGTCTGGCGGCTTTTCCGGCCTGGGAATGACGCATCCCAGATCCATGGGAATCCGGTGGGAGAATAAACGGGCTAAGGCCCGAAGAATGGAGGTCCGGCATCCGGCGCCTTTCCGATCCGTGGCCACGGCCAGGTGCTCGCGTTCGCCCAGGGTTTCTGCAATGTATTGAGTGCAATTCTCCCTTGGCCCCAGTTCGATGAACACTCGCGCGCCCTGGTCATAGGCCTTGTTGACCAGGGAGGCGAAATCCACCTGAGAGCAGTACATCTCGGCAATATTGCGGGCAATGGCGTCCTGGTCCAACTCAAGAGGGCCGCATCCCACGGTGGTCAGGAATTCCACGTCCCTGACCGGGGCGGTTTTCAGGCTGTGAAGGGAAACCATTTCGTTATAGTCCGCACGCACAATGTCGCAATGGATGGCGTCGCCCATGGGGACTTCAAAATATTCACAGCCTGCGTTTTGGATGACCCGTATGCAGGCGGCTTCCTCTCCGGCGATCACCACCTCGCCGGGGGTGTTGGTAAAGGTGTGGAAGACTCTCTGTTTGCGGCCGCCGGTTTTCTCCGAGGCCAAAACCTTGCGCAAGGTTTTGGGGTTGGTTTTCAAAGCAAAACAATGCCAGATTTTCTCCTCGCCCTCCTTTTGCGGAGGCATGCCCCAGGCTTTGCGCACTGTATCCATAGGACCGGCCAGGCGCGTTTGGAAGACGGCCGACTTCCTAAGCTGGCGGCTCATGGCGTCGGTTCTTCCCCACACGTCCAGGCTGTACAACATGGAAATCTCGCCCATGCTGTATCCGAAAGCCATATGCGGCGTAACGCCCAGGCATTTGCGCACGGCGTCGGTGCGGGCGATGGCGAACAGGATTCCGCTTTCAAACATGGCGATGGCGCTTTTTTCCAAAGCCCAAATCTGCTTGCCCGGCGGGGTGAAAGTCATGCCCCGGGGATACAAAAGATTATCCCGCCAGAGGTCGCCCAGGTCGTTCCCCGGCGCCATGCAGGTCTTGGCGCAGGCCGGAAAAAGCTGAAAAAAATCCCGGCCCATTTGAGGATAGGAACTGAAACCGCCGGGATACACAAAGGCGACCTTGCCTTTGCCGCCCATGGGATTGGGGGAGAATGCGCTGCCCCGGACGGAAAACCAGTCCTTGCCGGTCTGAAAGGCCTTGGCCATGCCTTGCCTTGCGGCGTCAATTTCGTTTTGCAATTCCCTGATATCGGAGCCGATCAGGGCCAGGGAGTATTTGCCGGGTTTCAGCCTGTCAAAATACTTGCGGGAGCATGCGGCCGGGCTCTTCCCGGATTCCAGGTCCTGCATTAACTCGTCCAACCGGCTTTCCAAAGAGCGCCGATCGTCCCCGGAAACCGGAAGGATAAAGGGGCCGCCCAAATTCCAAAAATCGGATGATTTCTTTTGACCCTCTCCGGCCAGAATCATGTGTCCTGCGCACCCGTCCATGCCCAGGCCGCTGACAGCGGCTATCCGTTGCTTTTTTTCCGGTTTTGCGAACCAAGGCTGGGATCTTTCCGGGATGAAAAACCGGCCCTTTTCCCAGGATTCGGGATTTTTTGGCATGGACCATCCCGGAGTCCGGGGTAAAAAACCGTGCTCCGCGCATAAAGCGGCCCGGATGATGGACGCCATTTGGGAGGCGGCGAAGGAATGGCCGAACAAAGCCTTGGCGGCGCCCAAAGCGCAGGAAGGCGTTTCTCCGCCGCCGTAAGCCGCGAGCAGGCCCGCCGTCTCCGCTTCGTCATATTCCGGCATGCCGCTGGCGCAGGCTTCCAAACATCCAATGTCTTCAAAGAAAATTCCCGCTTCCCGGACCGCTCTTTTGGCGGCGGCTTCCACGGCCTGGGAGTTCGTCCCCTGCTCCAAAGCCAGGGAGCGGATTACGCAGTGGATCGGGTCGCCGTTTTTCCGGGCGTCATCGGTTTTTTTTAGAACAATGGCGCCCGCGCCCTCCCCTACCAGCCAGCCGGTGTTTCCTTTGTCGAATGAAAGGGTCGCCCGGCCTTTTTGAGCCGGATGCCTTAAATTTCTCCATAGGACGTTTTCAGCGCTTCCCGAAAGGTCCACGGCGCCAACGACCACGGCGTCCACCTCGCCTTTCTCCAAAAACATGGCCGCGATTTCCACGGCCTTAAACACGGAATTCTCCTCGCTGGAAATCGTGAAGGCCGGGCCGTTAAAATCCCACAACGAGGCGATGCGGGCGGCCATGATGTTGCCGATGAAGCTGGTGTACTGGTTGACCTTGGCGGCGTTGCATACCGCGTTCTTACAAAGATTCGTCAACACGCCGTCTTGGGTCGAGGCATCTCTTCCAAAGGCCCGGGGCAGTCGCGTGTCCTGGTTTACTCGCCCCCGGTAGCGATGCAGTTCCAGTTCGGTTCCCATGGCTACCAGGACGGCCGTGTTTTGGCCCTGCTTAAGCCCGGCCCGTTGGATGGCTTTGTCTGCAACTTTCATGGCCAGCATTTGTTGGGGGATTAACTGGTCGTCCGGGTTGGGCGGGATTTTGAATCGTAAAAAATCCAGGTCAAAATCCCGGATGTAGGCCCCTTTAGGCGCTTTGCCGTCCTCAAATCCGTATTGCCTTAAAAGATCGGAATTATTCTCCAGGCCTTTCCAGCGATTGGGCGGCAAGGGGATGAACTGCTGCTCGCCCTCGTAATTGGCCCGCAAAAAGTCGTCCAGGCTGGAACAGGCGCCAAAGTGGGCGTCCATGCCCACTATCGCCAGTTCCGGGAAGGTGGATTCCGCGCTGGCATCATCTTTCATCAGATCAATTTTTTCCGGCGCAAGCTCGAAAATCATGTGGGCGTTGGCCCCGCCGAATCCAAAGGCGCTCACGGCGCCCAGCTTTTTACTCTCAGGCTCCGGCCAAGGAGTGGTAGAGTTGGGAACCTTCCCGGAAAAATACTTGTTCTTGGAATCCGCCGGGGCTTCCAGGCCTACGGTTCCGGGAATGGACCCGTTTTGCAGAGACAAAATAACCTTGATCATCCCGGCCATGCCTGCGGCGGTGAGCAAATGGCCCAGACCCGCTTTGACTGAGCCAATATAAGGTTTGGCTTTATATTGGCTGAAAAAGGCCTCCATGGAGTCCAACTCGATGCCGTCGCCCAGGGGCGTGCCCGTGGCATGGCATTCCACAAAGCCTATTTGCGAGGGACTGACGCCTGCGTCATTATATGCCCGTTCAAAGGCCATGGCCTGGCCTTTCGGGTTGGGGCTCAGGACCGAGGCCCCCCTGCCGTCGTTGGAAAGCCCTGCTCCGCAAATCACGCCGTGTATGCGGTCTCCGTCCTTGATCGCGTCGTTCAGGCGCTTGAGCACGAACATCCCGGCGCCCTCTCCCGCCGTCAGGCCGCCGGATTTTTTGTCCAAAGGCAGGCTTTCCTTGTTGTGGGGGTACGCCTGAAAAATGGAAAAACCCATGTTCACAAAAAACGGATCCGCCGCGCTCACCGCGCCGGCCAGCATCATGTCGGCCCGGCCGGAGTTCAGATAGTCGCAAGCCAGCCTCACGCTGTACAGGGAGGACGAGCAGGCGGCGTCCAATGCCAGACGCGGGCCGTTCAGGTTGAGCGCCTTGGCGGTCAAATAAGCGGGCCAGCCGGATATGGCCCCGTTTTCCCAGGCCGGATCATTTTTTCCCGGCCATGGGGAGAAAGAAAAATTCTCGCCTGCGCCCGCTTTTTTCAGGGCGGATTCCACGGCCCGCTCCATCATGGGGATGAACAAGGCGTTGGAAGCCTGGGTGGGAAAAGACAGGTTCCCCAAAATCAAGCCGGTCCGGCCGGGGACGCTGCCGGGAAAGCAGCCTGCGTCTTGCAAAGCTTCCATGGTCACGTACAAGGACCACTGGTGCAGAGGGTCCAGGGTTTTGAGATCGACGCCCGGGATCTCAAGCGCATGCAAGTCGGGCGAAAAATCCTTTATGTATCCGCCCCTGGCGCAATAAAAGCGGTCCGCCGTCCCTTTTTCCGGGGAATAGTAATCCATGGGATCCACGCCCATGCGTTTTTCGGTTGCAAGGGTGCGGCAGTCTTTTAGAGTGATGAGGTTGTCCCAATATTCCCCGGGGGTCGAGGCCCCGGGGAACAGGCATGACATGCCTACAATGGCGATTTTTTTCATGGATTTTTCCATTAGACGGCCAGGGCGAATAATTTGGTCAGGCCTTTGCTGACCGTAACCTCGGCGCCAAAAACCCGGGAATAGACGTTCCCTTGGTCATCATGGGCGCAGATATCCGCTTTCATGGAAGTATCGGAGCTTTCCAGCACGTCCAGGGTGACGAAAAATTCCTGCCCGTGGGCGATGGGCCGGTACTGTTCCACCGTATTGGCCCTGGCGGGCAGGCTGCCGGCTTCACAGTGCTTACGCACCCAGATCAACTGGCTTTGAAAGTGCACGTCCGCCGTAAAGGGGTCCATGGCGCCAACCGGAAACTGCCCCTGACTTTCCGGCGGAATAATGGGAACGCAGGCCTTTAGGGTGAGTTTTTCCTTGGTGCAGTTCAGGACCTTTTGAATCATCCGAAAATTGGGGCCGTGGAACAGAGTTCCATCCTTATAGAAAACGGAGCCGTCTTCGGGCGTTGTCTCGATCAGATCCAAATTGTCATAAACCGGCGCGTCCGGCGCCCGGGCCATAAGCCTGACCATGGCTTTGTAATGGGGAATCCGCTTACCTTCCTTGACGCTGTATATTTGCACGTCCAGGTCTGCCTTTTCTGCGTCCTTTGCGATTTCCCTGGCGTCCAGAATGTATTCTCCGGCCAGGGTCTTGTCGAAAACAATGCCCTTGAACAGCTTATAGTCCTGGCAGCGGAAAAACCGGTATCCGGGGACAAATTGCTCGCATGCGTCCGCCATCCACGACATAACGCAGACCGTGGGCAGCACCGCCCAATCGCCGATCACGTGATCCGGCAAAAAGGGATTGCATTCCAGGGACAACTTCCGCGAGACCCTATGGTTCACAAGCGGGGCGTCCGTCATTTCCAGAGGCGTTTGCATGGAGCTTCCCACAAGCAATTGGATGGATTTTCCGCCAAGCATAGAGGCGGTGAAAATGCCGGCGCCTTCCTCCAGGGGTATGACCTCCACCTTTTTCTGCTGGAACATCCTTTTCAGTTCCGGGGAAACCATGCCGCCGTCCCAGGGGCCCCAATTGATCGTAACCACCTTGCAAGAGGGATGAATGGATGCAAAGGCGTAAGCGAACTTGTTCAAGACCTCATTGGCCGCCGCATAGTCCGCCTGGCCGGGATTGCCGTAAAATCCTGCGGCGGAAGAGAACAAGGCCAGGTATTTGAGTTCCGAGGGATTCACGCAAGCCAGCATGGCCAGCAGGCCGTCCACCTTGGTGGAAAACACGGCGTTAAAGTCCTCGGGCGTTTTGTCTTCGATGAATTTATCCTTGAGCACGCCCGCCCCGTGAATGATTCCCGTAAAGGGACCTGTCTCCTTGACGACCGGCGCCAGTTTTTCTTTCAGGTCCGAGGCCTGGGTAACGTCGGCGCTCACGTACCGGGCTTTGCTTCCTGCGCCGCGAATGGATTTAAGAGTCTGGCGGATTTCCCGGGAAGAGGCAACCTCCCGGGCCATGGCCTCCACCTTTTTAGGGGTGGGCTTCTCGCCCAGGGCGGTTAAATGCTCCATGGCCTTGGCTTTGAGTTGCATAAGATCCTGACAGCCTTCGGCCCAATCCGGATCTTTTTCCATCATGGCCGACCTGCCGGTGAGCACAAACACGGCGGAAAGCTCGTTAGCCAGGTTCATGACGCACTCAGCAGTCACGCCCCGGCCGCCTCCGCTCACCAAGAAGACCTGATTTTTCTCTCTGGGCGAGGAATCCAAGGCCGGCAAGGCTTCCGAAATCGGTTCCGGGACCAAAGTCATGCGGCCTTCTGCGGTATAGCCGGTTTCCTTGATGCGGACGTCCGGGTCGAAAATTTCTGATATAATGCGTTTGGCCGCCCTTTCCGGCGCCAGGGTGGGTTCGATGTCCACAGCCCGGCAGAAAACCCTGGGCCATTCCAGGTCCAAAGTCTTGACCAGCCCGAAAAGACCGCCGTGGATGGGAGAATAATCGTCTCCGGCCATACCCAGGGCGCCGTCCATTCTGGCGACGGCCAGGAAAAACGGGCGAAAATCGCCGTCTTCTTCGGCCGTCAAAGAGCCTTTGGCGTGCCTTGCGCAGGAAAAGGCCAGTTCCAGGCTTTCCCGGGCCAGGTCCTCGGCTTCCGGCGATAAATGAACAAATCCGCCGATGGAGCCGTGATCCTTGGCAGCCCTTTCCAGGGCGTACCGGATGGAAACGTCCCGCGTATCCTGAAGCAAAATGCTCGGGACTTCGCCGAGGCCTGTCTTGGAGGCCCAGGGGGGGAGTATCACCACCGCCGGCAAACCTTCATGCTTCAGGCGTTTAAGCAACTCCCCAGTCAGGCCGGTTCCTTCACTGACGACAACGCACACATGATTCGGGGGAAAGTCAAAATGCAAATGATCGGCAGGAGGCAGGGGCTTGATCTTCACGCCGCTTCGCTGCACCGGAATGTTTCCCACTTCAGGCTGAGCGGCGGGTTTGGGCGCTTCGGCTTCCACAGGAACGGATGCGCCGCCGGTTCCGAATTCCAGTTGCGCCTGAACGGGTTTGGATTCGGCAGGCTTCATGGCCGCGCCCAGACGATCCACAACCTGCTGCAATGTGCGGAGTTCGGCCAATTCGTCCGGGTTGATCTCGGGCAGATTGGGATAGGCGTCCATCATGGCGCCCAGGATCTCCACCCTTTTAATGGAGTCGATGCCGAGATCCGCCTCCATGTCCATGGATAACTCCAGCATGGATGCGGGATAGCCGGTCTTTTCGCTCACGGTTTGCAGCATGAAATTTGCCAACTCCTCCAAACCGGGCAGACCCCTTATAGCGGCGGGCTTTACCGCTGGGGCCGAAGAAGCGGGCGCCGAAGCGACCGCTGCCGACTGCACGGGCGGCGCCTGGCTTGCCGCGCTTTTTTCGAGCCGGTCCACCACCTGCTGCAATGTGCGGAGTTCGGCCAGTTCATCCGGGTTGATTTCGGGCAAGTTGGGATAGGCGTCCATCATCGCGCCAAGGATCTCCACCCGCTTGATGGAGTCAATGCCGAGATCCGCTTCCATGTCCATGGACAGCTCCAGCATGGACGCGGGATAGCCCGTCTTTTCGCTGACAACGGACAGCATAAACGTGGCAAGCTGCTCTATGTCCGGCAAGTCGGAGGCGGACGCCGGAGAAGCAGGGGGCTCGGGAGTCATGGGTTGGGCTGCTGCCTCTGCCGGCCCCTGGCCTATGCTTTGCTCCAGGCGATCCACCACCTGCTGCAGGGTGCGCAGGTCGGCCAGTTCGTCCGGGTTGATCTCCGGTAAATTGGGGTAGGCGTCCATCATCGCGCCAAGGATCTCCACCCGCTTGATGGAGTCAATGCCGAGATCCGCCTCCATGTCCATGGACAGCTCCAGCATGGATGCGGGATAGCCCGTCTTTTCGCTCACCACGGAAAGCATGAAGGTGGAAAGCTGCTCTATGTCCGGGCCGTTGGCGGCGGTCGTTTGTGGACCCGGCGCTTCCCGCCTGGGCGGAGCTACCAGTTCGGGTTTGGACATCCGATAATCTTCGATGGGCTCCGCCTTCTTGATTTGCCTGGGAGGCGGAGTCTCCGCCATAACCGGCGCAGCAGGCTTGGGCGCAGCAGGGGTTGGAGCGGGCGCCGGGATTTTCGGTTGGACGGGAAGATCCAGGGCGTTTAAAGCGCTATCCCCGCTCATACGACCGTTAAGCAGGCTTAGGGCCTGTTCAGTCTCTTTGGTCTGGGCGTCCAGGTATTTCTGGTGCATGCGCAAGGTATCGCCATGGAGGGAATGGAAATAATCCATGTTGCGCTGCATGTTCTCGGGCATATCCTGCATGCCTTGGCTGGACATCAGGCCCGCCTGACTTTCCATGAGCCGTGCGAAGGCCTGGGTGTATCCTGCATGATTTTCCAGATAGCGTTCGTGAGCGGAAAGGGTTTGCCCCTGCAGGTCGAAAAGTTTTTGTATGACCTGATCCATGCCGTTGCCCGAAGCCGGATTCGCCGCAGGCGCAGGGGAAGCCGCTTTGGGCTCGGAAGGCTCCGCGGGCGCTTTGGGAGTTGGGGCCGGCGCCTGCGCTGCAGGCTGACTGGGTTGCTCGTTTTTCATAATGGTTCTTTCAATGGCAAAGCCGTCCGACAGGGAATCCTGATAGGCTTTTCTGGTTTTTTCGCTCACGTAGTTGCTTCCGTTGAGTTTGATGTTCAGGGGGCTTTGTTTTTTCGCCTTTTTAGGCATGGGGCGCTGGAACGGGTCAATGTCCCGGGCAAGCAGGCCCGCCACGCGAAGCTGGGCTGCGGCCTTGGCCAAATCGCCTCCGCCTTGGGGATCTCCCTTGTCCAGAGCAATGGCCATGTGGGGCCTGTCCCTTAAAATGGCGTCCACCAAACTGGTGAGCACGTTTTTCGGCCCGAATTCCACAAACACCCTGGCGCCGGCGGCGTACATGTTTTCTATTTGCCTGGAAAAGCGCACAGGGTTGAGGATGTGCTCGCCCATCATACGGGCGATGGCTTGGGAATCCTGGGGAAAAGGCTCGGCGGTTGTGTTTGAGTAAACCGGGATTTTAGGCGGCATGACTGAGACCGAAGCAATAGCCTTGGCGAAGGGCTCGGCGGCATGGCCGACCAGGGGCGTATGAAAGGCTGCGGAGACCGTTAACTGTACGGTGCGGAATCCGGCCTTTTTCAGGGATTGAGCGGCTTCCTTGATTGCCGGGGTCGAACCGGCGCAAACCACCTGTTTGGGAGAGTTAAAATTGGCGATTTGAACTCCATCCAAATCGTCCACATGCTCCTGGATCTTTTCCACATCCCCCATGACGGCCAGCATGGCGCCCGGGTCGAAGCCATCCGCATCCGGCTTGGCCATGGCCTTGCCCCGGGCGTGGGCCAGGGTGTAGAAAACCTGATCGTCCAAAACGCCCGAAGCCCAGAGGGCCGTAATCTCGCCAAAGCTGTGTCCGGCGCTAAAATCCGGCTGAAACCCGGCGCGTCTCATTATGTTGAACAAGCCGGCGGAATAGGCTCCGATGGCGGGTTGCGCGAACCGGGTATTGTTTAGGACCTCTATCTTCTTTTTATCCTCTTTCGGGTCAAAGGACGGTTTGGGGAAAACAGCCTGGGTCAGGGGCGCCTCGCCTGCTGCATGAAAAACCTTGTCCACGCCTTCAAAGGCGGCCAGCGCCTGGGGATATCCCAAAGACGCCTCCCGGCCCATGTTCACGTATTGGGAGCCCTGGCCGGAAAACAGTGCGGCGACCTTGGCGTCGGGAGACAAGGCCCTGGGTCCGAAATATACGCCCTGGGACAAGGTCCAGGCCTTGGCTGCTCCGTTTTCCTCCAAAGCGGAAAGGGATTGCCTTAAAAGCTCCTGCGCCTCTTCCACGGTTCGGGCGGCAAATCCCACCCGGGGATGGCTGGACGGAATTTCTCCGGCGCAAGCTGCGGCCAGGGCGTCTAAATCCTCCGGGGCTTCCAGGTTCGTCAATGCGTTTTTGCAGGCGGCCTGCAACTCTTTTCCGGACGAAGCATGCAGGACGACCGAACGGGGCATGCGGTGAATGCGGTATTCCTTTTCTTCCGCCTGGGGAGCTTCCTCCAAAACAAAATGGAAGTTGGAGCCTCCGAAGCCGAAGGCGCTCACCGAGGCCCGCCGGGGCGTTCCGTTGGACAAGGCCCAGGGCCGCGCCGTCGTGTTGATGTAAAAGGGAGAATCCTCCATGCCCAGCTTGGGATTGGGCTTTGTGACGTTGATGGTCGGAGGCAGAATTTTATGATGCAGGGCCAAGGCCGCCTTGATGAAGCCCGCGGTCCCGGCGGCGGTTTTGGTATGCCCGATCTGTGACTTGACGCTGCCGATGGCGATGCCCCCTGTTTCCTGGGTCTCCTCTCCAAACACGCTTTTCAGGGCGGTGAACTCTGCCAAATCTCCGGCCACCGTTCCCGTGGCGTGCGCTTCCACCAAACCGATGTCCGCGGGGGAGAATCCGGCGTCCCGATAGGCGCGTTTGAGGGCCCGGGCCTGCCCTTCGGGCCTGGGGGCGTAGATGCTTTTAAAGCGTCCGTCGCTGGAGGCGCCCACGCCTTTGATCACGGCGTAAATGCGATCGTTGTCCCGCCGGGCGTCTTCCAGGCGCTTCAACAAAACCATGCCTACGCCTTCGCCTATAAGGATGCCGTCGGAATCCTCGTCAAAAGGCGAGCAGTATTCCTTTTTGCTCAAGGCGGGCGTCTTGGCGAAGCACAAGTACATGAACGGCGAGTTGTCCGTATCCACCCCGCCTGTGATCATCATTTCGCTGCGGCCTTCCGCCAACTCGCTTACGGCCATTTTCATGGCGGCCAAAGACCCGCCGCAGGCGGCGTCCAGCACGCAGTTCATCCCGCCAAGATCCAGACGATTGGCCACCCGGCCGGCGATGACGTTGCCCAGCATTCCGGGAAAGGAATTCTCCTCCCAGGGGATGTAGGCCTTTTTGATTTTGTCCGCGATGGCGGCCGCTTCCTCCTCGGAAAGCCCGCTTTTGGTCAAAACCTCTTTCCAGACCGGATACTGGAGCCTGCTGGTGAGCGGCAGGTAGAGTTTTTGCCCTCCGCCCACGCCCAGGGTGACGCCCACCCGGGACCGGTCCTGGCCCTTGTTATACCCGGCGTCCTCCATGACCTCCCGGGCCACAATCAAAGCCAGCAACTGGGAAACGTCCGTCACCTCCAATATATTGGGCGGCAATCCGAACTCCATGGGGTCGAAATCGATTTCAGGAAGAAAGCCCCCTACCCGGCTGTAGGTTTTGTCCGGGACAGCGGGGTCGGGATCGTAATAGTCCGAAATCTTCCAGCGATCTTCCGGGACCGGGGTTATGGAGTCTATTTCATGGAGTATGTTCTCCCAATACTGGGACAGATTGGAGGCTCCGGGAAAGATGGAGGCCATTCCAATGACCGCAATGGGATTTTTCCGGAGAAGGGACTGAATCTCTCTTGTTTCGGGGTTTTCCCCTGGCATAATATCAACCTCGCTGCCGGGCTAAACGTCAAATCACTAGCTACAACATGCTCTTATTAAAAACCGATTACGGCCACGAAAAAATTTGATTATTTTCGCACGGCCTTGAGTACGATTTTAATCACATCCGCCGCCACTCCCCCCTCCAGACTCTGCCCTACCAAATTAAATAGGGATCCGTCCAGCTTTTGAAACAAGCCAGCAAATTCCTGGCTTTCCGTCCAAGCGGCTTCTACATTTTTGTGGATTGAAAGGGAGCACATAATCATCAGATAGAGGACAATTCCATCCACTCGTTCAAAAATCCCCATTCCCTCCCCTTCATGAAGAATTGCGACTAGTAATCCGTAAATCTGGACCAGGTCGCTCACCACCATTTCGGGCAATCCCCGCCCATTTGCCGACACCGCCGACATCATAACGGCGGGCAAGGGAGGATGCTTCTGCACGGTTTCTGCAATGCCCAAAATGTAGGATTTCAGCTTTTCTTCAGGGCTTTGGTCCGGCTGGAGCCGTTCGTTAATCCGGGACAGCGCGTCCTGAATGACTTCGTGCAGCACCAGTCCGTACAGGGACTCTTTGTCCCCCACGTGGTAGTAAATGCTTGCCTTGTTTACGCCTGCGGTTTTGGCGATTTCGTCCACGCTGGCGCCGGCGAATCCCCCTTGGGCGAACGCCTGGGTGGCGCCTTCAATTATTCGTCGGACCGTTTCGCTCTGTCCTTTAGAGGTGTTGCCTCGCATATAAAGACTCCTATGTAAAAAAATCGTAAAACTGAAATGCAGGGTGAAAACAGCGTTCAATTATGTCGGAAAAGGATTTGCAAAGGCCGAGGGGCCGTTTTGAAGCGGATTTGGTTGTAAAGGCGACTTTTAACTAACCGTTTGGTTAAACTAAATGGTTAGTATATTGAATGGGTACGGGTGTCAAGATTTTTTTTTGATGTGATATTTCGTGGTTGAATGCTCCATGGCGCCCAAAAAATAGTTATTTGCAGGCAAAGGCAAGCCTCGCTATCGCCTGCCCTGAGGGGTTGCCGAACCTGGTATTCCTTTCATTTGGCGGATATTGGCCCTTTGCAATATCTCCAAAATTTCAAAGGGAATTTGAATCCTCTGAAAAAAAATATTTGACCCGGCCGCTAAAAAATGCGAATTGTATTTTAGACTGACGCGTCAGTTCATATTTGTGCAGGGCGCCAGACGAACCAAGGGGGAGTTTGTTCTGCTCCCGTACTTTATATTCAAGCCCCGTCCCAATGACGCATGCAATCGATATTCAGGGGCGTCTTATGGAAAAAGCGCCTAACCCCACGGAGTATTTGCCCACTCAATAATACACCATCCCCCAGCACTTTGGAGGACATCCCATGAGATCAGGCGCCGTTACCCTTATATTGGTTCTGGCTTGCGTCCTGTCAGGTCCCGGCCGCGCCAACGGGGAACAATTCAGTTGGAAAACAGCCACTCTGGCTCCTGACGGCATTGGATGGGCCAAACACATGAAGGACATTATCTTCCCCGAAATGGAAAAATCCACCAAGGGAGATTTGAAGGTCAAAGTGTATTGGGGCGGTGTGATGGGGGACGAAGAGGATTACCTTGCCAAGATGCGCATAGGCCAGTTGCAGGGAGCGGGATTGTCCGCCCAGGGAGCGGTCATGGCCTGTCCGGACCTGGCAGTTATGGAATTGCCTTTTTTGTTCCGGAATTATTACGAGGTGGATTATTTAAGGGTCAAGATGGACCGGACCTTTATCAATATCATGGAAGAGAAAGGACTTTTTCTTATTGGCTGGATTGACCAGGATTTTGACCAGATTTACTCCACGGACAAGCCAATACGAACCGTGGAGGATTTTAAAGGGTCCCGTTTTGTCACATGGTATGGTCCCATGGAAGAAATAATGCTGAAGCGCCTGGACGCCGACGTGATCCCTGTTAATGTTCCGGAACTGGCAACCACCATACGCCAAGGCATTGCCGACTACTCCATCGGGCCTGCGGTTTGGGTGGTTGGGGCGCAGCTGTATTCCAAGGTCAAATATGTTAATCCTGTAAAAATCAGGTATTCTCCGGCAATAATCATCCTTACACAGGAAGCCTGGAGCCAGTTGCCCGAGGAGTACAGCCGGGAATTCTACCAAAAGCGGCTGGAGTTGGGCTGGAAATACTGCAATCTGGTGCGCAAGGATAACAAAAAGTTTCTCGAGGCCATGGTTTCTTACGGAGTGGAAGAAATTAAGATGGACCCGGAAGCCCTGAAAGCCCTGGAGGACAAAACCAAGCAAATTTACACTACGGTGGAAGGGAAGTTGTTTTCCGACGATATTCTGGAAGAAACCATGGGGCATTTGAATGACTACAGGGCGGGAAAACGGCTGAACCTGGAAGACCTGAAAGGCATGGCGAGCATGAATGACGATGTCCCGCTGAGTCCTGAGTTTTTGCAGCACATGAAAACCACCCTTACAAAAAGCCTTAAGGAGTTCAATGCCGGAGAAAACAAGTTGGTAGACCTTTCGGACGGCAATTAGGCGCCGCAAGATACAAGGGACTGATAATTGGATCTCAAACGATTCACGCATTTTACCGGACAAAATCCCGAACTCGCAACGCATTTCTCCCTGCAAAGACTTGTTGCCGTATTTGCTCACCCATACAAAATGGCATCCTATGTTGAAAATCGCATAACTCCCTAAACGGTAATCCATAAGCCTCTTATGGGTTTTGAATAAACCAAAGGACAAATCCATCCGCCTAACGGCGAGGGTTTTAGTCCCATTTGACGCCTTTTGGCCATGGAACCCGGACGGATATGCGAGTTACGACGCATTCGGCATCAAGGTGGATGAAGAGATTTCCATCCCGGAGTTCAACCTGACTCGTGTCATGGCGGGTTATCATGACGACGGGGACGGATGGGACTGGGACATCAACATGAGCGGAGACGGCGGAGTGATCGCCGGAGCGGACGGCTATCCCCTCACTTTCAAGGGGCTTCGCATAGAAGCAGCGGTTGATGATGCGTACTCGGCCCACCCCAATGTTTTGTTCATCCGGTTTGGAACGGATGACGCTTCAGGAAGGCTGCGAACCGCGGAGTCAGGCTTGCTCACCTTCGGGGGCTCCATACAAACCCTTAGCCTGGACGGTCGTATTAACAGCATCCTCGGCGCAACAGCCTACCTGGAAAAGCTGGATTCGAAAGCCAGACGCGCCTTTCATACCGGGGATTTTAATACGGCAAGGAGCCTTTGCATTCAGTTTTTGCAAAAAACCGAACAAAACTACGGGGCCTTCCATCCAAATACCGTGGCGGCGCTGAATAATCTGGCGCTGGGAATGCACGCGCAGGGGAAATCTTCCCAGGCCATTGCATTATTGGAGCAAGCGCTGCGGATGAATAAAACCATCCTGAACAATGAAGATCCACGGTTGGCGGTTTCCTACGCCAATCTGGCATTTGCCGACGAAAAAAAAGGAGATGCGGTAAAAGCCGCCCTGCTGTACAAACAGGCCTTGGCCGTCGCAGAAAATTCCATGCCCCCGGATCACCCTTATCAACAATTCATAAAAGAGAGGCTGGCCCGCCTGGCGTCCGCCCCCTCGTCCGCCCATGACGAAGCGGATTACAAGGTGAAGGACGTATAGCTCTTTAGACGAATGGGCCGGGGGGCGCAGGGAGTTTGTCCCGGCATGGCAGGTTTGCCTGTTTATCTTGACCTTGCCCATGTCATGATTCTTTCCGTCAAAAACAACCTTGGCAGCCCGGAAAATCCGTTCATTCAAATTCAGGCGGTGGATTTGGAAAATTCAGGGGGATTGACAAATATCGCCCATGGCGCCAAAAAGATATTAAAAAAACTGCGGACAAAAATTTCCATCACAACGCATTTAACGCTGTATCAATTACGTTTGATTTTATGGGGGGGCCATGAAATTTTTCAGATTAATACTTGTCTTCGCTTTATTGTTCTCCATGTCCGGATGCTCGTTTAAATACAATCCTGCGGATTACAACGCTTCAACAATACAAAATGAAATTGAAACCGCCGGGATAGGCAAATCCAGCTTTATTGAAATCGATAATTTAAACATGCATTTCATTGAATCAGGAGAGGGGGATCCGATTATCCTGATACACGGATGGCTCTGCTGGGGCGCCTTCTGGAAAAAAGTCACTCCCTCCCTGTCAGAAAACTTCCATGTCTATGCCTTGGACCTGATAGGACATGGACTGTCCGACAAGCCCGTGGATGACAACTTCAGTTACTCCACCGAGGCCCAAGCAAGACGGGTGGTTGAATTCATGAAAAAAAAGGCCATCACCAATGCGGTGATAGTGGGACACTCCATGGGAGGAGAAATTGCTGCAAAGACGGCCATCATGGCCCCGGACAGAGTCAACGCGGCGGTGCTTATCTGCGCAGCCGGAATGAAGGACAACCCCCAAAGCCTCCCTTCTTTCATCCGTATAGCGCGGGCCATGCATCTGGAACCTATTATAGCGCTATTTTTTTCGGAACCGGCCATTAGGCAATTCACCCAGGAACTTATGTTCTACGGCGAAAACGCCATGCCCGAAGAGTTTGTCAAGGACGTCGTATTGGCCAACCTGACGGGAAAAAACGCCAAGAAAGCCGTGTATAAAGTCACCGTAGAAGGCCTGTTCAAGGATTTCCTGAATGAACGATGCGCTGAAATGAAAACAAAAACTCTGGTCATTTCCGCAACCGATGATCTCATCGTTCCCCCGGCCATGGGAAGGGAGTATAACAGCCTCCTTCCTGATTCAACCTATATGGAATTTGACAAGGCCGGCCACATGCTTCCCTGGGAAAGGCCCAAGGACGTCTCAAGGGCGATCCTCGCTTTTTGCGGGCGATAAAGTTGATTGATCAGGCGGATTCCGGGGCCTCCGGCAAACTGAGTTAGTAAAATCGAAAGCGCCGACGCAACCCAAAACCAAAAGGCCTGGAAGCGGGATAATCTCCCGAATCCAGGCCTTTGCCGTCTCATGTTGATCTGAAAAAACCTCAGGTGATCAGGTCCTGAATGCGCACCATGAAATCGCCGATGTTTCCGCCGTATTCGGGCGATCCCTCGATGGTCAAAAATCCCTTTTTGACCGCGTCCACCATGCCGATGTCGTTCATGACAATGGGAAAGGCCCCGTCCACGCCGTTGAACTTCATGTGCACAAAGGGACGGCGGCGCTTGTAAACGCCCCTGCCCGCCTTGGTTTTTCCGGCCTTGACGCGCAAATACGCGGCGATGTCGTCGTCCACGGTAATCTGATAAATCCGCTCGGGCTGCATCTTGGTCCACTTGACCATTTCCGGATCTCCGCCCTTGTTGTACTGGCTGAGGGCCGTGGTGATCATGTAGAAGGTCAGCTTGACCTTAAGGCGCTTTTTCTCCGGGTCCGTGGGCCGGGCGTCGGGCATGAGGATCTTCAAGGACATGAGCAAAGACAACACCTTGATCAGCAGGCCGATCTTCCAGAATCCCTTGATCATGGGAATGGCCGGCTTGCCCGAGAGCATGGCCAGCATGCGCTCCACGGTGCGGAACGAAAAGGTAATGTCCGGGCTGGGGTCCACGCCCTGCTCCACCTTGAACTCGCCTTTGTCAAAGCACAGGCAGGCGCCCACGTCTCCGGCCGGGTCCTTGGCGACGAACTGAACCTTTGCCGTGACGTTGGCGAACTTCTTTTTCAAGGCCGGGTCTTCGTTCAGAATGACCTTCATGACGGGGAACACGGCTCTCAAATATATTCTTGCTGCAAGCAATTCTCTATCTGTAGCCATATTACACCTCGTCTTCCCAGTCGTCGTCCTCTTCAAAGTCCATCTGCATAACCTGACGAACCGTCTCGATAACGCCGTCTGCGTCCAGTTTGTAATGGGTGTACAGATCCTCGGGGTATCCCACCTCACAGTAGCAGTCCGGGATGCCCACCTTGGTGAACGCGCATCCCTTGCCGCTGGCGGCGATGACGTCGGCCACGGCGGAGCCCAGGCCGCCCATGACGTTGTGCTCTTCGAAAACGGCAAGGCGCCGGGTGTCCATGACCGCTTTGAGGATGGCCTCTTCGTCTATGGGCTTGATGGTGTGGATGTTCAACACCCGCACGCTCAGACCGTCGTTTTCCTTCAAAAACTTGGCGGCTTCCATGGCCTGAAGCACGGTCACCCCGCAGCAGATAAGGGTGATGTCCGTGCCTTCCATCAACGTTACCGCCTTGCCGATTTGAAAGCCATATTCTTCGTCGTCGTAAAACTTGGGCTCGAACCCGCGGCCGATGCGGATGTATACCGGGCCGGGCCAGTCGATGCAGGCTTTGACCGCGTTGGCGCATTCGATGCCGTCGGCGGGCACGATCACGGTCATGTTGGCGAAAGACCGCATGATGGATAAATCCTCGGTGCAATGGTGGGTGGAGCCCGCCTGCCCAAAGGAGGCGCCGCCGTGGGTGGCGATGATCTTGCAATCCAGGTTCTGATAGCAGATGTCCGTGCGCACCTGCTCGCAAGCCCGCATGGACACGAACGTGGCCATGGTGGATACAAAGGGCGTAAGGCCCGACTTGGCAAGCCCTGCTGCCACGCCAAAGAGGTTTTGCTCGGCGATGCCTACGTTGAAGAATCTTTCCGGGAACTTCTGGCCGAACTTGCCGATCTTGGTGGAGTTGGCAAGGTCTGCAGAAAGCCCTACGATTTCCGGATGCTGATCGCCCAGGTCGCACAGCACCTGCCCGTAAATCTCGGCCTGGGTCATGGAATCCGCGTCATATACCGTCCAGGTTAAACCTTCACTCATGGTTCTCTCCTGTAATCCTTTTTATTTAAGGTCCGGGACTGATTCGCCCGGATTGGATGAATGCTTGTGAATCAGGCCTTGCCGTAGAGCTTGTCCACGGACGCCTTGGCCTGGGCCCGAAGGTCCGTATCCAAACCGCCGTAATGCCACTTGACCTCGTTTTCCATGAAGTCCACGCCCTTGCCCTTGGCGGTGTTGGCGATGATGACCACCGGCCCGGATTTTTCCGCCTTGGCAAAGTCAATGGCTTCGCTAAGCTGGTTGAAGTCATGCCCGTCCACTTCCTTGACGATGAAGCCGAAGGCCTTCCATTTGTCGGCGAAGGGCTCCAGGCCCATGACGTCCTCGGTCTCCCCGTCGATCATCAGCCTGTTGCGGTCCACAAAGGTGATGAGATTGTTCAATTTAAAGTGGCTGGCGGACATGGCGGCTTCCCAGACCGAGCCTTCGTTGCATTCTCCGTCGCCCAGGACGCAATAGGTGTACCAGTCCTTTTTCTGCAAGCGCGCGCCCAGGGCCAGGCCCACGGCGATGGACAGACCGTGGCCCAAAGAGCCGGTGGACACGTCCACGCCCTTGACCTTGAGGCAGTCCAGGTGCATGCCGAAAGGAGACTTGAACTTGTTGAAGGTCTGCAAATCGTCGAAATTAAAATAGCCTTTGCGGGCCAGCACCGGGGCGTAAGCCACGCCGGCATGGCCCTTGCTCATGATGAAGCGGTCCCGGTCTTCCCATTGGGGATTTTTCGGGTCCACATTGAGGTATTTAAAATACAGAATCACCAGGATGTCGGCAACGGACAGGCCGCCGCCGATGTGCGCCCCTCCTGACCACCCCGTGATGTCGATGATGTCCTGGCGGGCCTGCCAGGCATGCTGCTCCAGATCTTTGATCTCATTGGTAGAAAGCGCCACGCGAATTCCCTCCCCTATTCCTTGTTTTTCTTGATGGCCTCAAAGGCGTCGTCAGCTATTTCCAGGGTCCTTTCCTGGTCCTCCTGAGTATGCGCAGTGGATACGAACCAGTTATGATGGGACGAAAAAAACGCTCCGCGCTTGGTGCATTCCGCGCACCAATCCTGATGCAGCATGAGCGTGGGATCGTCCGTGATCCTCAAATACGGCATGGCGGGATGGCCCGTGACTTTCAGGTCGTAGCCGTGGTTGGCGGCAACCTCTATCAGGCCTTTTTTCAGGTTCTCGCCGAAATCGGTCATCATCTTGACCGCGTCCATGGCTTCCATTTCGTTGATGGTTTTCAGGGCCGCGGCCATGGGTGCGCCGGAAAACCAGTAGCTGCCTGTATAAAACACCTTGGCGGCGTCGTTTTTCAGGGCTTCGGTCCCCACCAGGGCGGATATGGGATACCCGTTGCCGATGGCCTTACAAAAGCAAACCAAGTCTGGCTTAAACCCGAAATACTCGTGAGATCCCCGGATGTCCAGCCGGAACCCGCACCGGATGTCGTCCACGATCAACACGATGCCCTTGGCGTTGCACAGGGCCTGGACCTTGTCCCAGTAACCCGGCAGGGGCATTTCGTTATCCACAAAAGTCGGGTGATGGTACGGGGTAGCCATGAAGCCCGCAACGTCGCCGGGATTTTCGTCCACCACCTTTTTGAAGGCTTCAAAGTCGTTCCAGCGTATGCGGATGGTATGTTGGCCGTCTTCCTCCATGACGCCATGGTGGCCGTAGGTCTGGGTCCAGGGCGCCACGCCGTGGTATCCGCCTTTGATCAGCACGATTTTTTTGCGGCCCGTGGCTTTTCGGGCGATCATGGTTGCATAGGTGGTGACGTCGTTGCCGTTTTTGGCGAAAAAAGCCCAATCGGCCATGGAAACCACGTCCGTCAATTTTTCGGCCAGTTCAACCATGACGGGCCCGGGCGAGGTGACGCAGTTGGCTTGGGCGTACTGCCTGGCCGCCGCATCGTCCACGGGCTTGTAGTTGTACCCCAACACCATGGGGCCGTAAGCGCACATGTAATCGATGAATTCGTTGCCGTCCACGTCCCAGAACTTGGAGCCTTCGGCTCTGGACGCATAAAAGGGATAGGCGTCCGCCGGGATAAGCGGGGCGGGGCTTAAATGGCCGTAAATGCCGCAAGGGATGACCTTGGCGGCCCGCTGAAAAAGTTCCTGGCTTTTCGGATAAGTGTAAGTTTTCATTCCCCCTGCCTCCTTGTATTCAACGGGTTTGGAAACCCGTCCGGATTTTTTTGCAGCCTGAGCATGCTCAAAGCCGGATTCCGCTGCGCCTTAAATGCGCTTAGGCGTCCAGATAGTGCGGAATGCGGTCCAATATCAGGTCCATTGCGTCCATCATGGGCGTCTGGCCTTTGATGATCACTTCCCCGCCGGCAATGGCGCTGAAGGCGTCCAGCTTTTGATTAAGCAGCTTGTTGGCCGTATCCATGTCTTTCAAAAGCATGCAGGCCATGGGAGAGGCGGTTTCGCCTTTTTGAAAGCCGGCCTTGCCGTTTTTAAAGTTCAGGGTAATGGCCGGTCCGTCGGGCAGCACCTTCATGAGCAGGGAGCCGTCCATCATGCCCTTGGACACATGGCTGGCCACCGGATCGTTGACGGCCAGCTCCACCACCGCCCTTCCGGCGGTGTGCATGGTCATGAGGGTGTTCAGGGAGACGAAATCCGGGTTGGAAAGGGATTCTTCCGAAGGTTTGAGGTAATACTCCATGCGGTCGGTGAGTTTGGAAAACTCTTTGGACAAAAAGCCCAGCTTGGTGAAGCCCTTCAAGGGAATGGGCTGGGCTTTGCCGTCGAACATTTTGTTCAAATGTCCGGGAGTCGCAAAAAAGAGTTTGACCGTGGGGCTGAAGTGCTTGCCCCGCCCCACGGTGCATTCTCCGTTTTTAAACTCCGCAAAAGCAGCCGGGCCCCCCAGCGCGCTGAATTGAATGCAAATGTCCCAGTCTTTGATCAACAAGGCCATTTCCTGATCATGCCGCACCAACTCCTCCAAATTGGGAAGCACGGCGTACAGGTTCAGATTGGCCAGAACAAGGTTGCGGCTCATGATTAATCCCCCCTCTGTTGCAATTTATGTCAGTTGGCTTGAAACAACTCGCTCACGGGCGTGTACTCCATGTCAAAGGCTTCGGCCACGCCCTTGTAAGTAATCTTTCCGCTGACGACGTTGGCGCCCAGGCGAATTTCCGGATTTTCGCGCACGGCGGCCTCCCAACCCATGGAAGCGATTTCCAGGGCGTAAGGCAGGGTGGCGTTGGTCAGGGCCAGGGTGGAAGTCTTGGCGACCCCGCCCGGCATATTAGCCACGCAGTAATGAACCACGCCTTCTTCGATGTATGTGGGATCGCCGTGGGTGGTCGGCCTGGAGGTTTCAAAGCAACCTCCCTGGTCAATGGCCACGTCCACCATAACCGCGCCGGGCTTCATAGTGGCGAGCATGTCCCGGGTCACCAGACTGGGCGCCTTGGCGCCGGGAATGAGCACGGCGCCCACAACAACGTCGGCGGCCTGAATGCGATCCCGGATCGTCGCCGGGCTGGACATGAGCAAGAAGCAGTTTTTAGGCATGACGTCGCTCAAATAGCGCAGACGGTCCAGGTTGGTGTCCAGCAAAACCACCCGGGCGCCCAGGCCGCAAGCCATCTTGGCGGCGTTGGTTCCCACCACCCCGCCTCCCAGAATCAGCACATTCCCGGGATCGACGCCCGGCACGCCGCCAAGCAGAATGCCCTGGCCGCCCTTGGACATTTCCAAGAACTTGGCGCCCTGTTGGATAGCCATGCGCCCGGCCACCTCGCTCATGGGGGTGAGCAAAGGCAGGGAGCCGTCGGCTTTTTGAATGGTTTCGTAAGCGATGCACACGGAGCCGGACTTGATCATAGCCTCGGTAAGAACCTGGTCCGCTGCCAGATGCAAGTACGTGAACATAATCTGTCCGGGACGCATGAGACCGTATTCCGACTTTTGCGGCTCCTTAACATGCATGACCATCTCGGACTTGCTGAAAATCTCCTGGGGCGTATCCACGATTTCCGCGCCGGCTTCCACGTACATCTCGTCCGTAAAGCCCGAGGCGGCGCCTGCCGATTTTTCCACCAGAATCGTATGACCGTGCTGAGTCATGACCTCTGCGCCTGCGGGGGTCATGGATACACGGTTTTCCTCTACCTTGATTTCCTTCAATATACCGACGATCATACCGCCCTCCGCAATCCTTCCCGGCCCTGGCCGAGTAAAAAGGTTTTGATTATTCGTTTGGCAAGCAAAAGGGACCTTTCCAGAGATACGTCTTCAGGGGACATGTGCCACTGGAGCTCTATGCCTTCGTGCACTGCAATAATAAGGGTGGCAATATCCTGAGTCTCCTGAGGGGTCAGTCCGCTTTGGATGGCCAGGTCAGAAAAATATTCAAGAATGGTCTTCCGGAAGCGCCGGAACAACTTGGCGAGACTCTGGCGCACCCGGGGATTGTTTTTGGCTTCCGCGCAGCAGTCGTAAAAAAAACTGGTGGCCTCTTCGTTGATCATGGATGTGGAAAAGAGAAATTCAGCGGCCTTGTCCAACCGCTCCTTAACGTCATCGTACCGAGCCATTTCCTCCAAAAAAACGTGAAAAAAACGGTCGGTGTAAAACTCCACCATTTCTTCAATCATTTCGTCCCGATCTTTGAAGTAATGATGAAGGGCGCTGGGCTGGACCCCGGCTTCCTTGGCGATGGCGCGCATGGAGGTTTTGGCAAGGCCCAGGGAAGCCACGCAGCGATAAAAGGCTTGAATAATTTGATTTCGTCTTGTTTGCGCCAGGCTAATTCTTCCCATGGGCGGCCTCCGTAAAATAGATCGGGCGTCTGACCAATCTATATGCACCCGGGCCCGGTCCTGTCAAGAAAATTCCCTCGCAAAAAACGCGGCTTCATTTTTTTTTGCCAAAAAAGCCTTGGTGCGGTATGCTTGAATATAGTTTAACTATCCGTTTTCAGTGTGTTCATTTGTCTGTTAGAGCCCTTTTTCGCAGGCAAGGAGTTTTCGAACAGGCTTTAATAGTGTGTGAAAAAATGGCGTTTTCCGCTCCCCAAAAGGACGACGGGCCTATCATAAAGATTGCGTCTAACATGAATACCCCTCGAACCATCAGGCTGCCTACATTATTAACCCTTTACCTGGGCCTTTCTATGGGCCTGTTGAGTGTGGGCCTGTTAATCTGGAGTTACCACACGTCCCACGTGGCCCTGGAACAGCAGATGCTTTCCACGTTCAAGCAGCGGCATGTAATAGTCCGGGACGGACTGCATGCCAGCATGCGGGAGGTAGCGCTTCACCTGGATGCAATGGGCGGAGACCGGGCCTTTCAGCAAGCGCTCCAGGAGCGGGACGAGAATACTTTGCTGGCCCTTATCGAAGCCTTTCCTCACAACAACTCGGAAAGCGCATTGGATCTTCTGTTCGTATTGAAGGAGGACGGATCCATTATCCTGAACGCCACGTCGCCCCTCTTTGGCTTGGAAGACCTCCCCGGCGGGTTGAAGGATCTTTCGACGCCGGCGCAAAATGCAAGCGTTTTGAAAGCGTTTCATGTCCAGGGGAAAGATCTATTGGCGTGCGTGGGTTCGGTGAAAATTAAAGATAAAAAGACCGGCAGGGTTCTGGGCGCCCTCATCGGCGGCCCTGTCCTTAATGACAATTTCGGCTTTGTGGAAATGATACGAGACAAAGCCCAGGTGATGGACGTGGTTTTACTCCACAAAGGCGAGGTGGTCGCCTTTTCCTGCCAGGTGGACTCCGGAGTAACCCAGACCTTATCAAATATGGGAAGGACTTCCGACCCGTTGGAGTTGCACGTGGCTGACGGCATTGTGGCATCTTACCAGGAGCTTAGGGTACAGGATTCAGACCGCCCTCTGAAGGTCTGCCTTTCGGATGATGGGATCATCTGGGACCGCCTGGCCCAGGCGTTTTTGGGAAAACTGGCGGTCATGGTCATTGCCTGCGCGTTGGTGATACTGCTGAATATGTTTGTTTTCCGGCGGATTATCTCCAAACCCGTCAACGCTATGATGGAGTATTTCCACGCCATCTCTTCCGGCCGGGAGGACCCGGAGTTTCGGGAGGGCGGAATTGAAGAGTTTAATGTCATCGGCCAGGCAGCAGGGGACATGGTGAAGAGCTTACGCATCGCGGACAAAAACCTTGTGGAGTCTGAACGTAAGTTCCATGCATTGTTTGATAATTCCTTTCAATTCATGGGCCTTCTGGACCGCGAAGGCCGGCTATTGGAAACCAACCAGGCGTCTCTGGATGCAGTGGGATGCGGGTTGGAGGACGTCCAGGGAATATTTTTTTGGGAAACGCCCTGGTGGCGGCATGACGCCGAAGAAGCGCAGCGAATCAAGGAATGCGTGTTAAAGGCGGGCGAAGGGGTATTTTCACGAATTGATGTTACTAGCTTGAACTCATTAGATGAATTACGTTACATTGATTTTTCCATCAAACCGATCTTTTCAAAAGATGGTCAGGTGTCCGTGCTCATCCCTGAAGGGAGGGATATCACGGAAATTCGCGACGCCCAGCAGACCATGAGGAACCTCAGGCTCCTGTTGCAAAACATTCTGGATTCCATGCCCTCCATTGTCGTCGGTTTGGATGCATACAAAAAGATTACGCACTGGAATCGCCAAGCGGAGAACCATTCAGGGATAAGCGCGGAAAAAGCCAGAGGAAGAAGCCTTGGCGAAACGCTGCCCGAATTTCCCCTGCTCTCCGACAGCGTAAACAGCGCCCTGGAGACGAGAAAAATCGTGAAAAACGAGCGGGTTGTCGTACTGACGGAAAGCAAGGCCCGTTATTTTGATTGCACGGTTTTTCCCTTAACGGCCAGTGAAACATACGGCGCCGTGGTTAGGCTTGACGAAGTCACCGACCGGGTGAATCTGGAGCAATCCATGGTCAACACCGAAAAAATGGCTTCCCTGGGAGGACTTGCCGCCGGCATGGCTCACGAAATAAACAACCCGCTGGCGGGCATGATTCAGAACGCCCAGGTCATATCCAACAGGCTCTCGACCAAACTGCCGCAAAATCACGCCGCGGCCCAAGAGTGCGGGACCAGCATGGAAGCCATTCAGCAGTACATGGATAAACGGGGCGTGCTGCGGATGTTCGCCTCCCTGATGAAGTCGGGAGGCCAGGCAGCGCGCATCATAGACAATATTTTGATGTTCGCGCGGGACAAAGCCTCGATTTATAAGCCCCACGACCTGAACGATCTAATGGACAGGTCCATAAAGCTTGCGGCCGCTGATTTTAGGGTGAAAACGCATATTGACTTGAAAAAAATCAAGATTATCCGGGATTTCTCAGAAGGCTGTCCACCGGTCCCGTGCGATCCGGGGGGAATGCAGCTGGTTTTCTTGAATTTAATAAAAAATGCGGCCCAGGCCATAGCCGACAGCCCAACCGCGCGCAAGAACGGAGTCATCCGCTTAAAGCAGGCCAAAGAAGCGGACATGGCGCTCATAGAAATTGAGGACAATGGGATTGGGATGACCAAAGATTTGCAAAAAAGGGTTTTTGAGCCTTTTTTTACAACCAGACCAACGGGAAGGGGAACGGGGCTCGGGTTGTCGGTTTCATATTTTGTGGTAACGCAAGACCATGGCGGAGATCTGACCCTGGCGTCCCAGCCGGGAAAAGGAACCGTCATTACCATATGTTTGCCTCTTGTCGGCAAATCTGCCTTACCCATTGAAGACGCAGGGGGGTGATGCATGGCATTGGAATGGACTGTTTTAATCGTGGATGACGAAGGCCCAATAAGATCCAGTCTGTCGGATTTTTTGGAGGACGACGGGTTTATAACCATCCAGGCGGAAAGCGCCGAAGAAGGCCTGAGCATTGTAAAAAACAACCCGGAAATAAACGCCGCCGTGGTGGACATCAGACTGCCCGGGGAAGACGGCAACGCGTTTATCCTGCAAGCTCACGCCATTCGGCCTGACATGAAGTTTATCATATACACCGGATCAACGGATTACAGCCTGCCCGCATCAGTCAGGAAAGCAGGGGTGGATCCCGCGCAGGTGCTGCACAAGCCTTTGCAGGACATCGCCACGCTGACCACGGCTATACGCCGGGCATTGGGGGAAACAGATTGAATACAATAATCTCTGACGAGCCAATAAAAATCTTAACCATAGATGATGAAGAAGCTATACGCCAGAGTTTTGCAGCCTTCCTTGAAGACTTTGGGTATGAGGTTCTCAGTGCGCCCAACGGAAGAGTCGGGCTGGAAATCTTCAAGGAGGAAAAACCGCATCTAATTCTTGTTGACTTAAGAATGCCCGAGGTGGACGGCTTGGAAGTCCTGTCCTCCGTAACCCGGGCGTCGCCGGAAACTCCCATTATTGTGGTCTCCGGCACCGGCGTAATAGCCGACGCCGTGGAGGCTCTGCACCTTGGCGCCTGGGACTATATTTTAAAACCCATTAAAAATCTCAGCATCCTGCTCCACTCCATAGAAAAAGCCCTGGAGCGGGCGCGGCTGATTAAGGAAAACCGGGAATACCAGGAGCACCTGGAATTTCTGGTGGACAGCCGCTCAAAAAAAATCCTGGAATACAGCAATCGTCTTAAACACATTGCCGACAGAACCCGCCAGTTCACCATCAAGCAAAGCATCGGAGACCTGGCCCCCACTATCTTAAAAACCCTGTCGGAAAACATTGGAGTTGCGGGAGGCTCCTTGTTCTTGCGCAACGGACAAGGGCTTGAGTTGATCTACGCCCTGGACCCCGGGCACCAAAAACGGGTCATCCCCCTGCCGCCTCCGCCCCGCTCCGTCACCGCCCATTTGTTTGAACAAAAGGAAGCGTTCATCGTTCCGGACATCCATTCGGACAACCGCTTCGCCTCTTCCGGGTGGAGCGGTTACAAAAACGGATCATTGATGGCCCTGCCCCTTCAGGATTCGGAGGGGGAAATCCAGGGCGTGGTCACCCTGCACAACAAGCTCAAGCCCCCTTTTACGGAACAGGATTTGGAATTGGGGGATATCATCGCCTCCCACAGCATGGAGGCCATCCGCAACATCAATTCCAACATGATGCTTCGGGAAAGCGAAAAGCGATTCCGGGAAGTTGTGGAGCTTTCCCCTTACCCCATCGCCATTGTCGGACCGGATAGAAAGCACACGCTGCTTAACGCCAAGTTCACGGAGCTTTTCGGGTATACCATGGAGGAAGTTCCCACCATGGATGCCTGGAGGGAGAAGGCCTACCCGGACCCGGAACTCAGGGCGGCCGTGGAAAGACACTGGCAAATGACTATTAACGGAGTTCCTGTTCCTGAAGACGACCCCATCCTGCAGGACCGCAAGGTGATCTGTAAAGACGGAACCGCCAGAACCGTGGAAAGCAAAATCATCCCCATCGGTGAAAGCAATCTGATCGTGATGAATGACATCACGGACCGAAAACGCGCGGAAAACGACCGCAACAAGTTGGAGATCCAACTCAGGCAGGCCCAGAAGATGGAGGCCATCGGCACTCTGGCCGGGGGCATCGCCCATGACTTCAACAATATTCTGTCGCCCATCATCGGCTATACCGAAATGGCCATGGTGGAAGCTGTGGAAAACAGCACCATGGAGCGAAACCTCAACGAGGTCATGAAGGCGGCTGAACGCGCCAAGGAACTGGTCTTTCAGATTTTGACCTTCAGCCGCCAGACGGAAATAGAAAAGAAGCCGGTCCAGGCCCAGTTAGTCATTCGGGAGGCCTTGAAGCTTCTCAGGTCATCCATTCCCGCCTCCATTCAATTTGAAAAGAAAATCAATAAAGAATGCGGCCCCGTCCTGGCGGACCCGACTCAAATCCATCAACTGCTCATGAACTTGTGCACCAACGCCTACCACGCCATGGGCGAGTCGGGGGGCGTGCTGACCGTGGAATTTGACGAAGCCGCTGTTTTAAGCGACGGCAATCCCGCCACAATCAACCTCAAGCCGGGGAAATATGTGCGTCTGACCATCTCAGACACCGGGCACGGCATGACCCAGGCTGTGCAGGAAAAGATTTTCGACCCCTACTTTACGACCAAGGCCCAGGGAAAAGGCACCGGCCTGGGGCTTGCCGTGGTTCACGGAATCGTTAAAAGCATGGAGGGGGACATCCAGGTGGACAGCAAGCCGGGACGAGGCACCTCGTTTATCATCTATCTGCCTCAGGTTGAATCCATTGTGCAAAACGCGGCGCCCCGCACAAACGCCTCGTTGCCCCGCGGCGATGAAAGGATCTTGTTCGTGGATGACGAAGGCCCGGTAGCCCTGATGGGCAAGCAAATGCTTGAAAGGCTGGGTTACCATGTCACCGTGGAGACTTCCAGCATCGCAGCCCTGGAGATTTTCAAGGCTCAGCCCGATAATTTCGACCTTGTGGTCACCGATATGAGCATGCCGCTCATGACAGGCGACGTCTTCGCCCGTAAAATATTGGAAACCCGGCCCAACATGCCCATTGTCCTGTGCACGGGCTTCTCGGAAGTCGTTACCCAGGAGAACGCCCAAGCCATGGGAATTTCCGAATACATCATGAAGCCCATGGTCATGAGCGAAATCGCCAACACGGTTCGCAAGGTGCTGGACGGTTTGTAAAAAGTCGCCGGAGGGTTGACAAATTCATAAATAAAGCGGAAAGCCCCACGGCTTTCCGCTTTTTTTATCGATGCCCTTTAGGCCCGGCGCTTTTTAAAGGCGTTTCGGCCTAACTGCCCGGCCATATGCAAAATGGTCAGCCAGGGGTTGTAATCAGGATCGGGCGCCTTGCCTTTGCCCATGAGCGCCAACTGGCTTTCGTACCAGGTAAGGTCCAGCATGGCCATGCGATTGACGGCTTTAACGCCCGTGTCCGGCCGTTTCAATTCCACGCCGAAGCCGGGGTCGGCCATGAGCTTGTTGGGCATGTCCGGGTACAGGGCCAAAGGCCTGGCTAGGCCGATCATATCGGTATGGCCCTCTTTCAGGGCGCCGTTCATGGCCGGGGCGGACCGGAACCCGCCGGTTACGCCAAGGGGCAGGTTTACGGTTTCCCGCACCTTTTGGGCGTAATCCAAAAAGTAGGCCTCCCTGGCGATGGTGCTGGCCCTGGCCGCGCCCATCATGGCCGGGCGTTCGTAGGTTCCGCCGGAAATCTCCACCATGTCGATGCCTTCCTTCTCAAGCACCCGGACCACGTTCATGGATTCTTCCTCGGAAAACCCGTCCTTTTGAAAATCCGCGGAGTTCAGCTTGATGCCCACCGGGAAATCCTGCCCCACCCTGGCCCGGATGGCCCGGTACACCTCCACCACAAAGCGCAGGCGGTTTTCCGGGGATCCGCCCCAGTCGTCCGTGCGCTGGTTGTGCCGGGGGGACAAAAACTGGCTGACAAGGTAGCCGTGGGCGCCGTGAATCTGCACCCCGGTGAATCCCGCTTCCTTGGCCAAAGCCGCGGACACGGCGAATCGCTCAATAATGTCCCGGATCTCTCCCAAGGTAAGCGCCCGGGGAGGATTGAACGATTTTTCCAGCCCGTATCCCAAGGGAATGGCCGAAGGCGCCACAGGCCGGGCGGACAAAAACTTGGGAATCTGCTTGCCCGGATGGTTAAGCTGCATCCAAAGCTGGGTCCCGTTAAGGGTTCCGGCCCGGGCCCATTCCTTGAAAGCCTCCATGTCCCGGTCGTCCTCCAAAGCCACATTAAAAGGCTCGCCCAAGGCCCGCCGGTCGATCATAACGTTGCCGGTGATCAAAAGACCGGTCCCTCCCCTGGCCCAGGTTTCGTATAACACGGGCAAAGCCTTGGTGGGAGCGTTGGAGGCGTCGCCCAACTGCTCGCTCATGGCGCTTTTGTATAGCCTGTTTTTAACGGCCGCCTTGCCCCCTAAATCCATGGGAGAGGAAATATCGATATTATTTTTTGTGTTTTCCATAATGCGTCCTTTCGTTTGAATGCAAGGTTCTTTTCATAATCCAAAACCATAAGGACTAATGAACAAATATAATCCTTAATAGCGGAATGACAAATTTTCAAAATCGGAGAGGTGGATTGTGCAAAAAATGACGGCTTGGAATTTTTTTTGTATACCCTCCTCCTCCGAAACGACCATACTACCAAAACAAGGGATCTTCCGGACGCCGGCGGGTCGGTAAACTCACGCGGCGTCTATGGGTGAAACCCGAATTTGGAATTGAATCAGGAGCTATTTATGGGCAGTAGATCCAAAAGGCAAAAAAGCAGTCCAAAAAGAAAACTAACCGTGCTTCCTCTCCATTTGTTCCGTCATCCAATAAAACCAAAATTCATGTAGACAAATTTTTCCGCCCCTTCGTCAGTATAGTCAAAGTCTTTGTTTAAAGGGCATGCGCGTGGAACCGGAATGTATAAAGCGCTTGAACATGCAAACGGCTTGTCCCAAGAAAAAAGACGGGAGAGACATTATGACTGACATAAAGAAAAAAAACGGAAAAAAAGTGGGCCTGGTATTCTCCATCCTGGCCTTTGGATTGATTTTTCTGGCGGGCCGGAATGCTTGGGCGGGCTCCGGCTCTTTCATCTACCAAACCGTAAAAGAGCAAAGCGCCAGGCAGGGAAAAGGCTCCGGCGGAGGACGCGGCGGCGGAAGGCCGCCCCGGGCTCAGGCGGTTCAAAAGCCGAATCACAATCGCCCGGGCGGCGGAAGCCAGCACGTCGCCAACAATCGCCCCAGAGGCGGCGGCCAACATGTCGCCAACAACCGTCCCGGCAGCGGACATTCCGCTCCCCACAGGCCTCATGTCAACAGGCCCCAGGCGCATAAGCCCCGTCCGGGCGTAAATCATCATTACGCAAACAATCATCATAACCGGCCGCCCCGGGTGCACCATAAGCCCAAGCCCCAATATCACAGGCCCAAGCCCCTGGTGCATCACAAGCCGGTAACCCATCGTCCTGCGCCCCGATATTACGGAAAGCCGAGGCACAGGCATTATCCGGTGCACCATTCCCGGCATCCAAGGCATTACAGGACCATGCCCCGGGGATACTTTAGCATCTCCTTTGGCGGGATCCCCTATTTTTACTACAGCGGCGTGTTTTACCAACGGGGCTCCAGCGGATTTTTCCTGGTGGGCGCGCCCATCGGGGCCGTTGTGCACTCCCTGCCCGTGGGCTATACCAGAGTGGTTTACAGCAACACGTACTACTACTGCTATGACGACGTGTATTACCGCAAGGTTCCCTCAGGATACCAGGTGGTGGACTCGCCGATAACGCCCGTCGCCGTTGCAGCGCCGGCTTTTGACCGGGGGGACTGGGTGCAGGTCACCGCCCCCAATCTGAACGTGCGGACCGGCCCGGGCTACGACTTCCCCATCAAGGAAGTGGCGCCCCAATACTGCCAGTTGGAAGTCATGGGCGGATCCACCGGCGGCTGGGTGTATGTGAGGATTTCGGGGGAAAATTTCGGTTGGGTGTCCACCGCCTACGTGGAATTGGTAAACACGCAGCCCTTAGGCTAAATTTTTGTTCCAGTTTTTCCCGTCAGGCGGCCTTTTCCTCCTCCACTTCCACGTGGGGGATGATGCGCCGCCTGACCATTTCCGCCAGCTCCCCGTCTTCCATATCCTTGAACTCCTCATAGGGAATTTCATCCAGGACCGTAACGAATATTTCGTGAGAGCCGTGAAAATTCATGCTGTTTTTAGGCAGGGCGTGGGTGGTGCCGCGCACGGCGATGGGCAGGATGGGCAGCTTCATCTTTTTGGCCAGGACAAAGGCCCCCGGCTTGAAGGTCTTGACCTTGCCCGTGGCCGAGCGGGTTCCCTCCGGAAAGAAAAACACCGAACTTCCCTCGGAAAGTCTTTGTTCGCAGGCCTCCATCATTTGCCGGATGCTTTCCCGGTCCCCGCGTATGAGCTTGACGTACCGGTTTAGAACCATGTTCCAGCCAATCAAAGGCACTTTAAAAATTTCGGCCTTGGACACCCACTTGAAGTGGAAAAACAGGCCGAAGCAAACCAGGATGTCCAGTTGGGACTGATGGTTGGAGGTCACCACATAGGTTTTTTTGGGGTTGATTTTTTCCTTGCCCAAAAAATGGACTTTCCACGCCGGCATGACCAGGACGTACAAATAGGCCCAGGCGCACGTGTACAGATGGAGGATGACCAGCCTTTTATCAAAGAGAACGGTCAGGAGCCACAGCAAGAGAGCCCCGCAGAAGAAAAAAATGGAGGTTACAGCGATAAAGATCAAAAGTGCTATTGAAATTAACCTGTTAAACATTGATCCTCCTTGGTCGCCGGTAAAGGGTCATGGGTTCCATCCGCCGGAAAAACGGAACGCAAGGAACGGCCCAATTTATGTATCGAACGGACTAACAAACGGCTCATTTTTAAACGAAATATTAAAAATTCGTTCGCATATTTTTTTGCATATCACTAACCGCATTGACAGGCAAGGCGCGGCGCGTCATCAGAACGGCGAGGGCCGGGATTGGAGGCTCCCCGGGAATAACAAAACGGGCGAGCCGAAGCTCGCCCGATGTATTTTTAAATCAAAAAAAATCTTTAATTAAGGATGGTTAGACCTTGATGGCGGCCAGCATGCCTTTCAGAGCTTCGGCCAAAGAGACAAGCTCCTTGATGCGGTCCTCCATGGCATGAGCCCCCTTGGTATTGGACTCCATGGCGTCCTGAATGCCGGACAGGGCGTCCGTAACCTGCTCCACGCCCTGAAGCTCCTGGCGGCTGGTTGCGGCGATTTTCCGGGAGGAGCCCACGGCGGCGTCGATGTTTTGGGCCAGCTTGTTGATGGCCTGGAGGGTGCGATTGTTCAGGCTATCCCCTTCCTGAGCCGAAAGGGAGCATTTTTCCGCCGCTTTAATGGCCCTGTCAGCTGCGACCTGGATTTCCTTTAAGATAGACCGCACCTGCCGCGTGGCGCCCTTGGATTGCTCGGACAGGGTTTTGACTTCGGCCGCAACCACCTGAAAGCCCTTGCCGAACTCTCCGGCCTTGGCCGCCTCAATGGAGGCGTTGACCGACAGCAGCTCGGATTGATGGGCCACCTCGTCCACCATGTCGATGATTTCGGAAATGCGTACGGCCTGGGCGCTGAGATTGGCCACGCTCTCGCCTACTTCCACCACCTGTTTGGTTATGACGTCCACTCCGTCCCCCATGGCGTTGGTGGCGCTTTTTCCCTCTTCATAGGCCTGGGCCGTGGATTCGGCGGAGGCGACCACCTGATCGGCGTTCTCGGAAGAGGATTGCACGGCCTGCCTCAGTTCGGTGGAGGTAACGTTAATCTGGGTCACGGAGGCGGACGTCTCGGACGCGGTGGAGGAGAACTGGGTCGCCATGGTGGAAAGCTCCCGGGACGAATCCGTCAGGGAGTCGGCGCCTTCCCTCACCCGAATGACCACCCGCGCCAAAGCGTCGCAAATCGCATTGACGGCGTCCGCCATTTGCCGTGTTTCGTCTTTGGTCTTTAACTCCAACCGCCTGTCCATGCCTCCGCGGGAAACCCGGTCCGAAAAGGCCACGATTTTCATCATGGGATTGACGATGGAGCGTCCTATGGCGTAAGCTATACTTACACCCATCAAAGAAAAGAGGATAAAGGATATGATGAAGATCCTTTTTGTCAGGGAAGTCGCCCATTTTGCCAGCCCTGCCAAACCGGCGCCGAAATTTTCCTTGGCGATGTTAAGCTCGTCAATGGTCTTTCTGATTTCGCCGGTAAGCTCCATGCGGATGTCATAGTCATCGGTGTAATAATACTGCCAGGCCAGATCAATAATCTCTTCATCCAAATCCGAGGACCTTTGAGCCCACTTGACCATTTCCTGCACACTCCTGTTTCCCTTTAAATATCGAAACAGGTCCATGAGTTCACGGGCCTCATCCGGGTCCACCGTGCTTGTCAATCCGACAACGCTGCTAACCAGGTCGTCTTCCGTCCCCTCGTCGAACGCTTGCTCGGCTTTTGCGCAAACCAGGGAGACCGCCATACAGCTTTTCCTTAACCGTACAAATTCCTTGTAATCTTCCTCGCCGCCTAAATTGAGATAGCGCTCCAACTTTACAAAGGATTCGTAGTGCATAACCGTGTGATCGTGCAGCCCCTTTTCCAAAGCCACCACCCGTTCCATCACGGAAAGGGACGCCATGCCCATGAGCATAACGGACGCACTGGCCAGGACGCCGATGGCGTACAGGACAAACATTTTTTTATTGATGGAATCCGTGAGGGAAAAACGCATTAAAAAGACGCTCCTGTGCCGCTGACAAAAATTAGCCAGATCGAATAGATGCTCAGCCTATTCCGAACCGCAAACCACTTGAAAAACCCGTTGCAATAAAGGCCGGGAGCACAGTCATTGCGGATTAAGATTGTTGCAGATAGTTGGAATTGCAGGCATAATGAAAACTTCGGAAGTTAAATTATCAAATCTTAAGGAAACAAAAAAGGGAAATATACAACCAGAGAAAAAAACTCCGGGATTTAATAAAAAACGCGAGTTTTACCCTAGCAAAAATGACTTTTTTGACTGGAGATCTTTTTCATATCTCCAAGGCGGCCAGGGAAAAAGCAGGCGATCTATACAACAACAACCGGCGGAAAGGCCTTCATGCCGCATTCCTTCCCGCCGAAAAGCGGCGAGTCGAGGCGCCTTGGCCTGAAACCTTAAAAGAATTTACACCTTGATGTTGTCCACCAGTTTTTTCAGGGTTTCCGCAAGCTGCACCAACTCGCGGGAGCGCGACTCCATGAGTTTGGCGCCGGCCGTGTTCTGCTGCGTGGCGTCTTTGATGTCGGCCAGAGCATCCGTCACCTGGGACACCCCTTGAAGCTCCTGGCGGGAGGTGGAGGCGATTTTTTTGGTAAAGGCCACGGCGCCGTCAAAGCTGTCCGCCAGTCTGGACATGGAATCCGAAGCCTGTTCATTGAGATTCAGGCCGTGCTGGACTGCGGAGGCGCTTTGTTCGGCGGCTTTGGCGGCGGCTTCCGCGGCTTTTTGAATTTCCTTTAAAATGGAGCGCACCTGCCGCGTGGCGCCTTTGGACTGCTCGGACAAGGTCTTGACTTCCGCGGCAACCACCTGGAAGCCCTTGCCGAACTCCCCGGCCTTGGCCGCTTCAATGGAGGCGTTGACGGACAACAATTCAGACTGATGGGCCACTTCGTCCACCATGTCGATGATTTCGGCAATGCGTACAGCCTGGGCGCTGAGCCTGGCGATGCGTTCCCCCACTTCCACCACTTCCAGGTTGATCAAAGCCATGCCGTGCCCCATTTCTTCGGTGGCTTTCTTGCCTATTTCATAAATGGCGGCGGAATGCTCGGCGTAGGAGGCCACGGAATCGGCGTTTTCCGAAGAAGTCTGAACAGCCTGCTTGAGTTCCTGAGCCGTCACGTTGATCTCGGAAACCGACGCGGATGTCTCGGTGGCTGTCGTGGCGAACTGATTAGCCGTGGAGGAAAGATCCTGGGCGGATTCCGTCAGGGTTTCCGCTCCATTCATGATTTTCACGGCCAAATCCCGCAAAGCCTCGCAAATGGCGTTGATGGCAATGGCCAGGTCGCGGGTTTCGTCCTTGGTTTCCACTTCAAGGCGCCGGTCGAACCCGCCTTTTGACACCCTCTGGGAAAACCGGATGGCCTTGACGATGGGTTTTACAATGGAACGTCCCATGAAATAGGAGGCCGTCACGCTCAAGGCCAGAAACAGGACAAAGGTTCCCACAAAAACCCGGCGCACCGTCTTGACGACCCATTTCTTAAAATCGCTGATCGCTGTGGTGAAATTCTCTTTAGCCTTCACAAGGCTCTTGAGGGACTCGTCAATTTTCGGCTTCAGGCCGGCCCGGTATTCCGGATCAGGATGGGTGCGATACTCCTCCATGATCGCCATAAACCGGTCTTCCTGGGCCACGGTGTCTTTGGCCGCCTGTATCATGGCGGCCATCATGGGGTTGGACCGGAGCTTCATTCCCAACTCCACCGTTTCCTTGCCTTCCTCCGTACTCATGTTGTCGAGCAGCCGCCCCATACCATCAATTTTTTCCCGAATCTCCTCAACGGAATAACTGCCGTCCGCCATGCTGAACTGAAAGGCGACTCCCCTGACCCTGGTGCGGATTTCCTTAAACTTTTCGTAATCCTCCGGGTTCCCCTCGTACATGTAACGCTGCAAGTAATCCAGGGATTCGAAATGCATGGTGGTATGCTGATGGAGGCCTTCCTGCAGGCCCATCATTTGCTCCATCACCTGCAAGACAACCAGGCCCGCGCCCAGGATGAATACGGAAGCCATCACCCCGGTCAAGGCCAGCACAACCGTTTTTTTTCTAATGGAATCATTCAAGGACAAACGCATACGGCAAACACTCCTCTGGAGTCCGGAAAAGGCGCCCAAATATACCTGTGGCTCTTTGTTTAAAGCAGGCTTGGAATTTCCTGGAGATCATAAAATGGAGATTGAACAAATTCAAAACGCACTACATTTCTCTGGTCCCCCCCGCCCTGTACAAGGTATTACACCGTTCTATAAAACCACCAAAACCCTATTAGCTCAAGAGGCAAATTTTCAATTCCGGACGATCACGAACTCCAAATATATCTATATGATCATTATTTAAAATGGTTTTATTTGATATAATAAAACAGTTCACTATATTAAATATATATCTTTTACGTGTTTTTTTGTAATATACTCCAATTAGAAGCTCCGCGCCTTTTATTCATTTTTTATTTCAAAATTGAGGAAAAAGCCTAATTAGCCCTCTTCCGGTCTAAGAGGAATATCCCACTTTTTCATGTATTTCCAGATAGAGGTGCGGCTTTTGCCCAAGCGGCGGCCCGCTTCGGCCTTGTTCCAGCCGCTTTGCTCCAGGGCTTCCAGCAGCCTTTCCTGGGTGATTTTCCCACGAAACCCGGGTCCGTCGTCCGAACATGGAAGGGGCTCGGGGGCGGCCTCCCGCCTGATTTCATAAGGCAGGTCATCCACGTCGATCATCCCTGAAGACCGCAGGACAAAAGCATGCTCCACGGCGTTTTCCAATTCCCGCACATTGCCTGGCCAGCCATATTCCAAGAGCTTTCGCATGGCCTTGTCCCCAACCCCTTCCAGGTTTTTTCCCGTCTTGGCGTTTTCCTCCATTCGAAAATGATCCACGAGTAAAGGAATGTCCCTCCTGCGCTCCCGCAGAGGAGGAATATGGATGGGGAAAACCTTTAGCCTATAATAAAGATCCTGACGAAAAGCGCCTTCCTCCACCAGGGAAAGCAGGTTTTTGTGAGTGGCTGCAATCACCCGGATATTGATTTTGCGGGAGATGGACTCGCCCACGCGCTCAATCTCCCTTTCCTGAAGCACCCTCAAGAGGCGAACCTGCACCGCCGGGGTGAGCTCGGCAATTTCGTCCAGAAAAATCGTACCATCCATGGCCTGCTCAAACCGCCCCACCCTGTCCCGGATGGCCCCGGTGAAAGCGCCTTTTACATGCCCGAACAACTCGCTTTCCAAGAGGGTTTCCGAAAGAGCGGAGCAGTTGACCGTTACCATGGGGCCAGTGGAGCGGCTGCTGTGATAATGAATGGCGCCGGCCACAAGCTCCTTGCCCGTCCCCGACTCGCCGGTGACCAAAACCGTGACGTCGCTGGCCGCGGCCGCCTTGATGGCGGTAAAAACCTCCATCATGCCCTGGCTCTTGCCCACAATATTGCCGAACTCATGCATCTCGCCCAGACGGCGGGCGGCCTCCTCCGCCTCCTCCCTGGCCCGTTTGATTTCGGTCAGGTCCGTGATGGTTTCCACAATGCCTTCCATCTCCCCCTGCTCATTGAACACGGGGCGGGCGTTTTTGATCACGGCCACATCATGGCCGTTTTTATGCCGGAGGGCGCACTCCTTGCTCACGCCCTTTTTGTATTTCCTGACCCCGCAATCCATAAAATTGGTGGGGCACCCCTTTTGCACGCATTGGTCGAACTGAAGCATCTGACAAGTCATGCCCAGCGCCTCCGCGGCCTTGTACCCGGAAATCTTCTCCATGGCCCGGTTCCACGAGGTGACGCGCCCCTGGGAGTCCATGGTGAAAACCCCCTCCGCCATGGAGTCCATGATCATATTGACAAAGCGCAGATCCCAAATCTGATGATTATCCGCGTTCAAAGCGTTCACTCCCTGTTAAATTAACGCAAGGTAACGTTACCTGTTAACATAGGCAACGTTACTCGTTCCGTCAAGTCCGGATCCAAAATCCGGGAATATTTCCTTCACAAATTATTATTTAACTGAAATTTCAGAATATTACAAAAGACTTGGTATTTCCAGCCCCCTTGGCGCCCCTCTTGCTCTATCATCAGGCCGGGAGACAAAGAACCTTTTTTCAGGAGAATAAATCCATGGAAATCAATGAAACGAGCTTTGGAAAAGTGACAGGCAAAGGCGTATCCCTTGTGGATTTTTACGCCACATGGTGCGGCCCGTGCAAGGCCCAGGAACCCATTATCAAGGAACTGGAGAAGAATTTCACCGGCAGGGCGGTGGTGACCAAAATGGACGTGGACCAGAATCGGGATACGGCGGCCAAGCTGGGAATTTCCAGCATCCCCACCGTGGTGGTGTTCAAGGACGGCAAGGAAGTGGAGCGCTTCATCGGCCTCCAGAACCGGCAGACATTGAGTGCGGCCCTGGAAAGCGCGTTGCTTTAAAGTTCAGGACCTGAAGGAGGACAGTTATGGGAAAATGCGCGAATCATCCTGACCGGGAAACAAGCTACATGTGCATGAAGAACGGGACCTACCTGTGTGAGGACTGCCTGAAGTGCATGAGCCCCAATGTCCACTGTAAATTCAGACCGTCCTGCCCCATTTGGTTTATGGATAAAAAGGGCGGAAAAGACATTGATACGGACGCAGCCTGAACAGGAGGAGCGCCATGTGGAAAATCCTGGCTAAAATCAATAAAAACTTAATCTTTGCCATCCCAATCATGATGGTCCTGGGCTTTGTATTTGGAATATTCGTCCAGGCCTCGTTTTTAAAAGCCGCCATCATTCCGTTGACCTTCCTCATGGTCTACCCCATGATGGTGAACCTGAAAATCAAGAAAGTCTTTGAAGGCGGAGACGTCAAGGCCCAGGTCATGACCCAGGTGGTCAACTTCGGCGTGATTCCCTTCGCAGCCTTCGGCCTGGGGCAATGGTTCTTTCCGGACCAGCCTTATATGGCTCTGGGACTGCTCCTTGCGGGTCTGGTCCCCACGAGCGGCATGACCATTTCGTGGACCGGATTCGCCAACGGCAACGTGGCGGCCGCCGTGAAAATGACGGTCATCGGCCTGACGCTGGGATCCATAGCCACGCCTTTTTACGTCAAGGCCTTGATGGGCGCGGAACTGGAAGTGAACATCATGGCGGTGATGAAGCAAATCCTGTTCATCGTGTTTTTACCCATGGCCGCCGGCTTTATCACCCAGCAGGCATTGATCAGAAAGTACGGCCAGGAGCAGTTCCAGCAGCATTTGGCGCCGCGTTTTCCCGGCCTGTCCACCGCCGGGGTCTTGGGCATCGTTTTTGTGGCCATGGCGCTGAAAGCCAAAGCCATCGCCGCTTCGCCTCAAATGTTAGCATACATTTTGTTGCCGCTTGGCATACTTTATGCTATAAATTATTTACTGAGCACATTGTTAGGGAAGTGGCTCTTGCATGAAAAAGACGCAAAAGCCATGGTTTACGGGTCGGTGATGCGAAACCTTTCCATCGCCCTGGCCATTTCCATCAACGCCTTCGGCCCCCAGGGCTCCACAGCCGCTTTGGTGATTGCTGTGGCGTACATTATTCAGGTGCAGTCCGCCGCCTGGTACGTTAAATTTTCCGAGAACATATTTTCCTCAGGCGGGGAAAATCCTGAAAAGCCGGCCGTCGCGCCGGTCAAGCCCCGAAAAGGAGTCTCTACGGGTTGATTAGAAATGCCTTATTTTTTCCGCAGGCCGCGCTCCCTTTACGGGAGCAGCGGCAGCGGTGCGTTTAAAGACCGCCCACGGAGGGACCGGGCTGTCAGGAGGGAAGTAGTGATATGAGATTTTTGGTAATTGGAGGGGACGCGGCGGGCATGAGCGCCGCCAGCAGGGCCAAAAGGCTCTCCCCGGACATGGAAGTCATTGTGTTGGAAAAGACCGAGGACGTATCCTACAGCGCCTGCGGTATGCCTTACAACATTGGAGACGAATCGCGGGACCTGGAGGACCTGGTGGTCCGCAAGGCCCAGGCGTTCAGAGACAAACAGGGAATCAACCTGCTCACCGGGCATGAAGCCCTGGAGTTGGATCCCGGCAGCAAAGCCGTGAGAGGCAGGACTTCCCAAGGAGAGGATTTTGAGTACTATTACGACAAACTTCTGATCGCCACGGGCGGATCGGCCGTCATCCCTCCGCTGGAAGGCATGGACAGCCCCGGCGTCCTGCCTTTGAAAAGCCTGGAGCACGCCCGCAGAATCAAGTCCCTCATTACGAATTCCAAGGTTAAAAAAGCCGTCATTCTCGGCATGGGATACATCGGCCTGGAAATGTGCGAGGCCCTGACCGAAAGAGGCGTGGAAGTCTCCATGGTCAAGCCCAATCCCATGTTTCTGCCCTGGATGGACCGGGAGCTTGCAGACCGTCTCCAGCAGGAGGTGGAATCCCGCGGCGCCAAACTGTATCTGGGCCATGAATTGCAAAAAGTCGAAAACACCGGCTCAGGCCTTAAGATCGTATGCAACGATTTAACCCTGGATGCGGACCTGCTCATTCCCGCCATAGGGATTACGCCCAACAGCGAAATGGCCTCCAAGGCCGGTCTGAAAACCAGCGTGGGCAATTCCATCGCCGTGGACAAGGGACTTAAAACCTCGGACGACAACATTTACTCCGCCGGCGACTGCGCCGACGCCTACCACGTGGTTTCCGGCCAAAAAACCTGGATCCCCCTGGCCTTGTACGCCAACCGGGGCGGCTGGGCCGTGGCCGACAACGTGAACGGCAAAGGCGTGGAAGTGCCGGGCGTTGCGGGCTCCGCCGTGTTCAAGGTCTTTGACTTTGAGGCGGCCCGCACGGGCCTCAACATGCGCGAGGCGGAAAAAGCCGGTTTCGAGCCCGTGAGCGTCACCATAAAAACCAGGTCCCGCGCCCACGGCCACCCGGGCAATTCCACCCTCCGGGTGCATATGGTGGGCGATAAAAAAACGGGCCGGCTTCTCGGCATACAGATGGTGGGCAGGGACGGCTGCGCCCATCGCATCAACACGGGAGCTGCCGCCTTGCATAGCCGCATGACCGCGGCGGAGTTCAGCCAAATGGACCTGGCTTACGCCCCGCCCTTCGGCCCGGTTTGGGACCCCCTGCTGACGGCTGCAAACCAATTAGTGAAAAAACTCTAATTCTCAAGGAGATAAAACGAGATGGGAAAAATTTCCCGAAGATCGTTCATTAAAGGAAGCCTGGCGGCGGCCGGCGCCCTGAGCGTCTCCGCCGCCCCCCTGCCCGCTTCCGCAAAAGGAATAGGCCCCGGGGAACTGGCCACCATGCTGGACATCGGCAAATGCATTGGATGCGGCGCCTGCGTGGAAGCCTGCCGGGATAGCAACGAGCACAAATTTCCCGAGCCGGACAAACCCTTTCCCAAAATGTATCCTCCCAGGGTGAAGACCGCCGACTGGTCGGAACAGAGGGACGTGGACGACCGCCTGACCCCCTACAACTGGCTGTTCATCCAATACGCGGACGTGGAGATCGACGGAGAGCAAACCACCCTCACCGTGCCGCGCCGATGTATGCACTGCACCAACCCGCCCTGCGCCGACCTTTGCCCTTTTGGCGCCGCCAGAAAGCTGAAAAACGGCATCACCCGGATTCACCCGGACATCTGCCTGGGCGGCGCCAAATGCAAGATGGTCTGTCCGTGGGATATCCCCGAACGCCAGACAGGCGTTGGGCCCTATTTGCAGGTGCTGCCCAACTTTGCGGGAAACGGCGTCATGTTCAAATGCGACCGCTGTTACGACCTGATCGAACAGGGGAATCTGCCGGCCTGCATCGAGGCCTGCCCCGAGGACGTCCAGACAATAGGCCCCAGGGACGAGATCATCGCCGCGGCCTACGCCCGGGCCAAGGAAATCAACGGATACGTGTACGGCGACAAAGAGAACGGAGGAACCAACACCATTTATGTGTCTCCCGTTCCTTTTGACGTTTTGAACGAAGCCCTGGATAAAGGCCCCGGCATGCCCCATATGGCGCCTGTGCCTGATTCCATGGCCAATGCGGATACCCTGGCGAAAGCCATGATTTTGGCCCCGATTGCCGGATTGGCGGCCGGATTCATCAAATTCACCGGGGGCGGCAAACCTTCCAACCCATCGAACAAAAAGGAGTCTTAATCATGGAAAAGACAGTTGCAAGAAGCAGCGCTGCGCCGTCCAAAGCCATGGTCAGGCTCTATATAGCCGTCACCGCGGTTTTGGCTTTCACCGGCTTCGGCCAGATGCCCATTTTCAAACGGTACTACCTGGCGGACATTCCCGGGCTGGGATGGAGCGCGAATTTTTACGCCACCCACGCCATCCACTACCTGGGCGCCAGCCTGTTGTTCTTCCTGATGGCGTACCATATCACGGGCTATTTTCTGGCCGGAAGGCATTCCTACTCCCTGACCAAGTCGGGTTGGGCCAGGGTGATTTTCCTGGCGGGCCTGACCGTCACGGGGATCTTTCGTGTTCTGAAGAATATGCCGGATATTGTGTTTTCCCCCAACTTCACCATGTTCATCGACTTCGCCCACCTGGGCTTTGCCATGCTCTTTTTATTTTCATGCTTGGGTTTTCTTATATTTCGGACAGGATGGCTTAAGGAGGTAACTCACAACTAATCTTTATTCAGGGGAGGCTCTATGTACAGAAAACTAGGCTTTTTCGCACTGGCCGCCTGTTTGGCGATCGGGCTTGGACTAGCCCTTTCGGCCAGCGCGGCCACCGGGGATGGAGGAGAGGGTCCCAAACCGCCGTTCGGAAACCCTCATTCCGCAAACAACACGGCGGATCACTCTAAATTTGAGGAACTGCAGCAGGATTTCAAGTCGGGCCCGGAAGTCACCAAGGCCTGCCTAAGCTGCCACAACGAAGCTGCGGAGCAGTTTCAAAAAACCATCCATTGGAAATGGCTGTGCCCGGCCGCCAAGCCCGAAGCCAAGCTCGGCAAGGCAGGGTACGTGGTGAACAATTTCTGCATCAACATCAATTCCAATGAACCGCGCTGTACGTCCTGCCATGCGGGCTACGGCTACAAGGACAAAAACTTCGACTTTTCCGTGCAGGAAAACGTGGACTGTCTGGTCTGCCACGAGCAAACCGGAACTTACAAAAAATTTCCCCCGGGCGCGGGCTATGTGGTTAAAGAGCCCACCATGTTTGGAGGAAAGGAATGGCTGCCGCCTGATTTTGCCAAGGTGGCTCAATCCGTGGCCCTGCCCACCCGTAAGAATTGCGGAACCTGTCATTTTTACGGCGGCGGCGGCGAAGGGGTCAAGCACGGAGACCTGGACGCCAGCCTGTATAAACCAAAATGGGACCTGGACGTTCACATGAACGTTGACGGGGAAAACTTCACCTGCACCCGCTGCCACACCACGGTGCAGCACGCCGTTGCCGGACGGTGCTACAAGTCCACCCCGCTCACCGACCGCAGGAGCCTGCTGGATTCCGACCTCATCCACCGGATTACCTGTTATTCCTGCCATTCGGACAAACCGCACAAGACCGACGCCAAGCTGAACGACCACACAGACAAGGTGTCTTGCCAGGCCTGCCACATTCCGGAATTCGCCAGGGAGCACTCCACCAAAATGTCCTGGGACTGGTCCACAGCCGGCAAAAAGAACGCCAAGGGCAAGCCGCTGGTCATCGAAAAGGACGGACGCCATTCCTACAATGGCATGAAGGGGGATTTTGTCTGGAAGAAGAACGTGGTCCCGGAATACAAATGGTATAACGGAAAACTGACCTACCTGACCCTGACGGACAAAATCGATCCGGCCAAGCAGCCCATAGAGATCAACAAGGCTCACGGCTCTTACGACGACCCGGACGCCCGCATCTTTCCGTTCAAGGTGCACAAAGGAAAACAGCCTTTCGACAAGGTGAACAACACCTTTGTGGTTCCTCATCTTTTCGGCAAGGATAAAAACGCCTACTGGAAGGGATACAGCTGGGCCAACGCCATTCAAACAGGCATGGACTACGTAGGACTGCCCTACTCCGGAGAGTTCGACTTTATCAGCACGGAGTACATGTACCAGACCACCCACATGGTCGCGCCCAAGGAAAAAGCCCTTTCCTGCGACGCCTGCCACGCTCCCCAGGGGCGTTTGGCCAAGCTCACCGGCTTTTACCTGCCGGGCAGGGACGCCAATGGCTTCGTGGATTACGCCGGATGGCTCATCGTCGTCGCCTCTTTACTCGGAGTCCTGTTCCACGGACTGATTCGCATTGCCTCCTCGGGCAATGGAAAGGAGGAATAAGATGAGTCAAACGCCTATGAAAAAAATCTATCTGTATACGCGTTTTGAACGCTTCTGGCATTGGGCTCAGGCCGTGCTGATTCTGTTCCTGCTTTTCACGGGCCTGGAAGTGCACGGGGTATACGCCATCTTCGGATACGAAGAAGCCGTGGAGCTCCACAACCTGGCCGCCTGGACCTGGCTGATCCTGTATATCTTCATTATATTCTGGGAGGCCACCACCGGCGAGTGGAAGCAATACATCCCCACCACCAGAAAGCTGGTGACCGTGGCCATGTATTACAGCATCGGCATCTTCCGGGGAGATCCCCATCCCGTGCCCAAGACGGAACGGGTCAAGCACAATCCTCTGCAGCGCCTTACCTACCTGGGCATCGCCCTGGTTCTGGTGCCGCTGCAAATCGTCACGGGGATTCTGTATTATTTCTATAACGACTGGGCCGTCCTGGGCATCCACATGAAGCTGGGAACCCTGGCGGCCGTGCACATGTTCGGGGCTTTGATGCTTTTGGCCTTCGTCATCGTCCATGTGTATATGACCACCACGGGCCACACCATCATGGCCCACATCAAGGCCATGATCTCCGGCTGGGAGGAAGTTCCCGACACGCCGGAAGAAAAGGAAGCATAGACCCGAAGCAGCCGGGGGCGAAAGCCTCCGGCTGTTTCATTTCCTATAACAACCAAATTGCTGCCCCCTTGGATCCAACCGCAAGCGCCCCTGCCCCGCACCTGCCGCAATGAGCACTCAAACCGAAAAACGAATCAAGGGAACAAGGCGCCCGCCTATGCTGCTTTCCGCCATTAGGACTTAGGTTTCTCCTCATCTTCATCATCGTCGTAAATCTTTAGGTCCGGGTACAGCTTCTTGGCGCATTCCGGGCAGATGCTATGGGTGAGCCCCTTGTTGGTCATCTTTTCAATATAGCTTTCCACCACCTCCCAGTACCCCTGGTCATCCCGGATTTTTTTGCAACGGGCGCAGATGGGGATCAATCGAGTCAATTCCTTAATATTCTCACCCGCGGACGCCAGATCCAATTCCATGCGTTGAGCGTTCAGAGCGATGAGTCCGCTCATGGTAAGCACGCAATAAAGGATGTAAATCATAAAGCTCATCCCTTGTATGGCGCCTGCGGAAAAAAAGGAGGTGATATCGGGCTCCCAAAGCGGAGTGATTATTGCGCGAAAAAAGTTCCAGACTATTTGAAAGGCGAAAACGGCCTTAAGCAGGTTGTTGCTGCACTCATACTCAAGTCCGCCCCGTCTCAGCAGCAACGCCAGGCACAAAAGAAGCAGCAGGCAGAGAATGAGAGAGACAGCCACAATGCGCATGAGCACGTTCGGATGCCAATAGGTGTAATAGGTCAAAATCCCTGCACCCGCGGCCAGTATAAGGCCTGGCGCCCAGAGCCTTTTGGGGAACTGCTTAAATTCACCCAACCCGTAAAAAATCAACACTGGGAAAGCCATGATGCAGGAATTGGCGGCTATGATGGAAATCCAGTCCGGCGCCTGCTGGCGAAGACTCATAAGGATCATCCCCAGACCGGCAAGGACGAACCCGGCAGTCCAGCTTTTAAAACCCGGATACGTGAGCCGGGACAAGGAAAAATAGGCCATGATGGCCGCGCAAGTGATGCTGATGAGGCCGGCTGCCATGGATAGCGTTTGTATATGAAAAAAAGCCTGCATAAATGTTTTGCCGATACTCCTTCTCTCTATTGACAAGAGCCAAGCGATTGAAAACCCCAAAGCGCCGTTGGAGGCGCTATTCCCGTCTCCGCCGTCTATTGCAGATATCCGGCATTAAATATTTAGATTCTTACAATAATGAAAGAATGTATTATTCTTTCCTTTATGTCAACTAATTGGAAAAGCAGGCAGGATCCGCAAAGATGCTTTCCGGGAATGGACGATTGGGACCGGACGGCTTGTATAACTCCTTTGATCCGGCAAAAAAACAGCCCGCGGATTAAGGCAAGGATTCAAATCCGCGGGCTGGAAGCCAGTTAAGCCTGTTTTCGAATGCAGGCGCTATCCGTCAACCGCCACCAGGGACAGTCCCAGACGGCTCTCCAGAGCCTGAATTTTCTTGAGTTTGTCATCATCCAGCGCGGCCGGGGCGGTTTTGTGGCATGAGAAAGCCAGAACCGTTTTTCCCAGTTCGGACTCCAGGGCCTGGATTTCCTTAAGATCTTTTTCTTCGAGTTTGGAAAGACTGCACAGCATAGGACGCCTCCTTGTTTAAGGTTTATCAAATGATGCTGACTAAATGATACAGCCCCAACTGCGGGAGGGCAACGCTGGAAGTCTGACGGTCTAATGATAGGTAAAACCCGTCATTTTTCCAGTGACAGGAGGTGAGACCGGAGGTTTGTGGAGGAGTTGGTCAGGCCAAGTTTGTCGCGCAGATTGCGGCGGTGAAAATTGACCGTGGTTATGGACAGATAGAGCAGGCCTGCAATTTCCTTGGTGGATTTTCCCGCTTTGACCAGGGAGGCGATTTCCATCTCCCGGGGCGTGAGCACGGCTTCCAGGTTGGAAAGCCGGCGTAAGAAAGGCGAGGCGATTTCATTCAGCCCGGAAGAAATCAACTGGACCAACTGCCGAGCCTCGGGCCTCACCAAAATCTCCTGCAGCCTTTGGACGTTCGGCAGGACCGAATCCTTGAGATTCTGCAGAATGGTTTGCTCCATCTCTTGAATATCTTCGTCCCGCTGGCGCAGCACGGCGCGCAGGGCCGCGTTGGCTTCTTCCAAATGCAGGGTTTTTTGCTTAAGCTCTTCTTCCCGCTGTCGAAGCCGGCTTTCGGCTTCTTTCAGGGCGGTGATGTTTTCGTGGCTGACCACAACCCGCAAGGAGTCAGACCCCACAGCCCTGGCGGCCCGCATATAAAACCATCTTTTCTCTTCGGGCGAGTGGCAGGGGTAATCCAGGACAAACTCTTCGACCTCTCCTTTTATGACTTTGCGGATCCCGTCCGCAACCTCCTTGGATTTTTCAGCCGACTCCCCCTGGGCGGAGTCGCAAACGTCCAGGTAGTTCACGTTCAGGGTGTCAGGCCGTATGCTTATCTGGTTGGATTGCGCAAACCGCTCCCATGCCCGGTTGGTTTCCAGGATCATTCCGTTTTCGTCAATGATGGCCACGTGCGCCGATAGCGAATTCAGGATGGTTTTGGCGTACTGCTGCGTCTCTTTGATGATGGTCTCGGCCTGCCTGGCGTCCATTTTCATTGCCTGCCCCGGATTGAAGTTGAACAAAAACTATACCATTCGCGGGATATTTACGGCAATGTTTTTGGGCGTCGCCCCATACAGTTACTGCCCGGATGCTCCCGTCACCGCAGCAATTTTGGAGCGGACCGGGATGTTGGCGGAATGCAGGCCGGGAGTCTGCCCGTGAAGATCAAACGCTAAACTCACCCCGGGTCGGAAAAACAGGACGTGTGTGGAGCCTCCAAAATGGAACATGCCAAGGGGGTCGCCCTTGTTTACATGCTGCCCCTTTTTGACCGTAACCTCGTTGGAGGAGACTTCCGCCATACCCACGAACATGATCGCCATCAGCCCGATGTCGGGATTGTCCGCCTGGATGAACACCAAAGCCCGAGCCGCTGTTTGGGTGATGTAGCCTTGGGATTCGTTGGGGCTGGCGGGATCGAATCCCATGGCGGGCGCTGCGGCGTAATAGGAGCCGTCAATCAACCGGGTTTTGACGATGGTCCCGCTTACCGGGCTGTGCCAGCGATGGTAGCTAAGGGCGCTTAAAAAGGCCTGATACAAGGTACCCCCCACGAACTCCCCGGCCAGGGGATCTCCATCCATCATATGCAGCAGAGAGTACGGCTGCTCCTTGATCCAAAACTTGTCGCGCAGTTGAACATTGCGGGCCAGTCTGTAGGGGGCGGATTCACAGGCGTTGGCGATGACCGAATCATCCTTGGGGGAGGCCACGGGACGCCTGCCCTCCCGGAATGTCCGGGTGAAAAAATCGTCCCAGGAAGTAAATCCGTAATAGGGCTTGGAGGGGTCGCATTTGAAATCCTCCACAAAGTCGGGCATGGCTTTTTGGGCGTCCCGGCCGAACCATCCGTGCTCAGGATCGTCGCTCAGCACGTAGCATGATTCGGGCGACTCCAAGAACACCGACCATTGCGCCAGAATTTTTTTCAACTGCCTGTTCACCCTGGGGTCCATAAACGCCTCGGCGCCGGCCGGCGTGCCCATGGGCCAATCCAGAATCGCGTTGATAGGGAAGCCCACAAGCCCTGACTGATTGAACTCCGGCGCTTGCGTCAGGATGCCGTCCAGCTGTTTTAACATCTGGTTGTAATCCGTCAGTTGGGGCTGACCCGTAGGGTCCTTCAGGTAGGGCTTCATCGGAACCTGATCGAACATCTCCGTAAAGAGCCGATACAAATTGGGGTCGTTATCAATCAGGTCCTTCAATTCCTGGACGACCGGAGACAATCCGCTTTGAGGGGCATTATCCCCATGGGCCGAACAGGACGTCGAAACCGCGCCCGCCAGAAATATCAAACAAGCCGCAACAACCAAGCCTGACAATCGATGCTTTCTCATCCTGACGCCCTCCCTGTTTTGTATTGATTTTTATGCAGCAAGCGCTGCGGCGATCGTCTATGGGCAAGGTGCATTTCTTCATGACCCCCGACGATTCCTCTTAGAAAGCGCCAAGGCCTGAGAATGGACGCTGACCTGCCATGGGACAAAAAAAGGCGCAACGATTTTTCAATATACAATCATTGGTAGCACAGATTAATCTCAGCAGTCAATGCGGCATAAATACCCAAAATCCGCGATTGGATTTGCCGGAGGGGTGGTTTGAACATTTCAGGGCGTTTCAGCCCTTTTTTTAGGAGTCCGGCGGACTCATCGCCCCCTCCAGGATGGCCAGGGAAGAATCCTCA
>NZ_FQZU01000073.1 GCF_900142135.1 Desulfatibacillum alkenivorans DSM 16219 | reverse complement strand
TCGCCGAACACAACCAACCCGGCATGGGCGGTGATTGTCTCGTTGGTGACTTCCAGCTTGAAAGGGAGGACTGTCTGTGTCATCATGGCTTCACCCCGTTGGTGATAGGTTGTTGTGGTCAACTCCATCCTATCTGCTTGTTTTCTCAAGCACAACGGGGTTTTTCATTTTTTTTCTCCCCATCAATCGCGGATCTGGGGAAATATAGAAAAGCCGCCTCCAAAAGCAAGGCCCCTATTGCGAATATAGGTGAGGTCTTCGTCCCAAGGCAGCTTTCTCCAGGGGCTTGATCTGGTGATCAGCAGCCAGTTGCAGGCGGAAAAACAACTCCTGATTCACCCGGGAAAGAGCTCTTCCTGCGGCCAATCCCCAAAACTGCGCCTCGCTTAAGAATTCCCATTCCACACCCAACATTCTATATATTTGTACAAATAAACTCATATACCGCTTTTTTAAGCCCTGCAGGCTTTGCGCTTATGAAATTTCTTCAGGGAAATGCCTCAATTTTATTCCCCAAGGCGCCGATCTCCTATTGTTACCCAACGGAGCCGCCGTTTCTTCGCCGCAATGCCGACAGAATGGCGGGCCTTGACGTCCCATAAAAACTTATAACGGGAAAGACGCTTTGTTATGCAAAAATCGCCTAAATTCAAAATCATCTTCCTCATGGGAATCGCCATTTTTATTTTCAGCATCGGATGCTCCGACGACAATGACCTTGAACCCTACCCGTTGCCCCTGGCTTTGCAGCGCATGGTCAACGAAGTCATTGTGCAGTATCAGGCCCCAGGGGCGGCTTTGGCAATCCGATACGCAGACGGCTCCACCTTCTCCTACGCAGCCGGCATGGCGGACCTGGAAACGCAAACACCGCTCACGCCCCAGCATCTTTTCCGCATTGGAAGCGTTACAAAAACCGTTACCGCCTGCGGCGTGCTCATGCTTTATCAGCAAGGCTTTTTTGGACTGGACGATTCCGTGGAGTCCATACTTCCAGGGCTGATCCCGGTTGATGGGGATCAAATCACAGTCCGAATGCTTTTGAACCACACCAGCGGGCTGGAAGACTATGTCGCTTGCCCGTACGAGGGCGACTATTTTTTCACGGCCATTGTGGACGATCCCACAAGGGCCTGGACGCCCGAGGAACTGGTCCAGGTAGCCGTGGATTGCGGGCTGGCCGACACACCCGGCCAGTCGTTTTTATACTCCAATGCAAACTACATTATCCTGGGCCTGATCATAGAAACCGTAAGCGGCCAGAATTACGAGGATTTTGTTCAGGACAACATCTTTGACGCTCTGGGGATGCAAAACACTCTTTCTCCGGTGCAGACCGGCTTTCCCGGAGATTTCGCCCACGGGTATTTTGAAAAAGACTCGGACGGCCTGCTCTACGACTACTCCATTCAAAGCCCTAGCGCAGTCTGGGCCGCCGGAAACGTTATTTCAACGCCTGCCGACCTGTTGATTTGGGCGGAGGCTCTTTCCAGCGGCGCCTTATTGACTCAGGACGCCTTTGACCAGCGGTTTATTCCGGTGAACATGCATGTAGATGACCACCCGGAGGCCACGTACGGACTTGGCGTGTTGGTCGAGGGGCCTGAAGAGGGGCATAACGGCTCTGTGCCTGGCTATCAAACCCAATTATTCGCCGTCAATGGCGTCTATTTCGCCGTCTACACCAACTGCTACTACCAAACCAAGAACAACGTCTCCCAAGTCATCTATGACAAAGCAAAAGAGATTTTACAGGTGTACGACGAATTGTAAAAATCCCCGTATTGCTCTAATGCACAAAGCAGCACTGCACGGGCAGCCGGCGCCCCAGGGCGGATTATTGATGCCGCATGCAGGAGCCATAAAGACTCTTGGACCTAAATGAAATCAACAAACTCGCCGCCCTCATTCAAGGGTTTTTGTTTCCCGTCCTGCAAGTAGAAGGTCGTTGCATTTCAGGGGCGGGTTACAAAGGGAAAAACTTCGCGGTCAGAAATTTCTATGAATAGGAGGGCGTTGCAAGTACGGCAAAAAGATTAATAAAGCAGGATGTTAAAAAAAGGAGTATTACAGCGCCAAATTGCGCACATCCATGCGCGGGCAAGTCGCATATATTCAAAAAGCGAAAAATTTGGCGAAAACAGGCCCTATTCGGCGTCCGGATCGTAAGGCTTTCCGCATTCCTTGCAATTGCCGTCCGGGCCAATGACTCCAATGCAGTTTCCGTCGCTGCACAGCTTGCGGTCGTCCCACCCGTCATCCGAAGCATCATCCGCGTCATCATCCGCGTCATCATCCGAGTCGGGAGCGTCTTCATACCCGTCTGCGGCGTCGGATTGATCTTGTTCTAAGGAATCTTCCCGCTCAACAGCTTCGTAGGAAGCCTCATCAAGATTTTCGTCATAGGGCTTGCCGCATTCCTTGCAACGGCCGTCTTCTCCGATGACGCCGATGCAACCGCCGTCAACGCAGAGCCTGCGGTTTTCCCATTCCTCATCCGTCATGTTTTTTTCTTGCCCGTTTTCTTCCATATTTAATCCTTTTTATAATTTATTTCCTAAATATCCATGATCTCAGTAAATGTCAATATTCAAGAAAATGCGCTATTCTGCCGAAATAGAAATGGGAACCGGTGCGCGCTTAAGAAGGCCGAACCGATTTTCACAAGTATTTTTCATTACATATCAAACAGTTAGGTGAAAAACTATGATTTTTGCTCCAGCTCATGAGGCCTTTCGTCTGCTGATCATCGATGACAACTCGGACATTCACAACGACTTTCGAACCATATTGACGGAAAAAGAAGAAACAAATTCCGTCCTGGACGCCATGGAAATGGAATTGTTCGGCGAGGCCCCGGCGGAGTGCAAGCACAAAAACAAATACGAACTGGATTTCGCCCTTCAGGGAAAAGAAGGCCTCGACAAAGTGCATGCCTCCATCTTGGAGGGAAACCCTTACGCAGTCGCGTTTGTTGACATGCGTATGCCCCCGGGCTGGGACGGTCTGGAAACCATTGAGCGCATTTGGCAGGTTGATCCCCATGTCCAGATGGTTATTTGCTCGGCGTATTCCGACTATTCCTGGCAGGAAATCATAGAACGCCTTGGCCGCACGGACAGCCTGTTAATCCTGAAAAAGCCCTTTGACGCGGCTGAAGTGGCCCAGCTTGCCTCCGCACTATCGGAAAAATGGAAGTTGGCCAAACAAGCCTCCCTGAAAATGGTGCAGTTGGAAGGAATGGTTCAGGAAAGAACACAGGAATTGGCTTACGCCAATGAAGCCCTTCAGCACGAAATAAAAGAGCGCAAAAGCGCTGAAACCGCCTTGCGCCACGCCCAGAAAATGGAAGCCATCGGAACCCTGGCCGGAGGCATTGCGCACGATTTCAACAATATCCTGTTCGGCGCCATGGGGTTTGCGGAAATCGCCCTGGGGGACGCTGAGCCGGGAACCCGCATTCATAAAAGCCTGGACCAGATTATCAACGCCCATAAAAGAGCGGCCAGGCTTGTGGATCAAATCCTGTCGTTCAGCCGCCAGATTGAACATGAGCCTCAGGTCATACATATCCACCCCGTCATCAAAGAAGCCTTAAGCCTGTTGCGAAGCACCATCCCCTCGACCGTTGAAATCCGCAAGGAAATCGATGTTCAGTGCGGCGCCGTCATGGCGGACCCGACCAAGATCTATCAGGTCATCATGAACCTGTGCACCAACGCCTCCCACGCCATGGAGGATGCTGCGGGCGTCCTGGAAGTCACGTTAAAGGAAGTGGACGTGCCTGAGCATGAGGCGGCTTTTATGCAAATCCCAGCCGGAAAATACGCCCGTTTGACGGTAAAGGACAACGGCATGGGTATGGATCAGGAGACGCAAAACCGGGTCTTCGAGCCCTATTTCACCACCAAACTGGACGGCCATGGCAACGGTTTGGGGCTTGCCACCACTTACGGCATCGTCAAGCACCATAAAGGAGCGATTCAGGTGGACAGCAGGCGGGGCCAAGGCACGACCTTCAATGTTTTCTTCCCCATTGTAAAGGAGCAGGCCAAGGTCAACCTGGACGACTTGGTGGTTGCAGCGCCCGCGGCGGGCGACAAGCACATCCTGGTGGTTGACGATGAAAAGCCCATTATTCTGATGGAGGAAGCGACGCTGGTCCAGTGGGGCTATGAGGTTACGTCGACGACGGACAGCCAGGAGGCTTTAAGGTTGTTTATGGAAAACCCCCATTCTTACGACGCCGTGGTCACGGATCAGACCATGCCCAAACTCACCGGCATTGATCTGGCCAGGGAAATGCTCAAAGTCAGGCCGGACCTTCCCATCATACTGGTCACAGGCTATTCCGCGGCCGTCACACGCCAGAAAGCCCCGGATCTGGGGCTGGCCGCTTATCTGGAAAAGCCGGTGGAGACCATGGTCTTGGCGCAAGCCGTGGATCAAGCCATATCAAGCCGAAACGCCGTGCAAGCCGGAGTAGCGGCCTGAAACAGGAATCTTTCCAGGGAGGCTCCTTGGGCGGCCGAACGGTTGTAACTCAGATAGCGCCCGTGGCCCAGCCTGTTAAAAACTGAACCCATATTTTCGATTTTTGATGGAAAGCCGGGCTTAGATCCTGTCACAGGGAATGTTTGCCAATAGTTCTTCTATGTCGTCGTCCATAAGTTCGCTAAGTTGTTCAAGATTAAATTGGGATTTGCAGGACCTGCAAAAAAACTTAACCTCGCGTCAAGATCGGTTGAGGTAAAGCCGCCCTTCGCACTCAGGGCATTTCATTCGATTTCCAGCAGGATTTCTAATGGAGCTTCGCAAAGCGAAAATGGATTTAGACATTCCTTAAACCGTCCACAAAAAAAAAAGCGGGAATCCCCGCCCTGATTCCAACTCAGATCAATTGAAAAGACAACGCAGCCGTCCTGACCAACATGCCTGAGATTGGCCGGGATGTCAACAAAACCCGGACGCCTATTTATACCGCGCCAACTCCAAAAATTCCAGGATCTCCCCAGGAGCAATGCTGTCCAGGCATTTTCCTTCCCGGCAGTTTTTTTCCCTGGTTTCAAAGCAAGGAACGCTTTCGCATTCCCCTCTGAAAACCTGTACCCGGGGGCCAACGGGCCGCCATCGAACCGGGTCCGAGGGGCCGAACAACGCCGCGGCGGGAACTCCCAGCATGGCCGCGACGTGGGTTGCTCCCGAATCATTGCCCGCATAAGCCCTGGACGCCGTCAAAAGGTCCTTGAACTCCAGCAAAGACTCGGGCCGCAGGATTTCCGGCTTGCGCTCCCAGGCCTCAAGCCCCTGCTCCAAACCGTGATCGTCCGGACCTAAGACCATTTTCCCGGGAATTCCTTTTTCCTCCAACGCGTCAAAGAGCTTTCCAAAGGATTCCAAAGGCCAGTTTTTTCGAGGACTGCCCGACCCCGGATGCAAAAGGACCGGCGCATTGGCAGGCCTGCCGGCCCTGGCGTATAAATCAAAAGCATGGAGCATATGGGAATAGCCGGTTCCGGCTTCAGGATCAACCAATCCGGCTTTTTGCAAATGAGACAGAATGCGGTCGAGCACGTGGACCCGCTCGCCGGGTTTGGGCCGGGGCGGAATGGAATAAGCCTGGCGCGAAAGGGATTGGACGGCGCTGAAAAGGTCCCGGGAAAAGGAAAAAACGAGTACGCTGTCGCGGGCTTGAATCTGCTCCCTCACCCAGGGGGAGGGAGCAGGTCCGTATAACGAAGCGATTTCGGGCGACTGCACGGGAAAGGCGGCTTGAGCCAGGCCCAGATTTTTGGCCAGCCCCCCCAGGCCGGGCGCGCAAAACAGGGTCAGTGAGCAGCCGGTATGCTCAACAACGGCCTGCAAGCCCCACAGGGCCATGACGCCGTCTCCCAATGCGCCCTGAATAATGGCGAGAACATTCACTTTACCGCGCTGCGAAAGCGGGGATTATATCCCCATCTCCTCAAGAATGCCGGTCATGAGCTTGCCAGCCCCGCCAAACAGAGAGTAGTCCGCCACCCTGCCGGTGAGCGTGGTGCGCTCCATGTTCATTTCAATGACGGTGGCGCCGCCCAACTTTGCGATGCGGGCCATGCTGGCCGCAGGCTCCACTATGGCCGAGGTGCCCACAACCATCATCACGTCGCATTGCTCGGCCAACTCCTTGGAGCGCCACAGGGCGTCCGAGGGAATCATTTCGCCGAAGAAAACGCAATCCGGCCGAAGCATGCCCCCGCAGGAGCACCTGGGGGGAATAACCTCCAAGGAGACCTGGCTGGTTGGAATTTTCGCCTCGCAGTCCATGCAGCGCTGCTCGGCGAAGGTGCCGTGAAACTCGATCACGTCCCTGCTTCCGGCGGCCTGATGCAGCCCGTCCACGTTCTGGGTGATGATGGCGGCCAGGTTGCCGGTCTCCTCCAGCCTGGCCAGGCCTTTATGCAGTTTGTTAGGCTTGGCCTTGTCAATAACCCCCTTCATTTCAGCCACCAGGATTCTCCAGACGCGCTCCGGGTTGGCTAAAAAAGAGTCGATGTGGGCGATTTCCATGGGATCAAATTTCTCCCACAATCCGCCCTTGCCCCTGAACGGGGGGATGCCGCTTTCCACGGACACGCCCGCTCCGGTGAGGGCTACCACAAGCCGGGCGTTCTTGATGTCCTCGGCCGCCCTTTTGATCAATGCTTCCATGGTTTACCTTTTGTACCCGATGGCTTGCAGAAGGCCTTTGCGAGCCTCTTTGTTTTCATCGTTTTCCACGCCTTTGGGCGAAAAGCCGTCGATCACGCCCAGGATGCCGGCGCCCTGCTCGCTCACAGCGGTGATGACCTCCACCGGGTTGGCCGTGGCGCAATAGATGCTGCACACTTCCTGGCAGCGCTTCACCGCGTTCAGGACGTTGATGGGATAGGCGTCTTTCATGATCAGATAAAAGGTGTGGCCAGCGCCTACGGCCAGGGCGTTCTTGACGGCGGCGTCAATAAGCTCGGGATCATTGCCGTCGGTGCGCACCAGGCATTCCATGGAGGCTTCGCAAAAGGCCAGACCGAATTTCACTCCGGGCACGGAGCCCACCATGACTTCGTAAAGATCCTCCACGGTTTTGATAAAATGAGATTGGCCCACAATAATGTTGGCTCCCTCCGGGATTTCCAGGCGAACGGATTTCAGTTCCATAAGGAATCTCCTTGCGGTTTATAGTTGCGTATACAATGTCTTTTCAGAAAGTATTATAGCTCGAAAACCCGGTCGCAGGCAACTGCGGAGCATTGGATGTCCGCGCCCTTTTCGGCCAGGATGTTTTGAGAGTCTTCCACGATCCTATCCATGTCGTCGTCGAACCGGTCCTGATTCAGGTGAAACAGGCCAAGCTCCTTGACGCCCGCCTGCACGGCCAGATCCAGAACTCTGGGATACACGGAATGACCCCAGCCGCGCGTGGTCTCGTATTCCTTGGGGGTGAACTCGGCGTCGTGAACCAGCAGGTCGGCGCCTTGGCAGAACTCCAGGTAGTCTTCAAAAGACTTGGCGTTGTTATGGGGAAAATCCAGCTCATTGTCCGTCAGAAAAACAAAGGTTTTTCCGTCTTCCTCGAACTTGTAGCCAGAACCTCCGTTTGGATGGGTGAGAGGAATGGGAGTGACCGTGATGGAGTCGATCTCAAAAGTCATGGGGCAGACGGGTTCGTATTCCACCTCCGCCTGTATGGCGTTGGGCCTGATGGGAAAATTGGGCGGCGCCATGACGCGCGATATGAGCTTTTCCACATATTGCCTGGCGAACGGGCAGCCCTGCATGCGGATTTTTGCAGATTTGACGTAAAGGGGCTTAAAAAAAGGAAAGCCCATCAGATGATCCCAATGGGCGTGCGTGAAAACAAAATCGTATTCAAAGCGTTGCTCTTCCATGAGCTGGTTGCCAAGGCGGCGAATGCCGGTCCCTGCATCGATGACTATCACATGGCCGTTCTTGCTCCGGATCTCCACGCACGTTGTATCGCCGCCGTACTTCAGGTAATTCTCACCCGAAACCGGGATGGAACCTCTTGACCCCCAGCACTTGATGAACATGGCTCATCCCTCCCATGGAAAACGCCGTAAACGGCAGGGCGCGAAGAACCTTCATCCAGCCGGTCCCTTGCCCATGATGGTGAACCAGGTGCTTTCCTGTTCCCATTCCTGTTGGACTACCGCTCCCAATGCCTTGATTGCATCCTTTATATCGCGAATTTCGGATCGCAGCAACCCGGACAGCACAAAATGCTTGCCGCGCAAAAATAACGGATCCGACGCCATTTCCTTCATGACTGCAAAATGGATATTGGCGACCACAAGATCGGCCGGCTCCTGCACGTAATCCAAAGCGCTGCCGCGCACGGTCCGGATTCTGTCTTCCATGTGGTTCAATTCCACATTGCGGGCCGTGGTTTTCGCCGCCAAAGGATTCAGGTCCACGGCGAGAACGCTTTCGGCGCCCAAGGCTGTCACGGCCAACGCCAACAGCCCGGTTCCCGTTCCCAAATCCAGAACCCGCCTGGGCTTTTCGTCCCGGTACAAAATCTCCAGCGCCAGCATGCAATCCCGGGTTGTAGGATGCGTACCCGTGCCGAAAACCACGCCGGGATCCATCCATAGCCTGGTTTTGCCCGGAGGCGTTTCATGATCGGACCAGGGCGCGCAAACGGAAAACCCGCCTATATCCAGAATTTGATCGTGGTCCTGCTGCCACTGGGTGTATGGCATTATATAATTGTCCAGCAGCAGCAGCAGGCCGGGATTGGTGCGAACCAGATCGAACACAGTCTTGTGGGCTGAACGGGAGAAAAACAGAAAGCTGTATCCGTCTTCCTCCCAGTTTCCTAAAAAATCGTCCCCCAAACCCAGTTCCAACTCGGGTTTCAGGCAGCCCTGAATATAATATATGAACAAATCTTTATAAGGACATTCCAACGTGCAAAGTCCTTATGGTTCGATAATTTTGTCGAAAATGGCAAAAACCGCCTTCTGGGACGCGGATTCCTCGGGCAATTCGATGGTCGGCTGCCCATTGAGGTCAAAGTCGTAAACCAGTTCGTCTTCCGGCACGGTTCCTGCCAGCTCCAGGCCTTCATCCTCGATAACCTTCAGCAAGGCTTCGGAGGGCTCGCCTTTAGCCTGGTTGAGGATCAAATAGCTTTTGCCCATGCCGATGCTCAGGTCCTGGGCCAGCTTGTTGATCCTGCCCGCAGCCTGAAGTCCGCGCCTGGACGGATCGGACACGATCAAAAGAATGTCCACGTCCTTGGTGGTCAGGCGGCTGATGTGCTCCATGCCGGCTTCGTTGTCGATAACCAAATATTTATAGTTCTCCGCAAGACGCTCCAAAAAGCGCGTCAGCAGGGAGTTGGCCGCGCAATAGCAGCCCGATCCTTCCGGCTGGCCCATGACGATGAGGTCGTAGTCTTCGGACTCGCAAATGGCCTCTTCCATCTTCATTTCTATAAAAAGGTCCTTGGTCATGCCCGAAGGCACGTCGCCTTTTTTCATTTTCTCACGGGCGCCGCCCAGGGTTTCCTCAACCTCCAGGCCAAGCACTTCGTTGAAATTGGCGTTGGAATCTGCGTCCACGGCCAGGATAGGCTTCTTGCCTTTGCTTACCATGTATTTCACCAGCATGCCCGCGATGGTCGTTTTGCCGACGCCGCCTTTGCCGGCAAGGGCTATGGAATATTGCATATTACTGTCTGCTTCCTTTCCCGAAAATAATATCGAATAAAAAATCCGGCGATTCTTGGCCGGTTTAAATGAAAAAGCCAATACTACGCATGGTTATAAGAAAATAGGCCACAAGGCCTGATCCGTCAAGGAACTTTATATACATGCAACATTTCCTTGACAAGCATTGTTAGGATTTCTACACTGACCCAGACTCATTAGGGGTGTTCCTTGACTGAGAGCCCTTCGGGCAACCCTTAAGACCTGACCAGGGTAATTCCTGCGTAGGGAAATGAGCCGGAGCTTATTTGTTCAATAGCCCTGCCGTTTCCTGTTTTTTGGGAAACGGCTTTTTTATTTTTTGGAGGTAATACCATGACACAACTTATCTGGGCCCGCGAAGGCCGCATTACGGAGGCCATGCGCCAGGTGGCGGAAACGGAAGGATACACTCCCGAGGAAATCCGGGATAAAATCGCCGCCGGAGTCGCCATTATTCCCATCAACAAAGGACGGAGCATTCCGGCCAGGGGCATCGGCGAAGGCCTGAAAACCAAAATCAACGCCAATATCGGCACCTCCCCCAGCCATTTCAACCTGGAAGAAGAATTGGAAAAGCTCAAGGCTGCCGTGGACGCCGGGGCCGACGCCGTCATGGACCTCTCCACGGGCGGCGATCTTAAAAGAGTGCTGCAAACCGTGCTGAACAACTCCCCCATCCCCGTGGGCACCGTGCCCGTATACCGGGTGATCGGCGAACTCTTGTGCCAAGGAAAAGGAACGGCCGAAATGACTGCCGACGCCCTGTTCGGCGAAATTGAAAACCAGGCCAAAATGGGCGTGGATTTTGTCACGGTCCATTGCGGCGTCATTCAGTCCACGGTCAAAACCTTGGCAGGCTGCGAACGGGTTATGGGCATGGTGTCCCGGGGCGGCGCCATCATGGCCGAGTGGATGGCCATCCATAAAGAGGAGAATCCCCTGTACGCCCAGTTTGACCGCCTTTTGGATATGTGCGTGGAATACGACCTGACCCTCTCCCTGGGTGACGGGCTGCGCCCCGGCGCCATTCATGACGCGGAAGACCGCGCCCAACTGAGCGAAATGATGATTTTGGGCGAACTGGCCAAGCGCGCCCGCAAGGCCGGCGTCCAGGTGATGATCGAAGGTCCCGGCCATGTGCCCCTGCACCGCATTGCAGGCGACGTCAAAACCCAAAAGCGCCTCTGCGACGGCGCGCCTTATTACGTCCTGGGCCCCCTGCCCACCGACGTGGCTCCCGGCTACGACCATTTGGTCAGCGCCATCGGCGGCGCCATCGCCGCGGCCAGCGGCGTGGACTTTCTGTGCTACGTCACCCCGGCGGAGCACCTGCACCTGCCCAGCATCCAGGACGTGCACACCGGCGTCATCGCCTCCCGCATCGCCGCCCACATCGGCGACCTGGAAAAGAACCTGCCCGGCGCCCACGACTGGGACCTGAATATGTCCAAGGCCCGCAGGGATTTTGACTGGGAAAAGATGTTCCAGCTTGCCATCGACCCGGAACTGGCCCGCAGCCGCCGCAACCAGTCCGAAGACAAGGAGCGCGACGTCTGCACCATGTGCGGCGACATGTGCGCCCTCAAGTCCTACACCAGGGCTACGGAAGCCGAAGAAAAATAAGCCCGCCCCAAGCCGAATCCAGCCCCGGGTTTAACGCCCGGGGCTGATTTTTTTCGTTCCCATGCTGTGCGTGACAATGCATATTAAAGAGGTTTAAATTCAGTAGGTTATCCATTACCATGCTGGTTGATTGAAAGCTGAACACCCTATTTGTACGTTCGCCTTTAACCACGGAAATCACGGAAAACACGGAATTGAAAACTTCCGTGCCTTCAGTGCCTTCCGTGTCTTCCGTGGTTTGAGGTCTTTCTCGAGGGGCTTGGCTCACACAGGGGCGCCGCTTGCCGCGCCCGACCTGTCATTCCCGAATGCCTATGGGCCGCGTAGGGGCGAGGTCTCCCTGCCCGTCAATCCCGAGAGCCCTGGCTTTTGTAGCGACAGGCCCCCGTGCCTGTCCATGCTTTTTGCCCGTCATTCCCAAACGTCTCTACCGGGAATCCAGGGTCTTTGTCTTTGGTTTTTTAAAAAATTGGCAGAGCAGAGTCATCTTAGACCGCCGACGCCCCCCAAAGTAGTTGGGCGGCCCTGGCAGCGTCTTTGTTTTATGCTGCCAGGGCCGCGTAGCGACATTTATTTCATCCGAGTAGATCGTGGATGGCCTGCAACTTGTCCCAACCAGTCGCGTTTCCAATGCCTGAAGCAAAAAGCATTTCACCCGCCTCTCCGCCTTTTTTTGTTCTGAAATCACCCTCAATCAAGCTAATTTCATTTTAAAATAACTTATGATTTCAAAAATATATAGAGTTAGTGACTTATTAAGGATGTCCCCGTAGTGTTAGGGACGTTATATAGCGAAGGAACAAGAGGTTACAGGTCCAATTGTACTATAACTCAAAAAATCTTTCTCCTTGAAACAAAAAAACCTCCTGTTAGGATATAGGCGCCACACCAAATAACCCAAACAGGAGGTTTTCATGAATCAAAAAGAGTCTAACAGGATCGAGGCTTTCAGGCAACTCAAAACCGAAATTAGGAACTCCCCGCGTCACCTCATAGTCGGGATAGACGTCGCCAAGGAGAGGCATCACGCCTTTTTCGGCACGGCGTACGGCAAGACCGTCCATAAG
>NZ_FQZU01000071.1 GCF_900142135.1 Desulfatibacillum alkenivorans DSM 16219 | reverse complement strand
AGCCGTGTTCCATGAGCAAATCCACGAGCCAATACCAGTTGAATGTGGACTCCACCACGACGCCCTCCATGGCGTCCTGGTAAGGGGCCAGGGCTTCCAGGACAGCTTCGCTGTCATTGGTGTTTTTCCTGGAGAAAACCTTTTTGCCGCGGTGATCCATAATCCCCATGTAATTATTGTTTGAATGCAGATCAACTCCCGTGTACAATTTCATTGGGCGTCTCCTCTTTTTGGGGTGAATGGTTTTGTGCAACTCCATCCTACCATTGCGGCTTACCCGCAATAAACAAAAAGGGTAGGCGCCTCTTATGATTATCAAATCTACGTTTGACGTTTGAGAAGATTGGCGACTCCCGTATGCATTCCCACGCGACAGCCCATATCGCAAACTGCCGCGATACGGGCTGACAGCATGGGAACGAGGGGCCGTTGCGGATTCTTGAAGTTTTGAACCAGGGAGCAAGGGAACGCATGTCAAGACAGCCTTCAGCGAAAGGCGTTAAAACGAATGGCGTTGCATGAACCCAATTGCATGTTTGAAGCCGAAGTCCGTGCAACTTCTCGTTCCCACGGTCCCCCGTGGTAATGCATACAGGCGCGTCCCATTGGCGTTGAACAGGATTGAGGCATCCTGTCGGGTCGCTCCGCATGGGGATTTCGGGAATCCATATCATTTTCGGCGGGCCGGGGGGGCTTCGGATTTCACTATACTCCAGATGGCTCCGCGTGATCCGACCTGTATAAATACCTAAATTCTATGCTAATATTGTAGATTTGGTTACGAAGTCCGGCTTTACGCCTCACACCGGCGAGAACGCTGGCGGACTTCAAACCCGACAACAGTTTTATGAATGGCGGCTGCGTTATGGCGATATCCTGCTGGGGTTAATGAAACAAAAAAAGCCCGGGCCGCTGGCAAACAGCGGTCCGGGCGTTTTACACTTATCCAAAACAAAATGTCAGGGCGCGGCTTAGTTCACGATCATGGAGCCCATGGGCTGCCAGTCGTCTTCCATGATGTATTCGTCCTCCATCTGACGATCATACTCGATGCAGCAAGCCAAGCGCATGGCGCACCATTTCATGCATACTTTGTCGCCCCGGTTAAAGTTTCCGAAACAATCCGTCGGGTCCGACGATACCACCTGTCCTAACGATCCATCTTTCAAAAAAATACCCATGCACCTTCCTTAACATATCAAAGGTAAAAACGCATCATGAATTTTCCCGTTGGAGGCGAGGATTTGATTCCCGCCGGGGGAAAATTCCTTGCCGGCGAAGTCCGTGACTTTGCCTCCCGCCTCCCGGACGATGCATTCTCCGGCGGCGGTATCCCATGGAGCAAGGTTTTGCTCCCAGAATCCGTCAAATCTTCCACAGGCGACATAACACAGGTCCAGGGCGGCGGAGCCCAGCCTGCGTACGCCCTGCACCTTGGGCAGCACGGTGGAAAACCGGTCCATCAACTCCGGCATCATGGTTTTCAGCCCGTAGGGGAATCCGGTCACCATCAGGCTGTCCTGGAGTTCCGTCTGGCCGGAAACCGAGATGGGCCGGGAGTTCAATGTCGCCCCTTGTCCTTCCTTGGCAAGGAACAACTCCTGGGTTACGGGATTCAGGACCAGCCCGAATATGGTTTTTCCCGCCCTGGCCAAGCCGATGGAAATGGAAAACAAAGGCAGGCCGTGGGCGTAATTAGTGGTTCCGTCCAGGGGATCCACAATCCAGTTGTACTCGCTTTCAGCCTCCTTGCCGCTTCCTTCTTCGGCCAGGATGGCGTGATCCGGAAAGGCTCTGGTGATGGCCTCCACAATAATATCCTCGGACGCTTTGTCCGCCTGGGTTAAAAGGTCGATTTCGCCTTTTTTCTTCACCACCCGGGCGCGTCCGTAATATTTCAGAAGCACCTTGGCGGCCCCGTGGGCTGCGGCAAGGGCTGTGTGTTCAATTTTTTCAAAATCCGCCACGAGCGTACTCCAAATACTTGTAAATCAAGAACTCTCCCCAAAAGATATACACGATAGCGCCTGAGGCAAGGAAGGGGCCGAAAGGTATGCGCAGGTCCAATCCCTTGGAGCGGTTCAGGGGGATGAGGATCACTCCCATGATGGTTCCCACAAAGGCCCCGGCCATGATGGTGAACAAAACCCCTTTCAGGCCGAGAAAGGCGCCCAGCATGCCCAGGAGCTTGACGTCGCCCATGCCCATGCCTTCCTTTTTTCTGAGCAGGTAAAACAACTCGGATATGGCAAACAGGCCCCCGCCGCCCACGGCTACTCCGATCAGGGATTGGGTCAGGCTGAGTTCGGGCAGTAAAAAAGAGGCTGCAATGCCTATGGGAATTCCCGGCAGAGTGATTACATTGGGGATGATCATGTGATCGAGGTCGATAAAGGTGATGACCAGCAGGGTTGCTATCAGCAGATAATACACCAGCGCCGCCCAGGTGAAGCCGAAATTGACGGCGCAGGCCAGGGCGAACATTCCGGAAGCCAGCTCCACTAAAGGATATCTGATGGAGATGGGGGCCTTGCAGGCCCGGCATTTGCCTGTCAATACAATATAAGACGCCACGGGGATGTTATCGTACCAGGCGATTTGGGCGTTGCACCGGGGGCAGTGGGAGCGGGGTTCGCTGAACGGAACGCCCCCCTCCGGGATGCGGAAAATGCAAACATTGAGAAAACTGCCTAGGATCAGGCCGAACGCGAGGACGAATATATAGGGTAGCACCGGAACCAGAGCTGTAGACATGCATTCTCCAATGTTTGGACGCCGAATTCGGAGCGGCTCGCCTAACCGGTTGCGAACCTTTCCGTATTTGTAACCTTGCCTTCCCGGGCTCTAAATGTCAAGATTGTTGTTGTCATAGTGTAGCATGTTTTGTATTAGTTTTTTCATTCGGGAAGCCTAAGGGCGGGCGAAACGCCGCCGGATGGGCTATCGTCGGCCAAAACAGGCCAACGTCCCAATAACCCAAAAGATTTGAGAGAGAGCCAATGGCCCATACTGATACGGACGATCTTGTCGGACTGCTGGATGCTGACGACCAGAATCTTGATATACCCGCCACCCTTCCCATGCTTCCGGTCCGGGATGTGGTGGTGTTCACCCACATGATTATCCCCCTGTTTGTGGGCAGGGATAAATCCGTGCGCGCCGTGGACGCAGCCATGGCCAAAGACCGCTTTTTGTTTTTGGCCACCCAGATGGACGGCGCCGTGGAAAACCCGGAATCGGACCAGATTTTCAAGCACGGCACAGCGGCCCGGATCTTGCGCGTACTCAAGCTGCCGGACGGACGGGTTAAGGTGTTGGTTCAGGGCCTGGCCAAGGCTAAAATCGTCCGCTACACCAAAAAATCCGATATGTTCCGGGTGCGCATTGAACTGCTTCATGAAGATGACCTGGGCGAATTGGATATGGAAACCGAAGCCCTCATGCGCAACGTGAAGGAAAGCTGCGAAAAAATTCTGGGGCTTCGGGGAGAACTCACCCCGGACGTCACCATGGTCCTGGACGGCATCGACCATCCCGGACGGCTGGCAGACCTGGTTGCTTCCAACCTGAATTTAAAAATTGAAGAAGCCCAGAGCATTTTCGAGACCATCGATCCGGTCCAACGCCTCCTGGCGGTCAACGGTTTCGTCTCCCGGGAAGTGGAGCTTTCGGCCATGCAGGCCCGCATCCAATCCAGCGTGCGCGACGAGATATCCAAAAGCCAGAAGGATTACTTCCTGCGGGAACAAATGCGCGCCATCAATCGCGAATTGGGCGAGGTGGACGAAAAGACCCAGGAAATCAAGGAATATCAGGACAAAATCCGTAAGGCCAAGATGCCCAAGGAAGCCAAGGAGGAGGCTGACCGCCAACTCAAGCGCCTGGAGCAGATGCACCCGGAAGCGGGAGAAGCCCCCACGGTCCGCACCTATCTGGACTGGCTGGTGGAGGTCCCCTGGAAAAAGGCCACCAAGGACACCCTGGACATCAAAAAGGCCAAGGAAATTCTGGAAGAGGACCATTACGGCCTGGAAAAGGTCAAGGACCGCATTTTGGAATACCTGGCGGTGCGCAAGCTCAACCCGAAAATGAAAGGCCCCATCCTGTGCTTTGTGGGACCCCCGGGCGTGGGAAAAACCTCCCTGGGCAAGTCCATAGCCCGGGCTATGGGGCGTAAGTTCTACCGCCTTTCCTTGGGCGGCATCCGGGACGAGGCGGAAATAAGGGGGCATCGGCGGACCTACATAGGCGCCTTGCCCGGCCGCATCATCCAGGGGTTGAAGCATTGCAAGTCCAACAATCCCGTATTCATGATGGACGAGATCGATAAAATCGGCGCGGATTTTCGCGGCGATCCCTCATCCGCCTTGCTGGAAGCCCTGGACCCGGAGCAGAATTTCGCCTTTTCGGACCATTACTTGAACGTGCCGTTCGACCTGTCTTCGGTCATGTTCATCACCACCGCCAACATGACAGACACCATCCCTTCGGCTTTGCTGGACAGGATGGAGGTCATCAATCTGGCCGGATACACGGAAAATGAAAAGGTGCTTATCGCCCAGCAATATCTGGTTCCCCGGCAGGTTAAGGAAAACGGCCTCAAGCCCGAGGACATTACCATTTCCGGCAATGCATTGCTGAAGATGGCCACGGAGTACACCAGTGAATCAGGCTTGCGCAACCTGGAGCGTGAAATCGGAACCCTTTGCCGGAAAGTCAGCCGGAAAATCGCGGAAGGCAAAAAAGGGCCGTATCAGATTACTGCGTCCTCCCTGGTCAAATATCTTGGCCTGGAAAAATTTCTGCCCGAGATGGACCAGGAAGATCCCCAGATCGGCCTTGCCACGGGACTGGCCTGGACCCATTGGGGCGGCGAAGCCCTGTATATCGAGACCACCCTCATGCGCGGCAAGGGGGAACTGGTGCTGACAGGCCAGTTGGGCGAGGTCATGCAGGAGTCGGCCAGGGCGGCTTTGTCTTACGCCCGGACCAACGAAGACGAACTGGAAATCGATCCGGATCTGTTCGATAATTTCGACATCCATATTCACGTGCCGGCCGGCGCCATTCCCAAGGACGGCCCGTCCGCAGGCATCGCCATGACCACGGCCCTGGTTTCGGCCCTGACCGAACGGCCGGTGGCCAATGACATCGCCATGACCGGCGAGGTGACCATTCGGGGCAGGGTGCTGCCCATCGGCGGCTTGCGTGAAAAGTCTCTGGGCGCTTTACGAGCCGGGATCAAGACCATCATCATTCCTGAAAAAAACAGGAAAGAGCTGTCCGAGGTTCCGCAGCAGGTGCGCAGAAAGCTGAAATACATCACGGTGAGCCACGTGAATGAGGTTTTGGAAAAGGCTCTCTTGCCCGCGGAAAAGAAAAAGGCGCCGCCGAAAAGAAAGCCGGCTAAAAAAGCGGCGAAGCCCAGGGCCAAAAAGACCCAGCCCAAAGCGAAAACGACCACCGGGGCCGCATAAATGATCGTCCTGGCTATGGATACAGCCGCTTTAGGGTTTGGCGTGGTTGTTGTTGAAGACGGACGGGTGCTGGCCCGGGAGCAAGGGGAGCGTTCCCGCTCCCACGCCAGGAGCCTTATGGATGCGGTCCAAAACGTGTTGAACGAGGCGGGGCTTAAACCGGTCCAGATGGATGGTCTGGCCGTGACCTGCGGCCCGGGCAGCTTTACGGGCCTGCGCATAGGCATCGCCTCCGCCAAGGGGCTGGCCTCGGCGTTGAACATCCCGGTGTACGGGGTGTCCACGCTATACGCTTTGGCGAAAGCCGCACAGCCCTGCAACTTGCCCGTTCAGGCGGCCATGGACGCCCGGAAAGGGCAGGTGTATGCAGCCGAATTCCGGCCCGGCGATAACGGGCTTGCGCAAACGAGCCCGGAATCCGCCAAATCGCCGGAGCAATGGATTCGCGAAGTCAGCGAAGAAAGCCTGTTTATTGGAGACGGCGCCGCCCTGTACCGGGAGTTCATTGAAGCTGAACTGGGCGGCAAAGCGCACTTCGCCCCGGAGGATTTGAACAGAATCGATATAACCGTGGTTGCGGACATTGCTGCGGAGGCTATAAAAGAGGGCAAGGCATGCAGCGCTGCGGATCTCAAGGCGACCTACATTAGAAAGTCCGACGCCAAACTGCCGAAAATTCCCCAGGCCGTGTAAATTCGGGCCGCATCGCTTATGTATAAACGAAAAGACACTGGGTCCCCGTTTCCGCCATTGCATCATGAGGATTGCATAACTGCCGCAATCCTCATGATGCAATGGCTCCACGGGGATGACGGAGAGTGACGGCGCCCTGAAATCTCAAACGCCCAATGCACTTTCGTTTAGCTGAAAAACTCGTCATCCCCGCAAGGGCGATCCGCTTTTCAGGATCGCCCGCTTTTCAGGATCGCCCGCAAGCGGGGACCCAGTGTCCTTCAGGAAACATGTATTGCTGCCATTGCATCGTTTAAAAAGAGAGCCAAATAACTTCAACGGCTGCAACTTGGTATGAGATTGACACCTACCTGCCGGTGATGTATTGTTCGTCATCCCATGCAAGGCGAACCCGACGGCAGGACTTCGCCTTGATTATTTTTTGGCGCCGCCCTTAAGATTGAAAGATTGCTTATGGAAAAATATACATATCCGGATCCCCCGAGCGACAGAGCCCTGCCCATCGCCAACGCCGGCTGGCCGATTATTCTTGCTGCCGGGTTTACCACGCTGCTGATGGCGATACTGGATTTTAAGGCCCTTGCTTTGCTGCTATATGTGTTTACCATGTTTTCATGCTACTTCTTCAGGGATCCGGACCGGCTTGCCCCGGAAGAGGAAAATGCAGTGGTTTCTCCTGCAGACGGCAAAGTGATTTTCGTCAATGTGGTGGATTCGAATCCCTTTATTGAAGGCCGGGCGCTTAAAATCAGCATTTTTATGTCCGTGTTCAACGTCCATGTTAACCGGAATCCCATGACCGGGACGGTCAAACGGATTATATATAATCCGGGCAGGTTTTTCAGGGCCAACCTGGATAAGGCTTCCCTGGAGAACGAACACAACGCAGTCGTGCTGGACTGCAACGGCCGGGAAATTTGTTACGTGCAGATCGCCGGACTGGTAGCCAGACGGATTTTGTGCGGAATTAAACCGGGCGACATGGTTGTCAAGGGAGAGCGGTTCGGCATGATTCGATTTGGCTCCCGCCTGGATGTGTACTTGCCGGTTGGCTTTGATCCCTGCGTGTTGCCAGGGGACAAGGTTTTCGCCGGCTCAACCGTTATAGGGAATATGTCATTATGAAGAATAAGAACAAGGACGGCCTAAAAAGGCGCTTTGACATGCACAAGGGAGTGTATGTCCTGCCGAATTTTGTAACCTCCCTCAACTTGTTTTTCGGCTTTTTCGCCGTGATTTCAGCTACGCAGGGGGATTATGTAAAGGCTGCTTTTTGCGTTCTTATTGCAGGGGTTTTCGACAACCTGGACGGCAAGGTGGCCCGGGCCACCAACACCACCAGCCAGTTCGGCGTGGAGTACGATTCCCTGGCCGACCTGGTTTCTTTTGGCCTGGCGCCCGGCCTGACCATGTTTTTATGGGCGCTTCAACCTCTGGGGCGGATCGGCTGGCTGGCTGCGTTTTTGTTCGTGGCCTGCGGAGCCTTGCGTCTGGCCCGGTTCAACACCCAAACGGCCGTAGTCAGCAGCGATTATTTTGTGGGCTTGCCCATACCCGCGGGCGCAGGCATGGCCGTGACCACCATTTTGTTTTACGACAAGCTGGGTTGGGTGCAGGCAAACGGCCAGGTTTTATCCGGCCACCGGGTGTTGATGCTGGTTCTGCTTTTCGCCCTGGCTTTTTTAATGGTCTCCACCGTCAAGTACAATAGCTTTAAGAAGCCGGAAATGTTCCGGAAAAAGAATTTTTACGTATTGATCTGCCTGATTTTGATCGTGGCGCTCATTGCCATGGCGCCCAAGGTGGTGCTGTTTTTGATCGGCCTTACCTATGTCAGTTCCGGTCCAATTATGCTGCTCATCAAAAGGAAACGGCCGCCAAAAAGCGATGATTCAAAATCAGAGCTTGAAAATTTAAATTAGGCATTGTAAAAATAGATCCCATTAACCAGCCGGAGGCGCCGGGGAGGAGAATCTTCCCGGAGGCCCCGGCATTTTTTGTATGCCCGCATCATGCAGGCCTAACACCCCGCCCAATGACAGGGTGGAAGAGGAAAGGCAGTCAACTCATGTCCAAAACACACAAAATCGCCATAGTGGGGGGAGATGGCACCGGCCCGGAGGTTGTTGCAGAAGGCGTCAAGGTTTTAAAAGCCGCTGGAGAAAGAGGAAATATTTCCTATGAATTCGTGGAATTTCCCCTTGGCGGCGAAAACTACATGAAAACCGGCGACCTTCTTACCCAGGAAACCCTGGATAGCCTTAAAACCATGGACGCCATTTATCTCGGCGCCATCGGCCACCCGGACGTTAAACCCGGAATCCTTGAAAAAGGCATTCTTTTGGACCTTCGCTTTTCCTTGGATCAGTACATTAACCTTCGTCCCGTCAAACTTTATGAAGGGGTGGACACTCCCTTGAAGGACAAGGGGCCGGAGGACATTGATTTTGTGGTCGTCCGTGAAAACACCGAGGGCTTGTACGCCGGCGCAGGCGGCGTGTTGAAAAAGGGCACCCTGGACGAAGTCGCGGTCCAGGAATCCATCAATACGCGGAAAGGCGCGGAGCGCTGCATCCGGTACGCCTTTGAATACTGCCAAAAGCGCAACAACAAAAAGGGCAAAAAAGTCACCCTTTGCGGCAAGACCAACGTTCTCACCTTTGCATTCGACTTGTGGGAAAGGGTCTTTTACGAAGTGGCCAAAGAATATCCGGACATTGAAGCGGATTACGCCCACGTGGACGCCACCTGCATGTGGATGGTCAAGAATCCCGAATGGTTCGACGTAATCGTTACGGACAATATGTTCGGCGACATCATCACGGACCTGGGCGCCATGATCCAGGGCGGCATGGGAATCGCCGCCGGCGGAAACATCAACCCCGAAGGCGTGTCCATGTTCGAACCCATCGGCGGCTCCGCGCCCAAATACACAGGCATGGGGATCATCAACCCCATCGCAGCCATCGGCGCCGGTCAGATCATGCTGGACACCCTGGGCGAAACCGAGGCTGCGTCCTGGATCGAGCAAGGCATCATCAAGGTTTTGAGAGACGATCTCAAGGACCTGGCTGCCGGAAAAATGGGCTTCTCCACCTCCGAGGTGGGAGACCTCATTGCAGACTTTGTCAAGAATTCGGCGAAATAGTCCGAAACCATCAAGGCGGCGGACGATTGGGTCCGCCGCCCATTTTTTTAAGGAGCATTGCGTTGGAACGCACACCCATCACCCCCGAAGGATTAGAAAGACTCCAAAACGAGTTGGTCCAGCTGAAGACCGTGGAACGCCCCAAGAACATCCAGGACATTGAAGAGGCAAGGGCGCACGGAGACCTGAGCGAAAACGCAGAGTATCATGCGGCCAAGGAGCGTCAGTCCTTTATTGCGGGCCGCATTGCCGAGCTGGAGTATAAGGTCGCCAGCGCCGACGTCATCGACCCCTCCACCCAAAAGGGGGATACCGCAGTGTTTGGATCCACGGTCGTTTTAGAGAATATCGACACGGGCGAGGAAGTGAGCTACCAGCTTTTAGGCCCGGACGAATCCAACATTCAGGCTGGCAAGATTTCCGTCACCTCTCCTTTGGGCAAAGCCCTGGTGGGGAAAAAGCCCGGGGATGAGGTCAAGGTGCAGACTCCCGGGGGCCAAAGGCATTTTGAAGTCGTGGAGATTCAATAGCCGAAGGCCGGAGGCAAAGGCCTTTTTACTTGACAATTCGAGAAAAAAAACAGCATTATTTCCTTTTGGCGGCGGCCAGGAGGCGCTGCACGCGCAGCTCCGCACGCTGTAATAACTTTAAATCAGGCTTTAAACGCCTGTTAACAAGGAGGATGCATGGCCCGCATCACCATTGAAGATTGCCTGAAGCGCGTTCCCAATCGTTTTCTGCTGGTTCATATGGCGGCCAAACGCGTCAGGCAAATGCGCGAAGGCTCCGAATATCTGGTGAGTTCTCCCAAGAACGAAGACATTGTCGTTGCTCTGCGTGAAATTGCAGCGGACAAGGTCTACGTAGAAAAGAATATGCCTGACGAATTGTAATGAGCCGATTTGCCAGGGTTCATGGCGTAAAACGCGCGACCGGCGCCTATAAAGTCCTGAACAGGCAGGTTGGCAAAGCCCAACAAGCCTATAGCATGATTCAGGAAGGCGACCGGGTGGCCGTGGGAATTTCCGGCGGCAAGGACAGTTTCACCCTCATGTGGATTTTGCAGGAGCGCCTGTCGCGAATTCCCGTAAAGTACCACCTGGAGGGCATACACATAGATCCTGGATTCGAGGACTCGAGCGCGGATCAAATCGCGCAATATTGCGAAAGCATGAACTACCGCCTTCGGGTGGAAAAAACCGATTTCGGCATTCGCGCGCACAGCGATGAAAACAGGGAAAATCCCTGTTTTTTATGTTCCAGGCTCAGGCGGCAGAGGTTGTTTGAACTGGCCCAGGAAATGGGCTGCACCAAAATCGCCCTCGGCCATCACAAAGACGACTTGATAGAGACCTTGTTCCTGAATATGTGCTATACGGGCGAAATCGCCACGATGAAGCCGTATCAGGAATTTTTCGGGGGGGAGATTACGGTGATCCGACCCCTGGCGTATACGGACGAAAAAAACATCGCCTATTTCGCCAGGGCCATGAACATGCCTGAAATCGAGAACGCCTGTCCGACTTCCGGCGCCTCCAAACGTGAGGAAATAAAACAGCTCCTGGAGGGGCTGTATAAGCAGAATCCGAAAATCAGGGGAAACCTCTTTCGCTCCATGAGCCGGGTAAAAACCGATTACCTGCTGAAATGATCATATGTAATGATCGCTTTGCCCCCTGGATACAGGAAATAAAATTGAACGACATGATTGACGTACAAAACCAGTATGACGACCGGAATATGCCCATCAACAAGGTGGGTATAAAAAATCTGCGCTACCCCATTACCGTTCTTGACAAGGAAAAGCGATTTCAGCCCACGGTCGCCACGATCAATATGTATGTGGACCTGCCTCATGAGTATAAGGGCACCCACATGAGCCGTTTCGTGGAAATGCTCCACGAAACCAAGCCCCAGGTCTCCCTCAAGACATTTTCCGTGCTCCTGGACCAGATGAAAAAACTCCTCAATGCAGCCAGCGCGCACATTGAGATGACCTTTCCCTATTTTATCGAAAAAAAAGCGCCCATGAGCGGCTCTTTGGGGCTCATGGACTATACCTGCTGCCTCAAGGGCTCCAGCGACGCCCAGGACCAGGTGGATTTGATCCTGGAAATCTCCGTGCCCATCACTTCGGTTTGCCCCTGCTCCAAGGAAATCTCGGACGAAGGCGCCCACAATCAGCGCGGCGAGGTCAAGCTGGCCACCCGTTTCGAAAAGTTCAGATGGATTGAGGACATGATAGAACTGGTGGAAAAGGCGGCCTCGTGCGACGTATATTCGGTCCTGAAAAGGGTGGACGAAAAATACGTGACCGAAAGGGCTTTTCGCCGGCCCCGATTTGTGGAAGACGTGGTGCGCGACATCGCCTGCGTGCTTTCGCAAGACAAGAACATCAAGTGGTTTTCCGTAAGCGCCGAGAATTTCGAGTCCATCCATAATCACAGCGCCTACGCCTCCATTACCAGCGACCAATAAGGCGCCTCAACAAGCTATGGGGTTGTTGAGCAAAAAGCGCAGCAAACTGCAGTGTATCCGCCCACTATAGAATAAAAGCTCCCCGAGGGCCTGTTCCCCGGGGATTATCATATCGAGGAGAATATGCCCGACCTGGACCTCGTTCCCCTGTCCGACAAGCTCTTTTTGGTCACTGCCCCCAACCAGGGCCGATTTCCTTTTTCCTATTCCTTCTTAATCAAGGGCGAAAATACCGCGCTCATCGATACTGGCTGCGGCCTGGATCTCTGCCGCGCCCTGCGGGATGAGTTTGCCATTGATGCGGTGTACAACTCCCATGCCCACCCGGACCACATCTCCGGCAATTTTATCTTCAAAGGCATCGATCTGCTCGTCCCGGACGTGCTTTCCGAGCAAACCGGAACCCTGGACATCCTGGCCGCCCGTCTCATGAAGGGCAATCTTGAAGTGGCCGACTTCTGGAAAGGCTTTGTCAAAAAATTCACCGGCATCCAGGACTACGAGGCCACCGGAGTGTTTTCAGACGGCGACCTTCTGGACTTTGGGGGGATAACGCTCCAGGCGATTCATTGCCCCGGACACTTGGCGGATCATTTTTGCTTTTGGGAGCCCGAAAACAAAATCCTGATGTCCTTTGACATCGACATGACCAGCTTCGGCCCTTTTTACGGCAACCCCGAGGCGGACATCAACGATTTTCGCGAATCCATGGACAAGATAATCGCCCTGGAGCCCGAAGTGGTGGCCAGCTCCCACAAGCCGCCGGTGACGGAAAACGCTGTCCAGGCCCTTAAGGATTTTAAAAGCCTGTTCGACCGCAACGAAAAAGCCGTCCTGGGCGCCCTGGACTCTCCCAAGTCCTTTGAAGAAATCCTGGCGGAAAAGCCCCTCTACAAAAAATATTTCCCCGGCGGGGAACTCCTCTACGCCTTTTTTGAAGGCAATATGATTTCCAGCCACCTGGACGAACTCCAAAGCCAGGGCAGGGTGGCGCTGGTTGACGGGAAGTATAAACGAGTTTAATACAAACACCGTTATCAAACATGCAGCCGGGGTAACGCCATGGGAATGCCGCCAAAGGCGCCTTTGAGATCCAGCCGAGAAATTGTTGAGTTTATAAACGAAAGAATCGGCCATATTTACCTGCGGCCGTTGATGTACGCAAGCTCCGCTGCAGCGGTGGATGACATTCTCCACTACTACCATGAGCTATGGGCTGAACTGCACAATTGTCAGGATAGCTATCGAATAATCGGCATGGAAACTTTGTCTGATCAGGATTGCGGCGCCGCAAGTTTTTCGCACAAGTTTTTCCTGGATAATCCTGACGCCTCAGAGGCGAGCGCCGCATCTTACGTGGTTGCGCAATGGGAGAAAATCAGCCGCTCCATGGGACTATTGCCAACGTAATTGTCCGGTAATTCCGGCATCATTCCTAAGCGCCTGTTTTAATGTTTAGCGCTTCAATGGTTCGCGGCGCAGCTTGCTGCGTGTTTTTTAGGGCGCCCCGGGCAAGGCTGTAACCCTGGCGGGATACTGCTCTGCCAGGGGCGCACGTACATATAGAGTTGCAACCCAACTTTTGGGAATCAATTTTATAAACATATTCAAATGATTACAGTAGGCAATGAGGCATCAAACATCAAAGCCGATGTCCAAAAAACTCCCTCCCCCTTGAAGGGGTTGGGTTTGGGGCGATATTGTACGTCATTCCGGATAGCCCCCCCCCATCCTGTCCTTCCCCCGCCAGGGGGGAAGGGACCATGACTCTCGGGCTCCGGTATATAGATAGATCTGAGCCGTATACATAAATACTTGGTTTCAAGGCACTACTTTCAATCCCGAAAGTTGAGGTGTAATCAGATTGCCCGGGTAAATGATGCAATGCAGACGCACAGCTTGCTGTGCTTTTTGGCCGCGCAAAGCGCGACCAGTGCAGGGCAAGCCCTGAATCTACGAATCGAATTTGACCTGAACGGTAAATTT
>NZ_FQZU01000070.1 GCF_900142135.1 Desulfatibacillum alkenivorans DSM 16219 | reverse complement strand
TGATCGAACTGGTGGAACTGGAACTGCGGGAGCTCCTGGACAAGTACGAGTTCCCGGGAGACGATACGCCCATCATCCGCGGTTCGGCCCTGAAGGCTCTGGAAGCCGACTCCTGGGAAGACGACGCCTGCAAGTGCATCTTCGAGCTCATGGACGCCATCGACTCTTTCATTCCCGAGCCCGTCCGCGATACGGACAAGCCCTTCCTCATGCCCATCGAAGACGTTTTCTCCATCTCCGGCCGCGGCACGGTGGTCACGGGCCGTGTGGAGCGCGGGATCATCCGGGTGAGCGAGGAAGTGGAAATCGTCGGCATCCGTCCCACCATCAAGACGGTGTGTACGGGCGTTGAGATGTTCAGGAAGATATTGGACGAAGGCCAGGCCGGCGACAACATCGGCGTGCTTCTGCGCGGGACCAAGCGCGAGGACGTGGAGCGCGGCCAGGTTGTGACCCATGTGGGCAAAATCAAGCCTTACACCAAGTTCAAGGCGGAAGTGTATGTTCTGAGCAAAGAGGAAGGCGGACGCCACACCCCGTTCTTCACGGGCTACCGTCCCCAGTTCTACTTCCGGACGACGGACGTGACGGGCGTGGTGACCCTGCCTGAAGGCGTGGAAATGGTAATGCCCGGCGACAACGTGTCCGTTGAGGCCGAACTGATTACGCCCATCGCCATGGAAAAGGAAGTGCGCTTCGCCATCCGTGAAGGCGGCCGCACCGTGGGCGCCGGCGTCGTTTCCGAAATTATTGAATAGCGCCGGTCTAGGAGATATAAGGTGAGAACAAAGGCAACTTTGGCTTGTACGGAGTGCAAGCAGAAGAATTATCAGACAAATAAAAACAAGCGCACCACTCCGGATAAGCTTGAATTTAAAAAATACTGCCGCTTTTGCCGTCGTCACACCCTGCATAAGGAAGTGAAATAAAAGCGGTCGTCTTGCAGGCCAGTAGCTCTAACGGTAGAGCGGCGGACTCCAAATCCGAAGGCTGGGGGTTCAAATCCCTCCTGGCCTGCCAAATATTTTTTCGGCAAATCCTTAAGCTCAGGGCTGCCGCCGCCCACAGTCGGCGGCGCTTTGGGCTTTCGGCATTTGAAGAAATGTAAGGAATTATGGGACGTTTACAGCGAAAAAAACCGGATTCCAAAAAGAAAAAGGCCAAACTTGCGGCCAAGGAAATGGAGCTGAACGGCGCTCCTAAAAAACCAGCGCCCGCACCGGCGCCCAAGCAGGCACAGGCTTCAGAAGGCCCCAAAGGCCCTGCTTTTTGGACGAATTCGGTTCAGTTTCTCCGGGAAGTTCGCGGTGAGCTGAAAAAAGTTACCTGGCCTTCCAGGAAGCAAACCGTTGGGTCCACTGCGGTAGTTATCATCTTAGTGGCCGTCATCTCCATGTTTTTGGGGCTGGTGGACATGGGCCTGACTGAAATCGTCAGGCTCGTTATCGGATAGCGAACCCAGGCCCGAGGAGGCAAGCAATTGGCTCTAAAATGGTATGTCGTTCACGTTTATTCAGGTTTTGAAAATAAGGTGAAGACCGCTCTGGAAGAACGGATTGCCTCGTCCCGTTTCCCCGACAAATTCGGTCAGGTCCTGATTCCCACCGAGCAGGTGGTGGAACTGGTCAAAGGCAAACGGAAAACCTCTCAGAGAAAATTCTACCCAGGGTACATCCTGGTGCAAATGCACCTGGACGACGAAACCTGGCATTTGGTGAACGACACGGCAAAGGTCACCGGTTTTCTGGGCGGCAGGAACAAGCCTTCACCGCTTTCGGATGAGGAAGCATCGAGAATCGTGGATCAGATTGAGGCGGGCAAATTGAAGCCTCAACCCAAGTATCTGTTCGAAACCGGAGACGAAGTCCGGGTCATCGACGGCCCGTTCACCAATTTTAACGGCACCGTAGAAGCCGTTAACCCGGAAAAAGGCAAGATCAAGGTCATGGTCAGCATATTCGGCCGGGCGACCCCCGTGGAGCTTGACTTTGTCCAGGTTACAAAACTGTAGGAACAAGGAATCGGTAAAATGGCAAAAAAAGTATTAGCGATGGTCAAGTTGCAGGTTCAGGCGGGCAAGGCCAATCCTTCCCCCCCCATCGGACCTGCCCTGGGTCAGCACGGCGTCAATATCATGGAGTTCTGCAAGGCCTTCAATGCAAGGACTGCCGACCAGGAAGGGATGGTGATTCCCGTTGTTTTGACGGTCTATCAGGACCGGTCTTTCTCTTTCATCACCAAGACCCCTCCGGCCTCCGTTCTGATTCTTAAGGCGGCGAAGCTGGCCAAGGGATCTTCCGACCCCAAAAAAATCAAGGTCGGCAAGATCACCAAGGCCCAGGTAGAGGATATCGCCAATCTTAAAATGGTGGACCTCAATGCAAAAGATATGGCGGGCGCCAGCAAGATCATCGCCGGGACCGCCAGAAGCATGGGCATAGAAGTGGTCTAGCCTGATATAAGGAGTCTGGAGTTATGGGCAAGCCTGGAAAAAAATTTTTGGAATCCAAGAAAAAGGTGAACCGGGACCTGAAGTACGGCGTCCTGGAAGCCTTGCAAACCGCCATCGAATCCTCTTTCGCCAAGTTTGACGAAACAGTGGATGTGGCGGTTCGTTTGGGCGTCGATCCCCGCCATGCAGATCAGATGGTCCGCGGCACCTGCGTGCTTCCTCACGGAACCGGCAAGGAAGTCCGGGTCCTGGTTTTCGCCAAGGGCGAAAAGGAAGCCGAAGCCAAGGAAGCCGGCGCCGATTTTGTGGGCAACGACGACCTGGTGGAAAAAATTCAGGGCGGCTGGCTGGATTTTGACAAGGCCATCGCCACCCCCGATATGATGGGAACGGTTGGCAAAATGGGCCGCATCCTGGGCCCCAGGGGCCTGATGCCCAACGCCAAAACCGGAACCGTGACCTTTGACGTCGCCAAGGCCGTCCAGGAGCTGAAGGCCGGTAAAATCGACTTCCGCGTGGAAAGAGCAGGCATCCTGCACGCCCCCATGGGCAAGGTTTCCTTTGGCGCGGAAAAACTGCTGGACAACATCAGCGCTTTCTTCGAGACCGTACAACGCCTCAAGCCCGCAGCGGCCAAGGGCACGTACATGAAAAGCATTGCTGTTTCCACAACCATGGGCCCGGGCGTGAAAATCGATCCGACCCTGGTTAAAGATATTGTAAAATAGGCGGCCATGCCGTTTCGTGCATGATCACCGCGCCGGAAATCGCCGGCAAGCCGCTTCGGGAGGGGGGGTGTTGAAAACGCTCCCCTTCGCGCTATTTTGCGGCGACGGATGAAAATGGAATTTCCGGCGGGTTTTCTCAGGAAATGGACCGCCGCCCGACATAACCACTTGAACCTTTAAACCTTCTGTCAAAGACCGCAGGTGCGCCACTGACCATGGCGCTTAATGGAACGGGTATCCGGCCTGCCGAGACAAAGCCCATACAAGCAGCCAGCCCAAAACACGCGCTTGTGCGGTTTTTTACAGAACACTATTGGAAGGAGGTGTGAAAGACCTTTGAGACCGGAAGATAAGAAAAAGGTCGTAGAAGACCTGCACGTGAGAGCGGAAAAGGCCAAACTAGCGGTTCTCACGGACTTCAGAGGACTCAACGTCGCCGCAATGAGCGAACTCCGCAAAGGCCTCCGGGCTGCTTCCGCCGAGTATCAGGTCGTCAAGAATACCTTGATGACTCTGGCAATCGAAGGAACGGACCTGGAAGTCTTGAAGGACGAGCTTAAAGGCCCCTGCGCCGTTTGCTTGGCCTATGAAGATCCCGTCGAACCTGCAAAAGCTCTCACCGAGTTCGCCAAGAACAACAAAAAGTTCGAAATCAGAATCGGCGTGCTCGATGGTAAAATCGTGAACCTGGACGGGCTGAAAGCCCTGGCCGAACTGCCGCCCCGCGAAGTATTGCTGGGACAGATCGCCGGGACCCTCAACTCGGTGCCCACCGGCTTGGTGCAGTGCCTGGCCGGCGTCCCCAGGAAGCTGCTTTACGCTCTGCAAGCTGTCAGAGACCAAAAGGAAGCGGCCTAATTCGCTTAAACCTGTTTTGGGAAACCAACTCTTTCCCGGCCGAAAGCCGGGACAAGCGCAAAAGCGCTGCTTAGAATATTTAGGAGGATTAATATAATGGCTGACATCACCAAAGAAGATGTATTGGAATTCATTGCAAACATGACCGTTCTGGAACTCTCCGAACTGATCAAGGACATTGAAGAGAAGTTCGGCGTTTCCGCCGCCGCCCCCGTGGCCGCAGTCGCCATGGCCGGCCCCGCCGCCGCTGAAGCGGAAGAAGAAAAGACGGAATTCGACGTCATTCTCCTTTCCGCCGGCGACAAGAAGATCCAGGTCATCAAGGAAGTCCGCGCCATCACCGGTTTGGGCCTCAAAGAAGCCAAAGCTCTGGTCGAGGAAGCTCCCAAGGCCGTCAAGGAAGGCATTGCCAAGGAAGACGCCGAAAAGGTCAAAGAGCAACTGGAAGGCGCCGGCGCTCAAGTCGACATCAAGTAGTTTTTTGTTTCAAGGCCGGAAGCGGGAACAGGCCAACCTGTTTCCGGCCTTTTTTTTCAAGTGGTTATCGGTATCAGGGCCATTTCCTAAACACTGGAAAAACAACCTGCACTTTCTTAGGGAGAAACCATGGCGGACAGGCCCTTGACGCAACAGCGTTTACGAAAAAGTTTCGGCAAGATTGCCAAGATCGTTGACATTCCCAACCTCATCGAGATGCAGCGCATCTCCTACCAGAGGTTCCTCCAAATGGACGTGCCTCCGGAAAAACGGGAAACCATCGGGCTGCAAGCAGTATTTCACTCGGTGTTTCCTATCCGGGACTTCTCCGGCACCGCTTCACTGGAATTCGTCTCGTACCGTTTCGGCGAGATCAAATATTCGGTGGAGGACTGTGTGCATCGCGGCATGACCTACGAGGTGCCCATTCGCATTACGGTTCGACTGGTTGTCTTTGACGTAGACAAGGAAAAAGGCATCCAGAACATTCGCGACATCAAGGAACAGGAAATTTATTTCGGCACCATCCCCCTCATGACCGAACAGGGCACCTTTGTCATCAACGGCACTGAGAGGGTGGTGGTCAGCCAGCTTCACCGTTCCTCGGGCGTCTTTTTCGACCATGACAAAGGCAAGAGCCACGCCAGCGGCAAGGTCATTTACACCGCCAGGATCATTCCTGTGCGCGGCTCCTGGATCGACATGGAAATCGATCCCAAGGATGTCTTGTACATCCGCATCGACCGGCGCAGAAAGTTCCCTGCGACGTTGCTTTTCAAGGCCTTCGGGTACAGCACCGAAGACCTTTTGAGCTATTTCTACCAGACGGAAAAGCTGACCCTGACCCCCAAGACCCTGTTCAAGGAATTCGATGCGAAAACCTTGCGGGGCCAGCGGGCCAGCATCACCGTTAAAATGCCGGATTCCGAGGAAGTCATCGTGAAGAAGGGGCGTCTGTTCACCCAGCGGGCCGTGAAGACCATGGCTCAGGCCGGGATCGAAAAGGTGGCCATTCTCCAGGAGGACCTGGAGGACAAGGTGCTCGCCAGGAGGGTTTTGGATCCCAAGACCGGCGAGGTGCTTTATCCGGCGAACCACGAAATCGACGAAGCCACCCTGGAAGCCATGCGCGACGCCGGGGTTCAGAAATTCGAAATCCTGTACAGCGCCCCCGGCACGGGCGGCGATTCGGTTCGCAAGGCCCTGCTGCTGGACAAGGTGGAATCCCGGGAAGAGGCTCTGGTGGAAATCTACCGCCGCCTGCGCCCCAGCAACCCCTCCACCGTGGAGGTCGCCAAGGATTTCATCGACCAGTTGTTCTTCAGGCCGTCCCATTACGATCTGTCTGCGGTGGGCCGCATGAAGCTCAACATGCGCCTGGGCCTGGACACTCCCGTGGAAGTGAAGACGCTCCGCCGGGAGGACATTCTTCTCACGGCCAAGACGCTGGTGGACTTGAAGGACAGCCAGGGCGCCGTGGATGACATCGACCACCTGGGCAACCGCCGCGTCAGGGCCGTGGGCGAATTGCTGGAAAACCAGTATCGCATCGGTTTGGTGCGTATGGAAAGGGCCATCAAGGAGCGCATGAGCCTCCAGGAAATCGACGCCCTGATGCCCAACGACCTGATCAATCCCAAACCGGTCTCGGCCGTGGTCAAGGAATTCTTCGGCACCAGCCAGCTTTCCCAGTTCATGGATCAGACCAACCCCCTGTCGGAAGTCACTCACAAGAGACGGCTTTCGGCCCTGGGACCCGGCGGCCTCACCCGCGAGCGCGCGGGATTTGAAGTGCGCGACGTGCATCCGTCCCACTACGGCAGAATCTGCCCCATTGAGACCCCTGAAGGCCCCAACATCGGGTTGATCGTCTCCCTGTCCACTTACGCCCGGGTCAATGAATTCGGCTTTGTGGAAACCCCTTACCGGGTGGTGACGGAAGGCCAGGCGACCAAGGAAATCAAATATCTTTCCGCCATGGAGGAAAAGGACCTGCCCATCGCGCAGGCCAACGCCCCCCTGGACGAAGAAGGCTTTTTCATCAACCCCACCGTGTCCTCGCGCGTGGAAGGCGAACTGACCATCGTGAAGAAGGAAGACGTCAAGCTCATGGATATTTCGCCCAACCAGTTGGTGTCCGTGTCTTCCTCCATGATTCCCTTTCTGGAAAACGACGACGCCAACCGCGCTCTCATGGGCTCCAACATGCAGCGCCAGGCGGTTCCTTTGCTGGCTACGGAAGCGCCGCTCATCGGCACGGGCCTGGAACGGGTCGTGGCCCGGGACTCCGGGGTCACCCTGGTGGCCAAACGCGACGGCAAGGTCGTGGCCGTGGACGCCTCCCGCATTGTTTTGCAGCATGAGGATGAGCGGAAGGACAGGATGGATAAGCAGGTCACCATTTACAACCTGTCCAAGTTCACCCGGTCCAACCAGAACACCTGCTTCAACCAGAGGCCCATCGTCAAGCTGGGCCAGGAAGTAAAGGCGGGGGACATCATTGCGGACGGCCCCGCCACGGAAAACGGCGAGCTGGCCCTGGGCCGCAACGTCACCGTGGCCTTCCTTCCCTGGGGCGGGTACAATTTTGAGGACTCCATTCTGGTCTCCGAGCGCCTTGTGCGCGACGGCGTGTTCACCAGCGTGCATATCGAGGAATTCGAAGTGGTATCCCGGGACACCAAACTGGGTAAAGAGGAAATCACCCGGGATATTCCCAACGTGGGCGAGGAAGCCCTCAAAAACCTGGACGACTCGGGCATTGTCCGCCTTGGCGCGGAAGTCCGGCCCGGCGACATCCTGGTGGGAAAAATCACTCCCAAGGGCGAAACCCAGTTGTCGCCCGAGGAGAAGCTCCTGCGCGCCATTTTCGGCGAAAAGGCCGGCGACGTCAAAGACACCTCCCTCAGGGTTCCCCCCGGAGTGGAAGGCGTTGTGGTGGACGCCAAGGTCTTCGCCCGCAGGGGCGTTGAAAAGGACGACCGCACCCGTTTGATCGAAGACGAGGAAATCGCAGCCCTGGAAAAAGACAGGGACGACGAACTCAAGATCATGGAGGACACGGTCCGCTCCAAGCTCATATCCATTGTTCTGGGCCAGGAAGCCACGGCGCCCGTCAAAAAGGGCAAGGCGGTCCTGATTCCCAAGGGCCAGCCCATCACGGCGGAAATGCTGGAGGACTGCCCCTTGGCGCCTTTGGAAGCCCTCGTTCTCAAGGACGAAGATCATTCCGAAAAGGTCCACGAACTGCTTGAAATATACAGGGAGCAGCGGGAAAGCGTGCAGATGTCTTTTGAAGAGCAGGTGAACCGCTACCAAAAGGGCGACGACCTGCCTCCGGGCGTCATCAAAATGGTCAAGATTTACGTGGCCATGAAGCGCCGGCTTTCCGTGGGCGATAAAATGGCGGGCCGCCACGGCAACAAGGGCGTGGTATCCTGCATCTTGCCCCAGGAAGATCTTCCCTACTTTGAAAACGGCACCCCGGTGGATATGGTTTTGAATCCCCTGGGCGTTCCCTCGCGTATGAACGTGGGCCAGATTTTGGAAATTCATCTGGGCCGCGCGGCCAAGAGCCTGGGCGACCAGATCGAGGCCCTGTTGGAAGAAAAGAAGCTCGAAGACCTCCGTCAGAAGATGCAGGAGATTTTCTCCGCGGATGCGGACGAGGTGGCGGGCCTGACTGAACAAGAACTGCTGGAGGTTGCAGGCCAGTATAAAAAGGGGGTGCACATGGCGACGCCGGTCTTTGACGGCGCCAAGGAAGACGAGATCACGGATCTCCTTTCCAGCGCTGGCGTGTCTCCCTCTGGCCAGGCGGTGCTGTACGACGGCCGCACCGGTGAACGCTTTAAGGGCGAGATCACGGTGGGCACCATGTACATGCTCAAACTCCACCACTTGGTTGACGATAAAATCCATGCCCGCTCCATTGGGCCTTATTCTCTGGTAACGCAGCAGCCTCTGGGCGGCAAGGCTCAGTTCGGCGGCCAGAGACTGGGGGAAATGGAAGTCTGGGCCATGGAGGCATATGGAGCGGCTTACGCCCTCCAAGAGTTCCTGACCGTTAAGAGCGACGATATGGTGGGACGCACCCGGATGTACGAGAAGATCGTCAAGGGGCAGAACGTCCTGGAGCCGGGCATGCCCGAGTCCTTTAACGTTCTGGTCAAGGAGCTGCAGAGTCTGGGTCTGGAAATGAGCCTGATTGAAGAGGCCAAATAGCACAGGCCGGGGCGTTTTCTCAAACCTTCTACTATCGATGGTTTGGAGGTGTTGAATTTGGAAACTATTTACGACTTTTTCGCAAAACCCATGGATCCCAGGAAGTACGGGGCTGTCGCCATCGCCCTGGCTTCCCCCGATCGCATTATGGAATGGTCCCACGGCGAAATAAAAAAGCCGGAAACCATTAACTACAGGACGTTCAAGCCTGAGAGGGACGGGCTCTTCTGCGCCAAGATCTTCGGGCCGACCAAGGACTATGAGTGCAATTGCGGCAAGTACAAACGCATGAAGCACAGGGGGGTGATCTGCGAGAAATGCGGGGTTGAAGTCATTCAATCCAAGGTCCGGCGCGAGCGCATGGGCCACATCCAACTGGCCACTCCGGTGGCGCACATCTGGTTTTTAAAAAGCCTGCCCAGCAAGCTGGGCAACATCCTGGACCTGACCCTGAAGAATCTGGAAAAGGTTCTGTACTTTGATTCCTATATTGTTACGAACCCGGGAGACACGACCCTGGAAAAGGGCCAGCTCCTGTCCGAGGACAAATATATAGAAGCCAGGGAGCTCCACGGCTACGGCTTTGAAGCGCAAATGGGCGCGGAAGCGGTCCAGGAGCTGCTCAAAGATTTTGACGTGGAGAAGATCTACAAGGAACTGCGCGAGGAAATCGCCACCACGGGTTCGGAAGCCAGAAGAAAGAAGCTGGCCAAGCGCTTGAAGGTGGTGGATGCGTTCAGGAATTCGGGAATCAATCCTTCCTGGATGATCATGAACGTCATTCCCGTGCTGCCCCCGGATCTCAGGCCATTGGTCCCCCTGGAAGGCGGACGTTTCGCCACCTCCGACCTGAACGACCTGTACCGCCGGGTCATCAACAGGAACAACCGCCTTCAGAGGCTTATGGACCTGCGTGCGCCCGACATCATCGTGCGCAACGAAAAACGCATGCTTCAGGAAGCCGTGGACGTGCTGTTTGACAACGGCCGTCAGGGCAAGGTGGTCACGGGAACCAACAAGCGGCCCCTCAAATCCCTTTCCGATACATTGAAAGGAAAGCAGGGCCGGTTCCGCCAGAACCTCCTGGGAAAACGCGTGGACTATTCCGGCCGTACGGTTATCACCATCGGCCCCAACCTGCGCCTGCACCAGTGCGGCCTTCCCAAAAAGATGGCCCTGGAGCTTTTCAAGCCCTTTGTCTACCATCGCCTGGAGGAAAAAGGGCTGGTATCCACGGTGAAGAGCGCCAAGAAAATGGTGGAGCGGGAAGGGCCGGACGTCTGGGACACCCTGGACGAGGTGGTCAAGGAATATCCCGTGATGCTCAACCGCGCTCCCACGCTGCACCGCTTGGGCATCCAGGCTTTTGAGCCCACCCTGATTGAAGGCAAGGCCATTCAGCTTCACCCCCTGGTCTGCACCGCATTCAACGCCGACTTTGACGGCGACCAGATGGCGGTGCACGTGCCTCTTTCCATGGAGGCCCAGATTGAAGCCCGGTCCCTGATGCTGTCTTCCAACAACATTCTGTCCCCGGCCAACGGCGCGCCTATTATCGTGCCCACCCAGGACATCGTGTTGGGAATCTATTATATGACCCGGGACGCCGGGGAGAGCAAGGGCGACGGCGCCGCCTTCGGCAATCCCGAAGAAGTCCGCGTCGCTTACGACTCCGGCCAGGTGGATCTGCACGCCAAGATCAAGGTCCGCATGGAAAAGGGCAAGGACATGGTGGAGACCACCGTGGGCCGCATCCTTTTGTGGGAGGTCATTCCCAAGGCCACGTTGCTGGTTCTTCGCCACATTGTGGTGAACTCCGCCGACAAGGCCGCCCAGGTGGAAAAAGCCCTGGCCGGCGCCAAGACGGACAAGGACTTCAAGGAGCTGGTCAGAAAGTACTCGGAAGGCCGCGACAAGATGTATGACGGCAACCTGGGGCTTTTAAAGCACGATGAAGTCAAGAGCGTATTCCGGCTGAGCGGGAGGGACGTGGAAAAACTGACGGCTGCGGAGCCCGGCGACATGATCGGCCCCCTGACCGAGAAGAACAAGTTCCATTTCTTCCGTATAAACACCAAGCGGGATGAACCCGGCTTCTCCGTCGTTAACCGGGTCATGAACAAGGGCGCACTGCGCGGCGTGGTGGACCATGTATACCGCGCCATGGGCGCCAAGACCACGGTCATTCTCTCCGACCGTTTGAAGGACCTGGGATACCGGTTCTCCACGGAAGGCGGTTTATCCATCTGCATCGGCGACATGAAGATTCCCGCCACCAAGTGGCAGATTCTTGAAACCGCCAGAAACCAGGTGGAAGAGATCGAGGTGCAGTACTCCGAAGGTCTTATCACCCAGGGCGAAAAATATAACAAGGTCGTGGACATCTGGGCCAAGGCCACGGAAGACGTGGCCAACGAGATGATGGACTCCATGAAGGCCTCCACCGACGAAGGCGAACTGGGGCGCACCAAGGGCCCCGGCTCCAACGCTATCTTCATGATGGCCGACTCGGGCGCCCGCGGCTCCCGCGATCAGATGAGGCAGCTGGCCGGCATGCGCGGACTGATGGCCAAGCCTTCGGGCGAAATCATCGAAACGCCCATTACGGCGTGCTTCCGTGAAGGCTTGTCCGTGCTGCAGTACTTCATTTCCACGCACGGCGCCCGCAAGGGTCTGGCGGATACGGCTCTTAAGACGGCTAACTCGGGTTATTTGACCCGCCGCCTTGTGGACGTTTCCCAGGACTGCGTGATTTCCGAAATCGACTGCGGCACCATGGGCGGCGTGGAAGTCGAGCCCCTCATGGAAGGCGGCGAAGTCATCCAGCGTTTGGGAGACAGAATCCTGGGCCGCACGGCCACGGAAGACATCATGGATCCCAATCCCGAGCCGGACGCCGACCCCTTGATCGTGGCCGCCGGCGACGAAATCGACGAAGCCGCCGTGGAGCGCATTGAAAACTCGGGCATCGCCAAGGTCAGGATTCGTTCGGCCCTGACCTGCAAGTCCGCTTACGGCATTTGCGCCACCTGCTACGGCCGCGATTTGGCCCACGGCAAGAAAGTGGAAATCGGCCAGGCCGTCGGCATCCTGGCGGCCCAGAGCATCGGCGAGCCCGGCACCCAGTTGACCATGCGTACATTTCACATCGGCGGTACGGCCAGCCGGCGGGTTGAGCAGGCGGACATCCGGGCGCGTGTAGGTGGCACGGTTCGCTACGTGGACCTGAACGTGGTTGAAAACGCCCAGGGCGAGTACATTGTCATGGACCGTAAGGGCGGCGAGTTCATCATCGAAGATGAAAACGGCCGCGAGCGCGAACGGTGCCCGGTCATCTACGGCGCCCGCATCAAGTGCGCGGACGGCGCAGAGGTTCAGGCGGGCGAACTGCTGGCTTTGTGGGATCCTTTTACCACGCCCATTCTTACGGAAGTGGAAGGCGTGGTGAAGTTCGCCGACGTTGTGGCGGGCAAGACCATGCAGGAAAAGGTGGACGCCGTCACCGGCAAGGCGAGCCGCGTCATTACGGAATACAAGGACGCGGACACCCGGCCCAGAATCACCATCCGGACGGAGGAAGGCAAGGCGGCCACCCTGCCCAGATCCGGGGCCCCGGCCAGGTATCCCTTGCCTGTGGAAGCTATTCTGCTGGTGGAGGAAGGCGCTTCGGTCAAGGCCGGCGACGTTATCGCCAAGCTGCCCCGGGCCACCACCAAGACCAAGGACATCACGGGCGGTCTGCCCAGGGTCGCGGAGCTGTTTGAAGTCCGCAAACCCAAGGAAGTGGCTGTTCTGTCGGAAATTGACGGATACGTGTCCATCTCCAAGGGAACCAAGGGCAAGCAAAAGGTTACAGTCACCCCCACGGTGGGCGAGAAAAAAGAGTACCTCATCGCCAGGGGCAAGCACATCAGCGTGTACGACGGCGATTATCTCCGGGCGGGCGACCCCCTCATGGGCGGATCCGCCAACCCGCAGGACATTCTGAGCATCAAGGGCGAGGTCGCTCTGGCCAGATACCTGGTGGACGAAGTCCAGGAAGTGTACCGCCTCCAGGGCGTTCGCATCAACGACAAGCACATTGAAGTCATCGTGCGCCAGATGATGCGTTGCGTTAAGGTCCGCAGCTCCGGAGATACGGAATTCATCTTTGACGAAAGGGTGGACCGCGGCCGGTATCAGCGGGAAAACCAGGCCGTCATCGCCAACGGCGGACAGCCCGCCGTAGCCGAGCCTTTGATTCTGGGAATCACCAAGGCCTCCTTGAGCACGGAGAGCTTCATTTCCGCAGCTTCGTTCCAGGAAACCACCAAGGTCCTGACCGAAGCAGCCATTGCAGGCGCTCACGACTCTCTGCGCGGATTGAAGGAAAACGTGATCATGGGGCGGATCATTCCGGCCGGCACCGGGCTTTTGAAGTACGCTGAGATAGACATCGGACTGGAACAGGAAGAAATGGAAGACGAGACTTCCGCGGCGGCCAGGGACCTGTTGGAACTGGAAGCGGCGGCGGCGGAGATCGCGGATCTTTCCTAAAAAGACCGGGCTGGAAAAAAATAACGGACTTGGAACAAAAAATCTTGACAAGGCTCGGATTCTTGGTTAAAAGTCTGGATTTCCTGAGCCCAACTTCTTCAGGGTTTTGTTTAGGAACGATTGGGCAAAGGATTTTTATTTTTAAAAACTGAAGGAAACGTTATGCCTACGATAAATCAGTTAGTGAGACACGGCAGAAAACGCTCTGTCAAAAAGACAAATACGCCGGCTCTGAAAGCCTCCCCCCAAAAACGGGGAGTCTGCACCCGCGTGTACACCACCACGCCTAAGAAGCCTAACTCGGCTTTGCGTAAAGTCGCCCGCGTCAGGCTGACCACAGGCATGGAAGTCACCGCATACATCCCCGGCGTGGGACATAATTTGCAAGAGCACTCCGTGGTGTTGGTGCGGGGCGGTCGTGTCAAGGACCTTCCAGGCGTTCGCTACCATATCGTACGCGGCACCTTGGATTCCATCGGCGTTCAGGACAGGAAACAGGGCCGGTCTCATTACGGGGCCAAAAAGCCTAAATAACGCGCATATAGCGAAAGAAGCAGGAGCTAGGATATGCCCAGGAGGCGAGAAGTACCAAAACGGGAAGTCCTTCCGGATTCACGGTATAACAGTGAACTGGTGGCAAAGTTCGTCAACGTTATTATGCGTGACGGCAAAAAGAGCGTGGCTGAAGGCATTCTCTATGATGCATTTGATCTCATGGAAGAGCGCACCAAAGAAGCCCCGCTGGAAATTTTTGAAAAGGCCATTAACAACATCAAGCCTGTGATCGAAGTCAAGTCCAGGCGCGTCGGCGGCTCCACCTATCAGATCCCCATGGAAGTCCGGGCCAACAGAAGAACCGCTCTGGCCATGAAGTGGGTCATGACTTATTCACGCAGCCGCTCTGAAAAGAAAATGTCCGCCAAGCTGGCGGGCGAGTTGCTGGACGCCTATAACAATCGCGGCGCGTCCATCAAGAAAAAAGAAGACACCCATAGAATGGCCGAAGCCAACAAGGCTTTCGCTCATTACAGGTGGTAGAAAAATATTAAAAATTCTGAGGGCGCTGGAAGTCTTTCTGTGTTGATACGGGAATAACCCAGCTCACAAGCAAGTCTAGGCCAGTGCCCAATGATTCTGACTGGGAGGAAGGGATCATGGCCAAAGCGAAGTACGAACGCACCAAGCCCCACGTAAACGTGGGCACCATCGGGCACATCGACCACGGTAAGACCACTCTGACTGCGGCGATCACCAAGACATTGGGACAAAAGGGACAAGCCAACTTCATTCCTTTTGATCAGATCGACAAAGCCCCCGAAGAAAAAGCCAGAGGCATAACAATCGCCACGGCCCACGTGGAATACGAGACGGACAACCGTCACTACGCCCACGTTGACTGCCCCGGCCATGCTGACTATATCAAGAACATGATCACCGGCGCCGCCCAGATGGACGGAGCGATTCTGGTGGTCGGCGCCGACGACGGCCCCATGCCCCAGACCCGTGAGCACATCCTGCTCGCCCGTCAGGTGGGCGTGCCCCG
>NZ_FQZU01000055.1 GCF_900142135.1 Desulfatibacillum alkenivorans DSM 16219 | reverse complement strand
AGAGGGATATCTGAAGCCGGACAATAATGCGGCGGAAAACGCGATTCGGCCTTTTGTGGTGGGCCGGAAGAACTGGTTATTTGCGGGATCGCCCAGAGGAGCGGAGGCCAGCGCGTTGTTCTTCAGCCTGACCGAGACGGCCAAGGCCAACGGCCTGGAGCCCTTCGCCTACCTGAAGGTTTTATTTGAAAGACTCCCCCTGGCGACTTGCCGGGAAGACTACCAAGCCCTCCTGCCAACCCCGGATTTTAACCTCTCCAACGATTGATTCTTATCCCTGCCGGGTACTTCTTTGGACGCTTACGATTGGAAGGTTTAAGCTACGTACGCCAAAAGAACTTGATCAATATCTTGGTGAACTACTTGAAGCGCTAAAGTCTATTCCTCCATTACCTTATATTGACCACAATAGTATAAAAGCAATTCGTAGCTTAATTTCATCAAAGAGTCCGTACATTGATAAACCAGATTGGAGCCTTCAAGCATTAGGTTTCATTGATAGTCAAAAACGCTTGCTGCCAAAAGCCTACGCTTATGTGCCTGAATTGGAGGAAGTCCAAAAAAACCAACCCAAAGAAATTAGCGGAACAATTGCTGACCTAAAGCCTTCAAGATATGGATTTATAAGAGATACAAATGGTGATGATTATTTCTTTCATAAATCGAAGCTTAAAGCCGGGGTGGTTTGGGAGGCTTTAAGTATAGGGGCAAAAGTTAAGTTTCAGATTAAGGCCGGGCGTAGCAAGGATGAAAAGGACGAAGCTATTAATATCTTTTTAGAATAATTGCAAAATCCAATCTGGCACTGGCGTGTTTGCGTTTTTGGGGACATCCTTACTAAATGACTAACTTTATAAAGTTATGAAATCATTGATCAATATCGAGTTATAATTTTAGATTAACTTAGTTTAATTGTGCTTGAAGGCATAGTCAAGGGCATGCTGGACAAATTCACTTCTTGCTTCTAACCTTTTTCTCAAACGTAACGGAAAGTTTTTGGACGTCGGGGCGTTGGCGCATTCTGGTCACCTGGACCAGATGGTCGTCCTCGTCCGTTAGGATGCGGGTAAGGTAAAAAACAGGCGTTCCTTCGGCGACTTCCAGAAGCTCTGCCGCTTCCCCCACAACAGGCTGGATGTCCATGACATCCTCCACCTTATGGACCATTTTGCCCGTGATTTCCTCCAGAATCTGAAAAATAAAGGCGTTTTCCTCGTGGTGAAAACGGCTGAGCACGTCGTCGGCATACTCGCTGGATATGTAGGTTGTGTTGAGAATATAGGGCGTCTTGCCGATTTTTCTTAAAATACGAAAGCGGGTGATGCTTTCAGGGTCGTCAAAACCTCTGAAGACATACTCGGCCGGGGAGGGAATCACGCTTTCCACGGACAGAAGCTCGCTGTTGAAGTCCTGGGTGTATATGTACTGGCTGACTAGCCCGCGCGCATACCACTGCCTTTCCGCTTCCTTGAAATCCGTGACAATGGTGCCTCTGCCCGGGCTTCTGTCAATAAGCCCCTCCCCTTCCAGGTTGGAAAGCGCCCGCCGGACCGTAACCCGGCTTGTGCCTGTGGACTTGCACAATTCCGTCTCGGTGGGGATGAGCTGCCCGACTTTCCATTTTCCGGAGATGATGTTTTTTTTCAGCTCCGCTTCCAGAATTTTGTACTTGGGTTCTTTGAGTTTCATAATCCTTGGTTTTGCATCTTATAGGCGCTATGTGGAATCTTGCGTTTGCAGTATGCACTATCTGCTTGTTATATCTATTGTCAAACGGCTGAAACTGCAGCTCCGCCGTGAATCTCAAGGACACTGGGTCCCCGTTTCCGGGAACGCGTCATGATGATTGCAAAACAACCGCAATCATCCCGCCGCCTCCCTCCACGGGGATGACGGACGTTTGAGGCCGTTGCAGACCAATAGTCGTGGAAGCTCTCCCTCTTTTTGCCAAAAGGCTGCATGCGCACATAAAATTTCGTACTCCTTAACGGGCCGTCCTCCCCGCAAGGGTCTTTTGTCTTTTGCAGCTTAAAGCGCTTTGGTTCGTTTAAATGCCGCTTTTCATGAACAATACACTAAATATATTTTGTTTTCCACCCCAAGCAGGCAGGCTTATAAAAACAAAAACGGGAAGGCTGAAAGCCTTCCCGTCAGGAATGGACGATAAACATAACTATTTGATATTAAGGTTATTTTATCAGATCAAGTGTGGAGCCGAGCATTTCGTCGAAGGCTTTGACCGAAGCCAGGTTGGCCTCGTAGCCTCTGGCCGCCAGGATTTGGTTGGTCACTTCCTGGGCCAGGTCTACGTTGGATTTTTCCACCAGAACGGAGCCCTCCGAGGTCATTTCGTTCACAATGGGGCCTGGCGTATTCACCCTTTCCGTAACCGTCTCTACCGAGCCGTTGGCCGCTTCCGACATGGTTACCCGGGTTTTTTTATAGCCGTCCGTGTCGATATTCGCGGTATTGTTGGCCGTGGATTGAAACTTCCGGCCGTAGGCGTTAAGAGCGGAAACTGACGCGTTGATTCCTGCAATCATGGTCCACACTCCTGTAAAAAGTTAACGGAAAACGGCCAATCCCCGTGCCAGGATTCGCCTGTGAAGCTAATCGGCAATATTTTGACGCATCTTTAATAAAAAAAGGAGAGGGCGGAAAATTTCCGCGCCCCTCCTGAGTTTTAACGGGAAAGCGTCAAAATAAACTATTGAAAAAATGGGTTATACATTTTTTCGCGCCCTACGGTTGTTTCCGGCCCGTGTCCGGCGCAGACCACGCATTCATCGCCCAGGGGGAAGATTTTGTCCTTAACTGAGGCGATAAGCTGGTTGTAGCTGCCTCCGGGAAGGTCGGTCCTTCCGATGGACCCTGCAAACAGGGTGTCGCCCACAAAGACCACGCCATCTGCGCAAAACGAGACTCCGCCGGGAGAATGGCCGGGTGTGTGCACCACTTTCAGGCTTTCTTCTCCGACGGAAATCACATCGCCCTCTTTCAGAAACTTGTCTGCGGGAGGGGAGTTTTTCATTTGCAGCCCAAAGCTGGAAGCCAGGGAGGAAACCATCTGGAGCATGGGGGCGTCTTCTTCATGAATGTAGATGTCGCAGCCCGTAGCGTCCTTCAGGCCTTTATTGCCCTCCACATGGTCGAAATGGCCATGGGTGTTCAGGATAGCCGTGAGGGTGAGCTTGTGGTTGGCCAGGGTCATGAGGATCTTGTCCGCTTCTCCGCCCGGGTCGATGACCACGGCCTGTTTGGTCTTTTCGCATCCCACGATGAAACAATTGGCTTGCAGGGGGCCGACGGCCAGTTGTCTGATAATCAAAGGAACCTCCTGTGTTTGATGGATAAAATTTTTGAGGCCGGGATCCTTCACGGGATCCCGGCCTGGTTTTTTCCCTTTACTTGGAAACCTTTTCCACCACTTTCAGCAGAGAGGCCATCTTGGATTGGGGGCCGGTTTCCTGCGCGGCGGCCAGCTTTTGGAAGTCCTCGGGGGAGAGAGCGTCCTTCAGGTAGGACGCCACGTCAAATACCTCCCACCAGCAATCCAGGATTTTGAAGCAGACGCCGTTGTTTTCCCCGCATTTCATGCAATAGGGGAAGGCGATGGGGTTGCCCAGCCGCGGGCAGCGTCTAACCATAGGGTTGTTTTCAGCGCTCATTTACCTGCTCTTCAGGTGCTCCGGCTTGGGATAATTCTTGAAAATTTCCATAGCCTCAGTCATTTCAGCGTCTGTCAGTTCAAAGTTGTGCAGTTCGCCCGCAAGGTATTTCTCGTAGGCGCCCAGGTCCAGCGCTCCGTGGCCGCTCCAGTTGAACAGGATGACCTTTTCCTTGCCTTCTTCCTTGGCTTTGTTGGCTTCTTTGATCACCTGAGCAATGGCGTGGGTGGTTTCCGGCGCGGGAATATGTCCCTCGCTCCTAGCAAAGGTAAGACCGGCTTCGTAACAATCAAGTTGATTCACGGATTTGGCGTCCAAAATGCCTTCGTCCACCAACTGGCTGACCGTGGGGGCCATGCCATGATAGCGCAGGCCGCCGGCGTGGATCGGGGCGGGCACAAAGGCGTGTCCCAGGCTGTGCATGGGCAGCAGCGGGGTGTAGCCGGCTACGTCGCCGTGGTCGTAGACGAAGGGGGCTTTGGTCAGCGTGGGGCATGCCGCGGGTTCCACGGGGTAGATTTCCACTTGCTTGCCGTTGATTTTGTCTTGGGCGAAGGGGAAGGCCAGACCGGCGAAGTTGCTGCCGCCGCCGGCGCATCCGATGACGATGTCCGGGTATTCACCCACCTTTTCAAGTTGTTTTTTGGCTTCCAGGCCGATGACGGTCTGATGCAGCATGACGTGGTTGAGCACGCTGCCCAGGGAGTAACGGGTTTCTCCGGTTTCATCGCTGACGGCCGCTTCCACGGCTTCGGAGATGGCGATGCCCAGGGAGCCGGGAGTGTTGGGATCTCTTTCCAGGGCTTCGCGGCCGGCCTTGGTCAGGGTGCTGGGGCTGGCGATGCATTTTCCGCCCCATACGCCCATCATGGACTTACGGTAAGGCTTCTGGTCAAAAGAGATGCGCACCATGTAAACCGTGCATTGCAGGCCGAACTGGGCGCATGCAAAAGAGAGCGCGCTGCCCCACTGGCCGGCGCCGGTTTCGGTGGTGATCTTTTTAATGCCGAATTCCTTGTTGTAGTAAGCCTGGGGAACGGCGGTGTTGGGCTTGTGGCTTCCGGCGGGGCTGACGCCTTCGTTTTTGAAGTAGATGCGGGCCGGGGTTCCCAAAGCCTTTTCCAAACGGGTGGCGCGAACCAGGGGAGACGGACGCCACAGGGTGTAAATGTCCATGACCTCTTGGGGAATGTCGATCCAACGTTCGGAGCTGACTTCCTGCTCAATGAGGTTCATGGGAAAAACCGGCGCCAGTTGATCCGGTGAAACGGGATTTCCGTCCGGTCCCAAGGGCGGGTTCATTTTGATGTCTGCCAGAATGTTGTACCATTGTCTGGGCATTTCGTCTTCGGTCAAAAGGATTTTGTGCGAAGCCATGATAAGTCTCCCCTTTTTTGAGGTTTGGGCCGCTTCAGACCCGTAGTTAGTTGATTCCCTGCCGCGCAGGGCTTGTTATGATGAACAGCGGTTTGGGCGTACTCAGGGACCGGCCGCTTAAACAAAAATACCGCCAAGCCGGTTGGCCCGCGGTATAAAAAAATCGCGGACCCTTGAGGCTGCCCGCGTTTTCCTTTTATGTTTTCGTCTATGGGAAAGTTCGCAAGACGCACCTCACCGGCTGAGTAAGCTGCGCCACCACCAAAAACCGGTATATTTCATTGCGTTTCCCATAATATGAGGGCATTAGCACACCCATTTTCCATGTGTCAAGCCTAAAAAAAACCTTACACAAATATAATCTAACGGGTCTTTTTGCTAAATAAAAAACGGCATGTGACGGGTTTCACTGGAAAATTCCCGATTTTCAAAAGACAAGAAAGGACAGGTATGATATTACAACGAAAATAAAGTGGGGATAATATCTCTTTTCCGTAATTGCCGGGTCTGTTTGTACTTTGTAAAAGGAGAACGTTATGAAAACGCGATTCCTGCTGGCATGGTCTTTTGCCTTGGCTGTAATATTGGCGACCGGGAGCGTTTTTCCCGCCTGGTGTCAACCAAATTTGGAAGACATGGCGATAGTCCGGATTAACGACATCAATGAAATATTTGATATCATAGATGAATGGGCTGCAGAAGCCAATCCCGGCCAAGCCGTCACCATGCCGGCCAGGGCTATGATGGGCGGCACGGATTGGATCGATCCCAACCGGTCGGCCGTCGCCATGGTTTATATGGAAGGCGAGACGCCCATTGTCTATGGGTTCATCCCGTTTTTGAGGCCCAGTCAGAATTTTCAGCAAATGACGCAGGCCCAGGCAGGCTCGGACCACTATCGGATCGTCTATCCTCCCATGGGGCCCATGCCCGGAGAGGTCGCCGCCGCCCTGGAAAAGGAATCCGCAAGAAAGTCAAAAGACTCGGTTTTCGTAAGGGTTCCCGCCAAGATATATGCAGATCAGTTGGAAAAAAACATGGCGATGATGCTCGATCAGGCCGCCATGCAAAGCCAGGGCGCTTTATCCCGGCAGGACATGCAAGAGATGATGCAAGGCTTTCTGAGCCTTCTTAATCAGCTCGAAACCATGGGCATGGGTGTTACGCTGACCCGCTCGAAAGCCGCGTTTTCCATGGAAGGAAAAGCCATTCCCGGAACTCAGCTGGCCAAAGCTCTCGCAGCGCCCCCTGAAGGGGAGGCCCGGCTGGCCAATTACAAGCCCGACGGCCCTATCCAATACCGGTCCCGCCCATATGCGGTGGAGCCTTTCATGGACATGCTCGCCGGGTCCCTGGGGCCTTTTTACAAAAAACTGGGCGTCGATTTTTCCTGCTTTGACTCCATTGCCAGGGAAATGACCGGCGAATACGCCGCGGGAATGTCTCTTGACCTTGACCGCGAAGAATTCATCCTGGAAGGAATCCTGTGCATCAATGATCCGGCCGGCGGAGACGTTTTTATCAGCCGCATGATTCAGTGCTCCGTGGATATTTCAAAAAACAACGCCCAACTTGCAAACGTCCCGGGCGGCGCACTATACGAGCGTACAAAAGACTCCAAGGTCGCGGGCCTGAAGGTGCAAGGCTTGAAAGCCCTGGTTTCCCAACCTGATCCTGCGACCCAGAAGATGCGGACCAACGCCATGGAATTGAGAATGGCCAGCCAAGACGGCTTTGTGTTTTTTGCAAATACGGACGCCAAATTGCAGCGGGTCATCAGCAAGGCCAAATATCTTAAGCCGGGAAAAGCCTCCGGGCATTTTTTCACCATGGATATGGACATTGGCCAGTTTATGGAAATGGCGGCAAAGAGCGACCCCTCGGTTAAACTTCCTTCCGGAGGACTATCCGTCAAAATGCGTGCGACCATGGACATGGGCGACGGCGCCATGCGCATGGAAATGGCGCTGGATCCCAATGAAATCAAAAGCCTGGCAAGCGTATTTCAGGGCATGGCCCCCGGCGGTCCGGGCAGGGCCATGCAGGGAGACGTTGTGATGCAGCCTGACGATGAAATGTTTCAGCCTGATGAGGCGGGAAGCCAGTACGCCGACGCCGGGGAGCCCGCTGAACCGGAAACGGATTACGCCGAGCCGGAACTGACTCCCGAGGAACGGCTTGCCCGGGAAGTGGCCGCTCTGGTGGAAAAAGGCAATCTGTCCGCCATGTACGGCGGGCCCAACGCCGCTTTGAAAGCCTATAAAAAGGCCTTGGAACTGAATCCCGAAAGCCCGGCCGCCCATTTTGCAGCGGCCCTGGCTTACGCCGAATTAAAGGATTATTCCCTCGCCCTGAAGCATACCGGCAAAGCTCTGGAGTTCAGCCCTGACAACCCGGTATATACTTACGGGAAGGCGCGCATCTTGTTGCTCGCCGGGGAAGAGGACGCCGCCATGGAAGCCTTTGTCACGGCGGCCAATTCAGGAAGCGAAGACGCGCAGAACTACCTGGACCATCTTTCGATGGAGCCGTAACACGCAGTTTTTTGGAGGATTATATGACCGGGTCATGGAATTTTATAAGAACCCGGGACCTTTTGGAAGACCTGGGGGTTTCCATTGTCAAGGAAGACATGAGCCGGAGCCTGCTCGTAGCCAGCGACGAGGCGAACGCCATAATCAACATGGTTTTTGATTGCGCAACGGATGTGCTTATTATGGAGCAGATCGTATCGGTGGTTCCGGAAAATAACACGGAGGAGTTTTTCAAAAGAGTCCTGCAGATCAACCGCGATATTCTCTACGGCGCCTTTGCCGTGGACCTAAACGCCAGGGTGCTCCTGTTTCGGGCGACGCACCCGTTTGATCGCCTGACGAAATATATGATCGAATCCTCCTTAAGAGGTTTGGAGCAGGCCATGGGCTTGTTCGGGAGGGAACTAGCCAGGTTCCACAGCGCGGCCGGATGACCCGGCCCCGTCCAGGGCGAACCGGATAACCCGGGCCATCTCCCTGCGCACCACCGGCTTCATGATAAAAGCCGAAATGCCCTGGTCCTTGGCTGATTCTTCGTCAATATTTTCCGAATAACCGGTGCACAACACCACCGGTACGCCCGGCTTGACGGCGTGGGCCTCTTCCGCAAGCAAGGCGCCGGTAAGCCCGGGCATGGTCATGTCCGTTACAATGGCGTCAAAATCCTCCGGCCTCTCTTTAAAGGCCTCCAGGGCTTCCGGAGCGTCGTTGTATGAGGTTACCTGGTAGCCCAGGCGTTCCAGCATCATGTTTACGGTGCGCAGTACCGAAGCCTCGTCATCCACCAGCAAAATTCGTTCGTTGCCGCCCTCATAGCTGTTTCCGTTTAAGGCCGGCGCCGCGGGCAGGGCCAAAGCCAGGGGAAAAACCACGGTGAAGGTAGAGCCTTTTTCCGGCTCGCTTTCCACATGGATCCGTCCTCCGTGGGCTTCCACAATGCCATGCACCACGGCAAGCCCCATGCCGGCTCCTTCTCCAACGTCTCTAGTCGTGAAATAAGGGTCGAATATCTTGTTTTGGGTTTGCACGTCCATCCCAACTCCGGTGTCGGATACGGAAAGGCGAACATATTCTCCAGGCCCCAAGGCGAAAAAGTCGGGATCTTCGCCGGTGCTTTCGTGCCGGGTCACGTTTACGCCCAGAACTCCCCCACGGCCCGCCATGGCGTGGGCGGCATTGGTGCACAGGTTGATCATGACCTGATACAGGTTGGACGGGTCAGCCATGACAGGCGCCTTGTTAATCAGGATTTTCACCTGGATGTCCACGGTGGAAGGGATTGTGGCCCGCAGAAACCTTATGGACTCCTGCACAATCCCTATCAAGTCCACCAGTTGCTTTTTCTTTCCTTCCGGCTTGGCGAATTCCAAAAGCTGCCTGACTACGTCCCGCGCCCTCATGCCGGCGGACTGGATTTCCAGCAGGCTTTCCGCCGCAGGGCTGTCGTGGGGGGTGTCGCTTATGGCCAGTTCGGCGTTTCCTAATATTACGCTGAGTAAGTTGTTAAAATCATGGGCTATCCCTCCGGCAAGCGTGCCGATGGCTTCCAGCTTGTGGCTTTGGGACAAGCGCCGTTGCATGTTTTTTAGCGCCGTCAGATCGTGCAAGGTGACAAAGACCTGGCAGGGAAGCTCGTGATCATGGCCGCACTGGGGAGTGGCGCTGACGCTTAGCCACACCATCTGCTTCTTGCGAGGATTGTATACTCCCAGCACCTGATCGCGTACCGCCCGGCCCGTGCGCAGCGTTTTTATGGAGGGATGGTCCTTGGGCTCCAGGAGGTTCCCTTCTTCATCAAAAACCTTCCACTCCGGATGCTTGGAAGTCCTTCCCAAAAACTCATCGCGCGTCAGGCCAAAAAGCTCCAAAGCCCTGGTGTTGACGTCGGACAGTTCGCCCGTATCTTTTTGGTAAAATACGCCTTGCTCCATATTTTCAAATAAAGTTCGATATTTAAACTCGCTTTCCCGCAGCTCAGCTTCCACCTTCTTGCGGTCGCTTATGTCCGCCACGCTTCCCAAAAAATACTGGGCTTCCCCCTGTCCATTTTTAATGACGCTGGCGTGAAGAAGCCCCCAAGCCTGGGATCCGTCCTTGCGGATAAACTCTTTTTCCATCCGGAAAGAGTCTATTTTCAAGTCTCTTAACAGTTTTTGTTTTTCAATGTTTTCGGGAAGGGACTCGGGCGCGGTGATTTGCTGGAGCGTTTTTCCAATCAGCTCGTCTTCGGAATAGCCTAACATCTCGCAGTAGGCCCTGTTGGCCTCCAGAATGGTGAAGTCCAGCGCCACTCTGGCGATGCCGACGTTGGAGGATTCGTACATGGTGCGAAAGAGATCGTCTCCGCCGTTGTTGCGCCAGGAGCGCAATAGCTCCAACTCTGCTTCCAGCTCAAAAATGCGTTTTTCCAGGTCCCCCCTATTGGGGGCTGGTCTTGTAGTTGCACTCATCTGTCTGCTTTCATTAGCAATTTCTATAGAGATTATTCTCTATTAGACTACACCTTGCTTTGCAGGTCAAGCCCATAGTTTTTACTGCCATAATTATAAGTTTTTCCCCATGAGAAACCTGTCAATAGTTTTAACTGGGCCTGCATCGCCCCCTTCTGTCCATACCTGTGCATAGACCGAACCAGGCCGAAACCCGTGATATGCTTTTAGCCATTCGAGGGGCGCCTCCCTTTTGTTTTGAGCCTTCTTGCCAAAGGAGAAGATCATGGAATGGGAAGAGTTGTTTGATGAATACGGTTACGGAAACGATCCGGACGGCGTATTGGGGGAGCCGCGCCCTATTACCGGAGGCGGATTCTTTGAAGAGCTGGACGAAGACTGGTTTTTAGGCGTTCCAGGAGAAAACCATGAGCCCTCAGCTTCAATCCAATCTTGAGCAGGAGTTGACGCAGGAGGTTGTCCTTCAATACCTGGAGGACGCCCGGGAAGGCGCCATGGAGGCCAAACAGTATTCCACGGCGATCCGGGCGGCGGAGTTAATGGGCAAGCATTTGGGAATGTTCGGGAAAAAGGAAGAACAGCCGGGCCCCATGGAGATCCGTTGGGCCGGAGAGGATTTATAGGGAATGCAAGAAAAAGCGCTGCAAATACATTCTGGTCCGCAAGGGTTTCACAGCGTGACGATTCCCTACCGCCCCCGCAGGCATCAATGGGAGATTCATCAGAACAAAAAGCGATTCTCCGTTTTGGTTTGCCACCGCAGGTTCGGAAAAACCGTGGCCGCAGTCAACGAGCTCATCATGAAAGCCTGCCAAAACCCCCTGCCTGCACCCAGGTACGCCTACATCGCCCCATTGTACAAGCAAGCCAAGAGCGTGGTCTGGGATTATTTGAAAAAGTTCGCAGGCGCCATTGACGGAACGACTTTTCACGAAACCGAACTGCGGTGCGACCTCCCTAACGGCGCACGCATCACCCTTTTGGGCGCGGACAACCCCGACCGCCTCAGAGGGATTTACCTGGACGGCGCGGTTCTGGACGAAATGGCCCAGATGCCCGAACGGGTCTGGGGGGAAATCATACGCCCCGCCCTATCCGACCGGCTGGGCTGGGCCATGTTCATCGGCACCCCCCGCGGGCACAACGCTTTTTACGATCTGTATCAGTTCGCCAAAAACGACCCGGACTGGTTTTGCGCCATGTATCGGGCTTCGGAAACCGGCATTGTTGGGCGAAATGAGTTGGACGCCGCCAAAAAGGAAATGACGCCCGAACAATATGAGCAGGAGTTTGAATGCAGTTTTTCCGCCGCCATCGTAGGCGCCTATTACGGGCCTTTGATCGCCCTGGCTGAAAAGGAAGGCCGCATCGTTTCCCTGCCCGTGGAGCGCGCCCTCCCCGTCCATACGGCCTGGGATTTGGGCGTGAGCGACTCCACCGCGGTGTGGTTTTTTCAGGTTTCGCCCGGCGGAGAAATCCGAGTGGTGGATTACCTGGAAGACGCCGGCCAGGGGCTGGATTATTATGTGCGAGCCCTGCGGGAGCGCGATTATCTGTACGGAACCCACTTGGCGCCCCACGACATCCGGGTTCGGGAATTGGGCACGGGAAAAAGCCGCCTGGAATCGGCAAAAAGCCTCGGCGTATCATTCTCCGTAGCGCCCAACCTGCCCCTGGCCGACGGCATCAATGCAGCCCGCTTGATCATTCCCCGTTGCTGGTTCGACCAGCATAAATGCGCCAAAGGCCTGGAAGCCCTTCGCCAATACAGGCGGGTTTACAACGAACGCACTGCCTGCTTTGGGGCCGTCCCCCATCACGACTGGACCAGCCACGCCGCCGACGCATTTCGTTACCTGGCCGTGGGCATGGACCTCTGTCAGCGGGAGTCCCTGGGCATGACCGCCTCCCAGGCCTGCCGGATGTATCAGCAATACGCCCCGCCCATGGGCGTTTGATTTTTATCGGAACCCTTCACCCCCTTGAGGAATCCATGAACGAAAACGACATCAAAAAGGATTTTACCCAGGCTTATGAGCGCGCTCACGCCTATTGGGCGCCTTTTCTGTCCGAAGCCAATACCGACCTCTCCGTCATGCTGGGCGACCAGTGGGACGCCTCGGCCAAACGCTACCTGGACAAACAGCGCCGGAGCGCCCTGGTTTTCAACAAAGTGCGGCGGGTGGTCAAGCTGATTGAGGGATACCAGCGGAAAAACCGGCTGGCCCTCAAGGTGGATCCCGTGGAAGGATCGGACCAGGCCACGGCCTCCCAGCTTTCCGCCCTGTGCCAATGGCAGATGCAGTCCTGCAACGCCTATCACGTCATGTCGGACGCCTTTTCCGCGGGCGCCCTCAAAACCGGCGTCAACCTGGTCAATCTTTTTGTGGATTACTCCCGCGATCCCCTGAACGGAGACATCAGGATCAAGCGGGCGCCCCACAACCGGTTTTTGCTGGACCCGGCTTTTTCGGAGCGGGACTTGTCGGATTGCAATTACATCTGCCGCCGGGAGCTGTTGACCAAGGACGCCGTCCGATCCATTTTGCCCGCGGGCAAGCGGCATTTGATAGACAACATCAGCCCAAAGGGCGTTGCGGACGGCAAGTATGAATACGGCGCCCTGGCCCGCAATCCCGCCGGGGACAACCTGCTCCGGTACGACGAGTTCTGGACGCGCACCCACAAGCCCCTCACCATCCTTATGGATCCCGCCACAGGGCTGAGCCTGCCATGGAAAGGGGACGCCCAGACTCTGGAGCGCCTCCTTTCCGCCCACCCCGGACTGAAGATTTTTGAAACCATGCGCCGCAGCGTGGAACTGGCCGTGTTCGTGGAAGACCAGCTTATTCATCAGGGGCCGGAGCCGGGCGGGCTGGAGGATTTTCCTTTCGTCCCGGTGCTGGGCTTTTTCGAGCCGGAATACGACCAGGCGAGCTGGAAGCTCCAGGGGATCGTCCGGTGCATGCGCGATCCCCAGACCGAGGTGAACAAACGGCGCTCCAAGATGCTGGACATCATCGACTCCCAGATTTCCACAGGCTGGAAAGCCCGGGAAAACAGCGTGGTCAACCCGGAGGCCCTGTACCAAAGCGGCCAGGGCCAGGTGGTCTGGATGAAGGGCGATATGGATCAGGCCCAACGCCTGCTGCCTCCGGATATTCCCGCGGGCCTCATGCAGCTTTCGGAAATCCTGGATAAGGACATCATGGAGATCCCCGGCGCCAATTCAGAGCTCTTCGGCATGGCCGAGAGCGACCACATGCAGATTGCCGGAATCCTGGCCAAAATGCGACAGGCGGCCGGGCTGACCATTTTGCAGGATATCTTCGACAATTATCGTTTGGCGAAAAAACTGGTGGGCCAAAAGCTCATCAAGCTCATCCAGGCCAACTACACTCCGCAGAAGGTCTCCCGGATTTTAGGCCAGCCCCCGACGCGGGAGTTTTTTACCGGAGACTTCGGCAAGTACGACGCCATTCCCGTGGAAGGGGTTTTATCCGACTCACAGCGGCAGATGTATTTCGCCCAGCTTGTCAGCCTCAAGCAAATGGGCGCGCCCATTCCCTGGAAAGCCGTCCTGGACGCCGCGCCCATTGAGGACAAAGGCCGCCTGCAAGCCATGCTGGCGGAGGAGGAGAAGGCCAGAGCCTCCCAGGCCCAGGGGCAGTCCGCCCTCATGCGTCTGCAGAAAGACCTGGCCAGAGCCAAGATGCGCAACGATCTGGCAGGAGCGGCCCAAAAGCAGACTCAGGCCATGAAGAACCTGGCCGCCGAAACCGGGGAGCGGGTTCGCACCGCCCGGGAGATCGCACAAATGGACCGCGACGCCCTGCGTCAGGCCATGCCCGTCATTCGAAAAATGCAAAAGGAGCTCAACCATGCCGGAGATCATCGTCAAGCAGCCCAGCCTGTTCTCCCCTGACTCAACCCTGCTCATGGGCGACGCCCGGGCCATGATGGGCCGGGAGGTCATGGATCGGATTCGCAAGGTGGTGGATTCCTATCAGGGCAAAAAGGCCTATTACCTGTTGGTCGCCAGCCGTCAGGACCCTACGGACGAAAAGCGCATTCGCACCACCATCGTGCTTTCCGGCGTCCAACCTCCCAAGATGCTGGGAACCATGTGCTTCCACATCGACAATCAAAAGGGCCGGGCCAAACGGCTATGGGTGCTGCCTCTGGACCGCCCCAGCGTCATCAAGGCCCCGCCGGCCGGGTTGGTCCCTGAAATCGCCGCCGCAGCCAGGCGGTTGCCCATCATTCACGGTTAAGCCTGAAAACGGAAATTTTTCACTTTACTGAGTAATTGAGAGACGTCCCCTAAATGGGGAAAAAGGAGAAATCCATGGAAAACGTGCAAACGAACACGGGCGCAGAAAATCTTCCCGCCGCCGGGGAAGCAATCCATCAGACCGGGGCTGACGCCCCGGAGTCTGCAGCCGGAGCTTTGCCGCAGCAGGCAGGGCGGGAAGCCCCTCAAGAGGCGAAAACCGTGCCTTTGTCCGTGGTCCAAAGCGTGCGCGAGGAGTTGAAGAACGCCCGCGACCAGGCCGCTTTATACCGCAGGCAGTTGGATCTGGTGCGCAATCATCCGGCGTCCACGCCGGGAGTCCTGGACGGCATGGCCGAAGACGCCCCCCTGACCGTGGGGGAGGCCAGAAAAGCCCTGCAGGGCCAGGCGCATCAAATCGAGGCCCTGGCTTCCCAGCTTTCCTTTGCCGTGGCTAACCCCGGCTTCGCCAAGACCATCAAGGAACATTTACCCCAGGTGCTTAAAAGCAACCCCGGCCTTATGGACGTGATCCGCTACAGCGGCAATCCCCTGGCCGCGGCCTATTCCATCGCCCGCCTGTCGCCTTCCATGCAGGGCGGCGCCCAAGGGGACGTTGCTTCCCAGATGCAACGCATCCTGGCCAATTCCGAAAAGCCGGGATCGGCCAGCGCCGCGGCAGGCGGGTCCGGCATATCCGCAGCCAGCCGCATCGCCAAAATGAGCGACGCGGAGTTTTCCGCGTACAAGGAGCAGGTCAAGGCCGGAAAAATCAAAATCGGAGGTTAAACCATGCCAGACAATCTGACCACCACCACGCAGGTGGACCCCGCAGTCAGCCTGTTTTACGACAAGGTGCTTTTGGATGCAGCCAAGCCGGAGCTGGTGCACGAGCTTTTCGCCCAGAACAGGCCCCTGCCCCAAAAAAGCGGAAACACCATCAAGTTTCGGAGGTACTCCAACCTTTCCACGGCGGTCACGCCTTTGACCGAAGGGATTACGCCCCCCGGCCAGAAGCTTTCCAAGACCGATCTTTCGGCCAGCATTTCGTGGTACGGCGACTTCGTGCATATCACGGACGTGGTGGACCAGACCGTGGAGGACGAGGAATGGACCATCGCCGGCGAAAAGCTGGGATTCCAGGCCGGCCAGACCCGGGACGAAATCGTCCGGGACATCATCGCCTCCTGCGCCAGCGCCACGGATGCTTCCAAGGGAAGCAACGGCTCCACCCCTACGGAAGTCACCAAGGGCGACATCGACGGCATTGTAAAGATTCTCCTGGGCTACAACGCCAAGATGATCGCCCCCAGGGTGGACGCAGGCCAGGGCGTTGGCACCTCGCCGGTGCGCCGCGCGTATTGGGGAATCATGCATACGGATCTTGTGGACGATCTGGAGAACGTGGACGGCTTCAAGTCCACCGTGGAGTACGGTTCCCAGGATTCGGTCATGGATGCGGAATGGGGCGCCACGGGCAATGTGCGGTGGCTCATGACGTCCGAGGCTTACAAGGTTTCGGGCAGCCCCGATCAGTATTACCTGCCCATCATGGCCAAGGACGGCCTGGGCGTTTCCGACCTGGAAGGCTCCCTTAAGAACGTCCGTAAGGGTTTTGGCGCAGGAGGCTCGGACGATCCCCTGGACCAGCGCGCCACTTCCGGCTGGAAAATGGCCTTTGTCGCCCGGATTCTCAACGACGAGTTCATCCACATTCTCAAGGCCACTCATTCCTGACAACCCCGCCGGCTTACGGCGTCCATCCCTTATCACGGAGGCAAGACGACCATGCATGAATCCGTCATTGTGAAATTTCAGGCTGACGGCAATCCCTGCAATCTGGAGCTTGGTTTTGTTCCCGACTTTGCGGAGATTTACAACCTGAACGCTACGTTCGGCTCTCCCTTTAAAATTGAGTGGAGTCCGCTTTTCGGCGAAGGCAAGGAGATTTGGCATAACCGCATCGCTGACAACACAACCACCGGCGCCTCGTCCATCTATTACAAGGCCAGCGGCGGCTACATCTCCGCGTACCAGGGGCTGGCCTACGATCCGGGAACGGAAAACGACGACTCCGATCCGGCAGGCGCCCGGGGATTTTCCGGGATCACCATCGCCGCCGGGTTTATGAGCGACGACGATGCAATCCTGGTGAGAGCGCATAGAAGCCTGCGCCTGGAAGACCTGGGCGACATCGGCTGATAATCCTTTAAAATAGGCCCGGGGATTCGTCCCCGGGCTGAATATGGAGAATGCAATCATGGCAAAGACGAGCAAAAATCAAAGTCCCGACCTCGGCCCCCTGTTGCGCGTCCAGTTTATGAACAACGAAAACCGCGGCGTGGACGTTTCGTTCAACTATCAGGGCGCGCACTTCGGCCCCCTGGAGGACGGCAAGGAATACGACCTGCCCGAAAAGGTGGTGCAACACCTGAACAGCCTGTCCACCCCCCGCATGGAATACCGCTCCGACCCGGCCACCGGCCAGATGAAGTCCGTCAACATTGGCTCGGTGCACCGGTTTTCCTGCCATCCGGTTTCCGTCCCCCAGGCGGCCGTATAACCCTTGAAGACGCAAAAGGACTTACGCCATGGAATGGAACCTATCCCAAATTAAAGCCAAGGTGCGAAAACTCACGGGCAGGCCCGACGCCGGGCAGCTTTCGGAAGAGGATTTGCTGCAGGCCGTAAATCAATACTATGTGAACATGCTTCCCCAGGAGGCGAACACGCTGGAAATGCAGTCCTGGCGAGAGATCAGCCTCACATCCTCCGGCGACGGAGAGTACAGCCTGGAAGCATCCGACCTGGTCCTGGCGGCCCCCTTCACCCTCACGGATCAGGAAGGCGCGGCCTTCCCCCTGGACCGCTTTACGGACCCGGCCTTGTTCTTTCGCCGCTATCCCGAATCCGAAACTCAACGCGCCCGGCCCGAGGCCTGCCTTATTTTCGGGCGAACCCTGTATGTCCGCCCTTTGCCGGACGGGAATTACACCCTGAAGGCCGCCTCCGTAAACGCGCCCATTCCTTTTGAGGAGGACTCCGACCTTCCCCTGGATTCCAAGTGGGGTCCCTTGATCGCTTACGGAGCGGCCATGGAGATTCTTCAGGAAAACGGCGAGGATTCGGAGGCGGCCAGCCTGCGCAACGCCTACGCGTTTCATTTGAACTCCATCGTCCGCAAGCAACTCCGGCAGATTCCTTTGGAAAAAAGGGCGGCGCCCGGCTTTTAATCCCGCTTAATCCCACAGGAGGAAACAATGACAACCTGGGACGCATCATTTGAAACCATACCGGCCGACAGCGACAATATCAGCGCCGGCGCCGGGGTGATCCGGACTTTGAAGTCAGCGGTCCGGGAGCGCATGGCCAAGGACCATTACATGGCGCTGGACGGCGATGACGGAGACCATGGAGAGCACGGCAAGGTGACTTTTCACCACCCCCTGGCCTCCAACCCATCCACTGAAGAGGACAAAGGGGTTTTGTACACCATGGACGTGGACGACACCGCCGAGCTTCACTGGAAGGATGAAGGCGGCAATGTGCTGACGCTCACCGCCCAGGGCGCCATCAATTACACCCCGGACGAAAGCCTGATCAACCCCACGGGTTCGGTAGTCGCGTTCATGGGCGCCTCGGCGCCTTCAGGCTGGCTGGAATGCAACGGAGCCGCCGTCTCCCGCACGACTTATGAGAGCCTGTTTGATGTCATCTCCACCATGTACGGCGTGGGGAACGGCTCCACCACCTTTAATCTGCCCGATCTGCGGGGCTATTTTCTGCGCGGCTGGGACCATGGCGCCGGGGTTGACCCCGACGCGGCGGCCCGAACGGACCGGGGCGACGGGACCTGCGGGGATTATGTCGGCACTGTCCAGGAAGACGCCTTTGAAGAGCATGACCATGATTTTGACTATTATGGAGCCGCATCCGAAGACAGAATGGACGGCGTGAACAGCGCTGCAGAAAGGCTGAGTATGTCCGCAAGCACGGATACGGCCGGCGGCAGCTCGGAGACCCGTCCGAAAAACGTGGCGGTTATGTACATCATCAAAACGTGAGGTTTGCCATGCAATCCTACCAGCCCTTTTTAATCGCGGATTTTTCCACCGGCCTGGAGCTTGGCAAAGAGCCCTGGCTGCTGCCCAAAGACGCATTCACCACCATGAACGACGCCCTTATTCATCGGGGCGTTTTGGAAAAGCGGAAGGGCTATGCACCCTTTGCGTCCACGGGCCAGGGCCTGGCCATTACGGGCATTTTTCACCTGAAGGACGCCCAGGGCGCCAGGATTCAACTGGTTGCGGATCAATCCTATCTTTACGAAAGCGACAGCTCAGGCCTGACCCCGGTCAGCCATTCTCAGCGAGGCGCGAATCCGGTCTGGACCGGTTCGGCATCCAGCTTCATCCATTGGGCCAATTGGCAGGGCAGGGTGTTCATGACCAACAACCAGCCCGTCCTGGGAGAGACGACCGCCGGAGACGGAACCGGCCTGGACGGCATTCAGGTTTACGACGGCTCGGTGTTTGAGGCCTTGCGTCCGGACCTTTCCGGCTCGGGCGACTATGTGGACCAGTGCGCGCTCATCATGGTGCATAAGGAGCGGCTGATTTTGTTTTCCACCCTGGAAAACGGGGCCATGCATCTGCAGCGGGCCAGATGGTGCAAGCCGGGAGACCCGGAAGACTGGACCAACGACGGATTTGTGGATGCGCCCACCGGGGAAATGATCCGGGGCGCGGCCTATATCCGGGACGAAATCGCAGTCTGGTTCGAGCAGTCCGTCTGGCTGCTGCGTTACACCGGGGACGCGGACCTGCCGTTCCGATGGGAAAAGGTTTCTTCCGTGGACGGCTGCGACGCGCCTTTTTCCACGGCTTCTTTCCAAGACAAAAGCCTGGCCCTGGGCAAGGCCGGCCCCGTACTTACGGACGGCCTGGACGCCTGCCGGGTGGACGAAAAAATCCCCAATCTGGCCTTGGGTTTTGATCAGGACCACATGGACGTCTGCTTTGGCATGGTTCTGGAGGATCAAAGCCAGTATTGGCTGTTGTTCCCTTTTGCGGGCAGCGAGTCGGCGGACCGGGTGTTGGTCCTGAATTACGACAACTGGACCTGGAGCATCTACAACCTGGCCTTTAATTGCCTGGGGTACCACACTCTGGATCAAAGCATTATCTGGCTGGCCTCCCCGCCCAACCCGGTTAAGGACATGTCCGGCGTCTCCTGGAGCGCCTGCTCGGAAAAATGGGTGAGCAATGCGGCGCAGGCCGGATACCCCTTGGTCCTGGCCGGAGACCGGGAGGGCCGAGTGTTTCAGGTGAACCACACCACCTCGGACGGAGACGGCGCAGCCATCGGCTTTGAAGTGGTTTCCGGAAGGTGGAATCCGTACCGCGAGCAAGGCGTGAAAGCCCGTCTGGGCCGGGTGGATTTTCTGCTGGAGACGGGCTCGAACCAGACATTGAACGTGGACTTTTTCAAAGACGCCTCCCAGACCGCCTATCTCACGCGCCAGTTATCCTTTGACCGGGAGGGTGAAAAAGCCTGGGTTCGCTTGTATTCCGGGGCCACGGGCTCTTTTCACCGGATTCGCCTTTACCAAAACGCAGCAGGCCAGAATATACGCATTCACGCTATTACGCCCTGGTTCAAGCCTGCGGGGAGGGTTGTATCATGAAGGTTCCGCCCAACTGCGACCTGCCGGTGTACAGCGAGCAAGCGGATATGACCGGCTTTTTCCGCTCGTTCACCCGCAGGCTGAAAAGCATCCTGGAGGAGCTGGCCCAGGCCGTGAACGCCAATGATGCGCGGGCCTCTCTAAGCGCGTCCTCGGGAGACGGCGCCGTCAAGATGGCGGGCGCCGGAGACGGAGAGAACACCGGCTGGATAGAAATCGAGGAGAACAAATGGATACCTTATTGGAGCAATCCCAACCCGTAACCGGCAGGGGCAAAGGCACGGGGCTCCGGTACATTCCCGTGCCGGATTTTTCCCTGGTTCCCCGCCGGCTGATAGAACAGGTCAAGCCCCGGCAATGCAGCCCGGATCAGCTTTACAGCCTGGGCCCCATGATCTGTAAAAATCCCTTCAACTTGCTGGGCGTGTTTGCGCCCATGGACCAAGGGTCTCCGGCTTTCGGCCAGATCAAGGGCTTTTTGTGGGCTTCAATCAACCCTTTGGACCGGAAAATCCACGTGCACATCCTGAGCGTGGATCCCGAGTACCAGGGCAAAGGCATTATCGAGGAAGCCGGGAACATTTTGGAGAAAATCCGGGCCCGGCAAAAGCTCAAGGGCGTTGTATTTAAAACCACACGGCCCAAAGCCATGGAGAAAATGGGCTTTAAACGGTCGGAAACCGTACTCATGGAGGCATGAAAATGGGAGATTTCGGAGATTTTTTATTCGGATCCACGGATGACGCCAAATATTTGGGCAATGTGGACACGCTGCTGCCGATCCAGAAAAGCAACCTGATCAACCTGAACCAGCTCCTGGCCGGCCAACTGGGCCAGGGCGTGGAGTCCTACGGCGGCCACATCAGTGCGGGAGTCAGCCCGTTGCAGCAACAGGGATTCGACCTGGTGAACCAGTTGATCCAGGGGGAAGGCGCCTACGGCCAGGGCCAAAACGCTTTGGCCTCGCTGTTGGGGGATTTTGACGAGATCGGCGTCAGGGAAGCCTGGGAGGCCTCGGTCAAAGACCCCATGATCCAAAACTGGCAGGATGAAATCCTGCCGGAAATCCAGGAGCATTACATCGCCGCCAACGCAGGGTCTTCCGGGGCCGCTACCCGGGCCATAACCGGCAGCGGCCAGGATCTGGCGGCCGATCTGGCTTCCAGCCTGTCCGCAAGCATGTACTCAGCAGAACAATCCCATCTGGACAGGCAGGCTTCTTCCCTGCCCCTGGCCCTGGACTACGCCCAAGCGCCCATTGACCTGGCCATGACGGCGGGGCGGACCCAACGGGATATCAGCGAAGAGCAATTGCTGGAGGAATACCGGAAGTGGGCCTATGAGCAGCCTTACAACAACCCATGGCTGTCGTATTTGAACCTGGGCCTGAACACCTCGGCCTTTGAGCCCATTGTCCAGGGGACTTCGTATCAGCCCGGGGCCTTGAATTCCCTGACCAATTTGATTTCGCTTTTCACCTAAAGGCGAGGGAGAGGCTGTCATGAACGGATTTGACATGATCGACAGGGATTACTGGATCAATAAAATGAGTCCCGAGCAACGGGACTGGACCATATACGAATATTTGAACGCCATCCACGCCAGACTGGCCGCCCTGGAACGCCGCAAGTGGATGCACCGGACCCTGAGCTTTGCCGGCGGAATTTTGGGCGGGGCCGGGGTGGTGGTCATCTATTGGCAGTTTTTCCGGGACCTGGTCTTGTGAAAGGAGGCCGACATGAGCATTTTATCCAAGGTAGCCGGGCTGGGAATCGGGGAGATCGCCTCGGGCCTGGGGGACCTGGCCAAGGACATAAGGGCGGCCGTAACCGGCGAATTGTCCCAGGAGGATAAAGCCAGAGTGGAGCGAAAGCTCCTGGACCTCCAGGGCATCGCCCAGGAAACCGGGGCGCGGCTTTTCGAGGTTCAGGGCGATATCGTCAAGGCCGAAGCCCAGGGCGAAAGCTGGCTCCAGCGTAACTGGCGGCCCATCCTCATGATGTCCATCGTGGCCATTGTGGTGAACAACTACCTGTTGGTTCCCTACGGCCAGATTTTTTTTCCCGGCAGCGTCAAGGTCTTGGAGCTTCCCCCGGCCTTGTGGGAGTTGATGAAAATCGGCGTGGGCGGCTACGTGGTCGGCCGCACCGGAGAGAAAATGATACGGGAGTGGAAAGTAAAATAGTTTGCTGCATAAAAAAAGGGGAACGCAACGGTTTGAGTCTTCGTTCCCCTTTTTTCCGGCAACCAAATTGTGTGACTTGACGGTTGGGCGGCCTTACCGTTTGCCTCCCCACAGCCACAATTTCCGTTTTTCCGGGTTTGCCAGACCCCGCAACAGCAATCGGCCTGCCCTCTTGGCCATGGACTCCAGGGTTTCCCGGGAGAAAATGGTCTGACTGCCTCCCAGGGATAGAAGAATGACGCCTGTCACGGCGCCCAAAAATATGCCCGCTGCTTCCATGGGGTCAAAGTCGGGGTAGGTTTTGCCCTGCAACCCTTTTTCTATCTGAGCAACCACGATTCCATATCCGGCCTGCTCCAATTGAGTCACTCTGCTGCGGACTTCTTCCGAACAATTGGCGACCAGATCCGGCGTGGCTTCCACGGTGAACATGTGCAGATACTTTTCATGCTCCTTGGAAAACCGGGTCAGGACATCCAGGAAAGCGTCCACAAAATCGTCAGTGCTCATCTTTCCGGTTGGAATGGTTTCCATTTCCCTGACAAGGATTTCCATACCCTGGGCGCACACGCTTATAAACAGGTCATCCTTGTTCTTAAAATCCAGGTAAACGGTGCGCTTGCTGAAACCAGCCCGTTTGGCAATCTGCTCCACGGTGGCGCCGCGGTAACCCTTTTCAAAAAACAGGCTGCGCGCCGCTTCCAACACTTTTTCCTTGCGGTTTACGCCCGCCTTGCCAGCGCCCTTTTTTTGGGAAGCCCCCATTGCGTGCCCTTATGCCGGATGCCCTTAAGCCAAGACAGGAATCCACGGGGGGCTTTAAGCGCCGCCCTTTCTTCCCGGCATGAAAGCCGGCAGGCTTTCCCCCTGTTTGCATGGATCCCAGATGCCAGGCAAAGATACACTATAGGGAGGGGTAAGTCCAGAATCATGGCTTTTTCGCTATGGGCTTCTGTGACGGGCGCGAAATCGCTTGACCATCCACCGGGACGCAAACGGAAGGAGGTCAGGGTGGAAGCGGGTCGCCCACCACATGAGCTTGGCGTGCAGGGGAAAAACGATCATTCCCTGATTCCGCTTTACGCCCCGGACGATTACTCCGGCCGCCTTGCTAACGCTGTATAACGAAAAGGGGGCCAGGGCGAGGGCGTCTTCGGCGGTAGAGCGCACCATGTCGCCCCGTTTAATGAGATCCGTTTTGATATAGCCCGGGCACGCCACGCTTACATGAACTCCCAAGCCCGCAGCCTCCGCCCGCAGTGAATGGGATAATCCCACCACGGCGAATTTCGAGGTGTTGTAAGGCGTGCTCAGGGGCAGCGGGACCAGGCCGTAAAAGGACGCGATATTCACAATATGGCCGAATCCCTGGCGGGTCATGACCTCGTACGCCCCCAAGGTTCCGTAAATGACGCCCCATAAATTGACATCCATGATTTTGCTGAAATGGCCTGATGACATGTCCCGAACCTCTCCGCCCATGGATATTCCGGCATTGTTGAACATGTAATCCAGGCGCCCGCGTTTTTCCGCGGCGTCGAAAATCAGTTTTCGGACATCCTGTTCACGGGTTACGTCCAGGGGAAGCGCTTCGGCGCTTCCCCCGGTCTCCGCAATCAGGACGGCTGTTTCCTCTGCGTTGTCCGCGTCAACATCCGTTGCCGTCACATGGGCCCCCCGGCGCGCCAACTCCAGGCACAAAGCCCGGCCAATGCCTGCGCCTGCGCCCGTCACTATGGCGACTTTATTTTTGAATCCGGGCATATTTTCCCCCTGAATCATTGCGGTTATCAGAATGCAATCAGGCCTCTTTCTCTGGCCCGGCTCACAATTTCCGGCTCTCCCCATGCTTTGGCGACGCCAAAATCCTCCGCAATGATGTTTGCTCCTATATAACCGGGGCCGCCGATAATCATGCCGCCCGGGTACACGCTGGCGCCGCAAACGTAAAAGCCCTCAATGGGCGTCCGAACCTGGGAGCACGAATCATTGGGCCGGAAATACCCCATTTGCAAGGGTATGTACGCCCCTTGCTTGATGGAGCCCCTCACCATGTTGAGGATTTTCTTCTCAATATAGGTGGGCGGATACACAAAGGCGTCCATCACCTCCAGGTTGGGGGCGTAGGATTTCCATTCATCAAGGCACTGCTTGGCGTAATCATCCTTGATGGAATCCCAGTCGGCGTCGAAGGGAACCAGGGATTCCCACCTTCCTGAAACAAAGCCGTCTGGCGCCTGGATAGGGTCAAACAGCGAGGCGCAGGTAACATGGCCCTGTAGGCTGTCAGGCAGCATCCCGTCATGCAATTGGGAGTCGTGGTCCAGGATCGCTTCCGTGTCGTTAACGCCTAAAAACACGATCATGGCCTGGTTGACGTCCGGGCATTCATCGGAGCCCACATACCGTGGGGGCTGCCTGAGCCCCGCGTGAACGCCGAACAGGGAGGTTTCCTCCCATTGCCACTGCTTTGCCGCGTAAACCAGGTCGCCCGGAATCTCGTCTTCCTTAAAAAATTTCAGAAAATTCTGTTCGGGATCCACTGTGGAGACGACGGCATTCGCCGTGATTTCCACGCCGTCGGTGGTCACCACTCCGCTGGCTTTGCCGTTTTTCATGATTACCCTGGCAACCTGGGACATGTCCCTGATTTCTCCCCCCGCCTCCAGGACCGCCTTGTGCATGCCCGAGGACAACCGGTGGGACCCCCCTGCGCACAAGGCTGCATTGGTCATCCTGTATACGTAGAGAGGAAAAATATAGCCCAGGGCCTCGAACGGGGACAGGCCCCACATGGCGAACAGGTTAAGAATCCCCGCCTTGACCGGCTCGGAAAGCCCATAGATCTCGAGCATTTCCAGGGGCGTGAGCTCCGCTACCCGGCAAAACCGCCGCCCCACGTCGTCCCTGGCGGCTTCCAGGGCCTGAACCTGCTCCACGGGTGGAACCGCCGGAACATAGGTGCAGGGGATTAGTATTTTTTCCGAGTACTCGGCAAAGTCCCCATACATTTTCAAAAACTTTTCCGCATCCCCGGATGAAAAGTATTTGGCGATATGCCCGGCCGTCTTTTGGGGGTCGCGGTAAAAAACGAGAGGCTTGGAATCCTTGTTCACATAGGCGGCCTGCACTTCTGGATAAATGAATTTTACGCCGCGCTCCGCCAGCTCAAGGTCATGGAAAGCCGGCATGATTTCCGCCATCATGTGATAGATGGCATGGGGATTATGGCGGAATCCTGCGAACTCCAGTGTGTCCAGGCCCCCTCCGCATTCGTGCCTGGCTTCCAAAAGCACAACATCCAGGCCGGTTTTTGCCAGATACCCGGCGCACATGAGGCCGTTGGGGCCGGCGCCGATAATCACCACGTCGCATGATCTGTTTTTCATTGCGCCACCTCTGTCTCCGCCTGAATTCGGCCTCCGTTGGCCAACAACCAGTCAAAGGCCTTGTCCTTCCACCAGGATTGATCCCGAATGCCAAAATCCTCCGCCACTTCGCAGGCGGCGATATACCCGGAAGCCATCCACGAGGCCCCGAAAGGATGTATGGAATTGGAAAGATAAAGATTTTCCATGAACGTGCGGGCTCCTCCCCCCACGCAAACGCCGGGAACCGGCCTGTCAAAATAGAACTGATCGGGCCGGATGCTCCCTCCAAAGCAGTTGCCGTGAACGGCCGAGGGATTGTTCCTGAACATGTCCAGGGGCGAATACACCACCCTGTCCAGTATGAGCTTCTTGAACCCCGGGGCGTAGGATTCATAGGCGTCGGTAACGGCGTCCGCCAGGTCGTTTTTGATCCGGTCCCAGGATGCGAATCCATCCAGAGCCATGTTTTTCCATGCCTCCGGGGCGGGGGGAACGTCAAACCAGACAAAGGAAGTATGGCAGCCGGGGGGGGCCTGGCTTGAATCCACAATGGTCGGTATAAACCAGTTGGCCACGATGGGGTCGTGTATCCTGCGGGCGCCAAGGCTGGCAGCCAGCTCTTTCATTTTTTCCGTGTCGTCTCCGCCGAAGTATCCCATGGCGCATCGGTTGATTGCCTCGTCAAACCGGCTGGAGGCGAATTGGGGCTTTCCCGAAAGCGAGTAATAAACGCCCAGAAGATTCTGCTCGTCGTAGGAAAACCGTTCGATCCTGCCGGCTATTTCGGGCTTCATATGCTTTGCGCCAATGAGGTTGAGAAAGGTGGGAGCCGCGGTGAGGTTGCTCACCACCTTGGACGCCGTAATGGTCCGGCCGCCGTAAATCCCCTTTTCCGCCAGACGCACCCCCTGCGCCGCGCCGTTTTCCACCAGGATTTCCGAAACCGGACAAGAAGGCAGGATCTTGACTCCATAGGCCTTCGCCGCCTTGACCAGGGCGTGCGTGGCGCCGTGGGATCCTCCTTTTAATAGATGGACGGGAAACATGGGGCCGGTCATGAGGCCCAGCAGGGCCACCCCTAAAGCGCCAAGGCCTCTATGGGCCGGCGCCACCCCGGATATCCAGGAGAGGGACTGAATCATGGTCTTGATGTGTTCGGACTCGAACATCAGATCCAGCAGCTCGAAACCGTTCATGGCGTTTGTCTGCGCCCACGTGATATTCAGCCCGGCCATGCGGAAAAACTCGTCCAAAAAGGTCCCCACGGCCTCCTCGGCTTCCTTGCTGGGGCCGCAAAAAAGATAATTGTGCAGCATTTCCTGGATATGCATTATTTCGGGCAGAAAATGCTCCACCACCTTGTGCATCAGGGAGGCGTCCTTGCCGGACAGTTTTTCCCAATGCGCCGCCGTCTCCATGGGATCTGCGCATAACAAGGCGTTTTTCCCGTCGGAGAACGTCTTTGCATAAGCGATGTCCGACGCAACGAACTCCATGCCGAACCGCTCCAGGTCCAGGTCCCCCATGGCCGGACTTGTGGCGGTGATCATCCATGTGGTGTGCAGGTTATGCAAAAAACCGGGAATGCTCGGCTCGCACGACTCGCAATGCGCCCCGCATTCCCCCCTGGCCTCCAGCACCAGGGTTTTCAGGCCGGCCCTGCCCAGGTATCCCGCGCAGCAGAGCCCGCTCATCCCCCCTCCAATAATTATCACGTCATATTCAGGCATTTTTTCGATTCCCCTTGCTTAGTCTTTGCGGCTTGCGGCCTGCCTTTGCGCATCATGGTGTTGTAGGCGCGGAAAACCTTCTCCTCGATGGGCTCCCCCTCCTCCGCGTACTGCTTGCGGTTAAAGAGATACACCACGTAGCGGAAGGCGTTGGCGATCACCAGCCAGAGCATGGCCCAGTTGAAAAACATTTTGGCGAAGCCCCCGATGTCCTCGGGCTCCATCATGACCCGAAACTCCCAGTTGACCGGATCGCGCATGGCCCCCACAATGCACACATTGCCCGTTTCCGGGTCTTTGACCACCTTGTAATACCGAAAATCCATGCTGACCTCCGTCCTGCCCAGGCCTCTTGACCAGAGTTTCATAAATCCCCTCCTATCGCCGGCGCGTCTCGCCGGCGGCATGATGTGAGCGGGGCTACCCGATTTTGGTAACCCGCGGTTAGTAACCAATGGTTACCAAATGGCGCCTTACGACGCGTTGTGTCAAGAAAAAAAATCCCAAGGACATAGTATTGTCAAAGCAATTTCGAAGTAAATATTTGAATTTAATGCTATTTTATCTTAAGATCGAAATCTTTTTTCCGCCTGGACTTTATGACTCAAAACTACATTTCTCCATGATTGGACGCCTTCCCTTCCGGATCGCCCCTTCAATCCGCCTTTGATTATGCACGGGAATTGGGTTAGACTGCTTAAAAGGGAGGTTGAGATGCGCGTATTTTTCAGGAAAAATGGGCTGGCTGCGTTCTGGGCGCCGGTCCTGGCGGTATTGGTTTTGTTTGTCGCTGGCCCCGCCTCTGCCGACGAAAGAGGCGATGCGGACGCGGAAATCGAGTTCATGGCCAGTGCCTACGGAGTGCGCGTGCATTACGGGTATTCCTACGACGGATTTTTCCCCAAGGCGTGGCGCGACAAGCCCGGCTACGTCCACGGCCGTCAGGCCAGCCTGAAACAAGTGCTGAACGCGCTCCCCGTCATTCAGGAGTTCCTGGCCGCCTACCCTTCCGAGATTATCTCCGGCAGCCTCACCGACGTGTTTTTATTGGGCCGCCTGGAAATGATGGGCCACCCCATCGGCGGAACCTACGGGCCGTCCTGGCTGTACGTGATGGTTTCGCCCCATCTCAGCGAAAAGACCGTGCTTTCCACCCTCCACCACGAGTTTTCCAGCATTCTCATGCGCAAGCATCCCTTCCCCGTCAAAGAATGGGAGCAGGCCAACGAGCCGGGCTGGAAATACGCGGGCGGCAGCCGGAACATGATTGAGGAGATCGTCTCCCAGGGCGAGGATCACCAGCCCTTGAGCGCGGATTTGTTCGGCCGAGGTTTTTTGACCAGCTACGGACAAAGTTGCGTGGAGGACGATTTTAACGTGTACGCTTCCTGGCTGTTCACACGCCGTCAGGAGCTAAACTCCCTGGCCGAACAATACTCCCGCATCCGAAAAAAGCGCGACCTGTGTATTCGGTTTTACCAATCCCTCAGCCCGGAGTTTGACTTCGATATCTGATGCCACCAGCCTCACTGGTTGAGTTGCTGGGCGATGTATTCCGCAACCTCTGCGGCATGGGGGTAATACGGCTCGGACTTTATGACACTATCTTCATGATAAACGACACGCGTTCCGAACTGCCCGGCGAATTCCCGGACCCGCTCCAATTGGGCCTGGTTCGCATACAGCCCCTGAGTTTCCAGGTATTGCAGGAATGTTACGTCAGTGAATTCGGAGTTGATCACGGCGTCCATGAAGGTTTCCCCTTCTACAAACAAATCGGGAAAAGCCGCCTCCCCCTGGCTCTCGCGAATCCGGAAAATTTCGTGAGATTCAAGTTTAAGCTGGCGCTGGTCCAATGCCAGGTTTTCAAGATCATAGCCTTCTTCCAGGAGAATGCTCACCATGGCCGGGTTGGCGGTCCTGGCTACTTCGTATACATGCACATCCTGCAGTTCAAATCCCAAATCCATCAGGCGACGGGCCATATCCCCAAAACTGCTTGAATTAATAGCCAGGGAAAGAGCGTCCGGCCTGGCGGATTCCACATCCCAAGGAGAGGCGCCCTGTTCCAGAAAAAAATCCAACATTTCAATATTACCGGCTATAATAGCGGCGCGCAGCCCCCACAAACCCGAGTCGCCGGAAAGATCAACGCCATGATCAGCTAAAAATTGCAGTCCCTCAATATTTCCCTTTACAGCGGCGGTGGCGGCGAGGTCTCTGCCAGGCGGCTCCAGATCCGCTCCCAACTCGTACAACTTCCGGACCACATCCATTTTGAGTTCCCTCAGGGCTATTTCCATCAGGGTCATTTTGGCGGGATTGATACCAAGTTGCAATCTAATGAGTAGTTTTTCTTAGGTAGGGAAAATTAGTCATTGAACGAACTTTGCCAGGATCATCCATGAGTTCTAGCAAGCCTTTACATAGCTGCGCCTCCACCTGATCCAGAGAATTCAGTGCTTTGTTATGAAAATGCTTTTCTCGCAGCTCTTCCCATATGTGCTCAACAGGATTCAATTCAGGACTATGAGGCGGTTGTTTGATCAATCGTATGTTTTCCGGCACTTCAAGGCTTTTTGAGACATGCCAGCCAGCCCCATCCACGAGCATGAGGATAAAATGCTTCGGATATAATTCTGACACATGTCTCAAGAACATGGACATCATCTGGCTATTGGCCCATGGAAGGACCAGTGCGGCCATCTCCCCGGAGTTCGGACAGACTGCGGCATAGGCATAGATGTACTTGCGGACTATTTGCCTGGGGGCTTTGGGCCGTATTCCCGCAGGAGCCCATGTGCGCCGGACGTCGTTTATTCGCCCAAACCTCCCCTCGTCCTGTGCAAAAAGCATGACCGGCCTATCATCCTCGGGTGCCCTGAAGTCCAGAGCCTCTTTTACAATGTCCGGGAATTTTTTTTAAAGTCCTCTTGTTGCTTGGCGTCACTCTGAACATGAACAGTTCTTGGAACAATTTTTCTCCATCCGTGACGCTTAAGCATTCGATATACTGTTGTTTTATGCACTGAATGCCCTAAGCGCCCTTCCAGTTTGGCCTTGATTTCCATTGCGGTTGCAATCTTACCGGTAAGAGCCTGCTCCTGGAAGGG
>NZ_FQZU01000032.1 GCF_900142135.1 Desulfatibacillum alkenivorans DSM 16219 | reverse complement strand
TTTGCTCGTATGTGTCAGCCCCGGATACCACGGCGCATATGGCCATGACGATGATGTCTATTAGTTTATGCAGCGCGTTATGATGCCGGGGATCTTGCACGGTCTCGAAATACTGGTCTATGGTGCGTTCTTCCATGAGCGCCTCCTTTGTTTAAGTCGCCCACAGACCTTACACCAGTGCTTTAAAAAAGTCTAGTTGAAAAATATTTATAAGTATTTCAAGTTATTATAGATGTGCTACCATATACTGCACCCTGAAGCCCGTCTTTTTTTACATGCGTATGCCCTGTGGCCGTAATGCCGTGCATCTCACATTTCCGCCGATAAAAGCTCTTATCATTGGCGCCATCGCTGGGACGCCCGCCGCTGAAAAACATGCCTTTTGCCTGCCGTTTCCTCCTTTGGCTTTATCAAAAGGGGGGTTCTTAATCCGCCAAATACATGCTTGCCCCTATTTAATCGCCGGGGCCCTGTTGATATTATTTTGTGCACAATGGGACATGCCGTCCCGTTTTCGGCGCAGGAATGGCCTTGCGCAACCTTTGAATCATGAAAGAAGGAGGGACACTATGGATCACGGATCCGGGCGCCAGGAAATGCACGGGGACATGGATATGGACCACGATGCGCACCAAGCCGGACACGGATCGCAAGAGGGCCATGAGGGCCATGAGGGCCATGGCTCGCACGGCGGGTCTGGCGGACACGGGGCGCACCACGCCCACATGGCTGCAGACTTCAAAAAGCGTTTCTTTGTTTCCCTGGCGGTCACCCTGCCCATCCTGATCCTCTCCCCTCTGATCCAATCCGTCCTGGGCATTCGGGAAAACCTGGCGTTTGCAGGCGATCAATGGGTCCTGTGGGCGCTCTCCTCCTTTGTGTTCTTCTACGGCGGCTGGCCTTTCCTCAAGGGGCTGTTCCAGGAGTTCGCCAAGCGCCAGCCGGGCATGATGACCCTTATCGCCGTGGCCATCGCCACGGCCTATGCTTACAGCAGCGTCGTGGTGTTCGGGCTCAAGGGCAAGGTGTTCTTTTGGGAGCTTTCCACCCTGGTGGACATCATGCTTCTGGGCCACTGGATCGAGATGAAGTCCGTCATGAGCGCGTCCCGCGCCCTGGAAGCCCTGGCCCGGCTCATGCCCTCCGAGGCTCACAAAAAAATGGAGGATGGGAGTGTGACGGACGTGCCCCTGGACCAGCTTGAGGCCGGGGACCGGGTCATAGTGAAACCCGGGGAAAAAATCCCGGCCGACGGCAAGGTGGTGGAGGGCGTCTCCTCGGTGAACGAGGCTATGATCACGGGCGAGTCGGTTCCCGTGAAAAAGTCTGCGGACGCCCTGGTCATCGGCGGAGCCATCAACGGCGAAGGCTCCCTCACTGTGGAAGTGAAGAAGACCGGAAACGATTCCTATCTTTCCCAGGTCATCGATTTGGTGCGCCAGGCCCAGGAGAGCAAGTCCCGGACGCAGCACATGGCAGACCGGGCCGCCTTCTGGCTCACGGTCGTGGCGCTTACGGCGGGCGGGGTAACCCTGGCCGTGTGGTTGGTGGTCATGGGCAGAGACTTCGCCTTTTCCCTGGAGCGAACGGTCACGGTCATGGTTATCACCTGTCCCCACGCCCTGGGCCTGGCAATCCCCCTGGTTGTGGCGGTGTCCACAGCCACATCGGCGGCCAATGGATTGTTGGTCCGCAACCGGGCCGCCTTTGAGCGCGCCCGGAATCTCCAGGCCATCGTGTTCGATAAAACCGGCACTTTGACCGAGGGCCGGTTTGGGGTTTCGGACATCCTGGTGTTCGATCAGGAAAAGAGCGAGGACGTGATTCTCACCCTGGCCGCGTCGGTGGAGGCCGAATCCGAGCATCCCATCGCCAGGGGCATATCGGCTTCGGCAAAGAAAACCCTTCCGGTTACCGACTTTTCCTCCATTACGGGCAAGGGCGCGCGGGGAGTGGTGGACGGAAAAACGATCCACGTGGTAAGCTCGGGTTACCTTCGGGAAAAGGACATCCAGGTGGAGGATGAACGCACCGGGAAACTCTCGAGCCAGGGCAAGACCGTGGTGTATTTGCTGGTGGACGGCAAACCGGCCGGAGCCCTGGCGCTGGCGGACATCATCCGGGAGGAATCCCATGAGGCGATTGCCAAGCTCAAGGACATGGGCATCCAGTGCATGATGCTCACGGGCGATAACCGCAAGGCGGCGGCCTGGGTGTCCCGGGAACTTGGGCTGGACGACTTCTTTGCCGAGGTGCTGCCCGAAAAAAAGGCCGAGAAGATACAGGAGATCCAGGAGCGCGGCCTCATCGTGGCCATGACCGGCGACGGAGTGAACGACGCACCGGCCCTCGCCCGCGCGGACGTTGGCATCGCCATCGGCGCAGGCACGGACGTGGCCGTGGAAACGGCGGACATCGTGCTGGTGCGGAGCAATCCCCAGGACGTGGCCGCTATCGTGGGCCTGGCCCGGGCCACCTATGGAAAGATGGTGCAAAATCTCGTCTGGGCCACGGGCTACAACGTGTTCGCCATCCCATTGGCCGCAGGGGTGCTTTACGGCTACGGAATCCTGTTGAGCCCGGCCCTGGGCGCGGGCCTTATGACCGTCTCCACGGTCATCGTTTCCATCAACGCCCGCTTCTTGAAGATACCCACGTGAGGGGGGAAGGGATTTTTGAACCTGCAAGCGCGCTTGTTTGGCGACAGGATTTCGAACAGGCGGCAAAAAACTCAACGCCTTAACAGGAGCAAGATCATGAAAACCAAGCGTTTGACATTCTCCCTGACCATCCTGGCGGCATCGCTTTTCCATGGATGCGGTTACGGCCGCATGGGCCGGCCCATGGATGGATATGGGCATATGATGGATTACAACGGATATGGAGGAATGTTCATGTGGCTCATCTTCTTGGTTGCGGCGGCGGTCATCGCCTATCTCGTCATTGATCGAAACAAAAAGACAGGCGGCTCGACAGGTCCGTCGCAAGAGAGCCCCATGGAGATTCTGAAAAGGAGATACGCAAATGGCGAGATTTCCAGGGAAGAGTTCGACCGAATCAAGAAAGAGATCGAAAATTGACGCCGTAAAAAGAAAGCAGCCGAGTTCCAAGGCCAGTGGCCTTCTCGCCTTCGGGCTGCTTTTCCTGTTCGCATCCCTCCCCGCACAGGCGGCCGCCGTGGAATACGACCTGACGATTTCAAAGCAGCCGGTGAATATCACGGGGGAGCCCAGAGAGGCCATGACCCTCAACGGGGGCATTCCCGACCCGGTTCTCCGCTTCCGGGAGGGTGACTTCGCCAGGATACGGGTCCACAATAAACCGGTTCCTGGCTAACGGCAATCCGGAATCGTCCCTGGACGCGAAAACCGCGGAGACCGTGCGTCTGCGAATTATCTACGGCATTCCAATTACACCTGGGGAGGCGGCTTGCAAATTCAATTCTGAAGAGCGCACCGTTTCTTCAGCGCCTGACAATGACTATCGAGAATGAAACGAGGACGAACGGATGAAAACGATTCTTAGGGCGGCAGTTGTTCTGAGGATTTCCTTCCTGTAAAAGCTATTATCATTGGCCCATTGCTGGGACGCCCGCCGCTGAAAAACATGCCTTTTGCCTGACGATTCCTCCTCCGGCTTTATCAAAAGGGGGGTTCTTAATCCGCCAAATACATACTTGCCCCCATTTAAACTCCAGGGTCCTGTTGATATTGTTTTAGCCGCAACAGGACATGCCGTCCCGTTTTCGGCGCAGGATCGCCCTTGCGCAAACTTTGAATCATGGAAGAAGGAGGTACATTATGGACGCCCAATCATACTGCGATACCGTGAGCAAGGAACTGGTAGGCTGGAAAGCCCAAATATACGACGCCATCAGCAGGACCGACCGGCTGCCCACCGGGGCCAAGGACCAGATGCTCCCCAACATTCAGGACATCCATATTATCGTGAATGAAATGGAGGAGCGACTGGACACCCTCCGCAACGAATGCCCCGCGGATTGGAGCAGCGAAAACGAAGAGGCCTACGCCCAAAGCGTCCGGGACAAGCTGAAAGGCGCCCTGGTCAACCTGGAAGGCAAGCTGGACAAGTATATGGAAGGATTCCAGGTATAATAACAACGCGGGCGGGCGGAGACGCCAGTCCGGGCCGCTGACAAAGGGCCGGCGTGCCGGCTCGCACGGCCCGCATAAATAAAAACCTCAACGGCCTGCCTGGCGCAATGTATGCACCGGGCATGAAAAACAACCCTTTGCAAAGGATGTTTTCTCATGGGTGAATGGAGCATTGCGGCGGCGGGAACCGCCGGCCAGGGAGTCCAAACCATCGGAGAAGTTATAACGGTCGCAGCCCGTAAACAGGGTTACGCTGTTTTCTCCTGGAAAGAATACGAGTCCCGGATCCGGGGAGGACAAAATTCCTACCGGATCCGGGTTTCCGAAGACCCGAAAAACGCCCCCGTGGAGCGCATGGACATTGTGCTGGCCCTGAACATGGAGGCGGCTGAGAAATACGGCTTTCTCGTTAAGCGGGACGGGCTGCTTCTGGCGCCTGAATCGTCAAACAAAAACGCCCTTGCCATGGACTTCCAGGCTCTCGCCAATGAGTCCGCCGGAAAAAAGATCTTCGCCAACGCGGCGGCGGCGGGAGCTTTGGCGGCCGCCATGGGCATGAACCCCCAAGGCGTGAAATCGGAGTTGGCCGCTCGTTTTACGGAAAAAGGCGCAGAATCCGTCGCAGGAAACGAGTCCGCGTTTCAGGCGGGCTACGACCACGCCATGGCGTTGTGCAAGGAAAGGCGCACCCCGTCCATTCCGGACAGGGACCAACGCCCCGAAGCACTGACCAACGTCCATGAAGCCATAGCCATTGGAGCGGCTTATGCCGGGTGCCGCGCCATTTTCGCCTATCCTATGACCCCGTCCACCAACATCATCGGGCAAATGGCCGCACGTTGGGAGGACTTGGGCGTCTTCTGGGAGCAGGTGGAAGACGAAATCGCGGCGATCAACATGGCCATTGGGGCTTCCTACGCCGGCGCCCGGGCCATGACCGCCACCTCAGGCGGCGGCTTTTCCCTGATGGCGGAAGGAATCAGCCTGGCGGGCATGACCGAGACGCCCTTGGTGATCGTCCTGGCTCAGCGCCCGGGGCCGGCCACCGGCCTTCCCACCCGGACGGCTCAGGGCGACCTGCAATTCGCCCTCAACGCCGGGCACGGAGAGTTTCCGAAAATCGTGCTGGCGCCCTCGGATCCCAAAGAAGCCTTTCATCTTACCGTCAAGGCTTTCAACATGGCGGACAAGTATCAGGCGCCGGTCATTATTCTAACGGATCAACATCTTTCCGACGCCCACTTCACCCAGGACATCCACCCCGAGGAATCCGAGCCGGAATACCATCTCGCCCGGGACTGCGAAAATCCTCCCTACCGCCGATACGCCATTACCCGGGAGGGAATATCACCCCGAATGTATCCCGGGCAATCCGAGCATCTGGTTTGCGCGGATTCCGATGAACACGACGAATCCGGGCATATTACCGAAGATCTGTTCAATACGGCCCCGGCCATGGCGGAAAAACGCCTGCGTAAAATTAAGGCCATGGAGCGGGAGATCCCCGAGGCCTTTACCCATGTCCCATCCAAATCAGAAATCATTCTCATGGGATGGGGATCCTCGGGAAACGCTCTGTTTGAGGCTGCGGAACAGCTGACGCAAGAGGGCCGCAGAACGGGCGTCATTCATTTCACCCACCTTTGGCCTTTTCCTGAACTTCCGCCGTTGCAAGGGGAAAAGCTCTTTTCGGTGGAAAACTGCGCCTTTCCCCAACTGGCCAGGCTCGTCCGTCAGGAGACGGGCCTTTCTTTCACCGGAAGCGTGCTGCGGTATGACGGGCTTCCCCTGACCGGGACATACATTAGAGATCTGATTTTGGAGAGCCTATAATGAGCGATAACAGTAATTTATTTGATATTGACGTCCCCTCGCAATGGTGCCCTGGATGCCCGAATTTCACCATTTTGGAAACGCTGAAAAAATCCTTCACGGCATTGGGCTTGAAGCCCCAGGATATTTGCCTGGTCTCGGGAATAGGCCAGGCCGCCAAACTGCCCCACTACATCAAGTGCAACTTCTTTAACGGCCTCCACGGCAGGGCCTTGCCCGTGGCGACCGGCGTGGCCGCCGCCAACCCCATGCTGAAAACCGTGGTGACGACCGGCGATGGGGACTGCTACGGAGAAGGGGGAAACCACTTTCTCCACGCCATGCGCCGCAATCCGGACATTACGTTGATCGTCCATAACAACGAGATTTACGCCCTGACAAAAGGGCAGGCTTCCCCCACTACGCGAAGCGGGGAAGTCCGCGCCCTAAACCCCCAGGGGACCACGGCCCCGCCCTTTAATCCTTTGGCCGCGGCGATCATCTCCGGCTGCACCTTTGTGGCCAGGGGCTTTACGGGCGATTCCGCCCAGCTTGCGGAACTGTTTCAGGCGGCGCTGACTCATGAAGGCCTCTCTCTTGTGGACGTGGTGCAGCCATGCATCACCTGGAAGCCCCATCCGCTCCAATGGTACAAAGACAGGGCCAAAAGGCTGCCCGATGACCATGATCCCCAGGACAGGGCCTCCGCCCTGGCCATGGCCATGGAAATGGAGGAAACCTTTTACACCGGCCTCTATTACAGAGCCGATCCGAGCCCCGCTTTCGCCGGGAGCTGCCATGAGCAAAGGGCTTACTTGCCCATGGCGGAGCAACAGGGCCTTTCCTTGGAAAAAACGCGTGCGTTGTTACAATAAGATTGTTTTACGTCTCTCCAGCCCCCCTCCCGCCCCACAAAAAACGCCGGCTTGATCTCCTCAAGGAAATCATGCCGGCGTTTTTCCGTCCCGTCCACCTTGCCGGGCATGGACGGGTTTCTTATGCGAAAGAATGTGTTAACGGGTTCCTTCCCGGGCGTCGTCGCAGGGTTCATTGTCGTCGTTCAAACGATAGTGCTCGGCCGTAGTCTGCTTGGTGCAGACCGGCTGTTCCTTGATCATGGGGCGGGCGCAGCACTCAGGCGTTTCTTCAGGCGCCTGGTCCATGTGCAAGTAGCCGCCGCATTCCGAACATTTGTAAGTCGCTTTTTCCGCCATGGTTGGTCCCTCCATGTTTTGGGGTTCACGGTTAAAAAACGGAGGGGGGCTATGCAATCCGCCCCCCTTTTCCCCATGTATATAAGATAATTCCAATCAGGCTTTCCACAAGCCGTGAATGTTGCAGTATTCGCGGACTGTCATGGAAGATCCCTCGGGAACGCAGAAAACCGCCTCCGGCGCCTGGCCCGGCTTCAAAAACTCCCGGCAGGCCTTACCGTCCACGATCACTTCGATCCATTCGATATAGTGCTTCTCCTCCATGGGATGGGGAGCGCTTCCCACTTTAACCTTCACGCCGTCGCTGGTCTTTTCCACCACAGGAACGTGCTTCTCCTTGGCAGCGTCCACGGTGTTTTCCTGCATCAGAACCATGGGCTCTCCGCAGCAAACCAGTTCCCCTTCTCCGCCGTGAACCAATTCCACGATGTTTCCGCATGCTTCGCATTTATAGATTTGAAAAACTTCCGCCATAATTTTGTCCTCCTTGTTGGGGTTTGTGTGGATGCAATGTTGAATTTTATATCTGATCGCACACCTTTCCTCCATAGGGTGAATCCCTTAAACAGGACGCGGAAATGGAGTATCGTCATAGAACTCATTTCATTTATATTATGACACTGAGTTCCGCCTGTCCGACCTTCTTCATGGCGGCTTCCCCCTCCAAAGCAAGTCCCCCGCAGGCTTGGAAAGCAGGCGCCATAGGCGGCGTCACCCATCATCGTGCCGGTTAATGCCGCGGCCAAGGGCAAGACCGACTTGTTCGCATTGCCTTTATCTGCGGCGAAGAAACACCCCCGTTAGCGCGGCAGAACTCAAAAATACACATTAGTTAGGACATTTGTAATTTTTTATGATAGTATATTCAAATATATAAGAATAGTTGCGTTAAAGACTGGAATATTGCTCAAATAAGGCAGTGGAAATGATTATCTCGGCAAGCTCACGGACGGACATTCCCGCTTTTTACGGCGATTGGCTCCGAAATCGTCTGGACGCCGGGTATTGCCTTTCGGTCAACGCTTTTAACGGCCGGGTTTACCGGGTTGGACTCAGCCCCCAGGAGGTGGACGGGTTCTTTTTCTGGACCAAAAATCCCGGCCCGTTCATGGAAAACCTCGCCGACGTGCATGCACGCGGCTTTCCATTTATCGTCCATTACACCATCAATGGATTTCCCCGCTTTCTTGAACCTTCCATTCCCTCCGTGGAAGCGTCCGTCTCCCATTTGCGCGCAATCTCCGAAACATATGGAAGAAAGGCCGTCATCTGGCGATACGATCCCATCCTCATCACCTGTGAAACCGGCTTCGATTTTCACCGCGAGAATTTCACAGCCATTGCCCGGCGCCTGAAAGGAGCAGTGAAGGATGTCGTTGCGGCCTACACGTCTTTTGCCTTCAGAAAAACCCGAGCGAACCTGACCCGCGCGGCCCGGGAAATAGGCTTTACGTGGGAGGATCCGCATATATCCTTCAAACAGGCGTTTTTGCGGGAATTGGCGGCGATCGCTTTGGACAACGGCATGACCCTGCGCCTGTGCGGGCAATCCGAATGCCTAAGCCCCGGTATACTCCCGGCAGTGTGCATCGACGCCATGCGCCTGAGCGAGGTCGCCGGCCGTTTGATTCCCAGCAAAAGACCTGGGCATCGCGGGAAGGAGTGCGCCTGCGATTACTCCCGGGACATCGGCGCTTACGACACCTGCGGCCACGGCTGCCTTTATTGCTACGCCACGGCGAGCCACAGGACCTCCCGGTTGTATCGCGAGCAGCATGACCCCAAGGCGGAATGGCTGCGTGGTCCGCGCAGGATGAGCAGGTCTTTCGATGCATCCCAATATGAGGAGAATCGCCCATGAAGCCCGAATACGCACAAATTCCGGCTCAAACGCCCTTGTTCCCGGAGGAGTCCGGCCTGTTTTCCACCTCCGCATCAGGATACAAGGCGATTATGCGGGAGACGTAGTCTCTTCGCTCCTTGGTTGCGCAGGCGCCCTTTGCCAAAACGATCCGGCGCACCTGAAAATACTCCGGACGCCTTGGCGTATAATCCACGGGGAGCGAATAAAAGTCGGCATGCTCAAATAACATGGGCCCGGCCTCGTTGGCTTGGTTGCAAAGAGGGGCGATTGCAGACGCCTTCTACCTACAATTTATTCCTGGCTGACAATTAAAAAAATAAGACGGCTTAACTTCAATACCATAGCGTTCCCGTGTTTTAAAGATTCTATCATCCTGCGCCCCTTGTTTAAGAGAAACGCATCGATAAACAATCAGGGCAAGGGGCAGGCGCTGCAAACCATTATCGCCTAAAGCGCAAAAAATGCCCGGGCGCGCCCAGCCTTAGGGAAAGGCGGACGCAGAGCGAGGCAAGCGGCGCCCTGCTCTGTTTTTCTTTAAATTTACAGCCTTAAATTTATTACGAGTATTGACTGTTTTTCAACTATCGGTTAGAAAATCGAAACAGGGTTTCTAAAAAGCATATAATAAATATTTTTAACTGCATTTTTGCCTATATCGTATCATTAAAATGCTGTTTTTGTGTATATTTATGGACTATTGCAAACAAGACCTGTTATTATAAACAAACCACGCCGCTTCACTCACGCCACAGGGGACGCCTCTCGGTTTTGTAATAACAGGAATGTCTCTTGCCGCATTTTGGAGATATCCTAGTTCCTGTACCGGTCCGGGAGGAAACGTCATGCCTCAGTCATCCGCTGCTGCCGCGTGCTCTTTTGCCAAAAATTTTCACCCCAGAAACGCCAATCGCCCAAAACGGGACATAGCCGGCCGCCCCTTTCTTGCGGGCGGGATATTCTTCCTTGTGTTGATGTTCGCCTCGGGCTTGTTTTTTCAGGCCAACGCCTCGTCGGTCATTACCCTGACCATTGGAATGAGCCAGGATGACGCCTGCTCCAGCACCCCGGCGCCGCAAATGAACGAGTACACCTCATCGTCTCTGCGCGTGGGGACTTTTTCCGACGATTCCCGCACCTACGCCAGCGGGCTGCGTTTCACGGACGTCCGGATCCCCCCAAAATCGGAAATTCAAGCCGCCAACCTTACCATGACCCTGGTCAATGAAAACGACTCGGGCGGCCAAATGCTCGTAAGACCGAAAATGCTCCTGGATCCCGACGCCCGGGATTTTGCATCAGACCCGTCCGTAATTGACCGTTCTCCCCTGGAAATATGCAGTTTATGGGTCATCGACTCAGGCGCCGCGGCCGGCAGCCGGCAGACTTCGCGTTCCCTGGCGGATCAAATAGCTGATCTGACGGAATTGGAGGACTGGGAATCGGGAAGCTCCGTGACCATTATCCTCCTCCCCTATGACGACATTGACACTCCCGTGGAGTTTTATTCTTTTGACGCCAACAATGCCGCTACCCTTCCCACGCTGACCATTCAGTTCGATCCGTTCCCCCCTGTGGTGGAATCCATTGTTCTGAATGACGAAAACCCCATTACCGGCACGGCCGTGGTCACCTGCACCGTGACCTTCAGCCAGCAAGTCACCGGGGTGGATGCTTCGGATTTCCACATCCAATCTTTGTCCGGGGACTGCTCCGAGGTTCAGATTGCCTCCATTAGTCCGAATTCCTCCGCCCTCGCGGACATTTATACCGTGGCTTTACACGCTGGCGCCAATGACAAGGTCTTTCGCCTGGACCTTCTGGATGACGACTCCATTCAGTCCGAGTGGAACGTTGCGCTTTGCGGCTACCAATATCCAGGAAGCTATTACCCCTCTGCGAACGGCGATTTTTCGGACGGAGATATCTGCATAATAGACAACGGGTCCACCGGCTCTCCGCCTGCGATTACGGACATTCCTTCCGACGGTTTGAACCTCTGGTTAAAAGGAGATTACGGCGTCCACATCGTGGATAGCACATGGCAGGTTTATAAGTGGGAGGACGCCAGCGGAAACGGCGCCCACGCCGTGCAGTACGACCTGAATCAGGCCCCTTCCGGCGATATATTAAAAGAAAGCGGATATGAATTTTTCCTCTGGTGCAACGATGAGGACGGTTATTGCTGCGACAACGGATCCGGCGGATATCAAGTCATCGTAAACGGCGAGACGGTTATCTCCGGAACGGCGTTTGAGGATTTCACAAACATCTATTTCAGCGCGCCCGCGGGCGGGGAAGGCTGCGATCCCAGCGAAAGCAGCGTGCAAGTCGTCTTTACAACGGACGACAATCCCACTGACATGGGGTGGGAAATCTACAACGTAGAAACCTGGGATTTCATAGCCGACGGATCTTATGAAGACGCCAATACCGTATTCACCACCACGTTATGCCTGGAGCCGAGCCAGGTCATGCATATTTACAGCGTCTATTTTCAAGGAGATGATGACCTGGATTTGCACCAGGGCCTGGACGGAATTACGGACATAACGGTCGACGATACGGCCGATGTATTTGTCGTCATGAAGGATTTTGATAACGGCTACAACTATCTTGGCTACCCCGCCTTTGTAGTGGGTCAATATCCCGCATCAAACCCAAGCGTGTTCATGGGCGCGAGCGACGGCAATTTCCTGTCATACTTCATGAACGGCCCGTCCTATCCGGGGCATGGGGACGACGCCTACATGGCCCCCCATCAACAAAAAATTGGAAACGCCGTGAAAAACGGGGAGACCGCCCTGGCCTTCCTGGACGCCATTCCGGTGGACGAACGCACTTATCCTTCCCCGGCTTCCACCGGGGCTTACAGCCTGGGATACCTTAAATACATGGCGGAAGGCTCAATTTACACCAGTCAATTTAATGGAATGGTCTCAGAAGTCATCTTGTACTCACGGGTGCTCAGCAATGAGGAAAGGGAGCAGGTAAACCAATATCTGGCCGCCAAGTATGACATTGAATTAAATAATGCTCCCACGGACATCAACCTTTCCTCCGCAACCGTGGAGGAGGGAGCGCCTAACGGCACGGTAATCGGAACTTTCACCACCGAGGACCCGGATGAAGGCGATACATTCACATACGAGTTGGTGGATGACGCCGGCGGCCGATTCGCTTTGTCCGGCGATCAACTGGTTGTAGCGGACGAACTCCTGCTGGATTACGAAGCCGTCTCCCAGCATACCATTACGGTCAGAACCAGGGACTTGGACGGGGTGGGCTATACATTGGACAAGGATTTTGTCATCCAGGTTCTGGACGCCGCCAATGACCGGCCCACGGGAATCAGCCTTTCTCCCGACACGGTGGCGGAAAACTCTCCGGCCGGAACCTTAGTTGGAACTCTGGCCACCCAGGATCCCAACAATGACGCGGCTTTCACTTACACCCTGACGGATGACGACGGCGGCTGTTTTTATATGGATGACGACAAAATTTATGCTGCGGACGCGGCGCTGCTGAACTTTGAAACCCAGATCACCCATACGATCACACTGCAAACCCAGGACCCCGGCGGACTGACTTGGGAGCAAACCCTCGAAATCCATGTTCTGGACCTCAATGATCAACCCGCCAATCTGAAATTCAACCCCGAAGTTCCGGAAATCAACGAAAACGTCAATGCAGGCAAGTTCGTCACCGCCCTTTCCACTGTGGATGAAGACGCGGGACAGACATTCACCTACTCCGTAATAACGGACAGCGTGGGAGGAGGAGCCTTCGCCGTATCCGGCCAAAATCTGGTGGTTGGGGACAGTTCCTATTGGAACTACGAAGTCAACTCCGTGATTACCGCAACCATCCGCACCACGGATTCCGGGTCCCCCGCCTTGCATCTGGACCGAATCCTTACAGTCAACCTGGTCAATAAAAACGAGGCGCCCACGGACATTTTAACCACGATACTCAATGATCCCGTCCCGGAAGACGGCGGCGCCGCCCTGGTAATGAGGCTTAAGGCGGTGGATGAGGATGAAGGGCAGACCTACACCTACACCAAAATCGCCGACAGCCCCTCGGGAGCTTTTTCCGTCAGCGCCTACAATCAGTACAGAGGCAACGTCATTGTCGCAAATGCCTCCCTTCTCGACTACGACACCCAGCCGGAATGCTGGGTCAGGGTCCGGTGCACGGACAGCGGAATCCCATACGGCGTAAACACGAAGTATGTGGAAAAAACCTTCACCTTCCATCTCTCCGACGTCATTGACGAAGCTCCCACAGGCATTTTCATGACCCCGGAAGGCGTGGACGAAAACACGCCCAACGGGACCCTTGTCGGACAACTGACAGCCGTGGATACGGACGAGAACGACACTCATATTTTTTCACTCATGGCGGACGACTCGGGCGGGGCCTTTCGAATTCGCAACGACGGCCGGGTTATTGTGAACGACAGCAGCAAGCTGAATTACGAAGCCCTGGACGGATACCCCAGGTATTACACCCTGACCGTAAGAGCCATTGACTCCATGGGACTTGAGTACACGGGAGACTTGCAGATCATCATAAACGACGTCAACGAGGCTCCCACGGACATCGACTTCACCGGGGGAGACTCGGTCAACGAAAGGACCGGCTTCGGCGAGGGCCAGGGAGGCTGCATCGCCTTTTTAAGCTCCACGGACCCGGACCTGGATAAGGCGGTGAACCACTCCATCGCTTCCGACCCTTTGGACGGCGCTTTTAAAATCGAGGGCTCTGTTCTGTGGACGGATGACGCCTCCAAAATCAATTACGAGGAAAACCAAACCGTAACCCTGCGCATCCGGGCCACGGACGAAGGAAATCCGCCCCTGTATTACGAGGAGGATTTCGTCGTAAGCGTCATCAACGCCAACGATCCTCCCACCGACATTACCATCAGCAACTCCAGCGTGGTGGAATTCGCGGACGCAGGCAGCCTGGTAGGCTCTTTGTCCACCGAGGACGAAGACGGCCTTGCGGACGCCCATCAATACCTGATTATAGACGACACGTCTTTGGGCGGCTTCGCCCTGGTGGACAACATCCTGGTGGTGGGCAATCCCAACGTGCTCATTTACCAAGGCCAGCCAACCACCCACACCGTAACCATCCGCAGCGTGGATTCCGGCTACATGGAGGAAGGCTGGACAGCCGAAGGCGATTTTGGAACGCCCAGATACCAAATTGAAAAAGGGCTGGTCATATCGGTCACTCCCGGCGTCAATTACGCACCCGAAAGGCTGTATTTAAACGGCGAACTGACCGGTTTTACGGTCACGGAAAACGAAGTAGTCAACGGGCAGGTGATCGGCGTGATTACCGTGGACGACTACAATCCGGCCCAGACCCATGTGTTTGAAATCGCCTCGGACGACTCGGGCGGCGGCTACGCCGTCATCGGCGACCAGCTTGTTATCAGCGACAGCGCAAAAATCGACTTTGAAACCGCCGCGTCCAATGTGGTGCGTATTCGCGTTACGGATAACGGCGTACCCCCCAAATCGTACGAACAGGATTTCGGGATCCTGGTGGAAGACTCCAACGACGCGCCCGACATTGAATTTTCGGGCGCCAATTATCCTATTCCGGAAAACGTCCCCGCCGGCGAAATCGTGGGCTGGTTTACGGCCGACGACCAGGACGTGGGCCAATCCCACATCATGTCCATCGCCTCGGGCGGCGAAAACCATTTTGTCCTGGAACAGTCAGGAAACCAATGGCGGCTGATTGTCAATGCGGCCCTGAATTATGAAGTCTGGCCCAGCTACGACATGGAAATCTATTGCGTGGACGACGGAACTCCGCCTCGGGGAGTGGTCAAAGCCTTTACCATCGAAGTCGAAGATACCAATGACCCGCCATACGGGCTTCATCTCTCCTCCACCGAGGTGGACGAAGGAACGCCCGCGGGTACGGTGGTCGCAACGCTTACCACCGACGACCCGGACGTCAACGACGATTACCACAGCTACACCCTTTTAAGCGACTCCACGGGCGGGGGCTTTCAAATCGCCTCGGACAAGCTGCTGGCCGCCGACGCCTCCAAACTCGTATACACCCCCGGTCATGCAGAGCAGATCACGATTCAAACAAAGGATCTGGGCGGTCTGACTTACGAGAGGACCTTTGTCATTACAATAAACGATGTGCAGTTTCCCATGGAGAGCTTCTCCCTGGACTCCAAAACGGTCACGGAAAACTCGGAAGCGGGAACCCTCATAGGCGTGTTCACGGGCCAGGATCCGGACCACAACGCGTCCACCCAGTACACCCTGACGGACAATCCGGGAAACGCCTTCCGAATCGTCATTGACGAGCTTCAGGTGAATCTCCAGCCAGCCTTTGACTTTGAAGCCTCCCCCACCCTGTCCATCACGGTGGAGGCCCAAGACCTTTCCGATCAGGGCGCTTTTTCGCCCCTGACCAAGACATTTACCATCAATCTGCAAAACGCCAACGACGCCCCCACGGATATTTCCCTGGACAATAACCAGGCCGGGGAAGACTGGGCCGACGGAACGGTTATCGGCGCATTCACGACAGAGGACGAAGACGGAGGCCTGGACCGGCACGAATACGCCCTCATTACGGACCCCACCAACGGCGGTTTCGCCATCGACGGGGAAAACCTGGTTGTGGGAGACTCCAGCCTGCTGACTTATGACGCGGACAACCCCACCCGGACCATCCGGGTGTCATCCACGGATTCCGGCTTTATGGAGGAAGGCTGGACCGAGGAGGGCGACAACGGAACGCCGCGCTACTCCACGGTGAAAAACCTGGCTGTCTGGGTGGTTCCCGAAATCAACACGGCGCCCTACTCCATCGCCCTGTCCTCCAACACGGTTCCGGAAAACACCCTGGAATACGAAGTGGGAACCCTGAGCGTCCAGGACGACAACGCATCTCAGAGCCACACCTTTGAAATCGTCTCCGACTCCTCGGGAGGCGCCTTTGTCATCGAGGGCGACCGCCTGATAGCCCGCTATATCGGCTGGATTGATTACGAAACGGCCCAATCCCATGTGGTGCGCGTAAAAGCTACGGACGACGGCGTCCCCGCCATGTCCTGCGAAACGGACATAACCATCAATGTGGAGGACAAAAACGAACCTGCGGACCTGGAATTTGACGGGGACGATAATATTGACGAAAACGCCGCCGTTCCCGCCTATCTGGGCATGCTGACCGTGCTGGAACCGGACGCCGGCCAATTGGCGGCCCTCACCATCCTGCCGCCTTGGGACTCCTATTTCCATACGGAAAAATGGGGCCAAAACGAAGACGGCGACGAGATGTTCTCTCTATTTTTGGACCAGAGCATTTCCAGCGCCGAGCACCCGCAAATAAACCTGTATATAACCACGCTGGACGACGGCGCGCCGCCTATTTCCAGCACGCACGAATTCCTGTTTTTGATGGACCCGGGCGAAAACACCCCGCCCCTGTACATCCAGATTGACGGAAGCGTGGCAACCACCCTTCCTGAAGACGCCCCGGCCAACACGGTTGTGGGAACTCTCACCGCCGTGGACGCCAACCCGGCCCAGACCCACACCTTTACATTGCTGGACGATGCGGACGGCAGATTCTACCTGGACGGCGATGTACTCAAGGTGGCGGAAGGCGCGGATCTGGACTATGAAACCAACGGAGGATTCACCATTCAGGTTCGGGCCGCGGATAACGGCGAGCCGCCCTTGCACCTGGACCAACCCATTATCATCAACCTGGAAGATGGCGCCGACCCGCCCACGGATGTCAACGTATTCACCTTATTGAATCCGGTGCGGGAGGACAGACCGGTAGGCACAGTAATCGCCCGTATCGACATTACCGACCCGGATGCAGTCAACGATTATACTTATGAAATCCAGGGCGCCGGTTATGACGATTTTTCGATTCAGGAATCCAACGGCGTTCCCTATCTGGTCACGGCTGCGGCTCTGGATCATGCCGTCATGCCAAGCTACACCCTGGGAATCATTATCCATGACGGAAATTATGACGCCTCCGCCCAATACACCGTGAATGTGGATCGGGTGGACTTTCCCACCACAAGCCTGGAATTTATTCTTCTTGACGGCGGATCGGCCATTGATGTTGAAGAATGCCGCAAGTACACGGGCAATGTTCATGTTGGCGAACTCTCCGCCCAGGATGGAAACGGAGACGCCATCCTGAACTACGAATTGACTGAAGACGCCAACGGACGCTTCGCCGTGTACGGTCACTCCTTGTGGATTACGGAAGGGTCTGAGTTTGATTTTGAAGCACAGCAAGTGTACGTGCTTGAGGCCAAGGCCTGGGATCTGTACGACGACGAAGAAATGTACGCCATGGCCAACGTTACGGTCCAGGTCGGTGATGTGATTTCCGAAACCATGACCGTGGGCAAGGTGCAGTTCCTGACGGATTCAATACAGGAATTCGATGGGGACGGCAATCTCCTGGACGCCCCCGTAATGACGTCTTCTCCCGTGTGGATGCGCCGCACGGACGAGGCGGTCAAATACGACCTGAAAACCATCAATACAAATACCAAGCCCATCGTCATCACGGGAACCCAGGTGCTTTTCTCCGGCCCGGTGACTTATATGAACATCGCGGATCTGTGGTACGGTTCGGCGTACTGGGATGGGGAGGAGTACGTCTATGACCTTCTTTCCGGGGACCTGGACCTGTTTACGGGGCCGTGCCGGCTGGATGCGGATCAAATGATTTTCACCCCGGTCAACCCGGATGACGGGCCTGTGCTGTGCGGCTTCTCCACCATCGTGGACGCCATTCAATACAAAGAAAGCTATATTTTGGGCGAATACAATCCGCCCAGGTTCTCCATGGTCTTTGACGGAACCCTGCTGGCCGACGGCGGGGATTACCCCATGCCGTTCACCGGCCTGGGAATATGCCCGGACGCAGGCATCCGGTTTATAACCACGGAAAACGCCAGCCTGAACTTTTCCGGGCTGACCATTTCGGGCATAAGCTGGAGCGATTTTACATTCAACCCGGCCTGGGAACGGCTTGAAACGCCCGAGACCTTCTATCTTGGGAATTTCACGGATTATAAGGCGCTTACCCTGGATAATCTGGAGTTCTATGCGGACTATCCGCCGATCATGGACGGCGCCAGTTTCATGGCGGGTATAGACGTAATCGAGTTGGAAGACGTAAGCCTGAAGGATAATGGCATTAAGGGCAACGGCCAGGGAGATGACTTTTTCCTGAAAAACGTGCTTCTGGATTGGGATTACGGAGGCGCGGCCGTCTTCGATAACGGATATTTTCAAACCGACTATTGGAACGGCATTTTTCCAGCGGGCGTAACCAATGACAAGGGGCTTTATTTTAACAGCCTGGATATCGCCACGCACGACTCGCAAAAAGTCTTCCATGTAGAAGACGTCAACTATTGTTATCCCAGAGTCGCCAGGGGCCGCACCATCAGCTTCACCCAGGCAGCCAGCGAATTCTCCGCCCTGGACTGGGAATTCGGTCCGGGCTACTTTTACTCGGACGATGTGTATTTTGAATCCGGAACCGACACGCAGCATGGAGGGGACGTCTACTCCGACTTTACCCTGACTACACCCCAAATGGATTTCAGCGGCGCCATGTCGACCGTGACAGGAAACCTGGAACCGACGGGAGAAGCATTGGGAATTAGGATTTACCACGGAAGCATCTTTCCCACTCCTTCATTGATGCGTTTTCCCGACGTCCATGTGGACTGGAACCTCTTGGATGTTTCCTTCCCGCTGCATTTTGAGAACCTGGAACTGTACAAAAGCTACGACGCCTCCACGGGACAGGACGAGTTGTTTGTAAGGCTTCCGGCGGGCGTGCTGGATATTGCGGGCGTGGAATACGATCAGCAGGGATCCTATTTTACAAGCCGGGGCCTGGAAATCCCCTCGCCCGACATGCATGCGAAATCCCAGTGGAACATGGAAAACGGCTCCCTACTCATCGACAATGTGTTGATACACAAAGATGGAATAACGTGGGAGAACCCGACAGTCATCATCAGCGGATTTGATATGCCCATCACGGATATTAGTCCCATGCCAGATAGAAACGGCATGCAAATCACTTGCGCTCCGGGCTTCAACGTTTTAGGAGAGCCCTTAACCCTTGACGACCTGGAAATGCAATTTCCCAAGCCTGAGGATGAAGGCACGATCCTTGGCGAGGACGGTGGTTTAGCCATACCCAAACTTAAATTCAAGGGAGTTGGCGTGGCCGGAATCATCCTCCAAATTGAATATGATCCGCAAGCCTTTTTTAAGTTCGGCGGGGGCGTGGTGCTGCCTTTCTGGACTCCGGCGGCGGGCACTGTCGAAGAGTCCGGGCAGGGCATCTCCGGTTGGGTGGCATTCAGGGACGGCAAATTTGATGGAGTATTCATTAAAGTCATAGGGATGAACATTCCTCTGGGGGATTCCGGCGTGTACATGCAGGACATTGGAATCGGCCTGGAAGGAACGGCCGGAAAATATCAGCCGCCGAATGATGTGCATTGCGAGGAAGTGAGCGAATACCTGGTTTCCGACGGAGAAATCTGTTGGCAAAGATCCCTGGTCTTTGTGGGAGAAATACGATTTACAGGCGGCCCCGCTCAGAAAGTAGGACCGGTTAGCGTCGCCATGCTGGCGGGGTTGGTGGAGTTTACCACGGACATAGGCGGAGCCATCAAACTGGAGGGCACAATCCAGCTTATGGGCATTGCCGACATCGCCGGCGCCAAGGTTCTGATTGTTTTCTCCGGGGCGCAACAGGGTGTGATGTTCAGCGCCTACATGCCCATTTACCAATACTTTACAGGCGCGGGCGGCATATACATCACCTTTGACGGTTGGGTTTCGGGTTACGCCCGGATCTCCTTAAAAATTCCCGACAACATCCCCATTGCCGGAGGTTTTGAATTCGCGGGCGTAGGGTGCAATTTTGACAACGAAGGAATCGGCGGCAACGCCAGCGTCCTTGGAATATTCTCCATCGGATTCCGGGTGGACGCCGAAGGCTTTCACGCCCCGGTCAAGGGCGTCACCGAAACCCTGGAATGGGAAAATCCCTACAACCAGCCCCGGTACTGGACCCAGGAAGACAGAAAGGGCGACTCGGGGGATTATCCCGCACAAGCCAGGTTCCAATTTGGAACCAACCTCATCCAGCTATCCAAGCATTACAGCCTGGATAACGCCGGGGAAGGATTTAGAAAGTCCGATAAAGACTTTACAGGGGACGCGGTGGAGCTTGAACTCCCCGCCGGAGATCCCGTAATAGTCAGGCTGAATTACGAACTGGAGGGCGGCGATCCCCATTTTACGCTGACCTCGCCTTCGGGAACGGTTTTCACCCCCGAAGCCAACCCCTTTGACGTTGATAACCCGGTTGAAGTCATGTACCGGCAAAATGCGGCGGCCATGGAGGCATGCTGCTTCCTGTCCAACCCGGAAGGCGGAACATACACCGCCAGCATCACCTCGCCCGCGAGCCTTGGCCAGTATATCGTGGAAGCGCTAACCATCAACAAGGCGCCTTCCATTGACATCACCGACGCATACAGCGACGGCCAGACCATCTATGTGGAATGGGATCAGATCGACGAAGACGATCCGGTAACCACCACCCTGTATCTGGCCAACGAACGGGACATAAACAAGCACATCGGCTCTCAATACGCCCAGGTTCCGGTGGAAACGGCCGGAGCGCACTCCCTGAACCATACCTACGACCTGATCGAAAACCCGGTGGCCTCCCGTTACTACTGGATCATGGCGAAAATCGATGACGGCAAAAACGCCGCAAGGTTCGCCTACAGCGACGCGCCGATTTACGTCCCGGATCTGGACGCGCCGCCCAGCATTGAAAATATAAGGGTGGAGGTCCGGAACGAATCCACGGCCTTGGTGACCTGGGACCTGTTGGAGGACGACGCCATCATCGGCTACCGGATTGTGTGGACGGACGATCTGGAAGACCCCAATTATAAATACGACCAGACGGAAACGGAACAAAACCTGGACAACTCCCTCATTGGGGCTTCTTTGGTGACGGACCTGACGCCGGGCAAGCGCTATCGTTTTTCCGCGGCCGCCATCAAGGAGATTGAAACCTCCGAAACGACCAGAGCGGGTAAGTACGAAATCGTCAGCGAAGCCGCCCAGATTTTGATGGGCGCCAAGGCGCTTGACGAAGACCTGACTTACGGCATGGAGGATGAAGACACGGAATTCAGGAAGGAAGACCTGGGACAACAGGTTGTTCTCGCTGAGCCCAACTCCGTTGAGGCGGAACAGGCCTTGGGCAGGGCCGAAGGCATCGTACGCATCAAGGAAGGCGGGCGCCTTGGCCTGGATAACGATCAGGTGAAAGCCCTGGCCGAGCACGCGGTGCATCTTGCAGCTAACGCCGAGGTGCAAAGACGCGGCTTCTCCAATAGAAAGACCAAAGAAGAAACCGACGATACGGTCAAAACCCGGGCCGTGGAAAGCCCCTTTGAAAACTCCGTGACCGTTTTAATGATCAACCATGACGCCGTCAACAACGTCCCGGTCATCACCTCCACGCCCAAACGCGACGTGGTGCAGGCCGGTTCAACCTTCACCTATCAGGTGCAGGCCTACGATCCGGACGGAGATGCTTTGAGCTACCTCGTGAGCGACGACGGCGGAGCGGCGGGCATCGAGATATCGGACGCCGGGCTCGTCTCCTGGACTCCCACGGAAGAGCAAACCGGAACCTGGACCGTAACCATCGCAATTCAGGACGACCAACTGGCGGAATCCTCCCAGACTTTCTATATTTATGTGGCGGGCATGCCGCCCGAGGCTTCCGCTTCCATCATTTCCGATCCCCAGGTTTTTGTGAGCGCCGGAGCTTTGTTCTCCTACCAGTTGGTGGTGGAATCGGACAATAAACAGACGGCGCTTGAATTCAGCCTGCTGAAGGCGCCCACTGGCATGACCATCGACGCAAACACCGGGCTCGTCACCTGGCAGACCTCTGCGCCGGGCGACATCGGGACCTACGAAATCAGCGTAATGGCCAAACAGGGAGACCTGGAGGACGTGCAAACCTTCACCCTGCAGGTGCAAAACATTCCTCCGGTCATCACAGGACAGGCCAAGGCCTTGACCACGCCTGAGGAAACCCCGCTGGAAATCACCTTCTCCGATATTCTGGTTCAGGACGACCAGACCTATCCGGACGACTTCCAGATGCAGATCGGCTCGGGGGATAATTACTCCTATGCCGATACAACAATCACCCCGAATACGGACTTTAACGGCGTGTTGTCCGTCCCGGTCCAGGTATACGACGGGCTGGACGAAAGCGGCTGGTTCAACCTGGTGGTGACCGTCACTGCGGTCAACGACATTCCGCTTATCATCGGACAGGAGGATATCTCCATAGCAGCCGGCCAGGCCCGAGAGATTACCCTGAACGATCTGACCGTGGAAGATCCCGACAACGCCTATCCGGCGGACTTCACCCTGCAGGTGCTGCCGGGCGATCATTACACGGTGAACGGAACGGCTGTGACCAAGGACGCGGATTACAGCGGGCCTTTGACCATCGGCGTCAGGGTGAACGACACCCAGGCTGACAGCCCGGTGTATGAGTTGTATGCGCCGGACTCTGAGGATCTGGACGCAGACTATATGAACGACGCCTGGGAAGGCCAGTATGGCTTGGATTCCAGCATTGACGACTCCGCAGGCGACCTGGATTCGGACGGCGTGGACAACCTGACCGAATATAATTGTCAGACCGCCCCCAATGACCCGGCCTCCAGGCCTTACGCTCCCATGGCCTGGGCATACTGCCAGGCAACGGCCGATCCGGGCGCCAAGGTTGTCCTGGACGGCATGGGCTCCTCGGATTTCAACGGCGACGCCCTGACCTGCCAGTGGACCCAGTTGTCGGGCGAAAGCGTGGAAATCAATGACGCCCAGTCTCCCAGGGCGTGGTTCACGGCGCCGCCGCAGGCCGGCGGGGCTCTGGAATTCGCCCTGACGGTTCGGGATTACTGCCAGGAATCCACCCGCACATGCATTGTAAATGTGACCGCCGCGGACGATCCTCCCACGGCAAACGCCGGAGCGGACCAGACGGTTAGCGCGGATGCAACCGTGACTCTGGACGGCTCCGCCTCTGCTGACGCCCGGAAAGCTATCGCCACCTACGAATGGGAACAGGTTGGAGGCCCGGAGGTTGTACTGGCCGGAGAAGACACGGCGACGCCGGCCTTTACCGCGCCCACAGTGCTGGAAGCGGGGGCCGCTCTGGAGTTCCGCCTGACTGTCGCCAACGAACAAGGCTTTAAAGCTCAGGACTTCTGCATCGTAAACGTAACAGGCGCAAACGACCCGCCCACGGCGAACGCTGGAGCCGGCCTGAACGTTGCGGAAGGCGCTAACGTTATCCTGAACGGATCTGCGTCAAGCGATCCGGAAGGCGATGTGCTGTACTTCTGGCGCCAGGTCAGCGGCCCTTCGGTCTGCCTGTCCGATCCCACGGCCCAGACTCCGGCCTTTGTAGCGCCTTCGGTCGCCGCTCCAGGCGGCGCGGTGGAAATGGAGCTTATCGTGATGGATGATCAGGGACTCATGGCTTCCGGAGGCCTGACAATCCAAATTGCGGACAACGGCCTGAAAGGCTTTGATGAAAACGTCACCCCGTTTGAATCCTTTGACGGCGAGGCCCTGGGAATCTGCGCCCTGGAAGGCGGAGTGACTTATCTGGATGCCATCGACCCGGAAACCATAGCCGATGAGACGAACAGGCCGGATCAACTCATGTGCGGCCTCATAGACGTGGAAATGCGCGCTTATCAGGCAGGAGACAGGGTTTCCTTTACGGTGACTCTGCCCGAGCCCGCGTCGGCCGCCTGCAGGTGGTACAAGTACAGTGCGGCGTTGGGCTGGTACGATTTTTCCAGGGACCTGATAAGCGGAGGCGCCGGAGACGGCGCCGAGTTCTCGCACGATAGAACCCAGGTCACCGTTTACATAACGGATAACGGGCCTTATGACGACGATCCCACGCAAGCGCTTGTACGGGACCCGTCAGGAGCGGGATCAAAAATCGCCGCATCCCGGGATAAAGGCAAGGTTGCCGCGGACTTTGGCAAAGAGGACGGCGGCTGCTTCATACAAACCCTCATGCGATAATTGCATAAAAAACGACGCCCCAGGGAGGGAATCAAGTCCTCCTGGGGCGTTTACTTTTCTATTCTTAAACGACGTCTTTTCACCGGCGTTATAAAAACCCGGCGAGATTTATTCCTCAGGCAGGATGCCCGTCAAAGGCCCGTGATCAATGATTTTTCTCACGGTCTTAAGCAAGGTGTTGGCGGAATACGGCTTTTGCAAATACGAAAGTTCTTCCTTAGCGACAAAGTCGGTCTTATCCGTCCCTTCATCATAAGCGCTGCAGACGAGTACGGGCATCTCCGGCTTAATTCTGCGAATCTCTTCAAATGCCTCCTTACCTGTTAGATTGGGCATTGTGATGTCCAGAATCACCAAAGAAAGACGATCATGCTGCAACTTGAAAAGAGTAACGGCTTCCCGGCCGTCCCCGGCTTCCAGCACTGTGTAGCCCGCCTTCTCTAAAATAGCGGAGGCCATTTGTCTGACCATGGCATCGTCTTCGACAATCAGGATGATCTCATCTCCGCCCGCAGCCTTTTCAACAACGCCCTTATTGATGACCCGAACCTCTCTGCCGACTAGAGGCAGGAAGATGGTGAATTCAGACCCTTTTCCCAGCTCACTGGAAACAGAAATCATGCCCCCATGCTGCTGGACAACGCCGTATGCCGTAGCCAAACCGAGGCCGGTCCCCCGCCCCTCTTCCTTGGTTGTAAAAAAGGGTTCGAAAATGCGGTCCAGGACCTCTTCCCCCATGCCCATGCCTGTATCCCTGACTTTCAGGACTGCGTATTTTCCCTGTTTGGCCCAGGAATGCGCGGCGCAAAAAGGAGCGTCCGCTTCCATAATGCTGGTGGATATGGTTAAAACGCCTCCGTCCGGCATGGCGTCCCTGGCGTTGACGCACAGGTTCATCAAAACCTGATCCATCATCCCGGGGTCGGCGTGAATCGTAAGCGAGGAGTTCCACGGCCTCCATTGCACCTGGATATCCGTTCCAATGATCCGGCCCACCATCTTCAACAGATCGTCCACCGCTGTGTTCAGGTCCACGTACTTGAACTGCATGTCCTTTTTGCGGCTGAAAAGCAAAAGCTGTTGAACCAGATTGGCGGCCCTCCGTCCAGCGATCAGGGTTTGCTCCAAAAAGGGACGGCTTCGGTGGTCCTGGGGTAGGTCCATGCCAGCCAATTCCACAAAGCCGTTCATGGCCTGCAGCAGATTATTGAAATCATGGGCCACCCCGCCTGTCAGGCGGCCGAGCGCCTCCATTTTCTGCATCTGACGGTTTTGCTCCCGCAGCGCCATTTCATCCGTGATGTCCCTTTTGGAAGCCACAAAATTAGTGATTTCCCCGTTGTCGTCAACCATGGGGGATATGGTGGCCTTTTCCGTAAAAAGAGAGCCGTCCTTCCTTTTGTTGATAATGTTGCCCTTCCAGGTTTCCCCCACCAGGATAGTCTGCCATAGGTCCTCATAAAAGGCTTGGTCGTGCTTGCCGCTTTTCAATACCCTGGGCGTTTGCCCCAGGGCCTCCGCCCTGGAGTAGCCCGTTATCTTTTCAAAGGCCGGGTTAACGTATTGAATGACTCCTTTGGGATCCGTGATGACAATAATGTCGCTGGACTGCTCCACAGCCGCCGCCAGTTTGCGGGTTTCCATGGCGGCTTGTTTAATCCGCGTAACGTCCTCTATGGCGCCATCTATCCAGGCGGGATTTCCATTTTCATCAAAGGACAATTTGGCATTCACAATGCCGTATACGGGCTTTCCGCCCTGGCGTTTATACTCGGCCTCCATTCGAATGCCTTCCGGCGACTCCAGCAAGGCGTCCAAAATACGCTGCCGCTCCATTTCGCTGGGGTAAATCTCTTTTCCCAGCGACTCCACCCGGCTAAGTATTTGCTCCCTGTTTTCATAGCCCAAAAACCTGGCAAGGGTGTCATTGGCCTCGATCAAGCGGCCGTCAAAGGTGCTTCGGAATATTCCCACGGGCGCGCTGTTGAACACGTTGCGGAATTTTTCTTCGCTAAGGACCAAGGCTTCCTGGGCCTGTTTTTGTTTCGTGACGTTCAGGGCCATGCTTAATCCCTGAAGTTCTCCGTCCACCTCCAATAATACCGTGGAATAAAAAATATGCCCATGGGAGCCGTCCGGCTCATAAATTATGGCAGGTTCGTTATGTACGGCGCCTTCCTTCCGTATTCGATCTAGATATCGCTGCTTTTCCTTTTCGGACCCAACCACCAAATCCATGATGGACATTTTGTGCAGGTCCTTTTTCCTGACGCCTCTTCTTTCCAGGAAGGCTTTGCTGGCGTCCAGGATCGTTCCGTCATCCAGCCTGAAAATGACGATGGCATAAGGGGCGTTTTCAAAAATCAGCCTGAATTTGTGTTCGCTGCGCCGGATGTCTTCCTGGGATTGGACAAGCTGTTCATTTTTCTTTTCAAGCTCTTTGACGGTCTTGTTCACCCTGTTTTGAAGATAAAAATTCCAAAGAAAAACCGCCAGGGTAACGGCAATGACGCCTCCCAGAAAAAAAACGATTAAAAGCCATGGATGGTCCTTGACCGAGCCGGGCGCCTCTTCTGCGGCTATGGCGGGGCTTAATGCGAGCAGATAGAAAAGCACCGTTAACAGGCTGTTTCGAATACTCGTAAAGCCCACGCCCCTGCTTGAAGCGGTGCAAAAAAACGATGCAAACAAGCGCCGTGCATTGCACACATGGGTCGTTTTCATCCATAAGGAGGTTGCTCTTCGCCCTTTTTCGATTGTTAAGTCAGTCGTCTTTTTCATCATTCCGCACAGCAAGGTTTTTTTGGCTTAGAAAATTTGCAATAATAAGGCCTTACCCTTTTTGAATCCACTGCCTGCCTGTGTCTCCACAGCCTTCCGGAAGCTGGCTCCCCCCTCCACAGGCCTTGTTTCTGCCCGAATCCTTGGCCTGATACAAAGCTGCATCCGCCGCGGTTATCAGGTCCAAAGGGTCTGTCTTGACATCCGGTTGCAGGGAGGCCGCGCCCAGGCTGACGCTAACCATATCCGCAACGGTGGAAGCGGCGTGCTCTATATTTAGGGAGGCAACGGCTTCCCGAATGGTTTCCGCCACGTGCATGGCCCCTTCCAGGTCCGTGTCCGGCAGGATTACGCCGAACTCCTCGCCTCCATATCTGGCGACAATGTCCGAAGCCCGCTTCAAAATCCGCTCTATGCTTTTGGCGACGCGGCGCAGGCAGGTGTCGCCCGCCGCATGGCCGTAATAGTCATTGTACTTCTTGAACAAGTCTATATCCAACAGGATTAAGGAGATGCTTGAGCCGCTTCTGTAGGCCCTGCGGATTTCCCGCTCCAGGACGGCGTTAAAGCTGCGCCGATTGGGTATCTCCGTCAATCCGTCTATGGAAGCCAAGCGATCCAGCAAGTCCGACTTGCGTTTTAATTGAATATGAGTCTTGATTCGCGCTTTGACAATAACCGGCCTGAAAGGTTTTGTTATATAATCCACGGCGCCCAGTTCAAAGCCCCTGGCTTCGTCATTCGTGGACCCTAATCCCGTTACAAAAATAATGGGGATGTGCATGGTTTTTTCATCTTCTTTTAGGATCCTGCATATGTCATAGCCGTCCATCTCAGGCATCACAATGTCCAGTAATATCAGGTCTGGAGGATTTTCGCTGCGCGCCGCCTCCAAAGCCTGCTCGCCCGTTTTGGCCGCCATGATCTTGTAGTCGTCCCGCAAGAAATCCTTCAACACCTTGATGTTCTGGCGTTCGTCGTCCACAATAAGGATTCGGGAGAAGTCATCCATTGTCGCCAATCTCCCCGTCAGCCTGGATGCCTGCCAGATCAGCCCGCTTGCCGCTTTTGGTCTTTAGCACGGCGTCCCGCACATCGCCCAGAGTGTCCAGGGCGTCCTTGAAATCGAGATTTGAAGCATGGGCGATTAGCTGCTCCCCCATTTCCTTGAAGGGGCTGCCCATGCAATTAAGCAATGCTCCCGCTTCTTCCGCTTCGTCCTCAACGTCGGGATCCATTTGCTTAGCCAGGTCTTCAATTTTATTTAGGACCGTGATGATTTTTTGGGAGTCGGAAACCGGATCGCAATCCACTTTTTTCAACTCATAAGCAAGTGCAGCGCCGAGCCCTTGCAACTCTCCCATGACATTTTCAAAGGCGTCGGAAAAATGGGCCATGGCCTGATCCAGGCCCTGTCCATCGTCCTCTCTTAATTTCCGCTCCAAACTTTCACTGCTTGCAAACAGGGCTTGTGCGCCTAATCCGCCGGCGATGCTTTTCAGGCCGTGAACTATGTTGGCCGCTTTCATATACTCCTTTGCCGCCGCCGCTTCCAAAACGTAGGAGAGATCCTTGCCGTGGTCCGCTAAAAATTCCCGCAACAACTTGGCGTATAAATTCCCGTTGCCTCGTAACTGCGCCAGCCCAAGGTCCGAATCGATGTGTTTCAACGAGGCGGGCAAGGCAAAAGGCGGCGAAACGCTTTCTTTGGGTCCTGGTTGGGCGGCATGCTTCGCCCTTCCCCCAGGAGGAATCCACTTAACCAAGGTCTGAAACATGCCTTTTTGATCAATGGGTTTGGAGATAAAATCGTCCATGCCGGAGGCCAGGCACTTGTCGCGCTCCGAAGGCATGGCATGGGCGGTCATGGCGATGATAGGAATCAGGCACAGGGGGGCGGGCAGTTTTCGGATTTCCTGGGTGGCGGTATATCCGTCCATTTCAGACATCTGTACATCCATTAAAATGGCGTCAATTTTTTCCTTGGGCTCCAAAGCATGGATAATATCAAAGGCCGCTTTCCCATGCTCCGCCAACGAAACGGAAAAGCCTTCCAACTCCAACAACTCAACGACGATCTGCTGATTGATTTCATTGTCTTCCACCACCAAAATATGAGCGCCTCGAATGCCGTCCAGGCCGTAAATCTTAAGAGCTTCTCTTTCTTGCGTTTCCGGCCCCGGGCTGTGTGCGCCTTGCATGACGGTGAGGATGGAATTGTATAGAACGGAAGGCGTGACCGGCTTGATTAAAAAACCGTCGTTCCCGGCCTGATTGGATTGCTGGATCAACTCCTCATTTCCGTAGGCGGTTACAATCATAACGGCGGGGGTATGGGCGATTTGCGTGCTGGCCTTTATCAGGCGGGCTGCTTCCAGGCCATTCATTCCCGGCATATTCCAATCCATAAGAACAAGATGAAAAGGTTCCATGGCATCCGCCTTTTCCACCTTGGAAACAGCCTCCCCGCCGGCGGCCGCCGTACGAACGGTGCACCCGAAACCTTCCAGGTTTTCCTTCATAACCTCCCTGGCGGCCCGGTTATCGTCCACCACCAGAACGTTAAGAGCAGACAGAAAGGGGATTGGGGCGGTTTTCTTTCTGGTTTGGCTATGCAGGCCAAAGTGCGCCGTAAAGGTAAAGGTGCTGCCTACACCAAATTCGCTGCTAACGGAAATTTCGCCCCCCATCAACTCCACAATATGTTTGCTGATGGTCAAGCCAAGACCAGTGCCTCCATGCTTTCTTGTTATGGATGCGTCCGCCTGGGTAAAGGATTGAAAAAGGTGCGGCGCATGTTGAGCCCTCATGCCGATGCCCGTGTCAATGACGGAAAACCGCAGAGTTGCTCCTTGGGCGCCGGAGGCTTCTTGCTCCCGCCTGACCTTGATGATCACCTGCCCCTGCTCCGTAAACTTGACGGCGTTGTCGGTCAGGTTAATCAACACCTGGCTCAAACGGGTGGGATCGCCTATCAATCCGGCGGGAACGTCCTTCCCAATATCAAATATGACGTCCAATCCCTTTTCATCGGCCTTTACGGAGACCATTTTCGCCAGGTTATTGAGTGCGTCCTCCAGATCAAACTCAATAGCCTCCATGGTCAGCCGCCCCGCCTCAATCTTGCTGAGATCCAGTATATCATTAATGATCCTAAGCAGAGACTGAGCCGAATATTCAATTTTCGTGAGGTAATCCCGTTGCCTTGAGGTGAGGTCGGTGCGCAAAGCCAGGGACGACAAACCGATTATGGCGTTCATGGGCGTTCTGATTTCATGACTCATATTGGCCACGAACAAACTTTTGGTTTCGTTGGCCATGACCGCTGCCTGCTTTTCCCGTTCGGCGATCTCCCGAAATTTACGCTCCGTGGTGTCAACCAAAATGCCTTCATAAGAATTGGAAGAATCTGCTTCGCCCTCCACCCGCAGAACCGTAAACTCTCCCCAAAAAAAAGACCCGTCCCTGCGGACGCCCCGCACTTCCACGCCCACGGCCTCCCCGGCTTCATCCAGTTCGCGGTACAATTGGATGCGCTTTTCTTTTTCCGGGATCAAATGCTGCTTAAGCATGGTTGCACCGTCGGGCAAATCACGGGGGGACTTATATCCCAAGATGCGGGCCAGGGCGGGGTTGGCGCTTTCCAGGCCGCCGTCCTGATCGGTTTTGAACAGCCCCTCCCGGGAGTTCTCAAACATGCTTCTGTATTTGGCTTCCGCCTTTCTAAGGGCGGCGTTGGAATCATTCAGCGTCCTTATCTGGTTCCGGATGGTGGCCCCCATGGTCTTCAAAACATCGACAAAGGGAAGGAACTCCTTATGGGGATTGGTAAGATTAAATTCATAGTCGCCTTGCTCGAATTTCATAGCCAGGTTACTTAAGGAAGCCAGCGGCTTTTTTAAAAACTTTCTGAGCAATATGCTTGTGAGGCTTAAAATGGAGGCTATGGCAATGCACTGTATGACAAATCCCGCAATCACCAACTGGCGCCATTGCTCCCGCATAAACACGTCCGTGAGAGCAAAACTGACGGCGCCGACTTTTTCCCTGTTATAATAAACATCCCGCGTCAGTTCCTCAATGGGCGGGTGCTTCCAAGTCCTGTCGTACTTGAACAACAACTCGCCTGAGGAACTGAAAACCGCTAATTTTACGATCGCCTCGTTTTCCAGGTAGGCATGGGAGGTCAACTCGACGTTTTCCATGTCCAAATTCCAAAGGGGAAATTTGATGGATTCGGAAATGACGGTGAGATATCGAAGGGTCTGGTCTTCCAGATGTCTCTTCCCCTGCAGGACTTCAATCCTGTAAAATATATAAAATCCCAGGCTGCTGAACACGATGAACGCCAGGCTCAACCAAATAATCAGGTTCCGGGATATGGAAGGATTTTTGTTTTTACGGGGCAATTCACATACCTCCGGCGGCGCCGCGGCCATAGTGCGTAAATCTCAATTCCGGCCGCATTGCAGGCGCTCACTCGCTGTATAGAATACAAGGGCTATTTCACATATTTTTGAACGACGTCTTCGAACTCGGCTGTTTGCTGAATTTCATAAATGGCTTTCCATATTTCCTGTGCAAGCTCCGGGCGTCCCCGGACGAATTGATGGGAAAGCATAAGATAATAAGGCTTTTCCCAAACGGGTTTGGATTCCTTAACTATGTCTGCATACTTGGATGCGTTTCGCTTCAAATAGGCGTCGAAAACCGTTTCCAGGCATATAAAGCCTTCCACTCGTCCTAACAGTAATAAATCCGGGGAATTGCGATGAACAGGAAGTTCTTTGACATCCAAGCCCATTTTGCGGATGTCGCTCACTATCGCCCAGCCGGAAGGAACGGCAATCAAGCCGCTGGCATCATGAATCTCTTTGCCGTCCCAATAAATCGGCGATCCCTTCATCTTATACAAGTAGTAGGCGTTCTTACGGGACCTGCGGGACACATCCACCGCCTCGCCTCTCATGGGATACACCCCGATTTTCCTGCGCTCCGGTTTGTAACTGGCGGGAAAAATCCCGTCCACTTGATTGGATTCCAACTGTTCCAGGCACTGCTTCCAGGGCATGCGTTTCAGTTGGAGCTCAAAGTTCAGTTTTTTCGCGGTCATTTGATACAGTTCGATTTCAATGCCCGGATTTTTTTCCTGAAAGCTGCTCCCCTCCCCAACAATATAGTCTCCGCCCGGCGTATTGTCCGTAACCCATGTAAGAACCAAAGGCCCGGCCCAGGCGGTGGAAAAGGCCCATAGAACGGCCAGCCACGTCAATAGGTTGACAAAAACAGTCCTGATTTTCATGACAGCCGCCTCTCAAATATTTTGCATTTAATTTAATTACAATTAGTTACACAGAATGCAGCTTTCCATCATTTTTCGTCGCCCCTGCATTCTTTCACAGAGTTTTGATGCAGAACCCATGCCAAAACCAGGGCGTCAAAATCGCCAAGCATCAGGCTTTCCAAGGCGGCGTCATTTTATGGAACAAAGGGGTTGAGTCGATTTTTTCAAAAAGGTGCTTTAGGGGGATGGGAACATTTAAGGCGAGCGCTCAGCGGCCAAGCGGCGGCCGGTTAACCATCCGGGGTCTCCCGCACCTTTTCGGCCGGCCCGCCGACGCTGAACGGCTTGGGAAGATAAAAACGCCTTCGTCCAGTATGCCGTGATGGACGATTAGGTCGCCAATGCAGCCGGAAATGCTCAAGACTTTTACCTTGGGGGGATTGCATCGATTCCGCCAAAAAGCTCCTTGCCGTTCATTTTCGGCATAATCACGTCCGTAAAAAGCAGGTCGATGGGCGTTCTATCCTCTTCAAGAATTTCCAAAGCATGGCTGCCGCTTTCGGCGGAAATAGTTGTATAGCCCAAGCGTCTGTTGAAATCCCATGCAGTAACGTGATTCATGGAAGCTCATTGTTCAAGGAAGCAGCATGCGCGCCCTGCACCTCCTTAGGGATTGCAAAGCCCGCAGGGGCGGTATCCGGCCTGAATAGCCGCGTTCCGGTTTGGAAAGGATATCGTGCAATTCCTGCAATCATGGTATTTGCATCCCGGAGCGTGGAACACGCCGGACTTCACGTTGCCCGAATAGGTCCCGGCTGGCGCCGTTTTGGAGGCGACCAGTTTTTTGCCGCCGCGGCGGTAGTCCCAGGGCGCCATGGGCTGGGGATCGGCCCACAATCCCATGCGCCCGGCCTTGGCCGAAGCCTGAAAGCTCCGCCAATCCGGGCAGAAATCCTGCTTGCAATATTGGTTGTACACCCAGGCGAAGCCCGCCTTGACGATTTCCTCGTTCAGGCATTGGCCGTCAAGCGTGTAGACCATGCCTACGATCCGGCCGTATCGATCCGTATCCAGGGGCTCCACCCGAACGATTTTTCCCGCGACCAGGGATTGAGTGAACTCCCTGGCCTTCGCTCCGAAAGCCTGCTTTTTTTCCGGGGCGTCCACCCCGTAAATCCTGATCTTGACCATTCTCCCGTGGTCGAGAACCTTGATGGTGTCTCCGTCCGAGACGCCCACCACCTTTCCCTCAAATCCCCACGCAACGCTGGCTGACAAACAAAAAACAACCCACGCCCAAACCAGTACAGCCGAACATCTTTTTTGGAACATCTAATGCAACTCCCGCAGAGAAAGAACAATCAGCGACTTCATTCAACATGAATGGGAACTGAAATCAGAAAATACCCGATCTAATGAGGTTGCAGGCAGGAGCAACAACTTGACGCTGCAGGAAAGGGCTTGCCTGGAGGCTTGCGATACATCCCGGGTTGATCAAGAAAACTTTTTCAACTGCTTTTTCCGCTCATCAAAATCGTGCGTTTCAAACAAGGTGCGGTAATGCTTATATCAGGATTCGGGCGTTTTGTTCAAAACCTTTTCCAAAGGATTGTCAGCCGGTGTTGGAGGTTTGCCCTTCCCCCGAAATGGAGGAAGGACAAAGTCAGGAGATGGGAGTTATTTCCGCTCCCGAAACTTCTTGCCTTCAAAGGTGCGGACCGGATTGCCCCGCTCCAATTGGTTATGGTTAGTCCATCTGGCGGTTTCATCCTGCTTTTCCGCCTGGGTTTGCTGTTCGGACAAACGCTGCTCCAGCATTTTTTCCGCTTCCCTGCGGTTTCTTGCCTGGCTGCGGCGATTGCCCGCCATGGCGGAAATCCCCGTGGGCTCATGAACCATGCGCACGGCGCTGGAAGTCTTGTTCACGTGCTGGCCGCCAGGGCCTTTGGCGCGCATGACGTCCACCCGCACGTCCTCCATGCTGATATCACGGCCGGGCGGAGCATCGCCGGCGGTCACCCCCACGTACCAGTTTTTCCGCTTATGCTGGGGCCTGTAAGGGCTTTGCCCGATCCACAGGACGGTTCCCTCCCAGGATTTTAAAAAATCCCGAGCCTTTTCCTTATCCAGAATCAGCAGGCAGGAACGGATATCGCCGAGGTTGTCGCCGGGGATGCTTTCCCGAATTTCCACGGGGATCCTGCGTTCCCCCGCCTCCTTGACCAGCCGGTCCCTGACCCTTGCCGCAGCCCACTGGCATTCCGCCGGGCCGCGGCCGGATGTAATGGTTAGGTATTTCTTCAAAAAATAATCTTCCTTAAAAAGCCCGGGGCTTAGCGCCCCTGCCTGTTTTTGGTTCTCGTCTTGTAGGTTATGAGGGGCCGCAGCCGGGCGACCGGCCTGGCCATGTCGTGCTTTTCAAGCTCCTGCATCACTTTTTCGATGTCCTTGTACGCCTGAGGCGCCTCATCCCACAGCAGGGCGGAGTCATGGCAAATCACCCGGCCTCCCAGTTTGGTGTGGGTCATGTCGCTTTTCCCGTATTTGGAGGACAGCCGGGCCTTGCAATGGCCCCGGGGCCATTTGCGGCCCGCCCCATGAGGCAGGGAAAACGCGTTTTCCCTTTGATCCCCCAAGGGCTCGACCAAATAGCTGAAAGCGTCCCGCGATCCCGGAATGACAAAAGGCCCTTGTGTTGCATCAGCCGCGCCTTTCCGGTGCAGGAAAAACTCCTTACTACTCAGGTCAACCTTTTCCACCGAGTTGTGGCAAACGTCCGCAACAAGGCTTTCCTTGGCGCTCAGGCAGGATAAAAAACGCCGCGCAACCAAAGCCCGGTTGGCCCTGCCCCAGTCCAGCGCCCTGGCGTGCTTCTCCATAAACTCCCTGGCTTGCCCGGAGTCTCCCGGAAGGCCTTGGGCGCCGCCTTCGTTGGCGTATTCCCAGAACAAGGCGCTGCCCAAGCCCCGCGATCCCGTGTGGACCAGCAAAACCACGTCCCGCTTTTTCAAGCCCAGGTCCTTCACCCTGTCCGCGTCAAAAACCTGGTCGATCTGCTGCAACTCGGCGAAATGATTGCCGCCGCCGATGGTTCCCAAGCCGGGATCAGGCTCCGAGGCTTCCACGCCGAATTCGGCCAGCCACTCCACCGTATCTCCATCCCAGGGATCGTCCAGGCCGTTCAGTTTTTTACTCCAGCGGTCCAGGTTGATCTTGCCGGGCTTGAGGCTGGTTCTCCACAGGCCCACGCCGCAGCCGGCGTCCGTGCCCGGAATATGCGGATATACCATGTTTTCCATGAGATAAGCCGCGCCCACAGGCAAACCCATGCCGGGATGGATGTCAGCCAACCCGGCGGCGTGGACCACGCCCGGCAGACCGGCGCCGGACATAAGCTGAGCCAGGGCCTCGCCTTCCACCTGCTCCTTGCTGCTGACGCATAAAACCACCCTGGGCGATGCTTCGTTCAATATAATCATGCAGTATTCCTGTATATGTTGTTTTAGAATTCCGCAGGTGATCCATTCCGGGGGGACACGATACTTATCTCATTAATTTAAATGACTTATTACTCGTCTAAACCGAGATATGGTCATGTCCCCCGAAATTCCGCCAGTGGCGTCAAAGCCCCATGGCTTTGATCTGTTCGGAATCAGTTCTTCGCTCCCATGCTTTGCGTGGGAATGCATTCAGAACTATCTATTATACATGAAATTTTTGTAAAGGCCGGGCCGGCCGCATCCAAAAAACTTATGCGGCTGGACGGAGGCCTGCCATGGTCTTGGTAGAATTGTGTGCAATCATGGTCGCCTCCTTTGGTGAAGAAAAAGTTAAAGGTAAGCCTGAGACAATTCCAGGCAAGGAAGGCTCTCATAAACCGCACGGAATTCCCTGTCAAGCTGAAATTTGCAGGCCGTTGATCTGCTCCTGGGCCAAGAAAAAGGTTTTCTCCGGTCGTGTAAACCTGTAGAATACGGATCGCATCATGCCTGAAAGTCCTTCGAAAGACATCAATAAAACCATAAAACCGAAATGGAACTCCCTGTCAGGAAAGGACGCGAAATTCAGATGCCTTTAAAAATTCTTGCGGCGAACAGAGGCGAAATCGCCGTTCGCATTTTTCGCGCAGCAGGCGCATTGAAGATTCCAACGGTTGCGGTTTACTCCCAGGACGACGGCGCCTCCCTGCATATCCGCATGGCGGACGAGGCCATTGCATTAAACGGCAGAGGAGCGGCCGCCTATCTGAATAGGGACGCCATATTGAAAGCCGCCCAACAAACGGGGTGTGCGGCCATTCATCCGGGCTATGGGTTTTTAAGCGAAAACGCCGGCTTCGCCGCAAAATGCGCGGAAGCGGGCCTTGTGTTTGTCGGATCTTCCCCGGAAAACCTGCGCTTGTTTGGAGACAAAACCCAGGCCCGGCTTTTGGCCAAGGAATGCGGCGTTCCCCTGCTGCCCGGAACCATGGGCGCCACCTCCCTGGAAGAGGTCCGGTCCTTCATGAACGGCTTGGGAGAAGACGGGGCGGTGATGATCAAAGCGGTTTCCGGCGGAGGCGGACGGGGCATGCGTCCGGTTTACGATCCCGCCGGGTTGGAAGAGGCGTACTGGGTTTGCCGGTCCGAAGCCCAGGCGGCATTCGGAGCGGGCGATCTTTACGTGGAGCGTTTGATCCCCCGGGCCCGGCATATTGAAATCCAGGTCATGGGCGACGGGACCGGCGCGGTGACCCATTTATGGGAGCGGGAATGCAGCCTGCAACGGCGCAACCAGAAAGTGGTGGAATTCGCCCCCAGCCCGGCGTTGACCGAGGAGTTGCGAAGCCTGCTGCTGAAAGCGGCTCTGAAAATGGCGGAAACGGTCAGGTTGAAAAGCCTGGCCACCTTTGAGTTTTTGGTGGACGCGGACGCAGCGGCGCCGGAGAATGCCTTTTTCTTCATGGAAGTGAATCCCCGCTTGCAAGTGGAGCACACGGTTACGGAAGAAGTCACGGGTGTGGATCTGGTTCAGGCTCAAATCCAAATTGCGGCCGGTCAAAGCCTTGCGGACCTGGGTCTGGAGCAAAACGACGTTCCCAAGCCTTTGGGATACGCCTTGCAATGCCGGATCAATGCGGAAACCATTTTGGAAAACGGCGAGGTGCGGCCTTCCGGCGGACGCCTGGAGCATTTCAATCCCCCCACCGGCCCGGGCGTGCGGGTGGATGCCGCGGGTTATCCGGGGTATGAAATCAATCCCAATTTCGACTCTTTGCTGGCCAAGCTGACAGTCCACTCCCGGTCGCGAAATTTTGCCGACGCAATGGCCAAGGCGTATCGGGCCTTGTGCGAGTTCCATATTGACGGCGTCGCCTCCAACGTTCCCCTGCTGCAAAATCTGCTGATCCATCCTGACATGACGAGCAATCAAATCAGCACCCGGTTTATCGAGGATAATCTAAAAACCCTGACAGGTGCTGAAAACGCCGGGCACCCGCAGTTGTATTTTGAGGCGCCAAAGGAACACTCCTTCATGCCCGGCAGCGTGGTTCGCTTTAAGGAGGTTCAGGGGCCGGAAAACACGGAGCCTGTGGAAGCGCCCATGCAGGGGACGGTGGTGCAGTTTGAAGCCGCGGAAGGAGACATGGTCTGCGAGGGTCAGGCCGTAGCCATTTTGGAAGCCATGAAAATGCAGCATCTGATCAAGGCGCCGGTGAGCGGCCTTGTGCGCTGGATTTGTTCGGAGCCGGGCGAAACCCTGGCTGAATGCCAGCCGTTGATGTTTCTGGAGCCCATGGACGTGGACGCCGCAGGCCTGGAAAGCGAAGAGGACGCGGACCTGGACGCCGTGCGTCCGGATCTGGCCGAGGTTCTGGAGCGCCACAAGGCCCTCATGGACGAAGCCCGGCCCCAGGCGGTGGAGCGCCGACGGAAAACCGGACAGCGGACCGCCCGGGAAAACATCGATCATCTGACCGACCCGGGCAGCTTCATTGAATACGGCGCCTTGGCTCTGGCGGCCCAGCGCACGCGATTCACGCCGGATCAACTCATGGAACGCACCCCGGCCGACGGCATGATTACAGGCATTGGCGATATCAACGGCGATTTGTTCGGCCCGGATCAGGCCCGGTGCGCGGTGTTGGCCTACGACTTTACGGTTCTGGCCGGAACCCAGGGGCTTTTCAACCATAAAAAGACGGACCGCATGTTGAGCCTGGCCAGGGACTGGAAGCTGCCTCTGGTGCTATTCGCCGAAGGCGGCGGAGGACGGCCCGGCGACGTGGACGCCATGACCCTGACCGTAGCCGGTTTGGACCTGCACACCTTTACGGAGTTCGCCGGGCTGAGCGGCCTGGCGCCGGTGGTGGGCGTGGTTTCGGGCCGCTGCTTTGCGGGCAACGCGGCTCTTTTGGGCTGCTGCGACGTGATCATCGCCACGAAATACTCCAACATCGGCATGGGCGGCCCTGCCATGATCGAAGGCGGCGGCCTGGGCGTTTGCCATCCCGATGAAATCGGCCCCATCGAAATCCAATCCCCCAACGGAGTGGTGGACATCGTGGCGGAGGACGAATTTCACGCCGTGGAGGCGGCCAAGCAATATCTATCGTACTTCCAGGGCGCGGTGGAGGCGTGGGATTGCGCGGATCAGAGGCTTTTACGCAAATGCATCCCGGAAAACCGGCTTCGATCCTACGACATCCGCAAGGTGGTCCATACCCTGGCCGATGAAGGGTCGGTGCTGGAATTAAGGCCGGATTTCGGCGTGGGAATCCTCACCGCTCTGGTGCGCATCGAAGGCCAGCCCTTCGGCCTGACCGCAAACAATTCCATGCACCTGGGCGGCGCCATTGACGCGGACGCCGCCGACAAGGCCGCCAGATTCATGCAACTGTGCGACGCCTTTGACATTCCCATGATCGCCTTATCCGACACCCCCGGATTTATGGTGGGGCCGGAGGCGGAAAAAACCGCCCAGGTGCGCCACTTCTGCCGGATGTTCAACACGGGCGCCAGCGTGACCATCCCCATATTCTCGGTGGTGCTGCGCAAAGGCTACGGCCTGGGCGCCATGGCCATGGTGGGCGGGGGATATCACAGCCCGGTGTTTAACATAGCCTGGCCTACGGGCGAGTTCGGCGGCATGGGCCTGGAGGGCGCCGTGCGCCTGGGATTCAAAAAGGAACTGGACGCCGTAGACGATCCCAAGAAAAAGCAAGCCCTGTTCGAAACCATGGTCGCCGCCGCCTACGAGCACGGTAAGGCCACCAACATGGCTTCGTTCTTGGAAATCGACGGGGTGATCGATCCGGCGGAAACCAGGGCCTGGATCATGCGGGGCTTCAAATCCATGCCCAAGCCGGAAAAACGCCAGGGCAAAAAGCGGCCCAACATCGACGTCTGGTAGCGAACCATTGCTAACGGTTGACCAGATCTCGGATGAAAATGGTAGCCAGAACGGCCAGGGATTCAAAGTCTATGAGCTTTGTTGCGTTGGCGTCAAACAGGACGATGGCCCGGGCGGGAAACTCCTCGTCCCGGTCGTAAAACACGATTTGCACCAGTATGTGGGGAAGCGTTTCAAAAACCAGGCTGAGGCCGCCCATGCCAGCCTCCCCTTCCCTGCGGCCGCCCAGAAATTTTGCAGCGGCCATCAGTTCATCCGTTTTTCCGGTGAATCGCCGTGCAATGGGCAGTTCCAGGGACTTTAAGGGACGGCGACTTTAAGGGAGGTGTTTAAGAAATCAAGAAACTCTGTAGAATATTGATTTTATAAGATATTTGAGGCTTTTGGACTGGTTGGCAAGCCACCCGAAAGGGGCCTGAAACATATAATTCCGGTTTTCGCCCGCACGCAGGGAAGCGGTTTTTTCCGATTTCTGTACTGGGCAAGGTCTTTGACATTCGAATAAAAATACGGGGACAAATGCGGATGGAGAGGGCGCCGTCAGGGAGGACGGCGCCCTCTCCAACCGATAATGATTACCCCGTTGCCCGTCATCCTTAAGGGCGATCACAAGGATCACCCCTACGCGGGCGCAGCAAGCGGCGTCCAATACAGGCAGGAAAAAGGGCAGGCCAAAGGCGGGATTCCGGCCGATTAAGTCCGTCATCCTCGCGAACGCGGGGACCCAGAGTCATTGTCTTTTGTTCTTTGGATGCCCGCGGCAGCGTAGTGTGCTGCCGGGGTCCGTAAGGACTCTTTTTCATAAGGCAGGGGCCTGTTGTAAACCAAGGCAAAGGAATCAACCCTACCCGAACAAAGAATGCTTCGCACACTGGCAGGATACTGCTTCGCGCCTGTATTTGTTGGGTTTCGCAAGCTCCACCCAACCTACGAAATTAGCGTCGCCCGAGGAACGTCGGCGCTCGGAAGACCTCTTAATGGGGCGCACTGCCTTATCGGTTTTTGACGGGCATTTCTTTCCAGGCCTGGTAGGATCTTGTTCAGAGGGTGGGCTCGCCATCCGGGGGACCTGCCGCAGCCCTTGCCGTCAGCCAAAACGCTCCCGTCTTCCGCGTCTCCCAAGATTTAAAGGTTTTTGCGGAGCTTTTTACAAAAAGCGACCCGCCGGAGGCATTTTTTTTTGGTCGCATGCGCTCCGGTCCTTAAACCCTCCGCTCCAGATGTTTGGTCATAAAGTGGCTTATGTCCTGAAAGTACCTTCCGTTAATGAGCTTCATGAACGAGGCGGCGGCCATGCCCCCCACAATGGGCAGCATGGTGGACAAATTGGTTGTGACGCTCGGCATGCCCAGTTTATGGGCCATACCCAGGTTCAGGTCGCTGGCCGTGGTGAAGCATTTGTCGAAATGCTTTATCTTGCGGGCGTTGACGACGCTCGCTTTGGCGCAGGACCCGATCAGAAAGACGTCCGCGCCTTTGGCGTCGATGGTTTCGTCGATCCGGCCCACCACCATGACCACGGGGTTGGCCTTGGCGAAAGCCTCGGCGCCCGCGAATTTTTCCATGGAGCCCAAAAACATCTTCACGCCCATAACGCAGCCCGTCTGGCATTTTTTGGGCGGCTGATGGCGGTAGGGGCCGAAATAGAAGCGTAGGGGCGACTTCAGCCGGTCCAGCTCCTTGTTCACGTCCTGCCAACGGTGAAATTCATCGTCATAGGGATGAATCCGCTCTGCGTGCTTGTCCAGAGCCTCGATTGTGGTTATATCCCCCACAAGGTCCACGTCCCCGATGGCGCCGGGCGTGTAGCCCCTTTCGATGGCCAGCTTGAGGTAAGGCACGTTTTCCGGGCCGCAGCCCAGCAGGCGGGAGCCGATGAGGTCCACGGCCAGGGGGTTGTCGCCCATGAGGATGAGGCCCAGCTTTCTTGGGGAGGGAAAGGCCTCGTTGCCCACGCCCACGTCAATGGCGTCCATGGCGATGAAGTCCGGGTAGCCGGGGGTGAGCAAATCCACAATCTTTTCGTTCAACAAAAAATCGTGGCGGATGGCCCGTTCGTCGTCCGAGCAAATTCCGATGTTCAGTTTGACGGCGCCGGTCATGTTGCTGACGCAATGGCCTTTGAGCTTGGGCAGATAAACCTTGGAGTCCGCCCTGGCCATTTTTCGGGAAATGCGCAGGTTGTCGTGCACGTTTCCGCCCACAAACACGGAGTCCCGCAACACTTCGTCCATGCAGAAGATTCCCACGGGCGTGGGCGCATGGGACCGCACGTTTTTCACTTCCTCATAATATCCCGCATGCTTGTAATTCAGCCGGGTGGGCATGCCCACGGCGCAGTTTTCCCCCATGTCCACCCGGTCAACTTTCGGGGCGGCGGCCAGGGTGGAAAGGCAGGCCCCCACAAAGGGCGGCGCCGTAAATGCATTGCCTCCAAAAATCTCGGAACGAAACGCGAACACCACATTGGGTTTGACGAAAACCTTGCCGCTGGGCCTGTACTGAAGCATCTCCATGCCCTGCTTGAGTATCGCGCCGATAGCTTCACGGTCGTATTCCTCGCAGCGCCTGACAATAACGGTATTGCTCATGCAAAGGGCCTCCTGAAAATTATGCCAAGCCATTAGGGGCGCAGCCAGACTCCCGGAGCGGCGCGGCGATAGGCGAATTGTAAACATTTGGACGAGTTTCTGAAGATAAGGAAAAACGGTGCGGCCCCTCCCTCCGTGTCAACGAGGCCTGTTTTCCATAGGCGCAGAATACCTTTCATGGAGGCCGGATGCAAGCGGCAAAATGGGCAATTATTGTGTATTTCAGAGAACCTGTTGTTTTTCAAAAGGAATATTTTGATCGGCCGGTGTAAATTTGCAATTTTGGCAAGGGTGTGTTAATTGGAGCCCTGAATAGACCCTTGCCGCCATTAGCCTGAAAAAGCAAGAAGGCCGCCAAGCCTCATGTTTTCGGGCCTCATATATTGCCGTTTATCTTGCGTTTTGCCGCTCAGTTATCTTTGGCCTTTAAAACAATGCAGAGGGATCGTACATTGTTTGGATTGAAAGCTGGTATATGAAATTTAAAATCGCCCTGTTTTATTTGATTGCCGTCCTCTTTTTTTCCTGGGGCTTTTTAGTTGCCCGGTATCAGTTTTTCCCTTGGAATTTAATAGGTAAGAAGATTATAAAAATAGAAAAATTCATTGAAAGCGACCCTTTCGACGACACGCCCATGACGGAAAGAATCATTGCGGAGTTTGTGGAGCGAACCTCCCAGTTCGAAGCGGAGTTCTGCGCCGATTTTCCTGAGGGGGCTGCTCTGAGCCCCGATTTTTTCGATCCCGGCCAAACAGGCCTCCCCTTATTTTCCACAAAAAAGACGGAAGGCTATTATCTGATTTATGGGGTTTTCGACCCTGCTGAAGGCAAGCTCGGCCCATACGCAATTCTTATTGACGTTAACGGCAATGTGAAACGCTCTTTAAGCGTTCCTTTCCTGGACGACAGCAAAGGGGTCAGAAGGCTGCTGATTACCAAAAACGGGAACCTGCTCACAAACTGTTCGGAAGCTCTTAGGTGCTACTCCTGGCAAGGCGATTTAAAATGGGAGCTCCCCATAAGTAATTTTCATCATGAAATGGAGGAGTATGACGGCAAAATTTATCTCTGGAGAGGGGATGCCGTGGTCTCCGTGGACCTGGAGGATCAATCAATAGCCACCCTCCTTACCATGGGCGAGTTGGTTGTGAGCAATCCGGACGTGGCGTCGTTGCGAATCCCGCTGAACGAAAAGTTCCAGTACATGGAAAAACATAAAAAAACCATTGCCTTTGACGGAAAGGACCCGGATCTGGCCAAGAAAAAGGTCGCTTTTCGCTATGAAGACCCATACCACCAAAATCACGCCGCCGTTAACGGGGACGTCTGTCCTCTCTTTCCAAAGGATGCTCTGCTGATTAGCATGCGGCATATCGACACGGTTTTTGTGGTGGACCAGAACACGGCGAAAGTCTTGTGGGAGGCGCATTTTGATCGTCAGCATAGCCCCCGTTGGGAGGCTGATGGGATTACCGTCTATAATAATCGCCCCCATTTTCAATACTCCACCATCGAGTATTTAAGTTTTGACAAGAAGCAAAGGAAAATTTTGGTGGACGGCAAGGATTACGCCTTCGACCGCTACGCCACGGGAAATCACGCGATTCTTGATGACGGGTCGATCCTTTTTGTAGCCAACGAACCGGAATTCTACCACCTGAGCAAGGAAGGAGAGGTCATTTCCCGGTTCGTCAACCGGCATAACTCGAAATTGCTGCATGTGGCCAATGTTTTTTATATTGACGAAGCGACTTACCAACGCTTGGAATCCGGGGGGCCCCTGGTGGAATAATCCCCCTGCCGGCCTGGATACACAGCGGGTTGGCATGGCAAGCGTCTTGGGGGGAAGACGGCCTTTGGAAAGTGCGCGCAAGGCCGGTTCACAAGCCCGAAAAACCCGGCCGGGCGTTTGCTTTTTCAGGCGCCCTGTGGTAACCCGTTCAGTGTTCGAATCGCTCCTAAACAGGCATCCCCGCGCCTTCCGGGGCCCAAACAGGCGGCAAAGGCAATTGGTTTGAACATAAAGGCCCGGACCGGCGGCATTATACCCTCAATGATGTGAAAGGACCTATCCGCTGTTTTCAGATGGTTTTCCAAGCATGAAATCAAAAATCGCATTGTGGTATTTAATCGTCGTCTTTCTGTTTTCCTGGGGCTTCCTGTCCGCCAGATACCACATTTTTCCCTGGAGCCTGATAGACGGCTTCCTTATTACGGTGGAGAACTTCGTCAAAGGCGACCCCTTTGACGACACGCCGCTGGCGCGCAGGGTTGTGGCTGAATTCAAGGAAGACACCGCCCAGTTCGAGGCGGACAACCACCCGGGCTTTGCAAACGGAAAGCCCTTGTCCCCGGATTTCTTCGATCCGGAGCAAAAAGGATTGCCGCTTTTTTTTACCGAAAAAACAAGCGGATACTATATGGTGTACGGGATTTTTAAAGCAGCCTCGAACGGCCTGGCGCCTTACGCCATTCTTATTGACCACAAGGGCGATGTGGTCCGGTCCTGGCATTTGCCCTTTTTAGGCCAGAGCAAGGAGTCCAGGCGCATATTCATATCCCGGGAAGGAGACCTGATCACCAATAACTCGGACGCGCTTCGATGCTATTCATGGTGCGGGGATCTTAAATGGGAGATTCCGCCCAGCGGTTTTCACCATGAGATGGACGAATGGGGAGACAAGCTCTATCTTTGGAGATGGGACACCGTGGTGTCTGTGGATAAGAAGGATCAATCCGTGACCACGATCCTCAGGATGATCGATCTGGTCATGAACAATCCTGACGTGGTGGAACTCCGTATGCCCCTTACGGACGAATTCCGGTATTTTGAGGAAGCCCGGGAGACGTCGGCCGTTGACGACAAAGACCCGAATCTCGCCCAAAAGACGGGATATTTCCGGGGGAGAGACCCGTACCATCCCAACACGGTTTCCGTTAACAAAGGGGTGTGCCCGCTGTTTCCTCCGGACGCCCTGTTGCTGAGCTTCAGGCATATTGATACGGTCATGGTCGTGGATCCCAAAACAGCCAGGGTTTTGTGGATCGACCATTTCAATCGCCAGCATTATCCCCTCTGGAGGCCGGACGGCATAACCGTTTACAATAACCGGACCAACTTCCGGCACAGCACCATCGAATATGTCAATTTCGACAAGGAACGCACCATCCTGGCGGATGGAAAAGACTTCCGCTGGCACAGAACCTGGACCGGCAATTACAGCTTTCTGGATGACGGATCCTTGCTGTTTTTGGCCAACCACTCGGAGTTCTATCACCTGGACGAAAGCGGAGGTGTTTTGTCGCGGTTTGTGAATCGTTTCAACGCCCTTGATTTAACCATAGTAAACGCCTATTTTGTGGATGAAGAGAGTTACAAGCGCTTTGAATCCGCATGCACCAAAAGCCGGTAATAAGGCAAGGAGCTATTATGAGGAAACTTCCACTCTTTTTTTTGGTTTTGTTCTTTCTGCTGGCGTCGACCAATGCCTACGCCTACGTAGGGCCGGGCCTGGGGTTGGGCGCCATTGGCACCATTTTGGGCGTATTAGCCTCTATTTTGCTGGCTTTGTTTGCTGTGCTTTGGTATCCCATCAAAAGACTGGTTAGAAAAATCAAAAGGAAAAAGGAAGAACAGTGATTCCCTACCTCGCCGTAAGCCTGTGTATTGCAATTTGCATAGAAATCGCCCTGATTGTGCACATAGAAAAAACGGCGGGGCGAGTGCAGGAATGCATGACGGTTTCGTTGGGGACCGTAAACCGAAAAGGGGTTTCGGACCATTGGAAGGAAAAACTCCTGCTTTATTATGCCGGCAGAATGTTCGCCGCCTCCCTCAAGCTGGGAGGATTGATTTTTCTGATCTTCACCCCCGCTCTTTTATTGTACTATCTGGGCGGCCGCCTTGATCCGGCGATCCCTCCCTTTTTCATCAGCCCCAAGGGCCTGATATTCTCCACGGTTCTTTCCGTCGCATATCTGCCTATACGCCTTGCATTCAGATCCTCAGGCAAGGAAAATCAGGACTATTCCGCCTCGTCCAGGCTGCTGCATCACCTTGCTTTGGGGCCCCGGATCATACGCGAAGCTTCGTTCGACGTGGAGCAGGCCTCCGTAAAATGCAAGCCGGACGATCAGAGGGGGCACGTATTCGTCTCGGGCCTGGCCAGGGCCGGCACCACCCTGCTCATGCGGCTTTTGTACGAAAGCGGGGATTTTTGCTCCCTCACCTATCGGGACATGCCCTTTGTTCTGGCGCCTAACTTGTGGAAGAAGCTGAGCGCCGGCTCCAGAAAAGACATGGAAAAAAAGGAGCGCGCCCACAAAGACGGCGTTCTGGTGGATTTTGACAGCCCGGAAGCCCTGGAGGAAGTCTTTTGGAAAACCTTTTGCGCTGAAAAATACCTCCATTCCGACCACCTTTCCCCCATGCAGGCGGATAAGGAAACCGTGGAAAAATTCCGGGCTTACATCGCCTCCATTCTTTGCGCCCATGAAAACGCCGAAGGCAGGTACCTATCCAAAAATAATAATAATATCCTGCGGCTGGACGCCGTTCGGGAGTCCTTTCCCAACGCGGTCATCCTCATTCCATTTCGCCATCCTTTAACGCACGCAGCCTCTTTGATGAACCAGCATCGCCTGTTCCTCAAAAGCCAGAAGCAGGACGCTTTCGCCCTGAAGTACATGATCTGGCTGGCCCACCATGAGTTCGGCGGCGGTCATCGCCCGTTCCGGTTTTCTGAAGAGGCGCAAGCCAAAGGCGCCCCCCTTGCCCTGGACTATTGGCTGCGGTTGTGGATAGACGCCTATGGGTTTCTTTATCCTAAAAGCAACGATGTGAATGCGCGCCTGGTCTGCTACGAAGACCTGTGTAAAAACCCCGCGACCGCCTTGGAAAATTTGGGAAAAATGGCGAAAATTACGCAGCCCATGGGGAGGCAGAACCCCATCCGCAGCGGAGTCCGGAAGGTTCTCGACCCATACGACCCGGTCCTGCTGGCCAACGCGGAATCCCTCTATCTGCAACTGCGTGAAAAGGGAAGCTGGTTGACGCAAGCGCTTTAGGCGAATTCAAAACGCTTATGCTTTTGGGAAAAACGGCTTTACTTCCCTATACGCATTCCAAAGGCTTCCAATTTTGATGCAGCAAATACGTATCACGGCCCCTGAAATCACAACAAATTTCTTTGACCCCCAGTTTTGAATCCGCTATTATTGAATATTTGGGTCCATTTTCGAAAAAAGGGAGATGTCTTTTTGCGGAAAGACGACCCTGCTTCCTCTTTCCCATTATAGACTGCGCCGAAGTGCGGCGTTTTGACAGGAGTCTGCAAACAGCATGTCCCGCAAACCCACATATGAAGAGTTGGAGGCCCGCATCAGGGAATTGGAGCGGGCCTTTGCAGATTCCCGCAGGGAAAACGAGGAAAAATACCGCCTGATTTTTCAAAACGCGCCCCTGGGCTTTCTGCATTTTAACCAGGAAGGCGTCATCACTGCCTGTAACGACATGTTCGTTCAAATCATCGGCTCCAGTAAAAAGGCTTTAATCGGCCTTAATATGCTGCACTTGCGGGACGAAAAATTCGTCCACGCCGTCAGAGAGGCGTTAAACAACCGGCAAGGGTATTATAAAGGGGATTACCGGTCCGTGACCGCCGAAAAAGTGACTCCCATCCGGGTTCACTTTTCGCCCTATCGATTCCGGGATAATGATGTGTGCGGCGGCGTGGGAATTGTGGAGGATATTACCGAAAGAAAAAAGGCCGAACAAATCCTCTTGGAAAGCGAGGAGAGGTATCGGCTTCTCGTGGAGGATTCCAACGACATCGTCTGGACCTTTGACATTGCAGATATGGTTTTCACCTATTGCTCCAGATCCGTGACGCGAATCCTGGGCTACAATCAGGAGGAAGCCATGGGAAGCAAATTAGACCTCCTTTTCGCGCCTGAAGAACGGGAAGAAGTCCTCTCGGTTTTCAGAAAACTGATCCGGGATGAAAACAGCCCGGACAGGGTAATGCTGGAAGCTCCCCATCGCAGCAGGAACGGTCAAGCCATATGGATGGAAATCAACGCGGTCATGCGGCGGAATGAAAACGGAGAGCCCGTCTCGTTTTCCGGCGTAAGCCGGGATATTACGGCGCGCAAGAATGCGGAGGCCGCCCTGCAGGAGAGCGAGGAAAAATACAGGAGCCTGTTTGAAAACGCTCCTGCGGGCATTTTCCGCACGGATTCCAAGGGAGGGGTGGCATTGTGCAATACCGCCATGGCCCGCATCCTGGGATTTGACGCCGTGGAAGGCGCTTTGGCCTATTACTCCAACCTGGGCGAACAGCTTTATGCAGATCCCGAGAGGCGCCGGGAATTTATCCGACTGCTGCAGAAAAACGGCTCTGTAAAGAATTTTGAGTACGAAGCCAAGCTGCCCGGCGGCGAAAAAAAATGGCTGAATATGGACGCCCGGATTACGGCTTCCCGCAAGGGCGGCGCCTTCCTTATTGAAGGCTTTGCAACGGACATCACCGAACGCAAGCAGGCTGAACAGGCCCTGCAAAAAAGCGAAGCCCGGTTCAGGGAGCTTTCGGAAATGCTGCCGGAAACCGTTTTTGAAACCAACGGGGAAATCAGGCTGACCTTTGTCAACCGTCAAGCCTACAAAATGTTCGGCTACACCGAGGAGGATTTCAAAAACGGATTGAACGGCCTGGATATGATCAGCCCGGAAGACAGGCCCAAAGCCGTGGAAAACATCCTGGCCAAATTCGCTGGAAAAAGCGTAGGCGTCAACGAGTATACGGCCATACGCAAAGACGGCTCCACCTTTCCCGTTCTATTCCATACCAGCCCCATTTTCGCCAACGATCAGCCCGCCGGCCTTCGGGGCGTCATCGTGGATATGACCGAAAGAAGGCGGATTGAAAGGCAGCTTCAAAAGACGCAGAAAATAGAATCCATTGGAACTCTGGCCGGCGGCATAGCCCACGATTTCAACAATCTTCTGTTTCCCATTCTAGGCATGTCTGAACTTTTATTGGAGGACTTGCCCAAAGACGGTTCGGAATGGCAATGCGTGCGCGAAATCTTTAAGGCCTCGAAACGGGGCAGCGAACTGGTCAAACAAATCCTGGCTTTCAGCAGAAAGGCGGAGCCCAAAAAACAGCCTTCGCTGCTGCAACAGGTTTTGAAGGAAGCCGTGAATCTTAGCCGGTCAACTATTCCCGCCGATATTGAAATCACAAGCGATATATTGCCCGACTGCGGCGTGGTTATGGCCGATCCCACCCAGATGCATCAGGTGGTCATGAACCTCATTACAAACGCGTACCATGCAGTGCAGGACCAGGGCGGCTCCATTTTTGTCAGCCTCAGGGAATGCCGATTGGAAAAAGAGGATCTTACCGATCATAACCTGCCCCCCGGCCGCTTTGCCTTAATAAGCATTGCAGATAACGGCGTCGGCGTGGATCCGGCTATAATGGATAGAATATTTGAGCCCTATTTCACCACAAAAGGAACCGGAAAAGGCACCGGCCTGGGGCTCGCCGTGGTTCATGGCATTATTAAGGACCACCGGGGAGAGATAAAAATCAAAAGCAAACCCGGCAAAGGGACCGTGGTCGATATTTTTCTTCCTTTAATGAAAAAGTCGGAGGAACAGGCCCTGGCTGCTCCCGGCGAGCGCATACCTTCCGGCAACGAGAGGATTATGCTGGTCGATGACGAAGAGCCTGTGGTCAACACCGTGGGAAAAATGTTGAATCGCCTGGGCTATGAAGTATGCTGCTTTACGAACAGCCTGGATGCTTTGGACCATTTTCGCCATAATTCCTCGGAAATCGATCTGGTCATGACGGACATGACCATGCCGCATATGACCGGAGACTTGCTTATAAAGGAGATTTCGGCCATACGCCCTGACATACCTGCGGTCATCTGCACGGGCTTCAACGAGAAAATCGACGAAAAAGTGGCAAAAGCCATTGGAATTGAAGGATATCTGCTAAAGCCGGTTTTACGAAAGGACTTGGCGGAGATGCTCCGCAGCATTTTGGATCAGGAAAAATAATCAAGCCGGAACGTAAAATTTTTTCATTGAAAATGTTTATTCAAGAGCTGAAAAATTCATATTTTTTTCAATAATCCACGGCCTTCTTTCCGTAATCTGAGTCCATAGAATCACTATTTTTTCCTCCCGAAGTTTCGTCCGCTGACATATCAAACCAAAACCTGGTAGAGTTGTATTTGTTGGCATTCTGATGTACACATTCCTCTCGCACCCTCTACTATGCTTTCGACATTTTCCTACAATTTTTTGTTTTAAGGCGACTGAACCATGCGGATCCGTTTGTTTCTGGCTGTGGCGGCGATTGTCTCGTCATTTCTCTTGGTTTCCCCTCAAAATTCCCTGGCAGATGCCGCTTCAGCGCGCACCCAAATCAATGCGGTTTGCACGGAGATAGACGCCCGCGCCGAAGAAATCAAAAGCCTTACCCATGCTAAAAATCTGGAGCAGGCCTTTGACAAACTCGAAGAGTTGAATGATTACATCGAGAATAATCTCCAAACGGCCTTTTACGATAAAGTGCAGGAGGTGCGGCGGGAAGACCCTTCTTACACGCCTCCTCAAATAAACATTGATTTAGGCGTCCAGTTCACCTCGGAGTATTGGGACGACTTGATCCAAACGGCCGCGGACTCCCTCCAAAACGCCGAGGACGGCCTCAAGGGAATCCCCGCCATGCGTACATTGGACTTTCAGGATAAATCCTTTGCGGTTTTAAAAGGCGTAAAAAACACCTTTCAAAACGTGGGTTCGGTAATCAAAGACGCGATGTCTGTGGATGCGCCGGGACTTATCAAGGACGCCTGGGAAGGCATGAACCAGTTCATTGAGGATTACACGGCGGTGGAAAACGCCAATCTGCAATCCTTGAACACGGATTTGTTCAAATCCGAGGTGGAACTGCTCATTAAAAAGGCGAAAAAAAACCTCGCATTGATGAAAGACGCCAAAAGCAGATTCATCGTATTCAGATCCGAGATAGAACAATTCAACCTTCACCTGAAAAATATCGCCCACTACTCCCACAGGGCGGCCTCCGACCCGATCTGGCCCCTGGATTTCAGCAACACCGATTACATTTTCGACGCGGCGCCTTATCAAAATGCGCTGGACGCCCTTTCCGCCGATTTCGCCGCCGAGGAATTTTGCTGGAGCGAGTTCAACAAAATCTACAACGGAATCATGGCCGAGGCTTTGGCGGAAAAAAATCAGGTGGTGAACAACATCAACGATTCCGGCGAGCCCCAGGAAAACAAGAACGTTTATCTTAACGACGTCTCCGCCAACTGGACCTGGCTGTCCAATTACGCCCAGACCATGCTGGACGGCTACAATGCGGCCAGGGCGCAGGCGGTCGCCGACCACGACGCCCTGCAGGCCGTGTTGGACGGTCTGGAAGCGCAGATCAACGCCTCGGCCGAGTCCTATTGGGACAAATCCGGATTCCCCAGCGAGGACCTGGATGTGTTTGACGAGCAGGCCCTGGGGATCGTGCAGACCAATCTGCCCGGTTTTTCCGGCCCAAGCCCCTATTATCTGACCAGGGAATACGACCCGGCCTTTCCGCTTTCCGAATCCGTTTATTCCTATGAAATGCCGTCTCAAACGCCGGACATCAACGACTATACGTTCAGAACCTATCCGGAAAGCCTGGAAAAGCTGGCCAAGGCGTACCAGGTTATGGCCGAGGCGGGCCTGGAAACCAATTCCGAACGCATTTATTCCGGCTCCGGCAGCCCCGTAGCCCATTTCGCCCTGAGCCCCCTGACCCAGGACCTGATGGACATGGTCTGGGACAACGTGGAAGCCCTGGAAACCCAGGCGGCCAACTACGCAGCCTTCATGGAAGGCAAGCACGGCCTGTTGACCGATATCGAGGATAAAAAGACGGCCTGGGACGCAGCCGTGCAAGCCCTGGCCGATCATGCCGACGCCAACTGGATGCACCTCTGCACCTCGGGCGATGACGAATGGGGCGGCGCCCAGCAAACATGGGATGCAACCCATTTCGACGTGTACATGGCGGACCTGGATTACGACTTCGGCGCAACCATGGCCCAACGGGCCGTCGAGTCGGCCGACGACTACCTCCAGGGCCAGAGCGATTTCAATCAGGACCTGGCTGCGGCTGACGAACTTTTGAACCGCATGAAAAACGACGCAACCCTGCGGACTATGGTTCAATTTATAGTCAGCGATTACACCTCTTTGCCGGCGTTCCCTTCGGAGCAGGGATACCTGGATTTCCTCAAGGAGCTGGAATACGTCGCCGCTTTTTACAACCTGAGCGACATGGAGCGGGTCATGGATATTCGCTCGGACGCCAAGGCATTGTTCCAGCAAATATTCGCCAATCCCTCCTCGCTGAACGGCTGGATGCAGCAACGAAACCCCTATTGCGTCATGCCCGAAAACGAGGAAACGCTTCAGGACCTGATAGACCAGGCGGGCCTTTATAATGACCTGTACATGGCCAATGTCCGGGAAGGCTTTGCAGGCTGGGCCGCCTGGGCCAGGCAACAGCTTCAGTTGTACTGGCCCGAAACCTCGGGCGACGACATCCGCCCCAGCCTGGTGCATCACACGCCGGGCCTGAACAGCGAAGGCGTGTCCGTCTACCAGACCATTCGCGCCGTGTTCAACGAAGCCATGGACGCATCCACCCTGGTTTCCCCCAATGCGATCATCCAGGCCAACGGCGTTTCCAAGCCATTTACGGGCCGGTATGACGAGGCGACGAAAACCTTTTACATGTACCCCGGCTCTCTGCTGCCGGGAACAGTCTACACCGTAACCTTCGGCGAAGGCTGCACAGACCAGGCCGGCAATCCCCTGGTGGAAAAATCCTGGTCTTTCACCACCGAGTCATTTGCAGCCGGAACCTTGCCTCCAACCATTGAAATCACAGGCGTGGAGGACGGCGCAGCATACACCGATCCCGTGACCATCGGCATTCAAGTCTCTGCAGGCCCATATCAGGCGGCTTTATGGCGCAACGGAGAAGCGCCCCAGTCGATCATTGACGGCGCCCAGGTTTCGGCCCGCGGCCGCTACGACCTGCTGGTGAAGGCGGATCAAGGCGGATCGCGCAGCCTTTCGTTTACCATAGGCGCTCCGGTGGAGGACGCGGCCATGGATATCGCCCAGGAATACGCCGCCCCCGCCCTGCCCCGCACCATCAGCAGCAGCGAGTATGTTGCCGTTGGCATGCGGTATAAGGTCATGGGCATGCACTATTATTACATCTCCGGAGGCAAGATTTATCTTTTCAACCTGCTTACGGGCGAAGATTCTCTGCTTTTCGACGCCGGCTATTACTACATCACGGAAGGCGGCGTGAACGCCGACCCCACCACCTATTGCTCCTTCCTCGATATCTCCGAGCCGTGGGTGCTTTATCCCGAAAACACGGGCGGCGAAGCCCCCGGCATGGACCCGGCGGACAAAACCTTCTCCCTGTTCCTGTACAATACGGAGGACGGAACCACAACGCCCGTCCCCACCGGCTCGGCCAGCGTGACCAGCGGATTTATCCACGGCAATACGGTCGTTTGGATTGATTTTTCCGGCGCCGACCCGGTCATTCGCCTTTGGGAAGCCGGATCCCCCCAGCCCGTGGACCTGCACACCCTAACCGGCCTGGAAGACTGGCAGGATCCCGTCCTCAGCGGATTTGACGGAAATCACGCGGTTTTTGAAATCAGCGATGGCGGCGACTATGTAACCACGGATACGGATGGGGAAGACGGCCCGGATTACAGGGTTCCCAAAGGCGAAAGCCTCCATTCCCTGGATGTGCGCACCCTTGCCCTGACGGATCTGGTATCCAGGGATCCGGACAACCCGGTGCGCGTCGACAAGGCGGCCGTGGTTTACGGAAGGGCCGTTGCCCTGGTGTACACCATGCATGGAACCATTAACGGCATGTTTTGGGAAAATACCTGCGACTCCAGCAAACTGCTGGTGTATCATCTGGACGCCGGCGCGACCTTCACGGTCAGCATGCAGCCCCAGGTCTGGCCTTTCCAGATTTCGGAAAGCCTGGTCTACTTCCAGGAAAGAATTAATGCGCCGCCCTACAACATGTCTGCGGCGCAACAATCGGCGGACATGATTCCCACGGCCTACGATCTGCTGACCCATAGGACCTATCCCGTGGATCTTGGTTCGACGTCGGGCCATTTTCAACTTTTCGGCGATTATCTGGTGAGCTATGACGATACGCCCCGGATCGTTGCATTGGGCGCGGGAACCAGCGCCGTGACCGTCACGGACAAAACTCCCGCCGAGGGCGCCGTCGACGTCTCTACCACTGCGGACATCACGGTCAGCTTTTCCGGTCCCATGGACCCGGCCGCCCTGACCAACGAGTGGATCGCCCTGACTCGCGTGGATGCTGACGGCAATTTCATGGCCCGCGATCCCGTGACCATATCCTACGATTCCGACGCGGACGTCCTGACCCTGAACCCGGGCCAGCTTGTCTCAGCGGCCAATTACCGGGTTCACATTGCCGGCCAGGTTTTGGACGCGACCGGCGCGGCCTTGGGCGTTCCCGTATACTGGGGATTCTCCACGGAAGACGTGGACGGCCCGATTTTTACGGGCTCCATCCCGGAGTCGGGCTCCAAGGCGCTTCCTCCGGGAGGCGCCGTCAAACTCCTGTTTAACGAGGCTGTGGATGATGATACGGCCCAGGCTGGCGTGACCCTGCTGCAAGGGGCCGCTTCCGTTCCCTTTTCCGCCTATGCCGATAATGCGGGCGTGCTCACAATCACCCCCAGCAGCGCCCTCACCGCCTCCACCACTTACACCGTGGAGATGGACGGCGATCTGACCGATACGGCGGGAAACGGCCTTTCCGCAAACAGCGTCATCACCTTCACCACCATGGCCGTGACGCCTTTGAACGTGAGCGGAACCCTGGATTACGCCGACGCCATGATGGGGGGAATATATGAAATAACGATGCCCGATGGAAACAGCGTGCAGTTGAGTTCCTCCGCCCAGGACGTGGTGAGCAGCCCGGACGGCTCCTGCTTGTATTTCATGTCCGGCAACCTGCAGGTTTGGAACCGCCAGACCCAGGCATTGACCACAGTGGATAACTCTTTTCCTTCCCGCTTTACCCCGGACTTCACCTCTAACGGCGCCCGGATTATCTACGCCCGGAATCGCGACGGCCTCGTGGGCCAGGAAATCATCAGCAACTCCCTGGCGGGCGACGATCCCCAGGTATTGGTTACCGTGCTTGACGGCGACGTGACCTCCCTGGAGCTTTCGCCGGACGGCGCCAAAATCGCCTACGCGCTTAACATCAGCTTTTCCGATCCCACACAAGTGCGGGTGTTCACTTTTGCAACCCAGGAGGAAGAAGTCTATGTAGGCGGAGACGCCCCCTGCTGGTCGCCGGACGGTAGCGTGATTTACGCCTTCGCCAAATCCTCGGATACGAATAATCAGAAAGCTATTGTCAGCCTGACGCCAAACATGGCCTTTGTGGAAAAAATCTGCGGCGTGGACTCCCATGCGTCTCCGGCCCTGTCTCCGTCCGGGAACTTTTTGGCCTTTTTTACGGACAACGGCCTATCCCTGGCCAGCCTGACCACCGGAAACCAGGAGCTTGTCATGGCCTGCTCCCAGCCTAACATGGGAACCATACGCCTGTTCTGGACCGCGGACGAGTCGGGCATTGTCACGCCCGCCTGGGGTGTGGAAAGTTCAAACCATGTGGGCGCTTATGCCGTGAATCTGGGCGCCCGGTCCGTTTCGGTCATCACCTCGGTTAACGGCGGCATGCCGGCCATGCCCATGGATTTTCGGGAGACCGGAGGCCAAAGCGCTCCCGCTCCCGTGGTAATCCAGGTTTCCAATACATCCACGGGCGGAGTTCCCTCAGCGGCTCTGGATTGGTCGTCGTACTCTGACGGACTTGCCGCCAGTTTCAAGGTCTATTCCGCGCCTCAGCCCTTTTTCACCGTGGACGGCATGACGCCCCTGGCCATCCAGCAGGCAACAACCTTTGTGGACTCTCAGGCCCAATTCGGCGAGCCCGTTTATTACGCGGTCACCCCGGTTACGGGCGCCGGCGCGGAACGCAAGCTGGTGGAGCCTTTCGGCCCCGTCATTCTGGACGATCAGGACGGTTTGAACGACGCCTGGGAACGCTTGTATTTCAACTCCCTGGCCCAGGCCGGAACCGACGACCCGGATAACGACGGCCTTTCCAACGCCGAGGAAGCCGTGCTGGGGACCAACCCCACGCTGAAAGATACGGACGGCGACCTGGCCCCGGACGGTGAGGAAATCGCCAGAGGCATGAATCCCCTGGTCAAGGACGTGGCGCCCATCGTCCTCACCGCCCCGTCCGCGGACTTGGCGGTGGAGCAGTCCATGGATCTGACGGTCTCGGGCGGGTCCGGCGCTTATACCTTCTCTTCGGATGACGGCGCCGTAGCCGCGGTAAACGCCCAGGGAAGGGTCTCCGGCCTGACCGCCGGGACGGCGAATCTCAAGGCCGAGGATGCGGTGTTTACGGGCCTGGAATCCAATTCCGTGGGCCTCAACGTGGTTTCCAACCTCTTCGGCATTTATCCGCCAGGGCCGTATGTAATGCAGAAAAACGGATATCTGGACCTGAAAGCGGAAGGCGGCAGCGGATTCTATTCCTGGTCCCTTTCCGACGAAACCCTGGCCAGCCTGTCCGAGTTGGGAAGCCAGTGCCGGGCGACTTCCCTGGGAGAGCTGGGAACGTTCACGATAACGGTCTCGGATGATCTGGAGACGGAAAGAGACCCGGATACCGCCGAGGTAACCGTGGAGGAAATCCCCGGAGATCTGAACGGAGACTCCCTGGTGACCTTGGAAGACGCCATCCTGGCCGTGCAGGTTGTCTCCGGCTATGACCCGGCCTCGGGCGTCAACCTGTCCGGCGACGCCAACAACGACGGCGCCGCCGATATGCGCGACGCCCTGTTCGTCCTGCAGCACGTTCAATAATTACGGCGGGCCGTCCCAGGCCTTGCCGCGCATCAAATACGAGAGCCATATCGCACAAGCGATACGGCTCTCTGTGTTTTTATGGGAATTGATAATGAATGCTTAGATGGCGGTCCACCCGCCGTCCACCACAATGGTCTGGCCAGTGATGAAGCTGCCCGCCTCGGAGGCCAGCAGCAGCAAGGCGCCGATCAATTCCTCGGTGCGGCCTCCCCGCCTGAGCAGGGAGCGTTTTTCCATGAAGGCCTCGGACCTTTCATCGCCGAACATGTCGGTGGTCATCTCGCTGGGGAACCAGCCCGGCGCGATGGCGTTCACGCGCACGCCCCGTTTGGACCATTGAGCGGCCAGCTCCCGGGTCATGTTGATCATGGCGGCCTTGGAGGCGTTGTAGGACGCCTGGGGGATGGACCCAAGGCCCACCAGCCCCAGCATGGAAGCTATATTGATAATGCTTCCGCTGCGGGCTTCCAGCATGATTCTGCCGCACCTCTGGGAGCAAAGAAACTGGGCGTTCACGTTGATGTCCATGACCATCTTAAAGCTCTCGTAAGGCTCGGTTTCCGCGGCGTGGGGGATGGCCACGCCCGCGTTGTTCACCAAAATGTCCAGACGGCCGAAGCGGTCCAGGGCCGCCTTTACCAGATTGTCAACGTCTTTTTCCACGGTGACGTCGCAGGTGACGGGTTCGGCGCCCACGCCGGTTTTTTCCAATTCCGCGGCCAGATCCTTTAAACGGCCGGTTCTGCGAGCCGCCAAAACCACGTTGGCGCCGGCGGCGGCCAGGCCCTGGGCGAAAGCCACGCCAAGCCCGGAGGAGGCTCCGGTGATTACAGCGGTTTTTCCGGACAGATCGAATAATTCAGCAGGGGATTTCATGCTCATTTTCTTCTCCAAGGATTTGTAAAAGGTACAAAAGGGTGCACGTTAAAAGGGGATAATGGACATTATTATCACCCGTTCCTCGAAAATGTCCAGCCCATTTATAACAGTGTGTCAGCGCGCCGAAGCATGCCGCATAAGGGGTTGACACGGCGCGCCTAATAGTATTACCAAGGGTTCGCCTAAGAACGAATCATCAAACCAATCAGGAGTCGCGGGTTGAAAAACGCATAAACCGGAATTGAGCATGACAAGGCCCTAAGGCCTTTTCAACATCCTCACGCCTGACCGCCAGGCAGGCGTGCGGATTCGTCCGTGCGGCATCATGCTGCGGGAGACGCGCTTGTTCCGGTTTACGCAAGGTCCCGTGGCTTTTTTTTGTTTGACTGCAAAGCCATGGGGTTTTCGCCCCGTGGCTTTTTTTATTGGAAAAACGCCGCCAAAGGCGGCCGGAGGATATATGGCGCTGGATTTCATACAATTTCAAAATGTTTCGTATCATTACCCCTCTTCCCCCGAGGTGTTGTTTCAGGGGCTTAACTTCCAATTGGGCAAAGGCTGGTTCGGCGTAGCGGGCAGCAACGGCGCGGGTAAAAGCACCCTGCTCAAGCTGGCCGTGGGCCTTTTGGCTGCCGTCCAGGGAGGCATTATCAGGCCGGATCGCTGCGTGTATTGCCCCCAAAGGACGGACCACATGCCGGAAGGGTTTTCGGATTTCTGCGAATCGTATTCCAGGGAAGCCAGCATCTTAAAAGGAAAGCTGGGCGTTGAAGACGACTGGATTTACCGCTGGAGCACGCTGTCCCACGGAGAACGCAAACGGGCGCAAATCGGCCTGGCTTTATGGCGAGAGCCGGACTTACTGGCCATTGACGAGCCCACCAACCATTTGGACGCCCGGGCCAAAGCCATGGTTTGCGAAGCCTTGGAGGGGTTTGACGGAATCGGCATTCTGGTCAGCCACGACAGGGACTTGCTGGATTCCCTGTGCCAATCCTGTTTGTTTGTGGACCCGCCCCACGCGACTCTCCGCAAAGGCGGTTACAGCAAAGGCAGGCGGACGGCGGAAGAGGAAAGCAAATCCTTGGAAAAGCAAAGGCGCATAAAGAAGCAGGCGCTGAAAAAGCTGAAGCGGGAGGCGGGAAAACGCAAAGACAAGGCCAAACAGGCGGACGGGAAAAAATCCAAAAGCGGAATTTCCAGCAAGGATCACGACGCCAAGTCAAAAATCGACGCCGCCAGGCTGACAGGCAGGGACGGCGCGGCGGGAAAGCGGTTCAGTCAATTGGAAGGCCGCGTGGACCGGGCTGCGGAAGACCTGGACAAAACCCGCACGGCCAAGGAATATTCCCTGGGAATCTGGCTGCCCGGCGCCAAATCCTTAAAGGACCGGGTCCTGGACCTTCCTGAAGGGGTTTTGGATCTGGGAGGCGGCAAGATGCTCAGGCATCCGGCCTTGAGCATTTCGCCTAATGACAGGATCGGCCTGACAGGCCCCAATGGCGTGGGAAAAAGCACCTTGATTCGCAAAATGGCGGAAAACTTCACCGTCTCGCCGGATCATTTGACCTATGTGCCCCAGGAGCTTTCCGAAGCCCGATCCCGCGAAATCCTGGCGAAGGTGCAAAGCCTGCCCAACGAGGAAAAAGGCCGCCTCATGACCATTGTCAGTTGCCTGGGATCCCGGCCTCACAGGCTGTTGGAAAGCGCAACCCCCAGCCCGGGGGAAATCCGCAAGCTGTGCCTGGCCCTGGGCATGGCCAGGGAGCCCCACGTGATTGTCATGGACGAACCCACCAATCACATGGACCTGCCTTCCATCGAGTGCCTGGAGCAGGCCCTGGCCGGCTGCCCCTGCGCCCTGGTTCTGGTCAGCCACGACAAGCGCTTTTTGGACGCCCTGACGGCGCGCCGATGGAGCATTCAAAAAGCCGGGAAAGACGGCTTTATCCTGGAGGAGTAATACCAAGTTGCGGTCATTCGAGTAATCTGCTCATTCACTTTCATGACTTTTTATCCATACCCAGCCTCCTTTCCACAAGGACACTGGGTCCCCGTTTCCGGGAGTGCGTCCGGATGATTGAAAAAAGCAATCATCCCGCCGCCTCCCTCCACGGGGATGACGGAGAGCGGGAGCTATAAAAAGCAAAAGGTTTTGGATGCCGCCCTGCCCCTGGCGGCAGAGCGGCAAGCGCCCTCGGGACTTTCGACAGGCGCAAGAGGCCGTCATCCCGGCAAGGGCGATCCGCTTTTCAGGATCGTCCGCAAGCCGGGACCCAGCGTCATTTTTGGCTTGCCCTGGAATATGATTATTTGTTTAAAGGCGCCTCGGAATAAAACGCAAAAAGGCGTCCCGGCAATATTCCAGGACGCCCCAATTCATTCATCGGACTATCAATCTTCGCTATATATGATCCTTCATCACATGAAAGGAAATGGCGCCGCCGGTCACCGTGCTTTTACCGTAATAGACGAATAAAGCCGCCCACAAGGCCTGGACGGCTAATATCACAATGGGAGACCAGACAGCCTTCCAGCCCAGGGCCAGGGCGGGCTTCAGGGCCTCGCCCATGGGAAAGACCAAGGGCAGCAAGGCCGTATACAATATGGCGATAATCATCATGATCTGATAGGCGGATATTTTCCCCTCTCCCCGGTAGTCGTCCCGGAGCATTTCGGAAAAAAACCGCCACACCTGGGTGACCATCAACACCTGCAGCAAGGCCAGCCCAAAATGCCCCCGCAGGAAAAGCAGGGTGCTCAGCAGGGCGCTGGCGCAGTATATGGCGGCTGTCAGGGCTTGAATCGGGAAGACCTTCCGCCCTTCCAGGCCCGAGGCGTAGGAAATTTTCTTGGTTTCGCCCGAGAACACAAAGCCCTTTCCGTTCAGGAGCTTTTGCAGCACGGGATGCACCTGGGAAAACGGCTTGCCGTAGCAGCAGCCGAAGCTGATGCAGGCCAGCCTGCCCAGGCCCTCGCCGAATCCGTAGGCGACGGCCATGGCCGCGCATACGGGCAGGACCTGAATGCCGGCGCCCTCTCCCGCTGCCGCCTTCAATCCCCAGACGATCCAGGGCATGGTCAGCACGCCGATAAACAACGCCCCGCCCACGGTGAAGGTATGCTTTTTCTTTTCCACAATCCGGGCCAGAATTTTGGACGAGGGAATGCAAATCATCATCAAAGCCAGGGTGACGGCCAACGAGGACCAGACCGGCACGGAAGCCGCCCCAAGCAGGAATACGGCCAGGGTCACGCTGAAAGCGCTTGAGCAGGCGATGATCAAGCCGTAATAAGTAAAGTTCACGGCCTCCCAGCTTTTGCCGTCGGCGCTGCGCTTTTTGGGCGCCGAGGCCACGAACTGCCAGGAAGCGTCAGGCAGGGTTTTGAATCCCCAGGCCAGGACCGCGCCCAGCACGGCCGCCAGGCAGGCCACGAAAATGTAATCGGCGTATTGCGCCATGATATACATCCTTTCCAATTCAATGTAATATTTTTTCTATCAGGAGAGTGCGCAGCCAATCTGCTCGCGAACCAAAACCTCGGTCTCCACCATGGCTCTTCCAAAGCCCTGGGAAAACCGGCTTTGCACGTCCGTCCTCAAAGTGTTTTGCAGCAAGTCCCCGCTGAACTGCATGCGGCCCTTTTGAAACAAAACAACGTCCGTGGAGCTTCCCGGCCGGTACAGGCTTTTGGGTTGTCCTTTTTCCAAAAATAATCCCTGTTCGACCTCCTGGGGGGAGTCATACTCCCTGCCGCTGTAGCACTGAACAATGTCGCCGATCATCATGGCCGCCACCTCGATCATGGCGGCCAGGCCGATCTGGGTTCCGCCGGGAACGTCCGTGTCGATGATCGTCACCGCCCGCTTGTTCTTGGAATACGGCGTGGCCTCCATAATCACCGCGCCGGGGTTGCAGGAATGATAGGCGCCGTGAATTTCGTAGATATCCACAACCTGGCCGGCCACGGGGGAATGGTTGTAATGGTATTTGTCCGGGGTCAGGCGAAACACCGCGTAATCCCCGCCCTTAAAGGCCCTGAGCCACCCCGGCTTGTCCAATCCCAGCAAGTCCTCAAACCCGAACAGGGATTCCTTGAGATACAGGCTGGAGTGCTCCTCCAGGGAGCCCACAATCACCCGGGCGTCCGCGGGAGAGACGACGGCCCGGGGATCTTCCGGCATGGGCCGGGTCTGCCAGTATTTGATTTTGCGCTCGAAAAACCGGCGGGCGCTGGTGAAGTACTCGGGAGGATCCACGCACTCGTCCAGGTCGGCGCCCATTTTTTCGGCCAGAACGCGCACGTTGCGGCCCGGATTTAAAATGGGCAGGTCGTAATTGCAAAATCCCAAAACCCGAGACGCCCGGGCGCTGGTGAGTGCGTTGAAAAGCCAGCCCGCCTTTTCCCGGGCCGTGCTGTAAAGCCCAAGCACCGCCAGGTCGCCCACCAGGGCTTCGTCCACGATTCCACCGGTTCTACGCTGAATGTATTGGTGCGGGAAAGACCCGCTCCAGGCTTTTTTCATCAGGTTCATCTAATATTCTCTCGTATTCGGGCAGTTGCGCGCCCACCGCTATAATGCATAAAGCCAAAAAGCGCTCCAAAACGCTGGCAGGCGCATCGCCCCGCAGGATGTCCAGCTTCACCCGGGACAAAAACTGCAAGGCCCCTTCCCCTTCCAGGACGGCGTTCAGCATCTCCCGGTAGCGGCCCCGCCCCAACAGGGCCTTGCCGTCCAGGCGCTCCAATTCTTCGGAAAGAAAGTCGCAGGCCTCGCACATATGCTTCATGCGCAAATCGTTCCGGTAATAATACTCCGCGGCCTGGGCGAACTCCCGGCCGGAAAGCTCCATGGGCTTTTTGGCGTTTGCCTTTTCCAGGATGGACTCGGTCAGCTTGCCCGCAGCGGAAAACTTTTCAGGAAAACGCACCCGCTCCTCCAGGTCCTGGACGGTTTCCTCCATGCCCATGAGTTCGATCAGGTCCTGGGCCTCCGCCCGGATCATGTTGATCAGGGCAATCCTGTACTCCAGGTTGTAAACCCGCAAGTATCCGGGATAGCGGCGGCTGAAGCGCATTTTTTTGGCGTCCCGCAGCACCCGGAGCATAAAGCGGTTCTTGGTTTTTTTGTTCACAAAAAAGGTGGGAATCCCAATGGCCGCCCCGAAAAACACCTGCCTGCGTTCGCTTTCGGTAAAGGGGTCGCTGGGCAGGTCTTCGTGGGAAATCTTGCCGTTCAATATGCACTTGAAGGCGTAGGCCGTAATCAGGGTTTGCAGATTGGCCGCGTGCACCATGTCCGTTGACAGGCTTTCGAACAAACTGTAATGACGGCCTTCAAACCCGGAAAAACCCATGAACGCAAACTGCCTTTGCTTGTATAAAAGGTAAAGGCTCATGCTTTCGTCGAAGACCCCCAGGGCGTCCAAATCCCGCTTCAAACGCAAATCATTGCCCAGGGTTCCGTCCAGGGCGTGGCTTTCCTCCGTGCTTTTCAGAGTGACCAGATAGTCGATCAACCGGAAGTCCGGGACAAAATCCCCGCACAGGCCGAACACCTTTCTCAAAGGCCGATCCAGCCACAAGGGGCCGAAAGGGGTGCAGGGCTGGCCCAGGATTTTCAGCTTGGCCTTTTTCTTCCACCGCCGCCAGATCATGCGCAAATGGGTGAAGTCCAACTCGTGGGGGAGGTATCCCAAAGCCTTTTCCGGATGAAAATCCGTAAAGTCCAGGCGATAGGGCGCGGCGCTGTAGGTCCCCACAAACAAGGGGAGAAAGTGCTCGCAGAATTTTATGACCAGATCGCCCAGGTATTTTTCGTCATGGGCGCCGAAGCCCGAATTCGGGTCCGTCAACAGCCTGCCCAGCTTGAGGCTGCCCAGGCTCAGGTGCGTTCCGTTATTGGCCAGGCTCACATTGGAGGTGTTGGGCAGCACCACCAGGTTGTTGTTGATGATGTGGGCCTCCCGGAGCTTGGCCACGGCGTTCAACTGGCTGCGGGATAGCACCTGATGGCACAAGGCCATGTACTTGTGCTTGTCCTCGCCCCGATCCCAGCCCGAAAGGCACGGACTCATGAAAAGATCCCGGTAAAACGCGTCGGAGATGAGGTCGTTCAAGGCCTTTTGCCGCGTGGGCGGGTTGGGCGCCATGTACAACACGGCTTCCTGGCCCTGGGAAAGCAGCCCAAAAGACCGGTTGGCGTATTGGATCAAAGCCTGGCAGACCAGAAAACGCAGCGCGGTCTCGCCTGCGATTCCCCGGCCCATGCGATTCTTCCTGCGCAGCTTGACCGTGTAAAACGAAAAGGTTTCGGGCGAGGTGTTGTCGTTGGAAAAATGCGACATCATCCGATGCCCCAATTCCCGCACCAGATTCAGGCTGGGCGGCATCTCCCCCAAAGCCTGGGCCAGGGAAATCTTCAATATATAACTGATGGGCAGGCGAAAGAACTCCCGGCCCTCCCGCTTGAACGAAAACTTGCGGGCGTCTCCGCGCATAGGCCCCTGGGGCGCACGTTTGTCCTCCAGCAGGTCATGATTGAGAACCCGCATGGCTGTCTCGTTCAACGCGCCTTTGGGAAAACGCACCCAGCTGTTCTCCCAGATCTTGCCGGGATTGTCGGCCAGGAACTGCTCCAAATCCGTCACGAGCTGGGCCGGCGCCTCTCCCGAAAGGCTCCGCTTGCGGATGTTCTTCAAATAATTGGAAGCCGCAATAATGGAAGGCAGGTCCACGTCCTCCGGCGCCCCTTTGACGGCGGACTGCAGTTCGTTTTCCGTGCCGGCGGTGGCGTCGCCCGGGGCGAAAGGCAGATTTTGGATGAAGGACTCGGGATGCCGGGGATCGGCGCCCAACAGCTTGCAGTACGCCCCCCTGTCTTTGGCGATGAATGAATTGGAATGATCAAAGGCGGGCGAAATCGCTTCGGCAGGCAGAGCAGGCATGGAACGGCTCATATTCCACTCCGGTTAAGGTTCATAGTCGCGCCCATGACAGGCGAGCGCAATATAGAGTGGATTTGTTACAAATTCAGCATGAAAGGATTAATTTTAGGTTAAGTTCGTGAGGGGTTTTTGTTTAGGCTTTAAAATGCCGTTCTTTCACCAAGAGGATGGGACTATTACGACGGTATCCCGCTTTGCTAAAAAGAAAGAGGAACTGGCCTGACTCGGCTTCCCGCCTGAGCCGGCGCCTTTTCACTGATGCTGGCCAAAATAGGCGCCTCCCGCCTCAACAATTCTATTTACATATCTTCCGAAAGAATGATGGCTTCGGCGATTTCCTTCATGGTCTTGCGGTTGTCCATGGATTTTTTTTGAATCCACCGAAAAGCCTTGTCCCCGGTTAGCCCTTTGCGGGCCATGACGATTTCCTTGGCTCTTTCAATGACTTTGCGGGTGGCGAGCTCCTGCTCGATGACCTTGGTGCGGACCATGAGCCTTGCGTTGTGGATGGCCAGGGAGGCCTGGTTGGCCACCGTGCGGATGAGGTTGATTTCGGTCTCGGGAAAATCGTGGGTGTTGCAGGTGAAGCAGTTCAGAACGCCGATGACCTCTTCCCCGCCGATGGTCATGGGCACGCTGGCCATGGAGACCAGTTCCAGCTTTCTGGCCATGTCCTTTTCCTTGAAGCGGGGATCCTCCAGGACGTTTTTCACAATCAGGGCGGTGTTGGACTGGGCCACGTGCCCCACCACGCCCTCGCCCATGCACAAGGTCCGGTCGATGACGTAATCCGGGTCCATGGCCTGGGTGGCGGCCAGCCGGATGACCTTTTTATTAGGATTCTTGCCTTCCTCCACCAGCCACAGGGAGCAGATGTCAACGCCCGTGACCTTGGCGGTCACCAGGACAATGAGTTTAAGGATGTCTTCCAAAAACAACTCCGAGGTGATGGCTCGGCTGATATCCATGAGACCTTTTATATAGGCGTCGTATTCTTTGGGGGCTGCTTTTTCCATGGTTTGGAGAATATCCTTAAAAAGGGAAAAAGTCAATCTTGGGGCTTTGGGCCGAAAAAAGTTATTGACAAAAACCAAACAAATAATTAAGTATAGCTAAATTCCGGGCGGGCGGCACAACGGGGTGCACGCCAAACCCGTGATTACAAGGGACAAAGACGTCCGCCTGTAATAGGTGAGACGTCTTTTTTTTGGCATTTTGAAGGTGCTCGTCCAAGGGAGGGCGGCCAAAAAAGCCGAGTTATTGATGAGGTCTTCATAGAAGAGGGAGAGAAGAACATGCGTTTTTCAAAAAGCAACGACGCCATCGGCACCACCAACCGCGGCAATCCCACGGAATCCAGCTTGTGCACCCTGTGCCGGGCCGACTGCCAGGGCAAGTGCGAAACCTGGATGTCCGGCCTGGTTGGCCGTAAACTGTTGTATCCCCGGGATTTTGGACTGGTCACCGCCGGCGCCAACAACACCACCCATGTAGGGGTTTCGTACAACTCCCTGCGCATTCAGGGCTATGCTTACGGCGCTCACGGCTTAAGCCAGGGGCTTTCCAACGACCCTGACGACTGCATCTTCCCCAACGTCAGCCTGGAAACGGAATTCGGACAGGAAATCAAGACCAAAGCCCGCATCCCCATGATGACCGGCGCATTGGGCTCCACGTTCATCGCCGCAAAATACTGGGATTCCTTTTCCATCGGCGGCGCCCTGTGCGGCATCCCTGTGGTAATCGGCGAAAACGTGGTGGGCGTGGACAGGCAGTCCCAGATTCAGCCCGGCGGGGAAAAGAAAGGCAAAATCAAAAGCGCGCCCGAACTGGAAAGGCGCATTAACGGATATTTGCGCTACTATGATGGATACGGCGCAATTATAGTTCAGCTTAACGTGGAAGACACCCGCAACGGCGTGGCCGAATTCGTGGTTGATAAGTACGGCGATAAATGCATCATCGAACTTAAGTGGGGCCAAGGCGCCAAAGACATCGGCGGAGAAATTCAGGTGACCAGCCTGGACTACGCCCTGTTCCTGAAAGAACGCGGATACGTTGTGGACCCCGACCCCACCAGGCCCGAAGTCCAGACCGCTTTCAAGGAAGGCGCCATCAAATCCTTCGCCCGCCACAGCCGTTTGGGCGGAACCAACCTGAGCTCCGTGGACAAGGTGCAGGAAGACTTCATGGCCAGCGTGGATTATCTGCGCAGCATCGGCTTCAAACGCATCACCCTGAAGACCGGCTCCTACGGCATGGAAGAACTGGCCATGGCCATCAAGTTCGCCACGGTCGCCAAACTGGACCTCTTGACCATCGACGGCTCCGGCGGCGGCACCGGCATGAGCCCCTGGAACATGATGCAGTCCTGGGGCGTGCCCTCCATCAACCTCCACTCCAAAGCCTATGAATACGCCTCCATATTGGCGGCCAAGGGCGAAAGGGTTGTGGACATGTCCTTTGCCGGCGGCTTCGCCCTGGAAGACCATATCTTCAAGGCCATCGCCCTGGGCGCCCCCTACACCAAACTGGTGTGCATGGGCCGGGCCATCATGATCCCGGGATTTTTGGGCTCCAACATCGAAGGCGCCCTCCATCCGGAACGCCGGGAAGCGGTTTGCGGCAACTGGGACTCCCTGCCCAAGACCGTCTCCTCCATCGGAAACTGCCCCGAGGAACTCTTCGCTTCGTACTTTGACGTGGAAAAGAAAGTCGGCAAGGACGAAATGAAGCACATTCCTTACGGCGCCATTGCCTTCTACACCATGGCCGACAAGCTCTCCTGCGGACTGCAGCAGCTTATGGCCGGCGCCAGGAAATTCCAGATCAACCAGATCACCCGAAGCGACATTTTCGCCGGCAACCGGGAAACCGCTGCAGAGACGGGCATCACGCACATCACGGACGCCAACGACGAAAGCGCCAGAAAAATCCTCAACTCCTAAAGTTAATTGAGTTTGTGTCATGGAGCCTTGCGCTCCGTTCCTTCAAAGCCCCGGCCGGATCATGTTCCCCGGCCGGGGCTGTTTTTTTTAGCTATTCTTAACTCCTGTCACTCATACTAATAAATTCTACTCCCATTCTTGCAATTCCCCTGGAAATTCAGGCCTATCCGCCAAAAATGTTGACACCGGCTGGACCGGTCTTTACCTTTTTACATGAAGTAAACGGCGTAAGGGACGCGCCTGGCGCCAGGGTCTGCACCAGCCGCCAAACCATTGAGACCATTGTTCCGCAAACGCGCCGGCGTTTTCAATTACAGGACTTTTTCCATGCCCTTTCAATCACTCCAGTCATATGAGGGAGAATTATTTATGCGATTCGCCAAGAACAACGACGCAATCGGAACCACCAATCGGGGCAACCCCACGGAATCCAGCCTGTGCTCCCTGTGCAGGGCCGACTGCATGGGAAAATGCGAAACCTGGTCGTCCAGCCTCATCGGGCGCAAGCTCTTATATCCCCGCGATTTCGGAACGGTGACGGCCGGCGCAAACAACACCACCCATGTGGGCGTTTCGTACAATTCCTTGCGCGTGCAGGGCCGGGCTTACGGCGCCCACGGTTTGAAAGAAGGCCTGAGCAACTCGCCTGACGACTGCATTTTTCCCAACGCCTGCCTGGAATCGGAATTCGGCAAGGAAATCAAAACAAAAACCCGCCTCCCCCTGCAAACCGGCGCCTTGGGCTCCACCTTCATCGCCGCCAAGTATTGGGACTCCTTTTCCATCGGCGGCGCCTTGTGCGGCATGCCCGTGGTCATCGGCGAAAACGTGGTGGGCGTGGACCGGAAGTCTGACATCGGCCCGGGATCGGAACGCAAAGGAAAGATAAAAAGCGCCCCGGAACTGGAGCGGCGCATTGACGGATACATGCGGTATTTTGACGGCTACGGCGGAATTCTGGTGCAGTTGAACGTGGAGGACGCGCGCAACGGCGTGGCTGAGTTTGTGGCGGATAAATACGGCGACAAATGCATCATGGAGCTCAAATGGGGCCAGGGCGCCAAGGACATTGGAGGAGAAATCCAGGTGAAAAGCCTGGACTACGCCCTGTTCCTGAAAAACCGCGGATACGTAGTGGACCCTGACCCCACGGTTCCGGAAGTCCAAAGAGGCTTTAAGGAAGGCGCCGTAAACGCCTTCGCCCGCCACAGCCGCCTGGGAAACACCGACCTGGACGACGCGGCCCAGGTGCAGGAAGCCTTTATGGCCACCGTGGACTATCTGCGCAGCATCGGCTTCAAACGCATATCCCTCAAAACCGGGGCCTACGGCATGGAAGAGCTGGCCATGGCCGTCAAGTTCGCCACCGACGCCAAGCTGGATCTCCTCACTATTGACGGCTCCGGCGGCGGCACTGGCATGAGCCCCTGGAACATGATGCAGGCCTGGGGAGTCCCGTCCATCCACCTCCATTCAAAAGCCCACGAATACGCCTCCATTTTGGCGGCCAGAGGCCTGGATGTGGTGGACATGTCCTTCGCCGGCGGCTTCGCCCTGGAAGACCATGTTTTCAAGGCCCTCGCCCTGGGCGCCCCCTATACCAAAATGGTGTGCATGGGCCGGGCCATCATGATTCCGGGCTTTTTGGGCTCCAATATCGAAGGCGCCCTCCATCCGGACCGCAGGGAGGCCGTCTCCGGCAACTGGGATTCCCTGCCCAAAACCGTTTCCAACATTGGCGCCGCCCCCGAGGAAATCTTCGCTTCCTATTTTGACGTGGAAAAAAAGGTCGGGAAGGACGAAATGAAAAACATCCCGTACGGCGCCATCGCCTTCTGCACCCTCATGGACAAACTCTCCTGCGGACTGCAGCAATTCATGGCCGGCGCCCGGAAATTCAGCCTCAAGGCCATTTCCCGGGACGACATTTTCGCCGCCAACCGGGAGACGGCCAGGGAAACGGGCATCGCCTTTATCACCGAAGCCAACGACGAGCGCGCCAAGAAAATTCTCAACTCCTGAGGCCCGGTTTTAAAACCCTAAAAAGACGCTATTTTCCATCACGGCCCCCTTCGGTTTTTCAACATCCCGAAAGGGGCCGTTTTTTACATTTTTATGCAAGGGGATCGAATTAAAGGCCATGGATTTTTAACGGGGAATTCGCCGGTTTTTTCCGGCGGAATCAATGAATTCAAGGCCCGGAAAAAGCGTTGATAAAAACGATTCCTAAAAAGTCTTGCCATTTATGCGGGAATGAGATAAAAAGGCTGTTTACGAGAAAGCAATTTATTCTCTAAAAAACAACAAGATTGTAGTTTTATAAAGGAGTTAATTCAAAAATGTGCCGTTTATTTGCCATGACTAGCGACGAGCCTTTCTCCCCGTTGGTGGCGGCCAAGGCTTTGGACGTGATGCGGGAAGGTCATGACGGCTCGGGCGTGGGGCTCTTCCTCTCCGACCTGAGCGGTCCTTTTGAAGACCTTAAAGATGCTCCGGTGCTCTCCGGGATTTTTACATCCAAAGGTTTGAAAAAGCTGGATGTCCATATGATGGAGTTGGGCTTCACCACCAAATACAAGGTGACCATCAAGGCGCCCAAGCCCTCTCCTCCGGGCGTTCCCCAGCGGGATGTATACCTCATCAGAGCCTATGAGTACCCCGATGAATGGCATGCATACAGCGCGGAAAGACGGGCCTTTGAATTGATGAAAGTGCGCCTGGACCTCCGCAGGATGGGCGAGGCCGACGGAGACATGATCGTCTTCAGCTTCTGGCCGGACGCCATCATGATTAAAGAGATCGGCGACCCCCTGACCGTTGTCCAGCATCTCGGCCTGGACCGGAAGGAGCTCATGGCAAGGGTCATCATGGCCCAGGGCCGGCAGAACACCAATTACGCCATCAACCTGTACGCCTGCCACCCCTTTTTCATCCAGGGAATCTGCACCATGACCAACGGGGAAAACACGGCCTTCGTGCCCATCAAGGAATACCTCTCTTCCAGAGGATTCCCCGGATACATGGGCTACAACTCCGACTCCGAGGTGTTCGCGCACATTCTCCATTATTCCACATATCAATTGGGGCTTCCCCTGGAAGCGTACAAACATGTCATCACCCCCTTGTCCGACGACGAAATGGGCGACCACCCCAACAAGGCCTTCCTGAAACAGCTCAGGCAGACCTGCCGGAGGCTGATCATCGACGGCCCCAACTGCGTCATCGGCTGCCTGCCCAACAAGTCCCTGTTCATGGTCCAGGACCGGAAGAAGCTCCGTCCCGGCATCGTGGGCGGCAGGCCCGGGTGCTACGCGTTCTCTTCCGAGGAATGCGGGCTGGACGCGGTGATTCCCGATCGCGACAAGAGTTTGGATTTTCAACCAATGCATTTGGATACGGCAATAGTTTCATCGGATCGTCAGGAGGTTCACATATGCAGGCAGACACAATCATTACCCCAAGCACTCTGTGCGTAAAAGACTTACCATGGCAGATTGCATGGGATAAGGATAAGTGCACCCTCTGCGGCCGGTGCGCCGCCGCCTGTCCCATGCTGGCCCTGGAACTGGCCGTGTACCGGAAGCGGGTCATCCAGCCCCCCATGGGTCTGGAAAAAGCTCCGGAAAACAATTTTGAATCCTTTTACGGCGTGCGCCAAAAGACCAATCCCGACAACGCATGCGTGGGATGCGGCATGTGCAACCTGGTTTGCCCCAACGACGCCATCATACCCATGCATTCGGACGAAGCGGACAAGCTGCGCTTCCACAACAATAAAGGCGGAATTCCCCGCCGCAGGGGCGGCCGCAGGAACGATCCGGAAGGCGTTCTGGACAGAATCAAGTTCACCAGAATCTCCATGCTCACGGACCCGGCCCTGGACGCCGGCCGCCACGACTTCCAGTTGAGCACCCTTTTGGGCAGGGTTCTGCCCCCCGAGGAGAACCTCAAGCTCCAAAGGGAGCAGGGCTGGATTCCTCCGGTCCGGGAGATCTACCCCCTGATCATCGGCGGCATGAGCTTCGGCGCCCTCTCCCCCACCATGTGGGAAGGGCTCCAGATGGGCGTCACCTACTTGAACGAAGAAGTGGGCATGCCCGTGGTCATCAGCACCGGCGAAGGCGGATGCCCCCCCCGGCTGCTCAGGTCCCGCTTTCTCAAATACGTGATTCTGCAGATCGCCTCCGGGTATTTCGGATGGGACGAAATCATTCACGCCCTGCCCGAGATGAAGGTGGATCCCTGCGCCGTGGAAATCAAGTACGGCCAGGGCGCCAAGCCCGGCGACGGCGGCCTGTTGATGTGGCACAAGGTCAACAAGCTCATTGCGGCTATCCGCGGCGTGCCCCAGGGCGTCAGCCTTCCCAGCCCGCCCACGCACCAGACCAAGTACTCCATTGAAGAGGCGGTGGCCAAGATGATCCAGTCCATGTCCATGGCCTGGGGATTCCGCGTGCCCGTCTATCCCAAGATTTCGGCCACCTCCACCTCCGGCGCCGTGTTGAACAACCTGGCCCGCAACTCCATTGCCGCGGGCCTGGCCATCGACGGCGAGGACGGCGGAACCGGCGCAGCCTACAACGTGTCCATGGACCACATGGGCCACCCCATCGCCAGCAACATCAGGGACTGCTACCTGAATCTGGTCAAGATCGGCAAGCAGAACGAACTGCCCCTGTTCGCGGGCGGCGGCGTAGGCAAGCGCGGCAACCTGGCCGCCAATGCCGCGGCCCTCATCATGCTGGGCGCCAGCGGCGTGCAGACCGGCAAGTACGTCATGCAGGCGGCCGCCGGCTGCCTGGGCAGCGAAACCGACCGTTGCAACATCTGCAATATCGGCCGTTGCCCCAAGGGCATCACCTCTCAGGATCCCAGGCTTTACAGAAGACTGGATCCCGAACAGGTCGCCCAGCGCTTGGTGGACATGTACCTGGCCTTTGATACGGAGTTGAAAAAGATCGTGGCGCCCTTGGGAAGATCCACCTCCCTGCCCATCGGCATGTCCGACGCTTTGGGAATCAACGACTACAACATCGCGCAGAGGCTGAGCATCGACTACGTGGTTTAAGAACCGACAAAGAACCTGAAGCCGGCTCTTTGCCGGATGGAGTTGGATAAATGAAAAACGTATACAAACTTTCGGGAATCGACAAGGGGCATCGCATCGAGTCCCGAGTCCTGGAAGAGCAGATACAACACGCCGTGGCTTCCGGTGAAAGAAACCTGGAAATCGACGCCGCAGGCCAGCACGGCCTGGGCGGCAGACTGTGGAGCGCCGGCGATGAACCCGTTAACATCACCATAACCGGGTCCCCGGGGCAACGCCTGGGCTCCATGGGCTTCCCCAACACCCGCATCACCGTCAAAGGCCCCGCCTCCGACGATACGGGCTGGCTGAACGCCGGCGCCGAAATCGCCGTTCTCGGACACGCCACCAACGGAACCGCCAACGCCATGGCCCAGGGCAAGGTGTTTATCGGCGGCAACATCGGCTCCCGCGGCATGACCATGACCAAGGCCAATCCCCGCTTTGCACCGCCCGAGCTGTGGGTCTTGGGATCCGTGGGCGACTATTTTGCGGAGTTCATGGCCGGCGGCGTAGCCGTGGTTTGCGGATACGACCCCCAAAATCCCGATAACGTGCTGGGTTACCGCCCCTGCGTGGGCATGGTGCGCGGCCAGGTTTTCGTGCGCGGGCCTTTCAAGGGATTCTCCCAGGCAGACGCCAGCCTCGTCCCTATTGACGAGGAAACCCAGGAATGGTTGTTCACCAACCTGAAAAACTTCCTGGAAAAAATCGAAAAGCCCGAGCTTTACGACGAACTGGCCAGGATCGAAGACTGGCAGCTTATCCTAGCCAAAACGCCCATGCAAAAATCCGCGACGCCCCGCATGTCCATGCAGGATTTCGCGAAAAACGTGTGGGAAAGCGAACTGGGCGCGGGCGGTCTGGTAGGCGATCTGGTCAAGGTGGAGCGGGAAACCATTCCCGTGGTCGCAACCGGCGAGTTCCGCCGCTTCGTCCCGGTGTGGGAAGATCAGGTGTACGCCTCCCCCTGCCAGTCCTCCTGTCCTTCAGGAATCCCTGTTCAACAGCGCTGGGCCATGATCCGTGAAGGAAGAGTGGACGAAGCCGTGGATATGGCGCTCAACTTCACGCCCTTCCCGGCAACCGTTTGCGGCTATTTGTGCCCCAACCTGTGCATGCAGGCTTGCACGCGCAACCTGTCCGGCATGGCGCCCATTGACGTCAAGGTCCTGGGCAAGGCCAGCATCAACGCCGGCCTGCCCGAGCTTCCGCCCCTTTCCGGCAAAAAAGTGGCCGTTATCGGCGGCGGCGTGGCCGGCATCTCCGTGGCCTGGCAGCTTCGCATGGCCGGACACGAAGCCGTCATCTACGACATGGAAAAGAAACTGGGCGGCAAAATGTCCTCGGTCATTCCCAATACCAGAATTCCCAAGGAAGTGATCGACAAGGAACTGGAGCGCATGGCCGAAGCCCTGCCCCACGTCCAGCTTGAAAAGAAACTGGATCAGGCCGGCGTGGCCAAACTCCAGGAAGAGCACGAGTTTGTGGTCGTAGCCGCAGGCGCAGGCAAGCCCAAAATGCCGCCCCTGCCCGGCATCGAAAACGCCGCAACCGCTCTGGACTTCCTGGGCAAAGCCAAGGCCGGCGACGTCAAACCCGGCAAGAGCGTGGTTATCATCGGCGCCGGCAACGTGGGCTGCGACGTGGCTACCGAAGCCCATCGCCTGGGCGCAACGGAAATCACGCTCATCGACGTGCAAAAGCCCGCCTCCTTCGGCGAGGAAAGAAAAGCCGCCGAAGAAGCAGGCGCAACCTTCCTGTGGCCGGTTTTCACCAAGGAAATCACCGATAAGGGCGTGGCCCTGACCAACGGCGACTTCCTGGACGCCGACACCGTGGTGGTCGCCATCGGCGACGCCCCGGACACGGCCTTTCTGCCCGAAACCGTCAAGACCGTGCGCGGCTTCGTGGAAGTGGACGAAAACTTCCAGACCACGGATTCCAAATTCTTCGCCATCGGCGATATTGTCATGCCCGGACTCCTCACCGACGCCATCGGCGCCGGACGCAGGGCCGCCATGGCCATCACCGCCATCATGGAAGGCAAAAGGCCCGAGGCCCTGGAAAAGCCCCAGATCGACAAAACCCGCGTGAGCATGGCCTACTTCAATCCCCGCGTCAGGGAGTTCGAAAAAGTTGATGCGTGCGCCATGGACTGCTCTTCCTGCGGAACCTGCCGCGACTGCGGCATCTGCGAGGCCATCTGCCCCCAGGCCGCCATCTCCCGTGTGGAAGAGCCAGGCAAGCGCTTTGAAATGGTCGTGGATCCGGAAAAATGCATCGGCTGCGGATTCTGCGCCGGCGCCTGCCCCTGCGGCATCTGGACCCTGGTGGAAAACGATCCCATGGGCTAAATCGTGGTATACCCTGAACGGTCGATCCCAACCGTTTGTCCGAATATAAAAACCCCCGGCGGAAATTCCTCCCGCCGGGGGTTTTTTATTGAATATGAACTGTTCGAAAAATCTTTACAATTTCACAAGCGCCAAACGTAGACCTGTCCCCATTCTTTCACAAAAACTGTCGGGTCGCTGCGCCCTGACCTCCTATTTTACTAATTCAAATGCAGCAAAAAAGCATTATTTGAGTTCAAGGGCATTTCCAGTGCTCCCCATGACCCGGCCTACATAACATCCTGAAATATTGTTAATTTGTAGGTCGGGTCATGCGGAGCTATCTTGTACAATCATAATTCCGGAGGCGTCAGTCAGAAACGATATGGCCTTCTGAGACCTATTGTGTAGCGACCCGACAAAAAAAAAAGGGGAAATCGTTTCTTCACACTTGAAATCGCGTTTAAAACGGGAGGTATAGTTAATCGTCCTCATTCAAGGACCCCATGAGATCGTCAACGGAGTCAACCTTCCTCAGATCGCCGCGGCGGCGGCCTCCTTCATATCCTTGTCCACTCTTGCCTGAACCAGGGCGTCCTCGGTCTGTTTTCCAGGGGCTTGCATTGTTTTTTCCATGAAAGCCTCCTTTTCTGTATGACAATGCAATATAAAGTTATACACAAATCAAGGCTTTGCCAGCAAACACAGACCGCCTTCCTCCCTCGTGGATTGCTCCATTGCATAGTCCGCTCCAAAACGCAGGGCAAGCCCTGAAGCTACGCTTCGTTGAGAATGGCTATGATCACGAATGGCGCCTCGCCCTTTAGCGGCCGCCCTGGCTGGCTTCCAGGCTCTCAAACGTCAAACGTAGATTTGATAATCATAAGAGGCGCCTACCCTTTTTGTTTATTGCGGGTAAGCCGCAATGGTAGGATGGAGTTGCACAAAACCATTCACCCCAAAAAGAGGAGACGCCCAATGAAATTGTACACGGGAATTGATCTGCATTCAAACAATAATTACATGGGGATTATGGATCACCGCGGCAAAAAGGTTTTCTCCAGGAAAAACACCAATGACAGCGAAGCTGTCCTGGAAGCCCTGGCCCCTTACCAGGACGCCATGGAGGGCGTCGTGGTGGAGTCCACATTCAACTGGTATTGGCTCGTGGATTTGCTCATGGAACACGGCT
>NZ_FQZU01000068.1 GCF_900142135.1 Desulfatibacillum alkenivorans DSM 16219 | reverse complement strand
CGAGACGGCCAAGGCCAACGGCCTGGAGCCCTTCGCCTACCTGAAGGTTTTATTTGAAAGACTCCCCCTGGCGACTTGCCGGGAAGACTACCAAGCCCTCCTGCCAACCCCGGATTTTAACCTCTCCAACGATTGATTCTTATCCCTGCCGGGTACTTCTTTGGACGCTTACATTGCACCACTCTAAAAACGTATAAAAGCAAGTAAAAGTTACCGAACATGCCTTGCTTAGCGTTCAAATAGTAATCTGTTAATCACAACAGCTTCAAGTTCCAGTTGATCTGGCTGGTGCGGTTGGCGCGGGGCACTGCCTTGGGCCAGGGCTCGTGCATGGCTACAAACAAGGCATATCCTGCGTTGGCCAGAGTCTTCTTTTCTGCGGACAGGCTCATGGGCCAGCCGGGAAAGACCCAATAGTTCTGGCCGTATTTTCTCACCCACAGGGTTTCGTTCATGGGGCTGGTGATGGCGGTTTCCTCCCGGACGCCTTCCGCGATGGTGCGGGACACGCACAGGGGCCACAAGCCTTCCGTGACGATTCCCAGGGGCAGCGGGCTTTCCCGGGGCAGCCTCAAATAATCCTCCCGGGTGAGTTCCGGGCTTAAAATCACGCCTTTGAAATCCAGCTTTTTCATTTGATTGATAGCAAGAACGTTGCCTGCATTGCAAAAGGGGCCGGCCCATGCGACCAAGGGCTTTTTGGAGGATTTCAAAAAAGCCGCCTGCCAGGGGGCGTTGGCCACGAACTTTCTGGCGCCTTTGGCCAGGGCCTTGCCCACCATGCCGGCGAACCATTCCTCTTCGTTGGGCCAGATCACCGGAGGCAGCCACCACCAAATATCGGAAGTGGACTTTTGGGGAACGCTTTTTAAATTGGCCGAATCCAGCCAAAGGCCGCGGTTGCCGGGAATTCGGCCCTGAGGCGCACGCCTATTCACGTGCATGGTCTGGGTGCGCAGGCGTCCTTTATGGGGCTTGGGCTTGTATACGGAAAACTGGGAAGGCTCGATTTTCGGGCTGGGAAACTTGTCCGTTTTCGCCTGCAATTCCTTGATTTCCTGCATCAACTCCGGCTCTTTCCGGTCGATCAGAAACACGGGCGTGTTGTCCGGCGGCAGGGCCTTTACGGCGGAGCAGGGCAATGGCTTGGCCTTGGGCTGCTTTTTGCGGACCAGGACGGTCTGGTGCCAGGGCTCGTCTTCAAACCCCACGCGCAGCACGTCGCCGCCCAGGAGCTTTTCCCGGCATGATATGGAAAAGCCTTTGCGCTCCCTTTTGGTCCTGCCGATCTGCAGGCCGGAAGCCGTGGATTTTTCCGGCGCCACCGCGCTGATGGGTCTCTGGGGCAGAAAGTTGTATCGGGTTCCCTGGCGGCCCAAGGCTCTTTCCAGCAAGGCCAGGGCTTCCTTTTTCTCCTCGGGGCCGGGGTCGTCCCTAAGCAGTTTGTAGGCTTTGGTTGCGTGATATACGTAATGGGGCCCCTTTTTTCGGCCCTCGATTTTCCAGCCCGCCACCTTGGGGGCTTCGTGCATGATTTTCGCCAGCACGTCCATGCTCAGATCCTGGCAGGAAAAAAGCCGGGCCTTGCCTCCGCCCTGGGAGTACATCCTGCGGCAGGGCTGCACGCAGCGTCCTCTCAGGCTGCTTTTTCCCCCCAGGTAGGTGCTCCAGTAGCATCGGCCGGAAACTCCGTAGCACAAGGCGCCGTGGACGAAGACCTCCAGGGTCATGGAGTCCGGGCAGGCCTGGTCGCATTGCTTGATTTCGTCGATGGAAAGCTCCCGGGGCAGAATCACCCGGCTGATCCCCAGCTTTTCGTGCACCAGGGGCAGGGCTGCGGGGTGGGTGACGTTGGCCAGGGTGGAAAGATGGATTTCTCCGGCGTATCCGGCCTGCCTGGCTGCGGCGGCCACGCCCAAATCCTGGACAATGAGGGCGTCGGGCTTGGCGTAACGGCGTAGCTTGTCCACCTGCCTGCCCACGGCGTTCAGGTCCCCGGATTTGGCCATGACGTTCATGGCAATGTACATGCGCATATTTTTTTCGTCGGCCAGATGCCGCAACTGAGCCAGTTCGGCCATGGAAAAATTTTGTGCAGCCATGCGGGCGGAGAAATGTTTCAGCCCCATGTATACAGCATCGGCGCCTGCCGCCGCGGCGGCCAAAAAGCAGGTTTTATCGCCTGCCGGGGCCAGGATTTCCGGTTTATCGAGAGCCATGGGCTTTCCTTGATTGCAGTCTTAACAGGGCTTTGGAGCCGGCTCGCCCCATGCGTTTCGGCGGCCAAAGCCCAAACTTTTATTTTGTCATAATTGATTCCGGAATAAAAGTTTTTTCCGCGTTTGATGGGGCGGGGTTTACAAAATTGAGTTTTGTCGTGATTTCTTGACAAATTTGCAGTCTGATGTGTTAATGAATTTCTGTTTCACGTTCTTAGGCCCAGAAAAATAGCAGGGGCCGCCTACTATGGGATGAAGAGGGGGAGGCGTCCAATGGCAGCTGAGAAAGGCCGGGAGGAAAGAAGAAAGCATCCGCGTTTCGCAAAAAAGATCAGCATTCAGATAAATGACCGCTCCTTAGGCGTTTTGGATTACGGAAAAAAAGATAGTGGCGCCAGGGCTGCGGAAGTGGTAATGGGGAAGGATATCAGTGAGGGCGGCTTGTGTTTTTTCAGCCGGATTCCTTACGAGGTTAAGGCGGTTCTAGGCCTGATCATACGGATTTCGGACCTGGACCAGGTAAAACGCCGCCTGCCTCTGTACCTGGCGGTTTCCTCCATTCCCATCGCGGCGGAGGGAGAAGTCGTGCGTTGCCAGCCAATGGCTGACGGTTCAGGTTACGAGGTGGGCGTTCGGTTCGTGGACATCTTTGAGGATGATTATAAAATCCTCATGGGAGGCCTGGGCGAATAAGAGGCTTAACAAACGTGCCTCGCCCCGGTTTTTCTTTTTTTGAGGCCAATGTGTTAGGCACTATTGTAAACACCGGGGCGATTCTGGCCGGCAGCTTTGCCGGCATAGCCGCAGGCAAGCGTCTGCCTTCGCGGATTAAAGAAATTCTTATGCAAGGCATGGGGCTTTGCATCATTTATTTGGGAATGAGCATGGCCCTGGAGGGGGAAAACGCCCTGCTAACCGTAGGAGCTGTGCTGCTGGGAGCCGTCACCGGCGAACTGATGCAAATTGAGCGGCTTCTGGAGAAGTTGGCTGAAAAGCTGAAAAACATGATGGGCTCCGCCTCCCCGACTTTTGTGGAAGGTTTTGTGACCGCCTCCGTGATCTACCTCGTAGGCGCCATGATGATTCTCGGCTGCATTGACGACGGCGTCAAGAACGATCCTACCTTGTTGTTCATCAAGTCCATCCTGGACGGCGTGGGCTCCCTGGCGCTGGCTTCCTCTTTGGGGATCGGGGTGGCTTTTTCCGCCCTTTCCGTGTTTGTGGTTCAGGGCGCGCTGACCCTGACGGCGTCACACATGGTCTTTTTGACGGAGCCGGCTGTGCTGGCCTCGCTGACTTCCGTGGGCGGCATCCTGGTCATGGGCATCGGCGTCACTATTCTGGACGTCAAAAGAATACGGACCGCCAACCTACTGCCCGCCATTGTATACGCTGTAATAGGGGGGATGCTTTGGGGCTAATGGCGGGCGCTTTGGGAGAGCTTGAAATCCCATAGGTCTTCCGTCAGCATTTTCCAGCCCTGCAGTTCCTGGACGGCGTATTCATAGCCGGCCTGGAAGATCTTATCCAACAGTTTGAAATCCAGAAGCCCGAAGCCTTCCGTAGGCGGGTAGAAAAAGTGGTCCACCTCTTTTTTGATTTTTCCGGATTGATGGATGCTGGAAAGCAGGATGGTCCGCATCATGATGTCCAAGATGCCGGGAACCTGGATTTTTTTCTTGCGCGGATTAATGCGGCTCCACAGCAAAGACCGGGTTGATGGAATTCCATCCAGGCCTTCGGGCATTTGCAGGTCCTCATCCGGGCTCACGTCCACCAGCATGATAAAACCGCCGTACCGGTTCTTCATGACGTCCGCAGGCAGGTTGTTTATCACCCCGCCGTCCACAAGCAGCCCTCCCCTATGGAAGACGGGCATGAGAATGCCGGGCAGGGATATGCTGGCCCGGACTGCTTTCCATAAAGGGCCGGACTTGTGGACCACCATTTTGGCGTTGGTCAGGTTGGATGAAACGCAAAAAAAGTTCAGCCACAGGTCTTCAATGCGGGCGTCTCCGTATTGGAGCTTTAACTGCCGGTCCAGGATCCTGCTTTTGACCAGGGCCACCAGGGGCAGGGTGTAATCGCCCAGAGGGTTTATATCCACAAAGCCTTTGCGGCATTCCTTCATACGGGTTTGGTGGTCCAGGCCCATGGCCAGAAAGGCTCCCATGATGGCGCCTATGCTGGCGCCGCACACCATGTCTATGGGAATGCCGAATTCCTCCAGGGCCCTGATAACGCCCAAATGGGCGAACCCCCTGGCGCCGCCTCCGCCCAACACAAGTCCCACGGGATTGCCCGAGACGAATCGGGCCACCCGGTCGAAATCCCCGTCCTTATTCCAGCAAAGATGGTGATGCACGTCCACCTGCCGGGGGGCAAGCCAGTGGCGGGTTCCTTGGGGCAGCCTGGAGTCGTCCGGATGGATCAGGACGAGGCTGATTTTCGGGCGGGTCAGATTGTCGGAATCGGCATAGATCTCCCACTCGATTTCCTTGATGGCGGGATTGTCATCCGCGCGCCCGACAACCAGAATATGATCGGCTTGCTGCAGGCAGCGGCTGGACCAATTGGAGGAAGCCTGGTCGCTTTCGTATATGATGAACTGGTATTTGTCTTCCTGCTCGTCCAGCCATGTGGAAAGGCGGTTGTATTTGGGATCCTCGGCCGGAACCTGGCTCATCTCGGGCATGCCCCAATGGCGATCCAAGCGCTGGCTGGACAAATGCAGCACCCTGCCGTATCTGGAAAATGACCGGCTCAAGCGGACCGTGAAATCCGTGAGGGACAGGCCCTGGCTGGCGGGAATGACGGCCACGTTGATCTGGGTGCGCTTTTTATGCCCGGACTCCTCTAGTTTTTTGGTCCGGTCCACAAGCCCGCGCATGAAATGCATGGAAATCCGGGGATACTGGTCGATTATCTTCTCAAAGGCTGCCTTGTTCATCCTGACCAACTGGCTGTCCCGAATGGCGAAAATCGTGGCGTTGCGCGGGGCTTCGGTGATCATGCCCATCTCGCCCACGCATTCCCCCGGCCTAATTACGTTCACGTGCTTTTTTCGGCCCGAAGCGTCTTCCATGACTACGCTTAAACGGCCGTTGGTCAGTATGTAAAAGCAGTCGCTGTGCTCTCCCTGGCTAAAAAGCCTCTCCCCTTTTTTTACGATGACCCATTCCAACTGATTTTTTAGAAATTGAAGTTTCTGCCCGTCCAAATGCCCGAACAAGTGGGGCAGGATGGTCAGAAGCTGGTTTTCCCGCAGCCTTTGCAGAACAATGCGATTGAGTTCGTCGAAAAACTGGGAGCGCCCGGCGGACAGGGGCTCCATGCATTCCCTGCTAATGCACAAAAGTTTGGCGTCTTGCTCCGCTAAAACGCTCGCCGTGCGTTTGCCGCCCGTCAATAGCTGGATCTCCCCCACGGGCTCTCCCGGGCCTATGCGGGCCGCGCAATACTCCCCGCCGTTTTCCGACGCCACCACTACGCGAAGCTCGCCCTCGGCGACAATATACATGGCGTCCCCGGGATCTCCCTGATGAAAGAGGCAGGCGTCCTTGGGCAGGTCCATAAAGGTGCTGTTTTCCAGGATTTCCCCAAGCAGGGAGTCGCTGAAGGTTTCTCGGAACAAGTATGTTTCCCTGAGCGTATTAAGCATTGCGGATTGCGGCGTGTCATTGCTCATTTCGTCCCTCTTTAAGCATGAAGCATTCGTTGGGCCTAAATGATAGCGGGATTGTTGAACCCTTGAAAGTATATCGTAAAATGCCATCTGAATAAAGGGTTTTTTAGATGAATATATTTTCGTTTTGAAAAGGGGTCGCCAACAAGGTCTTAAAGGTGATATCAGTAACCAGAGTATGGACAGACCGTCTTTTACGCCAGGCGTGGTACGCTTTTTGCTTAAAAATTTGCGAGTGTTTATAAATGGGAATTCAAAGAATTAAACGCCAATGCTATGGATCTATCGGAACACGCCGAAATTAAAAATACCTGGGCCGGCTGCATCTTCCGCGTGAAAACAGGCGCACGAGTTAAGGAAGAACTTGGAGCGGATTACCCGGAGTTCGTTGCAGAGCTGATTTACCTGAACTGGATCCGTGGGACGATTTTCGCGCTGCTCTCCTTGTTCGCCTTCGCCCTCATCATGCTTTTCGACCTGCATTATTACCAGGCGGATAAGTGGGAAGTTTCCATAGGCTATCCAATACTGTTTTACTCCCACATGTCCGTCTTTATGCTTTTTACCGCGGGAATCGGCCTGTCCTGGATGAAACGGCCGGAAAAAACGGGGCGGCCTTCCCGTTACCATCAAGTGCTCATCGCGGCGTTTTTGTGGTTGGCCATGTTGAACCTGGTCGCCATTTCCATCGCCGACGTGTTCATAAACGGGTCCATCGCCGCGTACATTGGGGTTGTTTTCTCCCTTGCTGCAATTTTCATTATTTCCAATTGGTTCTGCCTGTTTTTATATCTTTCCAATATGGCTGTCATGGTTTTTTTTGTGAATGTCGCAGCCGCATACACGGGCAAGGATTTCGGCATTCAGCAGATCAACATCGTAACCTTTACGGCGTTCGCCGTTGCGCTTTCCAGGCTGATTTATTACGCTCACATACGGGATTTCAAAAACCGGAAGTTGATTAAACGCCAAAAACACAGGCTATTGGAGCTGTCGGTCAGAGACCACCTCACCAATGTTTTGAATCGCAGGAGTTTTGCGGAAATTTCGGACATGGAGACGGCCAGATCAAAAAGGCATGGCGGGCCGTTGTCTCTGATTATTTTTGATTTTGACAACTTCAAATGCATTAACGACCGGTTTGGGCACAGCGCCGGGGATGCGGTCCTGATTCACTCGGCGGAGCTGATCCAGCAGAACATCCGAAAGACGGACACCTTGTTCCGGTGGGGCGGCGAAGAGTTTATTATTTTGTCGCCGGAAACCACCTTGGAGGATGTGGCGGCCCTGGCCGACAAGCTGAGGCTTTTGATTGAAGCATTTGTTTTTCCCGGCGGCGTAAAAGTCACGGCCAGTTTCGGCGTTGCCCAGTTCGCCCCCGGCGAGTCCATTGAAGACACGGTGCAACGGGCGGACAAAGCCTTGTACCAAGCCAAAGGCGCCGGCCGCAACTGCGTGGAAAAACAGCCGGCGCATTTTTTTTCGTGTTGAGGTTTTTCCGGTGGTGAGCATAACGCCGGCAAGTGCTTCCTGCGAGTTTAATGACCAGTAACAACCCACTGAGTGGTACGCCTTCTGGAGCAATAACTCACCCAGGACGTCCAATCAGGTGGACGCCCCTATTGTTTTCACTGTTTCTATGTGGACCGGATAAACTCCCTGGGCCGGATTTCCTCCAGGATAAGGGCTTCGGCGGGGCAGGTAAGCACGCAATTGCCGCAGCCAAAGCAGGAGTCGGGGTCGACTTTGGGGACCTCGTCCAACTCAATGGCGTGAAACTGGCACCGGTCCACGCAAACGCCGCAGCCCAGGCACTTTTCTTTGTTCAATCTTACGCGAAAACGGGACGGCGCAAAAGCCTCGTACTTGATCTGATTGATCAAAAACAGGCCGGTGCAGCAGCACGAGCAACAGTTGCACAAGGACAGGTCCGACTTGATGTTGTTGCGGGTCATGTGCACCAGGCCCGCCTCCTCCGCCAGCTTGAGCTTCGCCAGGGCTTCCTCTTTGGAGACGGCGGCCCCGATGCCGCGCTCCAGGGCTTCCTCGCCGAAACGATTGATGAGCATGCAGATGTGGGCGTCTTCCGGCGCCGGGCAATCGGGGCTTTTGTTCAAGGTATGGCGGGAGGATCGGCACACGCAGGGCAGGACCACGATTTGCTCGGCGTTTTCCACGATGGCCGCCGCAGACTCAATGTCCAGAACCGTTGACCGGGAATCCACGGTCTTTTCTATGGGGATGGTCCGCAATGCCGGCGGAACCTTGTATTTTCTCCACAGGGGAATGGTTTCCGGCAATTCCTCGCGGATGATGCGGTCCCACATCTCCACCATGGAATAATCGATGCCCGGAGTCAGCAAAACCGCGTCCCGCAGTTCGATGACGCCGGGGTACAGCTCAAAGACTTCCTCGCCCCCGGACAGCCTGTGATTGCGGCATACCGCGCCCATGAATCGCAATTCCTTGATGACCCTTTCCACGTCCTGCGGATGCATGCAGGCCCGGCCTGCAAGATTGTCGATGCTTCCGGGCAGCAGGGAGGCGATGGTCTGCTTCTCCTCCGTGTCAAAAAGGATGGACAGGATTTTTTCCATGGTTGGGGAATTGGGATATCCCAATTTTTTGGCGTATTTTTGCAGACTTTCAGACAGCGGCATTGAATGATCCTTTATATGAAATTGTGCTCAAACAAATAGACCGGGCTTGGCAGCGTCTTTTCGTAATTCAGGCAATTATGGAGGCTTTTCAAAGCTAAGCCCTTGCCCTCGACATCCTCAAACGTCAAACGTAGATTTGACCCCATTTCAGACTTCCAGGAACTCGCTGCGGATGTCCGGGTTCTGCTCCAGGTCCTTGGCTGTGCCTTCGTAGCCGATGTAGGCCTTGCCCATAAGGTAAACGCGATCGGCCAGGGCCAGGGCGGCGTTCAGGTTATGCTCCACCAACAGGATGGAAACGCCTGCGTAGGAAATCTCTTTGATGATGGCGGCCACCTTCTGGACCATGATGGGCGCCAGGCCCTCTGTGGGCTCGTCCACCAGCAAGAGGTCAGGATTGCCCATCAAAGCCCGGGCGATGGACAGCATTTGCTGCTCGCCGCCGGAAAGATAGGCGCCGCTCATGGCTTTGCGTTCATCAAGCACGGGAAAATGGTGGTACACCCGGTCCAGGTCCCAGGCGCCTTCACCGGTCTTGTTTCGGGAGCCTATGAGCAGGTTTTCCTGGATGGACAAATGGGGGAATATGCGCCGCTCTTCCGGCACGTAGCCCATGCCCTGGCGGGCCTTTTTAAAAAGCGAGAGTTTGGTGATGTCCTTGTTTTTAAAGACAATCCTGCCGCTTCTTGGCCTCAAAAGCCCCATGATGGACTTTAAGGTGGTGCTCTTGCCCATGCCGTTGCGGCCCAGAAGAGCCACCGTCTCCCCTTCATGGACCTGCAGGGAAACGCCCTGAAGCACATGGCTGTCTCCGTAAAAGGTATTGATGTCCTTGACTTCCAGCAGCATGATCACACCTCCAAGGTTCCCAGGTAGGCCTGTTTGACGAAGGGGTCGTTCTTGATGACTTCGGGCGCGTCGCAGGCGAGGACCTCGCCGTGGTGCAGCACCGTGATGCGGTCGGCCAGGGAAAAGACCACGTCCATGTCGTGCTCGATGATGACCATGGTTTTGTTTTCCGTCAGTTTGCGGATCAACTCCACCAGGGTCTTGGTTTCGTCCTTGGATATGCCTGCGGTGGGCTCGTCCAGCATGACCAATTGGGGATCCGTGGACAGGGCCAGGCAAATTTCAAGCGCCCGGTTTTTGCCGTAGGAAAGCAGGCCGGCGGGCATGTCCGCCGATTCCGCCAGGTTGCTTTGCTCCAGCAGCAGGTTGGTTTCGTTGGTGATCTTGTGCATTTTGTCGACCTTGGAAAAAGGGTTGAACCGGACCTTTTGCTTGGACAAAATTCCCATGCGGGCGTTCTGAAACACGGTCTGCTTGGCGAAGGTGCTGGTAATCTGGAAAGAGCGGCCCACGCCCATGCGATTGAGCTGGTAAGGCTTCATGCCGGAAATTTCCCTGCCCTGAAACTTGATGCTGCCCGAAGACGGCTTGTAGCTGCCGGTGATGACGTTGAACAAGGTGGTCTTGCCGGCGCCGTTGGGGCCGATGACCGCATGGCGTTCGCCTTCCCGGATTTCCAGGTTCACGCCGTTCAATACCTTATGCCCGCTATAGTCGAACAGGAGGTCTTTGGTCTCCAGGATATTCATGATAAAGTCCTCCTTTTAAACCATTTTCGATAGACCCCATCCCAGATTCCCATGATTCCGCCGGGGGCGAATTTAATCATAAGAATCAGCACCAGCCCGTTGAACAAGGCGATGCGATCCGTGTATCTGAGGAGGAATTCCTCCAGGATGGTCAGCAGGCCGGCGCCGATGATGGGGCCGGTAAAACTGGAAACCCCGCCTATGATGGTCATGATGATGGGATTGAACGAGGTGAAAAGACCCAGGACGCCGTCCGTGGAAACCATGTTCTGGAACAAGGCGTAGATGGCCCCGGCCGCGCCTGCAAATCCCCCGGACACGATGAAGACCAGGGATTTGACCGAAGGGACGTGGAAGCCCAGATAGTCCACCCGGTTGTCGTTATCCCGAATGCTTATCATGACGCTGCCGATGGGAGTTTTGGTAAACCGCCATATAAGCAGGATGCAGCCCCCAAGCACGGTAATGGCGAAATAGTAGAAATTGACGGGGTCGGTCATGTCTATTCCCCCGGTGAAGGGTATTTTCAAATCCGGGACGGGAAAGCCGCCCAGGCCGTCGGCGCCGCCGGTCACTTCGCGAAACTTCAGGCACACAATGTACATGAGCTGCCCAAAGGCCAGGGTCAGCATGGAAAAGGCCGTGCCGCTCAGCCTGACCAAAAGCGGACTGACAATGACCGCGCACACGACAGCCCCTAACACTCCCAAAAGCAGGGCCATGGAAATGGGCAGGTTGTCTATGTGCTTGAGGCTCAGGGCCGTGGTATAGGCGCCCAGCCCGAAAAACATGGCGTGGCCGAAGCTCAAAAGGCCGGTGTATCCCAGCATGAGGTTCAAACTGACTGCAAACAGGGCCATGATGGCGAATCCGATAAAAATATTGGTGTTCAATACGCCCATGACCTTGGGAAAGGCGATGAGAAGGCCTATTAGAATGATCGCCGCAAGGGTTTTGATCCAGATCTTTGTCATTCTCTTTCTCCAAACAGTCCCTTGGGCTTAAAGGACAGTACAAGAACCATAAACACAAACATCAGAACCGGCGCGATCCTGGGCAGAAACTGGATGCCGAAGGAATTGAGCAGGCCGAAAAACAGGGCCGACACAAAGGCGCCCAAAAGGCTGCCGAAGCCCCCCACCACGACCACCACAAAGGCGTCCATGCCCATCTGGTCGGCCATGCCCGGAAAAACCGACAACAGGGGGGAGATCGCCACGCCCGCCACGCCCGCCAGCCAGGTTCCCGCTGCAAAAACCATCATAAAGACCAGAGGCATGTTGATGCCCAGGGCCTCCACCATTTCAGCGTCCGAAACTCCGGCCCGGATGATCATGCCCATTTTGGTTTTGAACAAAAAGAGGACCAGAAGCCCCAGGATCGCCAGCGCCAGAAAGATGACGAACAGTCTGTAAAGGGGGTATTGCAATCCGAAAATATTCACCATGCCGGCCAGTGCGGAAGGCACGCTGATCATATGGCTGTCCGTGCCCCAGAACACCTGCACGGCCTCCATGATAACCATCATGACTCCGACAGTGAGGATCAGCTCTCCGATATGCCCCGAGGCGTGGATGCCCCGAAGCAGGAACCGCTCCACCATGACCCCGATTACGGCTGTAATTATGGGCGCCGCAAGCAGGGCGAGCCAAAAATTCCCGCCCATATGGATGACGGAAACGCAAAAATAGGCCGACAGCATGAAAAACGAAGCGTGGGCCAGGTTGAGAATCCCCATCATGCCGAAAATCAAGGTAAGGCCGGAAGCCACCAGGAAAAGCAGCATTCCATAAGCCAGACCATGCATGATCTGCCCCACGTACATGGCGGTTGTTGCGTCCATAAGTCCTAATCCTCCCGGTCGTATATCAAAGCCGACCGCGGCCATATATAGTAAGGAACAATTTAAGCCAGGATCAGGGCGCAGGAAGGACGCTTCATGGGCGAGGGAAGGCGTTCAGCGTCCACCCATGGAGTTCCGGCGCGATGCGGCGGTGCAGTCGTCGGCGGACCGGGTCTTCGTGCGTCCGATCCTGACGCCCTGCCTGGACGGATGCGCCGCTCCCCAGGGGAGCGGCGCAAGTCGGCTATTTTTTACACCTGTCCAGGCCTTCGGGAAGCGGCGGTTCCACCACGTAAGAAGGAACGGTGACGATTTTATCGATGTACGAGAAATTATCGAACCACTTGGCGGGGTGGCTGAACTCGCTCACATAGGTGTCCCGGACGGTCACATGGTCGCAGGCCCGCATTTCCAGAACCCCGGCGAAGGAATTGTACTTATCCCCTTCCCAGGTTGCGATGATTTTTTCCGGATCCGTGGAGCCGGCGCGCTCCACCACGTCCATCATCCAATAAGTGGTGTTGATGGCGCTGGCCACAACGCCCAGGGGCCAGACATAGAGGGAGCTGTTGTAGGGCTCCTCCCATTTGGAGTCGTGAAGGTGATTCCAGACCTTGTTGAGCTCCCGCGTGCGGGGATCCATGTCGTTAATCATGTACTGGTTGGCGTTGACCAGGCCGGCCGAGCCCTCTACGCCCACCACGCCCAGGGTGATGGGGTCGTCCATATACATATTGGCGAAAGGCAGGTTCAGGCCGGAATCCCGGCTTTGCTTCAAGAGGTTCACGGAGTCGGGCATCCAGTCGCCGGAGAAAATGACCTCCGCGCCGGAAGCCTTGATTTTTTCCAGGTAAGGCGCGAAATCCTTGGTGAACAGGGGATGGTAATCCTCGCCCACGATTTCCGCGTCCGGACGGAATTCCTTCAAGTACCCCTTGAACTTTTCAGCCAGGGCGTGGCCGAAGGAGTAGTCCTGGCACAGGATGTAGAATTTTTTCTCAGGCCGTTTGGCGTAGAAATAGGCCAGGCTCTTGGCCGCCTGGCTGGTGGTCCAGGGCGTGTGAAAGGTGTAGCGGTTGAAATTTTCCGCGTCCATGAGAGAGTCGGATATGGACAAGGCGCTGACGTAGATTTTCTTGTATTTGGCGGCCGTCTGCTGGCAAACCAAAGAGATATGGCTGCCGGTGCTGCCCCACAACAAATCCACCTTGTCGCCCAGGATCAGCCTTTCCGCCGCTTTTTTGGCGTTGATGGGCTTGCTCATGGTGTCGCCCTTGATGATTTCGATTTTCTTGAGCTTGCCGTCCACCATGACGCCGCCCTGCTTGTTCAGGTCGTGAGCCACCCAGTGAAGCGCAATGTGGTAAAGCTCTCCGTTCATGGCCGCAGGGCCGGAAAAAGGATTCAAATGCCCTATCTTAATGGTGTCCCCCTTGGGAACCACGGGGTTGCTGGGGTCGAAATCCGCCATACGATCCATGAGGGCGTCGGAAGCCCATGCCGAAGTAACCAGCATTCCCAGGACTAACAACGTAAGCACCCCCCTGAGCAGGAAAAAACATCTTTTCATTCACGTTCTCCTTTTTACTAATGCGTTGTCTTGATTGCGGCCTACCCATGGAGGCGCGCGTTTTTCATCCTCTATCTTCCAGCCCCCGGGCCCCCTTGCGGCCCCGGGCGGGATTTCATTGCGGCGCCGAACGCTTAGGCGTTCGGCCCCGAACCGGCCTGGACGCACACGCAGGAGAACGGTGTTGCACATAAAAGCCCAGCCAGTGTTGTCTGCTGATTTTGCTGAAGCATGATTTCCCCCTTGAGCGAGCCGGCCGGTTGGGCCTGATTCGGTTTGATTTGTGTTTTGGTTTTAAGGGCGGCGCCCTGATTGGGCTTTAAGGCTTGGCCCCGGCCCTTTGCGTGCGCCGCTGAAACCCGTATAGCATACAGTGCACCATACGTAAAGCGTATATGACGCTATATAGTTTAATCGTAAATATATCAAAATGTTTTGTCAATGGAATTCAATATATCCCTTGACAACCATAATTATCGGGACTAAACTAACCCGCATGAATGACAGGATTTTTCCAAGAATAAAAAACCCTTGAACCCACCCGGACAACGCTATGAAAATCGGCCATCTGGTGAAAATGACCGGGGTCCCCAAACAGACCATCCACTTTTACATGCGGGAAGGCCTGCTCCGGAAACCCCGGAAAAGCGGCGTGAACAACGCGGAATACACCCAGGCCCACCTGGATCAGCTTTTGCTCATCAAAGACCTGCGGGACAACTTTTTCCTGCCCATCCCGGAAATCAAAAAAATCCTGAAAAACCGCAAAAGCCAGTCCCCCCTGGACCAGGCTATGGTGGACCGGCGGGCCAAGTACTTCCGGCCCATGGATCAATTGGTCAACATTGAAATCCGCGGCAGGGAGCGCTTTATCAAAGCCTCGGGAATGAGCCCCAAATGGCTGACTAAAATGGAGAAGTGGGGGGTGGTGAGCCCCAAAAAAGAGGGAGAGGAGTTGGTATACTCCCACGATGACCTGAATATCGCCCGCCTCATTTCCGACATGGACGACCTGGGCTTCGGCCCCCAACACGGATACGACCCTCAAGACTTGAAAATCGTGGCGGATTTTGTCCAGAACTTCATCATGTCCAACGACAACCGCTACATGGCCGCCAACCTGGAAAAATTCTCCAACCCTGAACACACGGAGGAGTGCCGTGAGTTCATCGAGGTCATGAGCCTGTTTTTCTACCACACCTACCGCAAACAGGTCCGGGAGAAATACTTCATGCTCACCAACCAACAGAAAGAGCCTTCCCAGGAGCCCACATCCACTTAAAAAGAAAGAGTCACAACAGGCGGGCCGCAGGTCGCGTCATGCAAATCTTATTGATGGCCTTTGCATTAAAAGAAACTGTCTCGCCGCACCTGCATCCAAAACATCGAGCGCCCATAAGCAAAGGGCCCGTCATTTTCCGTGTACGGCAAGAGAACGGGATTAACGTAAGCGTCCAAAGAAGTACCCGGCAGGGATAAGAATCAATCGTTGGAGAGGTTAAAATCCGGGGTTGGCAGGAGGGCTTGGTAGTCTTCCCGGCAAGTCGCCAGGGGGAGTCTTTCAAATAAAACCTTCAGGTAGGCGAAGGGCTCCAGGCCGTTGGCCTTGGCCGTCTCGGTCAGGCTGAAGAACAACGCGCTGGCCTCCGCTCCTCTGGGCGATCCCGCAAATAACCAGTTCTTCCGGCCCACCACAAAAGGCCGAATCGCGTTTTCCGCCGCATTATTGTCCGGCTTCAGATATCCCTCTTCCAGGTATACGCCCAAATATTCCCACTGGTTC
>NZ_FQZU01000093.1 GCF_900142135.1 Desulfatibacillum alkenivorans DSM 16219 | reverse complement strand
CGCGCCCTTGGTGGTCACGTCCACCGTGCCGGCCGGAGCCGTCACGCTGAACAGGTACACGTCGTTGGTTTCTTCTATTATAATGTTGCCGGCGGGGGTGGTCGCGTTGATCACGTCCGCCGTGGTGTCCATGTCAATGCCCGTAGCCGCGGTTGCGTCCACCAGGAAGCCCGTCACCATGCCGGCGCCCGCGATGGATCCGCCGGATACCAGGGTGACGTCGCCCAGGGAGCCTGCGTTCACAAACTGCGTCAGGGTCAGGTCGCCCGCTGCATTGACGCGGATGTCGTTATTGTTGGAGTCGATGCCGCTCACGCCGTTCACCGTACCCACGGTCAGGCCGCCGGCTGCATCGTCGTCTATGGCCACGTCGCCGTTGGCGTCCACGGCGATCACGGTCATGGCGTTGCCGGCCTGGGTCAGGTCCACTTCCCCGCCCGCCGTCACTTCCACGCCCACGCCCGTAGTCACGGCGCCGCCGGTCTGCTCCACGTCGTCCGTGGCGTGCAGCATGATGCTGCCGCTATTGCCAGCCACGTTGGCGCCCAGGATGATGGAGCGCTCCGCGCCGCCCGCGGTCAGGAGGATGGTTCCCGTTGCGTCCGCGTCTATGGCGCCGGAGACCAGGATGTCGCCGTCCGTGGTTTCCACGTCAACATTGCCAGAGCCGTTGGTGTCGATGCCCAGGATCTCGATGGCGTCCACTTCGTCGATGTTGATATCCGACACGTTGGCCGCAATCAGGGAGACCACTTCCGTATCCAGGTCCACCGTGTTGTCGCCGGACTGGATGTCCAGGGTTCCGCCCGAGTACACGTTCACCGCCGCGCCGCCCACGTCCGTGATGGCGCCGTTGCTCCGAAGCGTTACGTCGCCTTCCGCCTGGATGTAGGTCACCGCCATGGCGCTGCCTGCCGTCAGGAAGACCGTATTGCCCGATCCGCCGGCGATCACGCTCACCACGTTCAGGTCGTCCGCATCCGTGTAGGTGATGTTTCCGTCCTGGGTTTCGGCGATCAGGTTCGTCACGTTGTTGCCGCCGCCGTCCGTCAGGTCGCCGGCTTCAAGCAAGGTTACGTCCAGGGTTCCGCCCGTGGTGTTCTGGATCATCAGGCCGTCGGCCTCGTCGATGGTCGCCGTGGAGCCCGCGCCGAATGAGGCTTCCAGGGTTCCGGCGTCCGTGTTCAGGTTGATGGCGCCCGTGGCGTCCACGTTCACAAATCCCGCCGTCACAACCGCGCCGTCCACCGTGGTGATGTCCCCGGACAGGGCGCTCAGGTCGGCTGTGCCGCCGCCCGCCGTAATGTCCGCGTTCACCGCCAGGCTCTTGCCGGCGTCCAGGGTCACGTCGCCGCCGGCGATCACGCCGGACAGGCCCTGATCCACGCCGTCAACCAAGCCCACCGTCAGGGAGCCGCTTGCGTCCAGATCCACGCTGCCTCCGGCCAGGGCTGCCAGGGTCACGGCTCCGCTGTCCAGGGTCATGCCCGTGATATTGCCCGCGGCTTCCAGGGCCACGGCCGGGGCCGTGATGGTTCCGCTGGTGATATTGCCGCCGGATTCGATGGCCGCCCGGGTCGTTGCATCCACGCTGCCGATGACCACGTCGCCGCCTGCCACGATTTCCGCTTCGTCGCCGGAGACCACGTTGGTCAGGGTGATGGAGCCCGCTTCCGTCACGGTCACGTCGCCCGTGGCCGCGATGTCCACCGAGTCCACGTCCGTTTCCACGGTCACGCTGCCGGACACCGCACCCGCGGAAGGCCCGTCAATGGTCAGGACCGTGCCCGTGATCTTGGTGGAGGGATCGCCGTCGTCCAGCACGTCGCCCGCGCCGCCCAGGGTCAGGTCCAC
>NZ_FQZU01000078.1 GCF_900142135.1 Desulfatibacillum alkenivorans DSM 16219 | reverse complement strand
AGGGCGTACTCCACAACTTGGTCAAGATTGAAAAATTCCACCAATTCCAGGGAACGCCAGATTTCTTCCCATGAACCGGAAAGGTCCGGGCGGTCCATGACATCCACCAGGGTCCGTTCAAGATTCGTGACGTGAAGGGTCACCCCCCTGCGCTCGGCCGTTTCCACCCCGAAATACTCAGCGCCGTTCTTCACCAGGGCCTTGGGCATGGTCACGCAATGAAATTCGAAAGATCGGAACCGCAACGGGACGGATTTGGTGCGGGACAGGTAATGAAAATCATTCCTCACCGTGTACGCCTTGCCATGGAATTGAAGGGCGGTGTGGTAGGCCAGGATCGAGTCGGGCGTCATCTTACCGGCGAGAAGAAAAGGGTCCACTGGCGCGGTGTCCGGTTCCATTCCCTCGGGCACGACGGCATACAGGCCACGCCTCACCATGAGCAGCCGGCCCTGCTTTCGGTAATAGGCAAGCATGGCCTTCCGTTTTTTGGAACTGGGCGATCCTCTGGATTCGAGGGCGGCGTCCAGTTCCTCAAGGGTGAAGACGGGTTGTTTGGAAAAGAAAACCTGGTACTTCATGGTCGATCTCCTCATTGACAGAGAAATGAGATGAGAGGTGCAAATATAGTCTTATCTAAATAAATTGTCAAACGACAAAGAATAGAAATTTGACGCATAAACAAGATAGGCGCTAAAAAGATGATCACAACACGACAGAGTGTCATAAGGTTGGTGCAAAGGCAGCGGAGGAGTGAAATTTAGGAGTGCGTATGTCCAAAGCCCAGGACATAAATTGGAGCGTGACGAGGAGCCAAAGGGTCTGGGTGGCTATCACCAAAGGCTTCGCAAGTGTCGTTGAAATGGGGTCGAAAGATTTATATTTGCCAAGAGATCATTTATAATATACTGAAATATCGTGGTCTTTAGCCACGTGGCTCGTGGGCTTGGAGGGAATACCCGCCGTACTCAGGGGCATGGATTATATGAAAGAGGTGCACAGTTGTTTTCCTTGATTGTTCCCATATCAGCCATTGTATTTGCCCTTGGGCTCCTCTTGTGGAGCGCGGACCGCTTCGTGGAGGGGGCGGCATCCACGGCAAGGCATTTCGGCATGTCGCCGCTGCTCATCGGCATGGTGGTGGTGGGGTTCGGCACTTCGGCGCCAGAGATGGTGGTTTCCGCCATGGCCGCCATGCAGGGCAACCCAGGGATCGCTCTTGGCAACGCCTATGGCTCCAACATCGCCAACATAGGTTTGATACTGGGGCTCACCGCCTTGCTGCGGCCCATCACCGTCCAGTCCCGGGTGCTTAAAAATGAACTGCCGATCCTTACTTTCATTACCGGTTTGTCTGCTTTCCTGCTATGGAACGAAAAAATCACGCGGACCGACGCCCTGATCCTCCTGGCTTTTTTTGCCGGCATCATGGCATGGACCATCCACCAGGGTTTGAAGAAAAAGGGCGATCCCTTGGAGCGGGGGATGGAGCGGGAACTGGTTGCCAGGGAAATGCGACTTGGCCGCGCCGTTTTCTGGATGATCGTGGGCCTGCTGCTTTTGATTGTGAGTTCACGGATTCTCGTCTGGGGTGCGGTTGAAATCGCCCAGGGATTCGGGGTGAACGACCTCGTGATCGGCCTGACCATCGTGGCGTTGGGCACCTCCCTGCCTGAATTGGCATCCTCCATCATTGCCGCCCGCAAAGGCGAGCACGACATTGCACTCGGGAACATTCTCGGGTCCAACCTGTTCAACACTTTGGCCGTGGTGGGCATCGCCTTCGTCATCCACCCCATGGGCATTTCACCGGAGGTTTTGACCCGGGACATGCCGGTCATGGCCGTCCTTACGCTGTCGCTCTTCGTGATCGGGTACGGTTTTCGGGGACGCCCGGGCCGCATCAACCGGGTGGAGGGGGCTTTGTTGGTGGCAGGCTATGTGATATACACGGGTTTCCTGGTCACGAGTTCGTTTTGAGGCGTTGTAGGAGTCAGAATTTCAGTTCCTTGGGTAACAGCCTCAGCTTCAGGAAGGTCGCAAACGAAGAAACAATGATGAAAAAGGAATGGAGAAAATTGCATCTTCATCATCATGGTTCGTCCAGGGCCTCGCGAACCTTTTCCCCCAAAGTCTTCATCGAAAAGGGTTTCTGGATGAAATGCACGCCCTCGTCGAGAACGCCGTGATGGGCGATGACGTTCGCCGTATACCCGGACATGAATAGGCGCTTCATGTCGGGATAGAGGGACATCAGGTTTTTCGCCAGATCACGGCCGTTCATCTCCGGCATGACCACGTCCGTCATGACAAGATGAATTTCGCCCGCATGTTCACGCGCCAGATTTATGGCCTCACCCGGCGTTGATGCGGCCAGGACTTGGTATCCGAGATTTTTCAGCATGGTCGCCGCCATTTTCAAAATCGAATGCTCGTCTTCCACCAGCAAAATGGTCTCATGCCCGCGTTTGGCGGAGATGGCGGGCGCTGCAACCGGTTTCTTTTCTTCTTTGGCGCGATGGCGAGGCAAATAGATTTTGAAGGTGCTGCCTTTTTCCCGTTCGCTGTAGACTTTTATGAATCCTTCATTTTGCTTAACGACTCCGTAAACCGTCGAAAGCCCAAGGCCGGTTCCCTTGCCCAGCTCCTTTGTGGTAAAAAACGGTTCGAAAACGTTATCCATCGTTTCGGGGTCCATGCCGGAACCGTCATCGCTTACGGCCAGCATCACATATTCACCAGGAACGAAGCCTGGGTTGACCAGGCAAAATTCTTCGTCGAAAACCACATTTTCCGTCTCGATGGTGATCTTCCCAACCCCGGCTATGGCGTCGCGCGCGTTGATGCAGAGATTGGCGAGAATCTGATCCACCTGGGACGGATCAATGCGGATCGGCCACATCTCTTCTCCAGGCATCCATGCCAGGTCGATGTCTTCTCCGATGAGATTGCGCAGCATCTTGAGCATGTTTTCGACGGTTTCATTCAGGGAGACAACCTTGGGGCTCACCGTCTGCTTGCGGGCAAAAGCCAACAACTGACGGGTGATCTCCATGGAGCGTTTGCCGGCGTTCACTATTTCCTCAAGGTCGTTTTCAAGTGGATCTCCATGGGGCACCTTTTCCATGGCCATCTCGCCATACCCAAGAATGACGCTCAGCATGTTGTTATAATCGTGTGCCACGCCTCCGGCCAGCCGGCCCACGGACTCCATTTTCTGTGCCTGGGACAATTGGGCGAGAATCTTTTCGTGTTCCCCCTCGGCTTCTCTTTTTTCCGTGTTGTCCGTGAAGACGACCACGTTCATGTTTCCGGTTGATTTCATCCTGAACTCGATGATCCGGACGCTCCCGTCCTTGCAGGTGACCGGATATTCCATGGGCTTTATGTCTGAACGGGTTTTCCTGGCCCGTTCGACCGCTTCGGCCCACTCCTCGCGGACGCGGTTTCTAAGGGATTCGGCGGGGTAGGCAAGCTCCCACCACTCCCTGACCGAGGGCATGTCTTCCTTGGTATAACCGAACATCTGGGTGAATTTCGGACTCACATACAAGGTGTTTTCCTGGTCATCCGAAATCACGATGCCCACGGGCGCCAGGTCCGCGAACATGCGGAAACGGGCCTCGCTCTCACGCAGTTCTTCAACACGCCTTTGCCGTTCTTCCTCTGTTTTCATGACGCTGAGTGCGTAAGCAAAGTCCTCAGCCATTTCCCTGAAAAGGCTCAACTCGTCTTCGTCCACCGTGAGCCCTTTTTCGGCGGCAACGGCAACATATCCGAACAATTGCTCGTCATGAATCAAAGGCAGGCAAAGGGATTGGCTTTCACGGCATTCTTCGAAGATGGGGCATGCCCCGCATATGGTCTTCTGATCTGAGACCACAAGGACTTCCTTTTCGCTCTTCGCCATTTTGCAACAAGCCGGCAAACCTCCCTGTTGGAATATACGGGCGAGTTCCTCGGAGTCCTCCGCGGACCCTGCCATGGCCCAGAAAACGGGCTTTTCATCCGGGTCCACCAGGACAATCAAAGCAGATGGATACCCGCGATGTGCGACCAAAAGGCGGGACCCTTTTCGGATCAGGGCATCCCTTTCCTTCTCGCGGACGATGAGCTGGTTAATGTCCCGGATGGCCAGCAAAACCTGATTGAGATGCCGGATGCGCCGCGCGGATTGTTTGCGCTCACTGACATCGCGGGTTGTTCCTTGCAGGCCCATTGGTTCACCATGCTCGTCAAAAATGACCTTTCCATGGATTTCGACGGGTATGGGGTCCCCGTTCTTTTTGAGCATGTCCGCTTCAAAGATGACTCCGGAACCATGCGGTCCCTTGGCCATTTCCTCGGCCACCACCTCGGCCATGATCCCGAAGTTTTCTTCGTCGCAGTGGTCCTGCAGACGGCTGCCCACCCATTCATCCACCGTGTGCCCCGTCATTTGTTGTATGGACGGATTGATGTAGGTGAACTCAAGGTCAAGGTTCATGGTCCAGATGACGTCAAGGGTGTTTTCCGCCAGCAATCGGTACTTCTTTTCACTCTCTTCAAGGGCTGCCTTGGCGCGCCTCCTTTTGGTGATGTCGATGGAAAGAATGAAAACGCCCTCGGGGACGGGTTCAATACTCAGTTCAAAGTAGCCCGAGGAGCCGTCCGGGTAGAAGAACTCGTTCTCCATCCTCTGAGGCGTCCGGGTTTCCATGCAATTTTGCAGGACATGGAACAATTCCCTGTTTTTTGTTACGTCATAAACCTCCATCATGGTGCGGTCCAGAAGTTCTTCCCGTGTTTTTTTGCCATGCCGGCCGGCCGCGTCGTTCACGTAGAGATATTTCCAGTCAAAGCCGATGATCTGGCAACCCTCCAGCATGTTATCCAGGGTGCGGCTGTACCTGGCTTCGCTTTCCCTAAGCGCGTCTTCCGCCGCCTTTCTGTCGGAGATGTCCTGGGCGGCGCCCATAATTCCCACCGTCTCTCCGCTGTCGTCATAAATCGGCGCCACGGACAGGCTGACCGGAAAACGGGAGCCGCCTTTCCTCTGTCGAATCAGTTCCTTGCCCACAAAGCCGCCGTCTTCCATAACTTGACGCCTGAATCCGTCAAACTCATCGCCGCTTTCTTCAGGAACAATAGGCAGGGGCTCGCCAAGTATTTCGTCCGCCCGCCAGCCAAACACCCTTTCGGCGGAACTGTTCCAACTTGTCACCCTGCCGTCCATGTCAATGCTGTACAAAGCAACAGGAGAACAGGCGATCATGGCCCGTTGGAACTCCTCGCTTTCGCGCAAAGCCTTCTGCGCCTTCTTCTGTTCGTCAATGTCCACCACTGTCGTTACAAAATACATGGGCTTGCCGTTTTCATCGCGCCGCATCATGACGCTGACATCCGCCCATACGAAGGAGCCGTTCTTGTGGATGTATCTTTTGTGGAAACGGGTGGAATCCTGGCGCCCATTAAGGAGGGGGCTTATCATATTTTGGGACTGCTCGATGTCCTCGGGCGGCGTGATTTCCTGCCATGTCTTGCCGGCCAATTCCTCCCGGGAATAACCCAGAAAGTCGGCAAACGCTTTATTGACACGGATCTCACCATCGGGACGTGTTAGAGACTTGCCCACGTTGGCCGACTCGAAGACAAACCGGAATTTGTCCGTGCCCTCCCGCAAATCCTTGGTTTGTTTTGCCACCTGACGTTTCAGAGTCCGAGACCAAAGAAAAATACCCAGCAATAGGATCAGCAGAGGAATGGCGACATAGGCCATGTGCTTTAGCATGGATCTTAATGACTGGAGAGGAGGGCCGTACACCCCCATCCATTTCTGGTAAATTTTACGATACTCCCCGGTTTCTTCGAGCAGTTTCAGCCCTTCTCCGAACTGGGCAAGCAGGGCCTTCCGGTCCTGTGGAACGGCAATACAATATTCATTGGTCAGGATGGGCTTTTTCGCCAGAACGAGGTTCTCCCAACCGTATTTCTTAATCCAATACAGAGCGGTCAGGCGTGAAACAAGAGCACAATCCTGCCGTCCTTCAGCCACCTCCCGCAATGCGTCTTCCTGGGCATCCAGGGCCGTTATCTCGGCCTGAACATCATTCTCCAGGACATGGTCGTGCATGATGTCACCCGTCTGAACGGCAATCCGCAGGCCCTGCAATTCTTCCAGGCTGCCGGGGGGCGTGTCTTGACCACGACGGACTACACTGACGTATTGATTCACTGTATGGGGAGACGTGAAGTCGAATGTCAGATCCCGTTCCGGGGAATAGAACATTCCCTGGATGACGTCGATTTCTCCCCGGGCCAAATCTTCACGAATTTTTGCCCAGGGTCCAAGGCGGATTTCGATGTCGAGACCCATTTCCCGGGCAATTGCACGGGTGAGGTCAACGTTGAAACCTGTTTGGCGCCCGTGTTCATCCAGATATTCGAAAGGAGGGAAGTTGTGATCGCCTCCCACCACGATACGCCGGTTGGTGGGCAGTTCCAGGGAGGCGAACCACTTGGCGTGCAGGTGCCGGTAAGTGCCATCCGCCATGACTATAGCCAGCCCTTCATTCAAGAGCGCGAGGGTTTCACGGTCCCCTTCGGTGACGGCGAAACAGAAGTCCTGGCGGAACCCCTTGACCGGATTTTCAACGACGTGCAGGTTGGTCAGCCCTGATTTTTGAATGATGCGAAGGGCAACGAGCCGCTGAATGACCACGGCGTCATAACGCCCTTGGGAAAGCTCCCGCAGAGCCTCCTCGAAGGTCGCCGTGGTGTGAATTTCCATGCCACGGTCTTCGCGCCTCAGGAACTCCTCGGCATTGTCGCCTTTCATCACGGCGACGGCCTTTCCACGCAAATCCTCGATTTCCCAGATACCTTTGGTGCCGTTGCGCACCACGATGGCGCCGTGAAGGGACATGTATGGGAAAGTGAAATCGAAAAGGGGCTCTCGCTCCGGGGTGCGGCCTACGAGTGGAAGAGCGTCCACCTCCCCATCTTCCAGCCAACCGCGCACCTCCGCCCAAGGGCCGGTGCGAAATGTGACGTCCTGCCCCATGGATTTGAGCGCCGCCCGGAGCAACTCGACAGAAAAGCCGCTGGGCCTGCCTTCCGAATCCACGAAACTGAAGGGCGGATAATCAACCTCACAACCGGATTGAATGGAAGCCCCATGCTCAACATCGGTATTGCCTGCAAAAGCAGTGGCTGGAAAAAATACGGAAAGGCACAGGATTGCCCATAGAACTAACTGACAACAGTTTGCCTGGGAGGTTTTGGGGGGTGTCATAAACATCGGCCCCATTTCCTTTCAGCCCTCAAAAGAGGGGCCTAAAAATATTTGCTATTAAAATTAGAGCCTTGCAACTTAGCCTTAAATCTCAATCTTCCATCTAAAGCAAGAGATGGGCCAGCGCCGGCTCCCCTTATCTCAATCTGCCTGTTTTGTATCAATATACCATGGCCAAGCCGTGGCGTCTAATTTCTAAAATGGATTCCCTTCACTTCCCTCGCGGGCCGGACCCGCCAGGCGTTCTCCGTTTCGCAGTCCACTTCAAGTTATTTTTGAGAAGAGAGATCAGATTGGAAGTGCCTCACCAATAAGAACCATGGTGGGTTACTGGGGCGCGGGCTCTGAAGGTTTCGCTTTCACCCGGGGTATCGTTGTACCAATGGGGGTGACGTGTTCCCAGGTTGGCTGGCATGGTTCGTCACCCTATGCGCAAATTTACATCCGGTCACTCTTTGGGCATGCAAACCGAAGCCAAACCATTCAAGCCCAATTCATCTCGGACCGTAATTTCTTTCCCCTCCATCGCAATCAATCCATCTTCCACCATCTTTGCAAGAGAACGGGACAGGGTCTCGGGGGTGGTCCCCAGAAGATAGGCCAGTTGTTCCTTGGAGATTGGCAAAGATAAGGATTCAGCGC
>NZ_FQZU01000074.1 GCF_900142135.1 Desulfatibacillum alkenivorans DSM 16219 | reverse complement strand
GGATCGGACAGGTCTTGGCTTGGTGCGGAAAAACGATCTTCTCGGCTCTTCGTCGGATAAATGGCTTCTTGCGACATGGAATCTCCTTTCAAAAGATGGAAATTCTTATGCCACATCCCGATTAACCCGTGAAGATGCGGTTGTTTAGACGGTTACGCAGAACATGCTGCGGGGCGTTTTTTGCGTGTTTCAGGCTTGGCCTCCCCCCATGATGGGTAACCCAGGCAAAAAAAGCCTTGCCTGGGCCGCCCCCGTCATCTTGGGATGAGATCCAAGCCGCCCATTTAAGGGCAATGTGACGCAACCTCCAACAAATCCCTTGACAATAGACGACCGGTCCAGGAAACTCTTACACACTCGGAAAAAAACCGCACCTTCCAGCGGCCTTGATCTTCAATCCCCAAAACTATGGAGCAAATCATGGACATCTTTACAATCGATCCTGACAAATGCAATCGAGACGGCATCTGCGTAACCGAATGCCCGGTGGCCGGAATCCAAATGCCGGACAAGGAAGGCGTTCCCACGCCCGGCCCGGGCCTGGAGCAAACCTGCATGGCCTGCGGCCATTGCGTGGCCGTATGCCCCGCCGGCGCCCTTTCCCACCGGGACGTTCCCATTGAGCAATGCCCGGAAATCAAAGAGGACCTGGTCATCAATCGGGATCAGGCGGAGCAATTTCTCCGGTCCCGCCGTTCGGTCAGGGTGTACAAGGATAAATCCGCGCCCCGGGAGGTTTTAAAGCAATTGGTGGACATGGCCCACTACGCGCCCACGGCTCACAATGATCAGGAGGTTCATTTTACGGTCATCGAAGACAAGGAAGAGGTCAAGATGCTGGCCGGCCTGGCCGTGGACTGGATGCGGGGCGTTATGGAGGCGGACCCGGGTTTGGGAAAGAAAATGTCCCTCCCTCTTTTTATCGGCGCCTGGGACATGGGCTTTGACGTGATTTGCCGGAGCGCCCCCCATATGGTGCTGGCCCACGCCGAGCACGGCAAGTCCCCCTTCTCCCGCTACTACCCCACGGATTGCGCCTCGGCCCTGGCTTATGTGGAGTTGGCGGCGCCCACCCTGGGGCTTGGAACCTTCTGGGGCGGCATGTTCATGGGCGCGGCCCTGGCCTATTCGCCCCTGCTGGAGGCCATGAACCTGCCTAAGGATCACCGTTTGAACGGAGTCCTGATGCTGGGGTATCCCAAGTTCAAATACCATCGCCTGCCGGAGCGCAGGCCGGTTCCCGTTCGTTTTAGCGTGAAGGAAGACATGGCGTGAAAAGGGCGTTATCCCGCCATTAACAATTTGGGCCGGCGAGGGTGTATAGAATCCCTTTCCGGCCCTTAGTCGTTGTGCACCTTGAATCGGGCCGGGAAGCGCCATATATCTTGATCCTGCAATGTTTAAACGCAAGATTATTTACTTCCCTCGTTGCAGAATAATTGACTTCACCATACGTTATTCAATAAACTGCAGCCTGTCTTTAAAAGCAGGCCATGACCCAGGCGCTTTTCAAGCGGGGCAAAACCTTTTTCAAAAGGCCTGCGGCTTTGGTTTTAAAAAATGATTCCCGGCTGTTTGTATGAGAGGATATGTTCATGAGCGCCTCGGAAGTAGTCCTTGAGTTGGCGGCTTCTCCGGAATTTTTTCCTGTAGCCCGATCAGTAACGGAAAATGCGTCCCTGGCCATGGGACTGGAAAAGGCGGAAGCCCGGCGCGTGGCCATGGCCACGGAAGAAATCTTCATGTCCCTGTGCAAATCCGCCCCTGGGCGAAAATTGTCCATCCGCTGCACCCCGGGAGGGTATTGCGTCATCACCGAATTTGTCTTCCAGGACCCCGGCTTTCCTCTGGAATATTTCAACATGACTTCCTCCGTCTCCACGAGCAACGAACAGGACATGGCGAACCTGGGACTTCTGGTGGCGTCCCGTATCATGGACGGGTTTTCAGTGGAACGGGATGATTCAGGCCGCTTCATGCTCAAGCTGATCAAGGAAAAATGCTACCCGCGCCATACGGGCGAAGGGGCCTCGCACCTGGCGCCCCTGACGGCCTTTTCCGTCCGAAAAGCCGATTCCGAAGAGGCCGCCTATGCAGCCGCCCAGGCAGTGGGATTATATCCCGCCCACGCCCTGCCGCGGCAATTCCTGCACCCCAGGATGCTGGCGGACAGAATCGACTTTGGCGGCGCAACAGCGGCCGTCGCTGTGGGGCCTGGCGGCGAGATCGCCGGAATCGTTGCCTGGGATCTTTCTTCAAGCGGCAGCATGGTGGAATGCCACGGCCCGTTCCTTTTAACCAGGGACGGCAATCCGGCCCTGTGCGAGGCTTTACTGGATTTCTGCATCGGGGATATCGCCAAACTGCCCGTCATGGGACTGATTAACCGCCGTCATAACCGGGACATTCCAATCCACTATTTCGAAACAGTGGGAAGCCTGCCTCTGACGGCCGGCAATGGCGAAACCTTTCAGGCGCCGGCCTATTTCAGGCAGATGCAAGAAGACGCCGGGTGCAATGTGTGGGCTCATGAAAGCCTGGAGGAATTCCTGGAAAAGCAATACGCGCGGCTATGCCTGCCCCGGAAAATATTGCGCCCTTTGGGCCGGGCTCTTGATCCCCTGAGCCGTTCGGTCCTGTTTTCCGAATTTGACAGGAACGCGGGCAACGTCACATTCCTCCCCGTCTCTCCGGGCCGGGACATACTTCCCAACGTGGAAGCGCACCTGAACATGGCGAACAAGGAAGCCATAAAAAACGTGTTTTTCGGCATTGACCTGGGGCGTCCATGGCAGGCCGATTTTGCGCCGGCTGTTCTGCAGGCTGGTTTTTCTCCCCGATACATCCTGCCCTATGCAGGATGCGGGGACATGGCTTTTTTCAGCCTGTGAGGACATGCCCATGACCACTTGCGCTCTGCCGGATTTTGACCGTTTAGTCCCTCCACACATAAAGTGCTTTGAGGCTTACATCCCTTCCAAGCCCGACGATGTTCTGATGCAGTATTACGGGTGCGCCTCCCTGCTGCGTTTGAACAACAACGAAAATCCCCTGGGGCCTCCGGAGGAGTCCCGGCAAGCCATCCTGGATTTTCCGCCCAACAGAGCCTCCGTGTATCCCAGCGGGGACGCTTACCACCTGCGCCGAAAACTGGCGGAACGCTTTGGCATGGACCTGGACCAGTTTCTTGTGGGAAACGGCGCCAACGAGGTCATCGCCTTTGTAATCAAGGCTTTTTGCCAGGAAGGCGACAACATTGTCACCGCGGACAAGACCTTCGCCGTGTATGAATGGGTGGCCCAGTTCTCCGGGTTCGAGGCCAGGACCGTCCCGTTAAAAGACTATGGGTTTGACGACGAAGCCATGCTGGCCGCGGCGGACGAACGGACCAAAATCTTTTTTGTCTGCAATCCCAACAATCCCACGGGCGCCTATTGGGATCGGAACAAACTCCTGAACTTTCTGAATCGGGTGGGTAACAAAAGCATTGTGGTGGTGGACGAAGCCTATTGCGAGTTTGTTGAAAAGCCGGACTTTCCCGACGCCATGGAACTGTTGCCGCAATATCCCAATCTGGTGACCTTCCGCACCTTTTCCAAGATGTTCGGGTTAGCCAGCCTGCGAATCGGGTACCTGGCCGGGTCCCTGGAGGTGGTGGACATCATCCGCCGCACCTGCGTGGTATATTCGGTCAATGCCCTGGCGCAGGCGGCCGCCCTGGCCGCCCTGGAGTCCAAACACCATATTGAAAACACAAGGGCGCTTGTCCGGGAAGCCAAGGAATATTTGCACCATGAAATGAACTCCCTGGGCCTGTTCACCGTGGGGGAGGAAGGATGCTACCTGATGGTTCGCCTTCCCATGAGCGACAGCCTGGCTTATCGCAAGCTCATGAGCCAGGGAGTCATGATCCGCACCATGACCGGATTCCGTTTCCCCAATTTCATCCGGGTGTCCGTGGGGGAAATGCCGGCCATGCAAAGGTTCGTGCACTGTCTTAAAAACATCCTAAGGGAGAGCGGACATGATTGATGCCATTCAGGACCGTTTCAGGGCTTTGCCCAAAGCTGAACTGCACGTGCATCTGGAAGGCGCCCTGCCCCTTGAGTTTTTGAATCGCCTGGCTGCGGATAAAGGTCGCGACCCCATAAAACCGGACATATTTGCGTTCAAAAATTTTGAGGAATTCGCCTTATGCTTCTTCACCACAACCAGCCTTTTGGAGAATGAAGAAGATTTTTATCAGGCGGCCCGGGCCTTTGTGGAAGCCCAAGTCAAAGAAAACATTGTGTATACGGAGTGTTCCTTCATGCCGGGATTTCACGTCAAACGGGGCGTTAAACCGGAAGCCATGTTCCAGGGCCTGTACTCCGGCCTTCAGGATGGAATGAAGCAGCATCCCGTTCAGGTGAAGATTCTTTTTTCCATTTCCCGCATGTTCGGCGCTGAGGCCGGAGAGGAAACACTGGACTACATACGCCGGTTTCCTGACGATCATATTCTGGGCATAGATCTGGCGGGCATGGAGGTTCCGGACAGCATTACGCCCTTCGCCTCTTGCTTCAAAGAGGCTAGGGCCATGGGCCTGGAGACCGTAGCGCACGCGGGAGAATTTTCAGGCCCGGATCATGTGGCGCAAACCATTGAGATCCTCCGCCCTAAACGCATAGGGCACGGTCTGGGAGCTGCCTTGGACAACCGGGTATGCCGGATGCTTGCGGAAAGGGACATTGCCCTTGAATTAGCGCCCACCAGCAACGTGCTTCTTGGGGCAGCCGCCTCCTACGAAAAGCATCCCCTTGCCAAACTCATGGAAATGGGAGTTCCCGTGACTCTAAATTCGGATGATCCTATTTTTTTCAGCACCTCCCTGAGCAGGGAATACGCCATTGCCCGTACGATTATGGGGTTGGATGAAGACAGCCTCATGGCCATTTTAGCCAATGGCTTCCAGTACGGATTCCTGGGCTCAAAAGACAAGTCACGGACCGATGACCAATAGAAGACAGGAACCGCCTCATGACTGACGCACCAGGCCGGCAGGAAAGTCCCCTTAAGGAGCCCGCTCAGGCGCCTTTGCTTACCGCACCGTTTGTGCTGCTGATCCTGGCGTTCTTTCTGGGGCTGTGCAATATGGCGGTTTTTTTCAATTTTTACGCCTGCCTGATTGCCAACGGGGTGGAAGCCGGAACGGCCGGTTTTCTCTTGGGCCTCTTTTCCCTGACGGCCCTGTTAGTCCGTCCTTTCATCAGCCCCCTGATCCATCCGGGCAATGCCCTGCCTTGGATCGGCTTGGGGGCCGCAGGCATGATTCTGTGCCTGGGCGGCTATACACTCGGCCATGAGCCATTATTTATAGCCATCATCAGGGCGGCCCATGGCCTTTCTTTTGTGGTCATGGTCACGGCGGTTATTTCCTCCACCGTAGGGGTCATAAGCCCCCAAAGGAGCGGACTTGCCTTTGGGATCATGTCCATCGTCAATTTACTGCCCTTTGCCATCATTCCTGCACTCGTGGAATTCGGTCTTTCCCATGGCCTCACCCAGGCGAATATTTACATGCTGGCTGCAGCTTCCACTGCGCTGGTCTTCCCTCTGCTCTTGGTGATCAAACGGCTGCACACCAGGACTGCGTCCGCCGAAAATGGGGAGAAGGCCATTCCCACACGCAGGGAGATCATGGACAATTTCAAGCGGGCGGACATAATTCTCGCCCTCTCGCTTGGAGCCGTGGCATATTTATGCTTTGCCATTATATTCATGTTTTTAAAAAGCTACGGCCCAACCATAGGCGTGGAAAAAGTCAGCCCCTTTTTCGCCCTGGCCACAGTGAGCATGATAGGCATCCGCCTGGCCTCGGCCGCCCTGTTCGACCGATGGAACAAGGTCAGACTATGCACGGGGGCCCTGATTTTCGTGGGCCTGATGTTTTTACTGCTGCAGTCAACCAGAAGCCAGTGGAGCTTTTACGCCTCCGGCGCTTTGCTGGGATTGGGATGGGGAGTCGCCATGCCGGTTATAATGGCCATTGTCTTCAACCTGTCGGAGCCCAGGCTTCGCGCCTTCAACACCAACATGATGATTGAAATGGTGGACCTGGGCTATTTTCTGGGGCCGTTTTTAGGCGGCCTCGTTGTCTCCAGTTATGGATATTCCGTTCTATTTTTCATTATGTCAGCGGTTTCAATCATATTTGGGCTCTTAGCCCTGCGGCTTGCCGGAAAGGTTTAAACCATGGAGAATAAAACCCAGGAAACATCATTTACCGTCGGCCTGTTCCAGCCCGAGGACGCGCCCGGAGTCGGCGATTTGTTCAGGGCTGTTTATGGAGAAGGCTATCCTGTCAAACTCTATTATAACCCGAACGAACTCAGGGAAGCTTTCAAAAAAAAGGAAGTCCTGCCTTTTGTCGCAAAGGACCAAGACGGCGCATTAATTGGCGTCGCCTCCATTTACAGATCCTCCCCTTTTGAGCGCCTTTATGAAAGCGGGTCGGGCATTGTCCTGCCCCAATACCGGGGCGCCGGCATCGCGTCCCGGTTGCAGGGGATGTTGGCTGACCGCAAGCTCCTGAAAGAGCTGCAAATCGAGGGGCTGTGGGGAGAGGCGGTGGCCAACCACGTTTTTATGCAAAAAATCAGTGTAAAAATGGGATTCTGCGAAGCAGGCCTGGAGGTGGACCTCATGCCCGCCGAGGCCTACGACCGGGAAAAAAGCGCGGCGGGCCGGGTGGGCGCCGTGATTGGTTATAGAACAGTAAAACCCAGGCCCCATACCGTCTATCTGCCCGGGTGCTATGGGGAGGAACTCCGGTTTCTCTACCAGGATATGGACGACGCCCGCCTCCTGGAAAAAGCCCATGCCAGCGTCCCGGCGGACGGAGCCACGTCAGTTGATCCCACCATTTATGACTTCGCCCAAGTGGCGCGCTTTGCCATCCATTCCATAGGCCCGGGTTTCTCAGAAGCGTTTCAAAAAAAGGAAACGGAAATCCGAGAGGCAAACAATATCCAAGTGTGCCAGGCATGGGTCAAATTGTCCCACCCCTGGTGCGCCGCCGCGGTTGAGGCTCTTAAGGGCCAGGGATATTTCCTTGGCGGCCTGCTGCCCCGGTGGTTTGATGATGACGGCCTGCTCATGCAAAAAATCCTGCATACGCCCAACTGGGAAGGCGTCAAGCTCTATTCCGATCGGGCCAGGCGGATAATGGACATGGCGTACAAGGATTGGGAAAGCGTAAAGGGAGTTAAATAGCATACTGGTTTGGAAAGATATTTTAGGCTAAGCAAGCTCAATCCGACCCAACGCGCATTCTGCAAAAATGGGTGGGATTGAGCTTTGATTTATTTTTGATTTGCGGCCAAAATCATCTCCCAAAGAGGAACACGGAGCAAACCCCACCGTTGCCATTGCCTTAAAAGGACGTGTTCCGGCTGTAAACGCACAGGACGCCGTCCTGCTCGTTGATTTCCGCCTTGGTCTGCTTGCCGTTGACGGCGTCCAGGATGCCTTGCACCACGTCCTCGCCCATTTGGTCCAGGCTTTTGCCTTCCAAAATGGCGCCGGCGTTCAGGTCCATGTCGTCCTCCATGGATTGGAACATCCTGGTGGTGGAGGCCACCTTGACCACCGGAACGATGGGAAAGCCGATGGGGTTGCCCCTGCCCGTGGTGAACACAATCACCTGGGCGCCCGAGGCGGCCAGGCCGGTGAGGGATTCGGTGTCGTAACCCGGCCCGTGCATGATGGACAGGCCCGGCTGCGCCGGAATTTCCGCATAATCCACCACCTGGTTGATGGGCGTGGTCCCGCCTTTGATGATGCAGCCCAGGGCTTTCTCCCGAATGCTGCTCATGCCGCCGTCCATGTTTCCGGGCGATATAATCATCTTGGCTATGGGGCCCAGGACTTCATAGGTCTTGGCTTCGACGGAGCCTATCAGGTTTTTGATCTGCTCCGCGATTTCAGGAGTTGCAGACCGCCGCTCCAGGATGTGGCTGGTTCCGATCATTTCCGTGGTTTCGGTGAGAATCACCTTGCCGCCTTTTGCAACCAGCCAGTCCGACGCCCTGCCCACGGCCGGATTGGCGGTGACGCCGGAAAAGGCGTCGGAGCCTCCGCATTCCAGGCCTAAGGTGAGCTTGTCCAGGGGAAAGGGCTTTCTTTCCTGCGCCTGAACCTGCGTCATAAAATCCTTGGCGATCCCGATGCCTTTGGCCGTGGTCTTGCGGGAGCCGCCTTCCGCCTGGATCATCAACCGGGCGTGGGGCCGGCCGGCCATGGCCGCAACCAAAGCCATGCCCTCGGCGTTGACGACCTCGCACCCCAGGCCGACGATGATGACCGCGCCCACGTTGGGATTCTTGCACAAATTCTGAAAGGTCCGGGTGTGCATGTCGGCATCGTCCCCTCCCCTGCCGCACCCCATGCCGTGAAGCAAGGGGACGACTCCCGGCACGGCTTTGGCGATGGCTGCAGCAACAGGAACGGCGCAAGCCACGGAAGGAATGACCGCCACGTAGTTTCTCACGCCCACGGAGCCGTCTTCGCGTCCATACCCCATGAATGAATCCATGACTATTCTCCTTTCAGGGTCAGATTATGTGCATGGACCCACTCGCCTTGCTTGAGATCCAGGGCGGCCTGCCCGATGATTTCGCCGTATTTGATGACGTCGTCCCCCTCGGAAAGATCCTTAAGCAGCACCTTGTGGCTGTATGCAATGTCGGCGATCGTCCGGCACAGGACCTGCTCCCCGACGCGCACTTCCTCCCCCCGGCTGATGTCTTCCAGGGCGATGGCCACGTTATCGGCCGGATTGACCATGATGGCGTTAGGTTTCATGACTTCCCCCTGCAATCTTGATTTGGATGAATGCCCGGACGGCGAAGCGCCGCCCGGTCAATTGGCTGAACAACCATAGCGCTATAAAGCCGGGGAGTCATTAACATATGTTAATCAACCGGATGAAAATGAGGAGTCATTGCACCTTTTTCAAGGCGGAGCGGATGCGGCTGAGGGAAACCGGAGAAATCCCCAGATAAGAGGCAATGTGATATTGGGAAACGCGATCCTCCAGGCCGGGATGGGCTTCCAGAAAATCGAGGTATCTGGCCGCAGCGTCATCCATCAACAACGAACGCTCCCGGCATTCCTTTTCCAAAAACATCCTTACGGTGTAATCGGACATGATGTTTTTCCAGCAGGGATGCCCCTCCGCCAGGGATTCCAGGTTTTTGAAGGAGAAGCAAAGCAGCTCGCTGTCTTCCAAAGCCTGGATGGAATACCAGTTGTTCCGGCCCAGCAGATAAGGGGCGTAGCCTCCCAGCAAATGGCCGATATGGCGGAAGGCCAGGATGCGTTCGTCGCCTTTATCCGTAATGCAATAGGTGCGAAAAAGGCCGGAGACCACCGCGCCTACAAGGTGCGGCTTCTCCCCGGCCTTAATGAAAAATCCGTTTTTCGGCACATGAAGCGGGGCGGACAGGGCCAGGAGCTTTTCCCATTCCGAATCCGGCGCCAGAGAGTCAAACCCAAGGGCTTTGCGAACTGCTTCCAAATCAGCGGCCATACAATATGCAACCTGTCTGCTCAGTGAGGTATGGATTGATATTACCGCTTTAGTTCCAAACATTCCGGCTTTAGTCAAGAAACTTCTTGGCTTTGGACGGAAGCCCCTTGCCGGGCAAAACCAGCAAAGACGAAGTCCCGTGGGCGACCAGATCGCCGGACGCGTCATAAACCTTGGCTTCCGCGTAGCTGACGGTCCTGCCCGGCCGCAGCACCAGACCAAAGGCGCGGAGCTTCTGATCGGTGACGGACTTCAGATAGTTCAGCTTAAGGTCCACGTTCACCAGTCCTGCATCTTCCGGAATGCGAAGAAACCCGGCCCAGAATGTGGCCGTGTCGATCAGCGTGGCGAACACCCCGCCATGCACAATGCCAAAAGGCTGCAAATGCTGGCGGCCGGTGTCCAGGACCACTTCCGCCTTGTCGTAATCCACGGACTCCAGCTGCATGGACATGTGGGCGGGGTACGGGCTGGCGTTGATGGTTTGTTTGAGTTCCTCGATGTAAGCCGGGTTGATCTTCCGCATAAATCCTCCTGAAAGTGTTTTTTACATCTTACACTTTTCCGCGCTCCAACGCCATATTCATGAAGGTTTCCACGATGCTTGCGGCCGAACGTATTTGTACGGCGGTTTAAGGCAACGTTTGAGGCCTGTCAGGCGGACAATAGTTGAAAGGATTAGGGTTAATCCGGGGACGCCGGCGTTTTTATGTTGGTTTTGGGTTAAGCGGCTATTGGAACAACATTTTTGGTTTCAATGCCTTATGCGTTTAAAATACATACGCTGCGCGCCCTGGCAGGATACTGCTCTGCCAGGGTTACCCTGACGCGGCCCTCGCTCCTGTGCATTTTTCCAAGCAGAACTATCATTCCCCCAGGATATAATCGTCTATCCAATAGACCACGTGAGGGCTTCCACCCTCCGTGGGAGTTCCGTCGCACCCCCATGTAACGTACTGGTCGCGAGTGGAGCTGTCGCACGGACGCAGGGCGTAATCTGTGGACATATACTTCTCGGACCATAATGCGCCGTTCAGGTAAAAACGGACGTAATGGGCGCCGGTGGGCTGGCCGCCCTCCAGTTCCTGCTCCACGGTCAGCTTTAAGGTATGCCATTCATCCTTGCCGGATATGGGCGCATCCACTTTATGCAATTGAGCGTACGGAAAAGACCTATACACCCCGGCCCGAAGAGTGGCCGTACTATCCATGTTATCCGTGGTGGAGTTGCTTTCCGTCTGAATTCCCGCTTGTGCGTATATTCGTGTGTCGAACGCGGTGATTGTCTCTGTAAAAAAACTTCCGCCCATTGCCAGCCAGGAGTTGCCGTTGACCTCGCTGATAGCCATTTTCGACGACATGCACAGGTAACCCCTTGCGGTGGGATTCAGATACATTCCGTCCAGGTCCGTACAAGCCAGGGTCAGACGCCCGTTGGCTTCCGTAAAATAATAGCCGGTTTCCGAGCCATCCCCCGCCCCCCACTCCCACAGCGTCTCGTCCAGTTCACCGTCGGAGAAATCATCATACACGCCTGCTATTGGATACCCTGGGGCCAGGCGTGAAAAAACGGCTTCCTCCCCATGGGGCAGAAGCATTTTCATGGTTTGGTAGTCGATGGCCTCCACGGTTGCGTCCAGGGTCGCTCCGGGGCTGGCGCCAAAACCGTAATCCCCGTTTGAGTCTTCCGTCACTTCAGCGTGAAAGGCGCCTGTTTGAGGGTCGTAAGTGTATACGCCATTTTCTGAGACAGGATACAGTCCGCCGCATAGCCGGCCGTTCTCATAGGCGTTGTCCGGATAAAAAGTCACCTTGCTGGTCTCAACATACCACTCCCCCCAAATGGCGCCGGGGTTGGACAAGGGATCCACCAGGCCGGCCGAGGCCTTCATGGAGTATATGGATTCCTCCAGGCCGATTTTTCCGTCGTTATTAATGTCGCCCACCAAAACAGAATACGAAACAGCCGGCGCCAGGCACAATAAGACAGGACTTTCAGAGTTAATGGCCTATATGCATCCTAATGATTTGATATAATGGACGATATTTCAGCTATATCTGTAGAACCCAACCGTCTTTGATGGCGTATCCCAGGGCCTTCAGGACCTCCTCCTGGATGGGGTTGGGATCTTCAATCCGCACCTTGGGGGACTTTTCCCCCTTATTCCAGGTGAGGACGCAGTTCAGGTTCTGCATTTCTTCCATGATGGTTCCGCCGCTGTACTTCCCTTTCACCTTGATTTCCAAAAGCCGCAGGCAGGTGAGCGCCAAAAGGCAGGTCAGGA
>NZ_FQZU01000062.1 GCF_900142135.1 Desulfatibacillum alkenivorans DSM 16219 | reverse complement strand
GGATCGGACAGGTCTTGGCTTGGTGCGGAAAAACGATCTTCTCGGCTCTTCGTCGGATAAATGGCTTCTTGCGACATGGAATCTCCTTTCAAAAGATGGAAATTCTTATGCCACATCCCGATTAACCCGTGAAGATGCGGTTGTTTAGACGGTTACGTGCAATCTACCATTTTGTCCAAATTTCGAACGGTGAAAACTTTGCCCCTTGTTGCTCTAATCATTTTTTCCATATCCGATTTTCTTTGTGCAAAACCACGGCCGCCAATACATGCAATGACTTCAAACTTCGGAGGCCTTCCAGGACCATCTTCTCTCAGCCTGTCAAGGTGCTGTATCCTGGTAACTTTGTCGCGGGCTGTCCCATCGTCCTCTGTTATTTTTGCTTCAATGACCACTTTTGGATTATATACACTTGGGATAATAAAGTCAGGAGCTTGATCAAATCCTGGAACAACCTGTGCGCGTCCCGTTTTTACATATGTAATCCCTGCTTTTGTCAGGGCTTTTTCAATGGCAATCTCAAGAGTATCTCCCACCAACTCACTGATGGAGTCTCTATGACTGGCAAAGGGTCTACCCAAAAACCTTTCATAAAGCAGCATGGCGTAAGGAACACCCAATTCCGCTACAAGTTTAAGACTGTCGAGTCCTTGGTCCGTGTCGGCTTTGCTCAGTCGATGAATCTCATCTCCGGTAGTTTCTGTTGCTCCCTCGGTAAGGATTTCAGCAGCCGTTTCCGCCATTGCTGTAATGCGATCCGAGGTTACCCCATTGGATGGCAATTGAACTTCGGGATTCATCCTTATTTTGCGATCAATTCCTCGAGCGGCTCCTTGGCTCACGCTTGTGTTAGACCTGACCGTAGTAACATAGGCCCATTCAGGAGGGGTAAACCCCAACATACTCCTAATAACAATGAAAGCCACAGGTTTTGCTTGCACAGCATGCAAAAGATTCGGTCCATTTAACTCCGAGAACCCTTTGGTTCTCCTTTTAAGTTCCTCGTATGCATCTTCAAAGGTTCCGTACTCTATAAAACCATTTCCTCTCGGCATTGAGAGAAAACTTGACTCCAAGCAGGAGCATATTGCAGCAACATGCTCCAGAATGTTCTTATCAACGTCATCATAAGGGACTTCAAAGGGGAACATTGGCATAATTGTCTGCTTTCCTTTTTTGATAGCTCATTTTCTAATGAGTCAAATGTCAGACGTCTTTTCTATAGTCCTTTTATGTTTGTCCAGAATATACAGTCTATTTAAAATTCTTCTAAGCTTCCTTTCAGGCAATTCAGAAGAATCCCATCCTTCCCTTAGGTCCACCGAAGCAATTCGCGCCATCTGCCCATAATAGATACATCTTATATCACCAGTAGACGGTTTGACAGATCCCGCTCTTAGGCTGGACAAGTCATTTTCCACCAACGTCTTCAAACGCTCTGTGACGTTCGCCTCCCCTTTATCATTACTATCATTTTTCCGACATACAAAAACAGTGTCTATTATAGATGATCCTGTTCCATTGATATGAATTGAGCCGCTCATTTCACCAGGGCAGGGAATAGCTTTGGTGCAAACCAAGTCCGCATCCAGAATAGCCATAATCACAGGCGCATAAGCCTCCAACGTGTTGTGATGAAAGGTGAAAGCTAATGGTCCTTTGGATTTAAGAGCCATTGCCATTTTTTGAAAGACCTTTGACAAACCATCCGCAAAATCATCAAGCCCCCTTGACAAAGTTACGTTTCCCGTCAACTCTTTAGGATTCCTGGTGGAAGATCTTGCAAAACCCTTTCGATTTCGTCCAATGATTTTTTTAAGCCACACAAAGCAAAAATCCATTAATTCAGCATATTGAACATTTCCAAAATATGGAGGATCGGTAAAAACGGCATCTATGGACTCGGGAGGTACTTCAAGGTCAGTCGAGCTTTGGCAATACAATTCAACAGACCTTCTTTCACTGCCGCGCTTTTCACCAATCCATTCCCCATTAATCGGGACAATCACTTTTTTGCTGTTGTTAAACCTAACCTCAAAGGGTTGATCACAGTAGGCCTTGGCTTTGGCATACTTTGCAATTATATTGCCCCAGCCTCCACTCCCGACATTGACTCCATTCCCATTTGTAATTCCAAGAAAATTCGATTCACACTGAATCAAACTCACGGGAAAGCCATGAATAGAAAAAATATCTAATGATTTTAGCGCCATGGTATCGTAGCGACACAACAGGTTTTGATATCTCAGCAAGTCGGAAAAGTTGGTTGCCAAAGCGTCCCTTACTCTCCTGGATTTCTGGCCTGAAATCAGTCGAGCACTTGTCTCCAACCCGAGAAGTTGACGTGAGTTGAATAACTCGCTGTATTTTCGATACCCCCAGCGCAACAAACGTTTGGTTTCATCTCCGTCCGGAATCTCATCATCCGGAATGAAATGAGGAGTCATTTCATGGAAAAGTGCTTGCGCCGCTTTATACTTGCTCAAATCCACTGAATCGGGTTTTTTGAAAAACCTGCCGGCATGCATGGGCCGACATTGAGGGCAATGGTACTCTATCGCAATCATTCTATGCTTGGGAGGACCAAAATCCTGGCAAGGAAACTTATTTTTCACTCCGCAGAAGGGGCATATTGACGAATTTCGTTTCGCAGATCCATCCATTGCCAGATTTGAATTGCAGCGTACACAGTTCCCAAGCTGATTCAAGTCATCCACCTCGTTTAACTCTCCGCAGCTTGGACAGATAAGCACATCCTTTGGATGGCGCCTGCTTTTGGCTATCCGGTAGTTTGGGAAAAGGTCATAAGTTTTCCCGCATCCTCTGCAATCACAGGTCTTAACCCAGAGAAAATATTTGACATGGGCTCTCTCAGAATTGCATTTGGTGCACCGGGTTCTGTAAAAATGCCCGATCTCAGCTTCAAGAAAATTAGTTAATTGAGTAGCGCTGGCTTGATAAGCATCCAAATCCAAACTTTCGACCTCTTCACGCACCACCCAGTACGCCATAGGGTTAATGTCGGCGCCCACAACGTCGCAGCCTAATCTATTAGCCTCAAGTAAAGGCGTCCCTCCTCCCATAAAAGGATCCGCCAACTTGATACCGCTGAAATCATTTGTTTGATAAAAGGCTTCCGAAAGAGGGAGATCGCAGAATTCAGAAAGAAGAAGCCCGCGAAACAAGGTGCCGGGACGCCTCGCAAACCATTTATGAACAGCAATAATAGGTCGGTAGTTTTGCTGGATTTGCTTTTCCCGCAAAGCTAAGGAGGAAATGAAAGAAACATCGAATGATTTTTCTATTGACATTAACATCCTAAGAAAAAAAATAGTTATGACATGAAGGAAGCTCGATAGGCTTCCACCTCTTTTGAAAGTTCCAATAATAACTCTTCTACTTTTTGGTAGTTGTCAGCTTTGTATTCAATGAAGGTTATATTATAAGACTTCGCAATGGCATTCTTAATTGCCGCATGTTGACCGTCTGGTACTAATGCATAGTGAGTATGAGCGCTCTCTGCTGCAATATTACTACTTTCCAAAATCAGTTGAATATCAGGATCAAGAAGACTATACCCTAAAAATAGCAAAGTATTCGTTAAAAACAATGCATCCAAAATGTTGTAAAAATTTCCATATCTTCTTCGCGCTTCAAAGTATTGTGACTTGGTGAGAACCATTTTTGCTGGATGATCAATACACCCATGAGCCTTAATCACCATTCTCCTCTTCGACCGCAGACAGTCGATAATATTAGTTTCCGTATACTTACAAACGACATAGCTCGTGGACTTCTCACCCTGGAGACAATAGCTGTCATAAATTTTATCATAGTTTGTGGTAATTAAAATTTTTGGATCAATATCCATGATATACTCATGAAGCACTGAGTGTTCAAAATTTGGGCTGAGAAACTCAGCCTGAACCACAGTAGAAAAATCAGCCGGAGTAATACAATGGTTGATTATCTCAGCAGCATCAAGAAATTGTCCCTTTTCGATTAATCCCTGAGCATAACGTTGATCATCTTCAGATTTAATGCACGCTGACATTTTCTCGAGCAAATCTTTCCAGGTTGGAGGATTCCTACTCTGATCATCCTTGGCTTTGCAGCTAGCGGAAATGCCGCTGCCAATAAAAATTATACAACGGCGCTCAGCCAATTCTTCGATGAGTGCTAATGGCCAAGTCATTTTAGTCATCCTCCAAGTTTAAATTCTCACTCAATCTATCAACAATCAATTCAATGGTTTCTGCAAAAGTATCTCTTTGTTTAAATTGAGATCCAACTAGCCCATCCTTAGATGATAATCTATATACGGGCACAGACGATGATTGAGCTAACGGAATCAAGCTATACAACTGAGGAATATCACCAATATTGGCACGATTGATGTCAATATGGTCTGGAAGAAAGTCTCCCAAAGTTTCATCAATAATTTTAGGGACATCTTGAATTATATCTTCATATGCTTTTATTGGCCTTTTTTTACCTTTTGAAACTGTTTTTGTTATATACTGTTGCATAGTGTACCCAACATAACCACGATCTATGTCTAAAGGGTTTTTAAGAGTATACTTCGACATTCCTGCTCGATCAGATTTTCTCCAACGAGATAACCCATCCTCATATTCTTCCATCCACCTGTCAATCCACTCCTTAATATTTCTTACCCCCAAAATACTAAAAATATCAGCAGCCATGGGGGTTATAAATCTATCGCATCCTACCAGAACACTACGATTTATTGAGCCTAAACTTGGACCAAGATCAAAAAATGCGAGGTCATAGATATCGTCAAGAGCCTCACAAAGTTGTGTATTCCAGTTTGTTTGCCTTATACCAGCAGGCGTACCTGATTTTAACTCATTCCAAGCCGTACCTAGTCTATCTTCAATAATTGAAAAGGAGGGATGCCCGGGAATTAAATCAACACCAAAACGATTGGCGTCATAGTTAACAGGTTTAACTTCGTTAGAAATGATCGAGTCACCATCAGCCAATGGTTGTAATATGTGTTTGATGGTAGTGATATCTTGTCCAATACGTCCATACCAATAGAAATCAGTAGTGTAGTCCTGACCCATAATTAATTGGGTGGCATTGCATTGTGGGTCACAATCAATTACAACAACGTCATATTTATATTCTATTGCAAAAAACGAAGCAATGTTACAAGTTAGTGTTGTTTTACCAACACCTCCTTTATTATTAAACATGGCTATTGAAATCATGAGAACCCCTCAATTTTAAAAATCCATATTCTGAATATTGCACGGATATCGAAAACGCGGGACACCGTTGAATCGCAATTATGCTTAACGGTGCCTGTGCGTAAAATGGAATTCCTTTAATACATAAATACGAGAAGTATACTATCATAGTGCTTTTAAATTTAAAAGCTGTTTCACTTACCTCAGTTTAATGCTGATTGGCGTAAAGATGAGCTCTTAAATAACGGCCAGTATTTTTGGGTTTTCCCGGGCTGGCCCATGAGCCTGTCCGCGGAAAAGGAAAGCCCTGGCAAACGCGGGCTACGCCTTGTTCGTGGCCATGCACGAGCCCTGGCCCAAGGCGGTTCCCCGCGCCAACCGCACCAGTCAGATCAACTGGAACTTGAAGCTGTTGTAGATGAAAATCAGGGTGAAACGGCCATGCTGCTCAGATCGTGATTATGATCAAATGAAAGAACCCGATGAGCGCCGCCGAGCCGATGATAAGCCGTGAAACCGGATTGGCGAACTCGTTTTTGTCATGCCCTTTAAGCAAAAGATGCAGCCCCAGGTGGACGACCAAAAAGCCGTCCACCACCGCCTGAAACCAAAACTGCACTGTGTCCGAAGGATGGCCGGCCAAGATCAGCAGCAGCAGAAACAAAGGGATGTGAGCCAGGGCGAAAGCCGGGTAGGCGACTTCCTCCCTGAGCCTGGACAGGCCGGGGAACATCCGCCACTCGTGCCGGTGGATGGCGTCCAATTCGTGGGCGAATAAAAGAGACAAACCGCAATAAAAAAGGATGTCCGCCGCCATGGCTCCGCTCCTTGTTTGTTAAGATGATCCGCATACGATCTGCACAAAAAACAGGGTAGCTTAGCAGCCCTCAAAAATCAAGGGGCCTCCCGGTTGGGAAACCCCCATAGTCACTGCGTTTTATTTGGGTGCACGCCGACCCGGCTGTGCTTGAATCACTCCTTGCGCAACTTCAAACGGCTGTAGATTACCGCGCCGACTACACATGCCGCGCACACGCCGCCGGTCAGGCAGAATATGGCGAAGGAGTTGGGCAGCAACTTGATCACCGGCAGCAGCAGGGCGTAGCAAACCAGGGTGGCCAGGGCGTAGCTGATGGAAAAATCCTTCAACACCGGTGTGGACAGGTTGGAGTCGCAAATTCTCAGCAAAAGAATGCCCGTCATGATCACGCCCGTGCTCTGGCCGAACAAGGCGATGCTGCGCTCGAACTCGTAATCCTTGAACAGGCGAATTCCCAGCACCATGATGATCAAATACACCATGAGCAGGCCCAGGGCGAACATGGCGATCATGGGAACGGCGTATCTGAGGACGGCGCTCACCGGCAGGCTGGCAATGGCCGCCACAATGGAGTAATCCACCAAAAGAGACGCGAACTTGGTTTTGATTCTTCCGTCAATGAGAAAGCCCAGGTCCAGCCGTTTGATGATGTTGTTCACGATCAGCATCAGGGCGATGGCGTAAGCCCATTCCGCAATATTGGAAAGCAGGGGAACGTGATGCGCCTTGAGAAAAGCCACCAGCACGTAAGAAGCGCCGCATACGCCCAGGATGATGGCCACATGCAGGGCCAGGGAGTCCACGGAGGAGGAATGGGTGGTTTCACGGCACACCGCGGTTTGCTCGTCCAAACGCTGCTGATAGCCCTTGCGCATTTCCTCGGGCAGATCTTTGGGATCAGTCAGGTTGCTGATCTTGTTTTTCCGAGCCGCAATATTGATGAAAATCATCCCGAACAAAATGCCGAAGACCAGTCCCACAGTCGCGGACGTAACGGCCACGCCCTGGGCCACTTCCCAGGCCGGTTGATTCAACTTCTGCAGGATGTTTCCGATAAGCCCGGCCGTGCCGTGGCCGCCGAAAAAGCCGAGCGCCAGCTCCATGCCGAAGGCCGGGTAGATTTCCAGTTCCGGCATGATGCGGGAAAAAACCATTTTTGTGGCGAATCCCAAAGCGAACAGTCCGAACGCGCAGCCCACGCTGAGCAGAAACATGGGCAAGACCTGGCTTTTCTGCTTTTTATCCAAAGGCGTCTGCATGGGGTCCAACCCAAGCCCCAAAGGTACGGACGCGATAATGGGCAGAATGAGTATGCCGGGGATTAATGCAAAATCCTTGATGAATTCGTCCGGTATGGGCAGGACGGCGTGCGTTTTCAAAACCACGGGGCCCAGCAATAGGCCCAAAAATCCGCCGATTACCGACGCGGGAAGAAACAGGTTCTGAAACAGCTTGATTTTGGCTCGCAGGAAAAAACCGGCCAGCAGCAATCCGCTGAGGATGCTGAATTCCTGCATTAAACGGGTGAAAAGTTCTGACGTCATGGGCGCCTCCCCTGGATGTATTGGTTAGACAGGCCTTGGCCCTTCTCTGGGCCGCCCCTGTATTGATGGAAGGGAAGAGGAGCATTACCCCCTCTGATGCTGCGCTAAAGTCCTTTGCCTGGCGTATAAAGATTTAAAACCGAAAAGATTTCCTGCGGCATGGTCTCCCCCCCCCTCGCCTTGAACCTTGTGCGTCACGGCGCCGCGCCGGAGAAGGCTTCCCCCGGCAAGGCGGCCTTTAAGAGTCTTGTTTGCTAAGCCCGCTGGTTGAAACGGCGGCCGAATAGCACGCTGGCTATGGTCACCCGGAGCATTTGCAGGCTCCCCCCCGCCACCTGCCAGGCCCTGGCGTCCCGGACCATTCTTTCCAGGGGGTAGTCCGTGCTGTAACCGTACCCCCCGAGTATCTGCAAGGCGGCGTCGGTCACTTCCTTGACCATTTCGTTGGCGTAGCACTTGCCCATGGAAGCCTCGTAAATGGAGGGCAGGCCCTGCCCCGCCCCGGAGGCGGCCCGGTAGACCAGCAGCCTGGCGGCGTCCAGTTTCATGGCCATGTCCGCAAAGGTGAACTGAAGGCCCTGGAATTCGCAGATGGGCCGGCCGAAAGCCTGGCGATCCATGGCGTAGCGGCGGGCCTCTTCAAAGGCGCCGCCGGCCGTTCCCAGGCACATGGCCGCATTGCCGCAGCGCTCGATGTCAAAGGCCAGCATGAGCTTTCCGAAGTCCCCGGCCTTTATCACCACGTTTTCCTTGGGAATTTTTACATTGTCGAAATACAGGGCGCAGGAGGGCATGCCGCGCAGGCCCAGAAACACCTCCTGCTTGCCAAAGGTGAATCCCCCGGCGCCGCTTTCCACCAGCACCGCGCCAATGCCTTTATGCCCCTTGATCCCCTCGAACCGGGTGTAGACCAAATAATGGCTGGCAATCCCCCCGCCGGTGATAAACACCTTGGTTCCGTTCAGGAGGTAATGATCGTCCTTTTCCACCACGTTGGTTTCCAGGCTGGTGAGATCGGAGCCGGCCTGGGGCTCGGTCATGCATACGGAAACGCTCAGGTCGCCCGAGCATACGCCGGGGATCACGGCCTTTTTCTGCTCTTCGGTTCCGAACAGGCTGATGACGCGAGCCGGCCCCACGTTGGACTCGAACACGGGCGCCGCGATCATGGGGCTGAACTTGGCAAGCTCCTCGATGGCCAGAATCGCCGTAAGGGCGTCCATGTCCGCGCCGCCGTGCTCAGCCGAAAGGGTCATGCCAAGCAAATCCATCTTGGCGTATTTTTTCATGAGTTCGTGGGGGAATTCGCCGGTTTTGTCGATTTCGACGGCCAGTTCCTTAAAGTTTTCGCGTTTTCCCATGTCCCGAAGGCTTTCCAGCAACATGGCTTGTTCTTTGGATAGCGAGAAGTCCATATCTATCTCCTTGCAGCAAAATTTACTTAGGTTGCAATATTTGTAATAATCAAATCACGGCCGCCAGCTCCCGGACGTCTTCCATTTTTTCCAGGTTGAGGACGGCCTCTCCGATGCGCTCCATCTTGGCGTCATCCCTGTGGCCGGAGAATCGTTTCAGCTTGTCCAGAACGTCTCTGTATTCCATGGGATCCCGAGGATCTCCCTTGGGGATGTCCACTTGCTTCACAAGCTCCGTCCCGTCTTCCAGCCGGATCTCCACCCGGCTGGACGTTTTTTCGGGATAAGCGGCGTTCAATGCGTCGTCCGTTTCCACCGTCACTTTACGGGAAAAAGCCACGAGATCCTTGTCGGCCAGGCGTTTTTCCGTAAGTTGAATGGGCCCCAGGTCGCCGTCGAACAGGCAGGCGGAGACCACGTAGGGGATGGAAAACTGGGCGGAGACAAAGGTGTCTTCCGGAGCGATTTGCTTGCCCACGGCCAGTTGGGCGATGCCGTAAGTGAAAACCGTGATGGATTTTACGGCTGCCGGATCGATTTTGTTCTCCTTGCAAAGGCCGAGAGTCGCCTGGGCGGCCCCGTGGGTGTGGCGGCAGGCGGTGTATGGCTTGAAATAAACGTCTTCCAGGGAATACGGCTCGCCCAGGTTTTGCACGAGCCTGTCCAGGGTCGGATCGGCGGCCGTGGTGATCCTGGCGAACCCGCCGTTCAGGTGGGAGCCCTCCACAATATATGGAGCGCCGGTGATGTTTCGCCGAGCCAGGCCCGCGGCCATAAGGCCTGCACTGGCGGACTGTCCGCCCTGGACGATTTTGACGGTAAAGCCGCCCATGAGGGTTTCGGCCGTGGATATGGGCAGCAAATATCCTGCATTGCCGAAAGCCGAAGCCATGAGCGCGGGATCGAAATCAAGCAGCCTGCCTGCTGCGGCCGCCGCGCCGAAAGTCCCGCAGGTTCCGGTGGGCAAAAAGCCGCCCAATGTGTGCCAGGGATGCATGGCTGCGGCGATCCGGTCGGCGGCTTCGTATCCGGCGGCGATGGATTCGATCACCTTTTTTCCGCCCAGGCCTTTGCTTTCGGCCAGGGCCAGAACAGCAGGAATGACGGACACGCCCGGATGATTTCCCCCAAACCGCACTCCGTCCTGAGCCTCGATGGCTTCGGCGGCGGTCCCGTTGATAAAGGCTGCGTTGTGGATGTCGGTCTTGAATCCGCATCCAAAAGCCGACGCGGCGCCGCCGGATCCCAGGGATTTGATGTATTCCACTACCTGGTTTACGGCGTCCATCTCCAGGGAGCCGTAAATGTTGGCGATATAATCGAGGATGCAGAGCTTGGCTTTGAGCGTAATCTCCGGGGGCAAAGCCTCAAACCGGATGTTTGCGCAAAACGCGGCCAGTTGCTCCGTGTATTTAACTTCTGCAGGTGCATTCATGGACAACCTCCCTTTTTTCAAGGCCGGAAAGGCGGTTCAATGCATTAGACGGCGACGCTAGACATATCCTTTTTTCTCGTAGATGGAGATCATGCGGAAGGGGTCCAACTTCTCCCGGAGCGCCCTCAACTCCTCCTCAGTAGGGGGCAAGGTTTCGTGAACCGAGTCCGAAACCTGCAAGTCCCACGGGGTGTTGTCCCTGATCTCCTCAATGGTGCTGCCGGGATGGTACGAGGCCAAATAGGCCTCCTTGGTATCTTTATCAAAGCGCAGCACCGCCTTGTTGGTGATAAGCACGTGAGGGCCGGTGTTTTCCGGCATGCCCCATTTTTCCCGGGCGCCCGGGCCGTCGATGTATCCGGGCGTGGTGATGAAATCCACCTTGTTTGCCAGCCTGCGTTTGTCGTGCAGGGCGATTATCAAGGTCTTCCTGGCCAGGCAGCCGATGGGATTGGCGCCCCCGCTGCCGGGAAGCCGCGTCTTGGGGGATTCGTAAGGGCCGATGACCGTGGTGTTGATGTTTCCGAAGCGGTCCACCTGGCTGCCTGACAAAAAACCCACGTCCACATGGCCTGCCTGAAGCAGCATGCCCATGATGTCCACCAGCCCTCCTATCATGGCCGCCCCCGGATTCAGGCAGGGATCGCCCACGGAAAGTGCAGGCCTTTTGGGCTGGGCGTCGATCACGCCGGACTCCTGCATCAAAACCGCACTTGGCGCATGGGTATGCTTGGCGATGTTGGCCGACATGGTGGGGAACCCCGTGCCCACGATCACCACGTTGTTATCCTGAATCTCCCGGGCTCCGCAGCACGCCATAAGCTCGGGCTTGATATAATCTCCGGAAAAATCGTTCATGTTTCTTCTCCTTTTGCAGCAGATGAGATTCCCTTAATAGGCGTAGCTTACGGGAAAGCCGTAATCGAACTCGGCGCCCAGTTTTTTATAGGCTTCGTATCCGAACTTTTGGATGTAATGCTGAATGTAGGCTGTGCGATCCTCCATCCCGTACACCCATTCATCCAAAAAAGCCTTGAACCCCTCCTCCGTGTTGGAGGCCTGCTGGTATAGATATCCGAACGAGAAATCCGCGTCGTAAAAGCCCGGCGTGTAACCGGGATGAGAGCCGTAGGGCTCTTCCACCACCGCAACCACCTTGCTTCCCGGCACGATGGTCCGGGAAGGATCTTTGCCCACGGTCTCGCGGCTTACGATTCTCTCGCATGACACGATGACCTTCTTGGATGCGTTGGCCCCATACATGCAATCCCCGCCGATTCCCCACATCTGGGCGTTGCCGAACTCGTCCGCCTGCTGCACATGGATAATGCCCACGTCGGGATTCAAAGCCGGAACCAGAATGGTGGGCCTGCCGTCAAAGGGCGAATCGATCAACTTGTACTTATCCTCCCCCATGAACGACTTGACCTTAAGAAGATCGCTGCCCGCCATGTCCCGGATGGGAACGAACGGCATGCCCATGGCGCCGGCCATGAGCATCATGGGCAGGGCCAGGTTGGTGTACTCCTCTATCTCAATTTTGCGGGGAATCCCTTTTTCCAGAGAACGCCGGAAGCATCGGCCGAGACCGTACACTCCCAAAGAAAGAAAGGTTGCAATAAAACGTTTGACGCATCCCGCTCCGATCATCATGTCAAAGTCATCCGCCGCATTGCTGCGGGTGATGGTCAGATCCGTAATCCTCTGACGGATGATTTCGTGAATGGCGGAAAACGGAGTGCGGCAGACATAGCCGCCAATGAACAGAAAATCTCCGCTGCGCACATTGGCTGCTATGGCCTCCTTCATGGACATGACTTTGCTCATAAGTCGCCTCCTCCCAAACCGACTGCAAAATTCCAAACATCCATTCCCAAAGGGATTGGGTGATTATTTAACTCCGGCGGACGGCCCGCCGGTTTTTATTGCTCCTCACCCCCGGCCGCGACCTTTTTACGGGTCTCCTTCAGCCAGGACAGCATCATTTTGTTCATTTCAATGCCCAGTTCGGCTAACTGATTGACGAAAACGTCCTTGGTCCGCCATTTTTCCTTTTTGGAAAGACGGCCGGCCAGGTCGCCCTCATAGGCCATGATCTGTTCGTCAATAAGCTCCAGGGCCCTTCCCTTGTCTCCAAACCCAAAAAACACGAAACGCATCAAAAAAGGATCGCGCAGCAGCATGCTTCTTTCCGGCGAACCGGCCAGCCATTCCTGAAACGCCTCCCGCCCCGCATCGGTCAGGGAGTACAGTTTTTTCGGCGGCCCTTTTTTGCCGTTCTGGACCTCTTCCCGCATGGATATGAGGCCTTCCTGCTCCAATTTTTTCAGGTTGGGATAAATCTGCCCGTAGTTTACGGACCACATATACCCGAAATTCTTTTCAATATGCTCTTTGATGCGGTATCCGTGCATGTCTTCGTAATGAAGCAGCCCGAGGATGGAGTATTTAACCGACATGATGTTCTCCGTAGGGGGGGATTGGTTTTGAAAGCAATATATACTTTCAATATATTAAAAGTATATATTAACCCAAGCCTGTCCGTCAAGACGCTTTTTCACAATAAATCGCCGCCAGATCTTAAAAATGGGCTCAAATCCGGAATTTTTCGGGACGGGCGGAGCGGCTTGTTCAAAAAAGATGAGGCTTCAAACCTTGGGAATGCATCAATATGTTGCGCGGGAAAAGGCTTTGTGTTATGCCATTTTTCGCTGGGCGACTATTGATTTTTCGGAGAACAAGGGCTATGGACCTGCCTGACCGCTTTTTGGAAAGAGCGGCGGTTGGGATCGATTCATTGGCCGCAGCCGAAAGGCCGATAATCAGCCGGCGGTCGGATTATACAATTCAGGAATTGCCCGGGTGGCGGAATAGGTAGACGCAAGGGACTTAAAATCCCTCGGTGCTGCGCACTGTACGAGTTCGATTCTCGTCCCGGGCACCAAAAATCCTTTATAATCCCGAATGGTTGCGATTTTGACCATCGCCGCAGCCAACCTGCGTATTTTGCTCCAACCCCGAAATTGTGCCTAAATTGTGCCCGCAGCATTTTGCCAGGTATTTCTCACGTAATTCTGTAGCCATCAAAAGATCCCGTTCATCCACTATATTGTAGCGGTCAAAAACCGCCCGGGTCTTATGTCCTGACACCCGCATAGCCACATTTTCAGGGACTCCGGCCCTGACCATGTTTCGCACCGCAGTCCGTCTTAAATCGTGAAACAGTTTGTAAGAGACCCCGGCTTCTTTCAGGGCGTTTTTCCAGGCAAATCGGATTTCCACTATTTTTCCGGTATGCCTTCGGTTTGGAAAAACATAAGGTAAAATGTTTATGTGTTTGGAGCGCTGCTTCCATTGGGTCTTAAAGATCTCAATCAGTTCCGGATCCAAAAACACCATGCGCCCGGCCTTGTTCTTGGTAGTCCCGACTTCAAGCCGTGCGGTCCAGCGGTCTCGATCAACCTGCGCCCAGGTCAGACCGGCTATTTCCTGAAAGCGCCACCCATATTTGTATCCGAAGGTGACAAAGCCTTGAAGGTAGTCGGGAAGCGCATCTCGGACGCCCAAAAACTCATCATGCTCGAAAAAACCCGTTCGGACATTATCCTCTTGCAGCATTTTGATTTTTGGAACTCTATCCACTAACGGCGGCGTCTGTTCTGCGCCCAAGTTCAGCATTCTCTTTAATGCTGATAGCTCCCGATTGATGGTGGCGTTGGCCGCTCCTTCCCCCATCCGCTTTTCAATGTACTGATTGATGCGAGGGGTGGTTATGGCTGGCACAGAATCCCTGCCAAAACTGCGCTTCAGCTTTCGTACGCACAGGTCGGCTCTGGCCAAAGAGCGCTTTTTGTTGATTCGATAGTCACGCAAAAAGTCTTCTGCCAAATCCTTGAAAAGCACCTTCTCAAAATGAACCCCGGGCGTCCTTCCATGGGCTATATCGGCCTCCCTTTTGGCAAGCAGTTCTTTGGCAATCATTTTCTTGGCGCTGCCCGAGCTTTCCCGGACCATCTCTCCATTGTGGTAATACTTGATCCACCATGTTTTCCCCCTAAGGTATAAGGTTCCCATATATTCCTCCATCAAGAGCCTGGCGGGCGCAAGATGGATGCCGTAAGCATCTCACATCCCGAGCCTGCAATCAAGGCTCCCGTTCAGTTGGCAACGTGCTTGTTCTGCTCGATAAACGCCTCAATGTCTCGTCTATCCAGCAACTGTTTGTTGCCCGCTGTGAGAACCGGCAGTTCTTTCCGCCATACACGGGTTCTCCAAAACCATAGGGTTGCTCCGTACTCTTTCACCACTTCCTTCAATGTCATCAAACGCGGTTCTTTGCTTTCAGTCGCCATTCATAATGCCTTCTCAAATTTGCGGCCGATCGAATCTCGGCATGGTGGAGTGCTGATTGTCTGCGCACCCGTGCAGTTGAATAAATTTGATTTGGAACTCCCCCTTTGCAAGGCCGCAGCCCCCTGGGCCCCCGAGTCATCCGCCATAACGCCTGCGGCTGACAAAGCCCAAAAACTTTAAAAAATCCCATGCGCACCAGGTTGATAGGGGGGGAGGGAGTCCCAGTCCCGGGGTTTCTGTTCCGGCGCATGGTCTCGTCCAGGGGCAGGCCCGAGCCCTTCCCTGGACGGTGTATGTGACGCCTATATTTCATTGGCGTAAATGCTCCTCACTTCTTCCGGCTGGATGCAAAGGTAATCCAGGGTTTGCTTCTGGGAACTGTGATTGAAAGCCACCATCAACTCGGGAAGTCCAACTCCAAAACGAACCCTTTGGTGATATCCAAAGGTTTTGCGCAGGGTGTGGCTCCCGTAGTTGCCTTTCAGGTTGATGGCCTTGCACCAGCCCTTCACCAGCCGATTCACGGACGGAACCGTCAATGGGCCTCGTTGCCCGGTAAAGAGAAGGTCACCATCTTCCATGGGCCTGGATTCCAGCAACTGGGTGATGGCCGTGATGCAGGCCTTGTTCAAAGAGATCCTCCTGGGCTTGCCGGTCTTCTTCTCGTTGATTTCGATCTCGTCCAAAGGTTTCAGCCCACGTACCTGGCCTGCCCGGATTCGGAGAAGGTCGCTGGCCCGTAAGTTGGTATTGATCCCCAAGGTGAAAAGGGCCAGGTCTCTCGGCTTGTTAGTCAGCAGGGTCTTGATGGCTTTGATGTCCTTTTCCTTGCGAATGGGCTCCACCTTGATTTTGGCTCCCTTGACCGGATGATTCGGGTTTTTTCGGCTCATGATTTTGGCTCTCCTTTGTTGTTAAGTTTTATATTTAAAATACATAAAACTTAACAAGTAATCAAGGCCTATTTCTATAGCTTCGCTGGATTATTTTGGATAACAACCCAATATCGCTTGGTATTGTCATTATTTTTAAAGTCGAAAATCTTGTTAACTTTCACACCAAAGTTAACAAGTTTGATTTTCATTTTTCGTTCTTTTCCAGAGTCGTTTCATGAGCCAGGCCCATGGATCTGTAATATTTTACCCGCTGCCTCAAAGAGTTCATAAGCACCTTAAGCGGATCCCGATAGTCGTGGATCACCAGCTGATCGTTCTTGGGCGCCGCCTTCATCAGGGCGCCCATGGCCTGGAACAGGTGGTCGCCGTATTTGATGGGAGACGCCACAAACAAATGATTGGTCCGGTTGGTTTCCAATTTGTGGATGCTCTTTTGGATTGTGATGATAACCTGCAGGTTCCCTTGGCCATATTTTCGCTGGACTGATTCGATCTGCGATCTGGGAGTTCTTCCCTTGACAATGGCCGCCTTGGCGAACCTGGCCTCCAACAAAGCCTTCAAAGTTTGGGCGTGTTCGATCCTATCGCAGATCACCAGGGCCCGAGCCTGAGGGTTTGCAATGCACTCCAGGATGTCCGTGACAATCAGGTCGTTCCTGGCCTGGTCCTGGACAAGAGCGGTGGTGAGTTCTCCATAGTTATCCAGAAAATCAAACTGGAAATCCGTAGACCTCACCACAAGGATGAGGTTTCCCGTCCCCTCTCCCCCGGTTTTGGAAGGACACTTAAGCTCGCAAAGCAAAGGGCCCAGACAGGCCTTCATAGGGCCGTCCAGACCGTCCAGGCGCTTGTCAGAACGTCCCAAACCCAACAGGTAAGCCGACTCCATGGGTATGACGGCATCCGTGAAGATCTTCAAATTGGCCCGTTCGCATTGATCCACAATCACCATGCCGGCCCGGCTTTTGAGATTGTCCACATGCCTGTATAAAGTCCGGTCTATGGCGATGGCGATTCCCTCGCCAAAATCCTGGCGTCCGTCTCCCAGCATCCCAACCTGGCCGCCGTCGATATTTAGAAAGCGGCAAGCAGCCTCCTTCCACTGATACATTCTGGCTTTGCTTTTAACGATCACCAGGGCGTCCACGTTTCGGGCGGCTGCCAGCTTTAACGCCAGAACCTTTTTGCCCGATCCCCTGGGCCCGGCCACTATGCCGAACCTCCTAATACGGATGGCTTCCAAGGCCTCAATTTGCTCCGGGTTGAGGCTTCCTTTGAATTTCAAACAAAAGGATTGGGGCCGCACAGTCCGATCCTTGATGTCGAACCTCACCCTGTTTGCGTGAAAGATCCTAATCAGTTCGTGCATGAACCCCCTGGCCAAGATCAGCTTGCCGTCCTGGTTCCAGGCGTATTGGAGATAACGGGTGGTCCCTGGTTTGATGCGCCCAAACCGAGCCTCGTGAAAGTACCTTGGATTGTCAAAGGTCAGGCGCTTCATGATTTCCTCGTGAACCTTGATAGGCAAGGCCCTGGCTTCCATTTCAATCACATTGCCCAAAGCCACGCTCACAGGCCCAGACGGCGTTGGCTCTTCCGGAAGAGAATCCGTCTCCAATGCCGCCTTTGCATGATCCTCCATGGCTTGCGCCGCTTCCTCGGCTTTCTTCCTGGCCTCAATTTCCTGAATCAAATTTTCTAAGAATGACATATATGCCCCCAGCTCCTAACATGTACGACAGCTCTAACAGACATAGCCGCAAGGAAGTAATTGGATAACATTTTGAAATCAAAGAAATTATTTCTTATATCTAACAATCTAACGCCATTTTCCAAAAACAATACCAATGGCAACCCTCTATTCAATGGCTTTATAATGGACATAGGATTCATGCTTCTTTTTTTCGTATAGGTTGTTTTTATATTTTGGCGTCATATGTGTTAGATTGAATTCCCTTTCTATATATAATATATTAATATTATTAATAAAAATATATATAAAAGAAGGGTTTTTAATCTAACGTTCACTCTAACAAGCCCCTGATCAACGATGTTAGCTTGTTAGATGGACGCCTCCTCATCCGAGCTCAAAGGGTTGGGATCCAGGCCAAAAAGCCCCCAGGGAATTACGTATCCCCTTTGCTGGCGCCTGGCTATGACGCGAAATCGCGCTTTTACGCCTTCCACTCTCTTTAGAATGGGACCGATGCTCAGCTTGTGCCATTTGGTGTCCTTCAGGAGTTTGTTGGCCACAACCGTGTGATGAAGAAAGACGCCGTCCTCGCAGCGTTTGACGCCGCATGCTTCCAAGACATCCTTATTCATCGAATACAAAGGTTCCGCCAAGGCCTGGCTAACGGTTCTTTCTGTTCGAATGATGCGTGTATAGCCGTTTGGGTCGGATTGCTCTTGAGCGACTTGAACGACGGACGTCAAAATATCCTCCACCAGACTTTCCTCATCCTCTAAAGGCGTCTCATCTTCGTTTTGCTTCCATTCTTCCAAATAGTTTTTTACCATGTATTGCAAACACTGCTTTGGTCCGGAATCGCTCACGGCCAGCATGGCGTAGGGAACGGCCACGCTTTCAGCAAACCGGTTGTCAACGCCTTCAAAACGTCCAATCTCAGCCACGGCCTTCTTGGCTTTTTGAATAGCCCATAACGCGTAGGCAACCATGTCCGTTCTTATTTCTTCCAATTCGCGCCAATCCGGAATCTTCGGTTTTCTGGTCGGGTCCTTTTTTGTGCAAATGGAGAGAAAGCGGGAATTGTCCGCAGCTCTGGGCAGGCTTTTTTCGATGCTCGCCAGAAGCACCATGTGCCTGGACTGAAAAGAAACCGCCTGCTGATGCGTTGTGCCTTTGTAGGTTGTCCCTCCCCGGCCGGCGCTTCTGAAGATCTCGATCAGCCTCTCTCTGGACTGGGACTGTTCAAATTCATCGATCATGCAAAGCCGGGAGTCATTGCCCACGCTTTGCCTGAATCCCGCTTCCGTAAGAGACTGGCCCTCATGGCGTAGGGAGAGCCTGCCGCCAAGGGCCTCAAAGAATTGTATAAGGCTGGTTTTTCCGCTTCCCTGGGGGCCGGTCACCCATAAATGAGGCCGCCATTTCCATGAGGTCTGGACAACCTGAGCAAGAGACCATCCAGCAGCTAAGATATGGTCCTGTTTTTTTTCAAAACCCCATTGACTAAACAGATTTGCCAGGCGGGTCAGGATCTGGTTGCCTTTATCGGTATCCATAGACGCGGTTTTATTCCTTACTTTTTCAAAATCAATCCACTCCCAGCCTTTTTGGATTTCTATGACCTTGCCGTCCGATAGGGGGATGTCCTGATACTGAAATCTTCCGCCTTCCCATGTGTAAATGTTCGAGCCATTTACAACCAAAAGGATATCGTCGCCTATGTAATGCACCCCCTGGCCGATCATTTTAAGGTCTCCTAACTGAGTTTTGTTTGCCCGAAGAATGATCTGCCTCTTTAAATGATCAAAGTAAATCTTGCCCTCCGCTTGTTTGCGGGACACTGCGCCCGCCACTTCTTCCCCCCCGATCTGAATCATTTGGTCGTACCGCAGGTCCCGGAGGCCCACCGTGTACACCTTGCCGCTAACCCGGCTCCACATAACGATGCGCGATAGCTTGTCCTCTCCCAAGATTTCGAAAGACTTGAAAGCAGCTAATAGATCCATAGGTGAGTCTTGTTTGGTTGAGGCTGGTTGCAAAATTTTTGCGGAATCAATCAGGCATTGAAAGGCGTCCTCAGGATTTTCAGAAGAGCGAAGATACTCGTCAATATCCTTGTGAGGAGAAGGGATTTCCAGCTTGAAGGCCTGGCCGTTCGCAGCATGGATAGCGGCTGCAAACCTGCGGGTGTATTTATCCCCGGCTTGGTCATTGTCAAACGCCAGGTAAAAGGTCCAGCCTTGGCAGTTTTCTTTGATGTGTTTCGAAGGGGCGGTGGTGTTGGCGTTGCCGTTAGTTGCAATCACCCGGGGCCATTTGCCTTTGTCCACCACAGACAAATAATCGTTCTCGCCTTCCACGATCACCACTGGCCCTTTGCTTGTCAGGCAGTCCTGTCCAAGACATACATACCCGGGATCTTTGAATTCCTTGTTGAGTTGGTATTTGAGCTTGCCGGCGGGATCCTTGAACGTGAAAAAGCAGACTTCCCCGTCTCCATAATGGGGAAACACATAGGCGCCCTGCGGGATGACCAGGCGAACGCCATTGTCTTTGGGCTTAACAAGACCGACGCCCTTCAAATCCTCCACGGTATATCCCAAGGATTTGGCATGCTTGATTAGGTTTCCGGAGGCGTATCCAACTTGACATACATTGAGAATTTCTGCGGAGTGCTTCCTTTTGGACGTCAGATATTCCTGAGCTTTGGGATCGTTAAGCAACTGGGCATGATAAAACTCGGCGGTCATGCGTCGGATTTCAAAGGCCCTGGCTTGCCCTAATTTGGGAATCGTTGAGTCCTTCTTGTTTTCTGCTTTGGACGGTCTGAATGGCGGTTTAGAGGTCTTGGCGTCTATGTTGTACTTTTCAGCCAGACGCCGGGCTGCCTCTCCCTGGCTTTCATGGCTGTGAAGGATCTGCTCTGCATTGATGACGTCGCCGGATATTGAACAGGAAAAACAATGGAAGGTGTTGTCCGCGTACAGGGTCAGGCAATCGTTGTGGCCGCAGGCAAAGCATGGATTGGCCCGGTTGATTCCATCCCCGACAGGCTTGATCAGACACTGGTTTTCAGCCGTCAGGTAATTTTCCAACGGGATTGCTTGTTTCAGGCGATCAAACAACGAATTATCCATACTTTTTTCCCTTTAAGCTGCACTGAAATTTTTGATGCCAAAATCCGCGAAAACGATCGTTTTCCGGAAGAATCCTCCACACGAGGCATGTCTCTCGGGCTTTTCGCCCCAATGACCGCCTTTCCCTCCCCAGAACGCGTGGTCCGCCGGCTTTGGGGGCGGTTTATTTGTTTTGTGAGGTGTCTCAGAAAGATCGATTCTAAAGGGGTCTTTCTTTACAAAATTATTCAGGGGGATGGGGATGTAACCCACATAGACGATTATGTCATTCATAGAAATTAAAACTCCATGGCCTAAATATCATTTATCAATGACATTTGATAACCACATTGAAAAAAAATTAACTGGATTGGATAGAGCGTTTTTCTGGGGTCTCATTGGCCCAATTATCGAGATTAACGCCCGCCATTTCCATAGCTTGTTTTTTTATACGGCCTATAAACAGAATTGAAAAACCGATAACAGCTTCGGTTTTTGAAAAGGGTTGAACAAGATTTTCTAACCCTGCAAAGTCCTTACCCTTTTCTTTAGTCATGACAATCAATTGGTTGCCGCCTCCCATTGACGATGCGTTGATGCTCATGACATATAACATCTCTTTAGAATTTCCATAAGAGGGGTCAGTGTAAAAATTTTTAAAGCCACTTGGCGTTTCTCCCAAGTCGTCTTGACGAAGAAGAAGAAACATGGACTGCAATTGGGTTAATTTAATATTGTAGTCCTTCGCCAAAATTTTAACCATAGCAAACTCCAATAGATTGCGTTCGGAATAGAGCCTGGCGATACCTTTCCCTGAGGCAGCCCTCACATCTGGAAAAACTATTCCCTGGTCTGTCCAGAGTTGAATAGTTCTAATGGGTAGATTAAGTCTTTCGGCGATTTCCCGTTTTGTAAGTTCAAGCATTGACCACTCCTTTCTGTTATCAATGATAACTGACAATACAAAATGATTGAATGCTTTGTCAACCATTTTCTCATGGTTCCAAAAGCAGTTCTTTTTATACCCTATAAAGATTCTGAAATCTTGGTCGCAATCCCTTCGTAAGTCAGGTCAATTCCTACGCGAACAGGGCGAG
>NZ_FQZU01000088.1 GCF_900142135.1 Desulfatibacillum alkenivorans DSM 16219 | reverse complement strand
CGCGCAACTTCAACCTGCCTATGGGAAAAAAATGGCAGATCGCGGTTATACCCAGCCTGGTTTATCTCCGTATTTTTATTCGAATGTCAAAGACCCTGCCCAATACAGGGAGCGGGATAAAACCGCTTCCCTGCGTGCGGGCGAAAACCGAAATTTTATGTTTCAGGCCCCTTTCAGGGGGTTTGCCCAACTATTCAGATTTTTATTTTTTTACCATTGTCCCCATCATTCTTTCGAGTTTTTGACTTTTTGACGGACGTCCCCAAGGTCCACATGATGGAGTTAGTCAATTAATCAAAGACGTCCCCAAGGTCCCCGGCCGTCGGTAAGCGCCGAAAACCACATCTTCCATTGGGGGATGATCCGGCTTAGGACCAGATAGTCCTTTTCCAGAAACTCTCCCGGCTTGGTCAGCAGAATGAAACCGACTTTGAATTCCTTGGGCGCATTGGCAGCGCTGGGGATGCGCTCGCCGACTGCGGCGATAATGTCTTCGATGGTTACGGTCAGAGCGTCGCCCGAAATGGTGACGCCGGTCTGGGGCAGTTTTTCAGGATTGATGTCGGGATTGTCGATCAACAGCATGGGCGGGACTTCGGACTTGTCCACAAGGCCCATGAGATACAGGTCCAAAGGGCTGTAATACTTGCGGCCGGGCAGGGACGTAAACGTGCCGTCCCCGTTGTCCTGCCAGTCGTTGCCGTATAAAAGGGAGCCGTCCGTGTCCAGCAAATAGCTCCAATGGCGGCGGTTCTCCGCACCCGGATCGTAGTTCCACAGCAAGGCCTCGCTCTCGGCTCCGGTGGCATCCACAAACCGCGCGTCAGCCGCAAAACGGTGCAAAAGCTCATGGCTCATGGTCCGCATGAGCTTGGAAAAATCCGGCTCCATGGGATCGGTTTCCAGGTTGTACAAATGCCCCATGGTGATGAAGCCCTGCAAACGCCCGGCGCTGCCGTAATCGTCGGATAAGTCGAACGGAGCCTGGCCCAGGCCGTCAGTGTCGTTCTTGATGGAAGAATAATATCCGGCCGCCTGGGCGGGCTCGCCTCCGATGGTATACCGGGGCATGTCAAATTCAAAGTCCGTGAACATCACCAGGAAATCATAGTCGTCGCCGTGGGTCTCATAAAAGGCGTTGGCAATGGTCCTGCGGGAATCCGAAGCATTATCCTCCAACTCCTGGACAACGTCATCCCCGTCCAGGCTCATGACAGTCACATCTCCGAAGTCCTCCACCAAAGACGCTTCCATGTCTCCGGCGTAACCGGAAGCCGTCAGGATGCAAAAAATAAACGCCGCCGCTACGGCCAACAGACGCACGCCATTGCCCACTCCACGCCCTTCAAAGCTCATGATTTCCCCTCTTGAACTTGTTCCGACAACTAAAATAAAAAAACAAAAATACTGCCTCCGGCCGCCCTCTTTTTGAAAGAATAAGGGCAAAAACTTCATAATGGCGCTTCGCGCAAGAGCTTAAAGCCTCCGGCGGGTCGCTTTCTTGAAAGAAAGCTCCGCAAAGAACTTCAAAATGGCGCTTCGCGCAAGGCTTAATGCCTCCGGCGGCCAACTTTTGAAAAAGTTGGATCAAAACTTTTCAATGGCGCACCGCGCAGGGGCGTAGATAGGTTTGTCATTCCCAAATGTCTCTGTCGGGAATCCAGCGTCCCTATCCCTGGCAGCGCCGACATCGTAGGTTGGGTAGAGCTTGCGAAACCCAACAAATCCCGCCGCGAAGCGGCATCCATATTCTTTCGCCGTCATTCCCGAGCGTCTTTATCGGGAACCCAGCGTCCCTGCCCCTACGTCCCTTCCCCACCGGCGGGGGAAGGTCAGGATGGGGGGGACTCGTTCCCATGTTGCACGTGGGAATGCATACCGTGGCGCCATCCTCCATTCGAATAAAAATACGGCCGACAAATATCCATCATCCTTGGGCGCTCCGACATCAGTGCGGCTTGCCGCGCCTACCCAAATAAACGCCGCGAAGCGGCATCCTATAAAATCCCTTCCCCCCTGACGGGGGAAGGTCAGGATGGGGGGGATTGTCATTCCCGAATGTCCCTGTCGGGAACCCAGCGTCCCTGACCATTAAAACAACAATGTTAACCACGGAAGACACGGAA
>NZ_FQZU01000002.1 GCF_900142135.1 Desulfatibacillum alkenivorans DSM 16219 | reverse complement strand
ATACCAAGTTGCTGTCATTTGAGTAATTTGCTCATTCGTTTTCCGGGCTTTGGATCCACACCCCGGCGCTATTCGGGAAAGACGATGGGTCCCCGTTTCCGGGATTGCGTCACGATGATTGCAAAACAACCGCAATCATCCCGCCGCCCTCCCTCCACGGGGATGACGGAGAGCGGCGGCCATGCCGGACAAAGAGGGGGAGAGGCCGCCCCCGGCATCCTCATAAAAGGGCTTCAAGCGCCCTTTGCTCTTTCGCTTACCGCAAATAATCGTCATCCCGGCAAGGGCGATCCTGCTTTTTAGGATCGTCCGCAAGCCGGGACCCAGCGTCTTTTTGATTTTTTCCTGAAATATTCTTACCTTTTTGAACGCAACTTGGTATCAGATCAGCCAGCCAATCTGCGTATCCTTCCGGAGGTTGAGTCAAAAGAACAGGCTTATCCTTCATGCCTTGTCTCCCTGCTCAGGATTAAAGGTAACGCCGGCCAACAGCTGTTCGATAAAGGCCTGGACGGCGGTGATGTCGTATTTATCGTCCATGGTGACCCGGAGGGACAGCATTTCAATGAGCCCCGTGAGGGCGTAGGCGAACAGATCCGGGTCTATGGGCGGGGTGATGACGCCCGTGTCAATGGCCTGCTGCACCTCCCGGATAATGGGCGTGGTCAGGTCGTGGTAGATTTTCCGGACCGCCTGCTCCGGCCATTTGTCCTCCCCCGCCATTTCCGCCCGAAGCTGATGCAGGATTTCGTTGTAGCGCTGGTAATTTTCAAAAAAGACCCTCCCCCGCAAGCGCAGTCTTTCCGCTAAATCCGTCTCGTTTTTGATGGCCCGGGCCGCCCCGCCCAGGATTTTCCGGATCACGTCGTTGACCACTTCCACGAACAAATCCCGCTTGTTGGGAAAGTACAAATAAAAAGTCCCGGTGGAGATGCCCACGGCCTGGGTGATGTCCTGCACCTTGGTCCGGTGGTATCCCTTTTCCGAAAAAACCTCGATGGCCTTTTCCGTGATCTCCAGCTTGCGCTGAAGGCGCGGGTCCGCCTCCTCAGGCAGAGCCTCCAGCGCCTCTTCCCGGGGAGGCGGCGCCTCTTCCTCCTGGGGATGGGGATCGCTTTTTTCCAGTTCCTTGCGCAAAAAGTCGATGGGAAGGCGCATCTCTCTTTTCATCTTGCGGATTTGCTCCAGCCGCTCCAGGTGGGAGTCGTCGTAATAGGCCATGGTGCGTCCGGTCTTAAGGGGCGGATGCAGGAGCCCGTTTCTCAGATAATAATGGATGGTGGTGCGGGAGCACCCGGATTTTTCGATCAATTCCTTGATGCGCATATAGGGCTTTTTATTCATCAATAATCCTTTAATGCAGGGTCCGGAGGGCGGGCTGAATTTTCAGGCGAACGCCGGCCTCCAGGTTCTATTTTTGGTTTCATCCCCCCCAAAACTATTGTCCAACTATATATATTCACTCTGCAAGTCAAGAAAAAACAATTTTTTCTGAATATTCAAACCGTCCATTCAGCGAGATAGGACTTTAATCTACAAGGAAAAGCCATAAGTATACAGTTTTGAATATTTTTCATCGCCTGGAAGGGGGGCGTTTTTTTTGTTGACGCCGGAGGCGGTCTAGTCCACTCTAAAAATGACTATTCATTCATAACTGTAGTTATGAGGGGAACGTCGCAACAAGGGCGCCCCCCCCAAAGCGCCCCCAGAACTTCCGGCCTCTTAAAAACAAAAAAAAACCAGGCCGGATCCATTGGCGAAAGGAGACATCCGTATGAGCAAATCAGGCATAGCCATTATAGGGATCGGCGAGGTTCCCACGCGCATAATGCCAGAGAGAACGCCCTGGGACATCCTGTACGACACATGCATGGATGCGGTGAACGACTCCGGGCTTGATAAAAACGACATCCAGGGGGTGATCACAACCAGCCCCCAGGCCCAGCCGCGGCTCACGTCCGAACTGGCCTTCGGCAAGCTCCCGGAAGAGCTTGGCCTGGAAGGTTGCCGGGACTGCTGCATTGTGAACGCAGGCGGCGCCGGAACGTCCAACTGCCTGCGTCTGGCCGGGCAGTACATCGAATCGGGCGTGGCCGACGCGGTTTTGGTCAACCACGTGACCGTGCATTCCACCATTTCCGTCCCCGAACTCATCGCCTTTTTCGGTCAGGCGGGCGTGGACCTGCAATGGGAGTATCCTTTCGGGACCACCTATAACATCGTCATGGGGCTCATGGCCAATCGATTCATGCACGAAAGCGGGTGCTCTCCCCTGGAAATGGCCTCTGTAGTTACGGCCCTGAGGAGCTGGGCGACCCTGGACCCCAACTCCATATTTTACGGCAAGCCCGTTCCCACGCCCGAGATGGTGTTGGAGTCCAGCATCATCAATACGCCTTTGCACAAGAGGGAGTCCAATGTGCTGGCCGACGGCGGATGCGCCATGGTGGTGGTTTCGGCCGAGCGCGCAAAAAAACTGGGCAAGCCCGCGGCCTACAAGCTGGGCGAATCGGCCCGGTATTTTTCCGGCACCACGGTTGTGAGGGATTCCGACAAGGTTACGAATGGTTTTAAGGTCACCGCCAAGGAAGCCATGGCCCAGGCCGGCATCCAGAAGCAGGATGTCAGCATTTGGAACTGCTACCTGGCTTACCCCCTGGCCCACCCCATCATGGCGGAAGCCCTGGAAGTGGCGCCCGAGGGCAAAGGCGGCCAGTGTTTCCTGGAAGGACGCATGTCCTTCGGCGGCGACATCCCCTGGTCCACCATCGGCGACGCTCCCGGCCGCGGCCACACGGGTTCGGGCGTTTCCTCCGCCATGTACGTGGAGACGGCGCGCCAGCTCATGGGCAAAGCCGGAGAGCGGCAGGTGAAGGATTGCCGGTACGTCTACCAGAACACGGCGGGCGGCTCGGGTTTTAACAACATTGTAACCATCTGGGGGAGGGAGCCCAATGAGTAATACGGAAAACAGCATCGACATGACCCGCCCGCTGCCTGACGTGCAGCCCTGGAGCCGCCCCTTTTGGGAAGCCGCCAAAAACGGCGAACTTCTGGTCCAGCATTGCATGGATTGCGCGGCCAACATCTTCTACCCCCGGAAATACTGCCCCGAATGCTGGAGCGGAAACCTGGATTGGATCAAATCCTCCGGCAAGGCCGTGGTCTACTCCTTTTCCACCGCTTACGACATGGTGGAGCCCAGGTTCTGGGAGGATCTTCCCTACACCATCGCTTTTGTGGATCTGCCCGAAGGCGTTCGCATGATGACCCGCATTGTGGAGTGCGATCCCGAGGACATCTCCATAGGCATGGAGGTGAAGGTGACGTGGCGTAAACTGAATGACGACTTTTTCCTGCCTTACTTCAGGCCGGTCAAATCGTAGGCCTTAACGCATAGGCGTAGGCGCAAAGATAAAGAGAGAGGCCTACTGGCGAGTCCCCGGAACGGCAGCCCCCACATGCCGCCGTTATTGTAATTATACGGGCAACCAAGGCGCAAAACTCGCCAGGCATGGTCTTCTCTCCAGGCGACCGGGGAACGTTCGCGCCCGCATTCGCGGCGTCCCCCGGCCGCCCCCCTTTTTCATGAAGGGCGTGCGCCGGCAAAGACGAATGCTTCCGGAGGGAGGAATCATGACGGAATATCAAACCATAATTTACGAAGTCGACGAGGCAAATCCGGCCCTTTGCCGGATCACCCTGAATCGTCCGGACAAATACAACGCCATCAATCGCGAAATGGCTGACGAGCTCATCGACGCCTTTCGCAGCGTGCGGAAAGACTCGGCGGTAGGCGCTGTGGTTCTATCCGGCGCCGGAGAAAAGGCCTTTTGCACGGGCGGAGACCTGGATATTTTCCCTTCCCTGGCCGTGCATCAGAACAGCCTGGACTGGCTGGCCCACGAAGGGCTGGAAGTGCAGCGGGCCATTACCGGCTGCGAAAAGGCGGTCATCTGCAAGGTGGACGGCCACTGCCTGGCCGGCGGTTTGGAGCTGGCCCTGTGCTGCGACCTGATTTACGCCAAAGCATCGGCCAAATTCGGGCTGACCGAGATCAACATGGGCATTCTGCCCGGTTGGGGAGGCACGGCCCGCATCATCCGAAGCCTGCCCATCTACCGCGCAAGGGAAATCGTGTACAGCGGCCGCAAGGATTATTCGGCCGTGGAAATGTTCGAAATGGGATTTCTGACAAGGGTGTTCGAGGACGACGTCTTTGAGGAAAAATTCGAGGCCGTGGTCGCCAACATCGCATCCAAAAAGCCCATCGCCCTGCGCATGGCCAAGGAAGTCATGGGCCGGTCCATTGACGGCTGCGACCTGGAAACAGCCTTGGCCGTGGAGCGCAACGGCATCCAGTGGCTGACCTACGCGCCGGACATCCAGTCGGTTATGGACCAGTTTCGGCAAAGCCCGGAGCTTTTAACCCAGCAGCAAAAAGAGGCCAACAAGGCTTCCGATTCCAAATAACGCTTCCCGCAGCGCGTTGAGGGGCCGTTTGACGGAAAAACGCAAAAGCTGCAAAGCGGTTAACCAAATCAACAAACAATATCAAACCGCGCGGCGCGCGCCGTGCGGACTTCATATGGAGATATTCGCATGGATTACGGCTTTTCAAAAGAACAGGAAATGATCCGCAAGGAAATGGCCCGGTTCTGCAAAAAGGAACTCAGCAGGGAGTATGTGGCCTGGATGGACGAAAACGTGGACTTTCCCCCCGGCGAGTTGTGGGAAAAATTTCGGGAGATAGGCATTTTTCAAGCCTACATTCCCGAGGAATACGGCGGCGAGGCCATCAGCGTACTGGATTCCATGATCTCCTATGAAGAGATCTGCAAGGCATCCATGTCCGTGGCTTTGGCTGTTGGGGCTTCCATAGGGTTCGGCGCCCGCTTCATTGGAGAATTGGGCTCCAAGGAGCAAAAGGAAAAATACCTGCCGCTTCTTGGCGAGGGCAAAGCCAAAATGTGCATGGCCCTGACCGAGCCTGCCGGGGGCACGGACATCCTGGGCGCCATATCCACCACTGCCGAGGAAAAGGAAGGCCGCTGGGTCATCAACGGCGAAAAGGTGTTTATCACCGGCGCCCACGCCTCGGACTATATGATCACCATCTGCCGGACCCAAATGGACGCCAAGCCCAGCGAATCTCTTTCCATATTCCTGGTTCCGTCCAATTCCGAAGGCATTACGATCACCCGCATTCCCAAGATTAGCTGCCATCATTGCGACTCCGTGGGCATCACATTCTCCAACGTGGAAATCCCAACGGAAAACCTGATTGGAACCCGCAACGGCGGCTGGTACGAAATGCTGACAGTACTCAACCCCGAGCGCATCGGCTGCGCCGTCATGGGCGTGGGCCTCATGGCCGCCGCTTATGAGGACGCGTTTCAATACGCCCAGCAGCGCCATGCCTTCGGCGGTCCCATCAGCCGGTTCCAAATCCTGCAGCATTATCTGGCGGACATGTACATCAACCTGGAAAACGCCCGCAACCTCACTTACAAAGCCGCCTGGCTGTGCGATCAGGGCAAGCCTTACCACCTGGAAGCCACCATGGCCAAACTGGTCGCCTCCGAGGGCGCCCTGCACGCCGGACGCTTCGGCGCAGAGATCATGGGCGGCTACGGCATCTGCATGGAATACCCCATGCAGCGTTATCTGAGAGACGCCTACCAACTTCAATTCTCTCCCATCTCGAACGAAATGAGCAAGAACATGCTCATGCAGTTCCAAGGACTGCCCAAATCCTGGGCTTAAAAAGGAGCCTGCCATGTACACCTTAGGCGACATTCCCCGTAAAGGGGCCCTTCTTTATCCGGAACTCGAAGCCGTTGTTTTTGAGGACATCCGCCTTACCTATCAACAATTGGAGGAACGGGTTAACCGCCTCGCCAATGCACTCACCGGCCTGGGAGTCAAACAGGGAGACAAAGTCGGCGTGATCGGAGAGAACAGCGCCGCTTTTTTGCAACTGTATTTCGCCGCGGCCAAAATCGGCGCAGTCACGGCGCCGCTCAATTTCCGGTTGTCCGACCCGGAAATCGTCCATATTGTTAACGATTCCGAAGCCATGATCCTTTTTGCAGGCGAAAGCTACGAAGAAAGAGTGTACGCCCTGATGAATCAGATGCCCGGGGTGAAAATCTTTGTCACCCTGGAGAAACGGGTTCAGGAGATTACGTACGCCGAGGATCTGATTCAGACGGCCCCATCCACGGAGCCGCTGGTTGACGTGGATGAAAACGATCTGGCGGTCCTCATGTACACAGGCGGCACCACCGGGCTTCCCAAGGGAGTCATGCTTTCCCACAGGAACATCCTGACCGGCGTAATCAGCGCCAATCTGCAGTATCCCATCGCTCCCGGCGAGGCCACGTGCTTTGTGCTTCCTTTATTCCATGTTTCGTTCTGGCCTGCGTTCTGTTTTTTGCTGGCCGGGGGCAAGGTGGCTATAAACCGGAAGCCGGATCTCAACGAAATCCTGCGGATCATCCAGGACGAAAAATGCCAGCACATGAACGCAGTCCCCACCATTTACGGATGGCTGCTACAGTTTGCCAACGTGGACGCTTACGACCTGTCCAGCCTCAGGCTGCTGTCCTACGCAGGCAGTCCCTTCCCGCCTGAAGTGCTTAAGCAGTGCATGAAAAAATTCAAAGCGGATTTCGCCCAGGGATACGGCGCTACGGAAACGGCTGGGGGCGCCGTGACCGGGCTGAGCCCGGAGGAGCATATTCTGGAAGGCCCCGGCTCGGAGCTCTTAGTGAGCGCCGGAAAGCCGTCCCTTTGCGCCCAGGTGAGAATAACGGACGAAGAAGGCCGCGTATTGCCTCCCGGAGAGATCGGGGAAATTTCAGCCAAAGGAAAGCACGTCATGCGGGGCTATTGGAAAAACCCGGAGCTTACCGCCAAGGTGCTTAAAGACGGCTGGTATCACACCGGCGACATGGGCCGCATGAACGAGCAAGGGCATCTTTTCCTGGTGGACAGGAAGGCGGACATGATCGTCACCGGCGGCGAAAACGTGTACCCCAAAGAAGTGGAAGACGTGCTTTACGCCCACCCGGCCGTCTTGGAATGCGCCGTGGTTTCCGCCCCGGACGCCCGCTGGGGCGAAAGGGTGCAGGCGGTGGTGGTGCTCAAGCCGGACCAGACCGCAACCCCGGAGGAGTTGATAGAGCACTGCAAGGCGTATTTGGGCGGTTACAAATGCCCCAAGGACATCGCTTTCTGGGACGCCGTGCCCAAAACGCCCGTAGGCAAGATCCTTCGCAAAGACGTTAAAAAAGCCTTTTGGACCGGCCATGACCGGAGCATCGGCTAATCAACCCCATACTTATGCAACACGCATTTCAGGAGGCAGCTATGGCAACGGAATTCGTAATGGACGATTTTTTTAAGATCGACCCGGAGCCGCATCTCATCGGAGACATGGACGCGGTCAACCATTTTCCCGGCGTTCAGATGTGGTGGCGGGCAATAGACAACATCCACCGCCCCTTGACCATCGGCATGCCGCCGGAAGCCTTTGAAGGAGTGGAGGAATGGGAGCTGCTGAAAACCTCCGATCCCAACTCCCTGCTTAAGGCCATGGATAAATACGGGGTGGACGTGGCCTGCCTGCTGCCCGAATCTATGATGGATACCACGGGATACACCAGCCGCTGGTGCACCAACGGCGAAATGGCCAAGGTGGTGGAATCCAACCCGGACCGCTTCATGTATCAGCCGAACGTCTCTCCCATCAAATTCAAGGGCGTGGAAAACACCATTTGGGAGCTGGAATACTGGGTTAAGGAAAAAGGCGCCAAAATCTTCAAGTTCTATCCGCCGGAAGACACGTACATCAATGACCCGGATTTGTGGCCCTTTTACAAAAAAGCCGAGGAGCTGGACATTGTCCTGGACATCCATACGGGATTCTGCTGGGTGCCGCCGGGCAAAAGCAAATACGCCCTGCCCATTTATCTGGATGACGTGGCGCGGGATTTCCCGGACCTGAAAATCAACGCCTTCCACATGGGCTACCCCTATTGCGACGACCTGAACATGGTGGCCATGGGCCATCCCAACGTCTATGTATGCCTGAGCCTGCTGATTCCCTGGGCGTTCAGCGCCCCCAGGAAGTTCGCCCACATCATCGGCGAAGCTCTGCGCTGGGTGGGGCCGGACAAAATCATCTGGGGCTCGGACTACGCCGGCTTCGGCACCCAGGTCGGAGCGGCCGTCAAAGGCATGCGCGAATTCCAGATTCCCGAAGACATGCAGGCGGGATACGGCTATCCGGCCATTACGGAAGAAGACCGCGCTAAAATCTTCGGCGGCAACCTGGCCAGGCTCATGGGCATAGACCCCAGCAAAAGGCGCATATCCAAATCATAACTAACATCCCATAGTAGGAGAACTCCATGTCTTATTCAGAACTTTTCGACCCCATTGAAATCGGGAATGTAACCATAAAAAACAGGATCGCCATGGCGCCCATGAATCCGGGCCTGGCCGGTCCCAATGGGTATCATACGGATACAAACACAGCCTGGTACGCCACCCGGGCCAGGGGCGGATTCGGTCTGATCATCACCGAATGCTGCGTCATGAACCCGCATAGATGGAACGGCTCTGAAATCCTCAATCCTTCCATGTTTTCGGATTACCGCTATTACCGGTATCACAGCGAAATGGTGCAACTGATCCACGAATACAACGGCTGCAAAATCTTCATGCAGCTCAGCCCGGGTTGGGGACGTCAGGGCCATCCCCATGTGGAATCCCCGGACTGCCCGTCCGGGGCGCCTTCCGCCATCCCCCTGCGGGTGGACTTCCGCAACCTGAACAAAGGCTGGGAAAAGCAAACCAAAAGGATCAGCCCGGCATTGTCTGAACTGGTGCCGGATTTCGACGTATTCCGTAAAATGAACGACGAAGAATACGCCGAAGCCCGCGAATTGCTGATTAAAGGCATGATGGAAGTATCGCCGGACACGGTGCATTTGATGCTGGGCGACACGCCTCGGGAACTGACCATCCCGGAGATTGTGGATCTGGAAGACAGGTTCGCGGTCCAGGCCAACGACGCCTATATGCTGGGATACGACGGAATCGAAGTGCACGCGCCCCATGGCTATCTGCTGCATTCCTTCCTGTCCCCCCGGTCCAATCAGCGCCACGACGAATACGGCGGAAGCCTGGAAAACCGGGCCAGGTTCCTGTTGAACATCATCGAGAAGACCCGCAAGAAAATCGGCCCGGACAAGGCCTTCGGCGTTCGTCTTTCCGGCGATGACCTCATGCCCGGCGGCATCACCCACGACGAAGTCAAAAAGGTGGTGGAATGGTGCACGGCGGCGGGCGCCAACTTCTTCAACATCTCTCAGGGCAGCTACGAAAACCCGGGCGCGGCCTTCGCCCCGGACGGAGAAAACGACTTCCTGCGCTGGGCGCCCGGCTTCAAGGAATCTTCCGGAGGCCTGCCGGTCATCACCCCCAACTACATCAAGCCCGAAACTGCGTGCGAAGCCCTGCGCACAGGCCATACGGACCTTATCTCCCTGGGGCGTCAGGCCATCGCCGATCCGTTCTGGCCCGCCAAGGTCAAGGAAGGCCGGGAAAAGGACATCGTCAGGTGCGTCCGCTGCCAGCGCTGCTATATGAATTTGATGATCAGCCATTGGCTGGAATGCACGGTCAACCCCACCGCAGGACGCGAAAAGCATTACCCGGAACTGTGGATCAACACGCCCAGCCTGGACAAGAAAATCGACCGTTTCAAGGGCAAGGCCAAAGGCCTGGCCCAAATTTAACGGAGGACAGCGTAACGGCTTAAGGGCCTGCCTCCGGCGGCAAACTTTTTGTAAAAAGTTTGATCAAAAACTTTTCAATGGCGCTTCGCGCGATAAGGAAAGACGCAGGGTCCCGGCTTGCGGGCGGATCCTGAAAAACGGACCCGCCCTTGCCGGGATGACGGCCTTTTAAGGCGTTCGAAAACCATTGGGTTGGCAGGGATTTCGGGGATATGAACTTATTTCCTGCACGGAGATTGTTGATAAAGAAACTGGCTTCCTGAAATAAGTACCGTGTCCCCCTGAAATCCGTAGGCAGCGCTTATCATGCTGCGTTTTTGGGTAGCCCAGGCAGAGCAGTATCCTGCCTGGGTTGCGAAGCGACATGAGGTGCGGCCTGGATGGAATGCGGAAGTTGGGCAAGGCCGGCGGACGAATGACATCGCCTGAATCCATATTGATTTCGGGTTTCTGATGGCGCTATATTTATTGAAATATATATAATTTCATATAGTTCTATATGCATTCCCACGCAAAGCATGGGAACGAGGATAGCAAGGATGTACGAAGAATACATCATGAAACTAAAAGATCGCGTTGCGGTGGTGACAGGCGGGGGCCGGGGAATAGGCCGGGCCGTCGCCCTGGCATTAGCCCAAAACGGCGCAAAGGTCATGGCCGTTTTCCTGGCCTCGAACGAGGCATCCTGCAATACGGGCCAGGCCATAAACGTCTGCGCCGGGTCCGTGTTTTATTGAAATTACCCTGGCATCTGCAGTTAGGGGGGAAATAACATGCCCATGCCTAAAACAATTTCGCGCCTGAAATGGCTTTCGGGTCTGCTCTTCGGCATTCTTTTTTTGATTGCGATTTCTTTCGCCTTCAATCTGGAAAACGCCATTCAAAAGCACGTGATCGCAAAAAAGCTGGAGGCCCAGCACCATGGGATGGATATTTTAAAGGATCCCGGCATTCGCGTTATATTTGCGGGCACGGGCGTGCCTGTTCCGTCCAAAGACAGAGGCGCTCAATGCATCGCCGTCATTGCCAACGGAGAGCTCCTCATCTTTGACGACGGAGGCGCCGGCGTAAGGAGCTTGGCGGCCTGGGGATATCCAATCCACAAGATAAACAAGGTGTTCCTCACCCATCTCCATTCGGATCACATGGCCGGACTGGGGGGCTTGATCGGCGCGACATGGATCGCCGGACGCACCGGGCCTTTACGCGTTTACGGCCCGGACGACAGCAACAAGCTCTCCCATACTTTGTATCCGCCAACTTCCCAGGAATACCAGACCGGGACATTCACCACGGGGCGCGTCCCGGACAATCGCAGGGTCTTTGAGTTGGGAAAGCCGGATTTTCCCAAAGCTCCCAAAGACTATGTTCCGGGCATTGATTACGTGCTCCGGGGAATTTCCATGGCTTATGAGCCGGACGTTATGGAGCGCAACGGCAATGTGCAAACCAGGGAGTCGGCGCCGTGGGAAATGGGTTTCGCCATACCCCATCCTTTGCCGGACATGGAATCCGCCGGGACGGCCCCGGATTTCGGATGGGGAGAGCTGAAAACCGTGTATGAAAGCGAAAGCGGCAAGCTGAAAGTCAAAGCCTTTCTGGTGGACCATTACGCCTGCTTTCCGTCCTACGGATATCGGATCGAGTGCGGCGGCCAGGCTGTTGTCATCAGCGGGGATACGGAAAAAATGACCTACATGGCAAAATGCGCCAAAGGCGCGGACATCCTGATCCATGAAGCCGTGAACATGAGGATGCTGGAGGCCATAGCCGCAGTTCTGGAGGAAAAATACGGCGATCACGAAAAGGCCGGTCATTACCGGGGAGCCTCTGCCCATCACACGGATTCCCTGGATGTCGCACGCACCGCAATGGAGGCGGGCGTCTCGCGGCTGGTTCTAACGCATGTCATACCGCCCATTGACCCTGGCTTCATACACGAGCGCATCTTTGTCAAAGGCATGGACGATATATTTAGGGGGGAAATCGACGTTGCAAGGGACGGCATGGAAATTTATCTGCCGCCGGCGGCGTCGGAATAATAGCGCCTCCTAGCCTTCCTCCAGCGCATAGGCCACGGCCTGGATTTCTGGGGACATGAACTTATCTCCTCGACAACCATAAAGTTCGTTAAGCAGGATCGTGGAGATAAGTATCGCGTCCCCGTAGAGGGAGGCTGCGTGATGATTGCAGTTATTTTGAAAACCTGGGCATTGAAATATTAGCCTTTCAACGCATAAGCCACGGCCTGTTGAGCGTGAATGACGGTGGTGTCGTACAGGGGAACCGGGGCGTCCTTTTGATCCAGAAGCATGCCGATTTCCGTGCATCCAAGGATGATGGCCTGAGCGCCCTGAGCGGCCAGGTCCGCTGCTATTCCGGCGTATTCCTCGCGGGACTGATTCAAGACCTGGCCCAGGCAAAGCTCCTGAAAGATAATATCATTCACAATCTCCCGATCCCCTTTTTTAGGGATGACCACCTCCAGACCGAAATCCCGGGCCAAACGCCCCGTGAAAAAATCCTGCTCCATGGTGAACGCCGTGCCCAGCAGCCCGACTTTGGAATATTCGTCCTTCACCAGGGCCTGAGCCGCAGCGTCCGCGATGTGCAGCAGGGGGATGTCCACCGCCTCTTCAATGTCCGGGGCGACTTTGTGCATGGTGTTGGTGCAGATGAGCATAAAATCCGCCCCGGCCGCCTGGATGTTTTTGGCGGCGCGGCAAAGTTCAGCGGAAATCCGGCCCCAGTCGCCCGTTTGCAGGCATTTTTCGAGGGGTTCAAAATCCACGCTGACCATGGCGATTTTGGCGGAATGCAACCCGCCCAACGCCTTTTTGACGCCTTCGTTGATCAGCCGATAATAGGTTTCCGTGCTTTCCCAACTCATGCCGCCTAATAATCCGATAGTTTTCATGGCTGCCTCGTTACGGATTTCAGGGGGACGCGATCCTTATCTCAACATCATTTGTGAGATCCTTTATCCCTTTTGCTGAGACAAGGTCATGTCCCCGAAATCCAATGGTCTCGTTGTTTTGGGTTTATTCCATTTTAGCATTATTCAGGGCTTGAGAAAAAGCATTCGCCGTTCTTTCCAGATCGTCCCGTGTGGTGACCCAGGAGCAGACGCTCACCCGGATGGCCTGGGTTTCCTTCCAGACCGCGCCGCCGCACCAGCATTCCCCTGAAGCCTGGACGGCCGCCAGGGTCTTTTGAGTCAACTCGTCGGTTTCACAGGCGGCCAACACCTGATTGAACGCCACGTCGTTTAAAATGCGAAAGCCGCGCTTCCGAAGCATTTCCGCCAACAGGGCGGCGTTATCGCACAGGCCGTCCACCAACTGCCCCACGCCCTGCTTGCCCAAAAACTTCAGGGCCGCCCACAATTCAGGACCCCGGCCTCTGCGCGACATGTCCGGGGTGAAAAGCATGTTATCCCGGCCCTCGCCGTATATAATGTAAGAGCCCGACGCCTGCATGGCCGCGGCCAGGGCCTCCCTGCGGCGGCACAATACAATGCCGCAATCGTACGGCATGTTCAGGGTTTTGTGGGCGTCCAAAGACCAGGAGTCGGCCAAGTCCACGCCTTGGGTCAGGCTTTGAAACCGTTTCGAACCCGCGGCCCACAGGCCGAAAGCGCCGTCTATATGAATCCAGGCCCCCGCCTCTTTGGCTTTGGGGCAAATTTCGGCAAAGAGATCGAAAGCGCCGGAGTTGACGTTGCCGGCCTGCAGAATCAACAGGCAGCGTTCGTCCAGGTTCGGCATCCGGGAGGGGTCCATGCGGCCCTGACCGTCCACCGGAACCTTTTCCACGTTTTCCGATCCCAAGCCCAGCAAGGACAGGGCTTTGAACACCGTGGCATGGGCTTCCTCTCCGACAATCACGCGGAGAGGCGGCGCGCCGAACAATCCCTTTTTCGCGGCGTCCCAGCCAGCTCTCTCCAGCAAGGCGTTCCGCCCGGCGGCCAGGCCGCAAAAAGTGGCCACCGAGGTTCCGGTCACAAATCCGCCCGCCGTTCCCAGGGGAAGCCCCAAGAGATCCACCAGCCAGCCTTCGCACACCTCCTCCAGCTTGGCCGTAATGGGAGAGGACGCATGCAAAACCGCGTTCTGATCCCACACGTCAGACAGCCATCTGGCCGCCAAGGCCGCGGGAATCGCGCCGCCAATCACAAAGCCGAAATATCGCCCGCCTGTTTGAGCGGTCGTGGCGGGAGATCCTTTTTCGTGAAGCAACGCGAGAATTTGCTGCGGGTCCCCGGGCGTCTCAGGCAGAGGCTCGTCAAAGGCCTCCAGGCCGTCCAGGGCCTTTTGTTCAGGGAACACGGGACGGCTTGAGACGCCGTCCATGTACTCAAAAGAGTATGAGACCGCCTGCCGAAAGACTTCTTTAGACTCCATCATATCAGCCATGACGGCCCGCACATTCTTCGTATTGTGTGACTTGTTTTCCATAATAAGGCTCCTTGTGTGCGCCTTTTTATTCGTTAAGTTCAGAGGCGGTATTATTCCATAACCATCTGTTCATGAAGTGCTTTCTTTAAAAATATCCATCGCCCCTTGGAGCTATAGCCAGCATAGGCTTGACATTGAATGCAGTCAATTATAATATTGTATGCATGACAAATTGGACGCCCAAACCATTAGACCCCGCCCTGCCCCGCTACCTGGCCCTTGCCCGGGCCATTGCGGACGACGTGCGCGCCGGAGTTCTGCGCCCCGGCGACAAACTACCCACCCATCGAGACCTTGCCGACGCCTTGGGCGTAAACGTAAGCACGGTCACCCGGGGATATAAGGAGGCCATGCACCGGGGCCTGATTTGCGGGACCGTGGGGCGAGGCACCTTTATCACCGCGGACGCGGGCGCGGACAGGGCGCTGGTTTCCACGGAGTCGGTCCACGGGCCGAACTTACTGGAGTTGGGTCTGGTCACGCCTTTGTACGGACTGGAACCGGACGTGCGGGAAAGCATGGAGCGTCTGGCCAAAAGCCGGGATCTTTCCGGTTATTTAAGATACAGCGCGCCCGGCGGCCTGCCCGAACACAAGGAGGCGGGAGCGGCCTGGGCCGGGAAGCACGGAATGCCTTCGCCGCCGGACCGGGTGGTGGTTTTCTCCGGGGTGCAGCACGGCCTGACCTGCTGCATGCTGTCCTTGTTCCGGCCGGGGGAGCGCATCGCCGTGGAGCAGTTGACCTATCCGGGAATCAAGTCCCTTTCCTCCATGGCGGGATTGCAGCTTGCGCCGGTTGAAATGGACGAACAGGGCATGATCCCCGAAGCCCTGGACACGGCCTGCCGCCGGGACGAAATCCATGGGGTGTACTTAATGCCTGGGGTGCAAAACCCTACGGCCGCCTTTATGAGCATGGAGCGCAGGCAAGCCATCGCCCAAGTGATTGAAAAGCGGGGCTTAACGCTTTTGGAAGACGACGTCTATGCCATGTCGCGGGAAGAAAAAACGCCCCCTGTTTCTTCCTTAATCCCAAACAACGCCGTTTTTTTCGCCGGAATATCCAAGGCCTTCTGGCCTGGCCTGCGGGTGAGCTTTAGCGTGGTTCCGGCCCGATTCCAGCGCATCCTGGCCGAGGCGGTCCTGAACACGGTCTGGATGACGCCTCCCTTGAACGCGGCCCTGGCGTCGGAAATGATTCTCAGCGGAAAAGCCGATAAGGTCCTGGCGGCCAAAAGACAAGAGGCGGCCCGCCGGAACATTCGGGCGCGCGACATTTTGAACGGTTTTTCCTTCACAGGCTACGACACCGGCTTTTTTCTTTGGCTTAAGCTGCCCAGGCCGTGGACCGGCAGGTCTTATGAAGACGCGGCCCGGAACGCAGGCGTACGGGTGTTTGGAGCCGAAAAATTCGCCGTGGGAGGAACTCCCGCGCCTGCCGCAGCCCGCATATCCCTGACCGGGCCGGATTCCATGGACGCCCTCTCCAAAGGGCTTTCCGTGTTAAGGGGCATCCTGGAAGCCCCCGGCCCTCCCCCGGAAGGTATTCTTTAATGCTTAGCAAGTTGCTGCTGTTGGAACAATTTGCTTATGTATCTTCTGGGTTTTTGTCCATACCCCGCCGCTAATTCCACAATGACGCTGGGTCCCGGCTTGCGGACGATCCTGAAAAGCGGATCGCCCTTGCAGGGATGACGATTTTTTGAGGTTAAAGAAAATATTGAGGGAGCAAATCCATTTGTTGGGTTTCGCACGTATGTCTTTGGCTTTGATCATTATTCCGGCGAGGACTGGACAACCTTCTTTTGAAAAGTTCTGCAAGCTCTACCCAACCTACTATTTTTATGGATAAAAAGTAGGTTGGGTAGAGCGCTGGAGCAGAATATTAAACCGAGAAAACTGCGTCTTGATTAAACGCATTATAAAGTTTACATCGCCGCCGCGAAACCCAACAATGCAGGACGGCTGCTAAGGCCGCCGCGCCCCCAAAAACATAGACCCAGTGTCATTTTGGCCTGCCGCAGAGCATATTAATTGAGCGAACGGAACGTGGCGTCAATCAGGCTACAACACCCGGAGGGCGCTGAGGCGAAGGATTTGAAACAGGCTGACGTCCTGATAGGCGCCGGACAGGATAATCCGGGAAAAGGCCTTGGAGTAGAACCGGCGATAGGCTTGGCGGCGGATGCGGAAAAACTCCTCGTCCGGGATTTCTGAAAAATTGCAGGCGTTCCGGTGGTAGTCCATGTCCTCAGGGGCGCCCATTTTGCTCAGCTTGGGCAGGCACAGGTCGTAAAGCGGCGTTCCTTCAAAGGGCGTGACCACGAAAAAGGTGGCGAAGTTCAAGCGGGATTGGCAGGCGAAATCCACGGTGGCAAGAAGCTCGTCCCGGGTTTCGGTGGGGAATCCCAGCATAAAAAAGCCCACGGTGGTTATGCCCAAGTCAAAGGCCATGTTGATGGCTTCATTGACCTTTTTAAGGTCCAGATTCTTTTTAATGAGCTTTTGAAGCCTGGGCGATCCGGTTTCCACGGCGATGCCGGAAAAATGCACCCCCGCCTTTTTCAGTTTTTTCAGCAGACGCAAATTCAGCAAGTCGGCCCGCATGGCGTTGGGAAACGAAATTTTTATTTTCAATCCCCGATTGATAATCAGATCGCAGATCGCCTCGGCGCGTTCGGCGTTCAGGTTGAAAATGTCGTCCACGATTTCAATTTCCCGCACTCCGTGCCGGCGGACCAGGGCTTCAATCTCGTCCGCCACGTTTTCCGGGCTTCTGGGCCGAAAGCCCTTGCCGAAAATTCGGTGGCAGTAGATGCATTGATACGGGCAGGAGCGGGAGGTGAAAACCGGCATATACCGGTTTTTCCGAACGTTGGCGAAGCGTTCGGCTTTGGCGTAGGCGTTTATGTCGATCAAATCCCAGGCCGGGAAAGATAGGGCGTCCATGTTCTGGATTTCCAGGGCGGGCGGCGTTTTAATAATTTTTCCATCCCGTCGGAACGCCAGCCCGGGGATGTCCTCCAGACGGCCCTGGCCTGTCTCCAAAAAACGGACTACCGCGGGAAAGGTTTCCTCCCCCTCTCCCAAAACCGCCAGGTCAATGTTGGGGTCGGAAAGGACGTCTTCCGGACCGGATGTGGGATAAGGGCCGCCCGCAATCACCATCGGCGGCTTGGGCAGGGCCTTGAGGCCGGCGGCCAGCTCGTGGACCGTGTACGACTCCAGGGAGAACGCGGAAATTCCCGCAATGCCGGGCGCCATATCGCGGGCCGTTTTCAGGGCGTAACTCATGGGATCGGCATGCAAGCGCATGTCCAGAACGCGGACGTCATGGTCCCCCTGGCGCTTCAGGGCCGAAGCCAGGTACATAAGCCCCAGGGGCGGAGACGCCTGGATATGGGCCGCATTGCCCGACGTGGGTTTGATCAGAAGAATTTTCGTCATATTCGGTATTATGCTCGCAGAAGGCGCTTTTTTCACCCTCAGCGTTCAAATACAATAGGGGGCGGGGCCTGTCAAACTCCATGCGGCGGTCTTGGGTGAAAAGACTTGTGCTTGCAAGAAGCGGCGGGTTGTGCAAAAATTCGGCATCTTAATTTGGGAACCGCGGAGGAGATAAGGGTTCGGCGCCTCAAACTTGCGGCGTAAGGACCAAACCCTGCTCCGCTCCCGGCGGCGGATTCACCTCCCATGGACAAGGCCTTGAAAAATACATTAACCAACAATCCGGACGCCCGGGCGCCTGCGCAGCCCCTGGACGACGGAACCCGGGTTTTAATGCGCCTGGCCAAGGCGGACCGGTTCAACACCTGGATGGCGGACGCCATTCGCCCCTTTGTGGGGGAAAAGGTGCTGGAGATCGGCTCGGGAATCGGCAGCCTGACGAAGAAGCTCCTGCCCAGGCAAAGCTACACCTGCACGGACATCAACCCGTTCCATTTGGAAATCACGCGCAGGCTTACGGAAAACCGGCCCTATCTGGAGGTTTCGTATCTGGACTTGAACGACATCTCCCAATTCACCAAGGCCCGCCGTTCTTTCGACACCGTGGTCTGCATTAACGTCATCGAGCATCTGGAGGACGACCTGGGCGCCGTGAACAATATTTCCAGCCTGCTGGAGCCGGGCGGCCGGGCGGTGATTCTGGTTCCCCGGGGGCAGGCGTTTTTCGGGACTCTGGACGAACTGGTGGGGCATAAGCGCCGGTATTCCAAGGACATGCTTGTGGGCCTGGCAAGAAAGACGGGCCTGACCGTGGAGCGCATCATCCCGTATAACCGGGTGAGCACGGTGTTTTGGGTGCTTAACGGGCAGGTTCTGAAAAAAAGGAGCTTCGGAGGCTTTCAAGTCTATATGATGAACCTTCTGACGCCCCTGTTCCGGCGGGTTGACCGGTTTATCCCGTCTCCATCCTTAAGTTATCTGGCGGTGTTCAGAAAATAACCGGGCGGACTTTCATGACCAGGAATCGACGACACATCCTTGTTTTGCTCATCTACCTGGCTTTTTTTTCCCTGCTGTTTTTGCAATATCCTTTAAAAAACTGCCTGCCAGGCAATTACGACGCCTGGATGCAGATAGTCCTGTGGAAAACGCTCCTGACCAAGCTGCAAAGCCTTTTTACCGGAGAGTTTTTGGGGACCTTTTTTTATCCCGCGGAAAACGTCTTTTATTACGGCGAAACGTCGCTCATCACCACCGCCATTTTCGGAACGTGCAAAGTGTTGGGCGCCAGCGACCTATGGTGCTGCTACTGGATCATTGTGCTGGTTTTCGCCGGGGCGGCCTGGGGGGTGTACATCCTGGCCGGGAATTACACAAAAGACGCCGGCGGGGCTTTTTTCGCCGGATTCGCCTATGCGTGCTCCAACTTCCTGTTCGGAGGCATAGACGATGCGCCCATCTACTGCGCTTTGACAACGGGCCTGGCCCTGCATTATTTCCTGAAGTACATCCGCGAAAACCAGCCCAGACATCTGGTTTGGATGGCCGTCATTGGCGGACTTGAGGCTTATGTTTCGGTGTACGCCTTTGTGCTGCAAAGCGCGGCCCTGGCCTTGTTCGCCGTGGCGACCATTAAAAGCTGGGCCTCGTGGGACAAGATGAAAACAATCGCCCCGCGCGCCTTGCTGTATGTGCTCATCCCCCTGCCCCTGTTCGTATTTCATCTGTACGCCAAGGCCTACGGAAACGTGTATTTTCCCTGGCCCGTTCATCTGGTCATGGACGGAACCAGCCTTCGGCCCTGGAGTTTGTTCGGCGTCCTGCCCGGCAACCTGCTTTATCCGGCGACGACGTCCGATTACGTTGTGTGGAGCCATGTACGGATCATGGCCTTTGTGGGATTCGGGGTGTGGGGTCTGGCGTTGCTCGGGCTGATCAAAGCCCAGGGGAGAAAAATCGAACTGATTCTGCTGGCTCTGTTTGGCTTGATTTTCTCATTCGCCGTCAAAGACCTGAACGTCCTGGGCGACGTGTACCGCCTGCCCTTCTATTACACGGGCGACGACTCTTTGCTGAATTTCTTCCGGGTTCCCAGCCGATTTTTTATATTAACGTCCATGGCTTTGTCCATATTGGGCGGAATGGGCCTGAGCGTCGTCCGGCAATGGTGTGCGTCGCCGTGGATGAAGCGCGCCGTGCTGGCTGCATTTTTGGTCTTTCATTGCCTGGAGAACACGCCCTTTCCCCTGGCCGCCTATCCCATGGGCCCCATGGGCGATCCGCCCGCGGAATACAAGGAATATTTTCAGGGAATGGATGACGCCGTGATTCTGGACCTGCCATCCACGGACATCGCCGTTGTCCCCTTTGAGGACGATTATCTGTTCGGATTTAACCGGGAGTTCATCTACATGCACTGGCAGTTGGATCACAAAAGGCATATTCTAAACGGCATCAATGGCTATGCGCCTTCCTTCCGGGTGTATTTTGAAGGGCTGACGGACAAGGTTTTTTACGAGGGGAACCTGGAGGCGTTTGACAAATTCAGGCCCTACAAGCTAAGCCATGTGGTCTTTCACAAGGATCTTGTTTTGGAAAAGGACGAGGGCATGGAGGAGAGGTTAAAGGCCATGCCCTTTCTTGAGCTGAAAATGGAAACGCCCCGGCTGTGCATTTTTAGGGTCTTGCCTTCCAAGGCGACGCGCCATTGAACCTTTTCGGCATTGCCTTTGTCGCGGGGAAGGAATGCACCTGCCTTCCCCGCGCAATTGGACCAAAATTCAGACGCTCCATCCCTTATCTTCAATGGCAAGGCTGCCACTCGATAGCTGAAGCTGCGCTTGGTCTTCGTCAGACGCTTCAGCCTGATTTTGAGCTTGTTTTAATTGAAAGCCTTTCAGCACGCTTTTGAGGCTTGCAGCCTGAGCCGCCAATTCATGGGCCGCCGCGGCGGACTCTTCTGAACTCGCGGTGTTTTGCTGCATCACGGAATCCACTTGGCCCAAAGCCTGGTTGATCTGCGCCACGCCCTGGGCCTGCTCATCGGATGCAGTCGCTATTTCTCCCATAATATCAGTTATTTTTCCCACGCTTGCCACGATCTCCTGCAAAATGACGGAAGTTTGCGCTGCGACGTCGGATCCATTTTTCACTTTACTGGACGACCCTTCAATGAGTTCGGATGTTTCCGCAGCCGCTTTGGCGCTGCGTGCAGCGAGGGCTCGCACCTCCTGCGCAACCACTGCAAATCCTTTCCCGTGGACTCCGGCTCTGGCCGACTCCACGGCGGCGTTAAGAGCCAGCAAGTTGGTTTGAAAGGCGATATCATCAATAGCTTTGATAATTTTAGCAATATCAGCGCTGGATTTTTCTATATCATCCATGGCTTGCACCATGGAATCCATCTGTTGGCTTCCAGCTTGACTAGACTCCTTCATGGAGTCCACCAGCCGATTGGCATGAGACGCGTTTTCGGCATTGGCTTTAGCCTGGGTTCCTATTTCAGCCATGGATGCTGAAATTTCCTCCAGAGAAGCGGCTTGTTCGGTTGCCCCATGGGACAAAGCCGTACTGGATTCCGAGACCTGCCGGGCGCCTGTATCAATTTGGGAGCTTGCCAGACCCACCCTGCCAATGACAGTGTTCAGGCTGTCAGCCATATCTTCCAGCGCTTTACCCAACTCATCTTTTTCAGACGCGGCGATCCGGGTTTGAGAAAGGTCGCCTGCGGCGATCCTTTCGGCCGCATTCATTTTGTTCCTCAGGCTTTCAGACATTTTATCAAAAGCCTGAGCCAAATGCCCCAACTCATCCTCCCTTTCCATAGCCAATGTTCTGGAAAGATCCCCCAGGCTCACGGCTTCCGCCACGGTCATAAGCCTCTTGATGGCCCGGGCGGCGCTGAATCCAATGGCCGTGCTCACTGTGATTCCGATTATGGAAGCAAACAGCATCAGGATTGCAATATTCCTAAAAGAATCATTTACCTTACCAAAAACCTCCTCATTCGTTTTTTGCGTGATTCGATCAATGAGACTGGACGATTGTTCAGCGCCGGAAAGGACTTTCGCTCGCAGGGCCTCCTGCCTCTCCGTATTAATGATGTATTTTTGCGTCAGATCGGTGATATGCAGGTTAACTCTCTTGGCGTCCGCAGCTATCCCGTAAAACGGAGTTCCCTCCAAATTTTTCATATCCTTTTCAACATTTTTAAGTATGGCTTCCAGATAGGCTTGCAATTCATCTTTCCGGGTGGAGTTCCTTTTTAATTGCTCAAATAAAATCATGACCTCATAATTGGAGGAGGTGTTGATATTCGCTCCCGATATAACAAGGCGCTCCAAGGTGCTGACCTCCGCCCTTCTTTCTTCATCCGCCAGATTTGCCACGGTGGCGTTTATGTACTCATTGGATTTCTTGATCGATTCTTCTGAGAGAGCCCTTACCTGCCTTTCAAGTGCAGAGTTTTCGGACTCAAGAGCTTCATATTTCTGCAGGTTGCCCCAGACATCCTCCAACTGACGGACTATTTCCTGGACTTTGACCTGGCCCATAATGGACAGGTAATTGTTGTTCAGGGATTCAAAAGAAATTCTGGCGCCCAAATAGCCATGGATGTCCGTCGCCAGACCTCGTACATCCTGAGCTGTCTTCCCAAAGGATTTATGCCTGGCGGCCAAGTCCTTGATCATGGCGATATTGCTCAGGTACATAATCAGAACCGCAACAAGCACCAGTATGAAAATAAAGCCTGGAACAGCCATTTTTTGACGGAAGGACATTTTACGAAGGACTTTGATCGACATGACATTTCTCCTTTTTGGGAGGGGTTTTGTGCAGCGGTAATTTTTTTCATGCGACGTTCTTGCTTAGTATTTAGCAATATCTGTGCCTTAACGGCGGATATCAAAGAGTGCAGAGGAGAGGGGGGTTCGGCGGGCGATATTCGAAGAAATGACAAGCCGGCCCCGACAAACTTTTGACAAGACCGGCGAAAATTTTGGAAAGGGCCTAATGGGGACAGGATCCATCAAATATCCAGGACGCCCCACCATCCGATAACCCGTTTGAACAAGTCGAATTGCAAAAGCACTTCGTCTTTCATCAGACGCAGGTTGACGTTTTCTTTTTCCAAAACAGCCTGCTCCATTTGCTTGGCCGCGCTCCACAGGGACAAGGCGCTGATGCTGCCCGCCGTGCCGGCGATCTTGTGCGCAATCGCCTGGCAGGATTCAAGGGCGCCATCGTTTACGGCTTTCTCCAATCCCCTCATAAGCAAAGGCGCTTCATCCATGAATATCTTCAAGACTTTTTTGGCCAGGTTCATGTCCCCCATAACCTGGGCGAAGAACTTTTGCTTGTCGAAAATCAAGGAGGCCTGCTCCGCTATTACGGGCCGGGCCTTGGACCACGCCAGATCGCTTCCGTATTCGATGGTTTTGTTATCAACTGATTCGTGCAGGTTCATGCGACTCTCCAATCCGCTCAGATAAATTTTTATTCGTGCAGCAACGCTGTATAAAGTGATCTTCGTCACATGCCCCCAAAAACTTAACATAATTTTTTCATACCCTTTCCGCCAAGGGGCGCAGGGGCGATCCAAACGTCCGGCCATGCTGTTGGCCATGCCGGCGTGAGAAGCCCTGGCAACAAAAAATACTGTTTTTCTTCGCGTAACAATCATGCCTTCCCTAAGATCAGCAAAGGGGGGATCCCATAATTTGCTTGTGTTTCACACTTGGAAATAGTAATAAGTATCGTGTGGAGATAGGCTTACCGGACTTTCCGGAGGCTTGGTTTGAGGTGAAGTTTTAGGATCTTTGTTCCTGAAAATTCCTGCCCGAACAAAAAAATATTACGAATTGTAAACGGCTTGGCATGCCGGTGCGAACAGGTTCGTCCATTTTGCGCCGACCGCAGGCCAACGTTTTCCCCTCCACTTAGCGCCTTTGCTGGAACCCCATAGCGCGTTGTTTTCTATACGTTTTTTGAAAGGGTGTGAACATGATGAAAAATGGTCATAAAATCAACCCAACCGCTCCATTCAAAAATCGCCCCTTGGCATGGGCGCTTTTTTGTTTCATGCTGATTTTCCTGTGCACGGGATTTCAGACGGCGCTGGCCCAAGAGGAAGCCCCGCCTGACTGGTACAGAATCCGCACCAACAGCGTGCCTAATATGCCTCAAGACCTGACCGTGGATTCCACGGGCGCCGTCTGGGTCACGGCCGCCAATGACTCGGAGGATGAGCCTGGGGTCTGGCGTTTGCCTTCCGGTGAAACCCGCTTTCAATATTTGACCGACTCCCGGGCCAACAACTGGCTGGAGGGCGATTATAACAATGTCTTGGAAAAGCCTAATCTGAACGAAGAGATCAATTACGCGGCCCAGGATGACGACGGCAACGTGTGGTACGCCCTGAATAACCGGACCGTGCTGGTGGAAAAGGCGAACGGGGACTGGCTGACCTTTGACATGGTGGACACCAGCTATTTGGGATCGGACACCACCAACGTGGACAGCGCCCACACCATTCGATTCATCAACAACCAGGACGGAACCCAGGACGCATTGCTCATTGCATACCGGAGCATCCTAAGGGTTGATTCCAACTTCAACGTGACGGCAACCCGGGAGGTTTACCTCCAATACAATAATTACTTCATCCAGGACGCCTATTTCGACACCCACGGAAGATACTGGGTGTGCGACGGGTACGGCGTGCAGTTTGGAACAAACCTTCTGAATACTGAGTTTCCGGCATACTCCGATGCCTACAAAAACGACCCGGAGGCGCCGCCCTCTAATCCATGGGTCGTCACATCCACCATCGAAGCCGTAACGCACATCATGGAAGATTCTTTGGGAAACATGTGGTTCAGCAGCGACAGCGGAGTTTACTGCCTGACCAATCCGGACGGCGCGGACGACTGGCTCAAATACGACATCAACGCATTGACGGGCGCCAGCAACACGATTAATTGCATGGCGGCGGGCGCCAACGGAACCATGTGGTTCGGGGCGCGTTACAGCGGAATCGTCACGTACGCCCCCGGGTCGGGCTGGTCTCGGACCACATGCGCCATCCTGGGGATTCCCAGCGAACAAATTTTAAGCATGGAGGAGCACGACTCCAAGCTATGGTTCACCACCTACGACAATTCAGTCAATGCGGGCGTGTACGCCCTGAATTTATCCGACTCCTCGGTGACCTCCTGGACCTATCGGGAAAGCAGCACATCCCTCACCAGCAACCGCATTAACAGCGTGGCGGCCGACCTCAGCGGAGGCGTGTGGTTCGCGTCCTACGATCTGCCCGAGGTCGCCCGCATGAAGGCGGACGGGACCTGGGTTCAGTACGCGACGGACGCCATGGATCTTCTCTGGTCCCGAGGGAGCGGCAGCATTCCCGGAATCGGCGTGGATTCCAACAACATTGTCTACATGGCGCCCACGCGCCGTTCCCCCATTGCCTATGACATCACCGCGGAGCAATGGCTGTCCCTGCCCTCCGATCCCCCGGCCCCCCAGGCGGACACCGTGTTCTACGGTTTGTACGTCGATCCCAAGGACGGCAAGTGGTTCCTGGGCGCTGATTGGGTTTATTATCTGAATGCGGACAACTCCGCCTGGACGATCTACGACACAAACGACGAAACCACGTTTTCCGATTACCGGGTGACCAACGCCCTCATGGACGCCGAGGAAAACATGTGGTTCTCCACCTATTACGGCCTGTGCCTCGCCAAAAACGATCCCGTCAGCGGAACCGTCTGGATCCAGTTTGAATCCGGCGACGGCACGGGATATGCGGGCTGGTACACGGACCGGGTCTTTTTGGACGAAGACGGCGTAATCTGGAATTCGGCCAGCCAGACATATGACAGCGCCAACAATACCTGGACCACCCAGACGGATGCCACCCCCTTTAATACCCGGCCTCTGCGTTTTCTGAACGGAAACATCCCGGCCGATGTGGATTTGGCCGGGGCGCCGGAAGCGTTGTCCGGCACAGTCCAGGATCGCATGACCGTGGATACGGAAGGCAATATATACTTTGCCGGCGGCATGTTCTGGGTCCAATCCGTCAATAAAGGCATTATTGTCTGCAGCCCGGTAAAGGGCGACGTGTCCCGGGACGGACGCATTGATCTGGCCGACGCCGTGCTTTCCATGGGATCCCTGGCGGGCAAGGCCTCGGGCATCCAGTCCGCGCCCACGGACGTGACCGGCGACGGCAAGGTGGATCAGGCCGAAAGCCTTTTTGTGCTGCAAAAAGTGGCTGGCCTGCGGTAAAAAAACTACGGATTATCCATAAGGGGCGGTTTGGAGGCGGTTGCTTCCCAAGCCGCCCTTTTTTTTTAACCTTCCCTCCAGGGACCCAATCCCGCCCCATTTACCTGCTGTTCTTCACTTTCCGTAATCTCTCAGCAGTAATGTTGTTTGTTTTTTGCACGCCGCCGGCTATTGACAATGGCGGATATAAAGAACGCCTTCACACTCTCTTAATCATCGCCTGAATACTTTTGAGGCAGTTCCATTTTCCCTAAGTTTTCGAGAACGGAGGGCTTGAAAATTATCTTGCCTTTCGCCCATGGCAAGGCTATTTAATACAATGTGGAGCAAGGCCTTCCGAATCTTCCGGAGGCTTGGTTCGAGGTGAGGTTTTGGGATATTTTCTCCTGAAATCTTCTACCCGAACTTGAAAATAGCTGGAATTTAAAACGGCTTGCATGGCCGGATGAGTAAATTCGTCCTTCCTGCGCCGTCCGCGCACATAATTTTTCACCTCCACGCAGCACCTTTGCTGAAGATCGATCGAACCTTGTTTTCTTCACAATTTATTTGAAGGGGTGTGGCCATGTTGAAAGAATTTCGTAAACTCTACGCAATCCGTCTCTTTAAAAAACGCCTCTTTACCGGGACGCTTCTCGGTCTCATGCTGATTTTCCTGTGCTCAGGTTTTCAAACGGCGCTGGCCCAGGAAGAAACCCCGCCGGACTGGTACAGAATACGCGCCAACAGCGTGCCTTATATGCCTCAAGACCTGACCGTGGATTCCACGGGCGCGGTGTGGGTCACGGCCTCCAATGGCTCGGAATATGATCCTGGGGTCTGGCGTTTGCCTTCCGGTGAAACCCGCTTTCAGTATCTGACCAATTCCCGGGCCAATAACTGGCTGGAAGGCGATTACAATAACGTGGTGGAAAAGCCTCAGTTGAATGAGGAGATAAACTACGTGGTCCGGGATAAAGCCGGCAACGCCTGGTACGCCCTGGACAACCGCACCGTGCTGGTGCAAAAGCCGGATGACTCCTGGCTCACGATCACCATGGAAAATACCCAATCCGGCTTTACGGACACCACCCATGTGGACAGCGTCCACACCATCCATTTGATTGACAATCAGGACGGGTCCCAAAACGTTTTGCTGGTCGCCTACAAAAGCCTCAAACACCTGGACCCTTCTTTCAACGTGGCGGAAACCGTGGCCGTATATTCCACGTATAACAACGACCTGATCCAGGACGCTTACATTGACAGCCAGGGGAGACACTGGATGGCCAACGAACGGGGGCTGTACCAGGGTTCAACCATGTACGACATGGCTCTGGTGGGCGATCCCGTCTACCACCCGGAGTATACTAATGACCCGGAAGTTCCCCAGGAGAACAGCCCCATCACGTGCATCATGGAGGATGCGTCCGGGAACATGTGGTTTGGCAATTCAACCTACGGGACCGGGGGGGTTTTTTGCCTCACAACCGGGGACGACTGGGTGTATTACAATCTCTCCACCGTGGCCAACGGCTCCAGTAATGCCGTCAACCGGTTGGCCCCTGCGTCCGACGGCGGCATGTGGTTCGCCCCCAACTATAGCGGCATCGTCAAATACAGCCCCGCCAGTGGAGGGACCTGGACCCGCACCACCTGCGCCAGCCTGGGCGTGGGAAGTGAACAGGTTCTGAGCTTGCAGGAACACGGCGGCGTTCTGTGGTTTGTTGTGGATGTTGCGACTAACTATGGTTCCGGCGTGCACGGCTGGACTTTAGGGTCCAGGAAAGAAGACCCCCAGGTGGTTTCCTATAATTATAGGAAAACAAGCACCACCCTGACCAGCCACCGCATCAATTCCATAGCCGGAGACCTGAGCGGGGGCGTGTGGTTCGCCGCCTATGACGCCCCCAGCGTGGCCCGATTGAAAGCCGACGGAACCTGGGTTCAGTATAGGGAAGACGCCATGGGCCTGCCCGGGGACCCTAGTTCCGGCAGCGTCACCGGCGTTGGGGTGGATTCCCGTAACATTGCCTATTTCGCCCCCACCCGCCGCGCCCCCCTGGCCTACGACATCAACACGGAGCAGTGGCTGGACCTGCCCTCCGAATCTCCAGCCCCCCCGGCCGACACTTATTTTTATAACCTGTATGTGGATCCCCTGGACGGCAAGTGGTTCCTGGGGGCAAACAATGTGTATCATCTGAACGCGGACAACTCGGCCTGGGAGATTTTCGACACCAACGACGCCGCCAAGTTCCCCGACTACCGGATTCAATACGCTCTTATGGACGGGGAGGAAAACATCTGGTTCATGACCACCTTCATCAGCACCCCCAAGGTGAGCGTCAGGAAAAAGGATCCCGAAGGGGGGGATCCCACATGGCATGTCTTTACTCGGGGAGACGCCTCCGGCTTCCTGGGAGGCCCTCGCCTGTACGTGGACAAAAATGGCGCCGTATGGAATACGGCCAGCCAGACCTTTGACAGCGAGACGAACACCTGGGTCACCCAGACCGACGCCACGCTTTTCAACACCCGGCCCATGCCTTTTTTGAACGGCGGCATTCCCGCAAACATGGTATTCGACGGCGCCCCCGTGCCAGCCAACCAAACAAACCAGGATCTGATGACCGTGAACGCCCAGGGCGACATCTACTTCTGCGGAGGCATGGTTTGGCTTCAATCCATTAACGCGGGTATTGTGGTGCGCAGGCCGGTCATGGGCGACGTATCCCGGGACGGACGCATTGATCTGGCAGACGCCGTACTTTCCATGGGCGCCTTGTCAGGCAAAACCACGGGAGTGCAATCCACCCCCACGGACGTCACCGGCGACGGCAAGGTGGATCAGGCGGAAAGCATCTACGTGCTTCAAAAAGTGGCGGGCCTGCGGTAGATAAAAAACTGCGAATTATCTCCAAGGGGCGGTTTGGAGGCGGTTGCTTTCCGAGCCGCCCCTTTTGTTGCCGTCTTTCAGGGGATGCGCCTCCATTGCCGGGGCCGCCCACGTCTTTTAACAAAAACCAAACCTTGATAAATTATGAAAAGACGGGACGGACGGCATTGACAACCCTTCCGGCCCTTTAGTAATAGTCAGTTTTTCGGCAGCAATGCTTCGGCGCGTTCATTCCGCCCGTCGGATATAAAAAAAACAAACACCCAGGATTCCCAGGAGGAATACGGTTATGACAGAAAACGGACAATCTCCCGTCATCGACGCTGAAATCGTGGAGCAAAGCCCGGAGCAGGCTTTAAAAGAACTGGTTCCCGCCGTGCTGGAGCCGCCCAAAAACGTCCCCGCGCCCGAGGCGGACGCCGCCAAGGAAGCCGCCCTGGTCCTGCTGGAAAAAATCAAGGCCGACCCCACGGACAGGACCGCGCTTCGGGAGGCGACCTCCGTGGGCGACGACGTCCAGACCAAGGCCAACGGGGAGTTCGGGCTTATGCGCACCTCTTTGGGCAAGGTCATGGACCGGATGAGCAATGGCGAAAAGAACAGCATCCCCCAGGATTTGGTGAAATTGCGCGAGGTCATGGACCAGATCAACCCGTATCCGGCCATCGAGCAGTTGAAAAAATCCCAGACCGCGGGCTTTTTCTCCCGCATGTTCAGGGGCGTGCCCGGCGTAGGCAAGATCCTGGCCGACATTGCCATGCGTTATGAGTCGGTCCAGACCCAGGTGGACGCCATTATCCAGTCCCTGATGGCGGGCAGCGACAAGCTGCTGGAAAACACCCTGGAAATCGAAGAGCGGTACAACAACCTCAAGCAGCTTCAAAACGAGCTGCGGCTGCGGGGCTACAAGCTCCAGGTGCTTTTGCAGGAGATGGAAAAGCTCCAGCCAGAAATGACCGACGAAATCGAAAAGCAGGCCCTGCAAAAGGCCATTGTCCGGGTGGTGAGAAGGCTCCAGAACATCAAGGTGACCGAAAACGCATTCTCCCAGTTTTTCGTGACCATGAACATCACCATGGACAACCACGACAACCTGCGGGACTCCATCAAAAGCATGGTCAACCTCACCCGCCCGGTCCTGGAAAACGGCCTGGCCCTCAAAATCGCCCAGCAGGACGAAAAGGAAATCGCCCAGGCCCTGGCCGCCTCCCAAGAGTACCTGGGCGGGCTCATGGTGTCCATCGCCGAGGACTCCATGGACAACGCGGCCGAGGTGGCCAAGGTCACCAACGAGCCTCTGGTGCGCTTTCAGGATCTGGTCAAGTCCTACAATATCCTCACCTCCCGCATGGCCGAAGCCTCCAAGATCGAAGGCCAGATGCTGGAATCCGCCAAGTCCAACATGGCCCAGTTAGAGGAAATGACCAAGGACATGGAAAAACGCGCCCAGGCCCAGGAAGCCGCCCGGGACGCCGTGAACAAAATCGATTAACAGCCCCCTTAAAAGCGGGCTTTGACAGATTTTAAAACCGGGATGGACGGCTGGCAACGGCCGTCAGTCCCGGTTTTTTTATTCCGAGGTCGGGGCGCCGTCATTATGTGCAAATCACGTCATCAGTTTATTTTGTAAACCAGGTCTCCGGTTTGTATTCGGATGGAGGGGTAGTTGCGAGGTCTCCTCGCTGTGGTTGCGCGGTCCCCGCGTTCTTTGGGCCGGAAGCCCAGCCCCTGCTTCGGGCGGGGCAAGCCCCGCACCCTGCATAAACATTTGGAATAGGAAACCCTGCCCGGCATGCCCCAAAAAGGAGCGGCGCCGGGGCCGTTTCGAGATCTGACAGGGCTCTTATCGCCTCTTTCCAACTTATATCTCCTTGACAATCCGATCGTTCAATTTTATTCTGCCGCAAAGACTGACATGTCAGTTTATTTATCCAACAAACAAACCAGGGAGGGGCGATGGCGGCAAGATCCAACGGTCGGAAAAAACCTAATGTTCTGTTAAGATCCATGTTCAATGACAGCCCCCAATCCCTTTGGTTTCAACGATTTATGCTGGACGGAATCGTCAAGACTTTGGGCAGGACGCCCCAAAAGGCCAAAATCATCAAAACCCGCATAGAGAGCATGCCGGCGGAAATCATAACCGGATGGGCGCATACGGACGGCAGGACCCTGTTGTACCTCCACGGCGGGGCGTATCTCATGGGCTCCATCAGCACCCACAGGCCCCTGGCCTCGGCCCTGTGCCGCATAACCTCGGCCCGGGGAGTGATCATAGATTACCGCCTGGCGCCGGAGCACCCTTTTCCCGCGGCTTTGGAAGACGCCCTTTTGGCTTACGGCGCGATTCTGGCTTCCGGGGTTAAGCCGGAAAAAATCGTCATCGCAGGAGACTCCGCGGGGGGAGGCCTGACCCTGGCCCTGCTGCTGGCGCTCAAGCAAAAAAGCCTCCCCCTGCCGGCCGGAGCCTACTGCATGTCCCCCTGGACCAACCTGTACGAATGCAATAAGTCCGGCCAATTTCAAAGAACGGGCGTCAAGCATCGCCAGGACCGGTATGTGCGCTACGCCTCGGACCTTTACGCGGCCGGATCGGATAAGAAAAATCCTCTGATCAGCCCGGCCTACGGTGATTACGCCGGCCTGCCGCCCATTTTGGTTCAGGCGGCAAAGGGCGAGCTTCTCCGCTGCGACGCCCGGGAAACCGTGGAACGCGCCCAGGCCCACGGCGTGGATGCGGCCCTGGAAATTTACAACAGCAGGGTCCACGTGCTCCAGGGCCTGGCAGGACGCTCCGGCCTGGGAAGGTCCCTGTTGATCCGCGGCGGACGGTTTTTGGCTGATCGACTGGATTAAAGGGCCAAAATTAACAGGTCAGCCCCATGGTGCATCCGACCCGAATGACGGCTGATATTTATAACGGTGTTCTTACCCATGTGTAGAATTTTTTTCTTGACAGGCGTAGAAGTTTTGAGATAAATTCCGTTCAACGCGGGTGAAAAAGTACGATCTTCAAAGCCTACACTTCACCCGGGCGAATTCCAAATCAACAATTCGTTTTGCCAAACCGGTCGCGAGGCCGGGACGGAAAGCCACGGGTCTTGATCATAAAAGACAGCCGGGTTGCACTTCAGAGGCAACCCGGCTTTTTTAGTTTTATCTCACCACACCATAACTTCTCAGGGGGAGAACGATGATGAAGAAGCAAGCATTAATTCTGGCGTTGGCCGCTCTTTTGCTGATTCCCGGACTGGCGCTCGCCGGCGGCAGCAAGGACATTTGCGACACCAAGTACCCGGTGGTTCTGGCCCATGGCATGGGCGCATCGGCCGAGATCCTGGGGATCATGGATTACTGGTGGGGCATTGAGGAAGCGCTGGAAGACGAAGGCGCCGAAGTGTACATCACGTCGGTCAACGGCATGGACGCCACGGAAAACAAGGCTGCTGACTTTCAGCGTCAGGCTTTTCAAATCATGGCTGTGTCCGGCGCCTCCAAGATTAACGTCATCGGCCACTCCCACGGAACCATATACACCCGGTACGCCATGTCCAACCTGAGCCTGGGCCGCTACGTCAAAAGCCACACCAGCATTGCAGGGCCCCACCAGGGAAGCAGCATCGCCGACCTGATCATGAACGGCCTTCCCTCCGGATTGCTGAGCGTGGGCGGCGACGTCCTGGATTTTGTCTACGCCTTCATCTTCGGCGATGACAATCCTCAAAGCCTGGAAAACGGCTACGACCTGGTGACCGACTACATGAGCGACGTGTTCAATCCCAACACGCCCAACCTGAGCAGCGTGTACTACCAAAGCTGGGCCGCCAAGGCCAAAGCAGGCTGCAACAGCGTGGTCCTGGCCCCCACCTGGCTGATCATGCTTGGCTACGAAGGCTCCAATGACGGGCTGGTCGGCGTGGAAAGCGCCAAATGGGGCAAATTCCGCGGCGTGGAAGACGGCGCATGGTGGAGCCTGGGCGTGGATCACCTGAACATTGTGGGCCAGCTTTTCGGCATCACCCCCGGTTTTGACGCTCCCGACTTCTTCGTGGACATCGTGAGCGACCTGAAGGACAGGGGATACTGATTGATTCCCAAACTAAAAATGTAAACAGTCCTTGAAATACAAAGGGAGTCCGGTCAGTCCGGGCTCCCTTTTTTGCGTTTTCAAATACGGGCGTTTGGGCTTGGAGGCCGCCATCTTTATTGCAGGCTGGTGACAAGTTGCGTTCAAACAAGTAATTGCCTTTCAAGGCAAGTCCATAATGGCGCTGGGTTCCGGCTTGCAGGACGGTCTTTAAATACAGACCGTCCCTTGCCGGGATGACGAGATTTTGCGGCCATCGAAAGAACAGAGGACGCTTGAAGGCCTTATATATGGGCGCCCCCCTTTGTCTGGGTATTGCCGCTGCTCTCCGTCATCCCCGTGGAGGGATGCGGCGGGATGATTGCCTCAGTTATGCAATTATCCTGACGGACTCCCGGAAACGGGAACCCAGTGTCATTGGAATAGCGCCTAAATAGGGACAAAAAAACCGGAAACGGTATATAAGAAAGGAGTAATAATGGGCATGGCGCTAAGCCGGCATGGATAGTTGGAGGCGCTTGCTTGAAATAATCTCCGGTCCTTTCCAATAAGAGGCAGTTTCGGAAAACCCGCACTCCTCCAAAATGTCTTGAAACGTTCCTTGCTCCATGGCTGTCTCAATAAAAAGCTCAACAGCCTCTCATAGATTTTTAGCAGCCTCATCCGGATTCCGTCCGCAGCTTGCAATGTCTATTTCAGGAGCGTAGGCGATAAAAACGTCTTTTTCTTTTAGAATTTGGGTGGTCAGTTGAATATCCATGGGATAACCTCCTCTTAAGAAATCCTTTACAAATTGCAGGGTGAAATCATGAGGAAGTCAAGACGCCGGAGAGTGTAGGGCATGGGGTCAAATCTACGTTTGACGTTTGAGAAAGTTGGATAGTCCGGGATGCATTCCCACGCGTACAGCCCGCATCGCAAAAAAACAACTACTGCGATACGAGCTGACAGCATGGGAACGAGAGAAAAGCAGAAACATTAATCCAGCCATAATTGCTGTGAAGCCGCGTCCTTTTTTGCTAAACCCAACAACTGGCTCCGACCTCTCTTCCATGGGGCAGGCTTCAAAGGGCGATTGCTGCAATTTTTGTTGGGTTTGAAGTCCAACAGCACCGTTGCCAGCTTGAAGGTCCATCCCTGGACTTCTTAACCCGACCTACGGCTTTTCATGATGCGACAAAGGTCGAGTATTTCTTATATAATATCGTTATTGCAACAAAAATGCCAATCTTCCAATACGCCCGATGGCCTCCTCGCGAAATAGAACAGAAAGCCTCGGCGGCGCCTCATACGCATCCTATCAATGGAAAAAGACGCCCCTTTTGCTATTCCGCCAATTCCCGAAGGATGTAAATCAGGTCCTCCTGCTCCACCTTTTGGTTGCCCGTGGGGTCCTGGTCAAAGGAGACAGCCCTTTCCTTTCCCGTGAGAATCTCCAAGCCCAGGAGGCAATCCTGCAGGGTTAAGGCCTCATCCGCGTTGTAGTCGCCCAAGGGGACCTGGGAGCAGTCCATATCAATAGTTCTGCTTGTGGATTTGCTGATGCCCTCGCCGCAAGTGTTGGTGAACATGACGATGAGCTCATATTCCACGCAGCCCGACAAACCGGAGGCGATGTCCTGGATAGGCGCAACCCAGGAAGTCGCACTGCTGGAAAGGGAGACGGAGTAAATCTCGTCGTGATTCACTTCCAGCATGACCTTGATTTGCGCTTCGCTTCCCACGGCCGCGGTCCAGGGCGTCCATTCCACAAACAGGCTTTTATCGCCTTTTATTCGTGTGGAGACCTCGGGAAACTGGCCGGGAAAAGATCCGGACAAAACGCCGGTTTCCTCGGCGCCAAAGGCTGCCACGGAGTACGTTCCGTCAATAAAGCGCTCTTGCAGGGAGTTTTCTTCGAGGCGGAACGGAATGCCGAACTCCTCATTCAAGGGCGTCGTCAGGGTCAGGCCCTGCATTTCAGACTCGCCTGTGACTTCGTACTCGATGGCGCCTTCCTGGTCCATTTCCTGGTTCAGGGCCAACTCCCAGGTCAGGTCCAGGCCGCTGCCCTGTACATCGGTTTCGTCGGCCCCGGCGTCGTACATGCCGCCCTGAATGCGCGGTTCTCCGTCATAATCCCGTTCAGGAACTCCGTTATGAAAGATTGCTGTGTACTCTTCCGTCTTGGACAGGCCGGCGTCCATGATGTCATCGTGCATTTTAAGAAAATTCGCCCCCAGGGTGAGGGTTCTATCATACAGAGCCTCGTCGGTTTGAAAAAAGCCCGAGTAGGAAACAGGGCTCGCCTTTGGAGGCAGATAGATGTAGTTGTCCACGTTTTTCTTGGAAGCGTCGCCGCCAAAGGTCACGACCTTTACTTCTGCACTGCACGGCCCCTCGGTCATAAACAAAAGCCAGCTTCCAAAAAACCGGCTGTTATCCGCCTGGGTCGATATACGCTCGCCCGTTCCTGACATGGCGCCCTGGCACTCGGCAGGGTCGTCGTCCGCAAGGGTTCCTGTGTAGGTCAAGCTGTTCATGTCAGCGCTGAATTGAGCAGCAATGTGCTCGGTCCATCCCTTGGAAGGATCGGAAACCCATACCCCCACGGTGTCGATTGTTAAGGTGTCCGACGCCACAGCAATCTGGCGCTCGGCAAAATCATCGCCGTCGTCGTATCGAAAGGAGAAGGAAAAGTCAGAGCCTTCCGCCGGAAGATAGATGTAGTACTCTGCGCCGATGCGTTTTGCGTCATTGCCGATTTCCACCACCTTGCCATTTTCCGTGCAGGCGCCCAGGGTTTCATCAATAATATAATTTCCGTAAAACCTGGTATTGGGGCCTGCCTCAGCTACCCTGGCCCCTGAGCCTGTAATGACCCCCTGGCATTGGTCCGCGTCGTCGTCCTGGCTGGTCCCGGAGTAGGTGAACGAGTTCAGGTCAGCGGCGAAAACGGCTGTAATCTGCTCTGACCAGGTATTATCCGGGTTGTCGACGGCGTAGCCCTCATTATTCAAGGTGATGGAATCGCCGCTGATGGACGTGGACCATTGGCAGTAATCGCCGTCCATGTTTTCCCCGGAAAAGGTGAAGCTGGTCCCGGAAGCTGGCAGATACAAATAATTGTCGTATCCTATCCGGCCGGGGTCGCCGCCGATGACAAAAAACTTGGTTTCTTCGTCGCAGGACCCTTCCGTCCCGGTAATCATATAAGCGCCGTAAAAACGCTTATTATTCCCATCGCCGTCAAGCCTGACGCCGGTTCCGCTTTTAGCGCCCACGCAGGCCTCGTCGCCGTCCTCGGACAAGGCGCCGGAAAAGGTAAAGCTGTTGTAGTCCTCAGCGAATGTGACCGTGTAATTGTCCGCCCATCCCTGGTAAGAGTAGCCGGCCCATACGCCTTGATCCGTGATTGTTATAACCTTATCGGAAATGAGCATGGACATGGTGCGGGCGTCCAGATCAAGTTCGGTCCATTGGTGCTGAAAGGAGCCGCCGGCCGCGGGAATGTATAGATAATTCTGGTTATACACCCTGGTCGGATCGTTTCCCACTTCCACAATTTTAGTGACGGGATCGCAGTCGCCCACCGTTTCCGTCACCTGATACGTCCCGAAAAAATGGGAATTCGGCCCTTCGTCCGGTATTCGCGTCGCCATGCCGCCGGCGGCGCCGCGGCACGCGGTCCCGCTGGTATCCGTAATAACGCCGCCCACATCCAGGTATTCATATTGGGTGGAGGGGGGGGCTATGTTTATGCCTGGAGAAGAATTCTGAAGATGGTAGTCGCCGCTGTTTTTATCCACAAAGACGGGCGATAGCCGGATGTCGTTGGCGCCGGTGGAGTTCCCTTCATAATTGCGGGTGTTTCCATGGACCATGTTGTAATCAAAGTCAGGCGGTACCGAACAGCTTAGCTCAGAGGCGCCGCTGAAATTATTGACCGATATGTTCCGTTTGACGCGAACGGCGCCCGTGCAACTATTTAAGAGTATACCGGATGAGTTGTTAACGACGGTGTTATTCAACACATCTATTTGAGCGCCGAGCTCCGAGGATTGTACGGTAATTCCATAATCATTAGACAAAACCACATTGTTTGTGAATCTGCCGGCGCATGCCCAGGCCGCCGAGATTCCGTATCCGTTATTTCCGCTCCCGTCGGCGTTTTGATAAAAAACATTTCCATTCACGTTGACGTTCTTGGAGCCGCACTGGATTCCGCCGTGAGCGTTATCGTGAACCAGACAGTTTTCCACCACAAGATTGTCGGAGCCTTCCCCAAAGGACATTCCCGTATAGCAATTGCTTACTTCGACCCCGGAAATCGTTAAAAAATTGGTGGGTTCCCAGGTACTGCTGGAGCCGCGAACGCCTGCATAGGAGCCATGGTTTTTGACGGTCAAATCCGAAATGGCGACGCCGGTGGCGTTTACGGCGATCACGGCAAAATCGTCATAATGGACCGTTGACCATGGGTCCGGCCCTACATTGACAAATCCAATGCTCTCGTCCGGGCTAAGGTTGGCGCCGTCAATGATGGTCTGGCCCGTCCCCGCGCCTTTTAAGGTTATCGCGCTAGGGATATAAATGGGAGGATCCCATTTTAAATCCCCCTCCACAAACCTGACGTTCAGGGTCCAATCCGAATTTTCGAGGACAGGTTCAATCTTGACATACCTTGCGCTGGCTGCGCCCGCCGTGGACAAATCCCCAAAATGATACCATGAAAAAGCATCGGATGCGCTGGTCACCCGGGTCCAGGGGCCGGACGCTGAGCCTCCCACGTAATAATGGGCGTATTCACCCCAACTGTTGCCATTGGACGTCCACCAATGGACATAAAAATCATCCCCCGGCCCGTCCATGATTTCCTCTTCCATGCGCACAATGATATATCCATCAGCCCCTATTTTAACATCATCGCCCCAATTATTGGTCTTGCCTATAATTTTCCCAGGATCCGTGCAATTGCTGCTTCCCGCGACAGCCTCGGCGTTGTTGCCCTCATAAGCTGTGAACGTATAGGTTCCTGGCCCCACCTCCACCGTGTCGCCGGCCTGAGCGGCCAAAACGGCGTCCTGGATTTTGGCGTAGTCGCCGGGCACAGTAATGGTGGCGCCATGGCATAAGCCGGCTAATGGAATCAGGAAGAAAAAAAGGAAAAAGATAGCCTTTAGGGGCGATGAAATGCTGGGCATTGTCCACTCCGGAGGTTGCTTGGTTCAAATTGTATGTGTTTTCAAGGTGTATCCGGCATAGCGAATCCCCTTGCCGGAGGAAAAATTTTGGCGGAAACGGCTTTGTAAGTCAACTATGGTTGCCTCCTTTTGAACAGAATTGTTTGATTTACACTTAATTGCGGATAAAACTGTGAGGGGAAAGAATCTTTACAAACGTGCAAATTTTTTGTTTGGAATGAAATCGCTCCCCTGTTCTGAATATTGAAGCATTTATTTCTGAAGGCCGTTCATAATTCCGTGAACTTAATAGGAAAAAACCAAACTCATGGAGTGGAGGCCAACCGTTCTGGCGTCCGGAGGGATTGGCTTCTGCAATAGGGTGCAGGCCCGCCCATTCTTCGCCCATTCTTCGGTTGCGGGAATGAGGCGTTTTTGCTACATTTACTCCCAGCCTTGACCTCAAATCTTCCAAGTTTCAATTCAATAGGGCCTTTGCAGCGCCATCGGGGGGAACAATCAATGTCCGGCTTAAGCAAGTGGAAAAAAATTGGTTTGTTGTGCGGCGCCGCACTGGTTCTGATCGTCCTGGGGTATGTGCTTCTGTCAGGCGGGGATTCCCGGCGGGCCGTCTTGCCTGAAGCCGCCCCGCCCGGATACATCTTTGACAAAACCTACGACGTCCCGCTTAAGGACATTGTCAAATCCCACGGGGTCGCCTCCCCCGGAGACTCCGTCAATCAGGCCAAGGCTTCGGCCGAACCCGGCAGATACTCCCAGGTCAATGTGAGCCGGTATTTCGACGAGGGCATGGGCGTGACCGTTTTCACCCGCAAGTATTTCAAGTATCTGGAAAAAAAATTCAAGCACAGCAAAGACCTGGAAAGCCACCTTGCCGAGGTGAAGGCATTTTTGCTTTCCCAACTGCCCGAGGACGAAGCCATGGAGCTTTTCGCCCTGTATACGGATTACCTGAACTGCGAAATGGACCTGGCTTACGCCCAGGAGTCCTGGGGCCAACCCGCTACGGTGGATGAAGTGGTGGCCCTGCTGGCCCGCATTCAGGCGTACCGGCGTGATTACCTTGGCAAGGAGGTCGCCGACGCCTTGTACGGAGCCGAAATAAAAACCAAGGAGTACCGGATCCGCCGCGGCGCCATTGTGGCGGACAGGGAGCTTTACGGCGAAGAAAAGGAAGCCCTGCTGGCGCAGTTGAACGAGGATATGTGGGGAGACCAGACCTCGGATGTGGAGGCCTACGGACTGCCCTATAACCGGTATCAGGAAAAGCTGCGCATGTACCAAAAGAATTTTTCCGAAATGACCTCCCCAGAAGACAAGGAAGCCCTCACCCGGGAGTTCCGGGAGGAGTTCTTCACCCCGGAGCAGGTGGCGGCATTGGATGAGGTGGACGTCATGCTGGATGAAAAGCAGGCGGCCGAAAGCGAATTTCAAGCTCAAGAGCAGGAAATCCAAAACAATCCCGAACTGACCCAGGAGCAAAAGGACGCGGCCATAGAACAGGCGGCCGACGAAATGCTGGGGGAGGACGCCCCCGCCTATTTCCGCCGCAAAGCCATCCGGGACGGTAAAAAAGCCTTGATGCAGGAGCAGGGGTTGAATTAATGGAGGTTTACACCCAAGTTCGCAAAGGCAAGTTTTCCGCCTAACATTTTAATATTGTTGGGTTTCGCAAGCTCTATCCAACCTACATCGCTCAAAATTCACCGATAGGTTGGGTTAAGAAGTCCGGCTTTGCGCATCGCATGGCGGAAACGTGTGCGGACTTCGAACCCAACAACGAAATCACCAGGGTATGGCTGATGAGATTTCAGGGTAGATTCTTTTTACTGCAAATGTCGATGAGGTCGCCGCACACGGACTGATGAGCGGCGCAGAGCTTGGCCTTGTGTCCGTCCAGAACCGGGGCCACGGTATCCAGGGCGATTTCCGGCAGGTTGTTGGTCTCGGACAAATGCCCCAGAATGACGTGCGACAGGCCCTCATGGAGGATTTCCTCCAGCAGTTCCCGGGAGGCGTCGTTGGAAAGATGTCCGGACCGGCCTTTGATCCGCTGCTTCAAATGCCACGGATACGGGCCGTCCAAAAGCATTTGCACGTCGTGATTGGCTTCCATAAGCAGCACGTTGCAGTCCTGGAGGTGGTTTTTCACCATAGCGGTGGCGATTCCCAGGTCCGTGGCGATTCCCGCTTTGGCGCCATGGGCTTGTATGGTGAATCCGGCGGGATTGACGGCGTCGTGGCTGGTGGAAAAAGGATGAATCGTCATCCCGCCTATAGTGAATTCCTGGCCGGGAGCGAAGCCCTTGCATTTTTCCATTTTGCCCAGGCCTTTGATGGAGGCCCTGTACGTCTCCCGCGTAAAATACGCCGTATACCCGTAACGCCTGCAAAGCACGCCCACCCCGCTCACATGATCCGTATGCTCATGGGACACCAGCACGGCGCTGATGCTTCTGGGGTCGATGTCCCGTTCGGCCATGCGCCGCTCCAATTGCACGCCGGAAAGCCCTGCATCCACCAGGATGGAGGTTGTTCCGTCGGTCACGTAGATGGAATTGCCTTTGCTGCCCGAGGCCAGCACGCAGATTTTGAACGGGTTTTCCGTGGGAGAGTTCGTCATATGCCAGCATCAACTTCTTATCTTTCAAATGGATTTAAAACCAAATAACTTCGGTGCGCTAATCCCAAAATCTTCGCCCCTTCCTCCCTTTAGGGGGGGGGGGGGGAGCTTTTTTCGGCGTCGTCAAAAGACTCCCAGAAGCAAACTCCGCTCTTGGGGCGTTTCAGCCTTATTATATCCGGGTTAACAATTTTTCAAAAGCGATTATCTGAAGGCGAAAAAAATCAGACGCCGGTATGCCCGAAGCCGCCGCCGTTGCGTTCGGTTTCGTCCAGGGAGTCCGTCTCCGTCAGCCTTGCCTGGAATACGCGTCCCACAATAAGCTGAGCAATGCGGTCGCCCCGGGAGATGGTGCGCGTTTCGCGGGAAAGATTGATGAGCCCGATCTTTACCTCCCCCCGGTAGTCCGAATCAATGGTGCCGGGCGTGTTGACCAGGCTGACCCCCTGCTTGACGGCCAAGCCGCTGCGGGGACGCACCTGCACTTCGAAGCCCTGGGGAATGGCCATGGCCAGGCCGGTTGGAACCAGGGCGATGTCTCCGGGCGCCATGGCGAGATCTTCGTCCAGGGCCGCGCAAATATCCATGCCCGCAGACCCGGGGGTCATGTATCTGGGCAGGGGCAGGTCTCCGTCCTTTTCGGGATTCAATCGTTTGATCCTGATTTCCGGCTGTTCCTGGGATTGCATGAATAATCCTATACGTATCTTTTAAGGCTGTCTGGGTCCTTGACAGGGCCAAGGACGGCCAGGGCCATAGGCGGTTCCAGCAACTCGTTGGCAAGCTCCAGAATTTGCTCCCTGGTGACGGCTTCAATATTTTTTGCGGATTCGGAAATGGGTTTGTGGCGCCCGAAATTGATTTCGTTCTGGGCCGCCCTCAACATCTGGTTGTCCGTACTCTCCGCGGACATAATGAGGCTGCCAAGCACATACTCTTTGGCGCCCTTCAGTTCCTGTTCGCTCACCTTTTCCTCTTTCAAGCGGCTCAATTCCTTGTAGATGAGGTTTAGGGTAAGGTCCAGGTTGGAGGGATCCACGCCCGCGTAAACGCCGATGGCGCCGGTGTCGGAAAAGGACGGGGCGAAGGAATACACGGAATAGGCCAGGCCGCGCTTTTCGCGTACTTCCTGGAAAAGCCGGGAGCTCATGTTTCCGCCCAGAATAATGTTCATAAGGGAATACGCGTAGCGCCTGGGGTCCACGGCGCCGAGGCCCGAAGCGGCCAGGCACAAATGCACCTGCTCCAGGTCCCGGTGCTCCACCCGCAGTTCGGGCTTGTTTTTCGGCGGAACGCGTTGAGGCAGTTCAGGCCCCGGGCTCACTTGCTCGAAGGCCGGCCCGGTGAGGGAGACAAAGTCGTCATGGTCCAGATGCCCGGCTGCGGTGATGACAATGCGGCTGGGCTGATACCATTCCTTGAGACATTCCAGCAGGGAGTGGGCCTCGAAGGAAAGAAGGTTATCCGGAGAACCCAGGACGGAACGCCCCAGGGGATGCTCTCCGAAAAGCGCCTGGCCGGTCATAAGATGGACTCGGTCGTCAGGGCTGTCATCCTGCATGCCGATTTCCTGCAGGATGACAGCTCGTTCCCGAATAAATTCTTCCGGTTGAAAGACGGAATTAAGAAAGATGTCCGATAGAATATCCGTCAGCCGCGGCAAGTGCGTATCCAGAACCTTGCCATGGTAGCAGGTATCCTCCATGCCGGTGAATGCGTTGGCGTTTCCTCCGATGGCGTCCATTTCGGCCGCTATCTGGAAAGCGTCCCGCTTTTCCGTGCCCTTGAAAACCATGTGCTCGATAAAGTGGCACATGCCGTTGTTTTCAAGAGGTTCGTCCCGGGCGCCTACGTTAACCCAGACGCCCATGGACACAGACCGCACATGCGGCATGGAATTAGTGACGATTCTTATCCCGTTTTGGAGCTCCGTTTTCCGGACCGGGTTTTCCATTCTCTTCTTCCAGAAGCGCCTTGCGGCTCAGACGGATCTTTCCATCCTTGGTTAATTCCAGCACCTTGACTTTGATCTTTTCCCCTTCCTTTACCACGTCGGACACCTTTTTGACGTGCTTGGTGTCCAGTTGGGAAATATGGCACAGGCCTTCCGTGCCGGGGAGGATAGCCACAAAGGCGCCGAAGTCCATGATTTTCACGACGGTTCCTTCGTAGACGGCGCCCACTTCGGGAACGGCCGTAATGTCCTTGATCATCTGAAGGGCTGCTTCGCCTTCTTCCAGGTTCACCGCAGAGACCTTGACCAGGCCGCTGTCGTCCACGTCGACGCGGGTTCCGGTTTCCGCCTGGATGGCCCGGATCACCTTGCCGCCGGGGCCGATGATATCCCGGATTTTGTCAGGATGGATCTGGACGGTGAACACCTTGGGCGCGTAAGGAGACATTTCCTCGCGGGACTCGCTGATGGTGGTCAGCATTTTCTCCAGGATGTGCAAACGTCCCACTCTGGCCTGGGCCAGGGCTTTTTCCATGATTTCCCGGGTGAGGCTGGAAATCTTGATGTCCATTTGCACGGAAGTGATGCCGTCCTTGGTGCCGGCCACCTTGAAATCCATGTCGCCCATGTGGTCTTCGTCCCCCAGAATGTCGGAGAGAACCACAATCTTGTCGCCTTCGGCCATGAGCCCCATGGCGATGCCGGAGACGGGATTGGCGATGGGCACGCCGCCGTCCATGAGCGCCAGGCTTGCAGAGCAGACCGTGGCCATGGAGGAGGAGCCGTTGGATTCCAGGATTTCGGAAACGATCCGGATTGTGTAGTCAAAATCCTCCTTGGAAGGAAGCACTTCCTTGATGGCGCGGGTGGACAAGCCGCCGTGGCCGATATCCCTCCGGCTGGGGCCGCTGATTCTTTTGACCTCGCGCACGGAGTAAGGAGGAAAGTTATAGTGGAGCATGAAGGGACGGGTCTCGTCGCCGTACAGGGTTTCCACACGCTGTTCATCGCCGGAGGACCCTAAAGTGAGGATGCCCAGGGACTGGGTTTCGCCGCGGGTGAACAGGGCGGAGCCGTGGGTCCGGGGCAGAATGCCCACTTCGCAGGTAATGGGCCGGACTTCATCGAAGCGCCGTCCGCCGATGCGGCGGCCTTCGTCCAACACCATGGCGCGCATAATCACGCGGGTGCGGTCATGGATGAATTCCGAGACTTCCTTGCCCCGGTCTTCGTATTCCTCGCCCAGGCCTTCCATCACGGTTTTCTTGACGTCGCGAATGGCGTCCTGACGCTCCAGCTTGTCGTTGATTTCAAGAGCCTTTTTGATCTCGGGATCAGCCAGCTCCGCCACTTTGGCGGCCAGTTCTTCGTCCTTTTCTTCAGGATCGGCCGACCTTTTGGGAACCCCCGCCTTCTCCATGAGTTCTTCCTGCATCTCAAGGAGGGGCTCCAGGGATTCCTGGCCAAAATAAATGGCGTCCAGCATTTCTTCTTCAGAAATAAATTGGCCTCCGCCTTCCACCATGACAACCCCGTCCCGGGACCCTGCCACGATGATGTTGAGGTCGCAATTTTCCTGCTGGCTGATAGTGGGGTTTGCCACCAGTTGGCCGTCGATTCTGCCTACCCTGACGCAGGCGATCGGCGTGGAAAAGGGCAGGTCGGAAATGCAAAGTGCGGCGGAAGCCCCTACCATAGACAACATATCCGGGTCGTTTTCCTGATCCATGGACAGCACGGTGGCTATCACCTGGGTTTCATAACGCCAGGTCTTGGGAAACAAGGGCCGGATCGGCCTGTCTATAAGTCTTGCTGTCAGGGTTTCTTTTTCTGAGGGCCGCCCGATTTCCCGGCGAAAATAGTTCCCGGGAATTCTTCCGGCGGCGTATACCTTCTCCTGGTACTCAACTGATAGCGGAACAAAATCAATGCCTGGGCGGAGTTCCTGAGAACCCACCACGGTTACCAACGTGATAGTTTCGCCATACGAAACCACAACCGACCCGCTGGCCTGCTTGGCCAGCTTGCCTGTTTGAATACGCAGGGGCCTGTCCCCCAAATTCCTTTCTAGTGTTACTTCCATTAGCATCTCCCGACGGTGGTCGTGCGCAAACCAGTGCTTATGTCAGCCCGCGGCGCGGCCCAAAGCCTCGTCGCAAGCATGTTGACCTCTACAATGATTACTTGCGTAGTCCCAACGCCTCAATCAATGTGCGATATCGCTGCACATCCTTATTTTTCAAATAGTTTAAGAGCCTTCTACGCTGGCCGACCAGTTTAAGCAGCCCACGCCTGGAATGGTGATCCTTTTTGTGGGTCTTAAAATGCTCGGTCAGGTAAGTGATCCGATTTGTTAACAAGGCCACCTGCACTTCCGGGGAACCGGTGTCAGAGTCATGGGTCTTGAATTGTTCGATAAGCTCTTGTTTGGTTTTCGCTGTTAAGGCCACGTTTCTCAAGCCTCCTGTGTAGGTTAACTGTTAAAACTGTTTCTTGCGTTGGGAAGCATGGGCGCACCCTTTGAATGCCTTCTCCCCACAGGACGGGTTGGGGGAAAGACGCATTCATAGGTGAAGCCTATGCCGTCCGTTTTAGGCGTAAGCACGGCAAGCAGGTCTCCCTCCTGGGAAGCCACCTTGATATGCTTGGGATTATCCTGCAGGTCTTGCCTGCCTGTTTTTTCTCCAAGGTCCAGCCATGTGAGGGCCGCCCCATGGGTGATTTTCCTGGCCGTTTGCGAGGACGCTGTATATTCGGGCATTTGACGTAATGCATGGGCCATGGGCACGACATGCTCATTGATTTTTCCCGATAAAACAAGGTCTTCCAACTGGTCGAGAGTCACGGCTTCCTCAATGAAAAAGCCGCTGTTTTCCGTACGGCGCAAGGCGTGCAAATGGGCTCCACAGCCCAATTCGCGCCCCATGTCCGCGCAAAGGGTTCTGATATACGCCCCGCCTGAGCAGCGGGCGGTGAATCCCGCCATGGGCGGGTTTATGTCAGTCACATCCAACGAGTAGATGGTGATGCGCCGCGCTTCCTTTTGCACGGGGGTTCCTTTTCGAGCCAGCTTGTACAAAGGAACTCCCTGGTGCTTAAGCGCGGAATACACCGGCGGAAACTGATCGATTTCCCCCTGGAACCTGGCCGCGGCTTCCCGGATCTGCTCGGGCGTAACCTGGGCGGCCTCCGCCTCCATCCGGGAGGTGACTTCGCCGGTCAAATCCTGGGTGTCGGTCTCGATGCCCAAGTGCATAACCGCTTCATAGGTTTTGTCGCCATGAAGAAAAAACCTGGCCAGCCGGGTGGCTGCGCCCAGGCAGCATACAAGCACGCCCGTGGCGAACGGGTCCAGGGTGCCGGTGTGCCCCGCCTTTTTGACGCCCAAGGTCTTTTTGACCTTGTCCAGAGCCTTTGCGGAGGTGATTCCGGACGGCTTGTCCACCACGATGATTCCGTGGTTTACCGCCCCTTTTTCAAGCTGCATGCCTGTCATTCCTCCGGTTCCTCCGGGCTGTCCAGGGGACCGATTTCCTTCAGGATATTTTCGATCTTCCGGCCGTAGTCAAAGGACTCGTCAAAGAAAAACTCCAACTCCGGCATGTACCTGAGCCCCAATTTTTTGGCCAGTTCCCGCTTAATAAAGCCGTGGGCCTGCTGAAAGGCCTCGCCGACTTTGATTTTCTTTTCTTCTTCGCCGAACACGCAGTAATAAACCCGGGCGATCTTCAAATCCTTGGTCATTTTGACCCCTGTAATGGTGGCCCATTCCAGGCGCGGGTCGTTAATGCGTTTTTGAATGAGGGCGGACAACTCCTGCTGGATGCGTCCCGCCACTCTGTCCTGGCGCCCTATGGATTTCACAGATGCATTATCTCCATTTCCGAATCTATGATCTCACAGACGCCCATGGATTCCACAAGGTTGATGATCCGGTCCATCTTTGAGTTCAACAGTCTTTGATCGTTGCCGACCAGAGCGAAGCCTATTTCCGCCCTTTGGTGCATATCATTATCCCCGGTTTCGGCCACCGAAGCGTTAAAGTTGCTTCGCATGCGCCCCACCACGGATTTCACGATCTTTCTCTTTCCCTTGAGGGAATGGATGTCGGGTATTCTCAACACCAACACCCCGTAGCCTATAACCATACTCTATGTTCGGGCGGGTTTTTCCGGCCCGCCCGGCGCCGGTTATTTGCAGCCTTATTTCAAAACCGGCTTGATCTCTTCCAGATAATAGAGCTCCAGAACATCGCCGATCTTGATGTCGTTGAAGTTCTCGATGCCCATGCCGCATTCGTAGCCGGTCGCCACTTCCTTGACGTCGTCCTTGAAGCGGCGGAGAGAAGCCAGTTTGCCGTCGAAAATCACCACGCCGTCGCGGAGCAGGCGGACCTGGTTGTTTCTTTCCACCTTGCCGTCGGTCACGTAGCAGCCGGCGATGGTGCCCACCTTGGGAATGGTGAAGGTGTCGCGGACTTCCGCGCGGCCGGAGACGTGCTCCTTGTAAGTGGATTCCATCAAGCCCACGATGGCGTCCTTGATCTCGTTGATGGCGTTGTAAATGATGTCGTAGAAGCGGATGTCCACGTGCTCTTCGGCGGCCATGTCGCTGACCTTGGGGCTCGGCCGCACGTTAAAGGCCACGATGATGGCGTTGGACACGGCGGCCAGGGCCACGTCCGACTCCAGAACCGTACCGGTGGCGGCATGGACCACGTGGATCTTGACCTCGTCGCCGGAAAGCTTCTCCAGGGATTCGCGCAAGGCCTCGATGGAGCCCTGCACGTCCGCTTTGATAATCAGGTTGAGGTCCTTCACGTTCCCAGCCTGCATCTGGTCGAAGAGGTTGTCCAGGGACAGCTTGCTGGATTTCGCCAGTTCCGTGGCCCGCTGTTTTTGAGCGCGGTGTGAAGAGACCTGCTTGGCCACCTTTTCGTCATCCACGGCAATGATTTCATCGCCCGCCATGGGCACGCCGGAAAGGCCCAGGATTTCGGCCGGGCACGCAGGGCCGGCGGCGTCCAGGGGCTGGCGTTTTTCGTTGTACATGGCGCGCACTTTGCCGTAATGAATGCCGCAGACAACCACGTCTCCGGCGTGAAGCGTGCCTTCCTGAATCAGGACCGTAGCCACAGGCCCCCTTCCGGGATCCACCTTGGCTTCCACAACATGGCCTCTGGCCAGCTTGTCCGGGTTGGCCTGGAGTTCCAGCACTTCCGCCTGAAGGAGGACCATTTCCAGCAGGTCGTCGAGGCCTTGGCGCTGCTTGGCGGACACGTGAACGAAGATGGTGTCTCCGCCCCAGTCTTCGGGCACCAGCCCGTGATCGGCCAGCTCGCGCATGACGCGGTCCGGATCAGCGCCTTCCTTATCCATCTTATTGACGGCCACGATGATGGGAACGCCGGCCGCCTTGGAGTGGTTGACGGCTTCCACGGTCTGGGGCATGACCCCGTCGTCGGCGGCCACAACCAGAATCACGATGTCCGTAACCTGGGCGCCCCGGGCGCGCATGGCTGTAAAGGCCTCATGGCCGGGAGTATCCAGGAAAGCGATCCTGCCCTTGGGGGAGTCCACCAGGTAAGCGCCGATGTGCTGGGTGATGCCGCCGGCCTCGCCCCCGGTTACGTTGCTCTCGCGAATGGCGTCCAGCAGGGAGGTCTTGCCATGGTCGACGTGGCCCATGATGGTCACGACGGGCGGACGGTTTGACAAGGCTTCGGGAGCGTCTTCCTCGGCCTTGAGGACGGTTTCCTCCTCGAAACTGGCCTTTTCCACTTCATATCCGAATTCCGCGGCCAAAAGCACGGCGGTGTCATAGTCCAGCATCTGGTTGACCGTGGCCATAATGCCCATGCCCATCAGGGTTTTGATAAGCTCGGCGGCCTTGATGCCCAAGCGTTTGGCCAGATCGGCCACGGCGATGGCCTCGTCGATCTTGATGCGGCGCTTGATGGCCTTGGGCGTGGTGGTTTGCGTCTTTTGCTGTCTCACAGGGGCGGCCTTCTGGCCCTTTTTGCCTTTACGCATCTTTCCGGGGGTCTTGTCGTAAAGATCGGCCCCTTCCACCACGGCCTTTTTGCGGAAAGAAATCTTTTTCTTAAAGAACCTGGAATCCGTTTCCTCGGTGGTTCCGCCATCGCGGCGTCCCTTTTTCTTGCGTTTTTCCTTCTTGGCCGACGGATCGCCGCCAAGGTCCTGAGGCGCACGGGGCTGGGAAGGGCCGCCCGGTCCACCCGGACCACCCGGTCCGGCCGGCGGCTGAGGAGCGGGTTTTTGACGGGATGCAGGCGGAACAACGGGTTCCACGGGTTTTGTAGGCAGACTGATGATTTTCGCCGCAGTCTCCTTTTTCTTTTTCTTTTTGCCCTTGGGCTTGGGAGCTTCCTTGGGGGGTTCCTTGGCGGCCTGAGGCTCCTGGGATTTGCCAGACTCCTTTTCATCCGGAGCTTTGGCCTTTTCTTCGGATTTTTTGTCTTCCGCAGGTTGAGCGGGCTCTTCGGCCTTGGCTCCTTCCTGGGGAGCTTCCGGAGCGGCTTTCCGCTCTTCCTGGGCCTTGGGCTCTTCCTCCGGCTTGGCAGGCGTCTCTTCTTCGGCTTTGGCCTCAACCTTGGCTTCCGGCTTGGCTTCCGGCTTGGCCTCGGGCTGTTCCCGGGGCTCGGCGGGAGCATCGGCGGCCTTGGCCGGAGCAGCCTGTTTTTCCTCAGGCGGTTCCGCAGGCGCGGGAGCTTCCTTGGGCGGCTCGGGCTCGGCCGGCTGGGCCGGCTCGGGCTTGGCTATGATCTTGGCCTTTTCCCCCGGAGGAGTCACATCCACCTTTTTCGAGGGTGCGGGCTTGGCTTCCGCCTTGGGAGCCTCTTCCGGCTCTTCCTTGGCGTGGACGGGAGCAGCCTTTTCGGGCGCAGGGGCGCCCTCTTCAGCCTTGGATTCTTCCGCGGCGGGAGCAGCCGCTAGGGGCTCGGGCGCTTTTTCGGCAACGGGTTCCGGAGCCTTTTCGGCTTCCGGAGCGCTGACGGATTCCTGCGCTGCATCCATTTCCTGCACGCCTTCCTCCGCCCCGTCTTCGGGCTTCGCCGCTTCTTCGGGGCCGCCTTCGGCCGGTTTGACGACTTTCTTACGCCGGCGAATAACGGTTGTCCCTATGCGCTTTTCCACCACGCTTTTCGCTTTAGGCCGGACCAGGCTGGCTTTCACCAAGGCCACCACATCGTCATCCAGACTGCTCATGTGGCTCCTCACAGGCGTGGGGAGGTCCATGGCCTGGAGTTTATCCAGGAGCACCTTATTGGTCATGTTGAGCTCCCGGGCTAATTCATGCACTCTGAGTTTTGCCATCCATTCCCCCTAAACCTGGTCTTGCATTTGACTGCTTCCGGTCATGTTCGGAAGTTGTTCCCGTTTCAAAAGAAGAAATACCCCTCTAAACGTTTTATGCAACCCTTTGGGCCTCTCCTGCGCCGCTGGGCGGCTTGGGCGGAAGGGCCCCTGGTTTATTCGTTTTGGTGTTCGTAATCCTATTGCCTTATTTCTCTTCTTCCGGCTCCTCTTCAGGCGCCGGTTCTTCCGCCGAATCTTCGTCCGAGCCGTCTTCAGGCTCGTCCTGCGGAATTTCTTCCTCTTCTTCGGCTTCTTCAACTTCTTCAGCTTCTTCGCTCTCTTCCGGGAACTCCTCTTCAGGCGCTGCTTCCTCCTGCTGGGCGTCCTCGGCTTCTTCAGCCTCCTGCGGCGCAGAGGCCTGCTTCTCCATGGCCATGCTGGCCATGGCTTCCTGGGCGGCGACGATGAGCGTGTCGGCCAGGGTCAGGTCTATGCCCTTGATCTGCACCAGATCGTCGGGGTCTGCGGCGGAAAGCTCTTCCACGGAGTAGAAGCCTTTTTCATATAGGGCGTCGGCGATGCTCTCGTCCAGTTCAGCCAGTTCCATGAGGGAGTTGTAGCCGTCCTGCATGGTCCTGCTGTAACGGGTTTCGCTCTTAACGTCCAAATGCCAGCCGGTGAGCTTGGAGGCCAGCCGGACGTTCTGCCCTTTCTTGCCAATGGCCACGGAAAGAAATTCGTCGGGGACGATGACTTCCATGGCATGGTTTTCTTCGTCGATAATGACCCTGGAAATCTGGGCGGGGGCCAGGGCGTTGCAGACGAACTTGGCGGAATCCGCGTGCCAGGGCACGATGTCGATTTTTTCGCCCCGGAGTTCGTGCACCACGTTCTGAACCCGGCTGCCCTTCATGCCTACGCAGGCGCCCACGGCGTCGATGTCCGAGTCGCTGGAGGCCACGGCGATTTTAGCTCTGACTCCGGGCTCCCGGGCGGCGGCCATCACGCTGACGATGCCTTCGCCGATTTCCGGCACTTCCATTTTAAACAGGCTGGTGAGGAAGTTGGGATGGGTCCGGGATAAAATAATCTGGGGCCCCCTGCCTTCCAGGACCACGTCCAGGATGAAAGCGCGAATCCGGTCCCCCCGGTGATACGTCTCCCTGGGAACCTGTTCGCGGGAGGGAAGCACGCCTTCGGTCTGTCCCAGGTTGACGATGATGTCGCCCCGGTCCATACGCTGCATGATGCCGTTGATGATTTCGCCCTTACGATCCATAAAGCTGGAGTAGACGGCGTCCCGCTCGGCGTCCTTGAGCTTCTGGATGATGACCTGCTTGGCGGATTGGGCGGCGATTCTGCCGAAAGTGGCGGTGTCCATTTTGCTGCCCAGGCTGTCGCCCAGTTCGCAGTCAGGATCCAACTCCCTGCCGTCTTCCATGGACATTTCCAGGTCCGGTTCGGTCACTTCCTCGACCACTTCCCTGAACTGAAAGACTTCCAGTTCTCCGGCTTCCTCATTATATTGGACTTCGATGTCCGCCCTGGGGCCTAATTTTTTTCGGGCTGCAGCCTGAAGAGCTTCTTCAAGGGTGGCAATGAGCACATTCCTGTCTATGCCTTTATCCCGGCTGACCTGGTCTATGACACGGCCGATGTCGCTGATCAACATGTGCTTTCTCCGTGCTTGTATTGGAGTCTGGCGGACTCGATTTCATGGAGCGCAAACTCCATGGGGACTTCGTCCGCGACTAAGGTTATCACGCCGTTTGAAGCGCCGGACAAGACGCCTCTGAATTTCTTGCGTCCCTCCCGGGGCTCCTTGGTCACAATAAGGGCCGTCCGCCCTTCGAACCGCCTGAAATGATCCTCCCTGGTCAGGGGCCTGTCCAGACCCGGCGAGGAAACCTCCAGACGATACCGGGGCATTTCATCCGCATAGGCGTCCAAAAGGTCGCCTACATACCGGCTGACCATGGTGCAATCGCCCAGGGTGATGCCCCCTTCCTTGTCCACGTACAGGCGCAAAATATAACCGCCGCCTTCCCTTTTGAACTCAGCAAGGACCAAGTCCATGCCCTCGGCTTCCAGGGCCGCTCCCGTCAGCTTCCGAACCTGCTCCAGAATCCTGTCCGCATCCACGCGGCGAATTCTGTCCTTGGAAACCCGGGGGGCGCCTTTTCGGGACTTATCTTTTTTCGTCTTTTGTCCCATATTCCTGTTCAGTCAAGGGCTTGGCCGTTTTTTCCCAGCCCTGGGGTCCAACAAATAAAAAACGGGCTAATCGCCCGTTTCCTGAACGCGGACACCTTGTGAACTTACATACGTCACCGGTCAACCGTTATCAAAAACTCCACAGCCAAAGTCAAACGTCCGGCAGTTGGTGACGAAACCGGAAGCCGCCTCGGTCAGGGAGCAGGCGAAGCCATTGTTTTGGAGCGGGCAACGAGATTCGAACTCGCGACTCCGAGCTTGGGAAGCTCGTACTCTACCAGCTGAGTTATGCCCGCCAACGCAGCTTGCAAATATGGCCTTTTTAGAGTGGGTTGTCAACTTTTTTTTAGGAATATTCGCCAAAGAGGCCTTTTACCGCCTGACGAACGAACTCCCTCTCCTCCAAGGCTGCCTTTATTTACAGCATCAGGGGGTTTGCGTCAACACCCCGGCTGCGGCGCGATTGGCCGTTTTATTTGAGGGAGGGCTTTTTTTCCCCTATGATATTATAAGCATTTCATCGGCCCTGATACGTCCCGGGCGAAAAAAACCTTCTTGACGCCGCCCTCCGCCTGCGTTATATTGCCATATAGCGATATGGAGGACGCCATGAAAGAATTCATCAAAGTCATGAAAGCCCTGTCTGACCCAAGCAGGGTGAGCATCGTAAAAATGCTGGGACGCAAAGTCATGTGCGTTTGCGAACTGCAAAACGCCTTGGGGCTGGCCCAGAGCACTGTTTCCAAGCACTTGAAAATACTTGAGGAAGCCGGGCTTATCGAATTTTACAAGGAGGGCCTGTGGGTGAACTACCGCCTGGCGGACGGTTCGGACAGCCCCTATGCGGCCAGCCTCCTGGGGCACCTGAAGCACTGGCTGGAAGACGACGCCGGAGTGCAGGGGCTGATGGCGCGGCTTCCCGACATCAATCGGGAGGAAATCTGCTCCAAGGGCCGCGCCCTGGCCAGTTAAGAACCCATACATCGATACATTCCGAAATATACAGCATATGCCGGGCGCCCCTCCCAGGGGCGGGTTTGGCGAACGGAGCAAAGGATAAATGGAACCGATTCAAGAAGATGCATGCAATTGCAAAGCCCCCCGGACGGGCGGGAACGCCGCCAGTGAGGCGGCCATGGAAAGAAAAACCTTAGCCCTGTATTTGGGCGGCAGCGTTTTTTTTCTTGTCCTCTGGTGGATTCTTTATAAAAATCTTCTTCCTCTTTCAGAAGCGGCGTCCGCCTTTTTGGCCTGGGCGGCCGGTTTTGATCTGGATGGGCATTTGGGAAGCTCCATATCCTTCTTTATCTATGAAGTTCCCAAAGTGCTCATGCTTTTGACCCTGGTGGTTTTCGGGGTGGGCATTGTACGGTCCTTTTTCACCCCGGAGCGCACCCGCGCCATATTGGCGGGCAAGCGGGAGTCGGTGGGCAATGTGCTGGCCGCCCTGCTGGGCGTAGTCACGCCTTTTTGCTCCTGCTCGGCCGTGCCTCTGTTTTTGGGATTCGTGACCACGGGCGTTCCCCTGGGCGTCACCTTTTCCTTTTTGATCGCCGCGCCCATGGTCAACGAAATCGCCGTGGTGCTGCTTTACGGCCTGTTCGGCTGGAAGATAGCCGCCATTTATGCAGGCACGGGCTTGCTTATCGCCATGATCGCAGGCTGGACCATCGGGCGGCTTAAAATGGAGAAGCACCTGGAGGACTGGGTTTTTCAGATTCAATCCGGCGGTCTGGGCGCGGAAGAGGAGGAACTGGACTGGGTCGGGCGCATTCGCTACGGCATTGAGGCGGTCAGGGACATTGTGGGCAAGGTGTGGCTCTACGTGATGCTTGGCATCGCCGTGGGAGCGGGTATTCATGGATACGTCCCCGAGGGCTTTATGGCTTCCTTTATGGGCAAGTCCGCCTGGTGGTCGGTTCCCGCCTCCGTATTGGTGGGAATCCCCATGTACTCCAACGCCGCCGGGATCATCCCCATTGTCCAGGCTTTGCTGGGCAAGGGCGCGGCCCTGGGAACGGTTTTGGCCTTCATGATGTCGGTCATCGCCCTTTCCCTGCCCGAGATGATCATCCTGCGGAAGGTCTTGAAGCCCCGCCTGATAGCCGTCTTTATCGGCGTGGTGGCCCTAGGAATCCTGCTGGTGGGATACATTTTCAACTTCCTGTTTTAGACGCGAGGGTTTCATGAAGATAATCAAGCTGGAATGGCGGCGTTTGACCCAAGGCGGCAAGACTTGCGATCGTTGTTCGGACACAGGGTGGGAGGTGCGCCGTGCGGCCAGCGAGTTGAGAAAATTGGGATGGGAGGTCTTGCTGGAGGAAATTCCTCTGGATGAAGAAAGCCTGGATCAGTCCAATATCATCCTGATTAACGGCGTCCCCATTGAAGAGATTCTGCCGGGGGCGCAAAAATCGGAAAGCTGCTGCGCGTCCTGCGGCGAAATGTTGGGCGCTCCGGTTATGTGCCGGACCGTACAATACAATGGAACAACCCACGAGGCCATCCCCGCTTCCATGATCATGGAGGCTGCGGCCTTATGCAAAGAAGAATTTTCGGAGTAAACGAGAAAGGAGATGCAATGGATATTAAAGTTTTGGGGCCCGGGTGCAAGAAATGCGAACAAACCGCCAAAATCGTCAAGGAAGCCCTGGCTGAAGCCGGCGTGGAAGCCAATGTGGAAAAGGTCACCGACATGATGGAAATCGCGGGCTACGGCGTCATGGCCACTCCCTCCGTGGTGGTGGACGGCCAAATGAAAATCGCAGGCAAGGTTCCCAAGAAGAAAGACGTTCTTTCCTGGCTAAAGTAAATAGGCTTATCAAGGGGGAATTCAATGAAAAGGCTGATCTTGATCAACCTGCTATTTCTTTTTATGCTGCTGCTTCACAGTCCGGCGGCGTCCCAGGATGCCGCCGGGGAGCCGATTCCGCAAGTCCCGACCCCGGGCATGGTCACCATGCTGGATTTGGGCGCCCACAAATGCATTCCCTGTAAAATGATGGCGCCGGTCATAGAGGAATTGCAAAAGGAGTATCAAGGGCGGGCGTCCGTCATCTTTATCGACGTGTGGCAAAACAGGGAGGAAGGCGCTAAATACAGCCTCAGAGCCATCCCCACCCAGATTTTTTACGACGAGACCGGCAAGGAAGTCAGCCGTCATGTAGGCTATATGGACAAAAAGAGCATTGTCGCCATGTTTGACAAACTGGGCGTCCCTAAAACCAAGGCGGCCGGCAATGCTCAATGATTTTTTCGTTACCGTAAACCACTGGATGTCCGGAGGGCTCCTTGCCGCTGCATTTGGCTGTCTGCTGTGGGGAATGATCAGCGTGCTTTTGTCTCCCTGTCACATGGCTTCCATCCCTCTGATAGTCGGATATGTCGGGGGGCAGGATAAAATCCTGGAAGTTAAGGGGGCGGCGAAATACGCCGCCGCCTTTACTTTTGGCTTGTTCATAACCATCGCCGTTCTTGGCGTCGTGTGCGCCGTCCTGGGGCGGATGATGGGGGATGTAAGCCCCTATTGGACCATCCTGGTGGGCGCCATCCTGCTTTGGGTCTCCCTGGATATGCTGGGGGTTCAAGCCTGCTCCATGTCCTCCGGCGCCATGTCCAGGCTGCGGGTCAAGGGGATAGGCGGCGCTTTTATTCTCGGCCTGGCCTACGGAATTCTTTCCGGATCATGCACCTTCGGGTTTATCGCCCCTATCCTGGCCGTCATTACGGTCCAGGAAAAAATTGCAACCGGCGTCATGATGATTGTATTGTTTGGGATCGGCCATTGCATTCCCATTGCAGCGGCTGGATCCAGTGCAGCGCTGGTGCGCAAGGTTTTGTCGAACAACGCCTTTCAACGGGGAGGCGCCTGGTTTCGAAAAGGCGCAGGCGTTCTGGTGGCCGGACTCGCCGTCTATTTCATCGTCCGGCCGTTTTTGCAAAATCCTCTGGTTTAAACGCCGTAATAAAGGCGCAGCCTAAAAAGCCGGTAAATCTTTTGCTACAACTCAACCTTACTAACGCAAATCAAACAAACAAGGTTTAATCTGCAACCTGCGGAGGAAGTTTATGATTCTGGAAAGCTACTCCAAACGCATCACCCGGCCGGATTGCAACCACAGTTTTGAGTCCGTGGTGTGCATAGCCAGCCTGGATTCGGATGTGGGAGATGCCCTGCCCTATCTGAACGCCGAGTTGGGCGGCATTGAATACCACAAGGACCCGCCCACGGTCATGTTCCGGGTGAATAATCGGATCATCAAGGTGGGCGCCCGGGAAATCGCTATCAACGCCCTGGCGGATGAGGCGGAAGCGGACAAAATTCTGACCTGGATGATCAACGAAATCAACCGGGTCTGGGAGGAAAGGGATTCCATAACCCCCTGTTACGAAGGCAAAAAATCGCCCCAGTTCCTGGAGATCCTCAAGCGCCTCCCAAAAACCAATTGCAAAAAATGCGGCCAGCCCACGTGCATGGTTTTCGCCAACCTGGTGCGGGAAGGCGGCAAGGGCGCGGAAGACTGCCCGGAATTGACCGGAGAAAAACTGGAAAGCCTGCAGGACTATCTGGCGGATTTCGACTTTGACGCCTGATAAAGGCTTTTGGAGATATAATCATGTCTGAAGAACTCATCAAAATCCTGTTTTTGTGCACCGGCAATTCCTGCCGAAGCCAGATGGCCGAAGGCTTTGTCAATCACTTGAGAAGCGACGAGTTCCGGGCCTGGTCCGCAGGCGTCGAGACCCACGGGCTCAACCCCCTGGCGGTCAAAGTGATGGCCGAAGTCGGGATCGACATTTCCAGCCACACCTCCAAGCTGGCGGACCAATTTCTGGACAAGGACCTGGATTACGTAGTCACGGTTTGCGACCATGCCAAGGAATCCTGCCCCATGTTTTTGGGCAGGGCCAAAAAGGTCCACGCAGGCTTTGAAGATCCTCCCGCTCTGGCCGCTGACGCAAAAACAGAAGAAGACGCTCTAGTGTATTACAGAAAGGTCAGGGACGAAATCCGGGCCTTTGTGGAAGCCATGCCCGATAATCTGAACAATGACTGACCATTTTCAAAAAGGGGATTTACCATGCAAAAAACGCGCGTTTTATTCGTCTGCGAACACAACTCCGCCCGGAGCAGAATGGCCGAGGCTTTTTTAAACGCCCTGGCAGGCGACCGGCATATGGTGGAAAGCGCAGGTTTTGATATCGCGCCGGTGAATCCCCTGGCAGCCAAGGTCATGGCTGAGCTTGGCATGGATATTACAGCCAAGGAATCCCAAAAGGTTTTCGATCTTTATAAATCCGGGCGCATATATGAATTCGTAATCACCGTCTGCGACGAGTCCCTGGCCGAGCAATGCCCTGTCTTTCCCGGCATTGTAAGGCGCTGCCATTGGAGTTTTCCCGATCCCTGGAACTTGGAGGGAAGCGAAGAAGAACAGTTGGAGAAAACCCGGGCGATCCGCGACCAGATCAAAGGCGCCGTGGAAGAATGGCTGGCGAACCCGGAGCAATGCTGCACATTAAAACCCGGCGAATAGCCAACCGCAATTTTATCTGATAATTTACAGCAGGGGGCCGAATGAGCGACGCCAAACGACTTTCATTTTTGGACCGTTTTTTGACTTTATGGATCTTTGCGGCCATGGCTTTAGGCGTGGTTAGCGGCTACCTTTTTCCGGATATCAAGAACGTCATTAACCATTTTTCCGTGGGAACCACCAATATTCCCATCGCCGTAGGCCTTATACTCATGATGTATCCGCCTTTGGCCAAGGTCAAATATGAGAAGCTCGGCCTTGTTTTTCGCGATTTCAAGGTATTGAGCTTGTCTCTGGTGCAAAACTGGGTCATAGGCCCCATTCTTATGTTCGGTCTGGCCATTGCATTTTTGTCCGGCCATCCGGAGTACATGGCCGGCCTTATCCTCATCGGCCTGGCCCGGTGCATCGCCATGGTAATCGTCTGGAACGACCTTGCTTCCGGAGACAGGGAGTATTGCGCCGGCCTGGTGGCCTTTAACTCCATTTTCCAGGTCCTGTTCTTTTCCGTATACGCATGGTTCTTCATCACTGTCGCGCCCGGTTGGATCGGCCTGGCGGGCATGGAAGTGGATATTTCCATGGGCCAGATTGCCGAAAGCGTGTTCATCTACCTTGGGATTCCTTTCATCGGCGGAGTGCTTTCCCGGGTCATCGGTCTGAAAACCGTAGGCGAAAAACGTTACGAAGAAAACTTTCTGCCCAAAATCAGCCCCATTACACTGATCGCTCTTTTGTTCACCATCCTTGTAATGTTTTCCCTCAAGGGCGAGTACATTGTGCAACTGCCCCTGGATGTTCTTCGCATTGCCGTTCCGTTGTGCGTATATTTTATCGTCATGTTCTTTGCGTCTTTCGTCCTCTCCATGAAAGCCGGGGCCACCTACGAACAATCCGCCACCCTTTCCTTTACAGCCGCCTCCAATAATTTCGAACTGGCCATCGCCGTGGCCGTGGCCGTTTTCGGACTGGATTCCGGCCAGGCTTTTGCCGCGGTAATCGGGCCGTTGGTGGAGGTGCCTGTGCTTATTGCCTTAGTCAACGCTGCTTTGTGGTTTAAGAAAAAATACTTCCCCTTTGAAAAACAAACGCCCACAGGCGTGTGCCACGTGACGTGCGAGTAAAATCAGGCTGCGCATTCCGTCAAAACAGGGGGCGGCCCAAATCGTGGATGACCGGCGGGAGTGCGGCATTGATTGCAGGTTTGCTTTTATGCCAACCAATGCTACTTATCAAATCCAACATCCAATTACTTAGACACCGGAGGATTTATGAGGCCGAGAATCAGCATGATCACCCTGGGCGTTCGGGATATGGACCGGGCGGTCCAATTTTATGAAGAAGGCCTGGGGCTTCCCAAAATGGACTACGACCCGGCGGTCGCCTTTTTCACCCTGAACGGAACCTGGCTGGCATTATACCCCTGGAACCTGTTGGCCGAAGACGCCCAGGTTCCGGCGGAAGGAAAGGGATTCCGGGGCGTGACCCTGGCTCATAATCTGGCCTCGGAAGCTGCGGTGGACGCGTTCATGGCTCAAGCGCTTGAAGCCGGGGCGGCCCAGATCAAGCCTCCCCAAAAGGTTTTCTGGGGCGGGTACTCGGGATATTTCGCCGACCCGGACGGGCATCTTTGGGAAGTCGCGTACAATCCTTATTTTTGGATCGGCCCCAAGGACGAAGAGGCCTGATGATAAAGGCGGGGGGAGCCCCCCCGCCCTTCTCCCTTTTACACGCCCAAAATCAACTTGGCCGACGTGAAGTAGATGAGCAGCCCGGTGATGTCCACCACCGTGGTGAGAGCCGGGCTGGCCACAATGGCCGGGTCCCATTTCATCTTTGCTGCAAACAAAGGCAAAATCGCCCCCGCCAGGGTGGCGGTAACCACCTGCAACGCCAGGGCGGCGGCTATGGCGAATCCCGCCTTGGCCAGGGAAATTCCCATGGGGATGTTGTCTCCGCGGGAAAGAAACATGACCTTAAGCCAGGACAGCCCCCCCAGAATCAACGCCAGCAAAACCGAAATTTTCAATTCTTTGTAAAGCACCCTGAACGTATCCTTGGGCGAAATTTCCTTTAAGGCCAGGGCTCGCACCACCACGGTCGCCGACTGGCTGCCCGTGTTTCCGCCGGTGTCCGCCACCATGGGCATATACAGCGCCAAAATCAACATGTGCATGAGGCTGGCCTGAAAGGAATGGATGATCACGCCGGATATCAGCCCCAGGGCGGCAAGGCCCACTATCCAGTATGCGCGATTTTTAAAATGAATCCAGGACGGGGTTTTAAGATACACGCCGGCTTCGTGGGCTCCGGTGATGGCCGCCAGTTTCTCCATATCCTCCGTGGTTTCCTGGGTGATGACATCCAAGGCGTCGTCATGAGTGAAAATTCCCACCAGAGCGTCGCCTCCGTTGACGACAGGCAGGGCCAACAGGTCGTATTTCTGGATTTTCCTGGCAGAGGCTTCCTGGTCGTCCTCCACCCGGGAAAAAATCACATCCTTGTGCATGATGTCCCCCACCCTTGCGTTGCGCCGCGCCGTAATGAGGTCCTTTAAGGATACAAATCCAAGCAGCCTGCGTTGTTCGTCCACCACATAGGTGTAATAAATGGTTTCCTTGTCCGGCGCTGCTTCGCGCAAGCGGTCGATGGCCTGGGATGCAGTGAGGTCCGCTGAAAGCGCGGCGTAGTCCGAGGTCATTACGGCGCCGGTGGTTCCCTCTTTATACGAGGCCAGGCGGCGGATATCCTCCCGCTCAGCCTGGGCCAGGGCCGGCAGCACGTTTTCCTGCAGTTCGCTGCTCATTTTCTTGAACAAGTCGGCCCGGTCGTCCGGGGGCATCTCCGCCAACAGGCCGGCAAGGTCCTTCCGGGACATCCCGGAAGCCATGCTCGCCTGAACGTCTTCATCCAGATGGCTGAAAATCTCTGCGCCCAAAGGGGCCGGAGCATGGCCAAGGACAACCCGCGCTTCGCTGTCCGGGAAGGAAGACAGAGCGTCGGCGATGTCGGCCGGATGATAGGATTGGCAGTAATTTCTTATGGATTGATAATCGGCGTGCGCGAGCATTTCGCGCAGTTCAATGATGTGGAGCGGATTTTTGATGTTCATGATTCACCTCCTTTTCAGCCGCGGCGAAAACGCATGGCGGCCGGAGGCGAATCAACAGGCTAGAACGGACCGGAGAGCCTGCCTATCGCGGAAGGGGCTGCATTGCGTGTACGCCGCAAAGCATGGGCGCATGGGCGCCAGACGATTTTTGCGTCCTGACAACGGGGACTGTGACTGTCTCCTGGGTCGTTCATGGGGCTTTCTCCTAGTGATTTCTGATATACGGGGGCAAACCTCCGCCCCCCTTAGCCGAGGGGGATTATCCTCCTGATCATATGGGAAGGCAAGAAAAAAATTCGGCCAGAATCACTTCCGGCTTAACAGGCTAGTTAAATGACATTTATAAAATTTTACACTGACTATGATTTCTCATTTTTTGCCATTAAAGGTCATATCCATCCTTGACTAATACGGATGCGTGTGGCACGGTTCAGGCTAATTCAACAATCGTACAAACTTGTTTGCAATTGGTTTGCAGAGGGGACGTTTTTTCGGCAAGCAATTGGTTTTTTGCTTGTGAGGGAGAGCAATGCCCAAAGACACCCGTTTACTTACTATCTTGATGCTGGCTTTGTTTTACTGGGTTCCCCAGGCTGCGGCTCAAATACCGGAAACGGAAAGAGCGGCCCTTATAGCATTGTACACAGCCGCGGGGGGAAGCAATTGGACGAATGCAGGCGGCTGGAAAGAGGAGCCTCTCGCCGAGGATGGATTCGCCCGGCCGGGAACGGAAGCCGGATGGTACGGCGTGACATGCAATAATGACGAGAGCCATGTGACCGGCGTCGCCCTTTCGGGAAACGGCTTGGCAGGGTCTATCCCGCCGGATTTATCCGCCCTGGCCCTGTTGGAGACTCTTGACCTGTCGAAAAACGCGCTCAAAGGGGAAATACCCGCTTCGCTGGGAAGCCTGAGCGCATTGGCCGGCCTGTATCTTCATCGCAACCAGTTGGAAGGCTCGTTCCCCGCCTCCCTGGGAAATTTAGGCGCCCTTGAACACCTGTACGCCAATCGCAACAACCTTTCCGGGCCTTTGCCCGAGGAGTTCTCCAGGTTGTCGGAGCTCAGGATACTGGACGTCCATCACAACTTGTTGAGCGGCGAGATTCCCGCGTGGCTGGGAGATCTTTTCTGGCTGCAACAGATATTGATCCACGCCAACAAATTTACCGGAAGGATTCCGGCGGAGTTGACCAAGCTCTTCATGCTGACCAAGCTGAACGTCAGCGAAAATCGCTTGACAGGCGGCCTGCCATGCGGCTTTGACGGCCTGTCTCAACTTCAGGAATTTCTGGCCTCCCAAAACAGCCTTTGCGGAGCCATTCCCTCGGGCATGGGAAGCCTCTCCAATCTCATGGTCCTTGATCTGAGCAACAACCGTTTTTGCGGGCCTGTTCCCGAAGAAATCGTCCACCTGACCTCCCTCCAGAACGGAAAAAACGATTTCAGGTACAATCAATTTTTTACGGATGATGCCACGGTCCGCGCCTTTATGAACGCCAAGCAGACGGGCGGAGATTGGGAATCCTATCAGATCGATTTTTTCTACGCCGGAGACCTAAACTGCGATTCCATCCTGACCCTGGAGGACGCCCTGGACGCTTTGCAATTCACAACGGCCAATGTACTCCCGTGCCGCAATCTGGGCGCCGGCGACGTCAACCAGGATGGAAAAGCCGGCATGGAGGAGGCTTTACACGCCATGCAAGCCTTTGGATCGGCGCCCGTTATCGAGGCTGTGCAGAGCAAACAAATTGAAGAAGGGAAAGCCCTGAGTTTTACCCTGCAGCTGGAAGCCCCTGGAAGCCTGCCGGTTCGATTCACCATGACCAACATGCCTTTAAACGCCTCCTTAAATCCGGAAACCGGCCTGTTCTCCTGGACCCCGGGAACTCAGGACGCTCAGGTGCACCAACCGGTCTTTTGGTGCGAGAACGCCCAGGGCGGGGGGGATTTCGCCTCCACGACGATCACCGTCACCCAGGGCATTGTTGAGGAAGGATGGGTTCTGGCGGACAACGAGCAGCCGACATCCCTGGATGTGGATTTGACCCTCCGTTGGAACACCCAGGATGCCATTGAGGCGGACGCAATCTGGAGCATCGCCCACCAATGGGGGGAAGACCCGGTCTACCATGCGTCAGTGGAAGGCTCGGCCCAAGGCGCTCCTGCCCTCATGAATCAGGATTACACAATAAACATTTCCTTCACTTCGTCGGACCCGATAACCACGGATTTTCCGTTCCTGGACGGACAAGTGATCACATACACCCTGAATCTGAAGAATATGATGTTTTATCAGGGCGCCTCGGCCGGAGATTGGGACTCCTTGCTGCCCTTATCCCCTGGCGTGGTGGAGTTGGAGCTTTCGGGAAGCGTGACAGGATCCCGGGTTTGGGGCGGCGGCCTGACCCCATGATAAAACAGGCCGGACAGCATGCGCCCGGCCCGTCGCCTGCTGCATTGACAAAAAAACTACAGATAAATTTTGCTCTGCTTTTTGTTCAGATCCTGGGGCGTGGACTTTTCCATCTCCATCCTCTGGGCGAACACGCCGCTCATGTCATTGATCTCCAAGGCGTCTTCCGGGCATGCGTCCAAACAGCCCAGACAGGCGATGCAAAGCGCGGGGTCGGCCTCCCCTTTCTCGGCATCCATGGCGCCGCTGGGGCATTGTTCCTGGCAGGCCATACACAGGCTGCACTCCTTGCCGTTTCTGGTGGGAAGCTGAGTCAGGGCCTTGAAACGAAATCCCTCGATGGCGTCCAGAAACTCCTCGTTCATATCGGTTTTTTCCAACTCGCCCAAAACGCCTGCGTCCTTGCCCGAAAAACGGGCGTAAACTGCAGCGGCATAGTCTTTTGCAACAGCAAAATCCGAGGCGTCCGGCCGCTCGGGGACGGCTTGCCAGCCGCCCCTGTTAAAGGTGTGGGCGCCCAGAAACTCGGCCGAAGCGACCACGGTGAAGCCGGCGGCCGCCAATATCTCCCTGGTGGAGTAATGGCAGGGATGCACGTGAAACCCGCCGTAGGTGAAATACATGGCCGCCTTTTTTCCCTGGCCGTTCAGGGTCTGCAGCCATTCCCGCAATACCCGGGGGGCGCGCATGGAATGGATGGGCGCCCCGAAAATCACGCCGTCCCACCCGGAGAAATCCATGGATTCCCTGCGAGCGGAGGGAACAGTGACGTCAATCTTCTCCACCTGGGCGCCCAGCCCGGCAAGGGATTGTTCAATGACGTCCGCCATCTTTTTTGTGTTGCCGGTGGCCGAAAAATATAGGACGGCAATCTTCATGTGCAGCTCCTTTCCCTATTTTATGGGTGTGCATTTCAAATATTCGGGTTTCTCTTCCGCAATGCTCCAGGCCCCGGACTCCAATATTTTGGCCTTGGTCCGCTCCCGGGGTTGGTGGCCGTCGTCAATAAACAGCAAGGCCGAAGACTTGGCAAACCGGTTGATCTCCCTCAAAAAAGCCGTGGGTTGGCTCACCATGTGGAACATGTCAAAAGCCCATACCAGGTCAACCGACTCGTCTTCCAGGGGCGCCCTGTCCTTTGCCGCCAGCACGGGTTTGACGTTGGCGAGGCCTCCCTTTTGAACCCTCTTTTGCACAGCCTCAATGGCCAGTTCATGGACGTCTATGGCGAACACCGTCCCCTTGGGACCGACCTTGCGGGAAGCCCGGGGAATATAAGAACCCGGCCCGCATCCGTAATCCGCCACCGTCATTCCCTCCCGGATGGGCAATTCCTCCAGCCGGGAGTCCACGGGAAAAAAACGGTCCCGGATGCTAAATAGGAAAGACATGCCCCGGAAGGCCCATCCGGGCATGCGATCCATCCTTTGGCCGAAGCCCTTCTCTTTCAGACTCATGATTTATGCTCCTTTGTTTAGCAGGTATACGCTTTTTGCAAAAAAAATTATCGGCGCTTCCCGAAAAAGTCGATCAGCCTGTCCAGGAACTCGTCCAAAAAAACCAACTGCTCCTCGGGCATGCCGAAAAAATACTCCTTAAACCCGCCGTCCATGGTCTCGTGCCAGTGCTCATGGGCGTAAAAGGCCACCTTGCCTTTGGACGTCAGGTGAACCAGCAAGCGGGAACTGTTGTCCGGATCCGCAATCTTGCTCACAAGCCCTTTGCCTTCCAGTTTTTTCAGGGTTTGCGACACGGCGCCCTTGGTCACGCCCATAAGCTCCGCCAAATCGGTCACGCTCACCCCCGCATGATGGCCCACGGCTTCTATCAGATGGATTTCGGCGCTGTGCAAATCCTGTTCTATACCGAACTTCCTGGGCTGTTTTTCCAGGTCCTGCCAGACCTTTACGGCTTTCATGAATTTTCCGATCAGGGAGAACGGCGTCGGCTTGTTTGAGTTCGTGTTCATGGAGGAAGTGTATAGCGACTAAACGCTTGCGTCAATCATTATTTTTCTTTCTGCTTTTTTTATGGAGCCCCAAAACCGCCTCGGTTATACCTGAAAACGGTTAGCCATATTGCTCAAAGACTCCCCAAGCTCCTTCAGGCTTCCGGTGGACTGCTCCAGTTGCCTGGCGCTGTCCATGTTTTGCTCGCACACCTGTTTTATGTTTTCCAGGGCGTGCGCCAATTGCTCCATGCCGGCCAATTGCTGGTGGCTGGAAGCGGCGATTTGCCGGGAGGACTTGGCGGATTCCGAGGAGCTTTGGGACAATCTGCGGATGGCTTCCTCGGCTTCGGAGGAGAGCATGCCTCCCTCATCCACGGCTTTGGAGCCTCGTTCCGTGGCCATGACAGCGGCGCTGGTGGCGTTTTGAATCTCGGAGAGAATGTTCCGGACCTGTTCCGTGGCCTGCTTGGACTGGTCGGCCAGGGTCTTGACTTCCTGGGCCACCACGGCGAAGCCCTTGCCGAAGTCGCCGGCTTTGGCCGCTTCGATGGAAGCATTGACGGAAAGCAGGTTGGACTGATTGGCCAATTCGTTCACGGCGTCGATGATTTCGGCGATGTTCCGGGTTTGCTCGCTCAATTTGACAATGCTTTCGGCCACATATTCCATTTCCGCTCTAATGCGCTCCATGCCGTCCAAGGTCTTGGCCGTGGCGGACAGCCCGCCTTGCGACACTTTTTCCGTGGCTTCCGCGGTTTGAGCCACTTCTTCGGCTTTTCCGCTGGAAAGGCGGACGGTTTCCTTGACTTCCTCGCCGGTTGTGCTGATTTCCGTCACCGAGGCCACCATTTCGGCGGCGCTGGCTGCAAACTGGGAGGCGGCGCCGGAAATCTGAGAGGTGAGATTGGCCAGATAATGGGCGGAATCCATGATTTCCGTAATCATGTCCTGCTGAGCGTCCATGAAGGCGTTAAACCACGAGGCCAGGTCGCCAACCTCATCCTGATTGGCGATCTTTATCCTTTGGGTCAGGTCCCCCGCTCCCTGAGCCACGTCCTTAAGGCCGTCGCGCACGGTTTTCAAGGGCTTCAGGATGGAAAACTCCAGGAAAAACCAGATGCCCAGAGCGATAAGCAGCATAAGGATCAGGCCCAGACCGATCACCCACCTGGCCATAATCCTGACGCCCTTGAGAATTTCCCGATCCTGGGCGTTGACCGCGACAAATAAGTCCGTGCCTTTCACTTTATTAATGGCCGCAGTGTAGATGATGCTCTTCCCGTCCTCCTCCCGCACCAAGTTATGATAAATTGCGTCCTCATTGCCTGAAAAGCCTGCATCAAGGCCGATATTGGTAAGATTCAAATTAAAATCAAGACCTTCATCCGGGTGAGTGAGGACCAGTCCCTGAGAATTGATCACAAAGGCGTGTCCGCTTTCCACAGTCTTTTCTTTCTCCATGAATCGGCTGCGGAAGAAAATCAAATTGATATTGGCGGTCAGGGAGCCCTTTAGGGAGCCGTTTTCCACGGCCACTTGAATTGGAATCACCGGGAGGCCGGACAGGGGGCTTTTCATCGCCTGATATATTGTGTATTTTTCATTGGAGATCAACACATTCGCGTTTTTCCCGGAATCGGAATACTTGACCGCGGCCTCCATGTCGTCAGAAACGAGGGGGGTTCCGTCAACATCCCGTAAAGTGACAAGTTCAAAAAAAGGATACAACTCCACAAGGCTTTTGAAATCCTCGGCCACGCTTTCTCGGGACGCCTGCCCCAAAAAATTGTCTTTGAGGGAATTGCGGTAATAGGCCTGCTTGGAAAGGCGAATCAGTTCAGACGTGTTTCTGCGCACCCAGGAGCCTAAATGGGCTGCCGAGGACGCCGCCTGGCTGGAAATGCGCGCCTCGGAATTCTTGACAAGCACGGTGCTAAGTTTGAAATAATTGATGGCGCCGATAATGCTTAAAAATACAAATGCGACAAGCACGGCCGGAAGCATGAACTTGATGCGGAGGCTTTTCTTCACGGGTTGGAACCTTTCCTTTTTTTATTTCATCAAGCTGGGGATGAATGCAAGAAAGAGGGCGCAAAACCCTGTTTAACGGCCTACGCCCTGTGCATATAAAAAAGGGCGCACCGTCTTGAACAACACGATGCGCCCATTGCAATTCCACACGAAATTTTGCAAAACAACATGCTTTCAGTACGTACTATCCAAACAGGCCGGAATCCAAACGGTCTGGTGCAATATAGACGGCAGCCTAACTGCCTCATTCACCAAATAAACCAACTCAGCTTGTTAAATGTTAATGGCTGCCAAAAAACCTCCGTGCACCGCTCCGTCTATCTTTCCCGGGGCTGCGCCATCCCCGATCACGGCGTAGGGGATGTCCAGTTCCTCCACCATGTTCGAAACCGTTTTTGCGGACCGGGAGCCCACGGCCATGATTACGTTGTCAAACTGCTTTTCCAGGGCCTTTCCGTCCACTTCAAACTTCACCAGCCCGCCGGCTACGGACAGCACCTTGGCGCTGGTGAGAATGTTGATCCCAAAACGCTGGGTGTTGTCCATCAACACCCACTTGGTGGACCGGCCCACGTCCTTGCCGGATTTGTCCAGCATTTCAAAAACCGTCACCTTGGACGAGCCTTCGAACATGAACTTCTTGATGCGTTCCGGCGGGACCGCATCGTAAGCCATGAGAAAATGCACGGCTTCGGGGCTGAGCGTGCCCTTTTCCGCGGCGAACATGGCGGTCTCCAGGCCCACGGCGCCGCCGCCCACAACCGCCACTTCCGGGCCCAGGGGGGGATCGTTCTTCAATACGTCCCAGGCGTTCAGCACGCAGGGATCGTCCTTTCCGTCAATGGGTGGAATCAAAGGCTCGGCGCCCTCGGCCACGATGATGTACTCCGGCGCCGCCGCCTTGATGAGCTCCGCATCCACTTCCGTGTTCAGGTGCAGGTCGATTTCAAGGCTTTCCAGCATGGCCCGGTAGTAACGGATTATTTCAAACAACTCGTGCTTATGGGGAGGCGCGCCCGCCAGCCACAACTGGCCGCCGATGTCGTCGCTTTTTTCATACAAGGCGACTTTATGGCCCGCCATGGCCGCCGTGACCGCGGCTTCCAGCCCGCCCGGACCGGCGCCGATGACCATGACTTTCTTGGGGGAGCCGGTTTTCTTCAAAATCCGCTCGCCCTCGTAGCTGGCCCTGGCGTTGAGCGCGCAAAATACGGGCTGGCCCGAAAAAACCTGGTCCGTGCAGCCCTGGTTGCAGGCCACGCAGGGACGGATTTCCTTTTCCCGGCCCGCTTGCGCCTTCATGGGCCATTCCGGGTCGGCGATCAGCACCCGGCCCAGGTTGACCATGTCCGCGCAATTGTCCCGGATGATCTTCTCGGCCAAGGCCGGCTCGGAAATGCGGTTGGACGCCATAATCGGCACATTGACCGCCTTTTTCACATTAGCCGCCAAAAAGGCGAACGCCCCGCGGGGCAGATCCATGGGAAGCTGAGGCACCTTGGTTTCGTGCCAGCCGCCGGTGACGTTGATGGCGTCGATGCCGGCCTTTTCGTAAACCTGGGCGATGGCGGGCATGTCCACGTCCGTATTCGCCCCGGGTATGAAATCATTACCGGCCATGCGGATGGTTACGGGAAAATCAGGCCCCACAGCATGTCTCAGCTTTTCGATGACTTCCCTGGGAAAGCGCACCCTGTTTTCAAAAGATCCGCCGTACTGGTCCGTGCGAAGGTTGGTCGTGGGAGAAAGAAACTGGGTGATGAGGTATCCGGCGGACCCGATGATCTCCACGCCGTCAAACCCCGCCTTTTTGGCCCGCACTCCCGCGTCCACAAAGGCTTTTTGGATTCCCGCCAACTCGTCCAGGGTCATTTCCTTGGGCGTCGCTTTGGAATAGGGGCTGAAAACCGGGGACACGCCCAAAGGCTGCTCATTGTTGATTGCGATGGGATGGGCGTAGCGCCCCGCATGAAAAAGCTGAACCCAGGCCTTGGCGCCCGCTTCGTGAATCACGTCCGCCAGCTTGGTGAACGCGGGAACCGCCTCATCGGAAGCCAGGGACAAAACGATAAATCCGGACCCGATAAAATCCACGCCCACGGGGCCGACGGTCACCAATCCGGCGCCGCCCGCTGCTCTCTCCCTGAAAAAATTGTAATAACGGTCGTTTAGACAGCCGTCATAGCTGTACAGCACCCCCAACGCCGGATAGGCTATCCGGTTTTTGATTTCCACCTTGTTGATCTTAATAGGAGAGAAAAGATAGTCGTACATACTAAACTCCTTGTAAAAGTGTTTGGGGGGTGGTTTGTTTGGGGCAATTGTAAAGAAATTGGAAAAATGCGCAAGCGAATTCTGAAAAAACGAAGGCTCGCTTAATTTCTTTCTCCGAAACAAGACCTTGAACGCTTGTTGAGCCGAACGCTCCACCCCCGAACGCCGGTCATTCATAGTATATACCTTCAACGCCGGATAAAACAAATGGACCTTTTTTCGTGAGCGGGTTAAAGTTTTTTACACAAAAGGCATTGCGAACCATTACCAGGCGAGAAAAAGCCATTCCGGAGGGCCTTTAATTTGAAATATATTATTTATAATATCATAATATTGAAAATAATTTTACCGCTTTTTGCATGGTGTTTTTTATGTTTGTTGATTAACGCGGCCTACGCCGAACCCATTATCGGAAATTTGCTGCCAGAGCGATCCGCCCCCTCCCCGGTGGTGGTTAAGGACGCCGATTCCCTCCCCAAGGCCGTTCCCAATACGGGCGCCCACCGGATTAAATTTTCCTGCACCGTGTTTTCGCCCAACGAAAACTGCTCCATAAAATCGGTCCGGGCGCTCATGGGGCATACGGCGACTTTTCAGGACGTTTATCTGCGTTCCGATCCCCGGCACACCCTTCCTTCCGGAGAAGGCCGATACACTGGCAGCCTGCTGGTGGACTCCTTGGCCGACTGCGGAACCTATTGGACGCCCCTCCGGGCGGAGGACTCCGCAGGAGCGCAGGGCCAGGGTATGACGCGATTTACGGTGGTGTTTCACAGGCCGGACGATTTCCCGGCCATCGGCTCTTCGGAATTCAAAACCCTGCTGGAAAGGGCGGGCGACAGCAATTTCGCCCCGGGAAACGTCATCCAGGTTCTGGCCGACGGCCCCGCCGCCCTGGCCAAACGCATGGAGCTGATCGAGCAGGCGACCCGGCAAATCAATCTCCAAAGCTACACCTTTGATAAAGACGCGGCCCAGGGCGCCCTGATGGAGCTTCTTCTAAAGAAAGCGAAGCAGGGGGTGGAGGTCAACATCATCCTCAATGCAGGCAGCCAGCTGCCCACGTCGCCTTCCGGCGCCTTGCGCCTGGAACTGGATGAGCTTGTGGGAAAATGGCTGGAAAGCGCGGAAAAGAAGCTCTCCACAAACAAGCCCGGCGAGTTCGTAGTGAAAAACTTTTTGTCCAAGAGCCCGGGACGGGGCGTGAATCTGATCCTGGTTTCATCCAAGGATCTGGCCCAAAGGCATAACGCCCGCAAGGGGCCTCCCGACCATTGGCTTACCAGAGTTTTGGAGGATAAGGGCGTGATTTCACCGGACCGGAGCCCGCCCTGGGACATCCGGGAAATATTCAAAGGCCCGGGCGGCCTGCCCGCCCTGCCCTTGCTGGACCACGCAGTGCACGAAAAAATTTTGGTTGTGGACGGCGCCAGGGCCATTGTGGGAGGGCGCAACCTGGAGGATCAATATTTTGACGCGTGGACCGACCTGGACCTGTATCTGGAAGGCCCGGTTGTGGATCAGATCCAGGGGGGCTTCCTGTATAACTACCGGGAGCTTGGCCGCACCAATCCTGAAGTCAGGCCGCCCATGGACTTGACCGTCCGGAACCAGGTGACGGGAAGCCAGGAGGCCATGTTCGTCCAAAGCAAGCCCTGGGACAAGGATTACGCCGCCCTGTACGCCCTGATTCAAAGCATTCGGGCCAGTGAAAAAAGCCTGTACATCACCTCCCAGTACCTTTCCCTGTCCCAAAGCCTGTTGTGCGACGCCATTATGGACGCCGCCGGACGGGGCGTGGACGTCCGCATCCTGACCAACTCGTACGAAACCTCCAGCCAGTTGTATTTCAGCGCCGGCTATTTCATCAGTTTGAACAATATGCAGGACCTGCTGGACGCAGGGGCGAGAATCTATACGGTCAACGGAGAGCCCGGCGATAAGGGCGCGCCCTACTGCCACAGCAAGGAATACCTGTTCGACTCCAAAATGGCGGCGGTGGGCTCTTTTAACCTGTCCCTGCGTTCGTCTTACATCGAGTCGGAAAACCTGACCTTTGTGGACGACGCCGCAATTTGCCTGGACAGGGAAAAGGATTTTCTGCAGAGAATCGGGAATCCGGCGACGGAAATAACCGCCGGGGAACTGGCCCAACAAAAAATCAAATACAAAAACCGGTTGGAGATCGCCTGGTACCTGGATTTGCTCTTTTAAGGACGATTCATCTGCGCAGGTTGGCCATATAAACGCCGATGAGCGTGAGCGCGCCGCCGCTCATTTGCGCGGCGTTCAGGCTTTCTCTCAACAAAACCCAGGCGGCCAGGGCTGTGACCACGGGAATTCCGTTCAAAAACACCGACGCCGAGGAGGCCCGGATTTTCGTCAGGGAATAGTTCCAGCAGAAAAAAGCCGCACACGTGGCGAAAATCACCAAGTAGCACAAAGCCCACAAGGAATGGGAAGTCAGGCCTTCCCACTTCACCTGGGGGAATTCCCAAATAAAGGCAGGCAGGTATAAAGTTGCAGCGAAAAGCGATTGCAGGCCCGTGATTGTCAAAGCCGAATGGGTCAGCCCCAAATCCCTGGCCATGATAATGTATATACTGGCGGCGATCACGGCGCCGAAAACCAGGGCGTCGCCCAACATCTCTCCGGACAGGGACCACTGGATCTCACGGCCTCCGGCCACCAAAATCCCGATTCCGGCCAAAGAAACCGCCACGCCCATGAAGTTCAGCCTGCTGGCTTTTTCCTTAAGAAAAATCGCGGCTGCAACCAGCACAAAAACCGGGATCGTGGCTATGATCAGGGATGCTTTGGGAGCGGAAGTAAGGCTCAGGCCTGTGGTTTCGCAATAAAAATACAATCCCGGTTCGAACAAGGACAATAAGGTTATTTTTATCCAATCTTTTTTAAGAAGGCGGGGAAATCCGGTCTTCAACCAGATCCCTGTAAACAAAAGCGCGGCCAGAAAAAACCGGATGAAAATCAAAGTGAATATGGGGATGGTTTCCAAAGCGATCTTGGACGCCACAAAGGACAATCCCCAAAAAACCACCGCCGCGAATATGGCCAGATAGGCAAGGGCGACCCCTTTGCCCGGCTGATCCCCAGCGGCTGTTACAATGTTGTTTTGCGCCACTTCTTTACTCCCTGCCCCGCCTCCATGGCCCTCAAAAGAGCATGGCTTCATAACACCTTTTGAAAAAAAGAGAAACGCCAAAAAGCAACGAGATAGTGAATCTTCAGCCTTTGGCAGCGACATTTTCAAAAGCCTTAGGGACGCCCGAGGAGCATGCCGGGCAGGGCAAGCCCCGCCCCTAAACCAAATCCAACCAAATTGGGGGCAATTATTCGAATAGTCGCGCGCCCCCTCGCCCTTTCCTTGACTAATTTTTAAAAATTATGTACTTTTATTCCAGAAGCTTATGACAGATAACCTTACGAAAAAGCAACGAAAACACACCATGAAGCAGGTGCGGAGCAAAAACACCAAGCCTGAATGGACCGTGCGGCGCACCGTCTTTCGACTGGGATTTCGATACCGGCTTCACAGAAAAGACCTGCCCGGCAAGCCGGATCTTGTCTTTCCCGGACGAAAAAAAATCATCTTCGTCCATGGCTGTTTCTGGCATCAGCACCAGGGATGCCCGGCGTCCAACAGGCCTGCATCCAACACGGAATACTGGAACAAAAAGCTGGACCGGAACATGGAGCGGGATAAAAAAAACATCGAAACCCTGGAAAGCAACGGCTGGCAAGTTCTCGTCATCTGGGAATGCCAGATCAAAGACTTGGAGCAGTTGGAAACGATCATCCGGGATTTTATTGAGGACTAAGGCCCATGGCTGACAAATTCCGATTTTACGAGTTTTTCGCCGGCGGCGGCATGGCAAGCCTTGGCTTGGGGCCTCAATGGAAATGCGTCTACGTCAACGAATGGTGCAAAAAAAAAGCACGCTCTTACGAAATCAACCACGGCGGCGCCCCCAGGGTGGATGTTCGGGACGTGGCGCAGGCGACTCCCGCCGACCTTAAGGAAAACGCGGATTTGGCCTGGGCCTCCTTTCCGTGCCAGGATTTGTCCCTGGCTGGGAACGGAAAAGGGCTTCAAGGCGCGCGCAGCGGAACCTTCTGGCCGTTTTGGGATCTCATGAAAGAACTGGACTCCCTGGGCCGGGGCGTCCCGGTAATTGTCCTGGAAAACGTAGTGGGCGCCCTAAGCTCCAACAAGGGGGAGGATTTCAAGGTTCTGGCCAAGGCGCTTAGCAGTGCGGGATATTGCTTCGGCCCATTGGTTATGAACGCGGTCCATTTCACGCCCCAATCCCGTCCCAGGCTCTTTATCGTCGCCTGCAAGAAGGCCGTGCTCATTCCAGAATCCCTTCGCCGGGAAGGGCCCGACGGATTCTGGCACACGCCCAAGGCGGCGCAGGCGTATAACTCCCTGCCGGCTTCCACAAAAAAGGATTGGATTTGGTGGAATCTGCCCAGGCCCGAACCGAGAAAGGTTGAACTGGCCGACCTCATTGAAGACGCACCTCAAAGCGTCTCCCTGTACACGCCTGAAGAAACGAAACGCATCCTCTCCATGATGTCCGAGGCCAACATCAACAAGGTGGAAGCGGTCAAAAAGTCAGGAAAAATAACCGTGGGGACCGTCTACAAAAGAACCCGCAAGGATTCAGACGGAAACCGGGTGCAAAGGGCGGAGGTGCGGTTCGACCAGATCAGCGGATGCCTGCGCACTCCGGCGGGCGGGTCCAGCCGGCAGATTTTAATGATCGTCAACGGCAAGGACGTTTCCGCCCGCCTGATTTCCACTCGAGAGGCGGCCCGGCTGATGGGCCTGCCCGACGACTATCAATTGCCCCAAAAATACAACGAGGCCTACCACCTGATCGGAGACGGCCTGGCTGTGCCCGTGGTGTCCTGGCTGGCGGACCATTTGCTTTATCCCCTTGCCAGCGTAAACAACGCCGCCAAGGAAGAGTAAACGCAACGTAGAAGACGCCGCCTATTGTGTATTTTCAGTTTTTCGAGAGTGAAAACACTATTTGTCTTTGGTGAAATAGTAAGTTACGCAGGCGCCCACAAAACCCGAAATGACAGGCAGCCAACTATTGAATAAATCCCCAAGAGAGGCGACTTTTTGGTCGCAATCCAATAGCAAGGCAACGAACATCGCCAAGTAATGCACAAAAAAACTGACTCCAAATATGATGACAATTATTATCGCCAATATTCGTGCGGTCTTGGCCTCATGCGCAACTTTATTGAATGTAAATTGATGAACATCCAGGTCGGTTACTTCCCCGGCTTCGAGGTAGAAGGGCTCCTCCGCACCTGAAATGGGAACGGCGCTTTCTTCAAACGGCTCACCGGCGACGATCTCGCCTCCGTCAATGGCTTCCAAAGAGTCCCGCCCGGTTCCCTCTTCTGTCATCATTTAGCTCCCATTAGTCAACTCAGGGATCACCATTACCCGTTCTTCGCCGGTGGACGGATTTTTCACCACGATCTCCGTAAAACCCTTGGCGCTTTGCTCCCTAAGGGCCTTGTTGATTTGCAGCGAGCGTCTGACCGCTTCCGCCATGGAGGGAAAGCCTCCGTCCTCTTTTAGTTTTTGCAGGCTTTTAAGGCTGGCCTCGTCAAAGGTGAACATGACGCGCTTTTTTTGATTTTCCATCTTTGGAACTCCTTTAATCCCCCTTCGCAAATTCCTCCGTGTATAAAATATGTTTTGTTTGTCATGGTGTCAATAGAATTATATCAAAATGATATAAAAAATATATCAAAAATATATCAAAAATATAAATCCAACCCAATGCCATGTCAAATTGCGTGGTAAGATAGCGCTATGGGAGGCTGTTTGCAGTGGGCTCTTTAGCTGGTTGGGAACAATCATCACCCTCCAACCCCTTGCCAGACGATGATAATCAGATTACATTGTGTTATGTGATAAAAATGCCGTTTGATGCACAATCATGGACCATGTAAAAAAATGACAATGCACGCAGCCGTTAAGAAACCGTTTTTCGCTGCAAATTAAATAAAAGGTGCAATCCAAATTATGCCCAATACCGTATTTGTTAAGAAATCCCGCATTCCCGCTTCGGTGGAGGAAGTCTTTGCCTGGCATGCCAGGCCCGGCGCCCTGGAGCGTTTGACTCCGCCCTGGACGGACATGGCCGTGCTGGAGAAGACCGGTCTTTTGGAGGTGGGAACCAAGGTTACGCTCCGTTTGAAAACCGGCCCAATCGCCTATAAATGGCGCAGCGAGCATTTCGCCCTGGAGGAGAACCGCTTTTTTGCGGACCGGCAGGTGAGCGGACCGTTCTCCCAATGGATTCACAAGCACCGCTTTCATAAAAACAACGGCGACTGCATTTACGAAGACAATGTGGAATACCGCCTGCCTTTTTCCTTTGTGTCCGGGCCGGCGGCCGGATGGTGGGCCGCCAGGGAGTTGGAAACCATGTTCACGTGGCGGCACGAAACCGTGCTTCAGGACGTGGCCTTGCATAAAAAGCTCGCCGCCAAGCCCATGACCATCGTCATATCCGGCGCTTCGGGCATGATCGGCAGGACTCTGGTTCCCTTTCTCACCACGGGCGGGCATAAGGTCAAAAAGCTGGTTCGCCGCCAGCCCGTTAACGAGGATGAAATCTTCTGGGATCCGGTCCGCGTCAAGTTGAATCCCCGGGATCTGGACGGGGCGGACGCCATTATTCATCTGGCCGGAGACAACATCGGCCAGGGGTTGTGGACCAACAAGAAAAAACGCCTGATCATCGACAGCCGGGAGCTTGGAACCGGACTTTTGGCCCGGGCCGCCGCAGCCATGAATCCCAAGCCCAAGGTGTTTTTAAGCGCTTCGGCCATCGGGTTTTACGGGGATACGGGCGACCGCCTTGTTTCGGAAGCGGACGGCCCGGGCGCTTTGTTCATATCCGAGGTGTGCGACCGCTGGGAAAAGGCGGCTCAGCCGGCTGCGGACGCTGGCATCCGCACCGTTTTGGGCCGGATCGGCGTGGTTTTATCCCCTCAGGGAGGCGCCTTGGCGGAGTTCCTGCCCCTTTTCCGGATGGGCCTGGGCGGCAAGGTGGGAAGCGGCAGGCAATATCTTAGCTGGCTCGGCATAGACGACGCCGTGGGCGCCCTGTTTCATTTGGTGTGCAACGATGCCGTGGAGGGCCCGGTGAACATCGTGGGGCCGCAGCCGGTCGCCAACCTGGAATTCACCAGGACCCTGGCCGGCGTGCTCAAGCGTCCTGCGTTCTTTCCGGTTCCGGCCTTTGCTGTGGACGCGGTCTTTGGGGAGAAGGGCCGGGAAGTGGTGCTTGCCAGCGCGCGGGTGAGCGCGGACAAGCTGGCGGGCTCGGGCTATGATTTCCGGTATCCCGGCCTGGAAGCCGCCCTGCGCCATATGCTCGGCAAAACCGGAGAGTCTTTGGATCAGGATGAGGAGAGATAATGCCAAGTCGAGTTCGAACAAGCAACCATGTTCCGAGGTAGTTCCCAAGGACGCTGGGTCCCGGCTTGCGGGACGATCCTGAAAAGCGGATCGCCCTTGCCGGGATGACGATCTTTTGAGCTTGTTGAAAGATTGGAGGGCGCTTGCCGCTCTTCTGTCATGACAAGAGAAAAACATCCAAGATCCTTTGAGTACGGAGGCCTCTGCACTCCGTCATCCCCGTGGAGAGAGGCGGCGGGATGATTGCGGTTTTTTTATGCAATCATCATGACGCACTCTCGGAAACGGGGCCCCAGTGTCTTTTTGGAAGCTGACAGATATAAAACAGAACGAACGCCTCCTTGAAAAGATAGAGGAAAATATGAGTTCCGGACTGAAAATCTTTTTTGCAAGCCTCATGTCCCTGGCCCTGGCCTTCGGATACCTGGACTATTTCGTAACCTCGGCCCATAGTTTTGAAAGGCTGCACATTTTCCTTTTCAACCTGTGCAGCGGCGGAACCATCATCCTGCTTTTCAGCGAAGAAAAAAGATGCCTGACGCTCCGGACCACGTGCTTTTTGATCCTGGGAATCGGATACGCTATCCTTGCTTTTCTGGAGATGTACATCACAGCCATGATCGTATCGGTCATCATGGCCGGAATCGTGGAAAGCATCCGCATGGAAAGATTCACCGTATTTCCATGGGGATTCGTCCGAAAAAACGAGCCGGTCTCCGCCAAGTTCCATCAGGCTTCGCTCCTGTGCCTGTCCATGGGCCTGTTCATCTCCACGGCCGTCATCCTGAACAACCAATTCATGCACTGGATTTATCTGCCCAAGCTGACCTTGAACGTTTTTTTCTTGGGATTCAGCTTTCCCTCCTCCCTCATCACCATGTCGCTCATTTTCTCCTACATGGAAAAAAGCGACAAAGGCGCCTCCGGGCCTTTGAAGGAATTGGGTTTCTGGGCCATCAACCTGGGCGTGATCATTTTTTTCATCTTCATCATATTCGAGCAGCTCGCCTGGCAGGTGGTGGTGACCCTGTGCCTCTTCGCCGCCGTTATCATGATTCTGGGCATCCACATGAAGTTGGGCCTGCCCCAGCAGCAGAAGCAATTCCTGACCTCCGGCCTGGGATTTCTTTTGTTCACGGCCGTCACGGGCATCGCCTACATCTTCCTGGAGATAGGCCCGGGATACGCCACCGAAAAATACAGATGGCTGCTTCGCCTCCATGCCTTCGCCTCCCTGTACGGCTGGAATTTGTGCGGGCTGGCGGTCATTGCCAGGTATTACGACTTTCCCATCAGCCTGAACTCCAAAACCCTCATCGGTTGGCATTGGTTTGTGGTTATCGGGCTGGCGCCCATCGGCCATTTGCATCCCATGCTGGCTTTCGCCGCCGTGGGCGGCTACATAGCCGTGTTGTACACCATCTTTTTCACCCACAAACTGGCCGATCCGGGGCCGATATAAGGCTGTTTTCGGCGTCTCAAAAACCAAAATTTGCTGCGCAGCCTCCTTGACTGCCTTTTGGAAATGATTATTTTAAAGTTACGGAAAGGCGGTGTTAACCGCTTGATATAATTCTTAAAGGAGGTGCGATTATGAACGAATATTTACCTGAACTTCGTAGGCAAGGACTGTTGGCTCGTCCCGCCTGGGACCTGTTCGATCGCATGTTCGAAGACTTCGGCTTAGGGCTTGCCAGAGACAGGGAATGGATCCCCTCTCTGGACGTTGCGGAAAACGAAGGGGAGTACGTCGTGACGGCGGAAATCCCGGGCCTGGCCAAGGAAGACATCGACATCAGCCTCAGCGAGGGCCTGCTCACCATCAAGGGTGAAAAAAGGCAGGAGAAGAAAGAGGAAACCGATACATACCACGTGATGGAGCGCAGCTACGGCAGCTTTTCCCGCAGCCTGCGGGTTCCCAACGGCGTGGATCTGGCCGGTGTTAAGGCCGAAACCGCCGACGGCGTGCTGAAAATTGTCCTTCCCAAGACTGAGGAGGAAAAAACCAGGAAAATCGAGATCAACTGATATCCTCCCAATGGCCTCCCCGGCCTGAATGGAATTTAACCAGGCGCCGGGCTTTGCCCGGACGCCTGTTTTTTCTTCACGAGCAAATTCACAATCCAACGCCAACTGGTCTACTGGGTTACTGGTCGGACCAATTTGCCCATTTATATCCCGTACATGCCCACGAATCACATGGTATGTATCTTGCTTCGAATAGAAAATCAGCTCCAACCAAAAAATATTCAAAAAAATTCTTATTCTTGACTCAGGTCAAGGACCGCTCGCTGTTTCCGTCCTATAACCGGAGTCAACATCGGGGACGGAATGCAATCCCCCGGACATAAAAAAAAGGACGGCCGAAAATATCGGCCAAGCAAATACAGGAGGCAAACCATGGCTCTTAGAAAAATCATCGAGATCGACGAGGAAAAATGCGACGGCTGCGGACAGTGCATTCTCTCCTGTGCGGAGGGGGCCCTGGAAATCGTTGACGGCAAGGCCAAGCTTGTCGGGGACATCCTGTGCGACGGCCTGGGCGCCTGCCTGGGCGAATGCCCCCAGGACGCTTTGCACCTCATCGAACGGGAGGCCCCCGAGTTTGACGAGGAAGCCGTGCACGAAAGAATGGCCAGGATGAAGAGCGACGCGCCCAAGCCGGCCGCCGGATTCGGCTGCCCTTCCTCCCAGGCCATGATCATGACCATGCCCCCCCAGGGAGATCCCGGGGAAGCCGGAGCATCCACCCTGGGCCACTGGCCCGTCAAGCTGCAGTTGATGGGGCCCAATACGCCCTTTTTAAAAGGCGCCGACCTGGTCCTGCTGGCGGACTGCGCGGCGGCGTCCAACCCGGCGCTGCATCAGAAAGTGCTGCCGGGCAAGGCCATCGCCATGGGCTGCCCCAAGCTGGACGACCTGCAGGCCCATATTGACAAGCTGGCCCAGATATTGGCTGGCGCCAAGCCCAAGTCCCTGACCGTCATGTTTATGGACGTGCCCTGCTGCAAGGGCTTTGTGTACGCCGCCCAGAAGGCCGTGGAAAAGGCCGGCGTGGATATGCCCATCGGGCTGATCCAGATCGGGCGGAACGGCGACGTGTTGATGGAAGGAACCCTGGATAAGGACGGAAAGCTAAGCTGATGAAATTATTCGCCGGAAAAGACGCGCAGGGCGGCCTGCCCTGGGATAGGGAGGCTGAACAGGCCCTGAAATCCGTACCCCTTGTGGTGCGCCCCATGGTTCGCGGCAAGGTGGAGCAAGCCGTGCGGGATAAAGGCGGAGCCGCGGTCTCCTTGGGCGACTACCAGGCGGCGGAGCAACGGTTCAAGGCCTTGATGTCCGGCAAATCCATGGATTCCCTGAAAGGCAAGATGCCCGCGAAGAACGAGGCCGGGGTTCCCATGCTGGTTTTCAACGCCTGCCATAACGCCTTGGCGGGCTGCCAAAATCCTTTGATCGACACGGAGGAATGGACTCTGGCCGTCAAAGATTGGGCCGAGGCCGCCGGGATTTCGGAGAAGCTGCGGCAAAAGGTCAAGGCCGACACGATCAAGTTTCATAACAAGGTCAAAGTGTCGGTTTCGGGCTGCCCCAACGGTTGCAGCCGGCCCCAGATATCGGACCTGGCCATTGTAGGATACGCACGGCCTGAATTTAACCTGGACGAATGCGTGGGCTGCGGCGATTGCGCCGAGTCCTGCCCGGATCACGCCATCGCAATGAGGGACGACCGCCCGGTGCATGATCCGGCCGCCTGCCAGGGATGCTTCAACTGCTCCCAGGCCTGCCCGGCCGGATGCATCCGCCTTGAAGAAAATGGCGGCAGGCTGCTGGCCGGCGGCAAGTTAGGCCGCCATCCCCACCTGGCGAGGGTTGTGGGCGAGTTCACCAGCCCCCGGGACGCCATGCCCGTGATCGACAAGATCGTCAGGGATTATTTGGATCACGGCCTGGAAAACGAACGGTTTGCGGATTTTTGGATCCGCTGGAATAGGAGGGAATAATGGGAAGAACAATGTGCCCCGGACAAGACACCATGTTTTGGTCCGCAGACGATGTTTTTGAAATTCCGTGCGGCAATTGCGGCCACGAAATTGAGTTTTTCCGCGATGACGCCCGCCGCAGATGCCCCAAGTGCCAGCATATGGTCAAAAACCCCAAGCTCAACCTGGGCTGCGCCCTGTGGTGCGAGCACGCCAAGGAATGCCTGGGCTACGATCCCAAAGAGAAAATGGGCGAGGGAGAAGGCGGCGCCTCCCTGGTGGATCAACTGGTGGACGCCATGAAAATGCAGTTCGGCAAGGATGAAAAACGCATCAACCACGCCTTGGAAGTTTTAGGTCACGCCCAGGACCTGATCAAGACGGAAGAAGGCGACCCCAAGGTGGTGCTTTCCGCCGCGGTGCTTCACGATATCGGCATTCAGGAAGCGGAAAAAAAGCACGGCAGCAACCGGGGCCGCTTTCAGGAGATTGAAGGCCCGCCCATCGCCCGGCCCATCATGGAAGGTTTGGGCATGGATAAGGAAACCGTTGACCATGTGTGCGACATCATCGCCAACCACCACACGGTCAGAGGCATGGACACTCCGGAGTTCCGCATCCTGTGGGATTCGGACTGGCTGGTGAACATCCCGGACGTGTACCCGGATTTTGACAAGGAGCACCTGGCCAAACTCATCAACAAGGTTTTCAAAACTGAAACGGGCAGGCAAAAAGCCCTTTCGATGTACGCTCAATAAAGAAGATTACGCGCAATATTACGCAGGACAACTCACACAACAAAGGAGGCCCCAACATGTTTTGTTACCAATGCGAACAAGCGGCGAAAGGAACCGGATGCGATGCCATAGGCGTTTGCGGCAAGCAGCCCGAGGTTGCCGACATGCAGGATCTTTTGGTCTACGCCCTGCGCGGCCTGGCCCAATACGCCCTGGAAGCCCGGAAACAGGGTATCGTGGACAAGGAAATTGACGTGTTCACCTCCAAGGCCCTGTTTTCCACCCTGACCAACGTGAATTTTGACAAAGACAATTTGGCTGAATGGGTCCGCAAAACCGTGGCATTGCGCGACGCCTGCAAGGAAAAGCTGGGCGTGACCCTGGACGGCCCGGCGGCCTTCGTCCCCGGCTCCACCTTAGACGAGATGCTGGTTCAGGCCCCGCAAGTGGGCCTCAAGTCCGAGCCGGACGTCAACCCGGACATCCTCTCCCTGCAGCACATTCTGCTTTTTGGGCTTAAAGGGGTTGCGGCCTATATGGATCACGCCGAAATCCTGGGCCAGAGCGATCCCGAAGTTTACGCCTTCTTGTACGAAGCCCTGACCGCTCCCCTGAATGAGGACCTGGGCCTGGACGAATGGGTCGGGCTGGTGCTCAAATGCGGAGAGGTTAACCTCAGGGCCATGGAACTCCTGGACGCGGGCAACACCGGAACCTACGGACACCCGGTTCCCACTCCCGTGCCTCTGGGCGTCAAGGCGGGCAAGGCCATCCTGGTTTCCGGCCACGACCTCAAAGACCTGGAAGCCGTCTTGAAGCAGACCGAAGGCAAAGGGATTAACGTTTACACCCATGGCGAAATGCTGCCTTGTCACGGGTATCCGGAACTGAAAAAATACGGCCACTTTTACGGCCATTACGGCACCGCCTGGCAGAACCAGAAAAAGGAGTTCGCAGCCTTTCCGGGCGCGATCCTCATGACCACCAACTGCATCCAAAAGCCCAAGGAAGAATACGAAGGCGCCATTTTCACCAGCGGCGTAGTGGAATGGCCCGGCGTGCAGCACATTGCCGACGGCGACTTCACCCCGGTCATTGAAAAAGCCCTGGCCCTGCCCGGCTTTACAGAAGACGCTCCCGGCAAGGAAGTTCTGGTGGGATTCGGCCGCAATGCAGTCCTGGGCGTGGCCGACAAGGTAATCGAGGCGGTCAAGGGCAAGGCCCTCCGGCATTTCTTTCTGGTGGCCGGCTGCGACGGCGCCAAGCCCGGCCGGAACTACTACACCGAGTTCGTGGAAAAAGTCCCCTCGGACTGCGTGGTCCTGACCCTGGCCTGCGGCAAGTTCCGGTTTTTCGACAAAGAACTGGGCGACATCGGGGGCATCCCCAGACTTTTGGACGTGGGACAGTGCAACGACGCCTACTCGGCCATCCAGATCGCCGTGGCCCTGGCCAACGCCTTTGAATGCGGAGTCAACGACCTGCCCCTGTCCATGATTTTGTCCTGGTACGAGCAAAAGGCCGTGTCCATCCTCCTGACCCTGCTGTTCCTGGGAATCAAGGACATTCGCCTCGGGCCGACCCTGCCTGCGTTCATCACCCCCAACGTCCTGGACGTGCTGGTGAAGAACTTCAACATCATGCCCATTTCCACCCCGGACGACGACCTGAAAGCCATCCTGGGATAATCAGGACGGCGTAAAAAACACCTTACAACAAACCCGGCCCGGGAGGTGTTTCAGCCTCCCGGGCCTTTGCGCTTGGACGCAGGAATCCAGGGTCCTTGCTTTTACATGAATCCGGGTTGCATCCATTCTCTCGGCGATTTTGTCAGAATGACGCCGGGTTCCCCTTTTGGGAGTGCTGAGTTTCAGCGCGACATGCAGTAAAACCATGCAGAGCAAGGAGTCCAAAAAATTCGGTGAACACGAGCGCCGCATCCAAAATCAAACAAAAAAAGCAGGTTTTCAACCCGCGCTGTTCGCCCGCCGGCCATCCCCAATTCCAATTATCAGTCCCGGTGGCACCTTGTGTTGCTAAAGCAAGCCAGACAGTAAACTACACTGTCTGGGCCACCCTAAAAAAACACAGCAAGCTGTGCGCCTGCATTGCTTTAACCAATCGATAGGCTCGAAGCCGAGTCCTTATCTATGGGTAGCCCCGGCACAGCAGTATCGTGCCGGGGTCGCAATGCGACAAGTAGTAAAACCTTGCGAGCCATGGAATCCGGGAAATTGGTAAGGACGGATGGTTCACCCAAAGCCAAGAACAAACGCAGGTTTTCAACCAACTCTATACGCCCGCCGACCATCCCCGATTTCCATCATCTTCACAGGCCGCTCCTTCTGTTGCTAACCAAACCCAGGCAACATACTACCGTTGCCTGGGCCACCCAACCAAAGAACGCGGCAAGCGGCGCCCCTACGGGGAGGAAAGACATTGCAACAAAAAAAAACCTCCCTGGAGGTTATTCCGGGGAGGTTTTTTGGGGTATTCAAATTGGCCTGTTCAATCAGGCCTTGTTTTTGTTCAATGCAAAGTAGGTGACCGGCACCACCAGTAGGGTAAAGGCCGTGGACGCAAACAAGCCGAAGATCAAGGCCCAGGCCAGTCCCGAGAATATGGGATCCAGGGTGATGGGCCAGGCGCCCAGGGCCGTGGTTGCGGCTGTCAGGATGATGGGCCGCAGCCGGACCGCGCCGCTTTGCAGGATGGCGTCTTTCAGGCCCATGCCTTCTTTAAGGGCCTGTTGGATAAACTCGATGAGCACCAGCGAATTCCTGATGACAATGCCGCCCAGGGCGATCATGCCGATCATGCTTGTGGCCGTGAAAAACACCGGGTTTTCAAAGGCCGCCACAGGCGGCGCGAAAAACAGGTTAAACAGCCAGAATCCCGGCATGATGCCGATGAATGTCAGCGGAATGGCCATGAGGATCAACACGGGCATGAAAAAGGAGTTCATCTGGATGACCAGCAGCACGTAAATGCCTGCAAAGGCCGCCAGATATGCTAGTCCCATATCCCGGAACACGCTCAGGGTGATTTTCCATTCCCCTTCTCCGGCCCAATCCACCTCGATGCCCGGAGGAGGCGGATTATCCTTTAAGCGGGATTGCATATCCAGGATGGCCTCGCCGGGCGCCCTGCCTGCCATTTCGCCGAACACGTAAACCACGGGCTTTAAATTTTTATGGTAAATGGGCTGATCCACCGGGATTTTCCGGAAGGCGCCCAACTCGCCCAGAGCAACCATCTTGCCGGCGGCGGTCTTGACGGGAATTTGCGACAATCCCTGGGCGCTGGACCGTTGAGCCCGGGGCAGGATGACCGTCACGGGCAGGAACTGGCGTTCCCCCGGAGCGTGCACCGTGGCCGGGCTGGCGCCGCCCACCGCCATACGCAGGGTTTGGGCGATCATTTCGGTAGTCACCCCGTGAAGGGCGGCTTTTTCCTTATCCAGCACAAAGTCCAGGCGATCCCGGGGCGTTTCCGTGGTATCGTCTATGTCCACCACAAAATCTTCATGCCGGAAAATTTCCTCTACATGAGCGGCGCCGTCAATGAGATCCTGGTACTGCATATGCGGAGAGCCGTAGATTTCCGCAACCACAGTGGAGATGACCGGAGGCCCGGGCGGGACTTCCACGATTTTCATGTCAACGCCGTGCTGATCGGCGATGGCCTGGAGGTCCTGCCGGAGCCTCAATACGATGGCATGGCTTTGTTCCTGACGCCTGACCTTGTCGTACAGGTTGACCCGGATGTCGGCCAGGTTTCCGCCCTTGCGCAAATAATAGTGGCGCACCATGCCGTTGAAGTCCATGGGGGAAGGCTCGCCTACGTAGGAAATGGTGTTGGTCACTTCCGACACGCCCCGGAGGTATTCTTCAAAGGCGCGGACCGCGCGGTCCGTGGCTTCCAGGGGCGTTCCCTCCGGCATGTCCAGGATAATCTGGAATTCGTTTTTGTTGTCGAAAGGCAGCATTTTCAAAGGCACGTGGCGGAACAAAGCCAAAGAGGCGGAAAAAATCAGCAGCCCGACCACCACCAGGCCCAGGAGGATGCGCCGCAGGCCTGAGTCCAAAAACGGCCGAATCACCCAGGCGTAGCCTTTTCTTATCCAGGCCGGGGTGACGTCCTGGCCGGCTTCCTTGGGAACCCCGCTTTTCTTAAGCAAAGTAAAGGTGAACCACGGCACAATGGTAAGCGCGCAGACCGTGGAGAATATAACGGTCAGGGGCACGTTGGCGGCCATGGGGGACATATACGGCCCCATCATGCCCGTGATGAAAAACATGGGCGTAAACGACACGATGATGGCCAGGGTGGACATGATGACCGGAGGCAGCACCTCGTTCACGGCGAACAGGGTGGCGCCCTTGGGCTTCAATTTGCCCATGCCGATATGGCGCTGGATGTTGTCCACATTGGTGATGGGGTCGTCCACAACCAGGCCCAGGGAAAGAATCAGGGCGAACAGGGTCACCCGGTTGATGGTATAGCCCATCATCATATTGACGAACAGGGCCAGGGCGAAGCTGATGGGCACGGCCAGAGCCACCACCATGGCTTCCCGCCAGCCCAGGGTAAAGATGAGAAGCGCCACCACGGTGAGGATGGCGAAAAAGAGAGAGCTTAAAAGGTCGTCCACCTTGGTTTGGGCGGTCTGGCCGTAGTCCCGGGCGGTTATGACGTGGACGTCGGGGGGGATCACGTCCTTTTTCAGCTCCTCCATTTTTTTGTGGATGTTTTGGGCCACGTTAACGGCGTTGACGCCTTTTTTCTTGGCCAGGGCCAGGGTGACCGCCGGGTATTCAACAGGCTCGCCGTCCAGGCCGTTTTCCTGGCGATAATGCTGGGAATAGCCGAACCGGGAGTACGAAAAAGCCTCCTCCGGCCCGTCAATGACCCTGGCGATGTCCCGCATGTATACGGGGCGATCGCCGTGGACGCCCACCACCAGATTTTCCACGTCCCGGGCGCAGCACACGAATCCGTCCGCCGTGACGGTGATATCCTTGTTGGCGCGTGAGAAGGATCCGGCTGTGACGGACGCATCGGTTCCGGCCAGGGTCCGCCCCACCTCCAGCATGCTCACGCCCAGGCCGTTCATGCGGTCGGGCAGCAATTCCACCCGCACCTCGCGCTTGCGGCCGCCCACAATGGACGTGCGGGAAATGTCCTCCACTTCGGAGAGGCGCGCCAGGACTTCCTGGCCGATACGGGTGAGGGCGTGGTCGTCGTATTTATCCGAATACAGGGTCAGGTTGACGATGGGCACGTCGTCGATTTCCACCGGCTTGACCACCCAGCCTTTGACAATGGGCGGCGCCTGATCCTGATTCATCATTATTTTGTTATGAAGCTTGACGATGGATCGCTCCCGGTCCTCGCCCACATAAAACCGGACCGTGACCACGGCCATGTCGCGGTGGGAGGTGGAATACACGTATTCCACGCCGTCTATCTGCCACAACAGCCGTTCCAGGGGCGTTGCCACCAGCTTTTCCACTTCCTCGGCGCTGGCGCCGGGGGCCTGGACGTACACGTCCGCCAGGGGCACCACGATTTGCGGCTCCTCCTCGCGGGGGGTGACGTAAATGCTGGCCGCTCCCATGCCAATAGCGAACAGGATGAACAATATGGGCAGCTTGGATTCCAAAAACAGGCGGACCACCCCAGTAATGAATCCGCCGGGCGCGCGGTCCTGATCAGCCATTTTCTCCCCCCCTGACTCCTACGGTTTCGCCGCCTTCCAGGCCGGACAACACCTCCACCTTGCCGCCGCCCAAAGGCTTTCCCGTCTTGACGAAGACCTTTTTCCAGATTCCGCCTTCCCGGACCGTGACCATCTCAAGCTGGCCGGTCCGTTCAATGGCGGATTTGGGGACCGCCACCACGGATCGGGTGGATGCGGGAATCATCAGCCTGCCGAACATGCCGGGGAACATGCCCTGGGTTTGGGGCAGGTCCACCTTGACCAAAAAGGTGCGGGTGACCGAATCGGCCGAAGGCACGATTTCCTCCACCGTTCCTTCAATAATCAAATCCATGGAGTCGATGGCGATTTCCAAAGGCGTTCCAATGCGCACCCGGCTGATGAGCCCTTCCCGGACCACCGCTTCCAGCCTAAGCTGGCTGCGGGTCTGGATGACCAGCAAGGGCTTGCCCGGCCACGCCAGGTCTCCCTTTTCCGCCAGCCTTTTGACCACCTCGCCGTCGGTGGGCGCTGTAATGGTGGTGTAGCCCTTGGCGATCATGCGCTGATCCACCACCTTTTGCGCCCTGGCCACGCCGGCTCTGGCCGCCTTGACCCCGTCCTCAGCCTGCCTTACTCCGGCTTGCGCCTGGAGATAGGCGGATTCGGCCTGCTCCAATTGCTGCTGTGTGGCGGCTTCGGAGGCGAAGTAGGTTTTGACGCGCTGATAGGCTTTAGCCGCTTCGTCAAAGGCCGCCTTGGCCTGCTCCAAAGCCTGCTTGGCCTGCTCGTGCATGGCCCGGGCCGAAACCAGGCCTTGGGCCGCTTCCTCCACCTGAGCGTTCAATTGGTCGCTGTCCAGTTGGATGAGCACCTGGCCCTTGTCCACCTGGGCGCCGGGGCTTACGTTGTATTGCAGAATGCGCCCGGTGGCCTGGGCTTCTATCCGGGTTTCGGTCCGGGGCCGAACCGTTCCCACGGCCTCGTAATATTCGATGATATCCTCCACGGACACGGTCGCCGTTGCTTCGGGCGCCGGTTCGGAGACCTTGGCGTCCACCCCGCCGGGAGGAATTTTTCCTCCGGCGAACACGCCGGTCATGTACAACATGAGCAAAACCAGCACAGCCAAGCCGATGACAGGTCCGATGATTTTTTTCGCTTTTGACTGACTACTCATTTTATTCACCCTCCAGGGAAGCCCATAAGCCCAAGGCGCGGCCGACGGAGGCCGCTGCTTTTTCACGGTCGAACACGGCGGAAGACGACCGGATGCGGGCGCTGTTGAACGCCAGCTCCGCGTCCAGATACCGGGTGACCGTCACCGAGCCTCCTTCGTATTGCTTTTTCACCAAACGCAGGGATTCCCGGGCTTGCTCCACGGCCGCGGCCGCCACGACATTTCTCGCCCTGGCGGAATCCAGGTTTAAATACGCCGTCTTAACGTCCAACAGCACGTTTTGCGCGGCTTTCCGGTCTGCGGCCAGCATTTCGTCCTGCACGTTTTTCGCCTTCCTGATTGCGGAGGAAGTCCTGCCGCCGGTGAAAGCGTTCCAGTTGATGATGACTCCGGCGGTCCAGTTGTCGCGATCCGAGTCAAAAGAGGCGTCCGGGTCGTCCATATAATATTTCAACTGCGCGTCGGCCGTGGGCAGATAATGGCTTTTGGCCATGTCCACGCCCATGGCGGATTTGATTACGGCGAGCCGGGCCTGCTTAAGCTCCGGGCGCTTGGCCAAAGCCAGGATCGAGCCGGCGGAATAGTCCGGCGGCAGGTCCGGATTCACGGCGGTCTGGGCGTCCAGCTCAAACTGGGCGTCCGGGTTCAGGCCCATGAGGTTGGCCAGGGCGGCCAGGGCCAGGCTGCGGTTGCTTTGGGCGCGCACCAGCTCTTCCCTGGCCTGGGCCAGACGGACGTCCAGGGAAAGCACGTCGGACTTGAGGGCGCCGCCCGCGTCGTACCGCACCTGCATGAGCCTCAACTCTGCCTCCACGGTGGACACCGATTCTTTGGCGATCTCGATAAAGTCCCCGGCCGCCAGGCAGTCGTACCACGCGCTGATGACCGACGAGACCAGTCCGTTATTGATGGCCCGGCTATCCAGCTGACTGATAGCCAGCCCGGTTTCGGCCATGTGGCGGTTAAGCCAGTCGCGGCCGCCGTTAAACAGGTTGACGCCCACCTTGGCGCCGATCTCGTAATTCTCGAACCATCCGGGGTCGTTAAAGTTGGTATTGGGAGGAAGCAAACGCTGATCGATGGTGGAAAACAAATAGCCGGAAGGCGCGTCTCCCTGGGAATAGGATCCGTACAGGGAAAGCACGGGCCAATAGGCGGCCTTGGCCTGATCGATCATGGCCTCGGACTGGCGAATACGGGCCAGGGCCATGTCGGTGTCCGGATTGTTCTCCAAGGCCGTTTTGATGGCCTCGGCCAGGGTGATTTTGCCCAGATCCTTGGCCGCTGGCGGCGTGTTTTGCTCCGGCGCCGGGCTTTGAATGTTTATCCTGCTGACTATGTTGTCGTAGTCGTAGCGGTTTTCCCATTGGGAGCGGGCGCAACCCGCGGAAAAGGCCAGCAGGGCGATGAGCCCCGCTGCAAGGAGCGGCCGAACCGGCGATGCGGCGCCTCCGCTCCTGAAAAGGAAAAAGGGTTTAAATAGCCAAGTCATACGTCCTCCCTGAATACGAAAATTATTCAGCCAACCCACGGGGGAACACGTCATGATACCAAGTTACCGTCTTCAAGTAATATCAACGCCGATTGTGCGGGGGCGCGATGCTTATCTCAAACCGCACACCCGGTTTATTGAACTGCCGTACCGGAGATAAGTTCACGCTCCCCAAAATCTCATACGCCCTCAGACGCATGCGCCTTTTTATTACCCGCCCCAAGGCAACTTGTTATGAAACCTGCGGCGTCAGGTTACCGGATAGCCTGCATTGATCCAGGCTTTCATGCCTCCGGCAAGACTGTGAACATGCTCGAAGCCCTGGCTTTGTAAAAAGCTGGCGGCGATGTTGCCCCGGTATCCCACGGCGCAGGTGACAATCACCTCTTCGTCCTTGGGAATGTCCGGGGGCGACTTCAATAACTGGGTGATGGGTAAATGGTCCGCGTACTGGATGTGTCCGCCGGCCCATTCGGCCGGGGTGCGAACGTCAAAAAAGTATTTTGGCTGACCCTTCGCCAGTTTGTTTTTCAACTTTTCCGGCGAAATCTGCCATAATTGGGTGATTGGCAGGCCCTCTTCCTGCCACGCGGTAATGCCTCCGTACAAATAGCCTATAATCCGGTCGTAACCTATGCGATGCAACTGAATTTCCATGTCATGGTAGGCTTTTTCGTCCGGAACTACAAGGATGAGATCCGCCTTGGGATCGATGACCATGCCGATCCAGTTGGCGGTTTGCTTTTTCAGGCCGATATTGATGCTGCCGGGAATATGCACCCCTCCGAAGGAGGCCGTGTCCCTGGCGTCCAGCACCAGTGCGCCCTGCTTCATGAAGTGCTCCACCTGAGCCGGGGACAGGTCTTTTACCACAGGGCACCGGTCCAGCAAGGGGACGCCCTCCATGTTGGTGTTGATGATATGGGAGAAGCTCTTGGGCCGCTCCGGGAAGGTCCCGGACATTTCCTTTTTGAAATCCGGCTCGGCCATACGCAAAAGTTCATTGCTCCGCTTTTCAAAACCAATGGTGGAGCTTGACTTGGAGCTCATGCCCCGGCCGCACAGGGAGCCTTCTCCGTGGGCCGGAAAAACCTCCAGGCTGTCCGGCATCATGCCCAACTTATTGTACAAGGAGTTGTAAAGGTTTTGCACCTGCTCGTCGATGAGTTCATTCCCCGCCAGGTCAGGCCTGCCCACGTCTCCCACGAACATGCAGTCGCCGGTCAAAACCAGCCAGGGATCTTCGCCCCGGGAAAGATCGGTCACCAGAATGGACATGGCGTGGGGCGTATGGCCGGGAGTCTTGATGAACTTGAGTTTGGCGTTTCCGAAGGTCATTTCCTGGCCCTCTGTTAAGACCGTGTGCTCAAACTTGACCGGGGTGTCTTCCATGTAGCAAATTTCCGCCCCGGTGCGGGATTTGATTTCCTGGTTGCCGGAGACGTGATCCGCATGGACATGGGTTTCAAAAACATGGGTGATGCGCATGTCGTTTTCCCGGGCCACGTCCAGGTACACTTGCATGTCGCGCCTGGGATCCACTACGCAGGCGACCCTGGCCATGGGGCAGCCGATCAGGTAGGAAAGGCATCCAAGGCCCTCTGCTACGAATTGTTTGAAATACATAGTCATCCTCCCTGCCGAATATTGATGAACGGAATATTTAATCCGGAGTGGGGTCGGCGCCATGAAAGACGCACAAACCAATGCATAATTTTCAGCAAAAACTCTCATCGTTTAATAATGATAATGCTTCCCACCCATGCTGGCAAGTTTTTGATTTTCTGTTGCAGCATGCCCGGCGTTGCCGCAATCCCGAAATATGGTGACTGGGAGCAATACAGTGACACTGGATCCCCGTTTCCGCCATTGCATCATGATGATCGCAAAACGACCCGCAATCATCATGCCTCCATGGCTCCACGGGGATGACAGAGAGGGTCGGCCTATATGGCATGTGGGCAATCCTGGTACAGTGCCCGGGCGCCCCGCGCCTGATTGTTGGATTTCGAATTCCACCCCCAAAATATCGACCGCCTTTTTTTGGCGAAAACGGGTTTCTCTCAATTTGATAATTGCTTGAGCTCTCTACTCAACCTACTATTTTTACATGAAAAGACGTAGGTTAAGTTGAGCTTGCCAAACCCAACAAGCAAGGGCGAAAGCAGCGTTTAAAGCATGATGCTTTGCCCTGCAACTATGTAACGAGTCAGGCGCTTTTTTGTTGGGTTCGAAGTCCAAAATCAGCGAAGGCTGCGTGATGCCTGGAAGCCGGACTTCTTAACCCAACCTACGGCTCTGCTTGACGCGACGTAGGTTGGGTTGAGCTTGCTAAACCCAACAAATGCAGATGGTAATCCCTCGATGAGTTTGCCAACGCCTAAATCGATCGTCATCCCCGCAAGGGAGATCCGCTTTTCCGGATCGACCGCAAGCGGGGACCCAGCGTCATTCTTGCTTTACCAGGAAGCCCGCCGACTTTTGCCCGATTGTTTGAAGCTGATCGGCGGAATTCGGGGGACATGACCTTATCTCGGGCATAATTCTCAAACATGAACGGCGCCCGATGAGATAAGGATTGTGTACCCTGAATTCGCACTTTGATCTATCGCTCCTCCATATTCTGGGATACTATGGGTACACGGTACTGATTTCGCCAGTTTTTCCAGGTGTATTTTTCCGGTTCGCGGAAATCAGTTCATGTCCCCAAATATTATGTTTCAGGCCCGAAGGGATTCAATGCGGGCCGCGTAGTCCTTGATCTTGCATTTTCGCTCCAGGCCGGAGGCGGCCATATAGCGGACCGTGCCGAATATGGGGCGGCGGCTCCAGCCGCGGTCGTGCAGCCCGAAAATCCAGCCGACGCCGGCGTAGGAATTCGGGTCCCTTCCGTCCAGGAAATACTTGTTGTTCAGATATAGCAGGACGTCCCAGGCTTTTTGCGGCGACGGCGACCACTCCAGGATTTTTTTGCCCCAATACATGCGCATGTGGTTGTGCATGTATCCGGTGGCGACCATTTCCCGCATGGCCGCGTTCCAATAGGGATCGTGGGTCTTGCAGGCCTCCAGTTGCTCCAATGTGTATAGGGGATCGCGCGGGTCTTGGGCGTGCTCCTTTAGGGTCTTTTGCGCCCAGTTGGGAAGGCAGGCGTATTGGTCGTAGTTCGGGGTAAAATGGACGAAATTCATGGCGAGCTCCCGGCGGACGATAATCTGCTCCAGATAGGCGGCCTGCGCTTCGGGATCCGCGTCTTTGAGATTTTTCACCTGCAGGGCCAGGGCGGCGGCGGAAACCTGGCCGAAATGCAAATACGGCCCCATGCCGGACACGTCTGCCAGGTCCGGCCGGTTGTGGTGTCGGCTGTAGTTGTCCAGGCTTTTTTGGATGAACGCGTCCATGCGCTTTTGCGCGGAGGAGGCTCCTCCTTTGAAAAAGGCGGAAACGCCGGACGGATTTTCCTCCATGCCCAGGCTTTTTAAGAGCGGCTGGGGATCAGACAGGTCCAGGCCCTGGACGTCAAAATCCCGGAGCTTGTTTTTCAGGGCGATTTTTTCAGGAAGCCGCAAAAAATTGTCCAATTCCCGGGTTATTTTGGGACGAATGGTGCGGGCCGCCCATTCAGCTTTTTGGGAGGCGATATTCACGGGGACGATGACGTCCGTCTCCACCTGGACGACCATACAGGAGGCCTGGGCGGCGACCTGGGCGCGCCACGCCTTTTGATGGCGCAAATATCCCTTGTCCATCACGATCAAGGCGGCTTTTCCGCCCAGTTCCAGGGCGGCCAGGGGCGGAGAGTTTTCCAGCACGACCAGGGGGATTCCCCTTTCACGGCAATGCTTTTGGGTTTCGGCCAGGCCTTCCAGCATGAACAAATAATGGCGATAATTGGCCTCGGGATAGTTAGCGGTCAGGCCGAACACAACGACGACGGGCAGGCCCAGATCGTTGGCCCGGCTGACGGCGAACTCAAGGGCCAAATTATTTTCGGCCCGCTGAGATTGCTGCATCCAGTACAGGACGCAGGCGCCCTTTTGCACGGGAAGGCCGTTCAGCTTTCGAATGCGGGCGGCGTCGGTTTTGTGCATGGCTTATCCGTGATTGCGCAGGCCCAGTTCCAGGGGATGCGGGTAAAGATAGACCTGCTCACTCAAATAGGGCTGATCGTACTTGCGGACGAAATGCTTGATCAGGGTGACGGGCACGATCAAGGGTACGGCGCCCTGGCGATATTGGTCCATGAGCTCCAGCAATTCCTGCTTTTCGTCCGGGGAGAGCTGCTTTTTGAAATAGCCCATCATGTGCTGAAGCACGTTGATGTTCTTGGCGGGCGTGGTCTTGAGGGCCAGGGCCTGGGTGAGGATTTCCAGGTACGCCGGGAAGAAATCCTCGGGCCTTTGCTCCCGGATTTTGGCCACCATGGGGCCCATCTGGCGGTAATGCTGCTGGCTGTGCGCCAGAATCAAGAGCTTGTGGCGGGTGTGGAAGTCCACCAGTTTGCCCGCGTCATAGCCGTCCGCGATCATGTCGCGCCAGCGCTTCATGACAAACACCCGGGTGATGAAGTTCTCCCGCAGGCCGGGATCGTGCAGCCTGCCTTCGTCCTCCACGGGCAACAGGGGGAAGTGGTCTTTGAACATCCTGGCCCAGATGCCCACGCCGTTCTTGCGGACGGTCTTGTCTTCTCCGTATACGGCGATCCGCTCCATACCGCTGGACGGAGAGCGGGTCTTGAAAATGTAGCCGCACAGATCTTCCTTTTCCAATTCCTTCAATTTTTCCACGCCCCATTCCTGCATCATGGGGGTGAGGTCCCGGCGGGTTTTGTGGGTCATGAGCCGCGGCGCCGCGGGATCGCCTTCCAGGCGCATGGACTCCCTGGGCACGGGCATGCCGCATTCCATCTCCGGGCATACGGGCACAAAGTCGAAGTAATTGCCCAGGGTTTGGGTGATGTATCTGTCGTGCTTGTGGCCCCCGTCGTAGCGGACTTTTTCGCCCATCAAGCACCGTGCGATTCCCATTTTTATTTTTTCGGTCATGGTAGAACGCCCCGTTTGAGTGTGAGTTGTTGCGAACCATGATACAGAGGTTTAGGGCGCAGATCAAATAATGTTCTGAACACAAACGGCAAAGGAGCTGCGAAGGCGTCGCATATATTGTTATCGTTAAGAGATATGGGGCGTCCGATTCAATCAGGATGCTAACGAACAAGGTCCTTTTTGGGCACTACGGCCATGGTGAAGATGGCCAGGGCGGTCATTTTTTCTTCGCCGCCGTTTAGGTCATACACTCGGCTTTCCGTGACCATGATTTTTCTGCCGCTGCGGATGACCTCGGACCGGCAAACCAGGCTGTCCCCGTGGGCGGGCGCCAGAAAATTGATCTTGAACTCAACGGTCAAAATCTGATCTTCCTCTCCGGCCAAGGTAAAAGCCGCGTACCCTGCGGTGTGGTCCGCCAGGGTGGAAACGGCGCCCGCGTGGACGAACCCGTCCTGCTGGCGATGGTTTTCTGTAATGACCATGCGGGATTCAAACTTGCCGTCGGAACTGGAGACGGCCTCCATACCGATATATTTGGTGAAGCCCAGGGAAAAATTCCCCATCAGATATTCCTGATATTTTGCATCCATGATTGATTTTTTCGCCTGATCTTGGGTTTGTTGATGGGTGAAAAATGGTTCCGCAGCCCTATGTGTTTGTCCGATCGTGCAATTATAGCATTAAACAGAGGGGGGCGCCACCTTAGAAAAATGAACGGAAAGGGTAGTGTGGCAAGGGTAGCCTCGGCACGGCGGTATCGGCGCCGGGGTCGCAACGCGACATGTAGTAAAACCTTTCAGGCAGTGGAACCTTAAGATTTATTCCGGACGGACAATCTGTCCAAAACAAAAATGCGAGGAGACCTCGCGAATACGAGCGCGGGGACCGTGCAACTACATATACCTGGTTTTGGATGAGGTTTTCGGCCGCTGGTTATTCCCAATTTCAACATGCCTCTTAGGTCGCGCTTATTGGCCTGGCGGCCCCCGGCATTGCATGCCGCGGCTGGCCAAAAAGACTTCTTTGTTGCGTCAATCGACCCGATCGTCGGGTTGATCCCCATCCAGGATCTCATGGGGCCGGACCAGTTCCGCACTGTGTTCTCGGGCGGGAGGCGGGCCGGACGTTGGGGCTTCCGCGTGCTCATGCGCTTGTTCGGCTGCGCGTTTCAAGGTTTTTACAGGCTTTCCGTTCCGGGCGGAGGAGCCTTGGATGAGGGCCGCCAGTCGGCTGACTACGGACGTCATCTGTTCGGCCTGAGCGTTCATTTGTTGGGATGCGGAGGCGGATTCCTCGGCGCTGGAGGCGTTTTGCTGAGTAATCTGATCCATCTCCCCCACAGCCTTGCTGACGGATTCAATGCCTCGGGCCTGCTCGTCCGATGCGGCGGCTATCTCTTCCACGATCTTCCCCACTTTAGAGGCTGTGTTGGACACTTCCATGAAGGCTTCGTTGGCGTCTTTGACCAGTTCGGCGCCTTCCGCCACCTTTTTGACGGTACCCTCAATGAGGCCGGCCGTGTTTCCGGCCGCCTGGGCGGCTCTTGTCGCCAGGTTGCGCACTTCTCCCGCCACTACGGCGAAACCGGCGCCCGCCTCTCCCGCCCTGGCGGCTTCCACGGCCGCGTTTAAGGCCAGCAGGTTGGTCTGAAAGGCGATTTCATCGATGGTTTTGATGATCTTGGAGGTCTCGCCGCTGACCTTGGCGATTTCCTCGATGGAACGGGTGAGTTCGCCCATGGAAGCGTTGGCGACGGCCACCACTTGCCCTGCTTCCTGCATGAGAAGGTTCGCCTGGTTGGCGCTTTCGGCGTTCTGCCGGGTGGCTGCGGTCATTTCTTCTATAAAGGAAGAGGTTTGCTCCAAAGAAGCGGCCTGCTGGGACGCCCCCTCGGCCAAAGACTGGCTTGCGGAGGAAACCTGACAGGAGGCGGAGGAGACTTCCTCCGCGCCCTGATTAAGCCCTTCGATGGCCTGGTTGATGGGGCTGGTGATGTAACGGGTGATGAGGAAAGCCACCACAACAACGGCTGCAAAGGTAAACAGCGCAATAAGGCCCATGAGCCCCATGATGGCTTTGGACGAAGCAAAGGCCTCGTCTTCGCTGATCTCAGCCGCCAAGGCCCAAGTCGCGTCGCCGAACTTGATGGGCGTGTAAGCGCAAAGCACGGAGTCGCCCCTGTAGTTGGGAAAAACGCCTTCGCCGGTTTGGCCTGACAGGGCCGCCCTGGCGCCCGGCGCGTCCACGCTTCCGGCTTGCGGATTGGCGAATGACGCGATTAAGGAGCGATTGACAGGGTCCAGAAAGGAATCGGAGCGCATCAGCTTGTCCGGCCCCACCAGATAGGTTTCGCCCGTCTCGCCCATGCCTTGCCTTTTGGTCATGATCGCATTGACGGCCTTGTGGGAGAGTTGGAGGGCCACCACCATTTCAAGCCGCCCGTTGCTGATCAGGGGTTGGGCCATGAAAGCGGCGGGCGCGCCCTTTGAGGGAGCGTAAGGTTGAAAATCGGTGAAGGAGAATTGCCCGGTTTTCAATACTTTTCGCGTCAGCTCGCCCAGGCCGGAGTCGGCGAATTCGCCGTTGATGATGTTGGTTCCGTAATCCGGCTCCCTGGCTACGGTGTAGAAAACGTCGCCTTTTGGGTGGATTAAAAAAAGGTCGTAATACCCCAACTGATCCACGAACTTGGAGAAGTAATCCCGGGCCTCGCCGTTCGCGACGCCGGCGATGGCCTCCTTTAGATTGATTTTGGATACGGCCGCCCAGTTCAGGCCCTGGATGGGCAGAGGATCGTAGGCGGTCATGACCAGCTTGCCGGTGCTGTCCGTAAACACGTTCCGGCCGGACTCCCCCTTGAGGGCGGCTTCAATATAGGGCGTGGATATGGGATGGCCCACCACGTACTTTCCATCGCCCATGGTTTTCATGTCGCTGCGAAAAGAGGTTTGGTCTCCGATCCTGCCCACGAGGTAGGACTCGCCGCTGACGCCCATTCCCGCCCGCTGTTGCATGATGGCGTTGATCTTTTCCGTGGGAATGCGAAAGGCCACGTAGCCTTGCAACTCTCCCATCTGATTGACCAGCCTGGCGGCCGTAAAGGCGGCCGGTTTGCCGCCGGAAGGAGCGTAAGGCTCAAAATCCCCAAGGCAGGCGGCGTTGTTTTTGGAAGCCTGGGCTTGCACGAACGCCTTGCCCAAGGGGGAGTCCTTCAGGCCGCTTTCCAGGATATTTTCCCCAAGATCCGCGCCTTTGGCCGTGGAGTAAATGATGTCTCCGTTCTTCCGGATAAGCAGCAAGTCGTACCACCCGTTTGCCTCGGCCATGGCTTTCATGCGTACGTCGTATCGCTTGACAGTGCCTTTATATTCCGCGGACTCCAGGTCGTTGTCAAAGGCTTCCAGGATGGCGTCCATTTCTATCAGAGCGTCCATGGTGTAGGGGTCTCCCTTGAGGACGTTCATCTGGGAGATCATGCCTTCCATGTATTCCATGATGTTGGTGCGTTTTAACTCCTGGGCCGTGGACAGCTTGGCGAAGGCGGCGTCTTTCAGGCTTTGCACGGTTTCCATGAGCACGCCCATGTCGGCTTGACGCGCAGAAAAAAAATCCTCCAGCTGGGATTTTTTGATTTCCCGAACGCTTTCCAAAGACTGATAGGCTTGCTTTTCCAATGCCTTGCCGGACTTATACAGAGAAACGCCCCCCACGAGGCCGAATGGGATCAAACCCACCGCCAAAAATGCAACGGCCAGTTTGACGCCCAGATTGATCTTGTCAAGCATTATGCATCTCCTTTGTCGAGCTATGGAACGCCGCCCGCTGGCGTTTATTCGCGGGCGAAATCTTCCGATCGATGAAAAACCGGGCCGTAAAATCCGCTGCAAACCGGATCGAACTGATTAATGAAATGGAAATACGGGCAACCAGATTGCAAATTCAATGCCGTTAAACGCATGAGAGGGCTTAAAACAAGGGATTTTTTACAGACCATTCCCCCGGGGTCGGACGGTTGACGGATGCATGTTGCAAGGGCGGGGCTGGATAAAAAAACTCCCCGTCCGAAAGACGGGGAGCAGATTGCATAAGGGCGTGCGCGAATGCGTGAATTTCTGTTTAAGGCCGGGCATGGGTCCGGCTTCGCGTCTTGTTTGCAGAAGATCAGGCGGCGCTTTGCAGCATGCCCACTTCCTCGGCGCTCAGGACTTTGTCGATATGGAGCAGAATCTTGACGCCGCCCTCCATTTTGGCCATGCCCAGGATGTAGTCCGTATTGAGCTTGGCGCCGAAAGTCGGGGTGGCTTCAATGTCTTCGGCCCGGATGTTAAGCACTTCGGAGACGGAGTCCACGACGATTCCGATTTGTACGGTTCCGGCTTCGGAAGCGATTTCCACCACAATGATGCAGGTGCGCTCGGTGTAATCAATGCCTTCGATCCCAAACCGGAGGCGCAGGTCCACAATAGGGATGACCTTGCCCCGCAGGTTGATGACGCCCTTGACGAAATCCGGGGTTTGGGGAACGGTGGTCACGGGCATCATGCCGATGATTTCCCGGATTTTAAGAATGCCAATGCCGTACTCCTCTTCCGCCAGGGTAAAGGTGAGATATTTGCCTTCGTGGTCGGACATCGCCTGGGTTGCTGCGTTCATTGCCTGGATTTCCTTGGACATGTTTCCTCCATTCACAGCCATCGCCGCCGGGCGCCAAGTTTTGGGCCGGGCGTTTCTTTGGATTGACGTTATAAATCGTTATTGTTCGGAGCCCGGAGCGTCTTGTATCAGGCCCAGGTCCTGCATTGTGCTCAAAAGCGCCTCTCTTTTGATGGGTTTGACAAGATACCCGTCGCATTGCTCCCGGAACGCCTTCATAATGCTCTGGGTGTCGTCCAGGGCCGTGGTCATGATGATTCTCGCGCCCTGCCCCGGCCGGATTCCATTTCTGATTTCCGTTTCCCGGATGGATTGCAGCACTTCCTGTCCGTCCATCTCAGGCATCATGACATCCAGGCAAATCAAATCGTAAGGCTCTTTTTTCAGCATGGACATATAAAAGGCCTTCACCGCTTCGGCGCCGTCCACGGCCAGATCCACCTCTCCATAAGCGGACAAGTGCTTAAAAAGCAGCTTGCGTCCCACAAAGTCGTCTTCCACAACGAGAATTTTCAGCCCCCCAGCGGTTTTGGGGCGCTGCTCCTGATTTAACAACCCGTTCTCCATGGTTGCGTCTCCTTTACCGGATGCCATCCATTGCGAATGAACCGTCAAAGCTCTGACAGCTCCACGCCGGCCCAGGGGCGGCCGGACTTTTTTTTACGAAAGCGGTTTTTTCGGCGGTTCACATTTTTCCGCCTTCCCGGTTTTACGGGAGGCCTTTGATCAATCCCATTTGTAACAGCATAGAATTTCGCCTCGGTATTTATCGCCCTACGAGATATGCAAGATTGATACCGAAGCCCAGGAGGAGCGCTCCAAAAACCCGGTTTAACGGAAAGAAAATACGGCGGAGACAAAAAAAACCCGCACAACCAAATACTTTCGGCTGTGCGGGCGTATATTCCAAAACGGCCCGTCAGGCCGCTTGGGCGCCTGAATCTATTCAGGCCTTTTTTTAGGGGCTGATAAAACTACGCGGTCAATTGTTTAAAGTCGAAATCCGGACTTTGGAGCTGCTCCTTGAATTGGGAAAAATCACGGTCCTTGCCGATGAGCTTGGTCACCTGGAAAAAGCCGGTCTTGTCGCCCAGCATGACGCACCCCACAATACGGCCGTTGTCAAAGACGATTTTCCGGTACACGTCTTTGGTTTCATACACTGCGGAGTCCAGTTTTCCGTCCGGGTCCAGTTCGCCGGCGGCCGCCAGTTCCACGCCCGCCACCTTGAGGGTGTTGGCCATGGGCGTGCCCCCGTATTCCTGGGCCTTGCCGGCCATGTTGTTTCCGGCTATGCGGCCCTGTTCGGAAGCAGCGGGCCAGATGCCGTAGGGGCGGCCCTCAAATTCTATCACGTCTCCGGCTGCGTAGACGTCCGCCATGGAGGTGAGCATATGCTCGTCCACCTTGACGGCCTTGTCGCAGGCCACATCCACCGGCTCGGCCAGGTCCTTGCACGGCCGGACGCCGGCCGAGATGATGACCATGTCCGCATCAAGGCTTTCGCCGCCTTCCAAAAGGACTTTTTCCACCCGGCCGTTTCCCTCAATGGCGCTGGTTTTGGAGTCCAGGCTGAAGCTGAAGCCCATGCCTTCCAGGATAGCCTGGAGCCGCTTGGAGCATTCCCAGTCCGTCTGGCGGGGCAGCAGGCGGCTCATGAACTCCACCACCCGGACTTTTTTCCCCAGTTTGATCAAGGCGTTCCCCGCTTCCAGGCCCAGAACGCCGCCGCCTATGACAACCGCATTGGCGCATTTTCCGGCGTAATCCTTGATGGCCCGGGCGTCCTGGACATTACGGAGCGTAAACACTCCGGGCAGGTCCGATCCCTTAATGGGCGGGACGAAAGAACGGCTTCCCGTGGCCAGCAGCACCTTGTCATAGGAAATCTTCTCGCCGTTTTTCAAGGTCGCGGTTTTAGACTCAGGATCTATTCCGGCCACTTCCGCCTTCAGGCGGATGTCTATGGCGCGCTCCTTGTACCAATCCGGGGCCTTGATAACCAGATCGTCCTCATCCGTCTCTCCGGCGATGTATTCAGGCAGCCGAATCCGTGAGTAATAAGGCAGATCCTCTTCGGTCAGGATGGTTATGCGGCCTTGGGAGTCGGCCTTGCGAATGGTTTCGGCGGCCGTGGTTCCGGCCACGCCATTGCCTACAATCAGATAATGAGTCATGTCTCCACCCGGCAAAAAAAATCCAACCGGCCCCCGCGGGCGGAGGCCGGTTATTGATTGGCGCCTAACACACAAAAAGAATTAAAAACTTGTAACAAAAGCCTGCACGGCTCGACTCTCCGCAAGCCGCCAAGGACGGAATCGAGCAAGGTTGAACCGATTATTTTCGGCATGGCGCCGCGAATCAGGCTTTGGCCAGCCGATTCGTCAGAACGGTGACGTGGGTCATCTCTTCCTTGATAATCACGTCGATTTTATCTTTGCCGTCCTTGCTGTCCACCAGCTCTTTCATACCAAGGTAAAAGACGATGGAGTCTTTTTCAGCCACTATGGCGTCTTTGATGATGGACTGCATCGAGGAAAAATCCATTTCCTTTTTAAAGAACACCCGCATATCGGCCAAAGACTTCAGGTACTGGCCGGTTTCGCCTTCAGGATCAAATGTGCTGGAGTTCTTGAGTTCCTCAGCAAGGTCGGAACGCAGCATGGCGAAAACCTTTTCGTGGTTTCTTTCCATGGCCGCCAGTTCCTCCAGAAATTGCTTGTTGTCGGCATCATCCACTTTTGCAGCGGCGTCGGAGTAAAACTTGGCGCCGTTCTTTTCAATTTCTTCCGCCATTGCGAATATTTCGTCTGCACTAAATTCGTAAGCCATGGTACGCCTCCTTAATAGGGTGACTAGTATGTTGATAAAGATTATTGTTATGGCACAAGTATTGTCAAGAAGAGTTTGCCATATTATAATTTCGGGAAAAAAGCAAAACAATCAGGGTTTGTTCTGAATGAACCCTGCGGTTTCCGACCAAAACCCAGGCATTATGCAAAGGAGTCAAGCCGAAAAAAACGCCGTGAAGCGCAAAACGGCCCCAAACTTCAACCCGGCGCCTGCCCGCCGGCGGGCAGGCTGAACAAAGGGAGCGCAGGAAAGACATCCATGTTTTTTTGGGAATCGGAAATAGCAGGGACCCGGGCGAAAAGGCTTGACAGGCGTCTTTCTCTTTGGATATAAGACAAAAAGCATCTTATTTATCTTTCTTTGGGAGGCCCCGTGAGACTCACACGCGCAGGAGAATACGGAGTGCGATGCATCCTTTATCTGGCGGCCTGCCCCCGGGGGGCGGTGGTCAAAAAAAAGGAAGTTGCGCTCAACATGGAGATTCCGGATCAATTCCTGTCGAAAATCGCCCAGCAACTGGCCGTGGCCGGCATCGTGGAAATCATCCAGGGCTCCAAGGGAGGGCTGCGCCTGGCCAGGGATGCCAAAGACGTCAGCCTGTTGGACGTGGTGGAGGCCATAACCGGGGAGATTTTTCTGAACGACTGCGTGTCGGATCCCAACTCGTGCCGGAACCAGCCCACGTGCTCCGTCCACCGGGTATGGAGCAAGGCCAGGATGCAACTGCGTGAAACCTTGGGGCTGGCGACCTTCGCCGGGCTGGTGGAGGAGGGCCACTGCCTGCAGAAAAAAGATGATAGAGCTTAAGCGATTCTTAGTTTATAATAAAAAAAATACATTCGTATAACATAAATCAACCCCAACCCCGTGGAGGAGGCGCCTTATGGACGTTTTGATGCTGTCTCGCCTGCAATTTGCAGCCGCAACCATGTTCCACTACCTTTTTGTTCCCCTCACCTTGGGTCTTTCCATCCTGGTCGCCATCATGGAGACAAAGTATGTGCGCACCGGAGACAAGGTGTATCTCAGGATGACCAAGTTCTGGGGAAAGATGTTCCTGATCAATTTCGCCCTTGGAGTGGTGACGGGCATCACCCTGGAGTTTCAGTTCGGCACCAACTGGTCCCGGTACTCGGCCTACGTGGGCGACATTTTCGGATCCATCCTCGCCATCGAAGCCACGGCGGCTTTTTTCCTGGAGTCCACGCTGTTGGGCGTGTGGATTTTCGGTTGGAAGAAGCTGTCGGCCAAGGCCCACGCCACGGTCATGTGGCTGGTGGCAGGGGCTTCGTCTCTTTCGGCGGTGTGGATTCTCATCGCCAATTCCTGGATGCAGCATCCCGTGGGATACGTCATCCGCAACGGCCGGGCCGAGTTGACGGACTTCTTCGCGGTTGTCACCAACGAATTCGCCATTTTGATGATCCTGCACACCCTGGCCGGCGCTTACGTGCTTTCTGCGTTTTTCGTCATGGGCGTCAGCGCCTATCATCTGCTTAAAAAGACGGATGACGATTTTTTCACCAAGTCCTTCCGCATGGCCCTGGTCATGGGCGTCATCTTTACGATCTTCGTGGCCGTTGAAGGCGATATCCACGGCAAGGACGTGACGCAGAAGCAGCCCGCCAAGCTGGCCGCCATGGAATCCCTGTGGGAAACCCAAACGCATGCGCCCGTCTATATGTTTGCATGGCCTGACGAGGAAAACGAGCGCAATGTCATTGAGATCATGCCGATCCCCGGCTTGCTGAGCCTCCTGGGCCACGGGAGCTTTGACGCCGAGGTTCAGGGCCTCAAGGACTTCCCCAAGGACGAGCGCCCGCCGGTCCTCATCGTCTCCATGGCGTTTAAAGGCATGGTGGGGCTGGGCACGCTGTTCATCTTCCTGACGCTGTTCGGGTTGTGGAAGCGGGACAAGCTCCAGGAGTACCCCCTGTATTTGAAAATCATGATGTTCGCCATCCCCCTGCCGTACATCGCCAACGAGTTGGGCTGGGTTTTGACGGAAGTGGGAAGGCAGCCATGGATTGTTTACGGAGTCATGAAAACGTCGGACGCGGTGTCGCCCATTCTGCAATCCCAGGGCGCCATTTCCCTGACGGCCTTTATCCTGATTTACGGCCTGTTGGGCGCGGTGGGATTTTACCTGATATACACCGCCGCCAAAAAAGGGCCTGAAGAAACCGAGGCATAACGCCGAAGGCCGCTTATAAAACGTTTATTCAACGACTTTGATAGAGAGTGCAACAAGGAGGTTTCCATGGTTTTGCAGAATATATGGTTTTTCTTATGGGGCCTGTTATGGGCGATTTTTTTCATGACGGACGGATTCGTTTTCGGCATGGGGACGATGTACCCCTTCCTGGGCAAGACCGAGGAGGAAAAGCGGATCATGATCAACTCGGTGGGGCCTTTGTGGGACGGGAACGAGGTCTGGCTGATCACTGCGGGCGGCGTCACATTCGCCGCATTTCCCGCTGTGTACGCCACCATGTTCTCCACCCTGTACACGCCTTTGATGCTGATTTTATTCGCCCTGATCCTGCGGGGCGTGTCTTTTGAATTCCGCAGCAAGGTGGACAGCCCCAAGTGGAAAAGGGTCTGGGACACGACCATTTTCATCGGCAATTTCGCCCCTGCGCTTTTGTTCGGCGTGGCTTTCGCCAACATCTTCCAGGGCATTCCCTTTGATGAAAACGGCATATTCCAGGGCACCCTGATTACGCTGCTCAATCCTTACGGGCTCATTGGCGGCGTGGTCTTTCTGCTTATGTTCATCGTCCACGGCTCCTTGTGGCTGGCCATCAAGACCGAAGGCGATTTGCAGGCCCGGGCCATTCAAACGGGCAAGAGGTTGTGGCCGGTCATGGCGGGCGCCATTGTGGTGTGCCTGATCGCCAGCGCGGTTTTTACGGATTTGTACGACAATTATCTTGCCAACCCGGTTCTGTTTCTTATTTTGGTATTAGCCGTGGCCGGGTTGCTCGGCATTAAAGTATTCATGGGCAAGGAGGCCTGGTTTAAAGCCTGGGGCTGCTCCTGCCTGTCCATCGTCGGCGTGACCTTTTTTGGCGTTGCCGGGTTGTTTCCCCGTTTGTACCCTTCAAGCATCAACGCCGACCTCAGCCTGACGGCGCACAACGCCTCTTCCAGCCCTCTGACCCTTAAAATCATGCTGGTGGTGGTCGTCATTTTCATTCCCATTGTCCTGGCTTATCAGACATGGGCGTATAAACTTTTCTCCGGCAAGGTTACGGAAGAAGATCTGTCGCACGAGGAAGCGTATTAGGAAACCCGGGCCGGCCCACAAGGTCTCCGGACTCACACGGAGCATGGGCCGGCCCATCTGAATCAGTGGCGCCTGATTCGTATTATTGTTTTACCAAAAACAGAGTGAAAGGTGAGTGGAATGTCACGAAATGAAGAACTCGACAAGGCTCTGGCCAATCTTCAGGCCAGCTCCGCAGACGTCCAGGCTTGCGCCGTGGTGTCTGAAGACGGACTGATTATCGCCAGCATGCTTCCCCAAGGACTGGAGGAAACCCACATCGCAGCCATGAGCGCAGCCATGCTGTCCATGGGAAGCCGCACCTCCATGGAACTGAAGCGCGGCAAACTGCAGCAGCTTTTCGTCAAGGGCGAGGACGGGTACGTCATCATCATGTACGCCGGCCCCCACGCTGTGATGCTCGCCATGACGGGAAAGGACGCCAAACTTGGACTGATCTTTTTCGACCTGGCCCGCGCCGCCGAGCAAGTGGAAAACATCTTGATGTAAAAGTAAATGAAGGACGCTGAGGTTTACCATGATAAAGTTATTTGAAAGCGCTGATCACGTAAACGTGATGTACAATGATTTGGGTTCGGGGGCTATGGTTCAGGCCAACCAGCACCTGGTGGTCCATAAGGGCGAAGGGCTGGTCCTGGACCCCGGCGGGCACAAAATCTACTCCAAGTTTTTTCCCGAGATCGCCGGCATTCTGTCCATCAACAACTTAAAGCACATCTTCTTCTCGCACCAGGATCCTGACATCATCGCCGCCGCCAACGGATGGCTTATGGTGACGGACGCGACAGCGTATCTCTCCACCATCTGGACCCGGTTCATCACCCATTTCGGCGTGGACGAACTGGTTATCGACAGAATCAAGCCCATCCCGGACGAAGGCATGGTCATTGAAGTGGCCGGCGAGCGGTTTCCCCTGATTCCCGCACACTTTCTCCATTCTTCGGGCAACTTTCAGGTTTACGATCCGGTGGCAAAGATCCTGTACTCGGGCGACCTGGGCGCATCCTTAGGCCAGGACTACGCTATTGTCGAGGATTTCGACAATCATATTCAATACATGGAAGGTTTCCACAAGCGCTATATCCCCACCTCCAAAGTTTTGAAGATGTGGGTGAACACGGTGCGCAAGCTGGATATTGAAATCATTGCGCCCCAGCACGGCGCCGTGTTCGGGAATCGGGAAATGTCCAACAAATTCATAGACTGGATCAGTACAATGAGCTGCGGCCTGGACCTGATGGACGCGGAATTTCCCATTCCCGCATAGCTGGAGCGCCAAGCAGTATGAACAGCAGTAACCAGGAATTATTCTCCGACGTCATTCGGGCCATGTCCCTTGTGCTGGATCTGGACGAGGGACGCAAGCTCAATCATGCCTGGAGGGTGGGGGTCATGTCCCACCTGATCGGCAAGGCCATGGGGCATCCCCGCTGCGATCTTTTATATCACGGCGGCCTGCTCCATGACATAGGATCGGTGGGTCTGAAAGACCATATCATCCACCATGCCAAAATGGGTTTTGAGGACCAGGAGGCAAGGGAGCACTCCTCCCGGGGGGCGGCCATTGTCAGGCCGTTCGCGCCCCTGGCCCCCATTGCGGATCACATCGCCCATCATCATGAGCATTATGACGGCGGCGGGTTCCCCAACGGCCTCAAGGGGGATGAAATTCCCGTAGAGTCCTCCATTTTGCAGGCCGGCGACATCATTGACGTGGAATTCCGCGGCATGCCGGCAAATGAGCGAACGGCCAATGTGGAACCGGTGCTGCGCTATCATTCGGGGCGCTCGCTGCCTCCGGAGACGGCGGAGGCGGCCATAGAAGTCCTTGCCTCGAACCCGGATTTGATGGCCGCCCTGTTCGATCCCATGGGGATAAAAACCCTGGTTTACGAAGTCGAGGCCGTTCCTCCTGAAGCGGAGAACTACTCCCGGCTGGATCTGCTGGGCCAGCTCTTGTGGCTTTCCGCCAGGATGATAGACGCCAAAAGCCCCAAGCTCATGGGCCACTCGGTGCGCGTCGCCTATTACGCCCAGAAGATAGCCCAGGCTTTGGGCGAAGAGGATATCAACCCCTGGGACGTGTTATGGTGCGCGTTGCTGCATGACATAGGCATCATGGGAGTGTCGCGCCAGGCATTGAACAACTGCGCCCGGGGCGAATCCCGCCACGGAGCTTTTGAGCGTCACGCCCGGTTTACGGTGGAGATCATTTCCAACATCAAGGATCTTGCGTACCTGGCTTACGCCGCAGGTTCGCACCACGAATGGTACAACGGGACCGGGTACCCTTTTGGCAGCAGAGCGGAAGGCATCCCCCTGATCGGCAGGATGCTGGCTTATGCGGACGCCTACGACTGGTTGACCAGCTGCTCGGTGGATGGCCCGCCCCTGGAGCACCAGGAGGCCATGGCGAAAATCCGGCGTGAAACCGGCTCCCGGTTCGACCCCAGAATAGCGCCCACGGCCTTGATGGTCCTGGACTCCTGCGGCGCCGGCGCCCTGCCCTTGCCTAAGGAAGCCTTGGAATTTCAGCGTCTGTTCATGACAGACGAGGCGGACGTGACCAGCCTGACGCCCGGCAAACGCGCCGTCACCCTCACTCCGGAAGGACGCGGGGCCATGCTGGGTCAGGCCGAGGAGTGGATCCGGGTGGTTTTGTCGGAAAAGCTGGAAATCCTGGAAGGCGGAGAAGGGGTGAAGAAGCTCCTGGGAAGCGGCGCCTCCCGCATAATGCAGATGATGGAAGGCGGCGCGGGAACCCAAAAGTTTCTGGCCATGCTTGAAAAGAGCGGAAAAAAGGTGATTTCCACGGATCTGGCGGCCCGGAACGGCGTGCATATGGAGGCGATCTTCCTGCCCCGCGCAAGGGGATGGGACGCCCTGCTCCGAAAAAAAAGCGGCGGCGGCCATCCCGTCAAACGCCTGTCCGTGCTGTATCAGAGCTTTTTGAACAGCCTGGAGGCCATTGTCTTCACGGACGGCAAGGGGTTTATCACGGACGCAAACAAGGCCATGCTGGACCTGTACGGCTACTCCATGGAGGAGCTTTTGGGCCAAACGCCGGCCATGCTTGGCAGTCCCGGCCAAAATGAGGTATATGATAAGATCCGGCGCGCGTTGGAAAAGCAGGCGGGAGGAAGCTGGTCCGGGGAGTTGAGCCATCGCACCCAAAACGGTGACGAGGTAACGGCCCTGGTTACGGTGAACTGTCTGTCGGATTCCACGGGGAATACGGTGGGCCATATCTGGCACATGGCGGATATCACCGAACGGCGGAATCTGGAAAAAGCCCTGGAAAGCCAGAACATTAAACTGGAAAGGCTGAACCAGTTAAAAAGCGACCTCATGGCCGTGACGTCTCACGATTTGAAGTCGCCCTTGAACGTCATCGCCGGCTATGCCGGACTGATTAAGGAAACGGCGGGATTCGCCTCGCCGGAAACCATTGCCAAGTACCTGGACAACATTATCTTTTCCGTGAACCGGATGGTCAAGTTCATCGGCCAGATTCTGGACGCGCAAAAGATTGAATCCGGCAAGCTGGACGTGGAAAAGGAGCCGCTGTTCCTGAACGAATTGCTTCAGGAGCACGTGGAGAACATGGCCACGGCCCTGCAGAATGGCGACAAGCGGATTATTTTTCAGGACAAAGGCGGGCGCCGCAAGGTGAACGCCGACCCCGAACGGATGATTCAGGTTTTTGACAATTTACTGTCCAACGCCCTGAAATTCTCCCCGGACGGGGGCGCCGTGGAGGCGCTATACAAAGACGACGGCGGAGACCGGGTTGAGATTATTATATCCGACGAAGGCCCTGGCATCCCCGAAAGCGACATGGAAAAAATTTTCGACCGGTATTTTCAGGTCAAGAAACAAGGGACTCATTCCGCGGAGCGCACTTACGGCTCCGGTCTGGGGCTGTATATATCCCGGGAAATCCTGCGGATGCACGGCGGATCCATTTCCGTTCGCAACCAGGCTCAGGGAGGGTGCCAATTCATTCTCTCCCTGCCTGCTCTCCAGGCGGAGGATTGAATCTACAGGAAAGGACGAAGTCCGGTGATCTCATGGCGGGTTTTCTAATTCTCATTACGGACGATGAACCCATGCAAAGGGAGCTTTTGGAGGAATATCTCAAGCTCTCCCATTACCGGGTGATCCATGCCAAGGATGGAAATCAGTGCCTGGAAATGATGCAGCAGCACGAGCCTGACCTTGTGCTGCTGGACATCCAGATGCCCGGCATGGACGGCTTCGCCACCCTGACCCAGATTAGGAAGATCCCGGCAATCGCCGACACGCCGGTTCTTTTTCTTTCCAGCCTGGACAGGCAGCACCTGAAAGTAAAAGGCCTGGAGCTGGGCGCCGACGACTATATTACCAAGCCTTTTCATCCCCCGGAGCTTCTGGCGCGGGTCAAGGCGAGCCTGCGGCGCACCATGCGCTACCGCAAGACCGAAGGGCTCATGGCCGGGGATCTGGCCAACGTCGCTTTGACGGATCTGCTCCAGAGCATGGAGTTGGGCGCCAAGACCGCGGCCATCCGCCTGGAAGGGATGAAGGCCAATATTTACCTGGAGGACGGAGCTTTGGTCCACGCCTCCATGGGGCCGTTCACCGGGGAGAACGCATTGGAGCGCATGTTCCTCATGGAAAAAGGTCCTTTTAAGGTGCAGTTCGATCAACTGCCCGAGGACCTGCCCAAAGGGTCCACCCCTTTGATGGCGGTCCTGATGAACGTCCTGGCGGAAGTGGACGAAATAAACGCCCACATCAACCGCATGAGCAAAGTCCCGGTGAGCCTGGAGCCCGGCCCGGCCTGGGATGATCCGCCGGGGTTGAAAGACCTCATGACGGAGCCGCCCACGCCCTTGCGCGATCTGACGGCCCTCATGGGCGGGAGCCTGAAAGAGAATTTACTGGCTGTGGTGGACGCGGTGAAAAAAGGAAAACTAAAACCTTCAAAGCCCCGGAGTTCAGCATAGGAGCCTGCGGGCTTCGTCCGGGCGGCAGGGAAGCTGATGCCGGCTCCCATGCCCTGAACCATACATTGGGAGACAGATATGGCCAAGGTCATTACAGTAGCAAGCCAAAAGGGCGGGGTTGGAAAGACGACCACCGTGCTTAACCTGGGTTACAGCCTGAGCAGGCTGGGCCAGAAGATCCTGGTGATGGACGCAGACCCCCAGGGCGGGATTGCCATTGCCAGCAACCTGAAAAAGCGCACCACCCAGGGGCTCGTGGACATTCTCAAAGGCCAGGAGGACCCCTCCAAGCTCATCATCCCCACCAAGGACGACAGCATGGCTTTTTTGGGCGTGGGCGCCATGGAGCCCGAAGAGGTCATGTATTATGAAAAGGAAGCCCTTAAGGGGAACCTGTCCAAGGCCATCCACGCCATCGCACAGCAGTACGAAACCGTGCTCATAGACGCTCCGGCGGGCGCGGGAAGCATTGCCTACGCCCTCCTGGCCGTCAGCAACAGCGTCATTCTTCCGGTCAATTGCCGGACCATGAACATGAAGACCATGGCCGGCATTTTAAAACTCATTCAACGAGTCAAGGCCAGGGCCAACAAAAGCCTGGCCCTGGAGGGCGTGGTGTTCACCATGATGGATGAGCAAAGCCCCTATCAGCGGGAAATCCAGCAGGAGATCCTCCAGAGCTTTCCACCGTCCATTTTTTTCGAAACCGTCATCCCCTATGACGAAATGTTTGAGTGGGCCTCCATGCGGTCCGTGGCCGTGGGTATGCTTCCCGACGGACAGGAAGCAGCGCGCCCCTACTTGGATCTGGCCATGGAACTGAAGGTCAGGGAACTGCAAAGCAAGATGAAAGGCGCAAGCAATGAAGACGTTGAAGGACTCTTCTGAAATACAGGAAGCGGCACGCATTCTGGACGAACTGGCAGGCCCGGCGGCATGGTCCCCTCCCCGCACTCCGGGATTTATGAGGCGCTCCGCGCCCCAGCCCGCCCCGGCGCCCAGGCAGGCCCCCCCAAGGCCCTCCGCTCCCGCAGCCCCCACCCAACTGCCCCCTCCGCCGCCGGAAGGAGAAACCAGGGGCGCGCGCCTGGAGAACGTCCTGTACGCCATGTGCAAACGGGGCGGCTTTAAAGGCGCCGTCATCGCCGACGACGACGGCCTGCCTCTGGCCGTGTTTAACAGCCCGGTGCAGGAGGAGGCCATCAGCGCCTTCACCATCGTCCTGGGCGACGCTTTGTCCAAGGCGGCCAAGCTCCTGGACCAACACGACGCTAACAATATTTCCATGGACATAAACTATACCGACAAGGTAGTCTTACGCAGATTTTTCATCAATGAAATACCATCCTATCTCATGGTGATATGCTCCCAGGAGGTGGATGAACGCGGTGAAATTGAGCTGTCCATTGATCAGGTTGCAGGGATTCTGCACGCCCGGTAATGGCGGCCTATTTCTATTCATACCCTTGACGGACGGGGGAATCGTACCTAGGTTTTTCAGGTAAATGCATTACCCAGCGCAGCTATGATGAGTGTCGCAGGCCTTGAAAAACCATCTTTTTAGGAGCTTTGAAAAAAAGCTCTTGACTTTTAGGAATAATTACTATTATTATTCTCAACCATGAACGCAAGCAATCACACATATCGCCCCGAGCCCCTGCGCATGACCAATCAGCGCAAAGGCATCCTGGAGGAAGTCCAAAAGGCCAGGCAGCATCTTACGGCGGATGAGGTTTATGAACTGGTGCGGAAAAAGCAGCCAAGGATCAGCCTGTCCACCGTATACCGCAACTTGGAAAAGATGGCGGACGCCGGCATTCTGGCCCGGCTGGAGCTTTCCGGGAATCAAAGGCGGTATGACTGGAACACGGACATGCACCACCATGCGCGTTGCGTGCGTTGCGGCGCGGTGCGCGACGTCCCAGTGGATGCAGGCGTGGAGCTTGATCTTGGAAGCCAGGCGATTAACGGCTTCGCCGTTTCCGGCTTTCGTTTGGAGTTTAAGGGCATTTGCGAGAAGTGCAGATAGGCGTTGGCCGCCGGCATGCTGCATGAACTCAACCGATTAAAAAAATCTTTGAAGGAGGATAGCAACCATGGCGTCATTAAAAGGCACTAAAACCGAAAAAAATATTTTGACCGCATTTTCCGGCGAATCCCAGGCAAGGAACCGTTACACCTATTTCGCCAGCAAGGCTAAAAAGGAAGGTTACGTGCAGATTTCCGCTGTTTTCGAGGAAACCGCCGCCCAGGAGAAAGAGCACGCCAAGCGCCTGTTCAAGTTTTTGGAAGGGGGCGAAGTGGAGATCACGGGTTCTTTTCCGGCGGGCGTCATCGGCTCCACCCTGGAGAACCTGAAGGAGGCCGCCGCGGGCGAAAACCATGAGCATACTTCCATGTATCCCGAATACGCCAATATCGCTCGGGAAGAAGGGTTCAATGAAGTCGCGGACGTGATGATGGCCATCGCCGTGGCTGAAAAGCAGCATGAAAAAAGATACCTGGACCTGGCCGCCAACATCGAGGCCGGCAGGGTTTTCAAGCGTGACGCCGCCGTCACTTGGCGTTGCCGCAACTGCGGATACCTGCATGAAGGAAACGAAGCCCCGACAGTATGTCCTGCATGCGCCCATCCCCAGGCCCACTTCGAGCTTCTGGGCGAAAACTGGTAACCGTCAACCATTGATTGCGCCCGCATTCCTTCGAAAGGCGGAGGCTTTAACGGCGCGCCAAACTTATGGAAAAGCAAACCAACTCAACAGGAGGTTAAAAAATGGCTGAAAGACTTCAGATCTACAAATGTGAAGCATGCGGAAACATCGTGGAAGTGTTGACCGGCGGCGCCGGCGAACTGGTATGCTGCGGCGCTCCCATGAAGCTCTTTACGGAAAACACTGTGGACGCCGCCAAGGAAAAGCATGTGCCTGTGGTGGAAAAGACCGCCGACGGCGTCAAGGTGACGGTCGGCTCCGTGGCCCATCCCATGGAAGACAAGCACTACATCGAATGGATCGAGGTCATCGTGGACGGCAAGGCCTATCGCGAGTTCCTGTCCCCCGGCCAAGCGCCCGAAGCCTCCTTCTGCGTGCCGGACGGAGACATTACCGTGCGGGAATACTGTAACATCCACGGGCTCTGGAAAGCCTAAGGAACCGTCGTCCCATACAGCGTAAAACCGCCCCGCTTTACTCCCTTGCCGGGGTAGAGCGGGGCTTTGATAAGGAGGCTCAAATGGCTACTTGGAGATGCTCCAACTGCGGTTATCAAATGGAACAGGACGCACCGCCCAACGAGTGCCCGTCCTGCAAGCAAAAATGTGAATTTTTGGACGCGTCCTGCTATACGCCGGATTGCCAGGATACTCAGACGGACGACCGGATTAAATAGGCCATGGCCCGACGCATTGACATGTGGAAAAAGGGCCTGATTCCGGCGGTTTTGGCCGCTGGAATGCTTGTCTTTAATTCCGGCGCTTTGGCGCAAGCGCCTCCCTTGAGCGAGGCCACGGAAGGCTGCCTGATGTGCCATGAGGAGGCCACCCCGGGAATCGTGGCCGATTGGAGAAACAGCCTCCACGCCAAGACGTCCTTTACCATGGCCGCCGGCGCCCCGGAGAAGTCCCGGAAGGTTTCCTCCCAGGCGCCGGAAGGCGAGCTGGCCGAGGTCGCTGTGGGATGCGCGGAGTGCCACACCTTGAACCCGGACACCCACAAGGACACGTTCGACCATGAGGGTTTTCAGGTTCACATCGTGGTGTCGCCCAAGGACTGCGCCGTCTGCCACGCCCGGCAGACCGACGAGTACAGCCGGAATAAGATGGGGAACGCTCACAGGATTCTGGTGGACAACCCCTTATACATGACCATGGTGAACGCCATCAACGGCCCGCCGGTCATCAAGGAAGGCAAGCCCGTGACTACGGCGGCGGACGATCTTACCAACGCGGAATCCTGCCTGGCCTGCCATGGGACCGAGGTGAAGGTTAACGGGACCCAGGTGCGCGAGACGGATTTCGGGGATCTGGAGTTCCCGGTTTTGGAAGGCTGGCCCAGCCAGGGCGTGGGCAGGATCAACCCGGATATGAGCGCGGGCGCGTGCACGGCCTGCCACCCCCGCCACGGGTTTGACATGGCCACGGCGCGCAAGCCGTACACATGCTCCCAATGCCACAAGGGGCCCGACGCCCCGGCGTACAGCATTTATTCGGTGAGCAAGCACGGCAACATCCAGGCGAGTCAGGACAAAGATTGGGACTACACCCAAAAGCCCTGGGTCGCGGGACGCGATTTTAACGCCCCGACTTGCGCGGTCTGCCATGCCAGCGGCGTGGAGGACGAGTTTGGAAACGTGCTGGCCGAGTCCACGCATCAGATGAACGACCGGCTGCCCTGGCGGCTTTTCGGGGTGATCTATTCCCATCCCCAGCCTAAAAAAGCGGATACCACCGTCATCCGCAACAAGGAAGGGCAGCCCATGGCGACCAGCCTGGACGGGGAATGGGCCAAGGATTACCTGATTGACGAAGCCGCCCGGGAGGAAAGAAAGAACGCTATGCTTGGGGTGTGTGCAGGCTGTCACAGCCGCCAGTGGTCGGAAGGCCATTGGGAGCGCATGGAAAACACCCTCAAAACCTCGGACGCGATGGTCAAGGCGGCTACGGACCTCATGGAGGAAGCCTGGAGCAAAGAGTACGCTCAGGCGGACAATCTCTTTGACGAATCCATTGAACGCAAATGGATGCTCCAGTGGCTGTTCTACGCCAACTCCACCAGAAAGGCCTCCGCCATGGCCGGGGCTGATTATGGGGTCTTTGCAGGCGGACGCTGGGACATGTCCAAAAATCTGGCGGACATGGCCCAATGGCTTGAAACGCAGAAAAAGTCTCAGTAGGGAGGTTTAAAATGGCCAAAGAAAGATATCAGATCAAATCGGAATGCCCGGAATGCGGGTGCGGCCTTATTTGCAACATGACGCCGGACGAGTTTAGAAAAAAATATGGTGACACCGACGGCAAAGTTAGGGTTAACTGTGACAAGTGCGGTAAGGATCATGAAGGCTGCGTGATTCACGAAACCGAATAACAGTTAACTAAAGGGATCACCATGAAAATCAGAACGTTTGCTTTGGGCGCCCTATGTGCGATATTGGCTGCAACAGGCCTAATGATTACGGCCGGCCCGGCTGTCTCGCAAAACCCGGGCGCCGCGCAAATGACGCTTCACGGAGGAAAGACCGGGGACGTCCCCTTTCCCCACGGCCAGCATCAGACCGTCCTGGGAAAATGCGACGCATGCCACGGCATGTTTCCCCAGGAGAAGGGCGTAATTGACAAGAAAAAGGAGGACGGCTCGCTTAAATCCAAAGCGGTCATGAACCAATGCACGGGCTGTCATAAAGAAATGAAAAAGGCGGGCGAAAAAACCGGCCCCACCTCGTGCAGGGGCTGCCACCAGAAAAATTAGGGAAAAAGCCGATTTTACCGGCGATACAAGACCACTGAAAGGAGAATCATTATGGATAGATGGGTATGTACGGTTTGCGGTTATGTTTACGATCCTGCGGACGGGGATCCGGACAACGGCGTAGCCGCGGGCACGGCTTGGGAAGATGTGCCCGATGATTGGGAATGCCCGGTCTGCGGCGCATCCAAAGACGATTTTGAAAAAGAGTAACACCCTGTTTGTCAGGTTTTTTCAGGGCGCCGGTTATGCCCGGCGCCTTTACTAATTCGGAGGGATAAGGACACAGAAACATGAAGCCCTTAGAAATAGCAAAAGATATTTATTGGGTCGGAGCCATTGACTGGAACATACGGGATTTCCATGGATATTCCACGTACCAGGGAACCACGTACAACGCCTTTTTGATCGTTGACGAAAAGATCACCCTGATCGATGCGGTCAAGGAAGAATTCACCAACGACATGTTCAGCCGGATCAGTCAGGTTGTGGATCCCTCCAAAATTGACATCGTCATATCCAATCATACTGAAATGGACCACTCCGGCGGCCTTCCCAAGGTCATGCATCGCCTAAGCAAGGACACGCCCCTTTATTGCTCCAATAACGGCATGAAGAATTTAAAGGCGCATTTTCATCAGGAGTGGAACTTCCAGCCCGTGAAAAGCGGAGACGAGTTGTCTCTGGGCAAACGCACCCTGTCCTTTTTGGAAACCCGGATGCTCCACTGGCCGGACAGCATGTTCACCTATCTGCCCTCGGACAAGATTCTGTTCTCCAGCGACGCATTCGGCCAGCATTACGCCAGCCTGGAGCGCTTTGACGACGAAGTGGGCGAAATGATCATGCCGCACGCCGCCAAATATTACGCCAACATCCTGCTGCCTTTCTCCCAACTGGTGACCAAGCTGGTGGACCAGGTGACGGAAATGGGCCTGGAAATAGACATGATCTGCCCGGACCACGGCATCTTGTGGCGCAAGGATCCCGGCAAAATCATCCAGGCATACGCCGAGTGGGCCAAGCAGACGCCCAAAAAGAAAGCCGTGGTGGTGTACGACACCATGTGGCACAGCACGGAAAAAATGGCGGACGCAATGGTGGAGGCTTTCAAGGATCTTGGCATCGAAGCCCGGGTCATGCATATTCGCTCCTGCCATCGCAGCGAGATCATGACTGAAGTCATGGACGCAGGCGCCGTGGTGGTGGGCTCCCCCACCATCAACAACAACATGTTCCCGACCGTGGCGGACTTTTTGACCTACATGAAGGGCCTCAAACCCAAGAACAAGGTCGGGGGCGCCTTCGGATCCTACGGCTGGAGCGGCGAGGCCGCCAAGCAGGTGAACGCGGAGTTGGAAGCCATCGGCTTTGAACTGCCCAACGATCCCCTGCGCGTCCAGTACATCCCGGACGGCGACAGCCTGCAGGCGTGCTACGCATTAGGCGAACAGATCGGCCAGACATTGTTGAAAAAGGTGGAATAATGAAAGTTCCGGTCGTGGATAACAGTACGTGCGTGGATTGCGAAGGCTGCATCGAAGTATGCCCCGAGGTGTTTTTTAGAAATAACGCCGGCATGATCCAGGTGAAAGACCTGGATTCCTATCCCGAAGAATGCGTGGACGAGGCCATCAAGTACTGCCCGTCGGACTGCATTACCTGGGAGGACGAATAGGAGAGAGCCATGGAGCAAAAGATTGTTTTGTTCGCATTCAGGGACGACCCCATGTGCTTTGTCCATGTGCTTTTATACGCCTTGGACTATGAGGCCAAAGGCTGGGAATCCAAAATCGTGGTGGAAGGCGCCGCGACCAAGCTCATCCCAGATCTGGCCGTGGAAGGCGCGCCGCGCCATTCGTTGTACAAAAGGGTTTTGGACAAAGGCCTTTTCGCCGGGGCGTGCAAAGCGTGCTCCCAGCAGATGAAGGTCTTGGAAGAAGTCAAGGCGACGGGCCTGGAACTGCTGGACGACATGGCGGGCCACCCGTCCATGTCCGCATTTCAGGAGCAGGGCTACACCGTCGTCACATTCTGATTTGTTTTATTCAAGCCCCGCCCTTTTTCACAAATCGGCGGGGCTTTTGTTTCCTATTTCGCTAAGACCCTATCAAGGAGCAGGCATGGCGGAAAAACGGACCGGAAGAAGGGCGTTAAAAAAACAGGTCCTGGAGATTTTGTCCCAGGAGTCCCCGGACCAGGCCCTGGCTCGAATATTGCAGCTTCCATGGAAGCAGGCGGTCAATCCGCTCATAGGGCTTTTATGCCATCAGGACGAAAAAATCCGGTGGCGGGCCGTTACGGCCCTGGGACGCCTGGTTCCGGCCATGGCCGAGTCCCGCATGGAGGACGCCCGGGAAATCATGCGCCGCTTCATGTGGCAGATGAACGAGGAGTCCGGAGGCATTGGATGGGGCGTGCCCGAAGCCATGGCCGAAGTCATGGCGAATCACCCCGGCCTGGCCAGGGAATTCGCCAAAATCGTGGTCTCCTACGTGGACGAAGACCAATGCTTTCTGGAGCACGACGTTTTCCGGCGAGGCGCCGTGTGGGGCGTGGGACGAATCGCCCAGGTCCACCCGAAGCTGGTGCAGGATGCGGGACCGGCCCTGGCGACCCTTTTGGACTGCCCGGATGCTCCGAATCAAGGCCTGGCCGCCTGGGCCGTCGGCAATATGGGTTACGCCCCGGCTGCGGATAAGCTCCGCGCCATGACGGATGACAAAACCATGACGCCTTTGTTCCTGGACGGAGAGTTAACCCAGGCGAGCGTAGGCGATCTGGCCCGGCAAGCCCTGAAAAAATTGGAGGCCGCTGCATCGTGAAAAAGGATAAAGGCGCCCTCCCCTGGCCCAAGCTCATTCAAGGGACCCTTTTACGGCGGTATAAACGCTTTATCGCCGACGTGGAGTTGGAGGACGGAACCGTGGTATCCGCCCATTGCCCCAATTCCGGCAGAATGACCGGCTGCTCGGACCCCGGCAGCCCGGTATGGATTTCTCCGGCCTCCAACCCCAAACGCAAACTCAAGTACACCCTCGAAATGATTAAAATGCCGGACTCCCTCGTCGGAATCAATACGGGAGTCCCCAATAAACTGGTGGCAAAAGCCATTGAGGATCAGGTGATCCCCGAACTTTCAGGATACGGCGGGCTGCGTATGGAAGTCCCGTACGGAGCCAACTCCCGCGTGGACATCATGCTTTCGGAGGAAGGCCGGCGGGATTGCCTGGTGGAAGTGAAAAACTGCACCCTGGTGGAAGACCGCCGGGCCATGTTCCCGGATGCAGTCACGGCCAGGGGCCTCAAACACCTGGAGGAGTTGGAGAAGGCATTGTCTCAAAATAAACGCAGCGTTATGTTCTTTCTCATTCAGCGAATGGACGCCGACGTCTTTGCACCTGCTGACCACATCGATCCGGCCTACGGGGCCGCCCTGCGCCGGGTTTGCGCCAACGGCGTGGAAGCCCTGGCCTGGGACGTTGACATGGACCTGAATTCCCTGCGCCTCAACCGGCCGCTGCCCTGCGATTTATCTTAACAAGCCTGCTGCATTTGAGTTGACAAGCCCCGCTCCTGTGTTAGATTATTGATAATGAGTCTCATTATTGAAACAGGCCCTTGGCGGCCCGATCAACTAAGGAGGCTGTTATGGAAAACTTTGAATACGATGTCACCTTTTACCCCCAGGACGCCTTTTCCAGGGTGGTTGCTTTCTGCAACGAGTCCGGGGGCTGTACTTTGGACAAAGTACCGGAAACGCAATGGTCCGCCCTGACCGCCGTCCTTAACGAGAAAGGGGCTCAAGGATGGGAGTTGGTTCAGGTTGGATTCGGCAAAGATGGATGCATGGCCATTTGGAAACGGCGTAGGCAGGAGTAGGAGCCTGCACGCTCATTTTCACGGTAAGGCGATTAGTTGCAGGAAGGCTTGAATGGGTTGGCTCGCTGTATGGGAAATAGGCATGCCGCCCTGTACTGATCCCCCCAGTAATATGCAAGGAGGATTGCATGGGAGAGACTAAGGAGCTGAAGAAAAAATTGACGCCTGCACGCGACTGCACCACTTGCGAGGCCACTGCGCAAATGATTGACAAGGCCCGCAGGGACGGGGTGGAGCTCGTGTTCGATAGGGCTGCGAGCATGAAGCCGTGTCCTATCGGCGCTGATTCAGCGTGTTGCAAACACTGTTCTATGGGGCCCTGCCGGTTGAACGCCAAGGATCCTTACGGAAAGGTCGGCGTTTGCGGCGCCACCATAGACACCATTCAAGCCCGAAACTTTGCGCGCATGGTCGCGTCGGGCGCCGCAGCCCATACAGACCACGGCATGAGCATTCTCCATTTGTTCGGAGAAGTGGTCAAGGGTCACAACAAGGACTACCAAATCAAGGACATCCAGAAGCTCCTCCAGGTCGCCGAGACTCTGGAGATTGAAACCGACGGCAGGGAGTACAATGACATCGGCCTGGATATTTACGAGGAGCTGATGAAAACCTACACCCTGGTGGAAGGGGAATTTCCCTTTGCCAAGGCCGTTCCGGAAAAAACCCTGGAAACCTGGCGCAAACAGGGCATCGTGCCCCGCGGGGCCATGCGCGAGATCATGGAAATCATGCACCGCACCCACATGGGCGTGGACCAGGATTACGAAAACATTGTCAACCAATGCAGCCGTACGGCGCTCTCCGACGGTTGGGGCGGCTCCATGGTGGCTACGGAGATTTCCGACATTATGTTCGGCACTCCCAGGCCTGTCATGGCGGAAGTGAACATGGGCGTTTTAAAGGAAGACCATGTGAACATCATCGTTCACGGCCACGAACCCAACCTGTTTGAGTCCATCATGGTTTCCACCAGCGACGCCACCATGGTTGAAGCGGCCAAGGCGGCCGGCGCCAAGGGCATTAACCTGGTTGGCATGTGCTGCTCGGGCGCGGAAATGATGTCCCGCCACGGCGTGCCCCACGCGGGCAACTTCATGTCCACCGAAGCCGTACTGGTAACCGGAGCCGTGGACGCCATGGCCGTAGACGTCCAGTGCATCAAGCAGGGTTTGGGCAAGGTGGCGGACTGCTACGGCACGGAGCTTTTCACCACCAACCCCCGTTGCCATATCGAAGGGGTAAAGCACATTGAGTTTGATGAAGACAATCCCATGGCTTGCACCGACGAAGTGGTGATCAAGGCCATCTCCCGTTTTAAGAGCAGAAAGGGAGATATCCAGATTCCCAAAAACAAAAACATAGGCATCCATGGATTTTCCAAGGAATACATCGGCTACATGCTGGGCGGAACCTTCCGGGAATCCTACGTGCCCCTGAACGAAAACATCATCAATGGTCGCATCCGCGGCGTGGCCGGCGTGGTGGGCTGCACCCAGCCCAGGACCAAGCAGGATTACATGCACGTGGAGCTGGTCAAGGAACTCATCAAGAACGACGTTTTGGTGCTCCAGACCGGATGCTCCCAGATCGCTTTGGCAAAGGCCGGGTTGCTCATTCCCGAGGCGGCGCACCTTGCCGGAGACGGACTGGCCGAAGTTTGCGAAACCGTTGGCATGCCGCCCATTCTTGGCTTGGGCTCCTGCGTGGACAACAGCCGTATTTTGACCGCAGCCAGCGAAATGGTGCGGACCGGCGGCCTGGGCCACTCCATTGCAGACCTGCCTGCCGCAGGCGCCGCGCCCGAATGGATGAGCGAGAAAGCCATATCCATCGGCCATTACTTTGTGGCCTCCGGCGTGTACACGGTGTTTGGGACCACCTTCCCCATCACCGAAGGCACCAAATTCCACAAGCACCTTTTTGAAGAGCTTGAGGAAATGGGCATGGGCAAATGGGGATTTTCCAACGACCCCATTGAGATGGCCCACATGATGATCGCCCACATCGACAAGAAGCGTAAGCAACTGGGCATTGACAAGGCCCGGGAGCGCGTCCTCATGGACATGGCGGACCGCCAGAAACTTGACGTCGCGTAAACGGAATTTCATCCGGGGGCTTCCTTGGGGAGCCCCCGGCTAAAACCCATAACATTGTGGTTGGAGCATCAAATAAACGAACCTGAACATCCGGGCTGCAGAAGAGGAGAATACGCATGAAAAGGGGATTGGTTGTTTATACCACACGGACAAAAGATACGGAAAAGATAGCGAACCTGGTTGCTGAAGGAATGCGCTTCGGAGGCATGGAAGCCAAGGTTTTGAACGTCAAGGACGTGAAGAACGAGCAGGACCTGGACGGATACGACGCCTATGCTTTCGGCGCGCCCACGTACCACGGAGAAATGCTCCAGGCCATGAAGACCTTTTTGTTCCTGGCTGAAAAAGCCGACCTGGCGGGAAAGATCGGCGGCGCTTTCGGCGCTTTCGGCTGGAGCGGCGAGTCCCCGGACCGCATTTTCGACACCATGAAGAATATTTTCAAGATGGACATGGTTTCCCAGTCCCTGCGTCTGAAAAATGCAGACCTGGGCGGCGGAGTGGCCATGGCCCAGGATTACGGCCGCGACATGGCAAAAAAGGCGGGGTGATATAACTCGCTGAAAATATATCGACCTGCAGAGGAACTCAAGGCCGGGACGCCGGCTTGAATACAAGCCCCATTTGGGCGCAGTTCTCCTTGCTCCAGGCGGCTAAGCCGCCGCCGCGGACCGGTTAGGCCCTATTTGGCCGGTCCGCGGCTTAAGAGGTTGTTTTGCCGGACCGATATAGTAATGAGAACTATTAAACCCTCTGCATCCTCTCCGAGGAAAAGGGGAGTATAAAAAGCACAATGAATAAAAAACCAAGGAGGCGCCCTATGATGCAACTGGAAGATATTAAAGCCAACAACGACCTGCTGAATAAAATCGACTGGGACATGACCCCCGAAGAAGCCGTCCGGCTTTACCTGGAATGGGGCAACAACTGGGCCATGGCCAAGCGCTACGTCATTCGCTCCGTGGACGACGAGACCCATTATTTCGTCGTGTACAACTGGGAGGAGGAACCCTACATCCTGCTCATCCGCCGCGATTCCTCGGAGGCCGAGGAGCTGGCCAGGATCGAGCTTCCCAAGGAGATTCAGGAAGTGTTTCGCGAATCCGTGGGCGGCAACCACGGCGTATACGCCGTGGAGGGCGAAGTGCGGGACTGGCTCAAGAACAGGCTTTACGACGCGTAATATGTTTCGGCCGGCGGAAAATCGGCTGCCGCCGGCCGGAATTCATCCCCGGTCACTCCGGAAATTTTTGCAAGGCGGCGTCGGCCCGTGGCGCTGCAAAAAAGGCGATCCGTCATTTCGGCGGGCCGCCTTTTTTTTGATCACATCACTCAACAGAATAACGCCTGCCGCCTCTATTTCAAAAACCGGCTCAAAAATCGCTTTCATGTTGGGTTCGAAGTCCCCATTCTTTATTGGCGGTTGGAAAAAATTCCTCAGGACTTCTTAACCCAACAAATGCAGGCCATTGCCAGCAAATCCCTATGGCATCAAGCCAGGGATTGTTCCGCCGATAATGAAGATTTTTGCTATGCCTGGATGGTTTCCCTGGCTTTTTCAACGGCTTCCTGGATATTGTTCATGATGTGGTTCATTTCCAGGGTTTCCAGGCCCAGGAGTTGGACTGCGTTCCGGTCGATTTTGTAGGGATTTGCAGGCATTCCCAAGTCCGCCGCGCAGACGTGGGCCATGGCGTCGGCCAAATGAACGATGGAGGCCAGGGTCTTGTGTTTCGTATTTCCCGGCTTGTGATGGTGCATGACCGCTTCGGTCATGTGGTCGGGGACCTTCCAGGAACTGCAAATCTGGGAGGCGATTTCCGCATGGTTCCAGCCGAGCAGTTCCTTCTCCGCCTCATAGGAGAGCTGCTTATTGGCAATCATACGGTCGAACTCCGCTTTTTCCTCCAGAACGAATTTGTCCAGGACCAGCTTGCCGGCGTCATGAATCAGGCCCGCTGCAAAGGCGTCTTCAGCCAGTTTTGGGCATACTTTTTCGGCGATGATCTTGGCGCCCATGCCCACGGCGATGGTGTGCCACCACATTTCTTCGCCCGTGAATCCGTATCCCATATAGTCCCTGTTTGCGAACACTGACATGGACGCCATGGATATGATTTCCGACAAGGTTTTGCGGCCCAGAACCACAATGGCTCTATCGATGGAGGCGACCTTGCACGCCAGGCCGTAATACGGAGAGTTGACCAGCCTGAGAATCCGGGCGGCGATGCCCTGGTCTTTTTCCAGGATTTCTCCTAACTGGCGGAGGTTGGAACTGGGATCAGCCATGACCTTTTGGGCCTTTTGGATGACAGACGGCATGGGGGGGAGCACCCGGACGCTGTTGGCGATGCGTTTTTTCATACGATTTGCATCCACGGCCTGCCTGGCGGGATAAAAGGACTCCAGGGAAACCGGGGCGTCCTCATAGGCAAAGCTGCCTGATCTCCAATGGAGCAGCTCTTCCATGGTTCTGTCTGTCAGAGCCTTTATTTCCGTATGCAGATCCTTGGGTTCAATCAAATGCTTGTCCACCAGAGCTTGGCCTAAAATGACCTTCTTTTGCCTGGCGTGAGTCACGGCCATCCTGAGGTTATCCTCTGAAATCAGGCCCCGTTTTCTTAATAACAAGCCTAGCCTTGCCTGGGATTTGGGGCCGGAGGCGTAAACCGCCTGTCCGTCCTTGAAAAATATAATCACGGTCTGAGCGTTGTCGGAAAACCGCAACACGCCGGTTCGTTTTGTCTGGGACAGAGTATCTATAAGGTGCGGAAGAGATCCCGGCTTGGAGAAATTTCCTTCAATCTGCATTTTTCTTTCCTTAAAATGTGGGAGAAGCGTTTTTATTGGTTCTTTTTCCAATTTCGGAATAATGCCCCTTAAGGTTTAGCAGGAATCCATAAATATTTGAGCCGGGGATAAAAATTGCAAAGTTGTGCAGAATTATGCGCTATGTTAATATGTTTTGTTTGGATATAAACCTCGTCGGGAGGCCGGCCCCTTGCAATCCCAGGTGAAAATTGTATATTGCCCGGGCGATTCCATTAAGCCGGCGTTCGGTCTGGCTGATACAGCCAGCCGGACTGTGTATGTCAGCCGGGACCTGCCCGGGCCTGTGAAGGACTTCGTTCTTAAGCACGAGCTTTTTCACATAAAGGATCGGCGCGGTTTTTGGTTTTGGCGAGAGGCCAAGGCCAATATGGCGGCGGGCTTTGAACATCCCCTGGGCTTCTGCTGGTGCGCGCTGATGAGTTTACAGCCATACAGGCTTCGATTTTATTTGCGCCGTTTTATAAAGGGCTTTTGATATGAGCATCGACTACGACATCGAGTTAGATGGCGTAACATTTGGATATACCCGCCAACCGGTATTGAACAACGTGCGCCTGCAGGTGGAGAAAGGCGAGTTCGCCAGCATTGTGGGGCCTAACGGAGGCGGAAAAACCACCTTGCTGAAACTCATGCTGGGACTGCTGAAACCGGACGCCGGCTCCATTACCATGTTGGGTACGACGCCTGAAAAGGCCCGGCTGAAAATAGGCTACATGCCTCAATACTCCCACCTGGACCCCCAATTTCCCGTGACCGTCATGGACGTGGTGCTCATGGGGCGTATGCGCAAAGGCGCCATGCTATGGCATTCCAAAAAAGACAGGGATGCGGCCATGGAATGCCTGGAGGAGGTTCAATTAAGCCCAATGGCCCACCATATGTACAGCGCCCTTTCCGGCGGCCAAAAGCAGCGGGTGCTCATCGCCCGGGCTTTGGCGTGCAAGCCTGAGCTGCTCCTGCTGGACGAGCCCACCTCCAACGTGGACCCGGAAGTGCAGCAAAGCCTGTTTGACATGCTTCAAAAATTGAACGAAAAAATGACCATCCTCCTGGTATCCCACGATCTGGGTTTCGTCTCCCAGGTGGTGAAAAGCGTGATCTGCGTCAGCCGGGAGCTGGTGGTGCATCCCACCAGCGAATTGAACGGCACCCTGATCAAGGAAATCTACGGCGGAGACTGCCGCCTGGTCAGGCACGATCACCGGTGCAGTGAGGGAGGGCATTGCCATGATTGAGTTCACCCAGGCCTTGATGAACCCGGACAACGCCTTTTTGCGACTCGCCTTCATCGTAGGCGGACTGGCCAGCGTGCCTTTCGGCATCATGGGCGCCTATGTGGTCACCCGAAGGATCAGCTATCTGGCCGGCGCTATTTCCCATTGCGTGTTCGGAGGCATCGGCCTGGGCCTGTATCTCCAAAACAAGATGGGCTTGCAGTGGTTCGACCCCATGTACGGGGCGGTGGGAGCGGCTTTGCTGGCCGCGGTCATCATCGGCGCGGTCTCCTTGTACGCCAAACAGCGGGAGGATACGGTTATCGGCGCCTTATGGGCCGTGGGCATGGCCTCGGGCCTGCTGTTTGTGGACGTTACGCCGGGATATTTTGACATCTCCAGCTATCTTTTCGGGGACATCCTTCTCATCTCCACCCAGGACGTATGGATGGTTCTGGGTTTGAACGTCCTGGTGGTGGGCTTGTCCCTGTGGTTCTACAACCGGCTCCTGGCCGTGTGCTTTGACGAGGAGTTCTCCGCCCTCAGGGGCATTCCCGTGGGCGCGGTTTACATGCTCTTGCTGTGCCTGACCGCCCTGACCGTTGTGCTTCTGGTGCGGGTGGTGGGCATTGTCATGGTGATTGCGCTTTTGACCATCCCGGCCGCCGTGGCCAGCCAGTTCGCCAAACGCTTGTGGCAGACCATGGTCATGGCCGTAGTCTTTTGCCTGGCATTCACCTGGACCGGCCTTGGCGTGAGCTATCATTTCAGCCTGTCCAGCGGACCCACGATCATCGTCATTGCCGGCCTGACCTATCTGGCCGTGGTTTCCGGCGCACGGTTTGTCGGCAAGAGAAGTTAAAGGCGGCGCATTTTTTTGGGGTCCGTGTCATTGGAAGCGGTTTCAGGTGCGCAACCATTATACGCAACATTCTTAATTTCAAATAGTTATATAGCATTCCCACGCGAAGCATGGGAAATAGGGCAAACAGGCGCCCTCGTGGAACGAAGCAGCGCTGCGCGGCTTGCCGCGCCATTCTATAGGGTGGTTCAGGCTTGATTGGTTGATGATGCAATCCTGGCGCACAGCTTGTTGCGCATTTAGGGAGCCAGCCCAGCGCATCGGGATTCCTGCAAACACAAAGGCCGGCCCCCTTTAAAGGGACCGGCCTTGTTGTATTCTTGAACGGCTTGTATCAGGCTTTGCCGCAGCAGCTTCCGGGGCCTGCGCAGCCGGCGTGGCCGGGGGCGGAGCCGCAGCAAGCGGTGTCTCCGGGGCCGGGCATGGCGCCAGTGGAGGCGCCGGCAAAGCTGGAATGGGCGGAAAGGAGCTTTTTCAGGTTCTGACTTCCGCAGCTTCCGCATTTTGGCGATTCATCCGAATTAAAGATCAATAATTCAAACTGGCTGCCGCAATCCTGGCATTGGAACTCAAAAACCGGCATGGTCATCCCTCCTTGTGATTATTACCCTTTTGGTATTCTTCAATGGCGTTTTGAAGCGTTTTTACCGTCAATTGAATGCAGTGCTGCTTTTGGTCGGGAATGTTTTCCAGTTCCTTAAAGATGACGCCTTCCGTGATTTCCTTTGCCTCCTCCAGGGTTTTTCCCTTGGCCATATCCATGGCCACCATGGCGGAGGAAATGGCGCCGGGACAGCCAAGCACCTGAATTTTGGCGTCCTGGATCTTGTCGTCTTCGATCTTGAGGAAAACCTTCATGGTGTCTCCGCAAGGGCCGGTCAGCTCGGTGATCTGGTTTGCTTCGTCCAGCTTGCCCATGCCTTTGCGTTCCGTATAATACTTAATGGCTTTATCAGAGTAGCCTGAAGATTGCAGCATTTCCTTTACGGCTTCTGCATCATAGTTTTGTAAAATGTCGCTTCCCATAGTTCGTTCCTTTAATCCATACTCTCATCCAAAAAGTTATCAAAGCGTCTATGAGGTTCAGGGCGCTCCGTATAAAAGCGCCGCCGAATTGACGCGTATTCTTTCACCCCGTCTTCCATGCCATTAATGCCGGTTTCAATCAAGGTCTAACTGCAAAAATGTTCCTTTTGAGAACAATAAAAGTCCGGCTTCAGGAAAAGGCGGAGGCTAACCAGCCTTTTGTTTGCCGTCCTTAATCGACGTCCATATAAAAACCAGGGTTCCCAAAATCGCCAAGACCGCGCTTGCCGTAAAGGCCGCGGACAGGGAGAACATGTCCATAAGCACGCCCGCCGCCACGGAGCCCGCAAGCATGCCCAGGCTGTGGCCTATGGTGAGCAGGGCCATGACCGAGCCCATGGCTCTTTCCTTATGCCCTTCAATGACGCAAATGGCGGTGAGGGCGGGCACCACAATGCCGCCGCCGATTCCAAAGGCCATGTTGCTGGCGAACAGATGCCAGAATCCGTCGGCGAAGGTGAAGGAATACACCGCAGCGGAAATCATAAGGCTGCCGATCACGCACAAGAGCCGTTTATCCACCCGGTCGGCCAGCCAGCCCATGGGCGTGGTAAGCACGCCGGAGGTTAAAACGCCCAGCATAATCAGGAATCCGATGGCGCTGGAAGACAGGTTAAAATGAGCGTCGGCGTACACCGGCAAAAAGCCCCAGATGGCCCCGATGCAAAAGGTGTAAGTGGTCCTTAACAGGACCGCGCCCATGATGCCGGCGTTTTTAACCAGGATCCTGTATGTCACCGGCTCCCGGCCCCTTTCCAGACGGGGTTCTTCCTTGACCGGGGGCAGAAAGTACTGGGCCATCAAAAAAGCCAGCAATGACAATACTCCCATGCACGCAAAGGCGGTTTGCAGGCCGAAGTGATCGTTCACCACCCCGCCCAGTATGGGGCCCAAAGACAGGCTGCTGTACATGGAGATATTGAACAGGCCCATGAAAAATCCTTCCCGGCCTTGAGGGGCTATCTCTCCAATGTAGGCCTGGCATACGGGAAGAATCATGGCCGAGGCAATGCCCTGGATAAACCGGATGACCACCAATTGAGTCACGCCGTGGGAAAACATGAAGGCGATGGACACCAGGGAGTAGGCGAACAGGCCAATGGTGATGAAGGGCTTGCGGCCCAACATGTCCGAACGCTTGCCGAAATAAGGCAGGAACAGAATGCGGGAAAGCGAGAACGAACCGAAAATCATGCCAACCATGAAGCCGGACGCGCCCAGATGATTGGCGTAGACCGGCAGGAGAGGCACGACGATTCCCACCCCTGTTACGGACGTAAAAATGCTGAAGAACAGGGTGATAAAAATTTTACGGTTCATAAAACTTCCTGTAGCGCCTAGTTGATTTCAGGGGACGCGATGTTTATCTCAGGCGTCATACATGGCGAGTTTCAAAATTTGCAGGAGATAAGTTCATGTCCCCAGAAATCGTAAACGCCATTAACGCATGCGCCCGCCTAGTATTTTCACCCCAAAAAAAACCTGGCGTAAAACGCCTTCCCCCTCCCCCTCTTTATCCTCGGATTTCGGCCACCACGGATTCCACGTACTGTCTGATTTCAGCCAGGCGCTTTTGGGACAAGGCCTCGAAGCGTAAAACCAAAACCGGCTGGGTGTTGGAAGCTCTCACAAGTCCCCAGCCGTCATCAAATATAATACGCGCTCCGTCAATATCAATGACCTCATGGCGGGAACGGAAATATTCCGTGACCTTCTCCACCACGCCGAACTTGACGTCCTCGGGGCATTCCACGCGTATTTCCGGGGTGTTATAGGTCTTGGGCAGGTCTGAAAGGAGCTCCGACATTTTTCCGCCGGAGTCGGCCAGGATTTCCAAAAGCCTGCACGCGGCGTAAGAGGCGTCATCAAAGCCCAGGTATCTGTCGGCAAAAAACATATGGCCGCTCATCTCGCCGGCAAGCTCGGCGTTCTCCTCCTTCATCTTGGCGCGAATCAGGGAATGGCCGGTTTTCCACATAATAGCCTTGCCGCCGCGTTTGTTGATGTCGTCATACATGGTCTGGGAGCATTTGACCTCGGAGATGAATACGGCCCCGGGCTTGCGGGTGAGAATTTCCCGGGCGAAAAGAGTCATCAACTGATCGCCGAAAATCATGGCGCCGGTTTCGTCCACCACGCCGATGCGGTCTCCGTCCCCGTCAAAGCCTATTCCTATATCCAGGCCTTTTTCCCGGACCAGGGCGGCCAAATCCTCCATATTGGCCATGACCGTGGGATCGGGCTCGTGGTTGGGAAAGGCGCCGTCCATATCGCAGTAGATGTCGTGCACTTCGCAGCCCAGGGCTTTCAGCAATGGGACGGCTATCACGCCGGCCGTGCCGTTGCCTGCGTCCACGCCGACTTTCAAGGGTTTGGCGATCGATATATTGTTGACGACATATTCCTGATAGGCGGGCTTGACCTCCACGTCCTGATTGGATCCTTCGCCCGATTCGAAATCCCGGTTATCCAGCAAAGCCAGAAGGCTGCGGATTTCCTGGCCGTGAATGGAGTCCGTGCCGCTGCTTAACTTGAATCCGTTATACTCCGGCGGGTTGTGGCTGGCCGTGACCATGACTCCGCCTTCTGCGTTCAGGTGATGGATGGCGAAGCTGAGCAACGGCGTGGGGCACACCCCGATATCCAAGAGGTCGCAGCCTGCGTCCATAAGCCCCTGGGCGGCCCGCGCCGACAAAGAGGGCGAGGACACGCGGCAATCGCGGCCCAGGACGATTTTGCGGTTTCCCTTTCGGATTAACAGGGTCCCAATGGCCCTGCCCAGATCATAAACGTTTTCCTCCGTAAGATCTTCGCCTGCAATTCCTCGAATATCGTACTCCCTGAACATTTGCGGATTCATGCAAAACCTCCAAAAATGATAATAGCATCAAGTTATATTTTTTTCCGGAAAGCTATATGAAATTGGCGACCAATACGGTTGCGCCCACCAGCCAGCAATAGGGGGCGAACCACCACAGGCTGCCCTTGCGCACAATGGCCAACAGCCATTTGAGGGCGGCCAGACCAGTGAGTGCGGAAACGATTCCTCCCAGCAACAGCATGGAAACCGGAGGATGAGCCGCGGCGCCGGCGTCCGCAACTTCCAGAATGAGCGCAGCCGCAATAGCGGGTATGGACAGCAGAAAAGAATAGCGGGCGGCTACCTCTCTGTCTACGCCTAAAAACAAAGCCGCGCAAATGGTGGAGCCTGAGCGGGATATGCCGGGCAGGATGGCCAGCCCCTGGACGGTTCCAACGGTCAGGGCGTTTCCCCAGGTTACCTTGGGCAATAGTTTGCCCTCGGCCCTGACATAGCGCGTGGCCCAAAGCAGGGCGCCTGTGATCAAGAGCATGGCCCCGGCCAGGACCGGAGACGCAAAGAGCTTGTCCGCAATTTTGTGAAAACCCATGCCGATGAATCCGGTGGGAATGGTTCCGATGATGATGAGCAGGGCCATGCGGGCGTCCTGGTCATCGGCCCAGACCTGGGCCATGGCGGCCCTGCCTTTGAGGACGGCTGCGCAAAAACGGAAGAGGCCTTTGGCGGCCTCAAGAATTTGGGGATAAAACACCCAGAGTACGGCTGCCAGGGTGCCCACATGCAGGCAGATGTCCAGCAGCAGCTCCGGTTCCTCCATGCCCATGAGTCCTTGGAAAAGGACCAGATGCCCGGAGCTGCTAACGGGCAGAAATTCCGTCAAACCTTGAATAACGCCTAATAAAACCACTTCAAGCCAATGCAAGGAGGTTCTCCTTTCAAATAGAAATTAGCATCTTAGGGGGCGTCCCCCGAGCAGTGCAGATGCTTTATCGTTTTTTGGGCGTTTGGGCAACCATTGTCTTCTCCGCAGCATTATCTTGTTCCAATGCAGGACGGCTTGCCGGATTGACAGTGAATTTTCTGGGTGGTAGGCTCCGGCAAATCAAATCAGGCTCCCACTGGAAAGGACATTGCTTGCATGAGGCGCTTTGATGCTTCAAAATTCCTGTTTTTCACGGCTTCAATCATTATCATCCTTGGTTTTACTTTTGTCTCAGGGCTTTATTTGGGAGGACATAAATCGCCTCTTTATATGGCCGTGTTGGACGTAAAGCATCAGATTGAGGAGTCCTTTGCCACGCTTTTTGGCGAACTTCCCACTCTGACAAAAACCAGCCCGCACCAGTTTCTGCAGCCGGCCAAATATGAAGGGGAAGGAGTCACCATTAACCACCCGGATAATGATAACCATGAATTTATATTTATGACGGGTTTTTTTGATGGAGGGAACGAAATCCGGCTCATCAAAAGGGACGGCAGTTTTGTTAACAGGTGGCCCATCAGGTTTTCGGAGATATATGAGGATGACAGCCACATGCTGCAGCCGCCGGCCACGGATTGGAATATCGATATACACGGCGCCGTCGCTTTGCCGGACGGATCGGTTGTATTCAACATGGTGCACGCAGGACTCGTCAAGCTGGATCGGAACGGCAATGTCGTTTGGAAATTGTACAAGGACACCCATCACTCCGTGGAGATAGCTGAAGACGGCGGATTTTGGGTCTGCAGCACCCGGTATTACGACGCAGACAGCGCATCCCCTCTCCCCCCTTTTGAAACTCCCTGCCGGGAAGACACGGCATTAAGGGTTTCCGGCGATGGTAAACTCTTGCAGGAAATCTCCATCCCCAAGCTGTTTTTGGATAATGGGCTTGAAACGATTTTGACCGCCAACGGATGCAGTTTTGACCTGGATGCCTGGTTGGACGATGAAATCGTCCATTTGAACAAGGTAGCCGAGTTGTCCAGGGATTCGGCGAAGAACTTTCCTCTGTTCGAGCCCCACGATCTGGCTATTTCCATCCGCGGATATAACCTTCTCGCGGTTTTCTCGCCCAGCACAAAAAAAATCAAATGGTGGAAAATCGGCCCCTGGCGGCGGCAGCACGACCCGGAGTTCAGCCCTGACGGCTCCATTGTTCTGTTCAACAACAACATATACCGCGATGTTTTCGGGCGTCCCCCCCATGCATCGGAAAGCCGTCCGGACATCCCTCGAGTAACCAACATCATGGCATGCAATCCCGTGACCGACCAATGCAAGGTTCTGTATGGCGGCGTTAAGGGGCAGGAATTTCTATCTGTCATCCGGGGCAAGGTGGAATTGACAGCCCGCAACGGATTGCTCATCACGGAATATGAGGGAGGGCGCGTGTTTGAAACCGACGCGGAAGGCCGCATCGTGTGGGAATACATCAACCGCTACGACGAAAACAGAGTGACTGAAATCACCGGCGCCCGGATTTATCCGGCCGAATATTTTTCGGAAACGGATTGGGGAGCCGAGGGCTAATAAATCCTTCGGTATGAGGCCAATTGCAACCAACTCATGCAGGCGGCCCCAGGTTCAGGGCCGCCTGCAAGCAGCGTTATGATTTGTATTTCCGCCAGATATCCATGAGGTTTGCGATGGCGGATTCCGGGTCCTGGGACTGGTTGACGGCCCGGACCACGGAAAAATTCTCCGCGCCGTGCTCCAAAACCTGGGGCAGGTTATCCGGGTTGATCCCGCCGATGGCCACGCAGGAAAGAGGCGATCCCTTGATGATCCGGCCCATGGCTTCCAGGCCCACCGTCGGGTCGGGCTTGTCCTTGGTGGGGGTGGGGAATACCGGTCCCACGCCGATGTAGCTGGGCTTCAAGTCCCGGGCGGCCAGCTCCTGCTCCACGCCGTGGGTGGACAGGCCGAACAGCTTGCCCGGCGCCGTCCATAACCTTCTGGCCTCCTCCAGGCTCATGTCCTCCTGGCCCAAATGCACGCCGTCCGCGTTCGCCTCCTTGGCGATGTCCACATGATCATTGACTATGAAAAGAGTGTCCGAACCTTTCGTGATTTCCCGGAGGCGCAGGGCTTTTTCCAGGATTTCCTCCCTGGGCTCGTTTTTCATGCGCAGTTGGAGATATCGCAGGCCCTGGTTGACGGCGGCCCGGGCGCAGGCCTCGTACCCGGCGATGGGATTGGTCAGGATCAGGTACAAACCGTACGGCTTATCCATCGATATCCTCCAGGATCATCCTGGCCACCTTGCGGCCGCTCATGAACATGCCGCCGAAAATGGGGCCCATGCGGAACCCGCCGCTGGCGTTGTTGGCGGCCATGCCCGAGACGTACAGGCCGGGATACAGGCGTTTGGTGTTTTCCACGGTGGAAGCCTCGCCCAGCTCCATCCACATGGGCTTCTCGCCCATGATCTTGCCCGTGGGGGTGTCGATTTTGATGCCCGCCTTGCGGGTGGCCAGGTCGGTGATTTCTCCGGGATGGCCGGTGCCGTCCAGGACGGCCTTGGCCATGACCACCAGGGGGTCCACGTGCATGCCCAGGCGCTCCACGGGAGTCCAGTTGACCACCACGCCGCAGATCCGGCCTTCGCGGCAGACCACGTCTTCCACGGACACGGCGTTGTTAATCATGACGCCGGCCTTTTTTGCGCCGAAAATCAGGCCCGAGGCCACTTCCACGGAGTCCGCGGTGTACAGGCCGTCTCCCGCGCTTTTATAGGAGATGTTGAAGTCCTCCAAAATGTGCAGGGCTTCCTCCTGGATGACGATTTCGTTGAACAGCATGCCGCCGCCCCACACGCCGCCGCCGGGCGCCAAAAGGCGTTCGAAGATGGCGACCTTTTTGCCTTCCTTGGCGAGCGCTGTGGCCGCCACCAGGCCGGAAGGGCCGGCGCCCACGATGGCCAGATCCACTTCCAGGAAATTCTGCAGTTTTTCAAAGTAGGTCCTTACGATTGCCGATGTGATTCTTTCTTCCATGATTCCTCCGAAAAAGTAAAAAAGGCGACTCCCGAATCCGGGAGCCGCCTTAATACTCTTTCGTGCACATGGTTCCCTAGCGCCGGCATTACCCGGATCAGGTTCAGTGGGTATAATCTCAGCCCGAATTTCTCTTCGGGCACCCCAACCATCATTTCGGTGTGGTATAGCCTGAAAAAGCCGCCATGTAAAGGGATTAATGACCGGGCGTCATTAGAAGACGCCAAACAAAAAGGAATCAGGCCGGCATATATATGCTCAAGGCATCCAGGTAATGATGCCGGCTTCGGGCTGCCGGGCCTTCCAATCCAAAAAGGATTGGATGTCGCGCATTCCGTGTTGAATCACCGCCTGATAGATTTCTATGCCCATGACGTTTTGATCTGCGGGCATGGCGTTCTTGATGGATAGAACGGCAAGGCGCGATTCCGGCGTCAATGCCTTGGAAACCCGCTCGGCAACCTTTTCAAAATGCCCGGCGAAGACGGAGTCCACCAGAATATGGATCATATCGATCTTCCAGGCTTGTCCATCCGGGGCTTCGTATACGGCGTGCCATTCCAGGCACTTGTCTTCGGCGTCCAACAGGTTGATGTAGTTGACGGAGCGGACGCGGGGGTTTTCCGCAATTTTCGACACGGCTAAAAAACTGTCCGGCAGGCTGAAAGGGTTTGTATAGACATGGCAGTCTATATCCCTGTGGTTCATCATCAGGCCCATGGCGAAGGAGCCCACCATGTTCAGGGTCGCGCCCACGGACTTCCAGGATTCCATGAGACGAACATCTTGGATCACTTGCCGGGCTTGTTCGTCCAGCAGTTCGGCCTTTTTCAAAAGATCTTCCATTGGTTGCCCCTCTTTATTTCCGGACTTCCACCTGTAAGCGCCCGCCGGCAGGCCCGGTTCCGTGGGTTAAAACGCAAAGGCAGGTTTTTTGTCATATTTCCCTGATCAAGGCAAGGAAAAGGTCTGATCCGGGGGCGCGTTTTTTTCTTCGGTCGTAAAATTTATTCTTGACAACATGAGGCAGAACATCCAAGTATTATTCATCAAACAGTTTGCAGCGATCCTTGCTTTTTCAAGCCGAAGCCATGCCCATGGCGCCGCAGGCCTTGAAAACCGCGGGCGCTTTTCAAGAATCGGCCTGAATCCGGGGGGAAATTCAGGACGCCTCAGGCCATATGCAACCAGGCTAAACGCCAATTTGCTTTACTTTAGACTAACTACACGGATTTCCGGGGACACGATCCTTATCTCAAACGATAGCCATGGAGAGTTGAATCGTTTTGACAGAGATAAGGTCATGTCCCCGAAATCCGCCGCTTCCGAAATACATCGTAGTATGTACTTCTTGATGTAAAGCAGCTTGGCCTTAAAGCCCAATCACAGCAGACACGTCAGGACTAAATTATGAAAGCATGGATTTTCGCCGTTTTGCTAGCTGCGGCATCGGTCAGTGTGTATAGTTATCCGAACGCGTTAAACGACATGACTCCTGACGGCAAGGGCGCGCAGGCCGCGGAGGAAATTCTTGAGGTAGTGCAAAGGGCGGCTGCGTCCATGGAGATGGCGCCGAACATCCAGGAGTTTAATGCCTTTGTGTATGAAAAAGCCTCTAAATTCAGCATCGATGAGTTATATGAAAGCGGCTTTTTAGAGACTCTTCCGGACGGGTCCAGGGGACTGGTTTTTATCGGAAGTAACCAACCTGGCTCTTACGCCCTGACCACCGGCCGGTCAGGCGCCAAGCCTTGTCCCGGCGGTTTTACGGCGGAATTCGGCTTAAAGCGGCATGAGACCTGCGAATACGGCGGCCCCAGTTTTTCGGCCCATATGGACATCCGGGCCAACACCCTGAGAATGTCGGACCAAACCGGCCTGGCGCTTCACGAGGGTTTTTTAAAAGTGATCGATCCGAAAAACTTTCATGAACTGCAGGCCTTGCGCACCCGCAGGGACCGCCATATCAAAATGGAAGCCCTGATGGTGTTGAAGGAGTTTTACACAAAGTTTCCTCACGGTGCGCGGTTGATTCAGCTTTACACCTACCCGCTCCATTCCGAGATCGTCACCCGGGAATTTGAGGGACAGGAATACACGGTGCAAAATTTCCGGGTGTTTTTAAAGCTGGACGCCATCAAAAAAGATTATCCTTTTTTAAGCGGCTACCTGGAGGATTTCAGGGATCTGTTTCGCAGCGAGGTAATCGTCTCCAACAAACAGGGCGCGACCATCCTCAAGATGGCTTTTGACTCCCAGAAAGACATTTTCAGCCTGTCCATGCTGACCCGGCAGGGGAAGGTCATCCCCTTTGACGCCAAGGGAAATCCTCTGTTTGATCAGGAAGTGCGGGGCGTGGGCCTGAAGGAATTGGAATTCGACGTGGACATGACCTTGTTCGTGAATGTATTCGGCATCAAGTTCACTACGGAAAACATAGACTCTGCATGGCGCTATCATCGGGAGGGGACCAAGGGGGCCCTGGAAGTCAGGCTGACCAACATTGACCGGACCAGCCTTTTCGGCAAGGCCGAAGGCAAAGTCCCGGATTGGGTCCGCGATCTGGCCATCCCCAAAAAGGTGGACAACGTGCTGTTCGGCTTCACTCGCCTGCTGGTGAACGCCAATAACGGGGAAGGCTCACGCATGGTCATGGAATGGGACGACTCAGACCCGGAGAACGTGGCCTTTCATATGCGCGGAACCACGGAGTTGCTGGATAATTACTATGTGCGATTCGCCGCCGCAGCCATCAAGTATTGCTTCCAGACCGACGGAAACACGCAGTACGACATGCAGCGCTTGCTGACCCGCACCCTGAATGCTATAATTCTGGACATGCGAATGTACTCGGGGGACGGGGTGCGGCAGGAGGCATTGAGCAACGCGGGAAGCGTTTCCAAAGACGGTTAAAGGAGGCAGGATGCAAGGAGAAAACACGCACAGCGTGGCGGTCGGCTACATCTTATGGATTTTCGGATTTTTCGGCGCGCACCGTTTTTATTTCGGCAAGCCGGTTTCCGGCACTATTTATTTTTTCACCTTCGGCCTGTTTTTAATTGGCTGGATTGTGGACCTGTTACTCATCCCGGGCATGGACGCCAAAGCGGAAGTCAGATACGAATCCGGCCCCGTGGATTACACCATCGCCTGGATTCTGCTCACCTTTTTAGGATATTTGGGCATACACCGGTTTTATATGGGCAAATGGCTGACCGGCCTTTTGTGGCTGGTTACCGGCGGGCTGTTTGCCGTGGGATACCTTTACGATTACTGGACCTTGAACGGGCAGATCAGCGAAGTCAACTCTCAACGCGCTTAATCAAACTATCTGATTTAAAAACTATTTAGCACTTCATGAGGCGGCCTTTGCATTGCAGCACAGGCCGTCTTTTTTTATAAGCGCCCATATTCGCGTCCCGCACATTGACATCTACGGCTTGAACATGTACACTATAGCTGTACATATATGTAAAGGAGGCGAAAATGGCTATCCAGACAACCTACACGCATGCCAGAGCGCATTTGGCTTCGCTGCTGAATGAGGTTTCGGAAAACCGGGAAGTGGTGATCATCCAGCGCCGGGGGCATGAGGACGTGGCGTTGATATCGGCGGATGAGTTGGGAGGGATTCTTGAGACAGCTCACTTGCTCAGGTCTCCCAGGAATGCAGAGCGTCTGTTGACGGCATTGGAAAGAGCCAGGAGCGACCAGGGCTCCGCCCAGCCCGTGGAAGATCTTCGGAGCGAGGTCGGCCTTGAGTAAAAGGCGGGAAAAGCTCCCGGACGATTCCGGGGGGCGCCTGTCGGTCTTTCAGCCTGAGTTCAGGGAGGACCTTCGATTCTGGGTGGAAAAGGACCGAAAGACAGCGTTGCGGATTTTTCAACTCATAGAAGCGGTCATGCGCGGCCCATTCAAGGGGATCGGCAAGACGAAGCCTTTAAAATATCCCGGCCCCGGCGTATGGTCCCGCCGAATCACCCAGGAGCACCGATTGGTATACTTGGTGCGTGATGCGCGAATCGACTTTATTCAGGCGCGCTATCATTATTAGGATAGAGATTAGTAATCAGGCATTATCGTTCAAATCAGTTGAAAGACCCGCCTAAAAAAGACGACAGCAGCCATGATGCCATGCTTTCAAAAGGACGCTGGGTCCCCGCTTGCGGCCGATCCTGAAAAGCGGATCGCCCTTGCGGGGATGACGGACTGTTACGGCAAATGCAAACATAGAGGTCGGTTGAAATTTCAGCAGAGCATGACTGCACCTCTGAAAAATCTCAAATTTATCCAAGTCGCTCGTCATCCCCGTGAAGGGATGCGGCGGGATGATTGCGGTAGTTGTGCAATCATCATGACGCACTCCCGGAAACGGGGACCCAGCGTCTTTTTTTTGGGCGCTTGCCCAACAATGGCGCCTCTGGTTTTCTAATTGGCGCAACTATGCGTCAGCATGCGTCACGAACGCAGAGTGGCGATGAGGCGCAGGGGCTTGAGCAGCAGATCCAGGGCGCACAGGATGTTGGGCGCCACAATGTCCGCCGCCTGCACGGCGACTCCCGCGGCGCATTCAGCGCCCACAACGGCAATGCCCAAAGCGGCTTTTTCAAGCATCAGGCAATCGTTGCGCCCATTGCCCACGGCAATGGTTTTTTTCGCGCCCTGCTCCACCACGTATTGCTGCTTCGCCAGGTCCTGGGCTTCTTTGCCGAGGACGGAAACCGTAAAGCCGGTCCCTTCAAAGGCTGCTTTTACCGTACCGAAGGTATCGGCGGTTAAAATATGTATTTCCAGGCTTTGGGAAAGGGTTTTCAGCCTTTCCATAACTCCGTCTATCACCTTGCCGTCTATGGCCAGGGTTCCGTTATAGTCCAGCACGAGACTGCCGTAAGACGCGTCTCCGTAACCGGGGATGGAAATATTGATCACGCGTTTACCTCCACGCCTGCAATCCGGAGTTTGTCATCCACGGTTGTTACGGCCTGCATTTCAAGCATTCCGAAGGGTTCCGGGGGACTGAGGCGAATGGTCAATGATTTAGGATCATTGACGAACTTCTTCAACTCTTCCGTGATGGCTTTGACGGCGGGGCTTTCGTCTCCCGTCATCTGGGCATCCAGGGCTTCAATCATTTCCGCTTTGACCTCGGCAATGGTCATGCCCTGCTCTTTGGCGGCCTGCTCCATGGCCAGGACGAGCAATCTCGGGTCTTTATAGGTTAGTGAAGCGCCGACAACCTTGGCTTCCGAAAGAACCTTCAAGGCCGTCATGTAAGCCTGAAGCCGGGAGACCTTCTCTTCGGGAAGGTTCAGGTTGCAAAAATGAAAATCCATCTCCAGGGTTCCCATCTGGTCTTCGGTGATGCGCAGGGTGTTTATGTCCAGGGTCTTTTTATCTTTGGCGTAATCATAGGCGCATTCCAGGTTCCAGGACAGGGCCTCGGGATCCAGGCCGGCGGCCTGGGCCCTGGCGATGTATTCGGCGCCGCCAGCTTCCGACTTCATTCCGATAAGTTCAAAATGCTGCTTGCCGGGGTCGGAAACGCCCCACCTGAAAGAGTGGATGATGGCCTTGTCAATGGATATGGGTTCGGGAGACTTTGCCGTGATGAACTTCAGGCCTCGAAAATGGGCGGCGCCGGTAAAAAGGTTGACGGAAGCCTTGTCGCACTGGACGTCGGCCGGAATGCCGGCTTTCTCCAGGCCTTTGGTCAACTCTTTTTCCGCGCGTTGGTTGAGATGCCACTGCCCCCCTGCAATGGCGCAGCCCAGCAGTACGGCCAAGACAACAATACTCGCCGCAACCTTTTTCATGAGGAATTTTCCTTGTAATATTAAGCAGTAAAAAGAAAACAGCTTCCCTCCGAATTTCGGAGCATAAACCAGGGGCGGGTTTTTGTCAAACCCCAACGAGGAGACAGGTTTTTTCCGTAAAAAGCTGCTTTTGAGCTTAGAGCCTAAACCGCCCGGCAAGCTCCTTCAACTCCTGCCCTAAATTATGCAGTTGGACGGTGGCGCTTTCCAATTGCTTGGCGCCTTCCGAGTTTTGCTTGCTGGCTTCGGTAATGCTGTCCAGAGCGTCGGAAAGCTGCGCAATGCCGACCAGTTGCTGCTGGCTGGACGCAGCAATCTGGGTTGCGGAGTTGGAGGCCTGCAGCACGCTGGATTCCAGAGCCCGGATGGACTCCCCGGAACGGGATGCCAGGGCTTCCCCCGTGTCCACGGCCTTGGAGCCTCTTTCGGTGGCGAGCACCGAGGCGCTGGTGGCTGTCTGGATGTCGTTCAGGATGGTCCTCACCTGGCTGGTGGCTTGCTTGGAAAGGTCGGCCAGAGACTTGACCTCCTGGGCCACCACGCCGAAGCCCTTGCCGAACTCGCCGGCCTTGGCGGCTTCTATGGAGGCGTTGACCGAAAGCAGATTGGATTCGTTGGCCAGATCCGCCACCGTATCGATGATTTCGCCGATGCTGTGGGTGTGCTCGCTCAATTTTACGATGCTTTCGGCGATGTACTCCATTTCCTCCTTGATGCGCTGCATGCCTTCCACGGCTTCATCCGTGGCTTTTCTTCCGGCCTCGGAAATCTGGGCGGTGGCTTCGGCCTCCCGGGCCACGGCTTCGGCTTTTTCGTTGGCCACGGTGGTGGTCTGCTTGACTTCCTCCGCCGTGGTGCTCAACTCCAGCACGGTGGTGGAGGTCTCCATGGAACTGGTGGACAACTGGGATGAGGTTGCGGAAATCTGGCTGGACGAGGTTGCCAAGGCGTCCGCGCTTTCTTTAATGCGGGAAACGATGACGTGAATTTTCTCGATAAATACGTTGAAGCTCCTTGCCAGATCCCCGATTTCGTCCTTGGACTCGACGTTCAGGCGCACTGTCAGGTCGCCGTCGCCTTCGGCGATGTCCCGGAGGTTGTCCACCACTTCCTGCACATGGGAGAATATGCTTCTGGAGGCGAAAAAACTGACCGGAAACATCACGCCCGTACACACCAGAAAGATGACAATCAGCACCCAGGTGACCTGCCACGTGTTGGACCTGGCCAGATCCATGGGAGTGAGGGAAACCAGGGCGCCGATGCACTGGGATTGAGCGTACAAAGGCAAAGAAGCCTGAAAATAATTTTTCCCGCCGATTTTGACCTCACTATGGATGGGATCCTGCGCCATGAGGCTCCAGTTATCGTACACCTTCTTAAACGGGGTGAAGTCGCATTGCTGCTGGGCGGGCAAAGTCCCCCGGCTCAGGCCCCCGGGCAGGAACAGGTTGACATTGGCGTCGCTGATCTTGGCGGAGCGCTCCACAAATTGCTGCTCAAAATACTTCACCGCAGTAAGAAACCCGAATTGCCTGGGCTCAAAATCCTCCAATTCGTCGCTATAAACCGCCCCCATAACGGGGACCAGCGCAAACTGCCCTATCCGATCCCCTTTTGTATAAAAGTCCTCTATTGCGAAGGCGGGGGCGTTTCCTTCCCAATCCCTGCTTATATCCGGATCGATGGCGTCCACTTCGGTCCATTCCACATTGGCCATGTTAACGCCTTTTTTCACCTCAACCATTTCCTGATTTTCCGCGTTGTGGGTAAAGGCAATCGTGACGTTATCCCCATTGGTTTGCAGGCCGAGAATGAACTTGCCTTCCAGATTGTACAGACGCACTTCCTGCACCCCGGATGAAGAAGCCACCTCGAAAATGGATTCGGCCATGGTCAGATACTCGGACCGGAACATGCTCCTGTATTGCGACCCGAACAAGGAAAAGTCGGCGCTGTTTTTTTCATCCGTATTCTCCTGGATGAACTGCACCTTGATTCCCAAATCCTGAGCCGTGGCCATTTGGCGGGCTGCAGCGGCCAGCTTTTCCTGCCTTTCCGTAATGTCCTGCCTGATGATTTTAAATGATTTGTCCAGGCTGTCATTGGATGCGGCGCGCTGCTGCTTGTACACGATAAGAGAAACCAGGATGGTGCACACCACCATGACAATGAGTAATACCGAAGGGACTCCCAGCATCAATTTGGTCTTTAATTTCATTACAGGAACCACTCCTCTAACATTGGATGATTAACGGACGGGACGGCCTGCCGGCGGACGCGAGGCGCAATGTTACGATTCGTTTTCCGCAGAAAAATTTTTAGGATGGATAAATGGAAGAAGAACTCCCCCTCACATTGTAACGGTAGACTGAATTATACATGATTTAAAACGTTAGGCAATAGCATGTTTGAAATCCGTTTGGATTCCGGCAGTTAGTTTCATTCTTAAGTGTAAAATCCTGGGGAAAACTTGAGATTTTTGTCTGTTTTTATAAAATCATCGCCTTGGCGTCCTGCGGGGAAGGCATTTGGAGGACGCTGGCCGCCGGAATGCGGCAGGATAAAGGATGCACCGGGGCGCCGCCGGGCGGGGCCATAGAAGTCCTTGGGAATGGATCAGGCCACGGGGCCTGTAAGGGCTTGAACGAAAAGAAGGTATTCCGGTGCAGAAAAAAGGGGCTGGCTGGCCCCCGGACCTTTGGGAAAAAGGTCCGGGGATAATAAGCCTTAGGGCTTTACGATCTTGCCGGATTTAATGCAGTTGGTGCAAACCGTGATTTTTTTAACCTGCCCATTTTCCTGCAAGCTGCGGACTTTCTGCAGGTTGGGGTTAAAACGGCGTTTGTTCACGTTATGGGCATGGCTGACGTTGTTGCCGACCATGGGTTTTTTTCCGCATATTTCACACATTCTGGACATGATTCATTCTCCTGGCTGTTCTATGTCGTCTTTGGGGCCCCCAAAGACGAGCCCCTGCAAAAGAACAATCTGGTATACCAAACAGCCGGTCTTGTAAAGTCTTTTTTTTATTTTTGCCCCTGAAAAAGAAAAGGCGGAGGCCTTAAGCAGGGCTGCTCCGCGCTTTTCAAAACCTATTCAGATTCGGGCGGGCCGGACTCCACCTCGGGGATGACAACCCCTTTTTTGGCGGCCTTGGCCCGTTCCTTGTCCAATTTCTTTTTATACTTCTCAGCCTCTTCGCGGCGTTCTTCCTGGGCTTCGGCCTTCAATTCCCTGGCCTCGGCCTCTTCCTTGGCAATGAACGCGTCGCACAAGGCCGCATATTCCAAGGCCTGGCGATGCACCCCTACGTCCGGGTAAGCGGCGAGAATGTCTCTAAAGCGCACCCGGGCTGCGTGAAACTCTTTCGCCTTAAAATAATAAGCGCCCACAAACAGGTCGTGGCGGGCCAGGGTTTCCTGGCAAACCTTGATGTGTTCCAGAGCCATGGCCGCTTCCGCGGAGGCGGGATATTCCCGGGTCAGCCGCAGAAAATTCTCCAAAGCCGATTCCGTGGCGGTCTGGTCCCTGTCCGGCAGGGCTTTTTGTTCGAAATAGCACATGCCGATTTGAAAAATCACGTAAGGAATGGCTTCGTTCCTGGGATGCAGGCTTTCAAAATACTCATAGGCGTAGATGGCGTCTTCGTAATTTTTCCTTTTAAAATAGGAGTCCGCCAGTTTCAGCTCGGCCAGAATGGCGTACTTGCTGAAAGGGTACCAGTCCTTGAGCTTTTCAAAAGACTCGATGGCCTGGGTGTAATCGCCTTTTTCATAATACCGGATCCCGTCCGCAGCCAGTTCCTCGGCGGGTTTTTCCTTGGAATCCTTGAACCAGGAGCATCCCGGCGCCACGAGCGCCAGGATGAGAAGGACTAATAGCGTCTTTTTCAAGATTTTACCTGCTCTACGTAATGTTCCGCGCTGACGGCGGCGATTGCGGCGTCGCCTACTGCCGTGGCGACCTGCCGTAAAGGAGTGTTGCGCACGTCGCCCACTGCGAACACGCCGGGGACCGAGGTTTGCATCCTGGCGTCGGTGACGATAAAGCCGCCGTCATCCACTTCCACGGCGCCGCCGAGGAAGTCCGTGTTGGGCAGGATGCCCACCCAGATGAAGCAGCCTTCCACGGCCAGCTCCCTGGTTTCGCCGGTTTTTACGTTTTCCACCAATACCTTGTCCAGGCCGAACAGCCCGTCCACCTTGGTGACGATGGAATCCCAGAGGATTTCCACCTTGTCGTTGGCCAAAACCCGGTCTTGAAGAATCTTTGTGGCCCTAAGCTGATCCCTCCGGTGAATCAGGTAAACCTTGTCCACAAACTTGGTCAAGTACAGGCTTTCCTGCACTGCGGTGTCCCCTCCGCCCACGGCGGCCACGGCCTTGTTCCTGTAAAAAGGAGCGTCGCAGGTGGCGCAGGTGGAAATGCCTTTGCCGATGAACTGCTTTTCTCCGGGCACGCCCAATTTTTTCGGGGAGGCGCCGGTGGCCAGGATCACAGTGGTTGCGGTGAGGGCCGCCCCGTCGGACAGGTTGACCTTTTTCACGTCCCCGGTAAAATCCACGGAAGTGACTTCGCGGCTTTCAATGGGAACCCCGAAATTTTCGGCCTGGGTCTTCATGGCTTCCACGAGTTCCCAGCCGGAGAGTCCTTTGGGAAATCCGGGGTAGTTTTCGATAAAATCCGTCACCAGGATCTGACCGCCGACGGCGGCCTTTTCCAGGAGAAGCACTTTCATGCCCGCCCGGGCTGCATAAATGCCTGCGGTAAGCCCGCCCGGACCGCCGCCAATAATCAGGCAGTCGTAATGGGAGTCGCTCATTGATTTATCTTCCGGCTTTTGAGGTGACAAAAATTTACAGGGCCTTGTTCAGCGCTTCCTCAATCTTGGCGCGAGGCACGTTGCCCGTAATCTGCTCCACCACTTCTCCGCCCTTGAAAACGATCAGGGTGGGGATAGCGCGAATTCCGTATTTGCTGGGAGTGACGGGATTGTCGTCCACATTGCACTTGGCGAATGCGACTTTGTCGCCCATCTGGGCAGCCAGTTCCTCAACAACAGGAGCGATAGCGCGGCAGGGGCCGCACCAGGGAGCCCAGAAATCCACGAGTACGGGTTTGTCCGACTGCATAACGTCGCTGTCAAAGCTGGAATCGTTTACTTCCAAAATGCCTTCAGCCATGATGTATTCCTTTCCTTTTTATAAAGGCCTCTGGCCTTTTATGGTTGCGCATTCTCCGGCCTGTGTGCATATTTGAGCAAGGCGCGGGAACGCGAAGGACTTGTACTGTCATGATAGTATCGCTTCTCGATAATGTCAACCTGCCAGGGTCAGGGAAACAGCCGTTAATTCCCGCAAAAAGGGCGTTGCCAAAGCCCTTTATAAAGCGTACCATGGCCCTGGCTGTTTTTTAGGCCTGTTGGAAAAATTGCAGACTTGTTTTAAGGAGGCGGCATGAGCCATCATCATAACGACGACCACGCCCATGATCACGGACACGATCACGGACACGATCACGGGCACTGCCATGATCACGGACATGACCATGAGCATACCCATGCCCACAGCCATCCCCACAGTCACGGGGACGGACAGGATCACGGGCACGCCCACGAGGGCCAGGCGCCCAAAGAGCACGAACACGAGCACAAGCACTCCCACGCCCATGATCACGACCACGGCGCAGGGGATCACGGCCACACCCATGAAACGGTATCCACCATGACCATGGGGGAAAAGCTGGCCAAGCTGCTGGACCATTGGGTCGCCCACAACCGGGACCACGCCCAAACCTACGAAACCTGGGCGGCCAGGGCGGACGGGGAAGGCATGGGCGACGTGGCGGTTTTGCTGCGTAAAGCAGGCGACATGAACCTGGAAATCAACAAGGTGTTTCAGGAAGCGGCCTCCAAGCTGAAATAAGGTCTATTGATTTCCAAGGGGGGCGCGATACTTATCTCAAGCGTCAAAACCAATGCATTGCTGCTTCTTCCAAGAGATAAGCGCATGCCCCCGGAAATCTGCACTGAAATAGAAACGTCTTAGAATCCCGGAAAACAGGAATCCCAAAAGCCGGCCGCCGGCTTTTGGGAGCCTTGTTTCAGGATATTGTCGTATCAGGAGAGGGCTTCGGCCCTCGCATCGTATGGAATGCAACTTGCATAAATATCGCGTGGATCCTCGGGAGATTCACTTCATCCGCTTTATCATGGAAGCCTGCGATCACGTGGCCGTGGTTTCCACCCTCGACGTAAAATCCGGGCTGATTTCCCTCTCCGTGCCGCCGGACAGGGAGGAGGAAGCGGAGGAGATTATGAATTCCCTGGGCAGATCCATCTTCTTGGATAAGCTGGAAGACAGAGAGCAGGCGCCTTGAAACCAAAGAAATTATACATAAAGACAATGGGATGCCAAATGAACGTCTACGACTCGGAGGCCATGGCCCGGGTTTTGGCGCCCATGGGATACGAACTGACAGCCCATAAAAAAAACGCGGATTGCCTGCTGTTAAACACCTGCGCCATTCGCGCCAAGGCGGAACAGAAAGTGTTCAGCTACCTGGGGCGGCTTACGGGCCTGAAGGGGAACAACCCGGACCTGCTCATCGGCGTGGGCGGCTGTGTGGCCCAGCAGGAGGCTAAAAAAATTTTCGACCGGGCGCCCCATGTGGATTTTGTATTCGGCCCCCATGCCATCAACCGGCTGCCCGAAATCGTCGCCCAGGCCGAGCAGGGAAAGCGGCACGCTGCGGCCACGGAGTTTCTGGATTCCTTTGAGGAAATCACGCAGCCTCTTCTGGACAAAGCCGATCAGGAGCAAAGCGGCGTTTCCGCCTTTGTAACCATCATGTCCGGCTGCGACAACTATTGCACCTATTGCGTGGTGCCCCACGTCCGGGGCAGGGAAATGAGCCGGGCCAGCCAGGCCATCCTGGCCGAGGTGGAAAGCCTGGCCGCCAAGGGCGTCAAGGAAATCACCCTTTTGGGCCAGAACGTCAATTCCTACGGAAACAAGGAAGGCTTCGGCTCTTTTGCCGAACTGCTGGGTTTGGTCCATGAGGTGGAAGGCGTGGAGCGGATTCGCTTCACCACCTCCCACCCCAAGGATTTGTCGCAGGAGTTAATACAGGCCTTTGCGGAGCTCCCCAAGCTGTGCAAGCACATCCACCTGCCGGTCCAATCCGGATCCAACCGCATTTTAAAAAAAATGAACCGCGGCTACACCCGGGAGGACTATTTGGGCAAGGTGTGCGCTTTGAGGGAAGCCTGCCCGGAAATCCGCCTGACCACGGACATCATTGCGGGATTTCCATCGGAAACCGAAGAGGATTTCCAGGACACCATGGATCTCATCCGCCAGGCGGATTACGACTCCCTGTTTGCATTCATGTATTCGGACCGCCCCCTGGCGCCCGCCGTCAAATTTCCCGGCAAACTGAGCGAAGAGGTGAAAGGCCGCCGCCTGGCCCAGGTTTTGGAGGTTTCGGAGGAAATAGCCCGGGCCAAGCACGCCGCCATGATAGGCTCCAAACAGCAGGTTTTGGTGGAAGGAAGAAGCGTTCAGAACCCGGAGCAATGGCGAGGCAGGACCGGCGGCCACGTTACGGTCAATTTTCTCGCCCCGGCCTGCGGCGGTCTTGTGGGAAAACAGGTGGACGTTTTAATAGAAAACGGGTATTCTAATTCCTTGTCAGGAAAGTTATGGACAGAGGACGGAGACTGCCCAAAGCCCCCAACGGAGGAAAGCCATGCTGCATGAAATGGAGGTAGCTGGACTTGCCCTGGACCCTTCCAACAACACGCCTATTCTGGTGTTGAAGTCCCTGGACGGCGAGCAAACCCTACCCATTTGGATCGGGCTGCTGGAGGCGGCTTCCATTGCCATGGCCCTGCAAAACGTGGAGTTCAGCAGGCCCATGACGCACGACCTGTTCAAGAATTTCGTAGACACCCTGGCTATCAGCGTGGACAAGGTGGAGGTGTGCGACCTGCAGGAAAGCACCTTTTTCGCCAGGATTTTCTTTAAAGGGGAGGAAGGCGAGTTTTCCCTGGACGCCAGGCCCAGCGACGCCATAGCCATCGCCCTTCGGACCAAATCGCCCATATTTGCGGAAGACGAGGTCATCGCCAAGTCATCGACTTCGGGCCCGGGCATTGCGGAAGACGAAAGCGAAGAGGGTAAAAAGTGGGCCGAATACCTGGAAAAACTCAACCCCGAGGATTTCGGGAAATATAAAATGTGATCGCCCATGATTGATCTGCACACCCATACGGTTTTTTCGGACGGCGTCCTCATTCCCGCGGAACTGGCGCGGCGCGCCCAGGTGGCGGGCCTGACGGCCATGGCCATGACGGACCACGGGGATCATTCCAACCTGGATTTTATCATCCCCAGACTGGTTACGGTGGCCAAGGAGTTAAACGCGGTCATGCCTTTCACCGTGATTCCCGGCATTGAACTGACCCACGTGCCGCCGCCCATCATCGCTGACGCGGCCGCCAAAGCCAGGGACCTGGGGGCGCAAATAGTGGTGGTTCACGGAGAAACCATTGTGGAGCCCGTGTGCCCCGGAACCAACCAGGCGGCCATCAAGGCCTGCGTGGACGTGCTGGCCCACCCCGGCCAGATCACCGAAGCTGAGGCGGCCCTGGCTGCAGATAAAGGGGTGCTCCTGGAAATCACCGGACGCAAGGGCCATAGCCTGACCAACGGGCATGTGGCGCGCATGGCCAAAAAGGCCGGCGCCCGCCTTGTGGTGAACTCCGACTCCCACGCGCCAGGCGACCTCATGAGTCCTGAATGGGCCGAAAAGGTGGTTTTGGGCGCCGGCTTGACAAGCGAGGATTTTCAGGCCATGCAAAAGGAGGCCCAAGCTTTTCTGCCCAATCAAGGGCTGGCCAAAAACGCCTCGTTGCGAATGCTCGTTGTGGATGACGACGCCATGAGCCGCATGGTGTTATGCCGCTCCTTGGGCGCCTACGGGGAATGCCTGACCGCCGCTAACGGCCGCGAAGCCATCGACGCCTTTCGCCGGGCTCTGGCGGAAAACAGGCCCTTTGATATGATTACCCTGGATGTGATGATGCCGGACGTGGACGGGAGGTCCGCTCTGACCCAGATTCGCTTCCTGGAAGAAGATAGGGATATCGAGCCCGAAAAAAGAACCAAGATTATTATGACCACCACCCTTTCGGAACGAAAAGATATTGAGGGGGCGTTCAGGGATCAGTGCGACGCATATGTCACCAAACCCGTCAGAGTGGACGAGCTTTTGGAACGGGTGAGGCAGTTCGGGCTCATCGACTGATTGCAAACGCCGGGGAGGACATTTGAGGCCGTTTTTTTTATTCAAAACTTTAAGCGCACTGGCTTGCTGTTTATTCTGCCTTGCGGGTCCGGGACATGCCGTGGAAGTGAGCATCGCCCAAGCGGAAGCAAAGTCAGGCGAAACAATCTCCGTGCCGGTTATGATTGACGCGGTGGACAACCTGGCCGGAGTGAAGCTGGTGGTCCTGTACGACGCCAGCGTGCTGGAATTCAAGAACGCCGTCAAAGGCCCCAAAGCCGGCAGCCTGATGCATGTGGTCAACAGCAAGACTCCGGGCCGGGTGGTGGTTGTCATGGCCGGCGCCCGGGGCATCAAAGGCGAGAACTTTCCCATAGTCACCCTGGACTTTCTGGCCAAGCCCTGCGGCCAGGAATCCTGTGTCTCCAACCTGAAAATTACAGAGGCTCAGCTCATGAGCGACAAGCTCAAGGATCTGCAATTTTCACTTAAATCTCAAGATGTTGTAATTGTTCCAGCTAAGGAGGCCACAGCCTCGCCGGCCCCGTCGGAAAAAATACCGAACGCCTCCTGAAATATTTTGACAAGCCGAGAAAAAGCGTGTTACCCATAGCCGTTTTGACCAACGCCTAACTTTTGGCTGATGCGGTTCATGACCTTTGTCATGTTATCCAGGAGGATGAGTATGCCCTACCCCTACGAGAAGTTGACCAAACTCCCCACGCGCGAAAAACTCACACTGCTCATGAGAAACGAAAAACTGTTTCACATCATTTTCGCCGAACAATTCGGCAAAAAAACCCTGGATTTGTTGTTCGGCGTGGCCACCAAACTGCGCAAGATCGCAAAATCCCGGGAAGGGCAGGACTTTCTGGGCAACCTGCTGGCGCATAAGTCGGCCATGCTGTATTTCACCCAGCCTTCCACAAGAACCTATTTGTCCTTTGTGCGGGCGTGCCAGTTTTTGGGCATGAACTACGCCGAAGTCCGGGATCCCAGCATTTCGTCCTCGTTCAAAGGGGAGAGCGATATTGACGGCGTGCGCACCTTTTCCAATTATTTCGACCTGATCATCATGCGCCACGCCGAAGGAGGATTCGCCGAACGAGTCGCCTATCTCATGAACGAGACGGGCAGGCCTATTCCGGTCATCAGCGCGGGCGCAGGCCCTGACGAGCATCCCACCCAGGCGCTTTTGGATCTGTATACGTTAAACCGCTCCTTTGGGGAAAGGGCCGGCGGCATCAACGGCATTCACATCGCCTTCATGGGCGACGTGGCCAGGGGCCGCACGGTGCGCTCCCTGGCCAAACTCCTCACCCGGTACGAAAACATTACCATGTCCTTTGTGTCTCCCCCGGAATTGAAGATCAAAGAAGATCTGAGAAAATGGCTGGACCGCAGAGGCGCCACCTTCCAGGAAATCGAGGACGTGAACACCATTATCAAGGATATTGACGCCATTTACGTCACACGCATTCAGGATGAGTACAAAGACGAAAGCATTGTGGAAGATGAGGTTAATTACGAACCTTATTGCCTGACCATGGAGCAGGTGAACCTGATGAAGCCCACGGCAATCGTCATGCACCCCCTGCCCCGGCGCGACGAACTGGACGTGAGGATCGACCAGGACCCCAGGGCCGCTTACTGGAAGCAGGAGCGCAACGGCATGTGGATTCGCGCCGCCCTGGTGGCCTACGTTTTTAATGCAGACAGCATGATCAATCATTATTATACGGAAAATTACAGCCACTAAAAATGCCGAGGCCGCGCCCCGGGGCGCTTGCTATGAGGAATGATAAAGCCGATGGGCGTTTTGTGCGCCCATCGGCGTTTTTTTACAATTTTTTCGGGGCGCTTCATACCAAGTTGCAATCATTCCAGTGATTTGCTCATTCTTTTAAATCACACCCTGTATTATTTCACAATGACACTGGGTCCCCGTTTCCGGGACGGCGGCGGGGATGACGGAGGGCGGCGGTCGTAGCAGCCGCCTTGCATTGTTGGGTTTCGCGGCGGCGATGCAATTTTTTAGACAGGTTTTAGCAAAACGCATTTTTTCCGATTCAATATTCTGTTTCAACGCTCTACCCAACCTACGTTTTATCCATAAAAATAGTAGGTTGGGTAGGGCTTGCAGAATTTTTTCAAAGAAGAATGTCCATCCCCCGCCGGAATAGTGGTTGACGCCTGAAACGTACGCGCGAAACCCAACAAATGGATTTGCGACCCCAAAACTTATTGTCTCCCGGAAAAATCGTCATCCCGGCAAGGGCGATCCGCTTTTCAGGATCGTCCGCAAGCCGGGACCCAGCGTCATTTTGGATTTAGCTTTGCGTATTATTACCTGTTTGAACGCAGTTTGGTATCAGACTTGTTTTTGTTGGGCTTCGCGGGGCGCTGCCCAAGCTGCGGCGTTACATGGTGAGGCCTAAATTGGGTTAAAAAGTCCGGCCTTCAAAATAAAAGCCGGCGATCATGCATACGGACTTCGACCCCAACAAAATGCCGCCTGAATCGCTTCATTCAAACCCGCCTCAAGAAGTCTCAAACGTCAAACGTAGATTTGACCCCATGTCCATTCGACCTAAAGCCGGCGGAGTACGCCCAGGGTTCCGGTCATGGGACATTCTTCAAAAAGCTTGGACGCCTTGGCCAGGTTGTAAATCTCGTAGGGCGCCTGGCCGCCCTTGGCCGGATCGTCAAAAATGTCGTGAATGGCAAGGTAGCCGCCGGGCATCACATGCCCCGCCCAGGAGACATAATCGGTATAGGCCGCTTCAAAGGTGTGGCCGCCGTCAATGAACACCAGGGCCAAAGGCGTGGCCCACTGCCTGGATGCGATGCGCGACCTGGTCACCATGGCGATGACCGTGTCTTCCAGGCCGGCGGTTTCCAGGGTTTTCCGGAAAAAGGGAAAGGTGTCCATCCGGCCTTCGCCGTCCACCAGATCCGAATCGTGGTATTCCTCGCCGGGCTGCTGCTCTTCGTTGCCCCGGTGATGGTCGATGGAAAAAAGCACTGCGCCGGCTTCTTTGCAGGCGGTTCCCAAAAACAGGGTGGACTTGCCGCAATAGCTGCCGATTTCCAAGCAGGGGCCTTTGGCGCCGGCTTCCAGGGCGATGTCGTAAAGCCTTTGGGCTTCGTCCAGGGCTAAGAAGCCCTTAACGGGCAGATTGTACAGGGTTTTGATATCCATATGCTTCTTTCTGCCTCTTTTTACAAGGCGCAGATGTTTTATTTCACATTGCAGTCAATCAATCAGCTTCTGAAGATTTCGAGGGGGCACGATACCTATCTCCGTAGTCATACTCAGTGAATTTTTGCGCTTTTACAGAGATACATTCATGTCCCCGAAATCACAAGCGCACTAGAGGCATTGACCCGCCTATTCTCCATTAAAAATGTCGACCACAGCCCGGCTTATCTGATCGGATGCCCGGCGGCGACCATCATAATGATTCCCTCTTCCTCCGGGTCCAATTGCAGGAGGGCGTCGGCCTCTTCGTCGTATATGGCGCCGATGGCGCAGGTTCCCAAGCCCAGGCCGGCGGCGCTCAGGGCCAGGTTTTGGCCCATGTGCCCGGCGTCCAGATAAATGTATCTGTAGGCCCGCTGTTTGTATTTCCATTTGCTGCGCTCCCAGACCGCGGTGAACAAAAAGGTCGCGGCGGCGGACATGCACATTTTCTGGTCCAGGGCGGCCCGGGTGGCATGGGGGCGAAAATCCCCCTCTTCCATCAATTCCAAGGAGTGATCCAGGGGAAAGTAATGGTACAGGCCGGGGGGCGCGTCCTTGACGTTATGAACAACCAGATAGGTTTCAATGGGATACAGAGCGCCGGCTGAGGGAGCGGTGCGAAAGGGGTAGTTTCCCTCTATGCGCTGAACGCCCGCCGCAGCCCAGGTTATATAGGAAATATCCTGAAACGAGACGGCCTTGCCGGAGAATCGCCTGACGCTTCGACGGGTTCTGATGCAAAGGTCCAGGGGGGCGATGAGCCGGGGTTTGGGCTTGTCCAGGACGATTTTTTTCGCGCCTTCGTATTCTTTATACGGTTTGGGCCGCGTGGAAAGATCCAGGCGCCCGCCCGGCAGTTTGTCGCGCTGGTATTTGGTTTCCTTTTGAAACCTGTCCCCTATTCCATCCATATTCCCTCCCTGTTTTTTTTCGGATGCCCTTTAGTGCATCGTCCGGGGTTCCTGGGACGGCTGGATTTCCCCGTACATTTCTTCGTAGTTTTTCAGGTTTTCCAGCAGTGCCGAAATCATGCGTTTAAGGTGTCCCGGACTGGTGACCACCCGGGATGTGACCGCCCCGGCCGGAGGCGCAATCATCAAAAAATCCAGAATGAATTCCTCGCGGGTGTGGGAAACCGTCATATTATTAGCGTAATTGCCTCCATGCAAAGATTCCGGAAAATGCACGCGGATTTCCTTGGGTTCGTCTTTCATGGTCTTCTCCTGATAAGGGTTTGGCGCAGGTGGAGAGAATTCAACCGTCACTGGAATCGCCCGGGCGAAATCACCACAACGGGGGGCCTTCATCCAAGACAGTAGTGTAAAACACAGGGCCGACCTTGGCGGTGGCGGACACGTCCTCGGGGTCCAGATACTTGATGACCTCTTCCTTGCCTTCAAAGACGCCGGGAATGGAGGCGTACTTGTCCGTGTAAAAGCAGTACTGAATTTTGAAATAATTGCGGTAGAAAACAAACAGCGCCCTGTCGTGATTGTCTTTCCGGCAGTCGTAGATATGGTAGTCGCCCACTTTTTCCATGGACCGTTTTTTCCATTCCGTGGCCTGGGAGGCCAGTTGCACGCTATCCACTTCGGCGTTCAACACAAGGGAGTCATGGACGAAAAATATTCCTTCGTGGGTGACCCCGTACAACGGTTTTTCTTCGGGGATGGGATGCGTCGGGATTTTTTCAGCCCGGGAGGCGCAAGCCGCCAGGAGCAGGGAGCAGACAAACAATATTGCGAATTTTTTCATGATTCCTCTTGTAAGTTGGGTTTCCCCGGGACCGGGTCAGTCCTTTTTTTGCCTGACTTGGCCTGTATTGTCAAGAAGACCTCATGGAGCGGGCCGGCCTTCCTGTCTTTTCGTTCAGGAATTTTGCTCCAAAAACGACTGTATTAAAGTAAAATACTCCCGGCCCGCCCTGTACATGATGTCATTGTGATCGGCGCCCGGGACCATGAAAAAATGCTTCACCGCGGCCGGGCAAGCCTCATGGAGGTTCTTCCCGTGCGACAGCGGGATGATGTGGTCGTGCTCGGCATGGATGACCAGAGCGGGCTTTTTGCATACGGCCATTTTCGCCAGATTGGCCACGGGATCGTCCTCTCTGGTGAGCCCCATATCCATGGTGTTAACGCCGATGGTGCGCAAAAGAGGAACCACCTGGGCGAACCCGGACTCTATAATCACCCCGTTGATTTCGGGCTGACGGGAGGCCGCAATCTCCAGGGCGGAAGCGCTGCCCAGGGACCGGCCCATGATCCACAGGCTTTTGGTCCTTCCCTCGCGTTGGAGCCAACTCCATACATGGTCGAAAACCGTCTGGGCGTCCGCAAGCATGGACGATACGCTGGGCGAGCCTTGGCTTTTTCCATAGCCCCGATAATCCACCACTAAAAAACTTATACCCAGGGATGTGTAAATCGGGCCTATGTCTTCATAGTCTGCGGCTATCTCCCCGTTGCCGTGAAAAAACAGGATGTTGTGACTGTCCTTATCCGCAAGATATATGCGGGCGCCCAGTTGCACTCCGTCGTTGGCCGGGATGGTCATATCCTGTCCGGACGGGGGCGCCGGAGACGGGTATTGAGGGCGCGGATGAAACAAAAACTGCGAGACCAGGGGGCTGTCGAGCTTTTCCAGGAGTTCTTGGGGGTCCATGCTTGCCTCCGAGTTTGAGTTATTCCTCATCGTCCCGGTATCGTTCCCGGATGGATTTGATGACGTCCACGCAGGAGAAAAAAATGTCCACCAACTCCGGATCGAACTGGGTTCCCCGCCCTTCCTGCAGGACCTTAAAGGTTTCCTCGTCGGTCCAGGCTTCCTTATAGACCCTTTTTGAGCACAGCGCGTCAAACACGTCCGCCAGGGCCACGATGCGCCCCAGAATTGGGATTTCCTCGCCTTTTTTCCCCCGGGCCATGCCGTTGGGCCCTGCGTATCCTTCCAGGGGTTCTCCCGTCAGATAATCCACGTGCCCCGGGTAGCCCTTGCCGTCCCACCGTTCATGGTGGTTGAGGGCCACGATCCGTGCGGCGTCGTCAAAATCCGACTGGGACTCGGCGAAAAGCCGGGCGCCCAGAACTGCGTGCTGCTTCATGATCTCGAACTCTTCGGGGGTAAAGCGGCCGGGCTTTTTCAGAATCAGGTCCGATATGGCCACCTTTCCCACGTCGTGAAGCATGGCCGCCATGCGGATGCTGTCCCGGGTGGATTCGATTTCCTCGGTGGATATGTTTCGCCTGGCCGCCCAGCGCTCGTAAAGCTCCAGGGAGTAGCCGCCCACCCGGTTAACGTGGGCGCCGGTTTCCTTGGGGTCGCGCATTTCGGCCATTTTGATCATGCGCAGTAAAATGGCGCGTGTCATCTGGGCCCGCACCAGGGCCACGGAGGCGATGCCCGCAAAATGGGACATCATCTGCTCGTCTTCCTGGGTGAAGGAAATGACCTCGCCGCTTTCGCCCTGGGCGTTGATGATCTGAAGCACGCCCATGACCTCATCCTTCATGTTTTTCATGGGGATGGCCAAAACCGAGCGGGTGCGGTATCCCGAGGTTTCGTCGAATTTCTTGTTGAAGCCGTACGGCTTGGACGGATCTATGGCGTGGGCGTCCTCCAGGTTCAGAGGACGGCCGGTTGCAGCGGCGTATCCCGCCACGCTTTTCTGGTCGATGGGAATGGAAAAGGTGGAGTAGATGAGCTTTTCGCCTTTGGGAAGCCTTTTTCTGAGGGTGTCGTTTTGGGTGTATGTAAAGTCAAGAGCCCCGTTCTTGGCGATATAGATGGAGCCGGCGTCGGCGTTGACGAACTTTCTTGCACGGGCGAGAATCCGCTCCATGAGAATGTCCAGGTCGTGCACCTCATTCAGGTCCGCGCCCAGGGTGGCCAGCGCCTGAATTTTTTCGTTTTCCCTCATCATGGCGAAACTCCTTCTCCAATCATGAAACCAAACCAGGTTACTCGCAAGGAATGAACAGGGGTCTGCGCTTTATCCGGGCGCCCAGGCCAAAGGATATTTTTTCACGTCTAGAATCTATTGTCTTTACCACTTACGTCAAGCCAAGAAAATTTTCAACCCCTGGGGCCATGGGCCGGGCTTTTTAGGGCTTGTGATTAGTGCGTTCCCTATGGTATATCTGAACGGAACATTAACTCATCAGCTTTTATGCTCTTTTTCAGGGGGACCCATGGATAATAAGGATATTCCCAGTGTAAATAACGATTTTTTCGAAGGCCTGACCGGAAAAATCTCTCAGGAAGACTCCAAGGGCTCGGAGGATGTCGGGAAGCGCATTCAGGAAATCCGCACCCAACGCGGCCTGTCTTTACAAGAATTGTCCCAAATGACGGGCTTTGACGTAGATCTTCTGGAAGGAATCGAAAACAACACGGTTCATCCCCAATTGGGAACCGTCATGAAGCTTTCCAAGGCTTTGGACAGCGCCCTATCCCGTTTGATTTCCGGCCAGGGCAATAAACCGTACGAAATTACAAGAAAAGGCGAGCGCAAAAGCATCGCCCGCTCCACCTCGGGCAAAGGCGGCAAAAAGGTGTACAGCTACCACGCCCTGGCCCATGACGTTCACGGCCGGAATATGGAGCCCCTTATGGTGGAGTTGGAGGAGAACCCGGACGCGGAAATGTCGGTCCACGAAGGGGAAGAGTTTATCTTTGTGCTCAGCGGCGTAGCCCACTTGAAAGTCGGGGACGATTCCTTCGACCTGGAGCCCGGCGACAGCGCTTACTATCTTTCCACCACCACACACAGCATCACCGGCAAAGGCGGGAAAGCGACCATCCTGGCCGTATTATTCGAATAGGCGCCCGAACGGTGAAATTCACCTTATCCTGGTGAATTTCACCGTTCCATCCATCCCCGCTCTAATTTCCGACCTTTTGATTAACACAGTTATCCCATTTTTTTCTTGTTTTTTCCCTGAGCTAATTCTAATTTCTTCCCTTTCCGCAGAAAATTGCCAGGCAAGGCCTTTGCTTTGGCATTGTCATTGCTAATCCTTATTCACAACTTTTTCAGTTCAGGGGGCCGGCCCTGTTCAGCCGGAAAACCGGTCCGCCGCAACCCGATGCATAAATACTGTCCGTATTGGAAAGAGGTTTTACAAAATCCTTGCCAAAACGCAGAACAGGACGATTTTGTGTTGCTAGTGCAAGCCAAAGGAGAATACAAGCAATGATTCGCCTGAATAAAAGGAATCAGCAAGGGTTCACGCTAATTGAACTTATGATAGTCATCGCCATCATCGGCATCCTGGCGGCCATCGCCATCCCCAACTTTGTTTCTTACCGGAAAAAAGCCTATAACCGCACGGCCCAGGCCGACCTTTCCAGCGCGTACTCGACGGTAATGGCTTATTACGCCGACGAAAAGCACAAGGAAATCGACAACTTCACCCTGGATAACCTCAAAGACGCAGGCTTCAAGCAAACCGTCGGGGTTGCCGTCACGGTGACCAGTGTGAATTTCCAGGATTTTGAACTGACTGCCAGGCACAGCCAAGGGGACATCGTGTACACCATTGACGCAGCGGGCGCCCGGTCTCACAATTAGTTCCACGGCTTGCATGCAGCGGTTAATCAGGACCGCCGGTTACGACGGGCTTGATATCCAGGATAGGGGTTCCGTCCATCATGTCCAAGCCTTTTACGTGAATAACATTGCCCTGGACGTCCAGAACGGAAAGCATCGACATGCCGATGGCGTTGGGCCTGACCGGGGAGCATATGGAAAAGACCCCCTTGGCCTTGGGGCCGTGCGGAGGGGTTTGATGCAGCAGTTCCGGCGAAAAAGCCGGGCTTTTATGAAAATGAAAGAGAACGACAATCCGGTCGCCGGCTTTGACGTCGTCCAGCCCGGCCTGCAATTCCCGCTTGATTTCCAGGGTTCCCTCCACGTCTGAAATCGAGCAGTGCCTGGGCATCTTTTTTTCCAAAGTATGCACAACTCCAATAGGTTCAAAAACAACAGCCATGGGCGGCTCCTTTTTTTTGCAAAGTTGCTTTCCATAAATCAGTATTTGGGCCGATTTCGTGGGGACGCGATACTTGTCTCAAGCGCCGTAACCGGCGAGTTCATTCCTTTTTTCAGAGATAAGGTCATGGCCCCGGAAATCTGAAACAACAGCCATACGCTGCACCTCCGCTTTTATCGATCGGCCAGTTCAAATTGATGGCGGGCGACGCTGCAGGCGCCGGTCACGCCTTCCGGGCCGAAGGTCCTTTCCTCCACGTCCACCCGCCCTGTAAACGAGACGGTCAGGACGGTGGAGCATCTTGTTCCGTATCCCGGGCTTTTGACGAAAATGGAGCTGAGCACGCGCTCCCAATCCAGGCCCACGCCGGTATCGGGCAGTTTGTCGTCGGGGGCTGTTTCGGAGTCCGCCAGCATGGAGAAAAGCGCTTCCCTGTCAAGGTCGCCGTTTTCCAGGGCGTCCTCCACAATGGAAGCCAGGACCCTTTTCCCTTTTTTCACCTTGGGCCAGGGGGTGTCCAGGCCCCAGTTGGACAGGCCGAACACGCCCACGTCCAGTTTTCTGACCTTGTTGTCCACTCCTGTGAGACAGCACAGGCCGCCCAGGTCCCCCGCCACCAGGTTGAACGGGTTGTATTGATCCGCTGTTTTTTTCACCGCTCTCAGATAATCCTTGGGTGCGTCCTGATTTTGAAGAAACCCGGAGACGAGCAGTCCCCGGCTCTTGGCCTCCTGCCTGATGCGGGAGATGTCCCTGACATTGGTCAAAGCGGCGAATCGCCCGTGATCATTGACGCCCATCCAGGTTCCGCCGCCCTGGAGGTCCCTGCCCGCCAAAATATGGGGAAAATCCTCCCACCTGGCCATGGAGGCGGTGGGGCGGTTGAAAAACTCATCCCGGTTAGCCGCCAGAATCAGGGGGTAATCCGGATGTTTTCTATAGGCCCACAATAAGATGCACAAAAGATGATGCTCCGTTTTTTTTAATTCAGTTTCGCCCAAAGCGCCGGAGCGCCTGTCAAGCTCGCGGGCTGGGAAAAAATGCCCGGTGAAAATCCCCTGATTGCGGCGAAAATTCCCTCCCGGGCCGCAACTGTTTTATTTTTCCCGATGGCAAAACAACCCAAAAAACCAGGGGGAATTTTCTTTCATCCCCAAACCACGCCCTATTCATGGATTTGTGACAAAATTCACACTAAAATAGGCTGTTTCTGGCATTTTGTTTGCACCTGGAGTTAGGCAAGGGGATACGCAAAATCCCCGCAAAACGCCGAAAAAACCGGCCTCGATCCGGTTTACGACTTGCTTATGAAGGATACTTGGGCGTTGGTGCTCAGGGCTTGTTGGCGGATGCTCCAAATAAGGCGAATGCCCACGCGTCTTGCCAAGGGTTTCACACGGCGCCTTCAGGTTCCTTTCATAAGCACATAAGGGCATACGCGGCTCGGCCGTGCATGTCCCTTTTTTTGCGGGCTATCCGAACGTTTTGCCGTTCCAGCCCAGTTGCCTGGGATTAACGTCTTCAAAGGCCGCAAACACCCTGTCGGGCGGCACATCCAACTCCTGTTGCAGAAAATCGCAGACAGCCTTGGCGTATTCCGAGCACTTGTCCGCGTCCAGGCCGATCTTCCTGATGGTCACCTGGGCGGCGGGGCCGGTCGTCGCTCCAAACATCATGTCTTTGCCCGGTTCCAGAGTCACCATGACGTATTGCTCGGTCTTGCCGAACAGGTTGGCGACAAAGGCCGAAGCCTTTTCCATAACGCCCTGGCGGGCGGGGTCGCTGATTGCCTGATTGGTTTCTATTTTAATTAAAGGCATGTTTGATCCTCCTAAGTCAGCTCGTAATAGTCGCCGTTTTTGACGGCCCTGCCTTGGGCGATGAGGCTTTCCAGGTGCTTGCCCATGATTGCGCGTTCGCCCATCTCAAAAAACTCCTTGGGCTCCCGGGCCTTTAAATAAACTATATGCTGCCCGATGACGTCCTCCATGGTTCTGGGTTCGGTCATGAAGTTCAGGAGCTTGTCCTCCCTGGTGCGAATGACTTGCAGATAGTCGTCCCAGACCTGTCCGGGCTGCTCCGTAAACAAGCCGGTTTCGTGGCAGGCGGTCCAAACTCTGGCCGGAACCTGGCGCAGCTTTTTGACCGAGGCCTCGGTCTGCTCGATGCTGGAAAGGACGTCTCCGTACCAGGGGCCGAAGGGCGTGAGATCGTAGTCTCCCAAAAGAAGCACGCCGGGCTCCCGGAAATAAAAACAGGTATGGCCGGGAGTGTGGCCCGGAGCGTGAATGACGTCCACGGTCACGTTTCCCAGATTGATGGTTTCGCCGTCCACAAGCAGGCGATGGGGCTTCCGGGGCTTGAAATGGAACTGAGACTCCAGGATGTCCATCCAGTAGGCCCGCACGGTTTCCATGCCCGGCTGGTCCAAGGCGTACCAGTCGCAAAAGATGTCCTTGCTGGAAAGAGGCAAAGCGTCTTCCTCGCAAATCCACAGGGGGAGATCGTCGAACAAATCCAAATGGGCGATGTGGTCTTCGTGCCAGTGGGTGAGCCAGACTGCCTGGACCTTGCCCTGGTCCCGCAGCTCCTTGAGACGCTCCCTGTCTGAAGCGGGATCGATGAGCACCCCCGCCTCCTCCACGAACAACGAATGGCAATGAGGGTATTTCCCCCGATTGGGTCCGGGCAGAAACCGGACCGGTCCGAAAGCCTGCTCCACACACTCTTGCTTGCGATTACTCACCGAAACTCCTTTCCAGCCTTCGCTTCAGTCAGCCTGACCGCGCTGTAAACACGCCTCTTTTATTGCACGATAATGCCCAGCCACAAAACATAGGTCAGGGCCGAAGCCAGGGTATTGAGGGATATGGCCGAAGAAGCCAGGGCGGTGGCGCCGCCCATCTCCCGGGCCATGACATAAGTGACCGTCGCTGTGGGAGCGCCCAAAAGAATGATCCCCACCAGTTGGAGATCATGGGGCACGCCCATCATGGTGAACAAAAACCATCCCGCCGCAGGCAGGAATATCAACTTGATGAAGCCCGTGGCCAAGGTGGGCGCCCAATGGGCCTTGATTACGGGGAACGACAAAGACCCGCCGATATCCAGCAAGGCCAGGGGCAAGGCCATGCCGGAAATAATGTGCAAAAACCGCGAAATAATCTCGGGAATGGGAATGCCGGCCAGGGAGACGGCGGAGCCCGCCACCGCGGATACAATCACCGGGTTGCCCGCCACATTTTTAAGGAACACGGAGAACTTGCCCCGGGTTTGTTCGTTATTGGAAAAATATTGCAGCCCGGCCACGGACAGGAAATTCTGCAAAATCAGAATAAACGCGGACAGAATGCTGGCCCGGGTGAGCCCCAGGTCGCCCAGAAAATAATAGGCCACGGCCAATCCGATGTAGCCGATGTTGCCGTGAAACGAGGCCTGGGCGAAAGTGCCTTTGTGACGCGGGTACACGGGAAAAATGGAGACGACCAGGACCGCCAGGAAAAACCCGGAGGCCGCAGCCAACAGCACGCCGACCACCAGGGTGGTGGAAAAGTTGGCGGAAAAATCCGCGTGGGCCACCTTTTCAAAAATCATTACCGGGATGGCCAGATAAAAAACAATCTTGTTCAGCGGACCGCTGACTTCCCGGGTGAGAATTTTTTTATGGGATAACCCCCATCCCACCATAATAACCATGAAGATGGGGGCTATGGTTTCAATAATGGAAAGCATAAAACAAACCTATCCGATGGCGATTTCCTTCAAAGGGCTTCCCAACTGCCCGTTGGCTTTCTCCAACAAGGACTTGCTGGTTATGGCCGCCACCGGCGTAATGTCCCGGGGTTTCTTAAACCATGTTTTCGCCGCTTCCATAACCTGTGTTTTGGTTACGGCGGCAACCCGTTTTTTGTAATCCCGGCGCGCTTCGTCCGTCAGGCCAAGGAGCTTGGCGTAAAAGGCTTTTTGAGCCAATGTGGAAGGCGCGTCCGGCTTGTCGATGTCCGAGCACACCTGCAGGATGGCCTCGGTCACGTCCTGGTCCGTAAAGTCCCCCTGGAGAATAAAGTCATAGGTGCGCGCAAAAACGTCTATGGTTCGGGCAAGGTGGGGATCGCGGTAGGATGCGAACCCGAACAGGCCTTCCTCGGCGTTGGACAGGGCGTAGCCGCCGTAAGCCCCGCCTTTTTCCCGGATTTCCCGATGGATGAAAAGAGACCGGAGCATTTTGGCGATGACCGCCAGGGCCGGGGCGTCCGGGTGGGTCATACGCACCGTGGGGAACACATGCGCCACAAAAGACACCTGGGACGAGGTGGTCCAGGCTTCCCTCTCGGGCATGGGGAAGGAAAAATCCGCAACGCCTTCCTGGGGAGTTCCCCGGGCCGCCAGATTCTTTTGCAGGGCCTCGGCGGTTTTTACGGCCTTTGCCAGGACTTCGGCCTCGCCGACAAGACCCGTCTCCAGGCAGTCGCCGGCGAACAGAGCCTGTGCGATTTGCTCCAGTTTGTCCGCCAGGGCCGCCAACCCGGCTTCCTTGTCGGCGGCGATGGACTTGGCCAGATCCTTGGCGGTCTGCAATTGATGCACACCGTGCCACGCCTCTTCAATGGCCTTGGCCCGGGAGTACCCCCTGGAGGCCAGGGAAATGGCGTATTGATGCCCGCCGGGTATGATGCTGGACTCCAGGGCGGCCACGTACTCGCCCATCAGAGTGTCCAGGCGTTTGTGGTCTGCAAAGCTGCGTTCGAACAGGATTTCCTTGATCAGATCGAACATCCTGTCCAGGTTGCGGTCCAGGCACTTGGAGGCGAAGGCGATCATTTCCAGAGTCTTGCCGTCGCCATTGTAGCCTGTGCGGGCTGTGGCCTTGGCCCCGATTCCGCCGGTGTAGGCGGCCATGTCGCGGGTCAATTCCACATAGTCCCTTTTCGTGGAGCCCATCTTCGGAAGCACATGGCAGAACAGGGGAAGCAGGGGCAGAAGATCGACCGGGAGGTTCTGCGTCCGGGCGATAAGGGAATAATACACAATCCCGTTGGTGGGCTGCACATAAGCGGACACGCCGTCCCTGCTCAAATTTGGGTCCGGGTGGGCGGTCTGGATTTGATCGTCGATATCCCCCCGGCCCAAAGTAGGCAGGCAGGATACGTCTTCGGCGGCTTCCTGGAGCTTTTCCAAAGCCTGGGCCTGGTCCCTGATTGTCTCCCGATCCTCCTGGGAAAGGGTTTTTGCAATGGCTTCCAGCTTTTCCTTTTCCTCGGCTTCCATGTCCGCGGCTTTTTCCTCGTCGGGATGGAGGATCATCAGAATTTGATGATTGTTTTCCAGGAAATACTTTTTGATGAGGCCCTCAAAAAAACCGCCCTTCGCCGCTTCCTTTCTCAGCCGGTCCAGGTCGTCGTCAAACCTCAGGTTAGACACCGGGTCGCCGTGATGGAACCAGGGCGAGCACAGGTTTAAAAGCAGCTTGATGCCGTAAGGCATGGGATTGTTGGTGACTTCCTTTTTCTGGAATTCGTACTGATGAATGGCCGCATCCACCAGGGTTTGGTCTATGCCCCCCTTAACCAGTTCGTTCAGGGAGTCGAACACAATCTTTTTGACGGCGTCGGGATCGGAGTCGTCCGCATTTTTCAGCCCCACGGAAAACATGGTGTCCAGGCTGTCTGCGTGAAACCCGGTTCCGTCAGCCAGGGATGAGCCCAGGCCGGACTCGATCAGGGCCTTGCGCAACGGGGACGCCGAGTTGCCCAAAAGCACGCTTTCCAACAAATCCAGGGCCAGAACCTCAAAGGAGTCCGTAGCCGGACAGGTCAGCCACGCCACGGCGATCTGGCCCTTTTTATTGGTGTCCGAACCGGGGGCCACGGGATAGGACTGGTGGACCTCTTTAGGCATGTCCCACCGGGGTTGAAACTCCACGTCGGTCTTGGGGTCGATGGCTTCAAACTCCGACAGCACGCGTTCTTCGATCATCTTCAGGTGCCCTTCCAGGGGAAGGGCCCCGTAGGTATAGAAAAAGGCGTTGCTTGGATGGTAATGCCTTTTATGAAAGGCGACCAGGTCCGCATGGGTGAGGTCCACAATATGGACGGGATCCCCGCCGGAGTTGTTGCCGTAGGTGACGTCCGGGTAAAGGGCCTCCATAAGGGCGTGCCCCATAATGTCCCGGGGGGAAGACATGGCGCCTTTCATCTCATTGTACACCACGCCCTTGAATACCAGGCCGTCGCCTTCCTCCTCCACCCGAAAGCCTTCCTGCTTGAAGCTCAGTTCATCCAGCTTGGGGAAGAATGCGGCGTCCAGATACACCTGCATGAGGTTGTAAAAGTCCTTTTGATTGCAGGTGGAATAGGGGTACATGGTCCAATCGGACGAGGTAAACGCGTTCATGAAGGAATTCATGCTGCGTTTGATCATGGAGAAAAAAGGATCGCGCACCGGAAAAGACCGGGAGCCGCACAAGGCCGTATGCTCCAGGATGTGGGCCACGCCCGTGGAATCCTGGGGAACGGTCTTGAATGCCACCGCAAAGGTGTTCTCGCGGTCTTTATTGGCCAGGTGGATGTACCTGGCGCCGGTTTTATCATGTTGAAGTTCATAAAACACGGCTGACAGCCTGGGCAACGGGACGGCGCGTTTAACGGTGAATCCTGATATCTCGTCCCCGGGTTGGTAAGCGGGCGTCAAATCTTGTTTATCCATGGCGTTAGAAATCCTTTATGAGGGTGACCGGGATTAAAATTCAAAGGCCCGTGTCCCTCCAAAAAACGGGGAGCGGGCCTTTAAACAATATAAGGCGGAACAGCCTTAGATCAACAACCGGATTGGAAAAAAATCAGGGAACGATGTACACCCCTCTGGATTTTCGGGTGATCCGGCCTAATTTGTTCAGGCGGAATATGATATTGCGCAACTTTTTATCTTCAAATCCGGTGGCGTCCTTGATGGCTGGGATGCCTATTCCTGTGTCGCCGGAAGCGCGAATAACCTCCTCAACCAGGTCGGAGGCGGTCATGCCGACGCCGGGATCTTCCTTTTTCCGGACCGACCGGCCCCGGATTTTTCCGGCTTCCACGACTTTTGTCTTGATGGTTTTTTCCAGCCTGTCGATCCTGTCCATGAGCTTTTCAAGATCTTTTTTGGTAGGAATGCGGTAGTACTGAAGAAAAAGTTTTACCATCCTGTCCAGGCTCATATTGCGCTTTTCTTTGTCCGCCTTATCCATCTCCCCATTCTCCTTTACTAGGCATTTTGCTTTTTCTACTAATGTTTCATAGACGAGGGGCAAACCAAAAGTCAAGTATTTTAAGGAATTAAAAAGGGTTCTGGCATTTAACTCCTAACAAACAATTTACAAATGATTTTTTCAGTTGCTTCGGTTATAATAGAATCATGAATGATTACGAAACAAATAACAGAGCCCTTTCCGCCAAAGCGCTGCTGGCTGCTTTTGACTTAAAACCCAAAAAAGCAAAGGGCCAGAACTTCCTGGCCGACCCGGCGACCGCCCGGGCGTGCGTTGAACGAGCGGACCTTTCGCCGGACGACTCGGTTTTGGAAATAGGCCCCGGCCTGGGCGCTTTGACTATTCCCATGAGCCGCAAGGCAAAGCAAGTAATCGCCGTGGAATGGGACTCCAATCTGGCCAAGGTTCTGGAAAATCAAATCGAATCCCTGGGCTTGAGCAACATAACCATCCTGAACCAGGACATCCTGAAAACCGACATCAGAAGGATTGCCGGGCAGGCCGGCGGAAACATGGTTGTAGCGGCCAACCTGCCCTACAACATTTCCTCCCAGGTCTTGATCCGCTTAATTCAAAACCGCGATTTATTTAAAAAAGCCGCCCTCATGTTCCAGACCGAACTGGCCCGGCGCATCATGGCCGAACCCGGCGGCAAGGATTACGGACGCATTACGGTCCTGGCCCAATACTCCTCCCGCATCCGGGTGCTTTACTCGTTGGGGCCGGCGCATTTCTACCCCAAACCCCAGGTTGACTCTCAGGTTCTGGAGTTTTTCTTTAAGGAACCCGATCCCGCAGTGAATGAAGACATCCTGTTCGCGGTAGTCAAAGCAGCCTTCGCCAAAAGAAGAAAAACCCTTAAAAACGCCCTGTCCAACAGCGAACTGCCTTTTTCCGGCGATCAGGCGCAAGCCGCCCTGGACGAAGCGGGAATCGCCCCTCAACGCCGGGCCGAGACCTTGTCCGTGGACGAGTTCGTCGCCCTGGCCAAGGCTGCGGGCAAGCAAATCCAATAGCCCCATCCCAGGTAAAATTCCATTAGGTTCGTTGCAATGCATTGCCTGAGTAGAACATTTATGTTCTTATGCCTGTTGGTATACCATTGATGCCGATAGGGTTGTAACGCAGACTAAGATGCAGGACGGCCTGGCCGGATTTTGCTTTCATTCACTTCAGGGAGGTTTTGGCATGAACGCACAGGAAATTTTGCAAAGCGACGAATTCAAACAATGCGCCGATTTCCACGGGCACATCTGCCCGGGCCTGGCTACAGGCTTTAAGGGCGCTAAAGCCGCTTTGGCGTGGCTTAAGGAAAATAAATCGGAAGATGAAGACCTGGTGGCCGTGGTGGAAACCGACGCCTGCATGGTGGACGCCATCCAGGTGCTGACCGGCTGCACCTTCGGCAAGGGCAACCTTTTGTACAAGGACTACGGCAAGGCGGCCTTCTCTCTGTTAAGCCGCAAAACCGGTAAAGGCGTGAGGGTGTCCATGAAGCCCGGCGCTTTCAGATTGTCCGACGAGCACATGGCCCTGGTCAAAAAACGTCTGGCGGATACCGCCACGGAAGAGGAGAACAAACGTTTCTGGGAATTGCATCACGAACGATCCAACCTGATACTGGACCAGGACCCGGACAATATTTTCGATCTCAAGCCCGCCTCCATTGAAATGCCGGCCAAGGCCAACATCCTCCAATCCAAGCCCTGCGCCGAATGCGGCGAGCCGGTCATGGAATCCAAGCTGTGCGAATCCAACGGAAAAATGATTTGCCGGGGGTGTTTGGAGAAAAATTGAAAAAATGTTGGGTTTCGTGCAATCCGTGTGGGTTCTTAAAAATGTGATTGGAAGTTGACAGCCCCACGGCCATGGAAGCCAAACAAAACTCTACCCAACCTACTATCTTTATAGAAGAAACGTAGGTTGGTTAGAGCTTGCGAAACCCAACAAATATCTGCAAGGTCGAGCGACATGACGTGGAAGATTGAAGCCGTCGCCCATGAACGCCTCTCGGACGCGCGAAGCGCTTTTTGTTTAGTCGTGCGGTCCCTGCGCTTTAATGCCAGGCAAGCCCTGCGCCTACAAATCGAATCCATCTCCTACGGCCAAATAAAACAGTGCCGCACGGCTTGCCGCGCCTTGTTTTGGGTGGCCCAGGCAAGGCGGTTTTTGCCTGGGCGTAAAGCGCAAAAGGCGCGGCCGGGGAAGTTTGCAGAAATCAAGGATGGCCGGCGGGCGTATGGCATTGGTTGAATCCTTGATTAAATTGGCTTCGACAAAGCAGACAAACGCAATCAAAGCCTATGATTTCAGATAGTTCAGTGTCCATTCCCACGCGAAGCATGGGAACGAGAAGGCGAAGATTGGGAACGAGAGGGCGAAGCATGGGAACGAGAGGGCGGAGGTGGGAAGGGCGTCCGCTGTTCCAAGGTTTTCGGTTTCAGGCTTCGCAAAGGCCGTATTACATGCGCTTGCGCACCCTGGCAGGATACTGCTCTGCCAGGGCTACCCACGCGGGGCAAATTTTTGGTTCGGCAAACGATTAGGGTTACCAGTTTCTGCAAGGGTTTACGTCATATCGCTTTACGATCCCAGAACGATACCACTGCGCCGGGGCTGCCCATACCCATTGACAGGCGAGCCTTGCGGATGCGGTTAATCCAACGCCAATGCCCGGTTGTATTCGTTCAACAGGAACTGCTTGCGGGTGCGGTTATCGATGAAATCCCAGGGGAAGACTTCTTCGGGAGAGCGCTGACGGGTGACGTAAAAGTCCGGGTTGACGGGAGTTTGTTTGAGGGTCTGGGGCCAGTTGCCGTTATTTTTATGGGCCAGTTCCAGGATTTCGCCGACCCGCCGGTCTCCCCGCGCGATCAAAGCCTGGATGAAGGCCCACCTGGGCACATCAGCCGCGACGGTCACGTTGGCCACCCTTGCCAGGCCGTTTTTCACCTGTTTGATCTTCTGTTTGAGCGTTTTTAAATCGTCCATGGGCGCCCATTGAAAAGGCGTGAACGGCTTGGGCACGAAGGAGTTCAGGCTGATGTGGATGGTTCCGATGCGACCGATGGGCTGGCTGGCTTTGAGGAACCGGTGCTTGATGCGTTTGGTCAGAGCGACGATTTCCTCCACGTCCTCTTTGGTTTCCGTGGGCAGGCCCACCATAAAATACAGCTTGAGGTTGGGTATGCCCGCCTCCACCAGAATCTGGGCGGCGTCCAGGATGTCTTGTTCCGTGATGTGCTTCTTAATCACGTCCCGCATGCGCTGGGATCCGGCCTCGGGCGCCAGGGTGGCGGTCTTGACCTTGCCGCGCGCCAGGGACTTGACCAAATCCTCGCTCATGTTATTGGCCCGGAACGAAGAAAAGGACAAAATAGCCTCGGTCGCCTCTCCCCGCCTGCATAACTCGTCCAGGCAGGGCAGATCCGACACGGCCGCGCCCATGAGCCCTATTTTTTTGGTGTGCTCCAGGCCCTGGTCCAGGCAATCCAAAAGCACCTTTTCGGACCGAAACCTGACAGGCCGATAGATATACCCCACAGTGCAAAACCGGCACCCATGCGGGCAGCCCCGGCTGACCTCAACCAGGCAGGTGTTGTCGAAGGTCGTGTCTTCGGTATATATTTTTGTAACGGCGGGCGCCTGATCCACGTCCTTTAAATACACCCGTTCAATGGTTTCGGGAGCGCCGGGATCGGGATTCATGGAGAGGAGGGTTCCATCCTCCTTGTATTCGGGTTGGTAAAATGAAGGGACGTACGCGCCGGGAACGTTGGCGGCCAGGTCCGCCAGCACCTGCTCCTTTGGCTTTTCCAAATCCAGGTTTTCCACAAGTTGATCAATGACGGGCTCGGCCTCGCCCAGGATGAATGCGTCAATAAAAATCGCCAGGGGTTCGGGATTCATAAAACATCCCACCCCCCCGGCGATCACTAGGGGATGGGAGGCGTCTCGCTTGTCAGACCGTAACGGGACGCCTCCCGCATGCAACATGGAAAGAATGTTTGGGTAGTCGTTCTCAAACGACAATGAAAAAGCGATTACATCAAAAGCGTTAAGAGCCTGTTTGCTTTCCACGGACTCGGGCGCGCCTTGAACCGGGCTGAAAACCCTTTCGCACACCACGTGGCCGAAGCGGTTGAACAGGTGGTAAACCGTCTGGAAGCCCAGGTTGGACATGCCCACCTGATAGGAGTTGGGAAAAGCCAGGGCGATGCTCAATCGATTGCGCCAGTTTTTCCTGACTGCTCCGGATTCCCTTACGGATGAAGGAGCTTTGCTTCCTCTTTTACCCACCTGCCTTCTCCCGGCTCGCGAGACCGATTGGGACTAATCCGCGGTCTTGCGCATGAAAGTGGGGCGATCCAGGTCGTCGTCCTCCGAAATATAGCTCTGGTATCCCCGGTACATGGACCTGGCCGACTCGCCTACGGCCCGCTGTTGGCGGGAGCGCATGAAAGTGGGCTCGTCCAGATCCAGGACGTTCTCCAGGTCGTCCGGCGTGACGTCCCTGACCCTGCCGCGCGGCGCCGCCTCCTGGCGCCCCCTGGGTTCGCTGATGGGCACGGGCTGCTTAAGGCCGCCGGGAGCATCGGAGCCGATGCCGGTTGCGATAAGAGTGACCCGCACTTCGTCGCCCATGTTTTCATCCACAACGCAGCCCCAGATGATGTCCGCGTCGTCTCCGGCTTCCTCGTGGATGCGTTCGGAGGCTTCGGCCACTTCGTCCAGGCTGATGTCTGAGCCGCTGGTGATGTTCATGAGCACGCCGCGGGCGCCGCTGATGGACAGGTCTTCCAGCAGGGGATGGTACAGGGCGCGTTCGGCGGCGTCCAGGGCGCGGTTTTCGCCCCGGCCCATGCCGATGCCCATGAGGGCCATGCCCGCTTTATCCATGGTGGAGCGCACGTCGGCGAAATCCAGGTTGACCAGGCCGGTTTTCATGATCAGGTCCGTAATGCCGCGCACCGAGTGCAGAAGCACCTCGTCCGCCCTTTTGAACATGTCCACCATGGAGGTGCCTTTTTCGGCCAGGGTCCGCAAACGATCGTTGGGAATGGTGATGACCGTATCGGCGTTTTCCTTGAGGCGCTCCAGCCCTTCCATGGCCATTCTGGTTCTTTTCTTGCCCTCAAACTTAAAGGGTCTGGTAACCACGCCTACGGTGAGCACGCCCAAATCCTTGCAGATCTTTGCGATGACCGGAGCTGCTCCGGTTCCGGTGCCGCCGCCCAGGCCCGCGGTGATGAAAACCATGTGGCTGCCTTCCAGCGCCTTTTTGATTTCCTCCTGGTTTTCTTCCGCCGCGGCCTTGCCGATTTCCGGTTTGGCGCCTGCGCCCAGGCCTTCGGTGAGGCGTTCGCCCAACTGGATTTTGGTGGAGGCCTTGCTGGCCATGAGGGCCTGGGAGTCCGTGTTGGCGACGATGAAGTTCACCCCGTCCAGGCCCGCCTCGATCATGTTGTTGACTGCGTTTCCGCCTGCGCCGCCGGCGCCGATCACTTTGATCCTTGCAGACTTCTCCTTGGGCACCATTTTAAACATCATGTCTGACATATTCTTTCCTCCTGTTGCATGGCTTCATGTTAGCCGGCAAAGCCCCCTAAAACCCGCCGGCTGTTTTCGCCAGAAACTATAACCGTTATACAACGTCTTTAAACCATTTCTTCAGCCAATTGACTAACTTGTCGAACATTCCCTTTTCCCTGAGGCGGGAATGACCCGGGTTTTGATTCCTGGCGCCGTAAAGCACCAGGCCCACGGCCGTGGCGTACATGGGGCTATTGACCATATCCACCAGGCCGGTGACTCCGGCGGGCTTGCCTATGCGAGCCGGCACGTTGAACACCTGCTCTGCAATCTCCGCCATACCGTCCAGGAGCACTGCGCCTCCCGTAAGCACAACGCCCGAGCTGATATTGTTTTTCATGCCAGCTCTCCATAGCTCCTGATCCAACAGCTCAAACATTTCCTGCACCCTGGGCTCCAGGATTTCCCCCAGGATCTGCCGGGGCAGCTTGCGGGCTTTACGCCCTCCCACGCCGGGAATTTCTATGGAATCGTCCTTCCCGATTTTTCCGGAAGCGCAGGTTCCGTAATATTGCTTGATCTTTTCAGCGTCCACCAAGGGCGCCCGCAACCCGATGGATATATCGTTGGTCAGGTTGGCGCCGCCCAGGGGCAAAACGTATGTGTGGCGGATGCAGTTTTTCGTGAAAACCGCCAGGTCCGTGGTTCCGCCGCCGATGTCAATGAGTGCGACGCCCAGGTCCCTTTCCTCGGGAATGAGAACGGCCTCGCTGGAAGCCAGGGGTTCCAGGACCATTTCCAGCACGTCCAGATCCGCCTTTTGCGCGCATTTGACAATATTCTGGGCCGCCGCGGAAGCGCCGGTCACCACATGGATGTTAGCCTCCAGCCTGACGCCGGCCATGCCCACCGGGTTGCGGATGCCCCGCTCGCCGTCCACAATGTATTCCTGGGGCAGGACGTGGATAATCTCCCTGTCCTGGGGAATGGCTACGGCTCTGGCCGCTTCCAGAACCCGTTCCTTGTCCGCGGGCGTAATTTCGTTTCCTTTGATGGCGATGATGCCGTTACTGTTAAAACCGGCCACATGGCCTCCGGCAATTCCGGCGTAGACATTGGAGATATCGCACCCAGCCATGAGTTCGGCTTCCTGCACAGCTTTCCTGATGGACTCCACAGTGGATTCGATGTTCACCACGACGCCTTTTCGCAGCCCGTCGGACGGATGGTGCCCGATTCCCACAATCTGAACGCCTTCCTCAGTGACCTCTCCCACCGCCGCGCAGATTTTTGTGGTGCCTATATCCAGCCCCACGATCAACTCACCCTGACTGCGCATACCTACACCTCCTCCCGGGGACGCACGACCACCCGGTCCACGTCCACAATGTCTATCAATGCCACCTCTATTCCCTGCTCCTTATTGCATTTTAAAAGCACCTGATTCAGCCGCATGAGCTTGTTGGCGTAGTCTCCGTAGCCAAAACGCACGGCGAATTCCGGTTCCCGGGAAACCAGGGTCAACCCCATGTCTCTATCCACCCGGATGGCGGCGACGCTTGAGCAGGGCAAAGCCCATTCGTATTCTTTTTTAACTTTCAGAAACTCGTAAACCGCCTCATAAACCGGAGACATTTTCTCTCCGGCCACGCTGATGTCGGAGAATTTCAACCCGGTGATTATGGGCAGGTCCCTGGGATCCGCCGCTTCAAAGCGTTTGAAAATTTCGCCCTGGGCGTCCATGAGAAAAGCCTCGCCCAGATCCAGGACGGCTATGGCCTTGCGCTCCGTAACGGTTATGGTCATTTTATCGGGCAGGTTCCTGCGGACCTTGGCCTTGGATACCCAGGGATGGGCCGTCACGCTGTCCTGCACTTTTTTCAGGCTGACGGAGAGGATGTTATCCCCCAAACTCAGGCCGGCCTGATCCAAAACATCCTGGGCCGAAAGCCTGCTGTTTCCCCGGATTTCAATATCCTTGGCGTTGAAATACGGGCTTTGGGTGAACACGTCGTACACCAGGATGGACAGGACCGCAAAAAGGGCCAGTCCCGCCAGCAGCCCCGTCCCCACAAAGCACCGCAAGAAGACCTTTTTAAAATTGGTCTTTGCGGGAGCGGTGCTTTTTTTGTACCTGTTTTTCCGGACTTTTTTACGCACCAACAATTTTCACCTCCGGTTCCAGGCTGACCCCGTGTTTGTTCAATACTTCCTCTTGAACCAATTCCATAAGCGCCAAAATTTCGGACGCGGTTGCTTTTCCCGTATTGACGATCCAGTTTGCATGGACCGTGGAAACCATGGCGCCGCCGATGGTTTTTCCCTTTAAACCTGCTTCGTCTATCAATGCCCCGGCCGAAGGGCCGTCCGGGGGATTTTTAAAGAAGCTGCCAGCGCTTCGCACTCCCTGGGGCTGAGTCGCCTTGCGGCGCTCCAAATGCTCTTTGGCCTGCTTTTGCAGGACCTCAGGATCGGCCGGCCGGGTTAGAAAACTTCCGCCGGTCAAGATAACCGGCCTGCCCGGCTTGCTTTCCAAACCGTGATCCATGGTGCGGTATCCCCAGGCGATTTTCCCGGCGGCCAGGCGTTGTTCCGTTCCAAGATTATCCATGACTCGGACTTCCCGGATGGAATCCGCAACGCACCCCTCATGCGTACCCGCGTTCATCAGGATGGCGCCGCCGACGGTTCCTGGGATGCCCACTCCGAAATTAAGGCCTTCCAGGCCATTTTTTACGGCGTAGAAGCAAAGTTTCGCCAGCATCACGCCGGCGCCGGCCCGAATCAGGACCCCATCATTGGCCGCCTCTTCCTCCATGAGGTTGAAATCGCCGGACAGCCGAATAACGACGCCCGAAATTCCTTTGTCCCGAACCAGGAGATTGGTTCCCTTACCCAAGACGAAATAGGGAAGGTTCTTTTCTCCGGTCCACCGGACCAGGTCCGAAAGGCCTTTTACGGTCAATGCCTTGACCAGGGCGCTTGCCGGACCTCCCACTCCAAAGGAGGTGTGCTTTCCCAATGGTTCGTCAAAGAACACGCTCCGCCCGAAGCGTTGGGACAACCAGTCCCGGTCTTCGGCGGACAGGCTTTTTACAAGCCCGGTTTTCACGCGGCTCAACTTCTGCTCGCCAGGAAGGATTCTCCCACTCTGTAAACATCTCCTGCGCCCAGGGTGATGAGTACGTCCCCTTCCCGCACGGTTTTATCTAACTCCTGCAAGGCGGATTCCTTGCTGGGAGCGTGGATTACTTGTTTATGCCCGTAGGCTTTGAGAGCCTTGCATAGGCTCACGCTGTCCACTCCGGGTATGGGCTTTTCGCCCGCCGCATAAATGGGCAGCACAACCAGGTAGTCCGCCTGATAAAAGGACCTGGCAAAGTCCTCGAACAGGCTTTGGGTCCTGGAATACCTGTGGGGCTGAAAGATCACCCCGACCCGGCGCTCCGGGTAACTGTCGTTCACGGCCTGAAGCGTGGTTCTGATTTCCGTGGGATGGTGGCCGTAATCGTCCATAACCACAATGCCGCCGACCTTGCCCTTGGTTTCCAGGCGGCGGTGCACGCCGCTCAGGCTTTCCAGCGCCGCCTTGATATTTTCAAAGGGCACGTTCAACTCCAGGCCGACCGCAATGCTCGCCAGGGAGTTGTATACGTTGTGCAGGCCGGGAAGATTCAGCGTAATCCGGCCCAGGCGCTTCTTATTGTGGCGCACCGTAAACCGGCTGGTCAGGCCTTCGGTGGTCACGTCCCCGGCCTGCAAGTCGGCCTGAGTGCTGAGACCGTAAGTGACATACCGTTTATTGATAAACGGAATCAGATCCTGCACGGGCTCGGAATCCAGGCAAAGTACGGACAACCCGTAGAAGGGAATCTTATCCACAAACTGGGCGAAGGCGTCCTTGATTTCGCCCATGTCCTTGTAATGGTCCATGTGCTCGCGGTCGATATTGGTCACCACCGCAATGCTGGGGGACATCTTAAGGAACGAACCGTCGGATTCGTCCGCCTCGGCCACGATAAATTCGCCATGACCCAATTTGGCGTTGGAGCCGATGCTCAAGAGCTTGCCGCCGATGACCACCGTGGGATCCAGGCCGCCTGCGGCCAGCACGTCCGCCACGATGGACGTGGTGGTTGTCTTGCCGTGGGCGCCAGCAATGGCCACGGAGTATTTCAGGCGCATAAGCTCGGCCAGCATTTCCGCACGGGGGATGACGGGAATTCCCTGCTCCCTGGCGGAGGCCGTTTCGGGATTCTCCTGGCGGATCGCGGAGGAAACCACCACGACGTCGCAGCCCTTGACGTTCTCGGCGCGGTGGCCGCGGTATATGGTCCCGCCCAATTTCGCCAGACGCTGGGTAATATCCGATTCTTTGATGTCGGAGCCGGAAACCTGGTAGCCAAGATTCAGAAGCAGTTCGGCAATACCGCTCATTCCGATGCCGCCAATACCCACGAAATGTATGCTGTACTTTTTACGGTACATGGCTTTCTCCTGCGTTCATTGCCGTTTGCGGTTGAATATTCAGCCATGCCAGGACGTCTTCCGCAATGTCCGCTGCCGCGCGGGGTTTGCCCAGGCTCTTGGCGGCGGTCTCCATTTCCCTCAATCTGGCTTTATGGTCTTTGTAAAAGGCGATTCGCTCCGCCAACAAGGTTCCGGTCAACACGTCTTCCAAAATCACTTCCGCAGCCCGGAGGTCTTCCAAAGCCCTGGCGTTGTATTCCTGATGGTTATCCGCAGCAAAGGGAAAGGGGATGAAAATGCACGCCTTGCCCAATGCCGTCACTTCGGCCACGGTTGAGGCTCCTGCGCGGCACACAACCAGGTCCGCCTTTTTGTATTGCGCGCCCATGTCGTGAAAAAAAGCCCGGACGTCCGAAGGCCCTTTCCAATTTTCATAGGCCTTTTGGGTCGTCTCCAGGTCTTGCTGCCCGGTTTGATGGATAAATCCGATCTCCTCCGGCGCCTGCAATTCCTCCAAGGACTCAATCACAGCCCGGTTAATGGCGTGCGCTCCCTGGCTGCCGCCCAAAACCAGCACGGTAAAGGGCTTCTCGGCGGCTTCCGGATCAGCCTGGGCCGCTTCCTCCAACAGGCTGCCCCTGATGGGGTTGCCGAAAACCTTGGCCTTGCCGGGCTTGAAATACTCCGTGCTTTTCTCGAAGGACACATAAGCCCTGCCCGCGACCTTGCCCAGCCACCGGTTGACCATGCCGGGCATCAGGTTTTGCTCCTGGATTCCGGTTTTTTTGAACAGCAACAACCCAGCCAGCATGCACGGCGCCGACGCATAGCCTCCCACGCCCAGGATGACAGCGGGGCGAAACCGGATGATGAGCGCCAGGGCCGTAATCATGGATACGGCCAGCTTGAACAGGGACCTTATTTTCAGCAGCAGCCCCCTGCCTTTCAGGCCTTCCACGCTGATTGCCTTATGGGTGTATCCGGCCTTTTCCACAGCCTGCTTTTCAAAGGGCTTTCGGCTCCCTACAAACAAAATGTCCACATCGGGGACCAGAGACTTTACCGCCTCGGCCACGGCGATTCCGGGATACAAATGCCCTCCCGTTCCTCCGCCGGCTATAATCATTTTAAGGGCTGTTTCGTTTTTCATGCCACAGCCCTCCTTTTCCAAAAAACCAGCCTGCCGAAAAACGGCGCACGCGCCCCCGGGCTGGCCGGATGCGCGTAGGCGATATTCTCCAGAATTCCTATGGAGATCATGTTTATCAGCAGGGAGCTTCCCCCGTAGCTGATAAAGGGCAAGGCAAGCCCTTTTGTCGGCAGCAGGTTGGTGGTCACCGCCATGTTCAGGCAGGCCTGCAGCCCGATGGACGTTGTAATTCCAAAGGCCAGAAGCCTTGCAAAACCGGCCGGAGCCCGCTGGGCGATGGCCAGGCCCCTCCAGACAAGAAGCGCGAACAAGCCGACCACTATGCCAACGCCGATAAGCCCCATTTCCTCCCCCAGGACCGAAAAAATGAAGTCCGTGTGAGGTTCGGGCAGGTAGAACAACTTTTGGTATCCGTTGCCCACGCCTACTCCCGAATATCCCCCGGTGCCGAAAGCCATGAGGGAATGGGTGATCTGATAGCCGTCGCCCATCTGGTTTTCCCAGGGGTTTAAAAAGGCCGCGATCCGGTTTCTCCTGTATCCTTCGCTCATGAGCAGTTTAAAGCCCACCAAACCGGCGAGGGCGACCAAACCGCCCAGGTGCCCTATGTGGGCGCCGCCCGCAAAAAGCATGATTCCAATGACAAAGACCAGCATGGCGAAAGAGCCGAAATCCGGCTGAAAATAAAACAGGCCTCCGATGAGCCCCATCAGAAACAGATGGGGAACGATTCCCACGGAGAAGTCCTTCATTTTTTCGCCCTTTTTGGTCAGGGAATAGGCCATGTATATAATGATGGCCAACCGCATGATTTCCGCGGGTTGAATATTAATCGGCCCCACGCGCATCCAGCGGGTGGCGCCGCCCACGTTCACGCCGATCCCCGGAACCAGCAAGAGTCCCAGCAACAGCACGGAAAGGCCCAGGATCGGATAAGCCAAAACCTGATAGACCCGGTACGGGATGTACCGGACGGAAAACAAGAAGACCAGGCCGGTCAGGGCGAAAAACAACTGTCTTTTGAAAAAGTAGGTGTCGGAGCCGTAGATTTTGACGGCCATGGCCGAACTGGCGCTGTACACCATGACCAGTCCCATGCCTATCAAACCCAGGACAGCCACCAGGATCACTTTGTCAAAAGCCCCCTGATTTTTCTTTGCTGTCTTTTCCGGCATCATAATCCTCTCATGCAATCCTAAGCCGGCAGGGCGTTTACCACCCTGCAGAAATCCTTGCCGCGTTCCTTGTAATTCTTGTACTGATCAAAGCTGGCGCACCCAGGAGAGAGCACGACAACCTCCCCCGGCCTGGCAGCCCGTTTGGCGAATTCCACCGCCTTTTCTATGGTTCCGGCCTGAACGACCTCCACGGAGCCTGAAAGGGCCGAAGTGATGATCCCGGCGGCTTCTCCGGTGACGTACAAGCGGGCCGCCTTTTGCTCCACCATGTCCTTCAAATCGCGAAAATGCCCGCCTTTATCCCGGCCTCCCATGATCAGATGGACCGGCGCATTAAAGCCTTCCAAGGCGCGGAGCACCGCATCCACGTTGGTGGCCTTGGAGTCGTCGTAATATTTGACGTCCATGACCTCCCGGACGAATTCCAGACGATGGGGCAATCCTTTAAAGGAATCGACGGCCTTTTGAATTCCCTCGACGCTTGCGCCGGCGGCGTAAGCGGCCAGGGCGGCGGCGGCGGCGTTTTCCTTGTTATGCTCGCCGGACAGGGTCATTTTTTCCAAGGAAAGGGACCATTGCTTTTGAGCCCCTTTGAAAAAATCCATGGCCCCGGCGTTCATGGCCATCCCGGCTTCGGCCGCGTCCCTGCCCGCAAAGAACCACTGGGAGGCTTTGATGCCGCCGCACATTGCGCGGGACCATTTATCGCACCCGTTCAGAATCGCAAAGTCCGCCTTGGTCTGGTTCATGAACACCCGGGCTTTGGAGGCGGCGTAGGCTTCCATGCCGTCGTAGCGATCCATGTGGTCTTCGGTGACGTTGGTCAACAGGGCGACTTTAGGAGCGAACGACTCGATGGTGTCGAGTTGAAAGCTGCTGATTTCAGCAACCACGACATGGGCTTTGTCCTCGCCTTTGGCGTAATTGACCAAGGGGTTGCCGATGTTGCCGCCCACAAAGGCAGAAATTCCCGAGGCTTCCATCATCTCGCCGATGAGGCTTGTGACGGTTGTCTTCCCGTTGGTGCCTGTCACAGCGATGATCGGCGCCTGGATGAACCGGCTGGCAAGCTCCACCTCGCCGATGACCGGGACGCCCTTTTCCCGCGCGGCGTCCAACACCGGAATGGTGTGGGGCACTCCCGGGCTGATGACGATCAGGTCGGCCTGGGTGAAAGTCTCCACCTTATGAGGCCCCAGCTCCACCTGGGCGCCCATATCCCGCACATTTTGGACGCGTGCGCCCAGGCTGGCTTCCGAAGCTATGTCGGCAATGGTCACGATGGCGCCTTTGTCCAGGCAAAAAGCGGCCACGGCTTCTCCCGTGAGAGCCAGGCCGACTGCAACGATTTTTTTGCCTTTAAGATCCATATTCTCTTTTCTCAGCGCAATTTCAACGTACTTACGGACAACAGGGCCAGCATGATGGCGATAATCCAGAATCGGACGATCACCTTGGGCTCGGGCCAGCCTTTAAGTTCAAAATGATGATGGATCGGCGCCATCTTGAAAATCCGCTTTCCCTTGGTGATCTTAAAAAAGCTCACCTGGAGGATGACGGACACCGCTTCCATGACAAACAAGCCGCCTACAATCACCAAAGCCAGTTCCTGCTTGGTGAGTATGGCCACCACGCCCAAGGCGCCGCCCAAAGGCAGGGAGCCCACGTCGCCCATGAAAATCTGGGCCGGGTACGCGTTGTACCAAAGAAAGCCCAGGCCGGCCCCCACAAGGGCGCCGCAGAAAACCGACATCTCGCCCGATTGGGGCACATGGCGGACGCTCAGGTACGTGGCGAAGTCGTAGTGGCTGGCCACATAGGCGAAAATCATATACGTTCCGGCGGCGATGGCGACCGGCACAATGGCCAGGCCGTCCAGGCCGTCGGTGAGGTTTACGGCGTTTGACGCGCCCACCATAACCAGCATGGCGAAGAGCACGTATCCGGGCCTGGTGAGGTCCGGATTCAGGTTTTTAAAAAAGGGAATGTTGACGGTCGTATCGCCGTTCAGCCCGTAAACCAGAATGGCGCCGGCTATGCCGGCCACGGCCATCTGCATGCAGAACTTCCCTCTTGCGGACAGTCCCTTGCTCCTCTTTTTCACCTGCATGAGGTAGTCGTCCACAAAACCGATGAGGCCGAAGCCGAAGGTCACTCCCAGGGCTATCCACACGTAAGCGTTGGTCAAATCCGCCCACAACAGGGTGGAGAACATCACGGCGCTCATGATCAACACCCCGCCCATGGTGGGGGTGCCCGCCTTTTTCAGGTGGGTCTGAGGGCCGTCTTCCCTGATGTGCTGGCCGACCTGCATTTCGCCCAATTTCCTGATGAGCCACGGTCCCAGCACAAAGGAAATCACCAGGGCGGTCAGCGAAGCATAGATCGTCCTGAACGTGATGTACCGAAACACGTTGAAGACGGTCATGTACTTGGCCAGCGGTGTGAGCAGATGATAAAGCATGTTTAACCTGTTTTGTTCCTGCCTGACATTTATATACGGCCCGATATTAGGCCGGTAACGCGTCCTTAAGGCCTTGCACCACTTCGCTCATGCCGGTGCTGTTGGATCCCTTGACCAGAATCCGGTCCTTGGCCTGGACGGCCTCGGCCAGCCTGGCTACGATATTCGGCTTTTCGCTGATGAACACCTGATCTATTCCCATGCCCGCTTCCCGGGCGCCTTTGGCGGTCCAGCCTGCGTAGTAGCCGGAGATAAAAAGCAGAGACACGCCGGCTTGGGCGGCCATCCTGCCGAGTTCCATATGGGCGTCTACGCTGTAATCCCCCAGCTCCAACATGTCGGAGACGGCCATGATCATCCTGCCCTTGGAGGCCTTGGCCAAAGCCTGCAGCGTCATGACGGCCGCGGCGAAGCTGGCGGGATTGGCGTTGTAGGCGTCGTCGATCATTTGAACGTCGTTGCCCAGGGAAACCACGTTTTGGCGGCCTTTCACCGGGTTGGCCGTTTCCAAAGCGTCGCGGATTTCTTTGGGAGAAACGCCCGCGCTGACGCCGACGGCGGCGGCGGCCAGAGCGTTGTGGACCATGCAATCCCCGTGAAGCCGAAGCTGCACGGGCAGTTCATCGCCTTTGATGCACAGGGTGAAACGAACGCCTTCATTGGCGTGCTTGATGTTTTTAGCCCGCACCTGGGCTTTGGCGCCTTTGCCGAATAAAACGGTTTCGCCCTGGTATTTGTCCGCCAGGGTGGAAACCAGCTTATCGTCCAGATTCAACACAGCAGTTTTGTTCGCCATATTCTCCAAAAGCTCCCCTTTAGCCGCCAGGACTCCTTCTATGGACCCCAATCCTTCCAGGTGTCCGGGACCTACGTTTGTGATTACCCCTATATCGGGCTCGCAGATTTGCGTGAGCTTGGCTATCTCTCCAAAATGATTCATGCCCAACTCAACCACGGCCCATTGATGATTCGGCCCGAGCCCCAGCAATGTAAACGGCAGGCCGATCTGATTGTTATGGTTGCCGGTGGACTTGTGGACCTTGTATTTGGCGGCCAGCACGGCGGCGGTCAGTTCCTTGGTGGTCGTCTTCCCGTTGGAGCCTGTTATGGCTGCGATGGAAACGCCGAACCCCTTACGGTATTGGCTGGCGATCTTGCCCAACGCCTCAGTGGTGTCCGGGACGACTACGCATCCCAATTCCAGCTTGGCCATTCTGGCGTAGGAGAAGCTCTCGGCGTGCTTTTTGTCGATGACAATGCCCCGCACGCCGCCGTTGATCGCCTGGCGCACAAAATCGTGGCCGTCCAGCCTTTCACCTACGATTGCTATAAACAGATCGGAGGACATGGCGGTTCGGGAGTCGATGGCTATGCCGCTGAAGCATAAATCCGGCGTTCCCGAAAATCTTTCTCCGCCAGTTGCCTGAACAATTTCAGACAAGGTAAATGTAACGTTCGCTCTCACCGGTGGTCCTCCTGCAAAATAACACTAACGCGCTGAAAAGCCCCTTGGGCTTCAGCGGGAACATACATAGCGCCCGGAAAGGGGGCTTTCCTGCCTGGAATGGATGTTTCTGGACAGACATTCCAGGGCGTTCCGGGCCTCCACCCGGTCGTCAAAGGCGAAGCGCCCGTTCTTGACGATCTGATAGGTTTCATGCCCTTTTCCGGCTATCAACACCATGTCGCCCGGGCCGGAAGACATGATCGCGGTCAGAATGGCCTTGCGCCGGTCCGGCTCCACCATAAAGGCGGATTTTCGCGAACACATCATGCAATAGGAGGCGTTCAATCTTTGCGCGCCTTCGCCTGATATGCCCGGCAGGATGTCGTCAATAATGGCCTCGGGATCCTCCGATCTCGGATTATCGGAGGTCACCACAACCAGGTCGCTGTGCCTGGCCGCCGCCGCACCCATTTTGGGGCGTTTGCCCTTGTCCCGGTCTCCGCCGCATCCGAATACGGTGATGATTTTCGCCTGGGACACCCTCCGAAGCGCTTCCAGGACGTTTTCCAGGGCGTCCGGAGTGTGGGCGTAATCCACGAAAACATGCCGATCCAGGCTGTTTTCGACCTTTTCCAAACGCCCGGGTACGTTTACCGCCGCATTCAGTCCCATCTCCACCTCCTCCAGGCTCAGGCCGAAAGCCAGGCCGACGCCCGCCGCGCTCATGAGGTTGTAAAGATTGTGCCTGCCAACCGCCGGAGATGCGAACACCAATTCTCCGGCCGGAGTTTCCATTACGCCTTTCAGGCCGTCCGCTCCGGCCTTGACGTCAATACTTCGGATGCTGCTTCCTTCGGTTAAGCCGGTGCATAAAACCGGGGTTTTTACTTCCCGGCACAGGACCGCGCCCTGGGGGTCGTCCAGGTTGATGACGGCGATCTTGTTTTCCTTGGTGGACGCGGCCAGTAAATCGTCAAACAAAATCCGCTTGGCCTGGAAATAGGACTCCATGTCCTGGTGATAGTCCAGGTGGTCCTGGGTAATATTCGTAAACACTCCCGCGTCGAACTGGCAGAAAGCCGGCCGGCTTTGGGTCAGTGCGTGGGAGGAGACCTCTATAATGGCGTGAGTCACGCCGGCGTCCACCATCCGGGCCAGGGCTTCTTGAAGCTCCAGAGACTCCGGTGTGGTTACGCTGCTTTCTTTTTCGTGGCCGGGCCAGCGGCTGCTTACGGTGCCCACAACGCCCACTTTGCACCCTGCGGCGTTTAACATGGCCTCCGCAAAGTAGGTGACGGTCGTTTTTCCGTTAGTGCCTGTAATTCCAGCCAATTTCAGCTTTTCACTTGGTCGGCCGAAAAATTCGGAGGCCATATTGGCCAAGGCCCTGCGAGAGTCCTTCACCCGGATCACGGCCACGCCATCCGGGACTTCCGCCGGATCTTCCGTCACCACGGCGGCGGCGCCTCTTTTTACGGCGTCCTGCACAAAAGCGTGCCCGTCCACGGCGTTGCCTTTGATAGCCGTAAACAAGCCCTGGGGCTGCACCAGCCTGGAGTTGTACTGGATGGAAATGATGTCGGGATCGCCATGGGCGCCCGTTATCTCCAGCACGGGATTCCGCTGGTCGGCCTTAAGGCCGTCTATGAGCCGGCTTAGCTTCATGCGGGGCCGTTTTTCCTTTTCAAGGATGCGGTCAAATGGGTGGTATCCAATTCCGGCGCCACCTTGAGGTAGTGCAGGGTTTTTTGCATAATCTCCCGAAACGCCGGGGCCGCCACCACGCCGCCGTAATGATCCGTTGTGGGCTCGTCAATAACCACCACCACGGTCACGGCGGGATTGGACAAGGGAGCGAAGCCCACAAAGGAGGCTATGTATTTATTGTCCTCGTAGCCGCCCTTGGCAGCCGGTTTTTGCGCCGTCCCCGTCTTGCCGCACACCCTGTAGCCGTCGAGAGCGGCCTGGGTGCCGGTTCCGCCCTCGGTGGTGACGGTCTTCATGATTCGGGCGACCACCTGGGCGGTTTCCTCGGAAACCGCTCTCCCCAGAGGCTCGGGCTGAAAACTTTCCACCAACCGGCCTTTGGAATTGGTGATGGCCTGCACCAGCCTGGGCCTCATGAGCACGCCGCCGTTAGCGATGGCCGAAACCGCCGAGGCCAGTTGCAACCCGGTGACGGACACGCCCTGGCCGAATGCTATGGTTCCTGCGTCAATGGCGGTCCATTGGCTGTGAGGCCTGAGCGTTCCGGAAGCCTCGCCGGGGCAGTCCACGCCCAGCTTTTTGCCGAACCCGAAGGCGTCCAGGGTTCGGAACAGGGAGTCGGGGCCGATTTTCTCGCCCACCTTGACTGCGCCGATGTTGCTGGACACCTTGACGATCTGCTGCAGGGACAGCCAGGAGTGGGGATGGGTGTCATGCACCACATTGGGCCCGATCCGGTAATTGCCCTGCTCGCAATAAAAAATAGAGTTAGGGCCGCATTTTCCCGACTCAACGGCGGCGGCGGCCATAAAAATCTTAAGCGTGGACCCCGGTTCAAAGGTGTCGGTCACGGCCCTGTTTCTCCAATCGCTGAAGCTGTACTCGCTGATGGCGTTGGGGTTGTACAGGGGCGCGTTGGCCATGGCCAGGACGGCGCCGGTGTCCGGAACCATCACCACGGCGATGCCCGACTTGGCCTGGTATTTTTCCACGGCTTCGGCCAGGGCTTCTTCGGCTATGTACTGCACCGTGCGATCCAGGGTCAGGACCAGGTTGTCTCCGGTCTTTTTGGAATAGGTCTGCCTTTCCCGGGCGAAGCTGCGGCCCATGGCGTCCTTGAGGATGGTCCACTTGGAGCCTTTGCCGGTAAGCAGGTCGTCGTATTTATATTCCAGGCCTTCCAGGCCGTGGCCTTCGGCCCCGCAAAAGCCCAAAACCTGAGCGCCCAGGCCCAGGTTGGGATAAAACCGGCTGGCGTCTTCCTCCAGTTCCAAGCTGGGAATGTTGGGATTTCGGCCGGGGCCGTTGTATTCAAACGAGGCCTTGGCGGCGTCCCATTCCTTTTTGACGGCCCGGGCCGTGGCCGTGCTGACCCTTTTATCCACGTAGATGTAGGCCCTGTCTTTGTTTTCCAGCTCCTTTTGGTACTCCGCGGCGCTCTTGTCCAGGTAGGAGGCCAGGATCTTGCTGGCCGCCTTGGCGTCCTGAATCAGGCCGGGGCGGACCGCTACCTTGGCCACGTCCAGGTTGACGCCCAACTCCCGGTATTGGGCGTCGTAGATGACGCCCCGCTTGGGCTGGGTTTCCACAGACTGGGAATATTGGCTTTTGGCCTTTTTGGACAAAAAACTTTTATCCAGCACGTGCAGCTCGACCAGCCTGCCCGCGATGATCATGAAGCCTGCGGCGAAAAGCAGGCCCACAAAGACAATGCGTCCCGAGGCTTTGTTTTTTCCCGTCTGTTTCATCACGGCCTCACCATTTGCTCCGGGTCGGGATGTTTCAGGCCCAACCACTCTTCGGCTATCCTGGAAATCCTTTCGGGATTTCTTAAATGCTCCAACTTGACTTTCAACTCCTCCTGCTTGTCCAGGAGGTCTTCCTTATGGGACAGTTCGGCGGTTATTTGGTATCCTCTTTGGGTGCATTGATTCCGGCACCACGCAAAAAGGAAAAGCTCCAGGAATAAAATCCCTGCAAGCAGCCCGTAAGCCCAATTCCTGAGCGCCTCATTGTCATTGCTTCGCCCGCCCATCTTCCCCCCCGGCGCCCTCGACGGCCAGCTTTTCCATGGCCCGTATTTTGGCGCTCCGCGACATGGGATTTTTCTCCACCTCGGCCTGCGAAGGCTTGACCACCTTTTTGGTCAAGAGTTTGACCTTGGGCTGATTCCCGCAAATGCACACGGGAAAATCCGGGGGGCAGGTGCAGCCCTGGGCCAAAGCGGCGAAACGCCTTTTGACGATCCTGTCCTCCAACGAGTGAAAGGAGATGATGCACAACCTGCCGCCGGGAAGGAGGCAGTCCAGGCACGTCTCCAAAAACTTTTCCAGGTGGGCCAGCTCATTATTTATGTGAATGCGCAAGGCCTGAAAAACGCGCGTGGCCGGATGAATGCGGCCGGGCTTTCCCTTGACGGCTGAGGCGACAATATCGGCCAGACGGCCGCTGGTCGTGATGGGCTCGTCTTCCCGGCGCTGGACGATGCGGCGGGCTATCCGCTTGGCCTGGCGCTCCTCCCCGTATTCCAGGAAGATCCTGGCAAGCTCATCTTGGGAGTATGCGTTGACAACGTCCATGGCCTTGGGTCCGCCTCCGCTTCCGTCCATGCGCATATCCAAGGGCTCTTCGCGCTGAAAGCTAAACCCCCGTCCGCTCTTTTCCAGAAGATGGAGGCTGACTCCCAGGTCCAACACAATGCCGTTGGCGCCCGCCAACCCGCATTGATCCAGAACAGCCCGGATATTGCTGAAATTATCGTGGAAGATCCTGAAATTATCTTGAACATCCGCAAAGCAGGCCTGAGCATTGGTGACGGCGTCTTCGTCCAGATCCGTGCCGATCAGTAGTCCGTCAGGTAATATCCGCTCTAAAATTGCCCGGGCATGCCCTCCTCCGCCAAAGGTTCCGTCCACCACAACGTGACCAGGGGCCGGACTCAGCAGGCTTAAGACCTCCTGCTTCATGACCGAAACATGATGAAATGCCATGTCTAAAGCCCCATATCCTCAATTTCGTCATCCAGTTCGCCGCTGTTGAGCACCTCCTCGAAGTCCTCGTAGGCGGCGTCGTATTTATTTTTGTCCCAGATTTCAAAGTGGCTGACCGCTCCCACCAGGGCGATTTCCTCCTTGGCCCCGATGCCTGCGTAGTCCCGCAGATCCTTGGGAACCAGAATGCGCCCCTGCTTGTCGCACATGCACTCCTGGGCGCCGCCCACGAAAAAACGCCGGAACTGCCGGAGTTTGGCGTTGCGCTTGGATTTGGTCATGATGCGGTTTTCAATGACCTGCCACTCGTCAAAGGGGTAGGCCACCAGGGCGCCGTCCATACGGGACACCATGACGCCGTCGACTTCGCCGTCCTTAAGGACTTCGCGAAACCGTGCAGGCACGGTGATGCGGGCTTTCTCGTCCGTGGAATGGTACGAGGTGCCCCGAAAGTTTTTGGACTTGGCAGCCATATCTAACCCCACTTTAAACCACTTTCTACCCTCAATGACATATTATCCAGACGCATGTCAAGAGAAAATCCCAGGGGGCGAACAATTTTTCATAATGATTTATAAAATTTATATACAGCCAAGGAGAGTTGAAATGCAAGGGTAAATTGTGGGGAATTTGTGGAAAAATGACAAAAATCCAAACCTGATCCCGACGAGGCGGCCGCCCGGAAAAGGATTAAAGCCCTGGATTTTCCCCAAATAGGGGGAAAATGTGGGGGAAATTTTTTCAAAATTATAGGAGGGGAACTTTTTTAATGAAATCCTAAAAAAATGCACCGGCGCTGTGGGGGAAAGTGGATCAAGTTGGCCAAAAATAATTTCACTATTTAAATCAACAGATTATATAATATCCAAGAGTCCAAGGGCGCTTTTCCTCGATTGAAAAGCATGAAAAGGCATCAGTCCGCCCCTCCCGCCCCCAAGATTTCAACATTTGTTTCGGGCCGCACTTATTGCGCTGGCGCGCCCTGGCAGCCGACTACGCTGTCACGGCTGGCCCTTTCGGGATTCGGGAGGCGCGCTCCCTATGTAGTGGTGAACACCCAAGGAACGCGCAACGGTTTTGCGTCCGGTTGAATTACTGGGACATGCCGGGGAAGGATTTTTCGTAAAGCATGAGCAAATTGCTGGCCGCGGCGATGGAGGGGTCCAGCTCCAGGGCCTTGCGCAGGTCGGCCTTGATGACCTCCTCCTCCTTGCTTCCCATGGCGATGCGGCTGAGGGCCCGGTGGAAATACGCCTGACCCAGGGCGGGATCCAGGCTGACGGCCTTGTCGTAGTCTTCAAAGGCTTTGTGAAGGTCCTTCATTTTGACGTATACGTGACCGCGGGCCAGCCGGGCCTGGGCGGACTCGGGTTTGAGCTCAACGGCCCGGGTGTATTGGTCCACGGCCTCCCGGCATTTGGCCTGGCTGGTTCCGGAGGCGAAGGCGGACTTGCCTTTATCCATGGCCTCCTGGAATTCCTTGTCGTTATTCCCGCAGCCCGAAAAGACCGCCAAACATGCAACCGCAATAACCGCCGTCAGCCAATATTTACGCATACCCGCCTCCTGTCGCTGAAAATGCTGCATCCATAGCCTTTTTTAAAAAAATTCTCAAGTTGGAGTGAAGAGTGTGCAAAAGTTTTGCAAATAACCTGAAATTAGACTTGAAACGCCTTGCAAAGCCTTGACACTTTTAGGGGTCTCGTATAGTCTCTGAGCCATCAAAGCGGCGTCCACGCCTCATGAAACATTCAAGCATCCTACTGTAATTACGGGGAAATTATGACTGGTGCAAGTTCTGACATCTTTAAGTTGGTGACCCAATCAGGATTGATGGTCCAATTCGTCCTGTTTGTTCTCCTGAGCTTTTCCGCCGCCTGCTGGACGATTATCGGGCTGAAAATCCGCCAATTATGGCTTGCCAAGAATGAAACCGCCCAGTTTGTGGAGTTCTTCTGGAAAAGCGGAAACATGGCCAAGTCCTACGCCAAGGCCAAGCAACTGACCAACAGCCCCGTGGCGCGATCCTACAGGGTGGCTTATATGGAAATGGTGCGGATCAACCAGAGCGGCGGCGCCGGCCAGACCCAGGAAGGCTTTTCCATGGGCACGGACAACATCAAGCGGGCTCTGCGCCGGGCCAATGTGAGCGAATTGACCCGCCTGACCCAGTGGGTGCCTTTTTTGGCCACCATCGGCAACACGGCGCCGTTCATCGGCCTGTTCGGCACGGTCTGGGGCATCATGAGCGCCTTCCACGGCATCGGCCAGCGCGGGACCGCCACCCTGGCGGTTGTGGCGCCCGGAATCTCTGAGGCCCTGGTGGCCACCGCGGCGGGCCTGGCCGCGGCTATCCCGGCTGTCATGGCGTACAACCATTTCACCTCCCGGATTCGCGTGGCCGAGTCCCAGTTGAACAATTTCGCCTCGGATTTCATCAACGTGGTGGAGCGGGAAGTGGTGAACAAGCCCGCCCAGCCTCCGCAACAGCCCCAAAAGGCTCCGTTGCAGCAGGCCAAAAAGCCGCAGCAGCAGGTCGCCCAAAAGCCCCAACAGCCGGTTCGCAAGCCCCAGGAATAAGGAACGTCAGGAGGAGCAAGGCATGGCCGGAACAAGCGAAACCGATCGCCTGATGTCGGAAATCAACGTGACTCCCTTTGTGGACGTCATGCTGGTTTTGTTGATCATATTCATGGTAACCGCCCCCATGATGGTGCAGGGGGTCGACGTGGCCCTGCCCACCACCACATCCGCGCCCATGGAGACGGACGAAAGCAACGTCACCATCACCATTGACAAAAGGGAGCGGGTCTACATCAACGACGCTCAAATTCAAATTGACATGCTCGGCCAGAAAATCGCCGCAATCTATGACCAGAACAGGGACCTGCGCTTTTTTCTGAGAGCGGACAAGGACGTGCGGTACGGCCTGGTGGTCCGTGTGATGGCGGACGTGAAGGAAGCGGGCATTCCCAGGCTGGGGGCCATCACAGTCCCCCTGCCGGACGAAGAATCCAAATAGCGGCGAATCGGCCAAAAGCCTAATATAGCAGCGCATGACACCAAAAACGCCAAAAAATATCGGTCGGAAAATGCCGCCTAAAAGGACGGCTCCTGCGGAGAACCAGTCTCCGGACCTGCCGAATGAGGACGGCCCGGTCTGGATGGCTTTCGCCGGAGGATCCGTAGCGCTTCACATTATCGTCCTTGCGCTCATGATCTTTTTGCCCCAGATGGTAAGCTCCAAAAAACCGAGCCTGCCGTACCTGGACATCGCCCTGACTTCCCTGCCCACCGTGGCGCCGGGCGCGCCCGGCCCCAAGGCCGCGCCCCAGCCCAAAACGGAAGCGCCCAAGGAAGAGCCCGAACCGGAGCCGGTTAAAGAACCGGAGCCGGCCAAGGAGCCCGAGCCGGTGAAGCTGAAGCCTGCCGAACCCAAGGAGGTGAAGCAGCCTGTGGTCGTCAAGCCGGTGGAAGCGGCGGAAATCTCCACGGCCCCCAAAAAGGAGCCGGACGAAATTCCGGTTTTGACCTCCCTGAAAAAACGCACCTATAAAGTGGAGGTGGCCAAGGACAAGGCCCTGCGGGAAATCAGGGAAAAAGTGGAGTCGGGCAGGCCCAGCTCCGTGGAGGACGCCATTGCAAGAATGCGAAAGAACCCCGGGGAGAGGCCCAAGCAGGAAGCCAAACAGGGCGACGGAGGCTCTGGAGGCAGGGCTTATTTGGATAAAATGGAAATGCTGCGAAACAGCTACATCCAGGAAGTGGGCGCCATGGTGGAAATGAACTGGGCCATGCCGGAAAAATACGCCGGAGCAAACCTGGAAGCCAGAATATGGTTTAAAGTTCACCCGAATGGAAACATAACTGATATCGGTTTTGAAAAACGTTCCGGAGATAAGTTTTTTGACGACTCCGGAGAACGGGCTGTGAGAAAATCCATCCCAACCAAGCCTTTTCCGCCGGAGTTGGAAAAGACGCCCTTTGAAATGGTGGTGACCTTTACCCCTCCGGAAACTTAAACGGGAAACCATGCCGCAAACGCACAAAAAGCTAATCATCCTATGCATTATATCGGCTGTGGCCCTGGCAGCCCTTGCTGGATGCGTGGAAAAGGAGCCCCGTCCGCCCATTAGACAATTGCGGGACTTGTCCAAGCTGACGCCGCAAGAGCGGATGCGTATGGAATACATAGAAGAGGTTGGGAAAACTATTCAAAATAACTGGGCCATGCCGAAGCGGTTTGTAGGTAAAAAAATAGAAGCAAGGATTGTCTTTACAGTCAACCCGGACGGCAGCCTGACCAACCTTTGGTTTGAAAAGCGGTCTGACAGCCGCAGTTTCGACGACTCGACGGAAAAGGCTGTAAAAAAAAGCAGTCCGGTGTCTCCTTTTCCTGAGAACCTGGAAAAAACGCCGATAGAAATGGTAGTCTGTTTTACACCGCCCAATAAATAACTTTGGCAGAGGAAGGACTTAGCGTGCCAACAAAAAAAACAGGTGGAAAAATGAGCAAAACATTCAACAGGACAGCCTGTACGTGTTTTTTATTCCTCCTAATCATGACCGTACTGACCGGGTCGGCGTCGGCCGCCCGGTATGAATACTGGATCAACAATCCGTTTTTGCGGAAAATCCCCATAGCGATCAAGGATTTCGAGCCAAAGACGGTGAACGAGGAGCCCCGGCAAGCGGCGGTCCAGGCCAAGGAATGGCTGGTTTCGGGCCTGGAGTTTGTCAGGTATTTTCAAATCCTTCCAGAGGAGTCCTATATCATCGGCGACGGGGAGGGGCTGACCGCCCAGACCATCAATTTCGCCAACTGGATAAGCATCGGCGCGGACCACTTGGTGACCGGCGGCCTGGATTTGCGGGACGGGGTTCTGGTGCTGGAGCTGCGTTTGTTCGACGTGCCCCGGAACCGCCTGATCGTTGGCAAGCGCTATAAAGGCCGCGTGGAGGATATGCGCAAGATGATCCGGCGCTTTTGCGTGGAGATCGTCACGGAGTTGACCGACTCCCGGGGCGTGTTCGGCACCAAGATCGCCTTTGTATCCAACGGACCGGGAAACAAGGAAATTTTCGCCTGCGAGTATGACGGATTCGACCCTCAGCAACTGACTTCCGGCAGCCAGATCGCCCTGTCTCCGGCCTGGTCCGGGGACGGAACCCACATGGCTTATGTGTCCTACGCCGACGGGACGCCCCAGATATTCATCCGCAATCTGGCCCAAAAGCGGGGAGTCAAAGTGGCCTATAAAGGCATTAATGTCACTCCGGCCTGGGACCCCACCCGCTTCGCCCTGGCGGCCACCCTGTCATTAAATGGGGATCAGGAGATTTACTCATTGACCGGAAACGGAAAAATTATTAAGAAGTTGACGAATAACTGGGGCATTGACGTATCGCCCAGTTACTCCCCGGACGGAAAGCGGATGGCATTTGTTTCCAACCGGGGCGGCAGTCCTCAAATATACATAATGGAACTGGATACAGGGCAGACCTCACGCGTCACCTTTGACGGCAAATACAATTCGGCCCCGGCCTTTTCGCCCAGGGGAGACCGGATTGCCTATTGCGGCATGGTGGACGGAACCTTTGACGTCTTTACGGTGCGGACGGACGGCACGGACGTGCAGCGCCTGACCGATCATCCGGGGGACGACGAGGAGCCAAGCTGGTCCCCGGACGGCACCCTGATAGCGTTCAGCACCACCCGGGAGGGGGAGGCCAAAATTTACGTCATGACGTCCCACGGGACGGACCAGAGAAAGCTGCTCGAGCTGGAAGGGGCGCAAACCCAGCCGGCCTGGTCGCCTTGGTTAGGGGATTATTAAAACTGACTGTGAAAAAAAGGCCATGGGTTGCAATCTATGCACGATTGTGAAAGGTTGACCTTTGGATTAAAACAGCCTTATAATATAAGGATGTTCCATGAAAACGAGCGGGCGGGAAGCAAATGATGCATGATGCTTCCGGCGCGCAGACAAATTTGAAGCATATTACCCATTCTGTCCATCTGTTAAAAAGGAGGAACACCATGCAAAGGCGGTATTGGAAGGGATTGATGATTGCAGCGGCCATCCTGGCCCTGGTTTGCACCGGCGCTCTGACGGGCTGCGGTCCAAAAAAGGTTGAGTCTCAGCCCGAAATGAGTTCTACGGGAACGTCCACCAGCACGGGGACCGTGGCTACCAGCAGCGCCGGATCTACCACCGCTTCCAGCTCAAGCATGAGCGAAGAGCCCATGGGCGGCGACACCGGCCCCGAAGCCGAAAAACCCGGTGTAAATGTCGATGAGTTGAGAGTTCGTTTTAACACGGAAAACGTCCACTTTGCTTTTGACAGCTCGGATCTTTCCCCCGAAGCCATGGCTATCCTCAAGGATAAAGCTTTCTTTCTGCGCCTGAACCCCTCCAAGGGCGTTCTCATCAAAGGCCATTGCGACGAACGCGGCTCCCTGGAATACAACCTGGCCCTGGGCGACAGACGCGCCAACAGCGCCAAGAACTTCCTGACCGATCTGGGCATTGACGCCCGCCGCATCAACACCATCAGCTACGGCGAGGAAATGCCTTTGGATCCGGCGCACAACGAAGCCGCCTGGGCCGTCAACCGCCGTTGTGAATTCGCGCTGGAATAAGCATACATTACTGAATAAAAAATAGCGGCCTTTCCCCGTCTTTCAAGGGCGGGGAAGGGTCTTTGTTTTTCACGCCTGTTTTCATCTTTTTTTGGAGGGACCGCATGACCGGGATCAATCAAATGCCTATACTGAGAGGCTGTTTGAAATCTTTTCCCAAACCTGTTCTTTTCGCGCTTTTAGCCGCCCTGCTGATGACCGGCTGCGCCACCCAGGACGACCTCCTGGTGGTGTACAACCGGGTCATCACCCTGGAAGGCCAGCAAAAGGAAGCGACCGCAGACAGGGAGCAAATGCGGAGCCGCCTGGATGAGTCCATCTCCAACATGGAAATGGACGTGACCAAGCTGAGGGAAGACCTGGCGGAAATGCGGGTCAACACCAACAGCCTGCGCAACGAAGTCCGCACCATCAACGGCCTGATGGAAGAACAGGGATACCAGTTGCGGTCCCGAGTCGGGTCGGCCCAGACCACGGGCGGCCAGGCCCAGGAACATGCGGCCATTCTGGAGGCTCGCGTGGAGTCCCTGGAAAAAACTCTGCTCAAGATGGAATCCTACCTTGGCATGGAAGGAAAAACCGGCGAGGTTCCGGCGCCCGCCCAAACCGAAGCCGAGGCCGCTCCTGTTCCGGCCAAGGAGCTTGACGAGGATCAGGCCTACGCCCAGGCCAAGAAAGATTTTGACGAAATGCGCCTGGAAAAGGCCCGGGATGGCTTCAAGAACTTCCTGGCCCGGTTCCCCAACTCCTCCAAGGCGGACAACGCCCTGTTTTGGATGGGGGAGACCTTTTTCAAGGAAAAATGGTACGAAAAAGCCATTTTGCAGTATCAGGACGTCATCGAAAAACACCCCAAGGCCAACAAGGTTCCTGCAGCCTACTTTAAGCAGGGGCTTGCTTTCTCCATGCTGGGCGACAACTCCAACGCCAAGCTCATCTGGACCGAGCTGATCCGCAAGTTCCCCAACTCCGCGGAAGCGGGCTGGGCTCAGAAAAAACTGGATGCGCTTTAAAAACGCCCGGGAAAGCAGGATGCATCCCATGCTCTTGCCTTTTAACCATAGCCCTAAAAGGCGCCCCTTATGAAGGTCCTGGGCATAGATCCGGGGCTGGCCGCAACGGGCGTGGCCCTGGTCAACGGAACCTCCACCCAGGTTTTCGGCTATTCGTTCGGAACCATCACCACTCCGCCGGAGTCGCCCCTGACTGACCGGCTTATCCACATTTACGACCGCATACGCGAAGTCGCCGAGGCGGAACGCCCCGACCTCATGGTGGTCGAGGACATTTTTTCCCTTGGCAAATACCCCAAATCCGGCATAACCTTGGGCAAAGTCACAGGAGCTATTCTGGTTGCAGGGCGCCACGGACGGATTCCGGTCCGGGAGGTGGCCGTGCGCGAGGTGAAAAAAATCCTGACCGGAAACGGAGCGGCGGACAAAAACCAGCTTGAACGGGCCGTGCGCCAGCGTTTATGCCGGGAGGAGGCCATCAGGCCCTCCCATGCATCGGACGCCATGGCCCTGGCGTTGATCGGCCTATACCGCGGAGACCATTATCTGAGGAACGGACTTGATCGGATATCTTGAAGGAAAAATTCTGCACAGGCAGGGGGAACGGATTATGATCCTGGCCGGCGGCGTGGGCTACGAGGTGCTTTTGCCCTCGGTGGTCAGCGCCTCCATGACTGCTGGTCCCGGGGAGGAGGCCGGGCTGTACATCTACTTCCACCAGACGGAAAAGCAGCCCAAGCCCGTGCTCATCGGCTTTAACTCCCTGGAGGAGCGGGAGTTTTTCGAACGGTTCATCTCCGTGGAGGCCATCGGTCCTATCAAGGCGGTTTCGGCCTTGTGCATCCCCATTGGCGAGATCGCCGCGGCCATTGAAAACAAGGACTCAGGGGCTTTGCGCAAGCTGAAAGGCATCGGGGCCAGAACCGCGGATAAAATCATCGCCACCCTGCGGGGCAAAATGGCCGTCTTCGCTGGAGAGCACGGAGGTGAGCCTGCAGGCCCTGCGCCCGTGGAGGAAAACTTCCACCTGCTGGTGCTGGACGTTCTGGTCAACCAGTTGGGGCATAAAGCGGCCGAGGCCAAGGAATTAATCAATCAGGCCATTAAACGCAACCCCGCCATCTCCTCGCCCGAGGAGTTGTTTGACGAGGTGTACCGGGGGGAAACAGGGTAAATGGACGGAGAAAACAAAAAAAGCTGGTTTTCGGAATCCTCCGGCGTCATGTGCGCGGTGGAAAGCCCGGCGGATCAAACGCCGGAGTTGATCTCCTTGCGGCCTGAAAGGCTGAATGAGTACATCGGCCAGAAGGACGCGGTGGAAACCCTGCAGATCGCCATTGAAGCGGCCCTGGCCCGCAACGAAGCCCTGGACCACACCCTGTTCCACGGCCCGCCCGGCCTGGGCAAAACCACCCTGGCTCATATTATCGCCAACGAACTGGGCTCCCGGCTTACCGTCACCTCGGGCCCTGCCCTGGAAAAGGGAGGGGACCTCCTGGGCCTGCTGACCCATCTGGAGGAAAAGGACGTCCTGTTCGTGGACGAAATCCACCGCCTTCCCAAGACCGTGGAGGAATTGCTCTACCCGGCCATGGAAGACTTTGCCGTGGATTTCATCTTTGACAAAGGCATGCACGCCCGCAGCCATCGCTACAGGCTGAAAAACTTCGTGCTGGTGGGCGCCACCACCCGGGTAGGGCTCTTGTCCGCGCCCCTGCGGGACCGGTTCGGCATATTCCGCAACCTGGATTTTTACGAGGAGCCCGACCTGATCAAGATCGCCCGCCGTTCCGCAATGCTCCTGAACGTGGAAATGGACAACGAGGGCGCCTTGGAGCTTGCCCGAAGATCCCGGGGAACGCCCCGCATCGTCAACAGGCTTTTGAAAAGGGTGCGCGATTACGCCCAGGTGCGCAGCCACGGGCGCATCGACAAAAAAACCGTGTCCGAATCCCTGGCCCTGGAAGGGGTGGACGAGATCGGCCTGACCAACCAGGACCGCCGGTATCTGGAAACCATTATCAACTTTTACGGCGGAGGCCCGGTGGGCATCGAAGCCATCGCCGCCACTATCCAGGAGGAGTCCGACACCCTGGTGGACGTGGTGGAGCCCTTTTTGCTGAAAATCGGATTTCTCATGCGCACGTCGTCAGGCCGCAAAGCCTCGGAAGCGGCGTACAAACATTTGGGCATCGCCTATAAAGGACAGGTGGGGTTGTTATAGGTTCAGTATGGGTAGCCCTGGCAAAGCAGTATCTTGCCAGGGTCGCCAAGCGACATTTTTTGCAAACCGGATAGCGTGTAAAAGCCATAGTTATTCTGCGGACGAACGGCGCCGTTTGAAAAAATTATTTGGTTTTAAATAAGGCCGTCTTCCGACCAAAACAATTGGTTTTAGGACGCCGCATAGGCCGCACCTTTTGTCCTGCGGACCCAGGCAAAAAAAAGCCTTGCCTGGGCCGCCCATACAAACGCAGGCCAAGCCTTGCGGCTCCTGCTTATGATTTCGCGGGACGCATTCGACATGTAGCATCAGGGCTTGCCCTGCTTGGTCGATGTAACACACCTCCCAAAGGCGCCCACAGGGGGGCGCGGCTACATTGCAAAAAATCATGGCGGGCAAGCCCGCCTTGGGCGGGGAAACCCTGCCCCAACCCCAAAAACCTCCACATATTAAGCTGTTGCATCGGAGGATTGCTTTGGGGTTGGGCAGCCCTGGCAAAGCAGTATCCTGCCAGGGCCTCCAAATAATATTGTGCTAAAATAGATGCATGACGTATATGGGTTGTATAGGCTTGGTATAAAAAACTTTGTGAGGACGCAATGGGAATAATCACCTTATTGACGGATTTTGGATTGACCGACGAGTACGTGGGGGTCATGAAGGGCGTTATATTGGGAATTAACCCCAAGGCCAAAATCGTGGACCTCACCCATCACATCCCGGCTCAAAGCATTCGGGCGGCGTCCTTTTTGCTGAAAACCAGCTACGCCTATTTTGCGCCGGGAACCATCCACGTGGCCGTGGTGGATCCGGGCGTTGGCTCGGACCGGCAAATACTGGCGGTAAAGGCTGACGGCCATTATTTTCTGGCGCCGGACAACGGGCTTTTGCGCCCTATCCTGGATGAAGCGGCCGAGGTGGAAGCCGTTATCGTCTCCAATCCCAAAATATGCCTGGCGCAGATCAGCCGGACATTCCACGGCCGGGACATCTTCGCCCCGGCGGCGGCCCATCTTTCCCTGGGAACGCCCTTGGAAGACATGGGATCTTCCATAAGCCTGGAAGCCATGCAACACGAGGAGACGGCCCGGGAAGAGCAAATGCCCGAGCAGCTTCTGGGGCAGATTGTGTGGGTGGACCATTTCGGAAACCTGGTGACAACCATCAGCAAGGACGGGTTGGAAATGTTCGCCCAGGGCAGGCCGTGGGAGGACATGGTCGTCCACGTGCAAGGCGGGGAAGGCCTGAGAATCCTGGACACCTACTCCGAGGTCGGCAGAGGCGAGTTGCTGGCCTTGATCGGCAGCCGGGGCTTTCTGGAAATCTCGGTGAACATGGGCAACGCCCAGGAGGCCCTTTACGCCGGGCCTGGCGCCCGGGTTACGGTCAGCTTTTCCAAGTAAACTCGCAATACACCTGGAAGTGGTCCGAGGGATAGACTCCGCAAAACCTGTCCCGGACGATTTTCCGCGACGCCTTAACCGGCTCGATCCCGCCGCGGTAAAGAATCCAGTCAATGCGCCTGCCGTCATCCTTACCTGTAAAATTGTGGTGGGTTCCGCCGAACCGCCTGTCAAAGGGATCTTGAAATCCGCCCTGCTCAAACTCCTTGCGGCAGGAACTGTCAGGCTTTGCGTTGAAATCCCCCATGACCAGGGTGGGAAGGCCGGGGGCGAACTCCTCCAAAACATTTAGCAGCAGCCTTGCGCTGCGGGCCTGGACTTCGGGCTTGAAATCATAATGGGTGTCCACGCAGGCCAGGGTTTTACCGTCCTTTTCCAGTTGAACCAAAGTCCCTTGCCGGGGCCATTTGGAATCCTCCCATTTGCTTTCTTCGTCCGGCGTGTCCGAGTAAAAAATGTGGCGATGCTTTTTCAAAGCCCAGGGCTTTTTAAAAAACAGGATATTGCTTTGCCAAAAATCCGGAGCGTTTTTACGAAACCCTGCGCAATCGTATTCTTCCAAGCGTTGAATGAGATGCTCCGCCTGAAAGTCATTGGCCTCCTGAACGGCCAGGATGTCGGGTTTGTAGGTCCTGAAAAGCTCCAAAAAGGCGTCCTTGCGGAACTCCCAGCCGTGTTCGCCGTCCTGGGCCCTGCCGAAACGCAAATTGGCGGTCATCGCCGAAAAACAATCCATGATTAAACCTTGTCCGCTTTAAATTGATTGATGTATTTATCCATGTTTATGGCGAGGCCTTCAAAGGTCTCAAACACAAAATCCCGGGACTCCAGCCCCTCCCCTTTTCGCATAATTTCAAATATTTGCATATAGTTCAAAACAATGCGGTCATTCCAGTCTTGGCCAAGCCGGGCCGCCAAATCCCGGATGGGCCCCCGGCGGCCCTCCAGTTCCAAAAAGGCGCCGCAGGGCATGTCGTCCAAAAGCAGCTTGGTCGGCCCAAGGGTGAAGGTTTCGCGCCATTTTTCATACTTCCGCACCGGTTGGAACCCCAAGGAACAAAGAATCTGCTCCATTCGATCAAAGTCGTTTACTTCCACTTCCAATTCCTTTACGATTTTGAATGCGGGATCAGAGCCCGGGACCGGCTCTTTGTAGGTCAGGGAGATTTTTTTGTCCTGGCGGAGCCTCAGGACGGAAAGTCTGTGAAAAAGTTCGTCCCCCCGATCATATAACGTGTTCTTTTCAAAGAACCTGCCCTCGGATAAAGCTCCCGCCTCCAGGATAAGATTCCTGGTTTTTTGGGGATTCGGACAGTAAAACTTCACTTCTATTTCCAGGTCATCCATGCATAACTCCCTAAAAGCACGCAACATTGACGCACGACATATTTTATGTCAGCTATGGAAAAGCCCCTTCATCCATAGGGGAGAGAGAGCTTGTTGTCAAATGATGATTACAATTCTGTTGACACCCTCCATCATTTGATGGATAAACTAGTAAAGTTAATAATCGGTCTGTCCTGAACTCCGGGATGGGGGAATGCAGCCCGCATTTTGCGGGAGTCCGGGCTGTAAGAATTTCAAATGCATGAGGAGGTAAAATGGACTGGGTCAAGGGGACGTTTGGAACGTCCATAGGGAAAAAACAACTCATGGCGGTGACCGGATTGGGCTTTATCGGCTTTTTGACCGGCCACCTATTAGGTAATCTGACGATTTACCTAGGGCCGGACGCTTTCGACTCCTATGCGGAGCATTTGCATGCGTTGGGTCCGCTGGTGAACGCCGCTGAAATCGGCCTGCTTTTGTTCGCGATTATTCACGTGGGCACGGGTCTGCTTTTGTTTTTGCAGAATTACAAGGCGCGGCCGGTCAAATACGTGGGCAAAAAATGGGCGGGAGGCCGGACCATTTTTTCCGCCACCATGCCTTACACGGGCATCCTTATCCTATTGTTTTTGATCATTCATTTAAAAACCTTCCATTTTGTGGATCATGACAACCAGACCATATCGCAGATCGTTTCCCACGCCTTTTCCAGCGTGGGCTATGTGCTGTTTTATATGTTTTCCATGATCGTGGTGGCTTTTCACGTCAAGCACGGGTTTTGGAGCGCCTTTCAGACCTTGGGCTTGAATCATCTGAAATACATGCCCACGATTTTCGTGCTGTCCGCCCTTGCAGCTTTGGCGGCCGGCTTCGGCTTTGGATTTTTACCGGTAGTGTCCAGGCTGGTATTATAAAGGAGGGTGATAATGCAATTAGATTCCAAGGCTCCAGGCGGGCCGATAGAGACCAAGTGGGATCGCCACCGCCAGGACCTGAAACTGGTTAATCCCGCTAATAAAAGAAAATTCAACATCATCGTGGTCGGGTCCGGCCTGGCCGGCGGTTCGGCCGCCGCGTCTTTGGCGGAGCTTGGCTACAACGTCCAATGCTTCTGCATCCAGGACAGCCCCCGCCGCGCTCACAGCATTGCAGCCCAGGGCGGCATCAATGCGGCCAAGAACTATCCCAACGACGGGGACAGCGTGTTCCGGCTGTTTTACGATACGGTCAAGGGCGGCGATTTTCGCGCCCGCGAGTCCAACGTGTATCGCCTGGCCATGTGCAGCAACAGCATCATCGACCAATGCGCGGCCCAGGGCGTGCCTTTCGCCAGGGAGTACGGCGGCGGACTTGCCAATCGTTCCTTTGGCGGCGCCCAGGTTTCCCGTACATTCTACGCCAGGGGCCAGACGGGCCAGCAGCTTTTGTTGGGCGCTTACAGCGCTTTGATGCGTCAGGTCGCCGCGAAAAAAGTCACCATGATGCCCAGGCGCGAAATGCTGGATCTGGTTGTGGTCAATGGCAAGGCCCGGGGAATTATCGTCCGCAACCTGATTACGGGCGAGCTGGAGCGCCACGCGGCTCACGCGGTGGTGCTTTGCACCGGCGGCTACGGCAACACCTATTATCTTTCCACCAACGCCATGGCCTGCAACGTCACGGCGGCCTGGAGATGCCACAAGCGGGGCGCCTTGTTCGCCAACCCCTGCTTCACCCAGATTCACCCCACCTGCATCCCGGTGCACGGGACGTATCAGTCCAAGCTGACCCTCATGAGCGAGAGTCTTCGCAACGACGGCCGCGTATGGGTGCCCAAGAAGCCCGGGGATAACCGCAAGCCGGACCAGATCCCGGAAAGCGAACGGGATTATTACCTGGAGCGCAAATACCCCAGCTTCGGCAACCTGGTGCCCAGGGACGTGGCCTCGCGCAACGCCAAGGCCATGTGCGACGAAGGCAAGGGCGTGGGCCTGACCAAGCTGGCGGTTTATCTGGATTTCGCCGACGCCATCAAGCGGGACGGCGAGGACGTGATTCGGAAAAAATACGGCAACCTCTTCGCCATGTACGAAAAAATCACGGCCGACGATCCTTACAAGACTCCCATGATGATCTACCCCGCCATCCATTACACCATGGGCGGCCTGTGGGTGGACTACAACCTTATGAGCAACCTGGAAGGCCTGTTCGTCCTGGGCGAAGCCAACTTCTCGGACCACGGCGCCAACCGCCTGGGCGCAAGCGCCCTTATGCAGGGCCTGGCCGACGGCTATTTCGTCATTCCGTACACCATGGGCGGCTATCTTGGCGGGACTCCCCTGGACGATGTGGACGAAAACAACCCGGCCTTCGCCGACGCAGAGAACGACTGCAAGGAACGCGTCAACACGCTCCTGAACATCAAGGGCAAGCGCACCGTGGACGACATCCACCGTGAACTGGGCCTGTGCATGTGGGACCATTGCGGCATGGCCCGGAACGACGCCGGACTTAAGGAAGCCCTGGACATCATTCCCAAGCTGCGGGATGAATTCTGGCAGAACGTCACGGTTCCCGGAGATTCGGGCGACTTCAATCAGTCCCTGGAAAAAGCCGGACGCGTGGCCGACTTCCTGGAATTCGCCGAACTCCTGGCGAAAGACGCCCTGGACCGCAGAGAGTCCTGCGGCGGCCATTTTAACGAAGCGTTCCAAACCGAGGAGAACGAAGCCCAGCGCGACGATGAAAACTGCTGCTATGCGGCCGCCTGGGAGTTTACAGGCGTGGGCAAGGAGCCGGTTCTTCACAAGGAGCCTTTGACCTTTGAGAACGTCCATCTGACGCAAAGGAGCTACAAGTGACCAAGAAAATCAATCTCACACTCAAGGTTTGGCGCCAGAAGGGCCCCAACAACAAAGGCGTCATGGAAACCTATTCCGCCAAACAGATTTCCACGGACATGTCTTTCCTGGAAATGCTGGATATCGTAAACGAAGACCTGACTCTTTCGGGCCAGGAGCCCATTGCTTTCGACCACGACTGCCGGGAAGGCATCTGCGGCATGTGCGGCGCCATGGTCAACGGCCGCGCCCACGGCCCGGAAAAAGGCACCACCCTGTGCCAGCTCCACATGCGCCATTTCAACGACGGCGACACCATCATGATCGAGCCCTGGCGCGCCATGGCTTTCAAGGTGGTCAAAGACCTGGTTGTGGACCGGAGCGCCTTTGACAAAATCATCGCGGCCGGCGGATATGTGTCGGTAAACACCGGCGCCGCGCCGGACGCCAACAACATCCCCGTGCCCGCCGACGACGCGGAACTGGCCATGGACGCAGCCCAATGCATCGGCTGCGGCGCCTGCGTGGCGTCCTGCCCCAATGCCTCGGCCATGCTCTTCACTTCCGCCAAAATCTCCCATCTGGCTTTGCTTCCCCAGGGCAAGGTGGAGGCGGACAAACGGGTGCTCGCCATGCTCAGATGCATGGATGAGCAAGGATTCGGCAATTGCTCCAATGAAAGGGAGTGCGAGGCCGAATGCCCCAAGGAAATCAACATCACCAACATCGCCCGTATGAACCGCGGCTTTTTAAAGGCCGCCCTGGGCTCCCGCTACAAATAAGCCATTCAAAAAGGGGGCTTTTCAGGTGAAAGGCCCCCTTTTCACTTCCCTTGCAGGATTTTTCAAGTTCAACTCATCCTTGGTCCTTGTTGCAGATGGCTTGTTGGGGCGCGCCGGAGATACAAAATGACGCCGGGTCCCGGCTTGCGGACGATCCTGAAAAGCGGCTCGCCCTTGCCGGGGGAAGGGACGAGGCATTTCGGGCTCCGTCATATGCGCGGGCCAGAGCCCAAGACACACCCCCTTGATTTCAAAGCATTATTTTCAATCCCGAAAGTTGAATTATTAGCCTGTCACCCCCGGAGCTTTGCCGGCCACGGTGCGGGCGATGTCGAAATAGAACACCATAATCATCAAAAAAATCAGGGCGGCCAGGCCCACCTGCATGGCGACCTCGCGCACGCGCAGGCTCAGGGGCTTGCGCATGATCCCCTCAATGGCGAAAAACAAAATATGCCCGCCGTCCAGGATGGGCACGGGAAACAGATTGATAATGCCCAGGTTGACGGACAAGAGCGCCATGATGAACAAAAAGGAAGTCAGGCCCGCTTCGGCGGCGACCCCGCTCACCTGAGTGATGAGAATGACCCCGCCCAGGTTGTCCAGGGGAATGCTTCTATCCACAAACTTGAACAAAGCCTGAAAAGTGAATTTAACAAAAAACCAGGTTTGCTCCACTGCATATACGGCGGAGTTGACGGGCTCATAAGGGACAAAGTCCACCCGGTTGGAGATGCCCACCTTGTAGGCCTTCACATCCTCTCCAAAGGCGTTTTTGCCTTCGGTTTCCTTCGGGATAACCGTAAACGCCAATTCCTCGCCGTTCCTGCCCACAACTATCTCCACAGGTTCTCCGGGATTTTTGTTGATCTCGGCGGAAACCTGCCTGAAGTTTTCGATGGCGGTTCCATTGACATACAGAACCTCGTCCCCTTCAAGCATTCCGGCTTGCGCAGCCGGAGAGTCTTCCATTACCCTGTCCAGAGTGTTGGTGCTGTGGTCCACGCCGGAGAAAAATCCGATAGTAAAGAAAATCACAACCGCCAGAAGAAAGTTAAAGACCGGGCCGGCCGCGACAATGGTGATGCGTTTCCACACGGGCTTATGGGAAAAGGATATGGAGGTGTCTTCCGGCTCTTCGTCGGAGTCAGGATCTTCGCCCACCATCTTGACGTAACCGCCCAGGGGAACGGCCGACACCCGGTAGTCGGTCATGCCGGATTTTTTTCCGAAGAGCCGGGGGCCGAATCCCAGGGAAAAGGTTTCCACCCCGACTCCCAGAAGTCTTGCGGCCAGAAAATGGCCCAATTCGTGAAAAAAGATCAAAGCCCCCAACAGGGGAATTACCGTCGCGTAATACCACATACTTTAAGACCTCGCCGCCTGCTTCATATAATCCCTGGCCCAGGCGTCGGCTTCCAGGATCTGCTCCAGATCCGGCCGGGCGCTGGGGGTGTGGGCGTTCAGGCATTTTTCGATCAATTGCGGGATTTGGGGAAACCGGATTTGATGATCCAGAAAAGCCTGCACCGCAATTTCGTTGGCGGCGTTCAATACCGCCGGATAGGTTTGTTCGTCCCTGCACGCCTGCTGAGCCAGGGCCAGGCAGGGAAATTTTTCCAGGTCGGGCTCAAAAAAATCCAGGGAGCCTAAGGCGAAAAAATCCGGGATGGGCTGCCCCAAGGGAAGCCGGTCCGGATAGGACATGGCGTAGGCTATGGCCCCGGCCATATCCGGTACACCTAATTGGGCGATCACTGAGCCATCTTTATACGCCACCATGGAGTGGATAATGCTCTGGGGATGGACCACCACCTGGATGTCCTGTTGGCGCACGTCAAACAGCCATTTGGCCTCGATGACTTCCAGGCCTTTGTTCATGAGCGTGGACGAGTCGATGGTGATTTTTGCGCCCATGTCCCAGGTTGGATGGGACAAGGCGTCCTCCGGGGCGAGACTTTCGAATTTCTCCCGGGAAACCGTGCGAAAAGGGCCGCCTGAGGCCGTCAGAAGAATTTTATCCAGATCCTTACGGTCGTTGCCTTGCAGGCACTGGAATATGGCGCTGTGCTCGGAGTCTATGGGCATGAGCTTCACGCCGTTTTCCCTGGCTTCCCGCATGACCAAAGCGCCGGCCATGACCAGGGTTTCCTTGTTGGCCAGGGCCACTTGCTTCCTGGCTCGGATGGCGGCCAACGTGGGCAAAAGCCCGGCTGCGCCCACCATGGAGGAGACGACCATATCCACCGAATCCAGGGTTGCGGCCTTTTGGTACCCTTCGTCTCCATACATGATGTAAGGATGGGGAGTGGTCGCGCCTTGCAAGGCGGTTTTCAGCTTGCCGGCCAGATCTTTATCCCGGACCACAACCAGTTCAGGCAGAAACTCCACAACCTGTTTGGCCAGGGCGTCGATGCTGGTATGGGCGGCCAGGGCGCGGATTTTAAATTGGTCGGGAAACTTGCGAACCACGCCCAGAGTGCTTTTTCCGATGGAGCCGGTCGAGCCCAGGATGGTCAGGTTCTTTACGCGAATTTTATCTGATAAGGACAATGGGATCCTCAAAAAGTAACCAAAAAAAGATAGACTACCGGTCCCGTAAACAAGAGGCCGTCGATCCGGTCAAGCATCCCCCCATGTCCAGGAAATATAGTCCCGGAATCCTTTACGTCAAGGGAGCGTTTGAGCATGGACTCGAAGAGATCGCCCAGTTGGGTGGCGATGGCGGCGGAAGCGGCCAGGACCGGAACCACCAGCCAGGGGATGGTTGGAAGCAGGGTCAGCTTGAAAACCGATACCACGATGAGGTCGGCGAAAATGCTGCCGATGGAGCCTTCGACGGTTTTGTTGGGGCTCAGATTGGGGATGAGCTTGTGCTTTCCGAAGGTTTTGCCTGCGTAGTAGGCCCCGGTGTCGGATATGAAAGCAAGAAACAGGATGAAGAAAAGCCAGGTCACGCCTTGCTCGCTGCAACGGGCCAGGACCACGGAGGACAGGAGGCAGGGAATATACAGGATGGACAAGGCTTCTTTGGCAAGAAGGTCGTATCCCGCCTTGCCCTGGTTAAAACGGATCATAGCCCGGCTGGCGTAGACGAAGAACATGAGCCACATAACCAGAAACAGGAGCTTGAAGGAGCCGATAGCCGCAGCCCAGAATATGAGGCTGGACCCGATTACGGCGAAACAATAGCCCAGGTCCATGGGCGCATTGGTTTTGCAGAAATTCTTGAAATACTCGTACAGGGCGAAAGCGCTGATAAAGGCGCCGAAAATGGCAAAGGCCCACGCAGGGGCCATTAAGAAAAATGCAACCAGGATCGGGACGATTACTGCAACCGTCATCCAGCGTTTGGCGTGGGAAGAGTATGCCATGGTATAAAATCCGTTCTTTTGATTCGCCGGGTTATTCCAGTTGGTCCCCGGTCTTGCCGAATCGCCTTTCCCTGTCTCCAAAATCCTTGAGAATCTGGATATAATCCTCTTTTGAAAAATCCGGCCACAGTTTGGGTGTGAAAGCCATTTCAGCGTAAGCAAGCTGCCATAATAGGAAATTGCTGATGCGCACTTCCCCCGAGGTGCGAATCATGAGGTCCGGGTCGGGCATGGTTGCGGTGTACAGGTGCTGGCTGATCACGGATTCGTCGATCAGTTCCGGATCCAGGGTGTGGTCCGCAACTCTGTGGGCCATTTTCCGGAAGGCCCTGACCAATTCCTCGCGGCCGCCGTAGGACAAGGCCAGGGTCAGGGTCATTTTCCGGCCCTGGGCCGTGGCCTCCATGGTGTGGTTCATGGCGGCCTTGACGTCGTCGGGAAGCCGTTCGGTCTGGCCGATGACATTCAGGCGAATGTCGTTTTCCAGCATTTCTTTTTTTTCGTTGACCAGAAAGCGCTTCAAAAGGGTCATGAGGGCCATGACTTCGGCCTTGGGCCGCTGCCAGTTTTCCGTGGAAAAAGCATACAGGGTCAGGAAGGGGACGCCCAGCTCGCGGGTGGTGCGCACCACCATGCGGACGGTTTCGGCCCCTTGCTCATGGCCCTTTACGCGATTCATCAGCTTTTTTTTGGCCCACCGCCCGTTGCCGTCCATGATAATGGCCACATGACGGGGAAGACGCTCAAAGTCGGGAAGCGGCGAATCCGAATTTTCCACTTTAGAACTCAAGGATTTCCTTTTCCTTTTTGGCGCAGATGTCGTCCACCTTTTTGACGAAGTCGTCGGTGATCTTCTGGACTTCTTCCTGGCCTTTAAAAGCCAGGTCTTCTGCAATGTCGCCGTCCTTTTTCATGGACTTGATGGTTTCGTTGGCGTCTCTCCGGGCGTTGCGCACGGAAATCTTGCCTTCTTCCGCCATCTTGTTGACCAGCTTGACCATTTCCTTGCGCCTGTCTTCCGTCAGGGGCGGAATGGCGATGCGGATGATCTTGCCGTCGTTGGACGGGTTGAGGCCCAGGTCGGACTTTAAAATGGCTTTTTCGATCTCTTTGATGACGGAAGCGTCCCAAGGCTGGATGGTGATCAGCCTGCTTTCCGGGATAGCCACGGTGGCCGCCTGGTTGATCGGGGTGGGAGTCCCGTAATAGTCCAGTTTAACCCCGTCGAGCATTGACAGGGATGCCCGGCCTGTGCGCACGCGCAGCAACCCTTTTTCCAGAGCTGCAATGGCCTTATCCATTTTTTCACGAGCTTCTTCATAGACCAGTTCAAGCATTTGTCAGTCTCCTATGTATGTACCGATGGTTTCGCCGCAAACCGCTTTGCAGATATTGCCAGGGGTCAGCATATTGATGATGCCGATGGGCAGTTTGTTGTCCATAGCCAGGGAGGTGGCGGTGGTGTCCATGGCCCGCAGCTCCCTTTCCAGGACCTGCTTGTGCGTAATGGCGGTAATGGGCTGGGCGTCGGAGTTGCACTCGGGGTCCTTGTCAAAAAGGCAGTTCACCTTGGTGGCCTTGAACAAAATTTCCGCGTGAATTTCCTGGGCGCGCAAGACGGCGGCCGTATCGGTGGTAAAATAAGGGTTGCCTGTGCCTGCGGCGAAAATGACGACTCGTTTCTTTTCCAGGTGCCGCAAGGCTCTGCGCAGGATATAGGGCTCGGCGATTTCGTGCATGGCGATGGCGCTTTGGACCCGCGTGGGCATGCCCTGCTTTTCCAAAGCGTCGCACAAGGCGATGCTGTTGATGACGGTGGCCAACATGCCCATATGGTCCGCGGAGGTGCGGTCCATGCCGTAACTGCTGCCCTTGATGCCCCGGAAGATGTTTCCGCCGCCAATGACCAACGCCACCTCGACGCCAAGGTCAAAAATGGAGCGAATTTCCGCGGCTACGTAACCGATGACTTCCGGGGAAATCCCAAATTCCTGATCCCCCATGAGGGCTTCGCCCGAGAGTTTGACCATAACCCTTTTGAATTTTGCAGTTGGCATATGATTTTCCGGGGTTTGTTTGTACGCCGTATCAGGCGCAGCGTGCGAATAAAGGCCTTCCCGCACATTGTGCGGGAAGGCTATATGATCGAACAGGCCCGAACGGCTGGCCGCCGGGCCCGGTCTTGGCTCTCAGGCGCCGGTTTTATTCTTCGCCCAGCACAAAGCGGGAGAAGCGGCGGATGGAGATGTTTTCACCGGTCTTGCCGATGGTTTCGGTCAGAAGATCGCCTATGGTGATGTCGGGATTCTTCACGAAAGGCTGATTGACCAGGCAATTGTCCTTGAGAAACTTGGCGATTTTGCCGTCCACGATCTTGCCGGCGATGTTTTCGGGCTTGCCCATTTCCAGAACCTGGCCCATGTAGATTTCGCGCTCTTTTTCCACGATCTCGGCCGGAACGTCTTCTTCGGTCACGGCCAGGGGGTTGGTGGCGCAGATGTGCATGGCCACGTTCCTGGCGAATTCCACAAAGTCATCGTTCTTGGCCACAAAATCGGTTTCGCAGTTCACTTCCAGGAGCACCCCGATTTTGTCCATATGGATGTAGGACATGACCACGCCGTTTTTGGTCTCGCGGCCGGCGCGCTTCTGAGCGGTTGCAATGCCCTTTTTACGCAGATAGTCCAGGGCCTTGTCCATGTCGCCGTCAGACTCGGCCAAGGCCTTTTTGCAGTCCATCATGCCCGCTCCTGTAGCAGCGCGCAGGTTTTTTACCATTTCTGCTGTAATGGTTGCCATGATACTCTCCTCTATAAAACGCTATCTAGTTCGCGGCCTCGCCGTCTTCTTCGGGGCCGGATTTTTTGATTACTTCAATAATGGGGCCTTCTTCGGCCGGAGCTTCTTCCGCGGCTTCCGCTGCAGGGGCGGGGGCGGCGGGTTCAGACTTGGCGGCTTCTGCGGCGGCCTGTTCCTGGGCCTTGTCGTCAGCAGCCTTATCCTGCTCCGCGGCGCGCCTTTCGGCGGCGACCTGCTTGCCCTGAATCACAGCTTCGGCGATCCGGGATGTCATCAGGCGAATGGCCCGAATAGCGTCGTCATTGCCGGGGATGACGTAATCGATGTCATCCGGGTCGCAATTGGTGTCAACTACGGCCACGATGGGGATGTTCAGCCTTTTGGCTTCCCGCACGGCGATGGCTTCGTTTTTCGGGTCGATGATGAAGATCACGCTAGGCAGCTTAGTCATGGTGCGGATGCCGCCCAAGTTGGCGTCCAGCTTGATGCGCTCTTTTTCCAGCTTCAAACGTTCCTTTTTGGGGAACAGGTTGATGGTCTCGTTGAGCTTGATTTCGTTCAGATAATTAAGCCTGTCGATGCCTTTTTTGATGGTCTGGAAGTTGGTGAGCATGCCGCCCAGCCAACGATTGTGAACGTAGTAAGCCTCGGCGCGGTTGGCTTCTTCGTAGATGGATTCCCGAGCCTGCTTTTTGGTGCCCACGAACAGCACGGAGCCGCCGTTGGCCACCACGTCGCTCACGAATTCGCAGGCGGTGCGGAACATGCGGACGGTCTTCTGCAGGTCCACAATGTAGATGCCGTTCCTGGCGCCGAAGATATAAGGTTTCATCTTGGGGTTCCAGCGTTTGGTCTGGTGACCAAAGTGGACTCCGGCTTCCAGGAGTTCCTTCATCGAAATCTTTACCATAGTGTTCTCCTTTGGTTGTCTTTCCTTCGCCCCCATCGTCCCGAATTCCCACCGCGGCCCACCCGCAGCACCAAGAATCCAGTCCGGAGACGTGCGAAATAAATTGATAAAAAGTGCGCGAAAAAAATATTCCGCGCAAATACAGGCTATTAAAGCCGGACTTCCGGCGCAGGGAATTTTGTGCGAAACGCTCCCCAACGCCAAAAGCGATACTGTTTAACACACCAGGCCTGGGCCTGCAAGGTTTTTTTCCCCTTTTCGGGAAGGCTATAATTGTGCAAAAAGGCTCCCTTTCGCACAACCGCGGGCCTTGCAGCCTCAAAAAATGGCGGACTCCTCGCCTGCGATCAGGCGTTTGATGTTAGCCTCGTGCTTGAACCAGACCAGAACCGTGACGGCCAGGGCCGCCCCGGTGTAGGGCAGGGAGTGGGTTTGCCAATAGACCAAAGGCGCCAGGGAGGCGGCGGAAATCAGGGAGCCCAGGGAAACGCGCCTGAAAATCCCCACCACGGCGGCGAAGACCGCAAGCGCGCAGACCAGGGCGGCGGGCGACAATATAAGCACGCACCCCGCTGCAGTGGCCACGCCCTTACCGCCCTTTTTGAACAAGGAGTACAGGGGAAACAAATGCCCCAGAAAAGCGGCCAGGGCCGTCAGGGCGACGGCCGTCTGGGTCCAAAAGCCGTCCGTCCCCAAAACCAGAACCGCGCCCAATACGGGCAAGGCGCCCTTGGCCATGTCGCAGGCCAGAGTGGCGACGCCCAAAGCAGGCCCCGCCTGCCTCAGCACATTGGTGGCGCCGATGTTGCCGCTTCCCGCCTTGGTGATGTCCATGCCGGCGCGCCAGCGGGAAAGCACCGCACCAAAGGGCACGGAGCCCAGCGCATAAGCCAATGCCAGAAAAAAGGGAAAATACATGGTTACCTTGAAGTAAGGGGACAGAAAAAAATGGCCCTGATCGGGCGCACGGGTAATTTGTTAAACCTGACCCCTAAAATCTAAGCGGCGGCGGGCTTTTGTCAAGGAGGACGGACCCAGGGTTTTCCGGGACATTTTCCGGAATCAGAGAGTTAGTTTTGAAGTAACGGATGTCTCCAAAAACTCACTACTCCTCCGAGTCGTCCCCAAGAGTCTTTTTACGAAAGACGCCGTTTTTTTGACTGGTTTTACTTCCGATAATGTCATTTTGAAAAAATTTGACTGCCTCGAAAAAGGCCCTTGACAAGGGCCCGCTATACGATCATAATAATCAATAAATTCAGAAAGTTGAACTAGTTACTTTCTAGTTCAAATCTGAATTAACGTGTAATAGTTTTTTAACTAGAGCATCTATAAGAAACCAAGCTATTAAAAACTAGGAAGGAGATCAGCCATGTATTATCAAAAAGACAAAGTCAGCGATATCATTTCCGTCCTAATGGTCATGAAGCATGAGTTTGGCAAAAAGCCATATAGCGACACTTCTGAACTGCGCAGAGACGCGGTGAAGGAATTTGCCGAACGTGAATTTCGGGCGGGCAGGTATGTGTCAATGAATTCGGCTGAAAAGACCGTCCACGATGCTTGCGCACGCCGCCTGAAGCCTGATGTGAACGGCATAAAGGAATTCGACGAAATCGCCGATCAATGGCTGCACGATGAGTCGATGCGCATGGCGGAAATCCTTTTGAACCACTCAGAGGATCGTTCCCAGTTAGCCACAGTTGTTGTGTTTTTTAAAAGGAAAAACGGGATGTGTTCAAGGGGATGTCCCTGACTAATCCACCAACTTTATATCGTTCTGAAATAACATGGAAATTATTTCAGAATGATGTAAACTTAATGTGGTTCATTAATATTTTATCGGCCAGTTCCATTTTGGGGCAATCTTCAAGAATCAGAGAGTTAGTCTTGAAGTAACGGATGTCCCTAAAAATTCCTTTTCAGGATTAATAATGAGGTTTTCGCATGGCTTTCTTCACGCTTGACGACAGATCCTTGAGACTGGATACTTCTACTCTTGGGCTTAACGAAAAGCCTTTGATTGAAAAACTTTGGACGCTAATTGAAGCTCATGGGCACGATCTTGATTCGGCAGCCTTGGGTTTATACCCATGCCCGGATTTCGGCTATTTTGCATTATCAGATAGGTACTGGCGCGGGGCTCTTTGCATCTATTTTGCTGGATTCAGCAGAGCGTTTGTAGAGGCCGGCGCAGGCTTTCTTGAACCCTGGCTTTTCAATTCACGACATGCAGTAGAGCTATCCCTGAAAGGATGTATCCTTTATGTGACGTGGTATGAAGAACTGCTGACAAAACCGCTAACGAACGGCTACAAGGCAGAGATTGAAAAAATCGATAATGACCATAACATATCAGGATTGTATTCCAAGTACGACAAGAAAGTGAAAAAGTTAATGCAAAACTGGGGCACCGACATCCTAGGGGAGCCGCTCGAAGATGACGGATGGTTGCTTTCAGAACGATCCCAAAAGATCCTTCAAGAACTGTCAGAAATTGATCCGCAGGGCTTTAACTTTAGATACCCGAGCATCAAGAGCTTTATTACAAAGTTTGATGATGGAAAAGAATCAGAAGTTCCGATACAGAAGCTGCTGAAAACTTCCTGGAAATGGGATGAGACCGAATTATTCACAGAGACAGGGCTTCCCAAAAAACAAGGTATCGCATTTACCCATGTAAAAGTGGTTAACGCTCTCCATGATCTTATCAGCGAATTGTCCGGTATCCAGGATCAGCACGACGCATTCTACGCATATCTTGATGAGGTACAAAGGTGCTTGTGATCATAGGGGACATCCCCAAAAACTGACCTATAGCGCCCAATGAACTCCCGAAAAAACGTCTACTTGTATTGATATTGGCTTGGTTGGTTGGAATCTTTGCGGGTTGGGATTGTCGGGTCGCTGCGCACGAGCTTGTCAAATTTCAAGTTCGGGTAGGGCGAGGAGGCGCGTTTGGGCGTCCCATTCAATTTCGCCGCTCCGCGTGACCCGACCTACGCAGCCGCATATAATCATTCCTTTTTGTTGGGTTTCGCAAGCTCAACCCAACCTACGCCGCAACAAGTAAGGTCGTAGGTTGGGTTAAGAAGTCCGGCTTCCAAGCATCGCACAGCCTTCGCTGATTTTGGACTTCGAACCCAACAAAAAAGCGCCTGACTCGTTACATAGCTGCAGGGCAAAACATCAGGGTTTAAACGCTGTTTTCGCCCTTGGTTGTTGGGTTTCGCAAGCTCAACCCAACCTACGCCGCAGCAAGCAAGGCCGTAGGTTGGGTTAAGAAGTCCGGCCGCAAGGCGCAGGCGCTCATGAGCCGAATTCCAGCAGACGCCCTTTATAGGCTACTTGTTCTTTTTAAGATTTTTGAAGTTCGGCTTACGCTTTTCGATGAAGGCCATAATGGCTTCCACGTTTTCCGGGCTGCCCGCCTGTTTGGTCATGGCTTCGTGCTCCTGCTCCAGGGTGGCCTGGATGTGGGCCTGGCGCCAGACCATGAGGCATTTTTTGGTTTCCCGCAGCCCGTTCACCGGCCATTGGGCCATTTCAGCGGCTTTTTCCTGGGCTTTGGCCAGCAGTTCGTCGTCGGAGAATTTGGCCCGGGCAATGCCGAATTCCAATGCTTTATCCGCATCGATCCATTCGGCGGTGAGCATGAGCTCGGCGGCGCGCTGGGCGCCTATGTTTTGCTGGAGCAAAAAGCTGCTGGCGAATTCCGGCGCCATGCCCAGGCTCACAAAAGGCAGGCGCATGCGCAGGCTTTCGCCCACGTACAGAACGTCGCTGAAAAACAGGGTGGTGGCGCCGCCGCCCACGGCGATGCCTTTGGCCGCGCCGATGAGGGGTTTGTCAAAGGCCATCATGGAGCGCTCCAGGGTGCGATAGGGAGATTCGCCCTCGGGCCGGCCGGCGGCCAGCTCCCCCAGGTCCTGGCCCGAGGAGAAATCGTTACCCGCGCCGGTCATCACCACCACGCCCACGTCTTCATTCTCCCGGGCCTGGTCGAATGCGTCGGCCAGGGCGAGCCACTGCTCGGTGTTGAAGGCGTTCTTTTTGGCGGGGCGGTTGAGGGTCAGGGTTAAAACTCCGTCATTAAAATCCTGGAGGACTGTGTCGCTCATGATCTTGCTCCTTAAATTAAACAGCCCCTTGCAGAGAGCTGCTTGTAAAAAACCTGCTTTGCTGAAAACAAAGCGCATTGAGGGTAAATATCCGGTCCAATTCACCGGCTATTATATACCCCCAACGCGCTTATGCCAAACCGGACTATAATCCGAGGCTACTCCGTTTGAATGTCGTAACGCACGGTGAACCGGGCCAGGGCGTCGTTGACCGCCTTCCAGGCTTGATCCTCGGTCACTCCGGCCATGGGCTTCACCTTAATGAGGGCCTTGGTTCCATGGACCTTGTCCTCATTGACGGTCACGTCCACGGATTCGAACATGTTTTCGATTTTTTGGACTTCATCCAAATAGGCCAGACGAACGGCTTCGTGGCGCAGGCTGGGCTTGAATATTTTGCCCACCGGGGTGAGAGGAATTTCCTCCAGAATGTAGACTTCCTTGGGAATGGCGGCCCGCTCCCCGATTTCCTTTTGCAGGTGGGCCTCGATTTCCTCTTTGGTCAGCTCGGAGCCTTGCTGGAGTTGGACGAAAGCCACGGGCACCTCGCCTGCATGGGCGTCGGGCCTGCCCACGGCCGCAGCCACCTGGACGCCCATGAGGCGGTACAGGGGCTCTTCGATGGCGGCCGGGTCGATATTATGCCCGCCGCGGATGATCAGGTCCTTTTGCCGGCCGGTGAGCCAAAAATAGCCGTCCTCGTCCTGACGGCCCAGGTCGCCGGTGTTGAACCAGCCTTCCTTCATCCAGATATCCGTGTTTTTGGTTTGGTCCAGGTATCCGGTGAACACGTTGGGGCCCTTGATGCACACGGCGCCGATTTCATTGGGCGCGGCTTCCTTGGCGCCGGTGGAGGTGGGGATCATGATTTTCATTTCCTGGTACGGCAGGCGGATGCCGATGGAGCCCACCCGCTGCTCGCCCTCGGGCGGGTTGACGCAGGAGGCGGTGGTGCCTTCGGTGAGGCCGTAGCCTTCCAGGACTTTCATCTTGGTGTGAGCCTCGAAGCGCTGAATCAGCTCCACGGACAGGGGCGCGGCGCCGCACAGGGCGAACTGGAGGGACGATATGTCCGCATCGCCGGTTGGGATGTCCAAAAGGACGGACAGGACCGTGGGCACGCAGGAGAAGAACGCGGCTTTGTAGAATTCCACGATCTTGAAAAAATTCATGAGCACGCCGGGATCCCGGTATCCCTGGGGGGAAAGCAGAACCACGTGGGCGCCTATGGAAAAGGGAGCTCCGCCCGTGACCATCACCCCGTTTACATGAAACAAAGGCAGGCCGCACAGCAGGGTGTCGGAGCTTTTCATGATGCCGCTCATGGTCATCATGGTTGCCATGGCGACTTCGTTGTAATGGGTGTGGGGCGCCAGCTTGGGCGTGCCCGTGGTGCCTCCGGTATGGAAGAGCGAGGCGATGTCCTGGGGCTGAATTTCCCGGCCCGAGTCCAGGGAGTCTCCGTTGTAGTTTTCGATCACTTCATCAAAGCCCACGATATTGTTGGCTTCATCGCCGGCGCCGAACACCCGCACGATCTTTTGGATGCCGGACACTTTCTCCCGGACCATTTCCGCCTTCTCCCAGATGTCGGAACCGGGAACCTCGCCCAGGGCCACCAGGACCTTGGTTCCGGCGGCTTCGCAGATGTCGGCTATGGTGTGCGCCTCCAGCATGGGATTGATGGGGTTGACCACGCCCGCGGCCTCTCCGCCCCATAGGATGTAATGGGTGTGGGGCAGGTTGGGCAGCAGGTAGGTAATGACGTCCGTAGGGCCAATGCCCAAGTCGTGGAACATGTTGGCCGTCTGGTTGATTTTGCGCCAGAACTCGGCGTAGTTCACGGTCATGGGGCTGTTGTACGTCTCCCCGGAAAGCATAAAGCTCATGGCCGGAGCATTGGGATCGACCTCTGCTCCCAGTTTAAGCATTTCGTAGGTGTTTTTCGCCTTAAGCCTTTGTTCAAAAGGAACTTTTTCCAGTTCCTCCACGTCTGCAACCGAAGCAATCCTGATTTCCTGCATACTTCCCCCCGAATACGTCTGTAGGTTTTTGTGAGAGAACTTGGTCTAACGGTCTGTAATGACGAAAGGAAAACTTTCCCGCACCCACGCCCTTTGCGGGAAAATGTAAAATGAAATCTTAAATTAAAACAAGAGATTAAATATTAACAGGATATAAAGATTCCGGCAAGCGAAAATACGTTTAAATTTTGGGGGAAGCGCATGGCGGGGATTAAGTAGGGGAGCATGATTCAGACGGGGCCGGGACGCCTATCCCCCCGGAAAAAAGCCCGGGCCTTCCGATCTCGAATCATGCCCCCTAACCGGTTATTTCCCTTCTTTTGCTTCTTCCTCCAACTTGGACTTCTGAATTTTTCCGGCGGGCGTCAACGGCAGCTCCGCCCTGAAAACGATCTCCCTGGGGACCTTGTAATCCGCCAAATGCTCCTTGCAGAAGGCCTTGATCTCCTCTTCCGTGGGATTGGCGTCCGGGTACGGTACAATGTAGTAGCGCCCCACCTCTCCCAGGTATTCGTCGGGCACGCCGATTCCGGCCACCATGGCCACTTTGGGATGGCGTGCTATGAGGTTTTCCACTTCCACGGGATAGACGTTGAATCCGCCCTGGATGTACATTTCCTTTTTGCGGCCCCTCAGGTAGATGAAGCCTTCTTCGTCCAGGTATCCCATGTCGCCGGTGTGCAGCCAGCCGTCCCTGAAGGTTTCGGCGGTTTTCTCCGGCATGTTGTAATAGCCTTTGGTTACGGCGTCGCCTTTGAAGCACAGTTCGCCGGTTTCTCCCAGGGCGACTTCCTTTCCCAACTCGTCCACCACCTTGACTTCAAAATCCGCAATGGGCTTGCCGATGGATTTGAGGGTGGTTTCAAAGTCTCCGTCCCAGGGGCTTAAAACCACGGCGCCGGAGGTTTCGCTCAGGCCGTAAAGGTTCATGACCCTTGCGTTGGGATAGGAGTCGTACATCTTTTTAAGAAGCGTGTCGTCGGCGTTGGAGCCGCCCACAATGGCCATGCGGCACTGGGAAAGATCCAGGGCCTGATAGGCTTCGTTCATCAACACCAGGGCATGCATGGTCGGAACGCCGCTGGCGGTGGTGAATCCGTATTTTTTAATCTGGGCTGCAATGTGGTCCGGGCTGAACATGGGGATGAGTATGTACTTGCCCATGCCCAAAAGGCTGGTGATCGCGCCGCAGGTAATGCCGCCCACGTGGTTGAAGGGCAAAGCCAGGGCCACGTTGTCGTCCGGGCAGGTGGAGGTGTGCACGGCCTGTCCCCGCGCGGAAGCCAACTGGCTTTTGTGGCTTAACACCGCGCCCTTGGGAACGCCCGTGGTGCCGGAAGTGTAGATGATCATGATGGCGTCGTCCGGCTCCACGGCGGCTTTTGCCTGGTCCAGCCTGGTTTTGTCGATTTCGGTTTCCAGCATGTCTTCAAAGGAGAAACTCCCTTTAAAGCCCGGCCCGCCCATGAATATGAACTCCTTGACCTTGGGAATGCGGGGCTTGAATCCTTCGAAAAAGCTGACGTAATTCATTTCGCCGAGGGAGGCGAGCGTAAGCACGGCCCGGGTTTCGCTCTGGTTCAGGATGTATTCCAACTCCGTATCCCGATACCGCACGCTGAGCCCGGTGATTACCACGCCGATTTTCACCGCGCCGAAGTACATGTACAGCCACTCCGGCTGATTAAGGCCGATGATGCCTATTTTATCCCCGCGGACAAACCCCATCTTCAACAGAGCCATGGCAACCCGATCCGCGGTTTCATTCACTGAGGCGTAGGAATACTCCTTGTCCTCGTAATAAAACATGGGGCTGCCGGGCCGTTTGGATGCGGCCGTTTCCAGGGCTTCGCCTACGGTGTTGGCTTGGATAATCTCGCTCATACTCCCTCCTTATGTCATGGTAACAATGATCGGGGAATGTCCGCGGTTTTCGCCCGCAGATACTCCCCGAGGGTTTTAGCCTGCGGATCCATTCGCAGGGACGCGGATACTCCGTCCCCAAGCACGCCAATGATATAAAAATTGAGCGCCAACAGGTTTGGCAGCTCGTAACGTTCGATTTCATACCCGGCCATGTCGGTCAGGATTTCCTTCAGCTTGTCCACGGTGAGAAAATCCTGCAAAAACGCATAGGCCTCGGGGGTTTTGCCCCACACGCCCAGGTTGGCGTTTCCGCCTTTGTCGCCGGACCGCGTGGCGAACACCCGGCCCAGAGGGGCCGCGACCTTTTCGTCCGAAGGGACGGGCGGGATGGAGACTTCCAGGCTTTTCACCGGAGGGAATTCCCGGCCCATGGGCGCGGGCTCGATCTCCATTTCCTTGCCGTCAAAAAAGAGCTTCTGGACCACCTTGTCCCTGGAGACCAGGGTAGGCCAATGCTGGATTACCGGACGGCCCTTGGCCGGGGGCGCGGTTCCGGTGAATCCGGGAATGTTGCACAAGGCCAGTTCCACGAGCTTGGCCGAGAACAGCCCGACTTTTTTCGGGTCCGGGTCCAGGACGGACAGGCGCAGGTAGGCGAAGGCCTCTTCGTTGGAGGCCGGGTTTTCACGGTCCGTGCGGATGAGCTGAACCTCGGCCTTGCGGAACTGCTCCTTGCCGCCGATGCTGTTGAACAGGGCGTTTTCCAGAATTTTCGCCTTTTTCTCAATATCCAGGCCCGTCAACAACACGGTGAATGAGTTGGTGTGGCCGTCCAGGTTGTTGATGCAGACCTTGGTGGTGTCCGGGGGAGGCTCGCCGCATACGCCGGAGACTTCCACCCGATCCTGGCCCTGCTGCTTGATCCGGATGGTATCGAACCGGGCGCCCACATCCGGAGTCAGGTATCTGGGCTCGCGGACTTCATAAAGAAGCTGGGCCGTAACCGTGCCCACGGAAACCAGGCCGCCGGTGTTGGGATGCTTGGTGATGACGAAGGAGCCGTCCTCGTGCATTTCGGCGATGGGAAAGCCCACGTTGTCGTAGGAAGGGACTTCGTCGATAAAGGAGTAATTGCCTCCGGTGGCCTGGCCGCTGCACTCGATGATGTGCCCGGCCACGGCGGCGCCGGCCAGTTTGTCCCAGTCGTCCCGTTTCCATCCGAATTTCCAGGCGGCGGGCCCCATGACCACGGCGGCGTCGGCCAGGCGGCCGCCCACCACGATGTCCGCGCCCTGGGACAGGGCTTCCACCACTCCCCAGCCGCCGAAATAGGCGTTGGCGGTGATGGGCATGGCGCCGGCGTCTTTCAAATGAACGCCTTTGTCCAGGTGGGCGAAATTTTCGCCCTGCTCCTGCAACTCGGCGATGCGGGGAAGAATGTTATCCCCTTCAATATAAGCGATTTTGGGGTGCAGCCCCAATTCGCCCGCCACCCTCTGCAGCTCGTCGGCCAGGCCTTTGGGGTTCAGGCCTCCGGCGTTGGAGACCACCCGGATGTTTTTATCCAGGCATTGGCCCATGATCTGCTCCATTTGCTTCAGGAAGGTATGGGCGTAGCCTTTGGTGGGGTCTTTCATGGTCTGGCGCACCAGGATGGCCATGGTGAGCTCCGCCAGATAGTCGCCGCTCAGGATGTCAATGGGGCCCCCTTCCACCATTTCCCTGGCTGCGGAAAAACGGTCTCCGAAGAAGCCGCTGCAATTGGCGATGATGAGTTTATCGTCAAATAACGTCTTTGGCTCGGCCATAATGTGCACCTCAATAATTAGATTGTTTGAATTTATGGATAAGGCCTGACAGCGCCGGGTTTGACCGGCCCGGCGGTACAGCAATCGCCCGGGGGGACGATCCGGTGCTTTTTTATTTGAGCAAGGAGCGTGCCAGGGGCTGCCAATTTTTTAACGGTTTGATTTAATGATTAATTCTAAAAGTATTCATCCTTGAGCCGCCCCCTTCATGCCGGTATATCGGCGTAATTGCCGATATATCGGCGAATTTCCTTGACCGAAACCCCCTTTTCCGGCCATAATCCCCCCAACCCTAACCATGGAGAAGCCCCATGCCCCCGTCCCCGCCCCCGTTTCAGGAAAACCAATGGCAATTCCTCACCGCCCTGGAAACATTGGGCGCCCCGGTCAGCCAGTCCGTGGCCCAGGCTCTGGCGCCCGTGGACTCCCGGTCCCTGGACCGGCTCCTGGCCCATTGCCGGGAAAAAGGATGGATACAGGAAGCCGGGGAAGGGTTGCTGCGTTTGAGCTCCCGCCTGCCGGAGAAGATTCGGCTGGACCTGGAAGTGCGCAACACGGACAGGCTGAACGGACTTCTGGCGGACAAGATCGAAGATCTGGGTCTGACCGAATCCCTGGGGCCGGAAATCATGGCCCGGATTCAGGCCCGGGCGGGCAGGATGGACAAGGCCGGAGAGATCGAGGTGGAGCGGGCTCACCAGTCTCTGACCAGAAAGGATCATGACGAGGCCTACCGGCGGTTGAGCCGGGGCGTGGCCATGCTCCACAGCCACATAACCATGGGACGAATCGGCGTGGATCGGCTGTACACCGAATCCACCCTGGAGCTATCCAACCTTTCCTACGCCGTGGGACGGGGCATGCGGGTGTTGTCCGCCTATCTGAAAACCGCCATAGGCGTGGCGAGAAACTCGGGCGACGACCGTTCCCACGCTCTGGCCTGCCTGCACATGGGGCGGCTCATGGCCTATTACGGCCGGCCGGGCGAAGCCATGGCCTTGCTCATCCAGGGCAAGGAGGAAGTGGAGCGCCTGGGGGATTCGGACATCCACAAGGCTGCGGCTGAATTTTTGGGGCTTTGCAGCATCCACCAGGGAAAATTTTTGGAGGCCGTCGGGTACTTTCAGACGGCGGAGCAATCTTTCGCCCAAAACCAGGACCGGCTGCTTTTTTACCCCACCATCCTATGGAACCTGGGCATTACCCTGTTTTTCAACGGCCAGGTTCCCCGGGCCCTGGGCTTTTTCCACTCCTACTGGATTCTCGCCCGCGACATGGGGTGGTCCGCCGTGGCTTGCATCGCCCGGGCTTTGCTGGGCCTGGCCCTGGCCACGGCCCGTAAAAACCCCCAGGCCCTGCATCACCTGCAGGAGGCGCTTAAGGACGCAGCCCAAGCCAACAACGAATACGCCCTGTTCATCGCCCGGGCCGGCATGGCGATCCACGCTTATTACGAGGACCGGAACCAGGAATCCTTCGCCATTTTGCACCAGGCCCTGGTGGAGGGCCGGCAGGCCGCCACCGCTCCCATGCTCTCCAGTTTGTTCATCGTGGACATGCTGCCCGAGTTCAACCGGCAGGAGCGGGACGCCTCGCCGGGCAAATGGAATTATCAACGGCAAATGGAACGGGCCATGAAGCAGGAAGGAGTGCTTTCAAACGGCGTGGGCCTGCGTCTGCGGGGAGAGCAGCGGCTGCGCAACGGGGAAAGCCCACTATTGGCCATGGAGGATTTTGAATCCAGCATTCGCCAATTTCAGAAGGTCGGCGCGGTGTTCGCCCAAAACAAAACCTTCATCGCCGCGGCCATGCTGCACCTTGCGGAAGGAAACCAAGGGCAGGCTGCTGACGTGGCCTTCAAGGTCTGGCAGAGAATCCGGGGCATGGGCCTGGACAAGGACCTGCTGCCCGTGGAGTTGCAACGTCTGCTGGATGAGCAAGGGCGCTGGCAAGAAGCCGAAGACAGCCTGGAGAATTTTATCGCCAGATACATGAACGCCCTCAACGTATTGGATCAAATCCAAGACGAGGAGGAGCTGCTGTACGAGGTCATCCGCAGGCAACTGCTGCTTTTGATCGCCGAACGGGGCGTGCTGTTCGTCCCCGATCCCAACGACGAAGCCTCCCTGATTTTCCGTACGGGCTGCAACCTGTCCCGGCAGGAAACCGGGTCCCCGTCCTTCCGCGCCAGCCTGGATCTGGCCGTTAGGGCGTTTCATGAGGACGCGGTGATCGTGGAGGGGCTTCCCCAGGACCCGGACGCCCCGGCCGAACTCGGGCGCCGGCGGGCTCTGGCCCTGCCCATCATAGCCCCCGGACATCTGCGGGGAGTCATATACCTGGAAAGCATGTACGTGAACGACGCCTTTGACCTGGTTCCCCACTCCCTGCTCAAGCTGGGCGCGGAGCACCTGGCCCGGTACGTCCATAATCTGGTGGAGTGCATCCGGCTGCGCCAGGAGGCCAGCCGCCTGGCCTCGTTCAAGGAAATCCGGTTCGGCCAGCGCAAGGACGATTCCATCATCACCCGGTCCAGAGCCATGTTCCAAGTTTTGGAGCAGGCGGAAATGGCGGCCCGGTCAGAAGCCACCCTCCTGGTGACCGGCGAGACGGGCACGGGCAAGGAGCTGCTGGTCAAACGCATTCACCATTTCAGCAACCGGTCCAAAGGCCCCATGGTGACCGTGGACTCCACCACCATCCCGGAAAACCTGGTGGAAAGCGAGCTCTTCGGCCACGAAAAAGGGGCTTTCACCGGCGCGGACTCCCGCAAGTTGGGCTTGATCGAAATGGCCCACGAAGGCACCTTGTTCATTGACGAAATCGGCGAGCTGCCTCCCCAGACCCAGGTGAAGCTGCTCCGCGCTTTGGAGTCCCGGACCTTCCACCGGGTCGGAGGCGCCCAGGCCGTCAAATCCGACTTCCGGCTGGTGGCCGCCACAAACCGGAGCCTGGCAAAAGAGGTGGAGCAGGGCCGGTTCCGCCAGGATTTGTATTACCGGCTGAACGTCATCCACCTGGTTTTGCCCCCGTTACGGGAGCGGGGGGACGACGTGATTGTGCTGGCCCGCCATTTTCTGGACCATTACTGCTCCAAATACGGCTTCAAGCCCCTGAACTTCAGCGGACGGGACGAAGACATGCTGACCGGCTACACCTGGCCGGGCAATGTAAGGGAGTTGAAAAACGTCATCGAACGGGCCGTGATTCTATCCGGAGGCCGCAGGCCCGCCCTGGACATCCGGGGCGGAGTCCAGGCCGAAGGCCGGGATTTTTTCAGCGGAGCGCCCACCATGGAAGAGGTGCAGCGCCGGTACATCACCAAGGTGCTGGAAAAAACCAAAGGCCGCATCGACGGCCCTGGCGGCGCTGCCGAAATTTTAGGCATGAAGCGCTCCACCCTGTACTCCCGCATGTACAAACTGGGGTTGAAGGACGTGGGGAAAAAGGAATAATCGGAGACGCCTTCCAGACTGCTGTAATATGCATGATTTCAAGACATTATGAAGGTCGGGTTACGCGAAGCGGCGCAATGAAATTTGAATCACAAAAACGCTGGTATGCCGCATCCGAACCCGAAGTATGGCAAGCCCGTGCGCAGCAACCCGACATTTCCGGTGCAAGGCTCTGGGACAAAACAAGCGGCGAGAAAAGGCGTTAATCAAGTGAATTGAAAAATGTTTGGGAGGTTCAGTATGGATACGATCTCGGGAGATCTATTAATAAATATGACATCCCCTAAATTCATTTTTATTGACAAGCCATAAAATCATGAATACTAATATGGATATAAATGGACTGGGAATGCTCGGTCGGCGCTTGGCTTCGGTGAATACCGGGGCTTTTCGCTTTTTTAGGGAAACACTTTCAGTCCCCAGCCAAGGAAATCTCCCCTTTGATTGCAGTTAAATTTCTTTTTAATGACGTCGTATGCTCTATTTTCCTGTTTGGGTTTCAAGATGTGCCTGCCAATGGGTCTTGCTATCAAATCAGCTAGTTGCAACCCCGCAGAATTGGTTTTTTTATCGGCTAGAATAATTTCGAAAGGAAGCGCTTTGCCCGTGGCGTTTCGACTGCATACACGCCGAAACTCTAACTCCAAATCTTTGTCTTCCTTTCGTCCTCTACTTTCAAAAACCAAGTGGGTTTTTCCAGTTTCGGATTTCACGTTGCTTTGCAGAAATAGAAATACTCGTTCCAACCCAAAGGTTAAAGCTATGTCATAAGGATTGTTTGGAAAACTGTATCTATCGAGAAGGCGTTTTTTGTCTATCGCACTCGCAATAAGTACAAACTCACAGGTTTCCACCAAGGTATTGAGATCGGCCATAAATGATTGTCTTATTTGACTATTTTGTAAAATTCGAAAACAATCTTTTGATTTCCTTATGTCACGTTCATGTAAAACAACCTGATCGTGTCCAAAGTATTTAAACTTAAATTTGACTATGTTGGGAGCAATGCATTCAGCATACGAATTTTTTTTAAAAATACAAAAAGCCAAGACGAATACCGGATAGTTCTTATCAATAGACTCCAGTCCATGGTCACCGCTTTCATCAACATAAACAATGTAGTCATCAAAGCATTCCATGGATTTACATTAACCTTTTCAGGTAGTTGCATAGATAATGAATCCAACGTTCATAAGTTCTTGTATACCCCTTCTTTTTTTTCGCCTCTCCCCTTTTAAAGCCTTTGGATCAGGTACACGAACACCGGCAGTCGGCTGATGCTTTTCAAATCAAAATAGCGGTCCAGCAATTGCTCGTCCTCCCCCCTGTTTTTCAAGGGGGAAAGATACACCGCCCCCTTGCCCCGCGAAGGGCCCGGAGCGTTTTTCAGCAGATCCTCCAGGGCCGGAAAATGGCCTTGGGGCAACCGTTCCCCCATGAGAAAATTGCCGGTGACTTCAACATTTTCATACCGGGCATTCACGGCATGCATTTTTTCAAAGGCTTCCAACACCTTTTCCCGGGTGATGGGCTTTTTGATGAACTTGAGGGTTTCCGGGTCTACGGATTCGAAGCCCAGGTTGATATAGACGCGAAAGCCGGACCGGTTCAGGGCGTCCATGAGCGTGGGCTTTGATTTGAGGAAGGCGCCCACGCTTCCGAAGAAAAACAGCAAAGGCTGTTGCGCTCCGCTCCCCCCAATGTCCAGGACTTCCTTGGCTTCCTTGACGGCGAAGGTGATCGCTTCCTCGCCGGCTGCCAGAGCGTCATGATCTCCTAAAAACAACCCGCGGTAATTTTCCAGGTTGCGGCCGAAAAACTCCTTGAGGCTTTTGATTTGCTTGAGGATATCCTCTTTTTCCCGCACCTGAAACTTGTTGGAAGACTTCACGCAGCAGAAATCGCAATGGTACAGGCATCCCTGGGATATGGAAAGGGGAACGACTTCGTAATCCACGTGCCGGGTGTCCGGGGGAAGCACGCTCACCCTGCCGCCGATAATCTCCTGAAGGCGCTTGGAGCGCTGGTACAGAGTATTGTCGTCGTGGGCCAGAATGCGCTCCACCAGGTCCTTGTCTCCGGGCTGGAGGCCGTTGGCCTGGAGTTCGTAAAGGGTTCCGAACAGCATGGACCAGGCGCCCAGGGCCTTCATCACAACGGGATTGGAAAAATACTCAGCCCGGTCCAGGGAATTGTTGGGATAGGGCAGGCAGGGCAGGTAATACTCGCCCAGCCAGAATATGACGCCCCGTTCTCCGCCCTCTTTTCCGCAGGAGTAGTAAACCCAGTCGTTGCCGTCGGTCCGCTTTAACTGCTCAAAGGGATGGGGCCACTCCATGGTTCTGCCCTTGATGAATTTAATCTCGCCGTTCAGGTTGAATGCAAATTCATACTCCGGGGTGATAATTTCCGAATACTTTCCGTATCTAAGGTCGAACCCGGGCTTTCCTTTGGCCTGGAGGCCCTTTTTTTCGCCGTTGATGGTTATTTGATGCTGCGGGTATACTGCCATGGGTTTATTCGCCTCTCGCCTGATCACATAAAGGTTTCCGCTTTGGGGGAGCAAATCCTCCTTTTTTTTGCGACGCATCCCCCTTCAACCTTTATCTTCCCAAAAAATATGGGTCTCGTCAAACAAGCCGGAACCAATGCCGGAAGCCATGTTTTTACATTGTCATTTTCCGCTGGAGATCAGCTTTTGCACATACTCCAGGTTTTTCCGGGCCATGGCGTAGTTGGGGTCCAGGTCCAGGGCTTTGGAGAACTGCTCCATGGCTTCCTGCTTCCTGCCCATCACAAGCAGGACCGCACCCAGGCTGTTATGGGCCTTGGCCAGGCCGGGATCTTCGGCTATGGCCATGCGAAACTGGGAGGCTGCCTGGGGATAGTCCCGCACTTGCAGGTAGACGTCCCCCAGGGAGAAATGGGTTTCGGCCTTGTTAAAGCCCATGGCGAGATTCTTTTCCAATAAGGGCGCGGCTTCCTCCGGACGTCCTGTGCGAACCAGCACTCCGGCCAATCCCTGGGCGGCCGCCCCGGAGTTTGGATGCAGACCCAAGGCCGTCCTATAATATTTTTCCGCCTGATGGAGCATGTCCAGGGACGCCAGCGCTCCGGCCAGGGTGGTCAGCGGCTCTTCTCCCGCCGGGTCGGCGCGGAGCGCCTTCTCCAATAGGGGAACCGCCTCGTCAGGCCTCCCCATGCGGGTCAGCAGAGCGCCCAGGCGGCTTAAAGCGCGCAGGTTGCCGGGCTTCAAGCGGAGGGCTTCCCGATAGTGGGCTTCGGCTCCGGCATAGTCGCCCTTGGCGGCCAGGGCGTTGGCCAGATAATAATGGGCCGGCGCGTAGCCGGGATCAACCTCCACCGCCTTATAAAATCGTGAAAAGGCAAGCTCTTCATATCCATTGGCATTAAGCCAATTTGCCAGGCCGACCAGAGAGGGCGGATAATCCAGATAAAAACGGAGATTCCGCATAAAAGCCTCCCTGTCGCTCCTCCAGGAGTTCAGGTAATCGCGGGCCGCCAGATAGTTGGGGACCAGGGCGGCGACCAAGACCAAGGCGAGAACCTTGGTTCTGAAATGGGCCGTCTTTTCATAAGAGGGAAACAGCCAGACCACCGCCCAAATAAGCCCGATGGACGGCAGGTAGACGTGCCAATCCGCAAAAATGAACTCGGCCGGGCTTTGCAGCCAAAAAGGCGTTCCAAACTGAACGAACAGAAACCAAAGCCAGCCCGCCCAAAGGGCCGGGCGCTTTTCCCGCGCCTTGTATATGAGCCAGGTCATCAACAGGATCACGGATTGAAAAATCTTCAGGGCGTAAGGAATTGGTTCGACGAAGTAAGGGTAAAAAATCGTCATCCCTTCCGGGGAGAAAATCATTTTCAGGCAATAGAAAATATGGCCGAGCTGACTGTAAAAAAGGTCCGTTATTCCGGCATTCCACTCAAGGGAGCGATAAGGGATTAAGGCCAAGGCCATGCCCATGGCGGAAGCAATCAGCAGAGGAATTTTTCCCCGGAAAGAGGTTTTTGATCCGGCGCCATCATCCATCCGGCCCAGCGGCCAGTAATCCAGGATGACAAGCATGAAGGGAAAGGCAATGGCTTCAGGGCCGCATAACAGGGCGATGACATGGCACAACAACACGGCGGCCGGCCACAGCCGGCCGCCCACCCCTTTTTTGAGGACGTAAATAAAAACGCCGGCCAAGCAGAACATGGCGCAAAGCAAGGCCCGCAATTGGGCGATCCAGGCGGCCGCGCCCACGCTGACCGGCAGGATGGCGAAAAACAGGGCGGTCAGGATGCTTTTCCTTTTATCCCCGGTGGAGAGGCTTAAAATAAGCAGCACAAGCCAGGAATTGATCAAATGCACGCCCACATTGACCAGATGGTGGGCGGCCGCAGAGTCTTTGAAAAGCCTGAACACGGCGGCGTGGACTAATGCGGCCAAAGGCCCCCAGGGCTTGCCGCTTTCCAGGCCGAGAATTTGAGGCCAATCCTCCATGGAGAGGCCGGAGCGCACGATGGGATTGCCGAATATAACCTGGTAATCCCCCGCGGATATCAGGCTGAAGTCGAATACGGGATAATAGACCAACAGGACGGCCAGGGCGATCAGTCCCAGCCCTATCCCCCACTCCCGGCTCAGCTTTTTCACGCCCCCCTCCAGCATAGTCGCTCCGGCGCCTAATTCGGCGCTTCCCTGCTTCGCCCCATGTCTTCCAGGTTATTTTTAGCGTCCTGAAAATTTGGGTTTATCTCCAAGGCCTTGTTAAAACACGCTTGCGCTTTATTTTCCAGCCCCCTGCCCCAATAAACAAGGCCCAGGTTATTGTACGCCTGAAAAAACCGGGGCGCCAGGGCGATGGCCGCCTTATATTCCCGCTCGGCCGAGGCGGCGTCCTTGTTTCCCAAATGCGCGTTGCCCAGGCTGAAACGAAGATACGCCGGATACCCCGGCCCGTCTTTTGGGGAAATAAGAGCCAGGGCTTTTTCATATTGATCCACTGCCTCGCCGTATCGTCCGTCCCCCATAAGGGCGACCCCGTAATTATGCCGCAGCATCAGGCTGTTGGGAACATTCCGGACGGCCCGGCTGAACAGGGCGACGTCATTGGCCCACGCCCCGGCCTGGGTCCAGGCTGAGAAGCCCAGCAGGCAAACCCAGACCGCAGCCAGGGCGGTGGCCCATTTTTCGAACCCGAAGTCGGCCTTTTTTAGGGAGAATATGGTCCAGGCGGCGGCGATGTACAATCCCCAATAAGGCAAATAGGCGTAACGATCCGCCCAGGCAGGAAACACGCCCGCCTGAATCACCCCGATGACCGGGGTTAAAAAAACCAAGAACCAAAGCAGGCCCACGATCAACTGCGGGGCCTTTTTGCAAAATCGGAGCGCCAGGGCCGTCATGGCGGCAATCAGCAATAGGGCTAAGACCGGCTTCCACCAAGGGAGGGCGCCGGGGAACGGCACGTACACCGTGGGGCCCGTGGAGTAAAAAAACTTGCCCAGATACACGATCGTCGCAACGAACGCGTTTTCCAGCCTCAGCAACATGGGAACGCCGTGGACCAGATTTAAGCCGCCGTAAGGCAGGCCGGTAATATAGGTCATGATCATGGTTAACAGGCTCAGGCAAAGCAGGGGGATTTTTTCCAGGATCAGCCGCCCCGGGCCGGATTGGGGAAGCCGGCGCAAAGGCCAATAATCGATCAAAAGCAAGGCGATGGGCAGGGGCGCAGCCGAAGGCTTGGACATGACGCAAAATCCGGAGAGTACGAATACCCACAAATATCTTAAGAAGCCTGGCTTGCGGGCGTAATGGGCGTAGGATAAAAGGGCCGCTGCACAAAACAATCCGGTCAGGATGGTTTTGCGCTGCGTCAGCCAGCACACGGCCTCCACATTGATGGGATGCACGGCGAACAGCAAGGCCGCCAAAAGGCTGGGCCAGAGCTGGCGGGTCATGGCGTGAAGGGCCAGAAAAAAAAGGGCGGCGGTCGCCGCATGAATGAGTGCGCTGGAAAAGTGGTGCCCCCCGGGGCGGGGCCCGAACAGGGAAAAGTCGGTCATGGCCGAAAGGGTGGCCAAGGGATGCCAGTATGTGGCCTGCTCCGGGCCGAAAGCATGCTTGACGGCCTGCCAGCTCAAGCCCTGGTTGACCTGGGGGTTGGAAACCAGATACCAGGGATCGTCCAGATTGACGGCGCCGAAATGAATCGTCTGCCAATACAACCCGAATGAAATCAGTCCAAGGCCAATAGCCCAAAGTATGAGGGCGCGACTGTTTTGCATAAGGCGTTTATACTATAATCCCAAGTTGCGTTCAAACAAGTAATTGAATTCCAAGGCATTATTTTTGTTGGGTTTCGCACATAGGTTTCCGGTTTTGACCATTAATCCGGCGCAACATAGACAGGCTTCCTATGAAGCATTGTTCAAGCTCTACCCAACCTACGTCGCACAAGGATAGGACGTAGGTTGGGTAGAGCGATGAAAAAGGATGCTGAAATAACTTTAAATGCATCTTGTTCAGGCGCAATAAAAGGCCGATATCATGCCGCGAAACCCAACAAAATAGGCGCCTTGAGATTCACCAGTTGCCCTACTCCCGCCTTAACCCGATTTGGCGTCAAGAAGGATATCCCGTGATGTCCCGGATGCTTTTGTAAATGGGGCCCAGCCTTTTGTACATTTTAAGAAAGACTTCCTTGTACAGGCGATGGTAAAGTTGACGGTTTTCCTCAATGGGAAGAAACTCGGCGCCGGGCCTTGTCATGGCGGAGACGGCCTGATCAAAATCCTTGTGCAGGCCAAGCCCCACGGCGGCGATCATGGCCGCGCCAAGGCCCGAGGTTTCGTACAAATGGGGCCGCACCGCAGGCAGGCCGAACACGTCGGCCGTAATCTGCATGGCGCTGTCGCTCTGGGATCCTCCGCCGGAGACCGCCAGCCGGTTGATGGGAGTCCCGGTGCGTTTTTCCAAGCGTTCCTTGCCCTCCCGCAAGGCGTAGGCCAGCCCTTCCAGGATGGAGCGGTAGACGTGAGCCCTGGTGTGCACGTCGCCGAACCCGATGATCGCGCCCTTGCCCTCCGGTCCCGGATGCTTGATGCCCGGGGTCCAGTAAGGCTGAAGCATCAATCCCATGGAGCCGGGCGGGGCTTCCTTCACCAGCTTTTCGAACAGGATTTCCGGCTCCGTGCCTTTTTCCATGGCTTCCATGCGCTCTTCAAAGCCGAACTCCTTTTTGAACCAGCTTACCATCCAATATCCGCGAAAAATTTCCACCTCGATATTGTAGGCGCCGGGTATGGCGGCGGGATACGGCGGCGCCAGCCAAAACGGCGAGACCGGCTTTTTGCTGGCCACGTTGATGGTGGCCGTCGTGCCGTAGCTGAGGCAGCCCAGGGAGGGCTCCAGGCCTCCCGAGCCGAGCACCTCGCAGGCCTTGTCCGCAGCGCCCGCTATGAGCGGCAGCCCTTTGGGAATGCCCGTGGCCTCCGAGGCCTGGGAAGTAATCTCTCCCAAAACCTTGGCCGCCTCGATGAGCTCCGGCATTTGCCGGGGCTTCAAGCCTTGGGCTCTCCACCGGAAGTCCAGGGAATTGGCCCATTTGAGCTTGCGATAGTTGAAGGGAATGTACCCCACCTGGCTGGACGTGGAATCCACGAATTTGTCCAGCAGCTTGAAGGTCAGGTAGCCTGACAAAAGCAGGTATTTGTGGGTGTTCTTCCAGATTTCCGGCTGCCGGGTCATGATCCAGGAGGACTGCGCCTCGGAAAGAAAATGATCCACCGTGGACTTGGCGCCGGCGACGGTGAACAGGGCGTTCCAGAAAGGTCCGGCGCCCGGATGGTTTTCCGTCTTGCGCTGATCCAGCCACAGCATGGCGGGCCGGAGCGGATTTCCCTTGCCGTCCACGTTGATGACGCTGGACCGCTGGGTGGTCAGGGAAACCCCGGCAATGCGGGATTTATCCACCCCTTCCCGTTTCCACAACCTCTGGCAGGCCGTGCACAACGAGTTCCAGTAGACCAACGGGTCCTGCTCGGTCCAGCCCGGTTTTTGGGAAAAGTACGGCTCAAAATGCACCTGCTCCTTGGCCAGGAGGTTTCCCTCCGGGTCGAAAAGCAGGGCTTTGATGCTCTGGGTTCCGTTGTCTATGGCAAGCAGCAGATCCTTTGCGCTCACAATGCTCCCCCCTTTTTATGAGCGTTGCGGCTGTCAGGCCGGAATGGAATAGGCTTTTTTAACTATTTCCAGGTAGGCTTCCCGCTCCTCTTCCCAGCGCTCGTCGTCCCAATCCAGGAACGGCTTGCAGTACTCGATGATGCGGTCCAAAAACTCCTCGCCGCCTTTGGGCGTCAACAGGCCCAGGCGGGTTCTCCTGAGCATGAGGTCTGAAAGGCGCCGGATGGTTTCATTTTTGGCGGCCCAGGGCAGCTCCGCATACAGGGTTTCGGTGTCGCCCACGGCTTCCAGGGCGCCTTCCGGGGCTTCCTCAACCAACTGAGGGGCCTTGACCCCGTACCTGCCGTACAGCCTGCGCCACGCCTGGGCGGTGAGGCCTTTGTCGTCCGCCGGTTTTTGTGCGGGAACGGGCGCGAATATGGGCTCGCCCGGCTTGTGCTGGGGAATGCGCTCCATAAAGGGTTCGGCCGCTTCCAGAGCGTCCAGGGCCATGAGCCTGAAGGTGGTGAGCTTGCCGCCGATGATGGTGACCAGCCCCTTGTCCACCCACACCACGTGCTCGCGGGATTCCTGGGACGGGTCCTTTTTGCCCCGGCTGAGCACCGGACGCACGCCTGCAAAGCTGGAAATAATGTCCGATTCGCCAATTTGCAAGGAAGGATAGACCCCGTGGATGCCGTCCATGATGTAGTCCAGCTCGCGCCGGCTCATGGCGGGCTCCTGCCAGGGATCGTCCTTGTGGTCCAGGTCCGTGGTGCCCACCATGGTGGCGCCTTCCCAGGGCAGGACGAAAATCGGCCGTTTGTCCACGGGATGGGCGAAGGCCACTGCCTGGGCGGCGGGCAGCTTGTGGGCCGGAAACAGGATGTGGCTGCCGCGCAGGGGGCGGATATGCAGCCCTTCCACCGGGGAGGGATACAAGCGCTCGGCCCACCAGCCCGTGGCGTTGATGACCGCCCGGGAGGCCGCAGTGAAGGTCTCCCCGGTTTCCACGTCTTGGATGGCGACGCCGACAGCGCAGTTTTCTTCGTCCCGCAGAATTTGCGTTGCGGCCGTATAGTTCAGGGCGGTCCCCCCCAGGTCCCTGGATTCGGTGATCAGACGCATGACCAGCCGGGCGTCGTCCACCTGGGCGTCAAAAAACTTAAAGCCGCCGATAAGTTTGTCCTGCCGCACATGGGGCGTAAGCAAAAGAAATTTGCCGGAGTGAAAATATTCGTGCTGCTTTTCCCGAGCCATAAAATCGTACAAGGTCAGGCCGATTTCCAACGAATGCTTGCCCGGAGACTCGCCTTTGTAGATGGGCCATAAGAAGCCCATTTTCTCCACCAGGCCCGGCGCTTCGTTCAAAAGGCGGCAGCGCTCCTCCACCGCCGCTTTGGTGAGAAAAATCTTGCCTTCCTTCAAATATCTCAAGCCGCCGTGCACCATCTTGGAACTGCGGCTGGAGGTTCCCTGGGCGAAATCCTGTTTTTCCACCAAAAGGGTGCGCAGGCCGCATCTGACGGCTTCCCGCAGGATGCCGGCGCCGGTGATTCCCCCGCCAATAACAATCAGATCGAATTCCTTGGGCAAATCCTTAAAACTCATTGTCGTTGCTCCTTTTCCCTCAACAAGGCCAAAACGGTAATTAGTCGTTATTCATACCTTGTTCCAGGCCCTTAGTCCAGCAGCTTGCCCGTGTTCATCCTCTGGTCCGGGTCGCACAATTTGACGACGTCCTGCAGAATTTCCATGCCAAGAGGGCCTTTTTCCGCGGGCAGATAAGCCTTATGATCCACACCCACCCCGTGCTGATGGGTGATGGTTCCGCCGGCCTTGACGATCTCCTTGCTGGCCGCGGTCTTCAGGGCCAGAAAGCGTTCGTAGGTCTGGGCCGGGTTTTCCCCCAGCCTAAAGACGTAGCTGGTGTAGATGCTGGACCCGGTGGGATAGATATGGGACAGATGGGTGAAGACATGGATCTTTTCGTCAAATCCGGCCATGGCCTCGGTGACGGCGCCGTCTATGGATTGCAGGAGGTTGGTCACCTTGTCCCAGGTGACGGCGGTTTCCAGGGTGTCCACCACGTAGCCTTGCTCCCATAGGGTGTTCCGCAGGTACGGGATAAGAAAGCGTTTTTTCTCCCAGGACTCGCCCATGGTCTTTCCTATGATCACGCCCCGGTGTTTTTTCGCGATGCTCCAGGCCTTGGACTTGCCGGCCCGGGCGACCTTTTTGGCGCCGATGACGCCCACCAAAGCCATACAGGCTTTTTCGGGATCGATCCCCCGCATGGAAAGATATTGGTTCAACAGCTTGGTCTGGGTTTCGTGCCCGGACAAAGCCAGGTTGGTCTTGGTTTCCTTGGGATTGGAAAGGCGCATCATGGACAACGGCAGGCTGGCCGAGGCCAACTCGCGCACCGCGTCCACGCCGTGATTCCACGTGGGAAAGACCATGCCGTAAACCTGGTCCATCTCAGGCAAGGGCTGGACCTTGACCGAGGCGTTGGTGAGCACGCCCATGCGGCCTTCGGAGCCCAGGACCAACTGGCGCAGGTCCGGGCCCGCCGCGGAAGCGGGAAGCGCCGGGAGTTTCATCGTCCCCCGGGGGGTAATCATCTCGCCGCCTAAAAACAACTGATCGATCCTGCCGAAATGCATGGACTGCTGGCCGCTGGACCGGGTGACCACCCAACCGCCCAGGGTGGAGTATTCAAAGGACTGGGGATAGTGCCCCAGGGTGTAGCCAAGAGCCCGAAGCTGCGCCTCCAGATCCACGCCCCGCACTCCGGCTTCAAAATTGGCCAGGCTGCTGTACCGGTCCAGGTCGACCAGCCGGGTCATGCGCTCCAGGGAAAGGGACAATACCGGCCGGTTCGACTTGGGGACGTTCAAATGCCCCACCACGCTGGTGCCGCCGCCGTAGGGAATGACAAGGCAGTCGTTGTCCTGGGCGAATTCCATGACGTCCTCCACTTCCTGGGAAGACGTGGGATAAGCCACGGCGTCGGGAAAGTTTTCCAGCGTTCCCCCGCGCATGGCGATCCAATCCGGCAGGCTCTGACCGTGGGCGTGAGTATAGCGGTCCATGGGCTCCCGGCTCAGCAGGCTGTGCTCGGGGAGGCGCGAGGGGCCGACCTTGGCCAACATCTTCGCTAAAGGGCAATCTTCGCCCGGCTGGCCCGGTCCTACAACGTCCTTGAGCATTTCAAGGCCCTTTTTGGCCGTTTCCATGGTGACGGACTCGTCTCCCCATCCATTATACCTAATCATGTAATCCCCCTTCCTTCTGGTGCAAATCGTTCCAGATTGCAATGCTGTCCTGCATGGCGGCTCGGGCCGCCTCTTTGACCGCCTCCGGCCCCAGTTCCAAGGCTTGAGCCAGGCTTGAGTAATATTTTTTTGAGGCCGCCCTGCCCCTTGCCAAAGAAAAATACGTGTGAGCGAGGTTTTTAAACAGGGGGCCGAAATCGTTCAAAATCATGGGAAAGGTAAAGTTTTTGGAGGCCTTGGCCATCAATTCCTGCAGGCTCCAGTCATATTGGGCGAAAGCCTCGGGATCGTCCTCCAGGCTTTTGGCCAAGGCCAGATGCCTGGCTAAATCCTCGGGATTGCGTTCGCTGGCCATGGCCGCCACGCTGGGTATGAGCACCACACGCAGTTCCAATAAGTGCACTATAAAATTCTTGGGCAAAAACCGGCCGTATCTGGCCATGGTGGAAAGCAGGCCCAGCCCGCCCTTGGTCCAGTAATCGTTGACGATGGTGGGCTTGCCGTGGCGGATGGCGATCCAGCCTTCCGCGGCCAGGCGGTGCAGGGTTTCCCGGAGGGTGGGCCTTGTCACCCCTAGTTCCTGGGCCAGGGCGCGTTCTCCGGGGAGGCACGCGCCTGGGGGATACTTCCCTTCCAGGATGGCGGTGAGGATTTGATTTTCGGCGTATTGCGCCGGCTTGAGCAATTTAGCGTCTTCCATGGGCGTCTCCTGGTAAGAGGTCATACCAGTTTCGGCGCCCATGTCAATACTTTTTTTACCATGCGTTTGATTATTTACACAAGGATCAGGTGTTGGGCTCGGCCAAGGCCTCCAGAGCCTTGACGATCTTTCGGTCGTGGGGGGCCTCGCTGGACAGAATGCCTCGCACCGAATCCAGGACAAGCTGGAGTTCGCTCACTTTGGCGTCCAGTTCGCGAATGGTTTCCGCGGCGGAGGATTCGGTGACGTCCATGGCTTCCTGGAGTTCCTGGGAGTCTCTGACCAGCAGGTTCAGGTCGCGCACCCGTCCTATTTTAATGGCCAGTTCGTCCAGGTGAATGGGTTTTTGCAGGTAGTCGTCCGCGCCTTTTTTCATGGCTTCCACGGCGGTTTCCACGGAGGCGTGGCCGGTAATGAGCACCACGGAGGTGCGGGGAGAGCGGGCCTTGGCTGCTTCCAGAACTCCGACGCCGTCCACTTCGCCGGGCATCATGAGGTCGGTGACCACCAGGTCGTAGAGCTTTTTCCGGATCATGTTGGCTGCCTGGACTCCGTCTTCGGCGGATTCCACAGAGAAGCCGGCGTTAGCCACGCCGCGCTCCAAGAGCATACGGGCGCTGGTTTCGTCATCCACAACCAAGGCATGTAAGGCGCACATCAGAATCTCCTTTGATAATAGGTGCAGCTGGAAAACATTTTAGGGATAAACCGGGAGCACATGGCCGCCAGGGACTCGGAGGCGCCGGCCACCAGGAAGCCGTCGGGCTCCAGGGCGTTGGCCAACTGGTTAAACAGCCATTTGCGGTGATCCTGCCGAAAATAGATCGCCACATTGCGGCAGAGAATAAGGTCCCACTCTTTAAAACCGTTGACGGGCTCCAGCAGGTTCACCGATTTAAAACTCACCATCTCGCGGATTTCGGCGCGAATTCTATAGGCGTTCCCCTCCGGGGTAAAGAACTTTTTTAAACGGGCTTCATCCAGCCCCCGTGCAGTTTCGAATTTGGAATATACGCCTTCCTTGGCCCGGTCCAGGGCCCGCTGGGAAATGTCAGACCCCAACAGGGTGATTTTGTAATTTCTCAAATTCGACAGGCTTTCCTTGAGGCACATGGCCAGGCTGTATACTTCCTGGCCGGTGGAGCAGGCCGCGCTCCATATGCGAATGGGAATCTTGCCTGTTGAGTCCGGGAGCCGATTGGCCGTCAGGTAAGGAATTATCTTGTACTGAAACAGCTCGAACGGGCCTGCATCGCGAAAAAAACGGGTTTCGTTGGTGGCCACCGCGTCGATAATATCCTGAGCCATGACTCCGGAGGCGTCTGCCTTGGCCTCCGTAAGCAAGGACCAGTAATCGGGGATTCCATATTTTTCGAGCAAGGGGTTCAACCGGGTCTCCAGGAACCGGTTTTTACTGGAATTGAGGGAGATTCCAGCTATTTGAAGTACAAACCGGCATACGCGCCGCGCCTCGTCAGGCGAAATCTCCCTTAATTGGAGCCTGCTTGTTTTTTGTTTCCGTCCAAAATCCATAATACCATCCTAGAAAAATCGGCGCTACAAAATACTCCCCGCCGCATGAGGTCTGCGGCGAGGCCGCCTTAGCGGCTCAAGCAATTTGTTGGCTGCAGGAAGGACTCAGCCAATGGAGAGACATGTGATGGTGCAGGCGTCGGGATTCCACAGCGTGGCGTACCCACGGGTTAAAGCCCCGCATGTGACAACGCAGGGCAGGCGATCCTCCAGAGGGAGGGTTCTACCGGGCTCAAGGGACTGGGAGTGCACCCGGCCGTTCGCCAAATAGGCCGCGGCCGGGTCGTGGCTGTGTCCTCGAAAGAACAAGCCGTTTTTTTTCAGGGAAAAATACCGAAGGGTCTGGGCGTCGGTCATGGGGCCCACCATGGCCGAAAGTCCCATCTCCTTGGTGAACGGCAGGGAATGGGCGAAATCCGCCCCCCGCCATTCCAGGCTTTTGGGAAGATCCTTCAAATACTGAAGGACGTCCTCCCTCACCAACCCTGTGTTCATGCCCCACTGGTTTACAACCACGGCATGATCGTTGTTTCCTTTTACCACAAAAACGTTGGCCTGGGCCAGAAGATCCACGCATGCGTTCGCCGTCTGGGGAATCATGGAGTCGCAAACGTCTCCCAGGTGGTACACTCTTTCGCATCCCAGGGATCGAAAGGCCTCCAAGGCCGCCCCAATGGGTTCGGACCTGCCGTGGCTGTCCGCCATGATGCCGACCAGTAAACTCCGGTCCTTCATCCAATCCTCCGGATAAAAGACCGGCCTTGGTTCGGCATAAAACGGATTTTGGAACAGGGGAGCAATCCCTGAGACGTGATGGCGTGCATACGGCCTTTATTTCTTCACTGTCATGACCGGACAGGGGGCGTTCAAAATGACGAACTGGGCGTTGGAGCCGAACAGCAGCTTGCCGACCTTGGACTTGCTCTTCACGCCGATAATGATTTCATCCACTTCCTTTTCCTTGGCGAAATTCACCAGATCCTCGCCGGGCTCCAGGCCGCGGACCAGCACGTGGGTTTCGCACTCAATGCCTTCGGCGTCCAGGGTTTCCTTGGCTTCCTTGAGGATCTTCTCCGCCTTTTCCAGCTCATCCTTTTCCATTTCCACGCCCCCGAACAGGGAGGTGGCCAGGAAAATCTTGCCATCCCACGCCTTGGCGTGCTTGATGGCGATGTCCATGACGTTTTTACTTTCTCTACTTCTCTCGTATCCGACCAGAATCTTCATTATGGGTCCTCCAAAGGGTGAAAGAGACATAACATCCAGGTTAATTAGCTACGTCTGTGTATAACATGAAATCATCCACATTGGGATACCCAAAGTCAAGGAAGGTTTTCACGGACGTGCATTTTTTTTGAACGACGTGGAAAAAATAGGTCGTTGCGCGTGACAAAGGGGCTGGGCAACCCGGGCAGCGTAGTTTGCTGCCCGGGTTGCGCCGGCAACAAAAGGCGCGGACTGGAGCGGCATTCAAAATTGGGACTGTCCGTCGGGCGGATGGCTTAAAAGAATGGGAACACGAGTCCATGACTTAGGGCAGGGCCTCGGTCATTCTCATACTGCGGGAATCCTGTCTTCCCCCTGCGTAAAGCAAGTGTGCTCCGCGCCCTGGCACGGGGGCCTGCACACCATCGCCGGGTGTGATTTAAGGCGGCGTGCGAGCAGGGCAAGCCCTGAAACTACGAATAAAATGCAGCCAATGCGGCGCGATTAAAAGTCAACCTCGGCATGCAGTGACGGGGGGCTCGGCAAACAAACGCGACCATTATAAAATCTCAAAATCGGTGGAAATCTGGAATTCTCGAATTCTCGGGGACGTCTCTCAGGAATTCTCGGGGACGTCTCTCAAATTCTCGGGGACGTCTCTCAAAAACTCAATAACTTTTTATCCGCCAAAATTGCGGCAGGGCAAGCCCTGAAACTACGGATCAAATGCAACTGATGCGCTGTGATTTGGAGGGCAAGCCCTGCCGCTGCGCCGCACAATGCCCCCCTGTCGTTACCAAATGAAGCGGAGCCAAGTCATAGCCCGTATCCATCACCCGCGTAAAACAAGGTAATGGAACAACGTTTCTGAACCACGGAAGTCAGAGAGCTTCTCAATTCCGTGTTGTCCGCGCCTTCCGCGGTTAATATCACATGGGCTGAAAACATTCGGCGGCGCCAGGGCAATTTTCCCTTGATCTGATCCCGCTGAGGCGCCATGGATAGCCACGGTGCAATTTGAGCGTTCCATGCCAGGTTGCACTTTTTCGAATAATTTCAGCCAAAATTTCCGGGGCATCCTCAAAAAAATCATGAACAAACCCTTTCTGTTATTCGATCTGGACGGCACGTTAAGCGATCCCCTTGAAGGCATCGCCCGGTCATTCAATTACGCCCTTTCTTCTTTAGGATACGAAGAAAAGCCCATCGCCGACTTTGCGCAATACATCGGCCCTCCGCTGGATGAGTCCTTTAAGGTCGAAACAGGCATTGAAGATGATGCAGAAATAGGCGCCTTCATAACCAAATTCCGGGAGCGCTATATTGAGGTGGGCTTTTCCGAAAACGAGCTGTATCCCGGGATAAAAGAGTCTCTGGAAGAACTTGCCGGCCGGAACGTTTCCATGGCGATCTGCACGTCCAAAAGACGGGACATGGCGGAAAAAATATTGGATCTTTTCGAAATCCGGGGCCATTTTCAATTTGTCAGCGGCGGGGACGTGGGAATTCAAAAATGGCGTCAAATTAAGTCCCTGCTTGCACAGGACGCCATAAACCCTAACGCCGTCATGATCGGCGACAGGGACATTGACCTGACGGCGGCCCATAAAAACGGCATCCGGTCCGCCGGGGTTCTTTGGGGGTACGGCTCCCGCGCTGAGCTGGAAGCCCAGGCTCCGCTCCATTTGTTTTCAAAGCCCTCGGATATTGTGAAAGTTGCTGATAGATTGGAGCCCATTTTGCCAGAGTCATGACTAACCTCGGTTGTCATGGAGGTTTTTCAGACTCGCCGGCGATTGTATTGTAAAAAAACGCATCTGCGTTTCAGCGCACAAGTTTCTATTCGCCGGAAAAATTTTGAGCCACCCATTCATCCACTTTCATCCATTGATTAAAAAGCCATATCCTGCGCTCTTGCCGCCCGGACGGAATCTCGCCGGCGGGTATTCTCCAAAAGGCCGCTTTAACGGTTTTGCCTATGAGGGCGCCTTGCCAGAACTCGCTGAAATTGGCCGAGCCTTCAAACCCCGTGTGGACGCAGACGACGATGTCAGCCTCCCGGGCCGTCTCGGTTATGGCGGAAAAGCCTCCAATCCGGGGAGGGAGGACATGGGTGAACTTCGCCGCCATGCTTGATATGACGGGCGTCTCTTCTTGTTTGAAGCGCTTTTGAATTTTTTCCAGCTTATGCTGTTGAAAGCGGGTGCCTTCGGGATAGATCAGGATGCCGTCCCGGGAGGACATATCCCTGGACAGGTCCTTGATCGCCGCCAATTCCCGTTCCGTGGTCTTGCCGTCTCTTTGCACAAACACGTTTGGAATCCGATTTCCAACCACATCCAGGCAGGGATCCCAAAGCAACTCCTGCTTTAAAACGAATCGTAAGCGCATTTTAAACCTTTTGGCCACCAGCACCGATGCCAGCACGGTGTCGGCGGTGCTGGCATGGCGTATCATAAGGACCACGGGGCCGGGAAAGGCGCACTCCGCGCCTTGGGTTTTCAGCTTGACGGAGAATATGAAAAAGGCGCCCTGAAGGAGCGCTGAAGCCCAGGTGGACTGGAGAGCGTAATTCGCTTTGACGAAAAAATCCCTGTTTCTTCCCAGCCAGACGCCGCTGAACAGCCAAATTAAAAAAGCAGCGGCCAAGCCCAATATCTCGCAATTCAAATACAGCACGAAAAACAGAATGCAGCGGGACCTCGCACCGGCCTTTCTCAGCGGCCGGAGCCAATCCATGACGCCCGTAATAATCAGGATGAGGGGCAGAGTCCCGGTCATTAAACCCCACAATAAAAAATAGAGCGTTATTGAAATGCACCTGCGTTTCCACTTGGCAAAAAAACGGTCTTTGGAAGGGTCGGTTATCATGGTTTTTCCCCCTGTAACCAAATACGGAGATGATGCAGCAAGGACTTTAACCGGCAATAGCATAGGGAAATATGGCCGCAGCGATGCGTCCTTTGGTGCGACCGGCAAATCAAAAACAGAGAAGCGATATCATATTATGCAGGCAGGCTATCAGAAATTACCCCGAAGGGATAGAGTTAATGCATGAATCACGAATAATTCTTAACACCATGATCTTTTAAAATTCCAAAAACAGCTTTTTAGAGAATATCGCAGGCGGATTTGGCGGAAACATTCCAAAGGATAAAACGGCCGGAGCGTTGAGGCTTGGAACCTTGACCCCAGCCGGGGGTCTTGGAGTGTGTCCGGCATGGCCTTGACAAGGGCTTCAATTAATATTTAACTAAATTAAACTCAAGTTATTATTCAAAATTTATGCTTGATTTCAATATGTTATCAACTTACTATCTTATTAAGAGACGTCCCCGAAAATCACTATCTTATTAAGGGACGTCCCCGAAAATCACGTTATTAAGGGACGTCCCCGAAAATCACGAATCTTTTTCACTTGATGGTAAGTATCTTTTACTTCTAACAGACAGGGTGGACCCCGTATTAAAATCAAAGCGGGCATATATCGCCTCCATTATGGATTTCAGTAATCCTTCCAGGCGGCATGTAATAGGCTATGGTTTTAGAACACGGTGGAAAATGCTCGAATGGACAACGTCGAGGACATTCTAAAATCCCCTCAGTCAACGAGAATATTTAGGAGCATTAAAAGGTTACAGGTCCGTACAAGGCCCAAGGCCTTGATTGCCTGCGTGGTCGAACAAAATGTTGCTTCGCAACCCTGGCAAGATACTGCTTTGCCAGGACTACCCAATGACCAGGATTCCGGATTCCCGAGAGTGACATTCGGGAATGACGGCGAAAAAAAATAAACTGCCTTTGCGCGGAGCGCCATTGAAACGTTTTGATCAAACTTTTTCAAAAGTTTGCCGCCGGAGGCACGTTCTCTTGCTTTTCTGGCGAAAAGAAAACAGGGCCGTAACGCCTGGTTTAGGCGTCCGGCCCTGTGATCCCGAAAATAGCTTTTTTGCAATGTTTTAAAGCTGCTGCAGTCCCCCCCAGGACTTGACGGCTTCGGCGCCTATCATGGCGAACGCGGGAGGCCTCCGAAGCCCCATCATTTACAGCCCCATAAATCTTGCCGCCACTATCTTCATGACTTCGTTGGTTCCAGCAAAAATAGGCAGGATGCGGATGTCCCGCATGGCCTGCGCCAGGCCGAGGCTTTCCGCCATGGCGGGTTCGCCCACGATGCTGATGGCCCTGTCAATGGTGCGTTTGGCCAGGTCCGTGGTCCAGTATTTGGCCATGGAAACCTCCACCACCACCTGCTCACCGGCCACGTGCTCGGCGATGAGCTTATCCAGGAATGCGCGGCCGAGTTTGGCTTCCGTGGCCATTTCCACCAGTTCAAACTGGATGGCCTGGAACTTGCTCAACGGCTTGCCGTTGCGGGTGGTCTCCTTGCAGTACTGAATCATTCTTTCGGTCATCATTTCCGCGGCGACGACCGCGCCGATGGCGCAAATGAGCCTTTCCTGCTGCAATTTCTGCATGAGGATGATGAATCCGCCGCCTTTTTGGCCCAGGAGGTTTTCCTTGGGAATGCGGCATTTGGAGAAAAAGAGCTCCGACGTATCCTGGCTGTTGAAGCCCATCTTGTCCAGATGACGGCCGCGCTCGAATCCCGGGCGATCCCCTTCCACCAGATACAGGGAAATGGCTTCGTAGGGATTTTCCACGTTGGGGTCCCTGGCCGCCACCACGCACAGGTTGGTGTTGATGCCGTTGGAAATAAAGGTTTTGGTGCCGTCGATAATAATGTCGTCCCCGTCCTCGACGGCCGTGGTGGACATGGAGGAAAGGTCGGACCCTGTGCCCGGTTCGGTCATGGCCACGGAAGTAATGGTCTCGCCGGTCACGCAGCCGGGCAGGAATTTCTTTTTCTGCTCTTCGGTGCCGAAAGTTTCGATATAGGGCACCACGATATCGCTGTGCAGCCCCAAGGTCAGGCCGCAGAAGCCGGTCTTGCCGATTTCTTCGGTGATGATGACCGAGTACAGAAAATCCATGCCGTGGCCGCCGTATTCCTTGGGCGTGGCCGTGCACAGATAGCCGTTGCGCCCCAAATCCCGCCATACTTCGGGAGGCACGATGTGGTCCGCTTCCCATTGCGGGATGTGCGGAATCACATTCTCGGCCAAATAAGCCCGAAACTGCTCGCGAAACGCGTGGTGCTCCGGGGTGTATTGCAAGATTTCCATATTATATTCTCCAGAAAAACCTCGGGCTGGGCATGCTTTGCGTCTTAGGCCTGCTCGCCGTTATCAGGCGATTTCAGATAAGATCATACTCCTGAAATCTTTTCGAAAAGACCCGATCCTCAAACGTCAAACGTAGATTTGACCCCATTACAGAGCGGCGGTGAACGACCCTCCCTGATCGTCAAAGGCGGTGATGGAAGAATACAGCTTCCATTCCTCATCATCCATGTTGCAGTAAAAGGCCGCCGCCTCTCCGGGCTGAATCACCTGGCCTCCGGGCGGATACACGGTGGTAAGCTCCACCTGTTTTTCGCCCGCATCCAGGACAAAGCGGCTGAGCGCTTTAACCGGTTTTTCGCCGGCGTTTTTCACATGGATTTCCAGGTTTTGGTCGGGCAGGTTGCAGCATTTGAACCCGATGACGTCCTCAACGCTGGAATTCATGATGGCCTTGACTTCGAGCATGCCCAATGCCTCTGGGTAAACGGCCCCGGGCCGCCAAGGCGGTCCGGGGCCGCGGATGGGTTATCCGTCGTATTTTCCGACTATGGAAATGGCGCAAACGTTCTGGAACGGGAAGCCGCCCAGGTTGTGCGTAAGGCCCAGCCTGGGATTGTCAATCTGGCGTTCCCCGGCCTTTCCATGGAGTTGCAGGTACATTTCGTACAGCATGCGAAGTCCGGAAGCGCCGATGGGGTGGCCGAAGCACTTGAGGCCGCCGTCCACCTGGCAGGGGACTCCGCCGCCTTTGAGGTCATAGAAGCCGTCCATGATGTCCTTGACCGCCTGGCCCCTTTCGGAGATATGGAGGTCTTCCATGGTCACCAACTCGGTGATGGAGAAGCAGTCATGCACTTCCATCATGGAGATTTCCTCCCTGGGGTTGGTGATGCCGGCTTCTTCGTAAGCCTTGACGCTGGCGCGACTGGTGGTCATGAAATGATCGCCGTCCCAGTCATTGTATCCCACTTCCTCGCCGGAGGACAAGGCAAGCTGCAGGGCCTTGACCGTGATGAAATCCTTTTTGCCCAATTTCTTGGCGATTTCAGGCGTGGTGACAATGGCGCACGCCGAACCGTCGGACACGCCGCAGCAGTCAAAGAGTCCCAGGGGATGGGCGATGATGGGCGCCGCCATGATCTGGTCTTCGGTGACTTTCTTTTGCAGGTGAGCCTTGGGGTTCAAGACGCCGTTGTCGTGGCTTTTGGCGGAGACGTGCGCCATGGCGCGTTTGAGGTCTCCGTCGGGGATCTTGTACTTGGCGGCGTAGGCGCTGGCGAGTTGGGCGAAGGAGCCCGGAGCCGTCAGCATGGGCCACCACTGCCACATGAGGGAGCCGGCGTTGGAGCCGCCGCCGGGCAGTCCGCCGTAACCGGTGTCTTTCAGCTTTTCCACGCCCAGGGCCAGGCAGATGTCATAAGCCCCGGAAGCGACCGCGTATACGGCGCCGCGGAAGGCTTCCGTACCGGTGGCGCAGTAGTTTTCCACCCTGGTGCAGGGGATGAAAGGCAGGCGCAGGGTTGTGGACAGCGGCACTGCGGACTTGCCTACGTTGACTTCATCCAGGCAGGTGCCGAACCATGCGGCCTGGATTTCTTTTTTATCAATTCCAGCGTCTTGTATACATTCTTGAAAAGCTTCCACCATCAGTTCTTCGGCGCCCACGTCCCAGCGTTCGCCGAAACGGGTGCATCCCATGCCGATGATAGCGACTTTATCTTTAATTCCAGTAGCCATGATGCGTCCCTCCTGTTATTTGGCGGTGAACAGTTTGTCGATGAGCTGGGATTTCATGACGTCGCCTTCGATCTTGAGCTTGCCGGAGTTGAACGCCGTCATGGGGTTCAGGGTTCCGGAAATCATGCCCACAAAATCGGCGTCTTCCATGATAATCGTGCAGGTCGCCTTGCCGGCCTTGCCTTCAGCCACCGTGCAGGTCTTATCCTTGACCGTCACGTTCCATTCTCCGCCATTGCCGCCGGAAATGTTGAACTGGAACACCACGTCCACGCCTTCGGCCTTATCGGGATTGAATGTGTCGGCCATGCCGGCGAAGATGTCGGCGGGTTTGATTTCGCCGCCTGCAGCGGGAGCTGCGGCTTCGGCGGCCGGAGCCGGCGGGGAGAGCATATCAAACATGGCGGAGTTCAGGTCGTTAAGCTCCTTGGCGCCTTCCATGCTGTTGATGGCTTCCCAGTTATCGGCGATGTCTTCCAGGGTCGGAGGCGTATCGCCTTCGCCCAGTTGTACGGAAGGCCCGGTCATGACCGCGGCCCGGTTGAAGTAGCCCATGCCTGCGTTGAAGATCTGGCCGGTTTCCTTGCAGTCTTCGGAGCAGAGGTACAGCACCATGGGAGACACGAACTCAGGCTTCATCTTGGCGAAAATCTCGGGCGGCATGATGTCTTCGGTGAGACGGGAGGCCGCCAGAGGCGCCACGGTGTTAACCTTGATATTGTACTTGCCGCCTTCCAGCTTCAGGGTGTTCATGAAGCCCACCAGGGCCATTTTGGCGCTGGAGTAGTTGGTCTGGCCGAAATTGCCGTACAGGCCTGCGGCGGAGGTGGTCATGATGATGCGGCCGAAACCCTGCTGCTTCATGATGGAGAAGGCGGGCTTGGTCACATTGTAGGCGCCGTGCAAATGCACGGCCATGACGGCGTTCCAGTTTTCGGGCTCCATCTTGAGGAAGGACTTGTCCCGGAGGATGCCCGCATTGTTGATGACGATGTCCACGCGTCCGAATGCGTCGATGGCGCTCTGGATGATGGCTGCGCCGCCTTCGGGGGTCGCCACGTTGTCGTAGTTGGCGACGGCTTCGCCGCCCATTTGCTTGATTTCCTCGACCACGTTGTCCGCCGGGCTGGCGCTGCCGCCGCCGGAGCCGTCGCGGGCGCCGCCCAGGTCGTTGACCACCACTTTGCAGCCCCGGGAGGCCAGTTCCAGGGCGTAGGTTCTGCCCAGGCCGCCGCCGGCGCCGGTGATGACGGCCACGCGATCGTTGAAGTTGATTTTATCCATTTCCGCGGCTGCGCCCGGAACCGGGGTCGCCTTCCAGAAATAATTGCGGAAGCCGCGATCCTTGTCCCAGCAGCGGAGGCGGAAGACCATCTTCATGGGCAGGCCCACGCGGATTTCTTCCTGATCGCAGTCGGTGAAGTCGGCCATCATGCGGCCGCCGCCCTCAAACTGGATGAGGCCGTATTTGTTGGGGGGCTCAAAGGACACGGACAGCATGTCCGCGGTAAAGGTCTTGACCTTGGCCGGAGTATTGATGAATTCCTGCTCGTCCTGGCTGTGAAAGGCGCCGCACTCGGGATTCACGCAGATATCCATTTTGGGGAACTGCTTGGTTCCGCACTCGCGGCACTTGCCGCCCACCAGGCCCAGGAGCATTTTGCGTTTGCGCCACAGGACGGTCATGGCGGTCTGGGTTTCCGCTTCGGCGCGAATGCCCATTTCATTTTCCAGGAGGCCGCGGAAGATCAGGTACTTGGCGTAGTTGTCCACGATCTTTTTGTTGGCGATGGTTCCTGCAAATCCGTCGCGCTCCGCCAGGTCGGCGATTTTGTCCGTGACCTTGAAGACCAGGGCGTCCACGCCGTGGCCGTAGCCGGCCACCACGATGATGTCGCCGGCTTTGGCGCCGTCCAGGGCGGAGGCCAGCATCACAAAGGGATGGGCCACTCCGCACTCGCCGCATTCCTTATGCAGGTTGCCGACGACCTGTTCTGGAGTTGCGCCCAGTTTTTTGGCGATCTTTTTGTGTTCCGCGCCGAAGAAGCAGGGGTAAACCAGCTTGCTGACGTCGCCGATGGCCACGCCGGCTTTTTCCATGGCGCCGTTGATGGCCTTGGGGATGAAGTTGCTGTAGCCCATGTCTCTGGCCCAGCGTTCTTCCCACACATAGTCAAAGCGGTTGGATGCGCCGCGGTAGTGATCGTTGAAGTCGTGGGATTCGGAATAGGAGCCCAGGAATTCGGCGATGACGTCGTCGCCGTTTCCGACGGCCACGGAAGCCGCGCCATCGCCGAACCACATTTCGTAAAAATAGGCGCCCTTGGTTTCCCGCTTGTCGGAAGCGGTGACCAGGATATTTTTCTTGTTTCCGCCGGAAACGGCGTCCAGGGCCGTAATCAGGGCGGAAGTGCCTGCTTTTTGGGAGCCCACAACGTCGGTGGCCAGAAGGCCGTCGGACAGGTTCAGGGCTTCCTTAATAACGCCCGCATTCTGCCTGTCGGCGAAAGGCAGGGTGGTGGAAGCCAGGTAAACGGCGTCCAGTTTCGATTTATCCATCCCCTTGAGGCAGTCTTGGGAAGCGGACACAGCCATGGTGAGGGCGTCTTCGTCCCAGTTGCACATGGACCTTTCGCCCTGGGCCACCACCATGATGGCCGGTGCAAACCAGCCCATGCTCTGGAAAATGGCCATACGGTCCAACCTCAAGCGAGGAATGTATGCTCCATATGAGGTGATGCCTATCATAGTTCCTCTCCTTATATCTTTGGTGTTTCGTAATCTTGGTTGTTCCGGCCCTTTCTTTAAAAAGGAGCCTTGTTCAGGTTGGGAACTCTACGCCTTGAACAGCTTTTCAAGAAGCTGGGATTTCATGACGTCTCCCTCGATTTTCAGCTTACCGGAAGTATAAGCCTGCATGGGATTCAGGGTTCCGGCCGTCATGGCCATGAAGTCTTTGTCTTCCATGATGATGACGGTGGTGGGCTTGTCGTGTTTGCCCTCGGAGACCTTGCAGGTCTTGTCCTTGATCACGGCATTCCATTCCCCGCCGGTTGCGCCGGAAATGCTGTACTGGAACACAACGTCCACGCCGTCGGCTGCATCGGGCTGGAATGTGCTTTCCAGCATGGCGAATGCGTCGGCCGGAGTGGCCGGGCCCGCCGCTGCAGCTCCGCCGCCGGACGGAGGCGCCTGGAAAGCCATCATGACGTCGCCTACCTGGGCGTTGAGCTCAAAGTACTCCTTGCCGTCCTTGAGCGAACCGATCTTAGGCATGGCGGCTTTCACGTCGTCGCAGGTGGGGATGTCGTCGCCCTGTCCCAGAACGGCGCCCGGGCCGGTAACCACGGCGGCGCGGTTGAAGAAGCCCATGCCCACATTGTAAATGCGGCCGGTTACGTCGCATTCGTCGGTGCAGAGATACAAGGTCATGGGAACCACGTATTCGGGTTTGGCCTTGTTGAAGATTTCCTCGGGCATGATGTCTTCGGTGAGACGGGAGGCGGCCAGAGGCGCCACGGTGTTCACCTTGACATTGTACTTATTGCCCTCGAGCTTGAGGGTGTTCATGAAGCCCACCAGGGCCATCTTGGCGGCCGAGTAGTTGGTCTGGCCGAAGTTGCCGTACAGGCCCGCGGCCGAGGTGGTCATGACGATGCGGCCGAACCCGTTTTGCTTCATGATGGGGAAGGCGGCCTTGGTCACGTTGTAAGCGCCGTTCAAATGCACGTTGAGGACGGCGTTCCAGTTTTCGGGCTCCATCTTGAGGAAGGATTTATCCCGGAGAATGCCCGCGTTATTGATGAGAATGTCCACCCGCCCAAAGGCGTCCATGGCGGTCTTGACCACGTTGGCGCCGCCTTCGGGCGTGGCCACGTTGTCGTAGTTGGCGACCGCTTCGCCGCCGGCGGCCTTGATTTCGTCCACCACGGCGTCGGCTGCGCTGGAGCTTGCGCCTGTGCCGTCGCGGGAGCCGCCCAGGTCGTTGATGACGACTTTGGCGCCGCGTTTGGCCAGTTCCAGAGCGTAAGCCTTGCCCAGGCCCGCGCCCGCGCCGGTGATGACCGCCACACGGCCGTCGTAGCGGATTTGCTCTTCCACCACGTCGCCGTATTCGAAGATGCCCTGGTCGATGACCACGTCTCCGTTTTCCTGATTGATGACGCGCCATACGGCCGTGCCTTCGCCGGTCTTCCAGATTTTAATGGCGATGGGAATTCCGGGGTACAGGGTCTTGGAGAAGCGGCACTTGAGCCTGCGGACCTTTTCGGGTTCGCCGGGGCACAAGGAGTTGATCAGTGCGCGGCATGCATAGCCGTGGGTGCACAGGCCGTGCATGATGGGCATTTCAAAGCCGGACATCTTGGCGAATTCCGGGTCGATATGAAGCACGAACACGTCCCCGGACATCCGGTACAGCAGGGGAGCGTCCTTGGAGGGATGCTCTTCCACCACAAAGTCGGGATCCCGGTCCGGGTACTCCACCACTTCCTTGGGAGGAGCTTCGCCGCCGAATCCGCCGTCCAGGCGGCCGAACAAGGTGGTTTTGGCGGTGAAGAGCTTTTTGCCCTTGGCGTCCCTGGACACGCTTTCGCCGACGATAATAGCGCCTTTTTTGCCGGCCGCGGCCAGGTCGTAATACTTGGTGACCGCCCCTTCGCTCACCAGCTTGCCCGAAGTCGGGATGGGCCTGTGAAAGATCAAATCCTGTTCGCCGTGAAGGAGACCCGCCAGATTCACGTTGGAATTCGCTCCAATGTGGCTTAAAAACTCAAAAACCGCCGCAATGGAGAAACTGGGGATGACCTTCAGGTCTTTCTCGTACACATAGTCGAGTTCATCGAACCCGGCGCCAACGCCCAATGCGTAAAGGACCACATCCTTCCAGGTGTAATCCTTCTCTATCGGGCCGATTTTCTTGCCGATTGCATCCATGTTTAGAGCCATGTTACTACCTCCTTTACAGTGTAAGTCCGTCTAATGCTACACTTTTGATCGACTGCCGTAACTGCAAATTTGTGGAGGCGAACCTGGAACTATTCAGAGGAGTCCTGAGCCTTCGTTGCTTGCGTAAATGCAGGAATCAACACAAAACCCAGAGTTTCTTTCACCACCCTCACATAGTCCTCATGGTCCACATCCAACAGAACCTTGAAAAACCCTTCCCCCGATATGAAATTATGGATTGAGTTCATCATTGCCAACATCTTCATTTTCGCATCCACAGGCAAGGCCTTCTTGTCATTCACCAGCCCCATGGAATAAGCTATATTCCCCATGGTTTCAGGCACTTTTACTTCCAAGACCGACTCGTGCCGGGTTTTGGTGAAATAACGGTACAGCGTCAGGTTGGAAATTTCGGGATTCTCAAAAAGATAATCCGTCATGATGTCCAAGGCGATGGTCAACCTGTCCGCCAAAGGCTTGCCGTGAATGATGTGCTCGATTTCCACCAGCTTGGACCGCAGATCCTCAAAGATGTCCTGGACGACCGCTTCGTACAGGTCGCCCTTTTCCCCCCAGTGATAATACAGGGTGGAAATGTCGATCCCCACCTTTTGGGCGATCATGCGGGTTGTGGTGCCGTGGAAGCCGTATTCTCCAAATATCTTGCGAGCGTCGCGCAGAATTCTCCCTTTCATGGAGTCCGGATCTTTGCGCGCTTTTTCTAATGCTGTAAGCAGGGTTTCTGCTCCTTTATTGTAGTGAAGAGTAATTCAAGCCTTCCCTTTCCCGGACGGGAATTGATGGGGGGAAGGCGCATTTAAGGGCTCTTGCAAGCCAGCATTACCAGGCGAAACGGAATAACAAAGCAGATGGTTCCAATAAAGCGTTTCCATCAAGCGCTGGAAACATTCATATGCAGGAAAACAGACCTATGTGTCAAGCAAATAATTGCTTTCTAGTCATGTGAAAAAAATAACTTTTGAACGGATGGTGAAATTCCAAAGAATTACGCAATCCTAAGAAAATCCGGCGGCTAAGTGAAGGCTTTCACAATCTCCCGCAAAGCGCTTTTACAGGGGGCGGGCCGTCCGGATTCGGGAAGGGCCGCGGGAACAACAGGTGGATAATCATGCCCGTCAAACCGCTTTTTCAGCAGATGCGACATCCTATAAGGAGGAGGCGCGCGGGGCGATCGGGACCTGAATTTTGATCCGGAAATTTTTTGATTGGGAGCCCATGGAGGGATGTCCAGGCGCCCGGACGGGTGGAGTTTTGGACGGGGGTTTTGGGTGGACCGACGGCGGCTTGATTTTTCTTAATCTGTTTTCCGCCGGGGGAAAGGGGAAACTATACACCCTTATTTAACCATATATTATACCCCTACTATCTATTCATTTCAGCCACGCCGTACATAATAAACAAGGATATAATTTAAGGTAATTAATCAACATTACAAACAAAGGCTATTGACTTAATGGTCAAGAGCATGTTAGACGGGTTAGTCAATAAGGGAGCTGCGCGGCGCCCCGCCTTGATACGCCGCCCGCCTCCCGGCCTTGCACACACACCTATGGAGGGGAAACGCATGACAAAGAGATCCGTATTTAAAGTCCTGAGCCTGGTTGTTGCAACCCTGATCCTGGCCGCATCCGGGGCCTACGCCATGAGCCCCAAACCAACCTGGCCGGAGCAGCACACCATTGATTATAATCACGTCATGCGGGACGGCCTGGGCGGCTGGAACATCCTGCAGGATGATTATCGGAAATTTAACGCCCTGGACGGCTTCTCCCTGGAATGGGACTATTACTCCTTTCACGACGACGACGGCAAGTTCACCGGCGTGGTCGGAATCGTGGTGGCGGACCCGGAAGGGAAACTGGGCGGCAACGAAACCTTTTCGGCCCTCAACCTCATGCCTTCGGGGGTCAATTTCGCCCTGTACGGCCAGTTTCCCGGCAAAGAACCGGTGGCCATTTACACGCCTCTCGGCCTGGGCCACGAAGTGGGCGTGAACGAGCGCTCCCTGTACGCCGAGGGCGAGGACGGAGTTTTTATTGAAGAAATTCCGGTCCCCGGAGAAAACGGCGAGCCCGACGTCATGATCATTCGGGGAAATAACGGAGCTTACGCCTGGGACTTTTCCGTAAACCAGGGATTCACCGATTACGCGCCGTTAAAGCCCGAAACCTGGGTTGTGGGCAACGATACCGACGCCCTGCTGCCGGACGAACACTGGACGGTCAACATGCTGTGGCCCACCACGGAGGTCCATGGGAGCATTACGGATCTTTCCACGGGCGAAACCACGGAAATCAACGGCCACGGATACCGGGAAAATTCCTTCGGCAGATGGGCCTTCGTCCTGGGCGGATGGGACTTCGCCTTCATGTCCGACCCCGACACCCATGTGCAGTGGGCCTTCCAGACCTATCATTTCAATACGGAAAACCTGGACTACGTGGACGTGGACTTTCTGGACAACGGCAATCCGGTCGTTCAACGCTTTCACGCGGAGGACGGCGAGCTGGGCTGGGTGCACGGAGACTGGCAGTGGGACGCAGAGGCCCGCCAATACCTTCCCACGGATTTGACGGTCGTCGGCAAAAACGACCAGTACACCGTGGAAGCCTACGTGAACATCGGCTCTAATTACGCGCCCATGCTTTCGGACGTAACCTTTATTGTGGAAACCTATTGCATCTTCGCCCAGATGCCCTGGATTACCGGCGTGGTCAAAAGAACGGAGACCGGCGAGGTCGTGGCAACCTTTGAAGGCCAGGGCGGCGGAGAATTTTCGGTCATGCGGAGCTTTTGCGCCAACGAGCCCAGCCTGGACGTGAAGAAAAACATCTTCACCAGCACCTTCTCCCATCCCATGCCCGAATAACCGATTTGCGGAAAGGGAAGCCAGGCCTTTTTCGCAAGGATAGGACCATGTTCTATCCCCCTCAGGGGGGCTCGCTGTCGGCGGCGGGCCCCCTTTTCTATTGGAGTTCGCCAGCCGCAAGGGCCTGTCACTACGAGGGCGCGGCAAGCAGCGCCCCTGCTTATGGGGCGCCTTTTAACACTTGGGGACATCCTTACCTCTTTTGATACGTCTCCTCAAACATCCGGAGAAGTTCTTTTCGCCATGGATCGCTATTTTTGTAGGATAATTGTGGGATGGGCGGAAATATTCAAGGAGAAAAAAAACGGCCGGGGCGTTGAAGCGTGACGCTTTCGCCCCAGCCGGAGGGTCTATGGTTTGTCCAGCATGCCTTTGACGACCACTTTGGCGCCGAGGCTGATAAATAAAGACGTCCCCAAAAACATAAAAAATCGAACTGCTGCAACTGCATGAAAAAAATATAAAAAGCATGCCTTCGGCAAAAGATTGCCTCCGGCGGCCAACTTTTGAAAAAGTTGGATCAAAACTTCTCAATGGCGCTCCGCGCACTACTTAAAAAAATGCCTCCGGCGGGTCGCTTTCTTGAAAGAAAGCTCCGCAAAGAACTTTAAAATGCGCTCCGCGCAAGAGCGAAGTTCAATTTGTCATTCCCGAACGCCCTAATTCGTTTGGGCGCCCCTGGCAAAGCAGTATCTTGCCAGTGTGCGAAGCATATTTTTTTCAGGCAAGGCTGAATTCCGGAGCCAAAAATATTTTACGTCCCCATGGCGCCCCATTGACATCGCAGGTTGGGTAGAGCCTGCGAAACCCAACAAATACCGCCGCGAAGCGGCATCCATATTCTTTCGCCGTCATTCCCGAGCGTCCTTATCGGGAATCCAGCGTCCCTGTCCTTGTCTTTGGGCGCCCCTGGCAGAGTAGTATCCTGCCTGGGTGCGAAGCACAAAAGGCGCGACCGGATCTCTTTCCCAACGCCAAAAATGCCTTGCGTCCCTTGGATGCATCGTTATTCTCGTTCCCATGTTGCACGTGGGAATGCATACCGTGGCGCCATTCTCCATTCGAATAAAAATACGGCCGTCAAACATCCATCATCCTTGGGCGCTCCGACATCAGTGCGGCTTGCCGCGCCTACCCAAATAAACGCCGCGAAGCGGCATCCTATAAAGTCCCTTCCCCACCGGCGGGGGAAGGTCAGGATGGGGGGGCTCGTCATTCCCGAGCGTCTTTATCGGGAACCCAGCGTCCCTGACCATTAAAACAACAATGTTAACCACGGAAGACACGGAAGACACGGAAGACACGGAAAACGATCCCTCCGTGGCTTCCGTGTGTTCCGTGGTTCATGCTTTGCGGGATGTATGCAAGCCCCTGCCTTATGAAAAAAGAGTCCTTACGGACCCCGGCAGCAAAAAGCAAAGACGCTGCCGCGGCCACCCTACTGACAATGCTGGCGCTTGCCGCGCTCGCGTAGGGGCGATCCTTGTGATCGCACAAATTACCGCCGTTGTTGGGGCGAATACAAGATTCGCGCCCTACTGCCTGGGCGAATACAAGATTCGCACCCTACGTAATGCGCCTCTGTAGGGGTGATCCTTGTGATCGCCCTGGAGGATGACGGGCGACGGGAGCAATCATTAGCGGATGGAGAGGGCGCCGTCCCACCAAACGGCGCCCTCTCGCTATCTATCTCCAGGCTGAGTAAAAGCGATGAGATGCAAGGCGCACGATCCCCGAGAAATGAGACGTACTTTACGTACTTCGCAGTGACGAGGGGAGAAGTGTTACAGCGCATCCGAAGTCCATATGCATGGTTCCGTCCTGTCGCTGATTAACGCCGCGCAACTTCAACCTGCCTATGGGAAAAAAATGGCAGATCGCGGTTATACCCAGCCTGGTTTATCTCCGTATTTTTATTCGAATGTCAAAGACCTTGCCCAATACAGGGACCGGGAAAAAAACCGCTTCCCTGCGTGCGGGTGAAAACCGAAAATTTATGTTTCAGGCCCCTTTCAGGGGGTTTGCCCAACTATTCAGATTTTTATTATTTTACCATTGTCCCAGAGACCCCTCATGGAGTTAGTCGATTAATCAGGGACGTCCCCAAGACGTCCGTGCCTGTCCGACATTTCCCGCAGGGGCGCTGCTTGCTGCGACCGCGTAGGGGAGATCCTCGTGATCGCCCTTAAGGATGACAGGCAACGGGGCAATCATTAGCGGATGGAGGGGGCGCCGTCCTACCAAACGGCGCAACTCTCCATCCGCATTTATCTCCGTATTTTTATTCGAATGTCAAAGACCCTGCCCAATACAGGGATCGGAACAAAACCGCGTCCCTGCGTGCGGGCGAAAACCAAAATTTTATGTTTCAGGCCCCCCTTGGGAGGCTTGCCCAACCAGTCAAATTATTCCTTTTTACCATCGTCCCCGAGACCACTCATGGAGTTAGTCGATTAATCAGGGACGTCCCGAGAGTCCCGAAGTCAATCCTTCCTCGAATTATAAATACCAAATAATATCAACAGAAAAAACACTAACCAAACCATTGGGTCTGTAAATCCTCTTTCCGCTAACTGCCGAGGTGTCAATTCAAGAACTGAAGAAGAGCCTTGCTCATTATAAAAACGACCATTGATAAAACCCAATATCCCTAAAACCAAAAACACGCATCCAAATTTAATATAATTGTAACTATCTTTGGGAAGAAGTAAATTTAAACTAATCCAATATAGCAACTTTCCAATTTTCGAGTCACTTTCAGATAACTTTTTGCTAAAAATCATTGTACAGCTTATTAGAGTAAATAATACTCCAGACATCTCCATAAAATTCCCTCGTATATATGCAGTAACATATATGGTTATTAAACCGATTATCCAAATAACATCAAACAGTATAATTCTCTTTCTCATTAGTCAGCCTTTTTTTAAAGTTAGTTTTCACAACAAGGATCTGTCCATTCTTTTTCCAACCAGGTCCTTCCAAGCCATAATGCATCCATGCTCCAATCTAATCCAACTTGTTCTGAATGCTGTTCATCGAAATCCAGGCTCGTATATGTCTTACCAAACTTCAAAATTGTTAGAGAATGGCCAAGGCCAAACAGTGCGGTGCTTGCTGTGGAAACTCTTGACCAACCTTCCAAGTCTCTAAGTTTTGGACCTCCAATAGGAGTTTGATAATACTGGTTTCCATCACCATAATGCTGAGTTATATCAAAAATAGTAACTCCTGGAAGACCAACTGAAGGCCCCAAAAAGCGACCGTGTAACCATCCCGCTTGTCGTTTTCCTTTAATGCAACGTGTCCATACAAGGCACATAATTTCCCCATATGCAATTGCAATTCCTCCTGATGCATATATACATGAACCTTTAAAATCCCATTCTTTTGGGACCATATACTGTTCCGACCATTCCTTCCATCTCTGGTATCTTTCCCATTGGTCCTGCAAACCGCCTTTAGGAGGAGACGGCCGTGCTCCTGGGCCGCCGTAATCAATGTCGTATGTTGAGATATTGGGATGTTTACCATAAACCTTTCCCAAAGGATCTAAAGTGTTAGTACACATATTTGCAACAAATCCATAAAGGTTCCACCCGCCTTCTTCCTCAATTGGATCTCTATTCACCCACCTGCCAAGTTCAACATCAAGATACCTGTAGCCGTAATAATAGAGGCCCGTCTGCTGGTCCATGGGCTTGGTGGAGAAGCGGTAGGGGTTCAGGTTGGCTTTGGAACCTTGTGCGTTGATGAGGCGTCCAAAGGGGTCATATTCATATGTGGCATGGAGCGTACCATCGGCGGCGCTTATCAATTGCCCCACGTTTCCATTGGCGTCGTGTTTTTTGGGGACGTCTTTGATTAATTGCCTAACCAATGTTTTTGGGAACATCCTTAATAAGGTACTACGAACCTATTTTTGTATGATAATTTGGATGGGCGGAAATATTCAAGGAGAAAAAAAGGCCGGGGCGTTGAAGCGTGACGCTTTCGCCCCAACCGGAGGGTCTATGGTTTGTCCAGCATGCTCTTGACGACCACTTTGGCGCCGAGGCTGATAAATAAGTTAGTCGATTATGCAAAGACGTCCCCCCAAAAACACTCTGCCGGAGCCGCCCCAAAACCGAGCGCAGCCCCGAAAAACCGCAGGGCAAGCCCTGAAGCTACATTGCGTTTTGAAACGTCAACGGTAAAATTGACCCATTGTCGTTTTATCTTCCCTTTATCCCCCTGCGCGAAGCGCCATTTTAAAAAATTTTGATCAAACTTTTTTAAAAGTTTGCCGCCGGAGGCCCTTTTTTTTATGTCTTTCTCTATGTTTTCTGCGTTTCAGGCCGTTAAAAGGCAAACATGGTTTTGACGGCGCGGGTTTTGCCTTTGTCCAGGTTGGTTTGGATCAGCTCTTTGTATTGCCCCAGAGAAAATGTATGGGTGATCATGCTTTCCAGGAATTCGGAATGGTCCAGGGCCAGCCTCATGGAGGTGGTGAAGGCGTGCTCGCGCTTGCCGTCCACCATGTTGTATCCATAGGCGAACACCCCTTTGATCGTCTGGATTTTCAGCCACAGGGGCGTGAGGTCCAGCTTGACGTCGTCCCCTATTCCGACCACGGACAAAACTCCCCGGCCGGCCAAACAGCGCATGGCGATATTGATAGTGGCGCCGGTTCCCACGCAGTCGAAAATCTTGGTGAAGCCGCCCATGCAGATGTCGTCGCCCATGACCGGCGAGTAGCGCTCGGCGTCCGTAATGCGTGCTGCGGCGGTGAAGAGGTTACCGTCCTTTATGATGTGGTCAGCCCCGGCCCTTTTGGCCATGTCCTGGGCAAAGGGAAAGGGCTCGGAGACCGTGATGTCGCATTCCAGGCCCATGGCGCGCAAGGCCCACACGATCATCTGTCCTATGACTCCGCCGCCGATGACCAGGACCTTGTCCTTGTTTCCGGGAAGGTTATCCAGGACGGCCTGCACGGCCACGGCCGCCGGCTCTGTCAGGGCGCCCAGGCGGGGGCTCAGGCCTTCGGGCATCTTGAACAACTGGCTTTGGTGGGCCGCGGCAAAGGGGGCGAATCCTCCGGGGACGTCCCGGCAGATGCCGTTGAACATGCCGGGCGCCAGGGCGCCTTTGGCCATGTTCTGGCAATTGGCGGGCCTGCCCGTCCGGCAATTGGGGCAAATGGGGCTGATCTTCCGGGCTTCGCACCCAAGATGGGGCGCCACGGCCACGATGTCGCCCAGATCAAAGCCTTTGACGTCCGCGCCTTTTTCCACAATCTCGCCGCAAAACTCGTGCCCCATGATGCAGGGCATGGAGGTGAACGGGCTGGCCGAGGGGGAGTCCTTCAGAAAAATCAAGTTCATGTCGCTGCCGCAAAATCCGCAATACTTGACCTGGATTTTCACCCAGGACTCGCCGGGCAGCCGGGGTTCGGGAACGTCCACCAATTTGACGGTCGCCAGTTTGCCGTCATAATAGGCCTTTTTGTTCAATGGGCTGATGGCTTTCAGGGCGATGAACCTGGGAACGGAAAAGGAAAACTGCAGGGCTTCCATCATGGGCCTCCGTTTGGTTTGTTCTGGGGAAATGGTGCAAGGGGAACAAGGGTGTTTGATGAATTTACACAAAAAGCCGTCAAAAATGCAATGACAAACTGAATTTATCAGGTATCCGTAGGGGTGGAGTCCCAATCCTCGGCGTACATGCATAGCCAGTTTAAGGCCAGATGCCGCTCCCTGGCGATGGATGCCGCCAGTTGAAGCTCCTCAGGCCCCAGGCTGGCGTAGGCCTTGCCGAAAACGGGAAAATCCCCGCCCAGGGGCTGGGGGATTTCGTTTTGCGTATAAGCCGCATTGGCCGCCTGGCTGATGATCTGCTCAAAGGAAAAACCTTCCGGGGCTTCCACGCCCTGCTCCATGATCTGCGTGGTCCTGGCTCTCCAGTGCCAAAGCTCCGCCAGTTCCCGGGCGTTAGCAATCTCCTCGGGGTCCTTAATGACGGCTTTATGCAGAAACAGGCCCACGGGGTCCGGAGCCGGGAAATCCTCTTTGGCGGCCGGCACGGGAAGCTTTTGGGACAGGTCCTCCCATTCAAAAGGATGGTCGTAGGGAGGGATTTCCTCCACGGCGCCCAAGGCCCACAAGAGCGTCCCCAGAGCTTCGTTCCGCCAGCATGCGGCGCCGGCTTCCTGCTGGGACCAGGTTCCGCCCATGCGGCGCAAGAGGGCGGATTCGGAGTCGGCAAGGGCCTCATAAAGGGCGTTGTCCTTCACCCACTGGTATAATTCGTTAATCTCTTTATGGATGCTTTCGTTGCCCCTTGCCTGGGATTTTCGCAGCTTAATTTCCAGCCTGCCCCGTTTGACCATGACCGCCAGGCATAACGCCCTGCGGGCCACGGCCCGGGCGTTCTGCAGTTCTCCGCCGACCTCCGGCTTGATGCGCGTCAATTTATGGACGCCCCGGAACCTCTCCAAGGCCAGGCTGAACAAAACTCCCAGGACGAACAGGAACACGATCACCCATCGCGGATCCCAATCGTACAGCATCCACAAAGCCAGGCCCAGGGCCGTCATAGCGGAGAAGGCGAGAAAAATGACAACCTGCACGGCCGCAAGAGCGGGCGGGGTCTGCTCCATGCCTTTGACCTGCTTTTGGTTGAGCATTTCAAGCAAGGCTTGCAAGGCTTGGGAAGAAAAGGGCCTTAAGGAGGCGATGGGCAGTTTGGGATTGTACACGGTATACACCAGGAACACGCCCTGCTTTTCCTGCATGTGGTCTATTTCATCCCATTCCAGAAAAAAGGAGACGCCCGCCCGCAAGCCTTCCTCGCCAACGTAAAAAGGCGCTTTCAGCTTGATCACATTTCCGAAGAAAAAGAAGAGCCCCAGGGACAAAAAGGCCGTGAACAGCGCCGAATAGGGCTGCGTGGGAAGATCGGACGACGCCCCGCTGAGGATGGCAAGGGATTGGAGGACGGTGAACAATGCGCCCAAAAGCACGGGCGGCCACAGCATCAAGGACATCCACCAGTCGGTTTTCAATGAGGTCAGGTACGTGGCGTCTTCAATGAGAATTTCGCCTGGGGGATTTTCAAACTCCACCGGAATGGACAGGTGATTGTAGACCATGAGGCCGGGGACGATCACCAGAAGGGCGTGGGCCAAGAAATTCGCCGGGGCGGAGGAATAGGCGAAAGGCCTTCCTGCAAACCACAAGTACGCCAGGTAGCCGGCGCCGGCCCCGGAAGCAAGCAAGATCAGGCATCCAAGATTATTGGACTTAGTCGTGTCAACCCTTTTGGCTTTAAGGGGTTGCGGCATGATTGCTACGGCTCCGAGAATAAATTAAGCGGCGTTAATATCATCCCGCACGATAACACCAGGACCCGGCTGAATGCAAGCAGGGTTTTGTGTGATTCGTTCAAAGCGCGCATGGGACCGGGCGGTTATGACAATCACATAAACCTTTTCGGTATGATTATTGCTTCCTAATTACAAGATATTTCCAGGACCGGACTGCGGCTTTTTCTTTACTCCCGCATCCCGCCCGGCTCAACAAATTGAGGACAGGAATGAAACTGATATACAGGCTGTTTATAGGTTTTTTCTCCGTGGTGCTGCTGACAGGCTTTGTGGGCCTGATCGGATTGGACGCCGTCAACAAATTGGGAGAAGCCTTACGCAGAATCGAACGCGATAATATTCCCCACACGCTTTTGCTTGAACGCATCACAGGTTCGTCCCACGAGGCCTGCGTTCAGGCGCTCCGTTTCACCCTTCGAGGAGAGGAAGCAAACAGAATCAAAGCCCTGGAAGCGCTGGGTGAAATCCAGTCGGGTTTGCAGGAATATTCCGGGATAGTCCAGAACGACCCGAACAGGGAGAAGGCGAAGGGCCGGGAGAGGGAAGTCCGGGAGAAGGCGGCCGCCTTTAACCAGACGCTGAGAAGTTATCTGGCCATGAACGAAGGGTATCACATGGAGCGGATGAAAGAGTCGGGATCTTTCAGTCCGGATTTCATGCCCCAAGCGGTGATGGATCAGGAAAACTCTCTGCGCATCGCCAAGCAGGAATTGATAACCAGCCTTGAATCTCTGACGCGTATGGAGCAAGACAACCTCCGGAATTTCACCGAGTCCGCCGCACGGATAGCCTCAAAAACAAGGATTTTAATCCTGGCGATTGCCATTGGCGCTCTGATTTTCGCTGTTTTCCAGGGCGTCGTCGTTTCCGGTTCCATTTCCAAGCCCTTGGACAATCTTGTAAAGGCCGCCATGGAAATCGGCAAAGGCAACCTGAATGTCTCCATAGAGGAAAAGGGGGACGTGGAAATCGTCCGCATGGGCGAGGCTCTGACAAGGATGATTCAAAACATGGAGGAATCCAAAAAGCGGCTCATTGACATCGATGAGTTGGAATCCGCCCAGGAGGCCCTCCGAAAAAGCGAGAATCTGCTCCAGACGCTGATCAACACCACCCGGGACGCCATCATCGCCATTGACCAGACCGGCAGGATCACGCTGTTCAACCACGCGGGAGAAAAAATGTTCCAGCGGACCCGGGAGGAAATGCTGGGGCAGCCTCTGGAGCCCCTCATGCCGCCGGAATTCCGGAAAAACCATCCCCAGTATCTCCGGTCCTATTTTTCCACGGGAAAACCGGACGCCGCCATGGGCAAAATCCTGGAGCTTCCCGCCATGCGGGGGGACGGCGCGGTTTTCCCCATGGAGATTTCATTGTCTTCGGGGGAGGCCGACTCCAAAACCTTTGTGGTGGGCGTAGCCAGGGACATCAGCGAACGAAAAAGAACGGAAGAAAACATCATTCGGGCCAAAAAGGAATGGGAGCGGACCTTCGACGCCGTGCCGGACCTCATCGCCATCATTGACAGCAGCCACAAGATAGTCCGGGTGAACAAAGCCATGGCCGCCGCCTTTGGAACCACCCCCGGCAAAATGGCGGGGGCTTCCTGCGCTCAGGTGGTTCACGGCGCCAGCGGACCGCCGGCCTTTTGCCCCCACGTCCTGTCCCTGGCGGACGGCAAATATCATGACGCCGAAGTGTACGACGACAATTTGGGCGCCCACCTGCACGTGAGCACCTCTCCCATCCGGGACGCCGAGGGCGCCATCACCGCTTCGGTGCACATCATGCGGGATATCTCGGACCGGAAGCGGGCGGAGGCGGAGCTGAAAAAAACCCATGCCAAGCTCATAGAGACGGCCCGGCAGATCGGCATGGCCGAGGTGGCCACGGGCGTGCTTCACAACGTGGGCAACGTGCTTAACAGCGTGAACATTTCCACGGAAGTGATGCAGCGTAAGGTCAAGGATTCCCGCATTAACGATTTGAGGGAGGTCATGAACCTGGTGAAGCAGCATGAGGACTCCTTGCCGCACTTTCTCTTTCATGACAGCCACGGCCGGGAAATTCTTCCGTTTTTACATGATCTTTCCCTGCATCTTGCGGAGGAGCGCAGCGCCTTGCTCAACGAGATCAAAGAGCTTTCAGGATACACCTCCCATATTTCCGAAATCGTCAAAACCCAGCAGGAATGGAGCAAGGTTCCCGGCCTTGTGGAGCCCCTTTCAATGAAAGACGTGGTGGAGGAGGTCCTGACCATCAACGCGGCCGGCCTGAAAAGAAACAAAATCCAAGTGGTCAGAAACTATCAACCGGTCCCGGAGGTTGCGGCGGACAGGCACAAACTCACCCAGATTTTGATGAACCTGGTTGCCAACGCCGGGCATGCCTTGAATTCCACGGCGGAAGAGGAACGCACGTTGACCGTAAGCCTCTTTTCCGACAGCCCCGGCTTCACCTCGGTCCGGGTGACGGACAACGGAGAAGGGATTGCCAGGGAAAACATGTCCCGCTTATTCAGATACGGATTCACCACCAAGAAAAAAGGCCACGGCTTCGGCCTGCATTCCTGCGCCCTGGCGGCCCAGGAAATGGGAGGCAGCCTGTTCGCCGAAAGCGAAGGACCCGGCCGGGGAGCTTCGTTCACCATGAGAATACCCAGCAATGACGGAGGAAGGAAAGATGCCTGAACCGACCGCCGCCTTTAACAAGCGGATCCTTATTATTGACGACAGTCCGGATATCCACAGGGATTACGTAAAAATACTGGCCAGGCCGCTTGACACCTCTGATCTGGACGCCAGAAAAGCCATGATATTAGGCTCCCAGCCCAAAACCGCTTCCAGCGCTCCGATCTACGACCTGGAACACGCCCTCCAGGGAGAGGAAGGAGTGGAAAGAATCCGGCAGGCGGTTACGGAAGGCGCCTATTTCGCCGCGGCATTTGTGGACATGCGCATGCCCCCGGGCATTGACGGCCTGGAAACCATCCAGGAAATCTGGAAGATCGACCCCAAAGTGGAGGTTGTCATATGCACAGCCTATTCGGACTACTCCCTGGAAGCCATCCGCAAACGCCTGGGAGACTCCCATCAGTTATTGATTTTAAAAAAGCCCTTTGAAAGCATGGAAGTGGCCCAACTGGCGGCCGCGCTCACGCAAAAGTGGAGCAACGCCAGGCAGGCCGAGTTGAAGCAGTGCGAGCTGGAAGTGCTGGTGGAGGAACGCACCCGGGAGTTGGCCATGGCCAAGGAGGCCGCCGAAAAGGCGAACCGGTGCAAGGCCGAGTTCCTGGCCAACGTCAGCCACGAATTGCGAACGCCCATGAACGGGGTGAAAGGCATGCTGGAGCTTTTGCTGGAGACCGCCATGAACGCCGAGCAGCAGGAGCTGGCCCAAGTGGCGCATCAAAGCGCCATGAACGAACTGGAAATCATCCAGGCCATCCTGGACTACGTGCGCATGCAGGAGGGGGACCTGGAGATCAGCCCGGAGGAATTCAATCTTCGCAGCCACATCAGCGAAGCGCTGGAAGCCCTGGAAGCCCGGGCCAAAAAACGGGGCCTGGATTTCCGGCTCCGCTTTTCGGACCATATCCCCCCCGCTTTGGTCGGAGACCCGCTTTTAATCCGCCGCGCCCTCATCAATCTGGTGAGCAACGCCATCAAGTTCACCTCCCGGGGAAGGATCCAGGTGGACGTCCGGTCCACGGATCATGCCGAGTCGGCCATTATCCGATTTTCCGTCGCCGACACCGGGGTGGGCATTCCCAAAGACATGTTGGAGAAAATTTTCGAATCCTTCACCCAGGTGGACGGCTCGGCCACCCGCTCGTACATGGGGGCGGGACTGGGCCTGACTTTAACCCGGCAGATCATCACGGGCATGGGCGGCTCGCTGGGGGTGAAGAGCGAGTTGAACTCCGGGTCTGAATTCTGGTTTGAAATACCCTTGAAAAAAGCGCCCTGGGACAGCCGGTTACAACCAAACATTAGCATCAAACAGCCGCAGAATTCTTGACAATAGTCTTGTTGACTGATACATAATGATGGTGGAGTCAGGTAAATATTTTCATCGAACGCACGATTTGCGTCCGTCTATGCATGAGCGTGCCTAAGGTTTTATGTTGCGCAATGTCCTTAGCATAGTGCTTTCCTTCGTCATTCTGGCGGCGGCGTGCCCGTCCCTTCATAAGGACGGGTTTGCACCCGATTCCCGGACCGACCTCATGGAGTCCATCCGGGCCGTGGCCAGCCTTTCCCGCTCGGCCGAGACCTCCACCAATTTTAAAAACGACCTGACCCAGGCCCTGACAGCCCTTTCCAAGGCGGCGGGCCTGACCCACGAGCTCGGCAGGCAGGGCCGGGAAGTTTCCCACGGGGTCCAGAACGCCGACGCGCTCTATTTACCCGGCCCGGACGTTCAGCCGGGCGTGGACGGCGGCGCCGCCGCCTTTTCCGAAAAGCCCGTCATGTTTTCCAATCGGACAATCGCCCCCCCGTTCCGGCCGCCCAAGGCCTGATTCCGTCCAGAAAACGCATACATCAATTCTAATATTATTTTGCAGTTCCCGGCCGGCGCCCGCCGGTCCACAGTAATTTTGGGGAGGAAACATGAAATCAGTCAAGATTATAGCCCTCGCACTGGCAGTGTGCATGGCCCTGGGCCTCGGCTCCGCCATGGCTGCTTACAGCCTGGACCTGGCCGTCACCTCGGACGGCGTCACGCCGAAATCGGCCTTTTTGCCCGGCGAAACCGTATACATGACCATCTCGGCTTCCAACGACGCAGGCGATGAGGAAATCGCAGGCGCCGCTTTCAGCCTGCAATACCCCGCCGACGTCCTCACGGGCCCGGCGGTGGACGCGGACGGCGTGGCCGTTGACAGTTCCATTGTCACGTCCTTCAGCTTCAGCATCACCAAGGACAGCGTGACCACGGACACCCACCGCCAGAACACGGTGGTTTCCGGGACCGTGGGCACGGTGTATTTCGCCGGCGCCGGCATCAGCGACACTGGAACCTACCCGCCTCAGAGCGCGGATCCGGAGCTCTTCACCGCCAAGTTCACCGTCCGCAACGATGCGGTTTTGGGCCCCTTTCAGGTCACCCTGAAGCCCACCGAACTGTATAACCCGGACGCAGGATACGGCGACGCCTCGGACGCAAGCCAGACTCCCGAAGCCGTGACCGTCCTGGTTGGCGCCAACACGCCGGGCAGCCCGGAGGAATTCCCCGTCCTCCTGAACACTTTCGCGGCTCAGGACTACGACGGCCTGTGGGCCACGGACGGCGACTCCATTGACGATCAGTGGGAAATGGACAATTTCGGCGATCTGGACACCGCTACAGATACAACTGACTACGACAACGACGGATACCTGGACAGATACGAACAGACTTCCGAAAACAATACCAATCCCAAGGTGCAGGACCAAGCCTGGACCCTGGACAACTACGATCCGGCCACGGATAACCGCGGACCGTATCAGGTGGTCACCGGCGATCCCTCCGAGCCTCGCGCTCCGGCCGGCGAGTCCTTTGCCGTCAACCTGGAATACTACACCACGGACAGTGCAGTCGACCTGAACGGCCTGGAACTGGTGATCAACTACGACTCCACCGAACTGACCATAGACAGCATCGGCAGCCTGATCGCCGCTTCCGGTTCGGTTGTCACCGCCACGGACGTGAGCACGCCCGCTTCCGCCACCTACACCATTACGTGGACCGGCGCAGGCGACTGGACCGGCGGCGCCCTGCCGGCGACTCTGGGCGTTGTGAACTTCACCTCCGCCATAACGCTGAATGAAGGCGACACCAGCGTTGTCACCCTGACCGCTACGCCCAACGCTGGCTACGCATTCCATACCGCGCCCATCACCTACACCGTCGGCCCGGCCTTTACGCTGGATGTGGATGGGGACGGCTCCTACAACAGCCTTACGGACGGCATTTTGATATTCAGGTATCTGGCATATACACACCTCAGTTACCCGACCACCTGGTTCAGTGGAGCTGTTAACGGCGATGTTAGAACAACTGGACCCGAGCTGGCAGCATACATCCAAGGCGGAATTGATAGCGGACTTCTCGACATTGATGGAGACGGAAACTTTAACAGCCTTACAGACGGCATTTTGGTATTCAGGTATCTGGCATATACGCATTTCAGCTACCCAACTACTTGGTTTAACGGCGCCGTTAACGGTGACGTCCGGAATACCGGTCCCGAACTGGTGAATTACCTTGATGCTCTGGCTCCAGCGCCTTAATTTCGAAAGGCCTGACATAGTGAATACGGCAACGCGTGAAATATTTTACTGGAACTTTCTTTCAGGGAGGACTTTATGAGATCCATTCTTCGTTCTTTTAAATTTCGAACTCTATTTGTGCTAATAGCACTCACAGCTTTAGTGGCTGGTGGAGCCGGTTCTGCAATTGCTGCAGATCAAATAATCACTTTGAGCCCGTCCACAGCAACAGCCGCTCAAGGGGGCGCCTTCTCATTAGATGTTTTGTACAACACTTCTGATGGGAACGCCCTTCTAACAGGAGTCAGTGTTACAGTTCATTACGACTCCAGTAAGCTGACATACACGGGCTTTACTAATTTTAACAGCGCCAGCACCACCAACACGTTGCAGCCAGCAGCATCCACGGATGAAGTTGCTGTTGCTATTTTCAATGACGGTGATGCTGATACTGACAAAATGATCCAGATGTTGTGGAGTAATACAACAGTAGGCAGCGGCTGGCCTAATCAAGTGATGCCTACAACGTTGGTCACCTTAAATTTTTCCGTCAACAATGATGCAGTTGCCGGAACCACCAACGTAAATTCAAATATTTACCAGAACGCTGCAGGCTACACGGAAGATGTGTCTCCTGCAGTAGTTACCATAGTCGAGGCCCCCAAGGTAACCGACGTCACGTCCAGCGTTGCTGACGGATCTTACAAGGCCGGGGATGTGATTCCGGTTCAGGTGACCTTTGACCAAGCGGTTGACGTGACGGGCACGCCTCAACTCACACTGGATACAGGCGTGGTCAATTACACCAGCGGAACCGGCACAACCACCCTTACCTTTAATTACACGGTGGCAGCGGGCGACGCCACTTCCGACCTGGCTTACACAGGCACGGACGCTTTGGCTCTGAACGGCGGAACCATCGTCGGCGCAAACGCCGCCGCTATTGATGCGGCTCTCACCCTGCCCGCCGTCGGCGGCGCGGGCTCTTTGAGCGGCAACAAGGATATTGTGATTGACACTGCAGCGCCTTCCGTAGCCATCACGGCTCCGGCGGCCGATGTGTATCAGAACACCAACACCTACCAGTTTAAGGGTACGGCGGATTCGGACACCGGCTCGGCCATTGAGTACGTCAAGGTCAGCCTGAACGGCGGCGCCTATGTGGACGCTACAGTGCCCGCCCGCAAGGCTTCGGTCAACTGGACTTATGACGCCACGTTGACGCTTGGCGAAAACACCTTGGACGTTTACGCCATTGATGAAGCAGGCAATGAGTCCAACGTGCTTAACGGGACTTACAGCGTCTTTTACGATACGACGGACCCGCAGGCCGTGATCACCATTTCGCCTCTGACCAATGACGGAACGACGAATTGGGCCAAGGCCGGCACATTGACCGCCACCGTGGATGTGTCTGACAATTACGGTTTTGCCGCCAGTCAAATACTGACCATGGCCTTTAACGTGGACAAGAAGGCCGACTGCTCCAACGGGTTCTCCGGAACCTGGACAGACGGCGACACATGGCAGGGAACCGCCACCATTGGAACCGGCTGCGACGGCGCCCAGGAAGGAACCCTGACCGGCTTCAGCGACTGGGCCGGAAACGCCATCACGCCCACCTTCCAGTTCAGCGTGGACACGGTGGACCCCGATCTTACCATCGCAACCACGGTCACCAACTGCGTGGGAACCGCTTTCACCCTGGAAGGCTACGCAGACGACAGCCTGTCCGACCTTGAAAGCGTGGAAGTGAGCCTGGACGGCGGATCCACCTGGAACGCCGCCACGGTGCAGAGCACTTCCAAGATTCCCAGCTATTCCTGGTCCTACGTTGCAACCTTGGCCGCCGGCGCAAACACCCTTACGGTGCGTGCAACGGATTGGGCTGGCAACATTACGACCGACTCTCACGACGTATTCTCCGCTGACCAGTTGGCTCTGTCCGTGAACGGCCAGGACGTAACCGGCGGAACCATTTACGTACCGAACGTCGACGGCAGCAATAACGTGGACGTCACCGTCACCGGCGGAACCGAAGCCTGGGGAACCTACACCTGGAACCTGAATCCCGCAACTCCCACGGTGGTTTCTCAAACCATCGGCGCTGTTACGACCCTTTCCGCCACGGTGGGCCTCACCGGCACCCAGACCCTGCTGGTGCAGGATCCGGTTGACGGCGGCATGGTCTTCTCTGCCACGGTCACCGTTCAGACCGTGGAATTCACCATCACCGGGCCTGAAGACGCCGTGATCGGCGACAGCCTGACTTACGCGGCTCTGGGCGCCACCGGCACGGTCACCTGGAACGTAACCCAAGGCGCAGACCTGGTTTCCGCTTCCACCGGAACCGGCGACACTTTCACCGTGACCGCCCTGGCCAAGGGAACCGTCAAGGTGACCGGTACGGACAGCACGACCTCCGTCACCAGCCAGCCTGTTACGACTGAAATTTACGATCCTGTTTCCGTAACCAACAAACCCGCCGACACGCCCACCGTGGAAGCCGGAACATCCACCGGGCTTTACACTGTGACGGGCGGCGACGGAACCACCTACACCTGGACGGTCACCTATCCTGACGGGACCACTACCTTTGTCAGAACCGGAACGTCCTTTGCCTTTACTCCGCCGAAAACCGGCGCCTTTGCGGGAACCTATACCATCGTTGTTATGGACGGCTCCGGCTACACCGACACATTCAGCATCTTCACGCCCATCAAGCTGGTGGCAGCCGAACCCGACTACGGGAAGATCGGCCCCAGCGTGGATAATTTGCAGGCCGTGCCTCCCGTCGCCTACGAAGGGGATTCCATTTACCTGTGGGCCCAGGGCCTGGCGGAAGACGAAAACCTGAGTGTAACCTACATCCAGAACCCCGTAACCGCAAACGACCTGGTCCTTGAGGAAGTGGTTACCTCCACCCTGAGCTTCTTCCAGGTGGATGCGTTGAACGAAGGCGTCTGCCTTGTGGCCGTAAGCGCTCAGGACGGGACCTTTACCGACAGCCTGCGGGTTGACGTGATCGGCTTTGGAAGCCTTTCCGGCGCCATCACCAACAATCAGCCCCTGGTAGACCTGGCTGACGTGGAAGTGGACCTGTTCGACTACGCCACCGGCCAGTGGATTGACGACGACAATAATGTAATCACCGGAACCTACCGGATCGACAACGTGCCTAATGGCGTGTACATCGTGTCCCTGGAAGGCGACGGCGCCAACTACGTGCCTTTTGACGTGAGACAGCGGGTGCAGATTGACGGCGACACGGTCCTGGACCTGGTGATCCCCGAAGTCACCCCGATCACCGGCACCTACAGCCTGGACGTGACCTTCAACGGCGACTACACCGGCAACGGCATTGATTACACCCTGACCAATGCGGACACCGGCGCCGTGGTTCGTCAAGGTACACATCCCGAGCCCTCTAAAGGTGCGATCGACGACGACCTGCTTCTGACCGGCCTGTCCGCCGGCCTGTACACCTTCGGCGTTTCAGGCGGAGGGTACGTGCCGCAGGTCTGGACGGACCTGTCCGGCAGCGACGTGATTTCCCTCACGGCCGACGCCGCCATCACCATGACTCTGGTGAACGACGCTCCGGCAGTGGAAGTCTATCATCAGGTGACCCAGGGCGGCGTGAAGGTCTTTGTGGTTCTGGCCGGCGCCGGCTGGAGCCTGGGCGAGTTTGAGGCCGAGTTGAACAACACGGACATCACGGACGAAATGGACGGCAGCGGCTCGGCTTTCCGCCCGTTCACCTACGAGTGGACCCCGAGCGATCCCAACGTGGACATCACCCCGGCCATGCAGCCTAACGGCGATGCGGTATACACCCTGAACTTTGACTTCGCTCGCGACACCAAGGCTGAGTACGTGCCTTACACCTACACGGTCACCTACACGGTGTACGCCAACGATGACAACCGGGAAGACGACCTGGACGAAGATCAGACGGAGCTGGAAACCCTGAACGGCGGCAAAGCCCTGTACGTGACGGAAGGCACGGCGGACTTCCTGCCGGGCGTGGGCGCCACCTTCCTGGTGAATTTGCCCGACGCCGACGGGGTCCTGCACGAGGTTCCCATCACCATTCCGGCCCTTCCGCTGAACTTGCTGTACGTGGATGACTTCGACATAGCGGGCGCCGGCAACGACAACCTGCTGTACGGCGACACCAAGGCCAACGCAGGAAGCGACTACTACGAAGAAGACAAGGCCAACGCCATTCCGCTGACGCCCAACACCATGCTGCGCGCCGTAGCCAAGTTCTACACCTTTGGCGGCGACGCTTACGGCGCAGGCGCAAGCATCAAGCTGGTGCTGGCTTCCGATGGAACCACGCCTGTCAGGTACAACCCCATCCTGCTTGACGGAACCAAACGGGCAAGGGTTGAAGGCGCCCCGGATATCATCCTGCCGGTGCTCCTGAACAAGGACTCCAAGGTTTACGCCTCGCTGAAGAAGATGTCCGACGCTGAAAGCAAACTGGGCATCAAGGTCAGCGAACGCGGCGACGGAACCGCCGGCTTCCATTACGAAAGCCTGGACTTCTCCGTCTCCGATAAGGGCGTCCTGTACCTGGAACTGCCCCACCTGACGGTTATCGCCCCTGCCGCCAAGCAAGCAGCCGGTGACGATAACCCGGTTGCCGATGACGACGAAAGCGACTGCTTTGTGGATACCGTTTCCACCGGCAGCGGCTTTGCCGGACTGGTGCTTGCCATGGCCGCCCTTTTGGCCGCCCTGGCCGTCAAGACGCGTAAAAACGCCGCATAAGCGCTTTTAACTGTCAAACCCTACAAGGGGGAAGCCTTCACGGCTTCCCCCTTTTTTTTGTTCCTTTCTCCTCCCGGAAAGCGATTCCGAACATAATAACTTTATGTTGTGGCGTTTCACGGGGCTCTACCCAACCTGTCATTTTAATAAGGCGATCGCAGGGGGGGTTAAGAAGTCCGGCTTGGGGCTTCACATCGCTGGAAACGCTTGTGGATTTCGGACCCGGCAAAAGTTTTTTGCGGAAGGCGCCTTCTCCCATAACCCCATTTTTTGGGCGGCGCTGCTCCAGCAATTGGACGAATTTTACCCCTCAAAACCCTCACCGGCCTGCTCCAAAACGCATAGTCCATGTATGCCTTCAAAAGGCACAATACGCCTGGACAGGCCCAATTCCGGGCGGACCGCCCATTTTAGGGCCTGAAGCATAGGCAGCCATTGCCCCATTGAGCCGGTATTTTTAACCGAATAACCGTTTGAAAATATGCATTATTTTAGGGTGCGCGGCGTTTTATGCCAAGAGCCGCCCCATTTTGTCGCATATTTCAAAAGACCCCATTCAATTATGGGCCTATTTTTTTACGGGTGGTGCAATTTTCCCCTTGACACGGAGCGGGGCAATCGTCTAACGATGATCAACACTGAATGACTTCATTTTTGAAGGTGAAAATGAAGCGTCACAACATTTCGACCATGGGTCCGCCGTCCGGGACCCGATATTATTAGCTTTTTACGATCGGTTTACTGTGAAGTCTTGTAACAACAGCCCGCGCCCTAACCAGGCCGCATGCTTGGATGCATTGCCCGAAAGCCAGACCGCCAAGGTTTTCAGAGATGCACCCTCGTTCCCCCCAGGACCCCCCCCCAGGCGGGTTTGCCGCAACCGGCGAACCTCTATAAAAACATGCTCACCAAGTTACGGCGTTGGGCTTTTGGCCCGCGTCCGGAGCAACGCAAAGACGTTCCGGGCGCGGGTTAGCTCCACCTCGCCCCGGCCCCTCGCTGCAATCCTATTCCCGCAGGAGAAAGGACCATGCCATGAGCGGCCCCACTAAGGCAGAACTTCGCAAAGAAAGAATCATTGACACGGCTCGGCGGATTTTCGCCGAAAAGGGGGTGCATGCAGCCACCGTGTCTGAAATAGCTCAGGAAGCCAAAGTTTCGGAAGGCACCATATACGAGCATTTTTCCAATAAGGAAAATCTTCTGTTTCATATACCCGAACATTTCACCCAGCGGCGCCAGAGAATCGGCGTATACCATCTCAAGTTGATCCAGGGCGCGGCCAACAAATTGAGAGCCTACGCGTATATATACACGGAATTGTTTCACGAAAACCCCGACTACGCCACCATTGTGCTTTTGTACTTGAAGGGCAACGCCAATTTCAGGCAGACCCCGGGATACCAGGCGATTCGGAATTGGTTCAGGTTTTTGACGGAAATAATCAACGAAGGAATAGAAAGCGGCGAATTTCGCCCTAACGTTGACGCCTATATTGTCCGGGCGTTGATCATGGGGGCGATCGACCAGGTGACGGTGAACTGGCTCATGTCGGGCAAGAGCACCAACCTGATGGAGACCGTGGATCCCATAGTGGATGCGGTCATGGAGGGCATCCTGAATCCGGAAGTTGATGAGGACGCCCACTGGAGCAATTGGCGCCGGACCAAGGCGCGGTTGCGCAATAAAACAATTCCGGCGAAGGAAAAGAAGGAACAAGCCGGATAGAATTCCGGGGGATTGAAGAGCCTTGCAACCCGGGGGGGTTAAGGGGGAAGCGCCGCAGCTAACCGTTCATTGCAGACTTTGGGGGCGCTGAACGGCCTACAAGGCGGCGGAATTATCAATTATCAGGCAGCCAGTGGGGTGCAGACCGCGAAGAAATCCGTTTTGGGGAATTCCACCGCGGCCGCATGGTCTGCCGGGTTTCAACCAACCATATTTTTTACTGCCCGTATCAGATGCGGGGGGAATCCAAGGGAAGGATTATCTTTTATGTCAGTCAGAATGATTCAAAAAACCCCTTCGGCCTACGGTTATCCTCTTTTAATCAAACAGCTCCTTGCCACGATTTATGAGCCGGATCAGGAAATCGTATATCGCGACAAGATGACCTACACTTACAAGGACATGGAGAAAAGGACCAGGAAACTGGCCAACGCCCTGGAAGGATTGGGGATCACCCAGGGCAGCACCGTCGCGGTCATGGACTGGGACAGCCACCGTTACCTGGAATGCTTTTTCGCCGCGCCCATGATGGGCGCCGTGCTTCACACCATAAACATCCGCCTGTCTCCCGAGCAGTTGGTGTACACGATCAACCATGCGGAAGACGACATCATCCTGGTTCACAAGGACTTCGCGCCCTTGCTGGAAGCCGTCAAGGACCAGCTGACCACGGTGAAGAAGTTCGTGCTCATCGCCGATTATGAAGACGCCCCGGCCTCCAGCCTGGAGTTCGCGGGAGAGTACGAGGAGCTGGTGGAAGCGGCCGGCGAGGATTACGAATGGCCGGATTTTGACGAAAACGCCATGGCCACCATGTTCTACACCACGGGAACCACGGGCCTGCCCAAGGGCGTGTATTTCAGCCACCGCCAGCTGGTGCTGCACACCTTCGGCCTTATGAGCGCGGCCAACTCGTTCCGGGCTCAGTTAAAGATCGACTCCGGGGACGTATACATGCCCCTGACGCCCATGTTCCACGTTCATGCCTGGGGCATGCCCTACTCCATGACTGTAATGGGCGCCAAGCAGATTTATCCCGGAAGGTACGAACCCGAGCTGATCCTCAAGCTCTACAGGGATTACAAAGTTTCCTTCTCCCATTGCGTGCCGACTATTTTGCACATGCTGCTTAACTCCCCCTCCGCCAAGGACACGGACTTCAGCGGCTGGAAAATGATCATCGGCGGCGCTGCACTGCCCAAGGGCATGTGCATCGAAGGCCTGAAGCTGGGCATCAACATTTATTCGGCTTACGGCATGTCCGAAACCTGCCCGCTTTTGACCCAGGCGCTGCTCAAGCCCAATATGCTGGATCTGCCCCCGGAAGAACAGGTGGTGTACCGGACCAAGACCGGCCTGCCCTGCCCCGGCGTGCAGCTTCGCGTGGTGGATCCCGCGGGCAATCCCCTGCCCCACGACGGCAAAACCGCCGGCGAGGTGGTCGTGAGAGCCCCCTGGCTGACCCAGGGCTATCTGAACAATCCGGAAAAAAGCGAAGAACTTTGGGAAAAAGGTTGGCTTCACACAGGTGATGTTGGTATCATCGATGAACTCGGTTACTTACAAATTACCGACCGTATAAAAGACGTGATCAAGACCGGCGGCGAATGGCTCTCCTCCCTGGAGCTGGAAAGCATCATCAGCCAGCACAAGGGCGTCAGCGAAGTTGCGGTTGTAGGCGTGAAGGACGACAAATGGGGCGAGCGCCCCATGGCTCTCATCGTTCCCAAGCAAGGCCAGGAGCTTAGCAAAGAAGAAATCCAGACCTTCATGGGCGCTTGGGTGGACAACGGCGCAATACCCAAATACGGCATCCCTGAAAGCATTCTGTTTGTAGACGAAATCCCCAAAACCAGCGTGGGAAAAATTGACAAGAAAGAAATTCGGGCTCAGCAGGGGTAATCGTGTAAATTCCTATTGCACCCCCCTGCTCCGGGAGAATAAAGCCGTCCGCCGGGCGTTCCGGCGGACGGTGTCCAACCTACATATCTTCACAGAGGAGGCACCATGAAAACCAGGACCATGATGAAAACCATCGCTTTGATTCTCGCCGTTTTATTTTTGTCCGCTCCGGCCATGGCCGCGGACACCATCAAGATCGCCTTTATCGATCCCTTGACAGGCCCCTTCGCCAACGTGGGCGACATGGGCCTCAAGCACTTCATCTTTGCTGCTGACAGAATCAACGCCAATGGCGGCGTTCTGGGCGGCAAACAACTCGAAATGGTCCCGTTTGACAGCAAGGTGAGCCCCAAGGAAAGCCTCATTCAGCTTCAGCGCGCCATTGACCAGGGCATCCAGTACGTGATCCAGGGCAACGGCTCCGCAGTCACGGGCGCCCTCATGGAAGCCATTGCAAAACACAACAAGCGCTATCCCGACCAGCAGCTGCTTCTGATCAACCACGCCGCCGTCACCCCGGCCTTCACCGAGGAAAAATGCGACTTCTGGCATTTCCGCACTGACGCGCATGTGACCATGAAAATCAAGGTCATCGCCGACTACCTGACTTCCAGACCCGACATCAAGAAAATCTACCTGATCAACCAGGACTACGTGTTCGGTCACTCCGTCAGCGCCGCCGCCAAGGAATACCTGGCCAAAATGCGCCCGGACATTGAAATCGTGGGCGACGACTTCCATCCCATCGGAAAAATCAAGGATTTCTCCCCTTACATCACCAAAATCCAGTCCTCCGGCGCCCAGGGCCTCATCACCGGCAACTGGGGCAATGACATGACCCTGCTCATCAAGGCCGGCACCAGCGCAGGCCTGGACCTGGAATACTACACCTTTTATGCAGGCGGCCTGGGCGGCCCCACGGCCATCGGCGAAGCCGGCATCGGCAAGGTTTACCAGGTTACGGAATTCAACAACGCCCTGTGCATCCAGTACAAGAACAAGGAAGACGAAGAACGCATCCTCGCCTTCAAGGAAAAATACGGCGAAGACATCTTCTACCTGAAGAGCAAAGTCACCATGGACATGCTTGCCATGGCCATGGACAAAGCCGGAAACGCCAAGCCCAAGGACGTGGCCTACGCTTTGGAAGGCATGGAAATCGACGGCTACTACGGCAAGACCATCATGCGCGCCCAGGATCATCAGCTCCTGCAGCCCATGTTCATGTCCAGGCTGGTTAAGCAAGGCGAAGGCTTTGCCAAGTATGACATGGAAAACACCGGCATGGGTTGGGAAACCGTGTACAAGGTGGACGCCTTGGATACCGCCATTGACTCTCCTTGCGACATGAAACGGCCCTAGTCCTAGAGCCAAGAATTAGATAGAGCCCTATCCCGTCCGGCCTGTTTCAACAGGCCGGGCGGGAAACGATTTCTTTATTCCCGGGGGAGCACCATGTCCGAATTTATAATTTTTTCACTCCTAAACACGCTCATATACGGCTTGTTGCTGTTTATGCTTTCCAGCGGCCTCACCCTCATTTTCGGTTTAATGAATGTTCTTAACTTTGCTCACGCCAGCTTTTACATGCTCGGGGCTTACTTCGCCTATCAGGTCAGCATACATGTTGGGTTCATTCCCGCCTTGTTCCTGGCTCCGTTGGGGGTGGGAATTCTAGGCATGATTGTGGAGCGTTACGGCTTGCGCAAAGTACACGCCCATGGCCACGTGGCGGAGCTTTTGTTTACGTTTGGTCTTTTCTTTTTGTTCAATGAACTGGTCATCCTCATCTGGGGCCGCAACCCAGTGGATTATCAGATTCCAGACTTTCTGGACTTTCCGTTATTCACCCTGTTCGGCGCGGACTTCTCGGCGTACAAAGGCTTTATGCTGCTGATTTCCATCGCCATGTTTATAGGCATGTATCTTGTTATAAATCGCACCAGAATAGGTCTTGTGATTCAAGCATCCCTGACGCATCCCGAAATGGTCAACGTATTGGGCCATAACGTTCCCGCCGTGTTCATGTACGTATTCGGCGCCGGCGCCGCTTTGGCCGGGCTTGCCGGCGTCATCGGCGGCAACTTCCTGGTCACCGAACCGGGCATGGCCATGGCGCTGGGCCCCATTGTCTTTGTGGTGATTGTGGTGGGCGGCATGGGCAGCCTGACGGGAGCTTTCATCTCGTCGCTGTTTTTGGCCGGACTTCAGACCTTTGCCGTAGGCATGGACTACTCGCTGGCCGACTTCCTGGGCCATTTTGGGATCCAGGCAAGCAGCGAAGGCTTCTGGGGGGACATTGTGCGCATTGAAATTGCGAACACCCGGGCCATGATCCCCTTCCTGTTCATGATTTTTATGCTGATATTCAGGCCCAAAGGTCTTATGGGGGTGCGTGAAGAATGATTGATAATACCACTATGGACAGCGCTGAAATTAAGGGCGGCCAGGCGGTTCAATCCGGTTTTTCCGGGGCTGCAATCGCCAAATGGGCCGGAATCTGGCTCGGCTTCATCCTGATCTCTTTGGCTCTTCCGAAAATTTTCGACTCACGGTTCGCCATGTCCATGTTCAACCAAATGGGCATAGCCATAGTTTTTGCATTATCCTTTAATATGCTGCTCGGACAAGGCGGCCTGCTGTCCTTCGGCCACGCCGTGTTTTACGGCATGGGAGGCTTTGGCGCCATCCACGTCCTGTGCATGGTCAATGACGGAGAGCTTAGAATATACACCGAACTGCTGCCCCTGGCGGGCGGAATATTCGCAGCGATTCTGGGCTTTATCCTGGGCTTTATCTCCACCCGCAGAGCGGCCATCCCCTTCGCCCTCATCACCATGGGCATCGGGGAACTGCTTTTGGCAAGCTCCCTGCTGCTGCCCAGTTTTTTCGGCGGCGAGGAAGGCATCGCCGGCGACCGGTGGACGGAAATCACGCTTCTGCCCTTTAAATACGGCAAATCCATTGAGGTTTACTACCTGATCCTGATTTGGATGTTTTTGAGCGTAGCGGCCATGTATCTGCTGACCAAAACCCCCCTGGGGCAAATGGCCAATGCAGTGCGCGACAATCACCAACGCGCCCAGTTCATCGGGTACGACCCTCATAAGGTCAGAACCTTTCAGTTCACGTTAGCCGCCTTTTTCGCAGGAATCGCCGGCGGCCTGTTCGCCATCAACTACGAAATGGTCACCGCGGAGAACCTGGGCATGCTGCCTTCCACCGACATCCTCATGATGACGGTCATTGGAGGCATCACCTACTTTTTCGGCCCCATTCTCGGCGCCATATTCATCACCTTCCTGCAACTGGTGGTGTCCAACGTCACCCACGCTTGGATGCTGTATTTTGGCATCATGTTCATTATTATGATCATGTGGGCGCCTGACGGACTGGCCGGCCTGATCATGAGGCATCAGCCCATCTGGCGGGCCAAACGCATGACGAAAATCCTTCCCTCCTATCTGGCGGCGCTGGTCCCCGGCCTGGTTATGTTCGCCGGAGTGATCGTCCTGGTGGAAATCATGTTCCACATATCCCTCAGCATTGATCCCGAGTCGCCGCTGAGCATTATGGGCGTCAGCTTCAGGGCCCAGGCCTTCATGCCCTGGGCGGTGGGAATTCTGCTCCTGGGCGTAGGAGGCTACCTCTTCAAACTGGCAGCCCGAAGAGTGAACCAGGCCTGGAAAACCGTCTTGGCAGAGATCAAACAGGAGGGAGTGTGATGGCTACAGCCGCCCTTAAACTGGATAACGTTAAGAAGAATTTTGGAGACTCGCAAATCATCACCGGGCTGGATCTGGAGGTTTTGCAGGGAGAACGTCACGCCATCATAGGCCCCAACGGCGCCGGCAAATCCACCATGTTCCATCTCATCAGCGGGCTTTACGAAGTCAGCTCCGGCAAGATTGCTTTGAACGGGCGCAACATAACCAACATGGCGCCCCACAAAATCAATCGCCTGGGTTTGGCCCGGAGTTTCCAGATCACCAATATTTTTCCCAACATGACCGTGTTCCAGAACGTCCGTTGCGCTTTGCTCTGGACCAAGGGATACAAATACTCCATCTGGCACCTGTGCGACCGGTTGAAAAAAGTCAATGCCCAGGCCCACGAAATTCTGGAGAGAATCAAACTGTCCTCCATGGCCAATGAAAAGGCTGCGGTGTTGTCCTACGCCGATCAACGGGCCTTGGAAATCGGAATCACCATTGCCTGCGGCGCGGACATCATCATGCTCGACGAGCCCACGGCCGGCATGAGCAATCAGGAAACCACCCAGGCTGTCGCTCTGATCAAATCCGTCACGGAAGGCAAGACCCTGTTGATCGTGGAGCACGACATGGGCGTGGTTTTCGACCTTGCAGACAGAATTTCCGTACTGGTTTACGGAAAAATTATCGCCACGGGAACTCCCGACGAAGTGCGGTGCGACCCCAAGGTGCAGGAAGCCTATTTGGGAAAGGAGGCCGTGGAATGTTCAGCGTAAGTGACCTTCATGCCTATTACGGGCAAAGCCATATTTTGCGCGGAGTGGAGTTTACCGTGGGCGAGGGCGAAATCGTCAGCCTTCTCGGCCGCAACGGGGTGGGCAGATCCACCACATGCAAGGCGATCATGGGTCTGGTCAAGCACAGGGGCTCCATCGTTTTCAAGGGAGAGGAAGTCGGCAGGGACAAACCCCACATTATCGCCAGAAAAGGCATTGGCTACGTTCCGGAAGACCGCTCCATCTTCCCCACCTTGACCGTGCAGCAAAACCTGGAACTGGGCCTTAAGAACATGAAGCAGTCGGGCCGCTGGTCTCTGGACGACGTGTACAAGAACTTTCCCAGGCTGCAGGAAAGATGCAACGTGCTAGGCGTGCACCTTTCAGGCGGCGAGCAGCAGATGCTCACCATTTGCCGGTCCCTCATGGGCGATCCCGACTTCATCATGATCGACGAGCCCACGGAAGGCCTGGCGCCTCAGATGGTGGCGCTCATGGGCGAACTCATCGCCAACATCGCCAAATCCGGCATCTCCGTGCTGCTGGTGGAGCAAAAGCTGACCATCGCCTTGGCCATCTCGCACAGAATGTACGTCATGGGCCACGGGAAGATCGTGTTTGAAGGAACCCCGGATAGTTTTGAAAAAGACGACTCCATCCGCAAAGAATGGCTGGAGGTCTGATTTTTTTAAGAAACCAACTTGCTGAATCGGCCAGTCAGTTTCTTGACGACGATGACGTCCATCCCCCCATGTGGCCGGTTGCATGCAAGATTTAACATAGGAGGCAGCAAGGATGGCAGCAAAATTCGCCAGCGAGAAAAACGTAAAGTTCATGCTGTATGAAGTGCATGATCTTATGTCCCTCACAAAACTGGAGTACTTCTCCATGCACAACAAAAAGGCCTTTGACATGATCCTGGATGCAGGCATGCAAATGGCCAAAGATATGTACTACCCCATTTTTAAGGAAATGGACGAAGTGCACCCGGAACTGGCCGACGGAACCGTCAAGGTGCACGCGGACGTAAAAAAAATCATGAAGGAAGCCGGCGAAGGCGGCTGGATTTCCGCTTGTTTTCCCCTGGAATTCGACGGCGGCCAGCTTCCCACCATGCTGAACTGCGCCACGCACCACATGTTCGGCGCGGCCAACTACTCCGGTTCGGTCTATCCCGGACTGACCTCCGGCGCGGCCAAGCTCATCACGTCCTTCGGCGACAAGGAGCTTATCGACACATACGTGCCCAACATGCTGGACGGCAAATGGCAAGGCACCATGGCCCTGACCGAACCCCAGGCCGGAAGCTCTCTGGCGGACATCACCACCACGGCCTACCCGCAAGAAGACGGATCATACAAAATCAAGGGCCAGAAAGTGTTTATCTCCGCGGGCGATCACGACGGCGTGGAGAACATCGTGCATCTCATGCTGGCCAAAATCGAAGGCGCCCCTCCAGGAGTAAAAGGCATCTCCCTGTTCGTGGCGCCCAAATACAGGCCCACGGCGGACGGCAAGCTGGAATACAACGACATCGCAGTCAGCCAGGTCTTCCATAAGATGGGCTACCGCGGCGCTCCCATCACCGAGCTGGCCATCGGCGACAAGGGCGAGTGCGTGGGTTGGCTGGTGGGCAAGCCCCATCACGGCCTCAAATACATGTTCCAGATGATGAACGGCGCCCGGCTGGACGTGGGCAACGCGGCCACCAGCATCGCCTGCGCCGCCTACTACGCCTCCCTGGACTACGCCAAGCAGCGCCCCCAGGGCCGCAGGCTGGGCCAGAAAGACCTGAGCAAGCCCCAGGTTTCCATCATCGAGCACGCAGACGTAAAGCGCATGCTGCTGCAGCAAAAAGCCATCGTGGAAGGCTCCCTCTCCCTGATCCTCCAATGCCACAAATACGAGGACCTGGAAACCGCCGCAACCGATCCCGAAGAAGCGGAAAAATACAACCTGCTTTGTGAAATCCTGACCCCCATCGCCAAGACCTACCCCTCTGAAATGGGCATCATATCCACCAGCAACGCCATCCAGTGCCTGGGCGGCTACGGATATTGCCAGGACTTCCCCGTGGAGCAGTACTACCGCGACATCCGCATCCATCCCATCCACGAAGGCACCACCGGCATCCAGGGCATGGACCTGTTGGGCCGCAAGGTGGTCATGCTGGAAGGCAAAGCCTTCAAGCTCTTCAAGGAAGAACTGGAAAAGACTTTGGTTCTGGCCGAAGAAAGCGACGAGTACAAGGAATACGCCGCTCTCTTGCGGGACGCCCTGGCGGACATCGAAGAAGTGACCGCCCACAAGATGAAGGTCGCCGCGACCAAGGGCGCCGAGGCCTTCCTGGCCGACGCCTGCCTGTACCTGGAAATGTTCGGCTACATGACCATCGGGTGGCAGTGGCTGCTGCAGGCCCTCATGGCCCAAAAGGGCCTGGACGGCGGCAAAGCCAAGAAAATGAAGGATCTCTACGAAGGCAAGATCATCACCTGCAAGTACTTCTTCAAGTACGAGCTGATCAAGGCCAAGGCCTTGAAAATCCGCCTCATGGAAGACGATTACCTGACGGCCGAAGCTCCGGCTTCCTGCTTTAACGACTAAAAATTATCATGGAAGGCGCCTTTGCCGCCAACCATAAACGCATGAAATAAATCGGGCGGCTCCCCCAAAGGAGCCGCCCGAGTTATTTGATGCAATGATATACTTTGTAGGCAACCGGGCTCCGACGATAAATGGTTAGGCAAAGACTAAGTTTGTTGGGTTCGAAGTCCAATAGTCCTGTCTCCGCTTGATTCGGAAACGCCGGACTTCTTAACCCAACCTACGGCTCGGTATGGGGCGACATAGGTTGGGTTGAGTTTGCGAACCACAACAATATGCTGGAAATAGAATGCGTTACGCCTCCGGAAAAAGCGCGGCGGCTTTTTCCACCAGCTTGTATTTCTGGATTTTGCCGCTGGCGGTCATGGGAAAGGAATCCGTAAAGACCACGTATTTGGGAATCTTGTACCGGCTGATCTGGCCCCGGCAAAAATCCGTAACATCGCTTTCCTCCAGCTTGGCGCCGTCCTTCAGGATGACGAAGGCGCCCACCTGCTCCCCGTACTTCTTGCTGGGAACGCCCACCACCTGCACGTCCATGACGCCTTCCAGCTTGAACAGGAACTCTTCGATCTCCCGGGGGTAGATGTTTTCTCCTCCGCGGATGATCATGTCCTTGTACCGGCCGGTGATGGACAAATAGCCGTCCTCGTCCATGACGCCCATGTCGCCGGAGTGCAGCCAGCCCTGGTCGTCGATGGCGCCGGCGGTCTGCTCAGGCATGTTGTAATAGCCCTTCATGACGTTGTAGCCGCGGCAGCACACTTCGCCGGGAACTCCGGGGGGCGTGTCCTCGCCGGTTTCCGGGTCCACCATCTTGAGTTCGATTTCAGGCATGACCCGTCCCACGGTTTCGGTTCTGCGCTGGATGTTGTCGCCGATCCGGGTTTGGGTGATGACCGGGGAGGCTTCGGTGAGTCCGTAGCAGATGGTGACCTCGGACATGTTCATGAGGTCGATGACCTGTTTCATGACGGAAACCGGGCAGGGAGATCCGGCCATGATGCCCGTGCGCAGGGAGGAATAGTCGAACTTGGAAAAGAGCTTGTGCTCCAAAACCGCGATGAACATGGTCGGCACGCCGTACAGGGCCGTGCATTTTTCCTCTTCCACCGAGGCCATGACCTGCACCGGGTCGAACTGCTCCAGGATGACCATGGCGCTGCCGTGGGTGACGGCGGCCAGCACGCCCAGCACGCAGCCGAAGCAATGGAACAAGGGCACGGGGATGCACACCCGGTCCTTTTCGGAGAAATTCTGGTTTTCGCCGATCCAGAATCCGTTGTTGCCGATGTTGAAATGGGTGAGCATAACCCCTTTGGGGAACCCGGTGGTGCCGGAGGTGTACTGCATGTTCACCACGTCGTGGGGGTCCAGGGCGTCCTGGCGCTCCTTGTATTGCTCATCGGTGGTCATGACGGCCAGGGACATAATCTCCGGAATGGAGTACATGCCCCGGTGCTTTTCCTGGCCCAGAAAGCCCACCCTTTTAAGATGGGGAAAGCGCGGAGCGTTCAGCCTGCCGCGCTCCTGGTTCTTCAACTCGGGAATCAGTTCGTAAACAGTCCCTATGTAGTCCGTGTCCTGGTATCCCTCGATGAGGAAAAGGTTTTCCGTCTCCGACTGCTCCAGAAGATAGGCCAGCTCGGCGGTTTTATAATTGGTGTTGACGGTCAGAAGGATTGCGCCGATTTTCGCCGTGGCGAACTGAAACGCAACCCAGTAGGGAATATTGGTGGCCCAGATGGCGACCTTTTCCCCCTTTTCCACGCCCAGGGCCATGAGGCCTTTGGCCAGCGCGTCCACGGTCTCGCCGAACTCTTTGTAGGTGAGGCGGTAATTCCGGTCCACGTAGATCACAGCGTCGTTATCGGGAAACCGGGAAATGGTCTGGTCCAGAATCCGGCCCAGGGTTTGATGCTTTAAATGGTCGTTGGTCATGACTTCTCCTGCGTATAAAAAGGCTCACAGGCCTTCATGGTTTATTTTAGGGAATGTACAGGACCGCATAAATGGAGGCAGCCTCTTCTCCCTCGCAGCTGACATAATGGGGAGTAATGGAGTTGTAATAGATGCTGTCGCCGGCGCCTAAAATATGGGTTTCCTGGCCGTAAACCACTTTAATCCGGCCGGAGTTGACCACGATAAACTCTTCGCCTTCATGGGAGGAGAGTTTGGCGTCCTTGGCGGACTCGGGAAGAATTTCCACATAAAAAGGCTCCATGTGGCGGTCGGTCTTACCCATGCCCAGGGAATAAAACTTCAATTCCTCCGGCTTGTCCGCGCCGCGGAGCATGCTGATGCTTTCCTGGGCCGCGTCTTTTCTCACAATCAAAGGGTCCTGGCTGACCTGATCGTCAATGAGGGTGCCCAGGCGGACGCCCAACGCGCGGGCGATTTTCAGGAGGGGCCCCAGGGAGGGGTACAGGTCCTCTTTGGTGATGGTTTCCAGGAAATCCCGGTCCAGGCCGGTGCGCTGACTCATGTCCTGGACGGTGATTTCACGGTCCGCCATAATTTTCGTAATGCGTTGACTGACTTTGGAAATTTTCATAAACATTCCCCTTTTTCTAATATTAAAAGCAAGTTGTATTGTGAGTTTTTAAACGTATACGGCCTGGGCGCTGCAGGGACAAAAAAAGGACCGGCGATTTACCGGCCCCCTCCGTGCACCGCAACGGCTTTCGTTGACCAAGCCTTGGAAACTGAGGTCTATACCCTTTTTTTTCTGAATTTGCAATCCTGAATTTTTGCGAAAAACCGAAGATAAACCCAATTATTTCGGATTTGTAAGTCTGTACGCAGTTAATGCCAGTTGACGAAGGTTCACCGGCTTGGACAGCATGGCGGATATACCCATTTTTGCAGCGTTTTCCCTGGAAACTTTGTCTGAGTACCCCGTGCAAAGAACCACGGGCAGCCCCGGAAATTTTTCCTGAACGTATAAGGCCAACTGGTCGCCTGTAAATCCGGGCATGGAATAATCCGTAATAAGCAAGTCAAAGCGCCTTTCCGCGGACTCCAAAGTCTTTATGGCTTCTTTTCCATCAGATGCGGTGACTGTTTCATAGCCTAGCCGGTTTAGCATTTGCTTAGTCATCTGCACAAGAGAGGGCTCGTCGTCCACAAGTAGAATGCGGCCGGAGCCATTGGGCAAAGGCGTCTGGGGCGGCTTTTTCTGCGCTTTGGGGGCGCCTTTGGCCAAGGGCAGAAGGATGCAGAAGCAGGTCCACTCGCCCAGTTTGCTGCTGACCTGGATGGCGCCGCCCAGTTTGGAGACAATGGAATGGGCCACGGCCAGGCCGATGCCGGCGCCTTCGCCCACGCCTTTGGTCGTAAAATAGGGCTCGAAAATCTTATCCAGGTTTTCCGGCGCGATGCCGTGGCCGTTATCCTTGATGGTCAACCGGGCGCAGGGGCCGGGTTTAGGATTTTTGCCGGGGGAATTCTTATCCGGAGAAACATGATCCTGCTCCAGCAAGACTTCCAGGAGCCCTTCCCGGCTTCCCATGGCGTGGGAGGCGTTGGCGCAAATGTTCATCAGCACCCTTTGAATTTGCGTGGGGTCGGCGTTGACCACAAAGTGCAAGGGTTCGATTTTGCTCACCAGGGTGATGTTGGGAGGCAGCGAGGCTTTGACCAGCCTTAATGCATCGCTGACCTGGACGCCCAGATCCAGGGGGCGCGGGTGATCTTCGGCCTTACTGCCGAAAATAAGGATCTGGCGCACCAGGTCTTTAGCCCGGTTCGCCGCGGCCACGATTTCAGAAAGATTTTCCCTGGCCTGCGGATCATGGGCGAAGTCCTCGGAGAGCATTTCGGCGTAGCCCAAAACCGGGGAAAGCATGTTGTTGAAGTCATGGGCTATGCCGCCCGCCAGGCGGCCGATGGCCTCCATTTTTTGCGCCTGGGCAAGCCTGCTTTCCAGCAGTTCCCTTTCCTCTCTGTCCTTTTTGTGCTGCGTGATGTCTCTTAGCAGGCCGAACATTTCCAAATAGTCCTGATCGCCCGCCGAGGGCGCCAGCGCAGCCGAGACCCAGCGTTCCTCCTGATCCTTTGTCCGTGTTTTAAAGGCCAAGGAGCTTTTCCGGCCGGACCGGGCCTTGCTAAGCCAGTCGGGAATGGATGTCCGCTGATCCTTATCCATCAGATCAAAGAAGGATTTTTCCAGCAAGTCTTCGGGCGCCCATCCCAGCATTTCACGAACCCTGGGGCTGATGTAAGTGAAGCGTCCCTCGGCGTTTACGGAAAAAACCACTTCGGTGATGTTTTCCACAAGCTGGCGATACTTGCTTTCGCTTTGCCTGAGAGCCTGCACCGCTGCTTCTTTTTCCCTGGTTTCCAGACGCAATTCGGCGGCGGCCGCCCTTTCGCCGTCCAGGGCTTCCTGGAATTCACGGTTTCGGCTGACGATGACTATGGAGGCGACAACGGTTAAAAACAGAAAATTCGTGCTGATGGAAATCCACAGGAACAGGCGTTTTTCCGGCGCAACGTCCCAGGTCAAATATCCCTGGCCGGCCGCTATACCCACGGCGGCCAATAGGATGAAGTTAAGGGCTACGGAGGCTTTCGCCGCCCGCGCTCCGAAAAAGCCCGCCGTCATAATCTGAAAGGTGAACAGATATAATATGCCCGCTCGCAAAGGCCCTGCAAAGAACAACACGGCGCCGCCCACAAGATAGGTAAGCACCATAAAGTGCAGGATGACCATCTCGCGGGAAACGCTCTTCCGCTGGAGGTACACAAGGGAGAGCCACAGGAAAAACAGGACGTCCATAAAGACCAGACCCCACTTGTTTTCCTGCATCATAAAAATGTTGCTGATAATAAGGGACACGCCGCCAAGTGCAATGACCCCGAAAAACAGCGCCTGAAGGACTCTGTCCTTCTCCATGGTCCATCCATCGGGGGCCTTTCTTAACCTGGCCAGAAAAGAGTCCATGGAGCTTTTAACGGGGGGGGGTGAGGATTTATCCTGGTCCGGCATAACGCCTCCTCCGGGGGGCTGCATTGGTTGGGCCTTTCGCATTGATTCAGGTGGAGTTGATGGTGGAGCGGCGTCTGCTTTTGGGCCAATGTCCGCCCGGCGCCGCAAAGGCAGCCGCCGGGCGGTTGTGCTTGCTTTTATTGGGAATTTGCGTTAGTGCTTGAAACTTCTCTGTCCCGTGAACACCATGGTCACGTCAGACTCGTTGCAGGCGCTGATGACTTCATGGTCGTTCATGGCGCCGCCGGGCTGAACCACGGAGGTCACGCCTTCCTGAATGCCCACATCCACGCCGTCGCGGAAGGGGAAGAAGGCGTCGGAAACCATGGCCGAGCCGATTAAACCGCCCTTTTCCAAGGCCACACGGGCGTCGATCTCGCCTTTTTTCTCAGCATCCTGCAATTCGTTATAGGGAATGCCGTGCATGTTGAAGCAATAGCGGTCCGCCAGTTTACGGTACGCTTTATCCCTGGCGATCTGGGCCACGCCCACTCTGTCCTGTTCTCCGGTTCCGATTCCCACGGTCACGCAGTCCTTGACGTAGATGACGGAGTTGGACGTAATGCCCGATTCCACCAGCCAGCCGAACAAAAGGTCTTCCAGTTCAGCCTCGGTGGGCTTGCGGTTGATGCTGTATTTTTGGCCCTTGTATTCGGTTTCGGCCAGTTTCAAGTCTTCCTTTTTCAGGGTTTCGGGCACGAAAGACCACTGGACGATCACGCCGCCGTCGATCAGGCTCTTGAAATCCACCACGCGCTGGCCGACAAAGGAGGAAAGGCGTTCGATGTTATTGATGGCGATGACCCGGAGGTTTTTCCGTTTAGCCAGGATATCCAGGGCGCCTTCTTCGTACCCGGGCGCCACCACCACTTCGGCGTACTGGGCCGCAATGGCTTCGGCCGTGGCCTTGTCCACGGGACGATTCAAAGCAATGCAGCCGCCGAAAGCAGCCACCCGGTCCGCCATGTAGGCGTTCAGGTAGGCGGTTTCCAGGCTGATGCCCAAAGCCACGCCGCAGGGGTTGTTGTGCTTGACGATGACCGCAGCGGGTCTGTCCGTAAAATAACGGAGGATGTTCAGGGAGTTGTCAGCGTCGGTCAGGTTGGTTTTTCCCGGGTGCTTTCCGGATTGCAGCAGTTCAATGTCCGAAGCCAGGTATTGGCCGGGGGCGATGGTCTTGGCGTCGCCCAAAGCCAGATTGCCGTTCGCCAATTTATATAGGGCCGCTTCCTGGCCGGGGTTTTCGCCGTAGCGAAGACCTTTGGCTTCCCCGGCGATTTCCCAGGAGACCTTTTCATAAAAAAGGGTCTGCCTTTGCTCTTCATCCACAAAGCTGATTTCCATCTGCGGAGGAAAGTGGTCGCCCACAACGGTTTTATACATTTTTTTCAGGTCTTTTGACATAGGGCCTCTCTTCACTCGAAATCAATATGTTTAAAGGATTCCTTAACTTCTTCCACAAGCTCCTGATTGTCCTTGGTTCCCAGCCCCAAGGCGCTGAGAATATCCACCATGCCCAGTGGGTTGAATTGCTTTACGTCGGCCAGGCCGCTCCCGAACATGTGGCTCAGGACATTGCCGTACGCGACGATGTGGACAAGCAGGCTGTCCTCTTCCGCCTGAAAAGGCTTGTGGTGATGCTTGGCGCACCGCACAAGGCTTTCCGGCAGGCCCCATTTTTTAAGCAGCATTTCGCCGATCATGGAGTGGTCGAAACCCAGGATCTGCTTTTCCGCTTCCGCGCTCACAATCTGAGCCATGGCCTGCCTTTTTCGAATGACCGGATATTGCTCCGGCAAACGCAGCAATATAGCTAATTTCCCTATATCATGCAAGACTCCAGCGGCCATTGCCGCTTCCGGATCCTGATAACCCACGGCCCTGGCCGCGCAACGGGCGGCCAGGCCGCATTCCATGGAATGAAGCCACAGGTTTTGGGCGAACATGGCCGAAGATTGTTTGACCGAGGAAAACACAAAATTGGCGGAGGTGATCAACACGACGCTGCGCACCGCCTTTTGCCCAAGGCGGGAAAGGGCCACATTCAGGTTGGTGATGCGCTCGCCCCGGCTGTACAGGGCGGAGTTGCTCACCCTGATGATTCTGGCCACCAGAGCGGGATCTTTGTTCAGGGCTTCCGCAAGGTTCTTTAAGGAGGAGTCCGGGTCCCCCAACAACTCAAGGGCCTTGGTCACCACCCGGGGCATGGGGGGAAGGTCCTCGATCGCCTCCACAATGACGCTGGCCTTGTCTCTGGCCAGGGAACGGGGAATGGCTTGGGAAGCGGTGTTGACAATTTCCGGAGGCAAAGGCTCGGGCTGTTTGCCGGTCAAGGTGTTTTCCGGCGTGGGGCTCACCAGCCAACCGATGAGCTCCAGGAAATGAAAAGGGCTCATGCCCATGGACTCTTCCTGAGAGGCGACAAAGGCCAGTATCTGGCTCCGCTCCGAGTTTTCCACGGGAATGATGCCGCACTGCCCGAAAACAGGCATTTCCGCGATGCCTTCAAAGAGGTCCGTAAAAAAAATTTCGCCCACAAAAGGGGCACCCGAGTCCAGGACCCACGAAAAAACCGGGTTGTTCCGTAAATCGCGGTCCGGCACGGGGATGTCCATTTTGCCTTCGTTAGGGTCTTCGTGGGAGAAAAACTGAGTGACCATGTTCATAACGCCGTGTTTCGCCCGAATGATAAGCGTCAGGTCAAAGTTTTCCTGGCAGAATGCGGCGACCGCCGCCACTTTGGGCTCCAATTCCATGGAAAGGACGATTTTTTCAAAGGACTGCCGGAACTTGTCGTACAAGGGGTCTGGCTGCGAGTGTTCCGGGGCCGGGGATTCCTCGTTGGATTTTCCAAAAGCCACCCATCCCGACTCATGGGCCTGAGTCATGGCCTGCAAGGCCGTGAAGCTGGGCATGGGCGCCAGCTTCAGGATCGTTTCCATGGACTTGGGCTCTTCGGCCAGTTCCATGACCGCTTGGACGTCCGGAGGCAGGTCCATGGCCATGCGGCCTTCGTCAGTCAGGCTGACCTGACGGGAGACGGGGCCGATGCGCTTGACGGTTTCGTTCCACTCGTCCACACGATGGAGCAGGTCCAGGATCACCCCCTGAATGGAAAGGCCTTCCTGGGAGGATTCGCCTGTCAAAACATCGGAAAAGTGAAAATGGCCATATTTCAGCAGCAAAAACTGGAACAGCACTTCGCGCACGCCCTGCTCGAGGACCTTGGAAACGGCTTTGTTGTTCGCAACCTGCATGGCCTCCAGAATATGGGTCAGGGGCAGGCCGGTTTCCTCCTTGATCCTGCTGACCATGGACAAACGCCCCTTATCCAGAAGCCTCCGCCATATCAGGGAGCGAAAGGACTTGGAATCCGCTTGCGCGCCGTAGGCCGTCAAAATTCTGCCGTCTCTGATTCCTATAAATAAGGAGTCGCCGCCAAGCGTCACCGTCAAATGGCCTTCCTTTTCCATTTGACCGAGAATCATAAGAAGATCTGCGCTATTGAACTTATCTAGTTCCCCTGAAAATATCATGTTGAGTTCCCCCACGGGGCGATTGTCCGCCCCCAATTACAGAAACTGCAGGCAGGGCCGCCTTCCTGGCTGTATATTTGATATGTTAATAGATTACCATGCCGTTATACGAGGTGGCAAGGTTGTCATAAACCGGTTCATCCTGGTTGAAGACCGTGCAAACAAGGCGCCAGAAACACGGCCTGAGTTAAAGGCTGCATAACCGGACGCAACGGACCCCGAATTGGTTAAATCGCGTTTAAACGCCTGGACGAGAACTCGTCAATTCAGTATCATAAGTACCACGTTGTAGTACAAAATTCATTGGCGGAACATGCACTTATGCTTTTTTTCAGGATAAAGGGACGCTTATAACGCTTCGACAAAATTTATTATTATTGCAGGAATTGCTTGCCTGTTCATAAAAGATGGTATATTCTTTTAATCAAGAAACGGACTTTGGACATAGTTATCCAAGGGGGTACGGGAAATCATCAAGCCTTACATGATCCATCCCATTCATTTCGGACTGCTTACCTCACTCTCTGTTTCAATACTGTTCAGTTAATTCCAACTTGTCCGAAAGCATTACTCCCCTGGTTTGCAGTCTAATCCATCAACTTGCTCTTCTTATAACTGAAACGATGACCTCTTTCCCTTTTGCAAGGTTTTGTTGCAGGCAGATTGTTTGATTTTCAACAATAGTAATGGGTTATACCTTTCACGGCCTTACGGAAATCGCGAAAAGCAAACAATTCCTCGTCAAACCATACAAAAGGAGGGATTCCCGAACAACGCGTTCACGGAATCCGGCCCAACGAAGACTGACAATTAAAATTCCTAAACGGACGGATTTTAAGCGCCAGGGAAGCCGGGACCAAGGCTTCTTTTTCGAACTCGGTTATACCCCGTTAAGTTAATATGTAGAAAAAATAGCAGGTGCGGCGTGAACGTGAAGCCGCCGGCCCGGTTAGTCGCCTTGGCGCTGTAGGCGTGTCTAATTCATCTTCCGGAGGATTATGTATGCAGCTTAGAGACAAGTCTGAGGCCGGACAATTCATTGTCCTGGCGGAAATGGAGCCCCCCAAAGGGGTGGATGTCACTGATTTTACTGCAAACGCAATCAGGGTAAAAGACCAGGTGGACGCTTTTGTGGTGCCGGAAATGAACAGCGCAGTCATGCGCATGAGTTCCCTGGGCGCCTCCCTGATCCTGCAGTCCAAGGGGCTGCCCACGGTCATGCAGGTCAATTGCCGGGATAGAAACCGGCTGGGCCTGCAGGCGGATTTGCTGGCGGCGGGCGCCATCGGGGTGCAGAACGTCATGGCGGTGACTGGAGAGGACCCCAGCTTTGGGGACCACCATCAGGCCTCGGCTGTATACGACATAGACCTGATCGAGCTGCTTAAAGCCGTCCGGGGCATGACCCAGGGCAAGGACATGGCCGGAGTGGACCTGGCCGGCGCCCCGTCCTTTTATTGCGGCTCCACGGTCAACGCAGGGGTGAAGGGCAAGGCCCTGCAACTGGAAATTGATGAAATGAAGCGCAAAATAGATGCGGGCGCCAAGTTCTTCATCACTCCGCCCGTATTTAATATGAGCGACCTGAGCGACTTCATGGAAAAGGCGCCCCGGGCCGAAGTCAAGGTCCTGCCCACCGTTCTGCTGCTGAAATCCGTGGGCATGGCCCGGTACATAGACCGGCATTCCGACCACGTTTCCGTGGGAGACGCCCTGATCAAGCGCATCATGAGCGCGTCCGACAAGGGAAGGGAATGCGCCCAGATCGCCGCGGACACCATCCAGGCGGCCAAAAACGCCGGATTGGACGGGGTAATGATAGCGACATTGGGCTGGGAGCACATGCTGCCCCAGGTCCTCAACCTCAAACCCACCGAAGCGCAGGACGTGGAACAAGACGACCCCAATACAAGCTGGGGCAAACACGCTGGGGGGAAATAGAATGACCGGTAGCAGACCTGACAAAAAGGAAGCAACGGGTTCCGTAATGGTCGTGGGGGCCGGGATTGCAGGCATGCAGTCCGCCCTGGATCTGGCCAATTCGGGATACTACGTTTACCTGGTGGAAAAGTCATCGGCCATTGGAGGGCTCATGGCCCGGCTGGACAAGACTTTCCCCACCAACGACTGCACCATGTGAGTCATCTCACCCAAACTGGTCGAGGTCGGCCGGCATTTGAACATCGAGTTGATCACAGGTGCGGAACTGCAGGAGCTTGAAGGGGAAAGCGGAAACTTTACCGCCAAGGTCCACCAGCAGGCGCGTTTTATCGACCTGGATAAATGCACCAGCTGCGGCGAATGCGCCAAGGCCTGTCCCATCAGCCTGCCTGACGAATTCAACGAGTCGCTCATGGACAGGAAGGCCGCGTTTAAAAGATACGCCCAGGCCATTCCGGGCGCCTACGCCATCACCAAAATGGGGACGGCCCCCTGCAAGGCCACCTGTCCGGCCCATGTGAGCATCCAGGGCTACATTGCGCTCATCAATGCAGGCAAGTACGAGGAAGCGCTCAAGCTCTTCAAGCAGGAGCACCCCTTTCCCGGCGTTTGCGGCCGCGTCTGCCACCATCCCTGCGAAGGGGAATGCACGCGCGGCGGGGCGGACCAGGCGCTTGCCATCCAATACCTGCACCGCTTTTTGGCGGATCACGACTTTGAACTTCAAGACCGCTTCGTCCCTCAGGTGGAGGAAGCCAGGGACGAAAAAGTCGCCATTGTGGGCGCGGGCCCGGCCGGGCTGACCACCGCCTATTTCCTGGCCCAGCGGGGATACAAGGTCACGATTTTTGAAAAACTGCCCGTGGTCGGCGGCATGATGGCCGTGGGCATCCCCGAATACCGCCTGCCCCGCGAGGTCATTGCCGCGGAAGTCAAGACCGTCACGGACATGGGCGTGGAAATCAAAACCGGCGTGTCTTTTGGAACGGACGTCACCCTGGACAGCCTGAAAGCCGATGGGTATCAGGCCGTGTTCCTGGCCACGGGCCTCCATGGAGGCCGGGCGCTGAATGTTCCGGGCGAAGATGCGGACGGCATCATCCAGGGCGTGGACTTTTTGCGGGATACGGCCCTGGGCAAGGACGTGGAGCTTGGCAAGCGGGTGGTCGTCATCGGCGGCGGCAACGTGGCCATTGACGTGGCCCTGGTGGCCAAACGCCTGGGCGCGGAAAGCGTCCGCCAGGTCTGCCTGGAATCCCGGGAGGAAATGCCGGCCTGGGATTATGAAGTCCAGGAAGCCCTGGAAAGCGAAATCGACATTGTAAACTGCTTCGGCCCCAAGGAATTCAAGGTGCAAAACGGCAGAGTCACAGGCCTGGAGTTCATGGCCTGCACCTGCGTGTTCGACGAACAGGGCCGGTTTAATCCCCAATACGATTCGGAAGACTGCACGGCCATGGGCGCGGATACCATTATCGTGGCCATCGGCCAGTCCGCGGATCTTTCGTACACCGACGGCCAGGGCATTTCGGTCACTCCGCGCGGCGGCCTGGAGGCTGATCCCGCCACCCTGCAGACGCCTCTTGATTGGGTGTTTTCAGGCGGGGACGCATTCTATGGCCCCAAAAGCGTGGTGGACGCCGTGGCCAGCGGCAAAAAGGCTGCGGAAAGCATTCACCGCTTCATCAACGGCCTGGACATGCTGGAAGGCCGGGAGGAGGACTGGGATTTCTACAAGCCGGAAGTCATTGACGAGCCTGTAAAGGAACGGGTGGAAATGACCTGTCTGCTGCCTGAAGCGCGGTCCGGCAACTTTGACGAAGTTCACTGCGGCTACAACGAGCAGGAAGCCCTGGAGGAAGCCCAGCGCTGCCTCAAATGCGGCGTGTGCTCCGAATGCTACCAGTGCGTGGAGGCCTGTCTCGCCGGAGCGGTTCAGCATGACGAAAAAGACAAGGACCTGGAAATCCAGGTGGGATCCGTCATCCTGGCCCCGGGCAGCGAACCTTTCGACCCGGCGCCGTTCCGGGAATTCTACCAATACGGGATCAACCCCAACGTCATGACCAGCCTGGAGTTTGAGCGCATTCTCTCGGCCTCCGGCCCCACCATGGGGCATCTGGCCAGGCCGTCGGACCATAAGGAGCCGAAAAAAATCGCCTGGCTCCAGTGCGTGGGCTCCCGCGACAACAACCGGTGCGGAAACACCTACTGCAGTTCGGTGTGCTGCATGTACGCCTGCAAGGACGCCATGATCGCCAAGGAGCATTCCGAGGAGGATCTGGACTGCGCCATCTTCTACATGGACATGCGCACATTCGGCAAGGACTACGAACAATACCTGAACCGGGCCAGGGACAAGGAAGGAGTCCGGTTCATCAAGGCCAGGGTCCACACCATCGAGGACTTGAAGGACACCAGGGACCTGGAAATCCGGTACGCGGACGAAAACGGAGACGTGCAGCAGGAAGTCTTTGACATGGTCGTCCTGTCCGTGGGCCTTCAGGTTCAAAAGGACGTGGGCGAGTTGGCCGAGCGCCTGGGCGTGGAAGTGGATAAGCATAATTTCGCCGTCACCACGCCGTTCGCCCCTGTGGCCACCACCAGGGAGGGCGTTTTCGCGTGCGGCGTGTTCCAAGGTCCCAAGGACATCCCCACCAGCGTGACCGAAGCCAGCGCAGCGGCATGCGCCGCCGGGACCGCCCTGGCCGAAAGCCGCGACACCCTGACCAAATCCGTGGAGATGCCCGCGGAAAAGGACGTCTCCCAGGAGGAGCCGCGCATCGGCGTGTTTGTCTGCAAATGCGGCATCAACATCGCCGGCATTGTGGACGTCCCGGCCGTGCAGGAGTACGCCGCCTCCCTGCCTCACGTGGTGTACTCGGGCGACAACCTGTTCACCTGCAGCCAGGACGCCCAGGACTCCATGAAGGAGCTCATCGAAGAACACGACATCAACCGGGTGGTTGTGGCCTCATGCACGCCCAAGACCCACGAGCCCATCTTCATGGACACGCTCCAAAAGGCCGGGCTCAACAAATACCTGTTCGAAATGGCCAACATCCGCAACCAGAACTCCTGGTGCCATTCCAGCACGCCTGAACAGGCGACGGCAAAGGCCAAGGATCTGGTGCGCATGTCCGTGGCTAGGGCCGCCACTTTGGACCCCCTGGAGGAGAAAAAGCTCTCGGTCAACCGCAGATGCCTGGTTGTAGGAGGGGGCGTCGCCGGCATGACCGCCGCCCTGGCCCTGGGAGACCAGGGTTTTGAGGTGGTGCTTTTGGAAAAGGAAACCCGGCTTGGCGGCATGGCCCTGAAGCTGACCAAGACCATCGAAGGCGTGACTATCGCCGACAGCCTGGAGCCTTTGGTTGAAAAGGTCTTGGACCATGAAAAGATCCAGGTGCTGACCGATTCCCTGGTTGTGGGATTTTCCGGATTCAAGGGCAATTTCACCACGGAGGTTCTGGTGGGCCCGGGCATGTATGAACGGAAGATCGACCACGGCGCGGTGATTCTGGCCACCGGCGCCAAGGAGTACCAGCCCAAGGAATTCCTTTACGGCGAGGACGACCGGGTTCTGACCCAGGTGGAGCTCTCCCGCCTGCTGGCGGACAGCCCGGACGCAGCCATGGATATGGGCGTAGTCGCCATGATCCAGTGCGTGGGATCCCGAAACGAGGAGAACCCCAACTGCAGCCGCATCTGCTGCCAGGCGGCCGTCAAAAACGCGCTTCACATCAAAAAATCCAATCCCGACGCCGAGGTCTACGTGTTTTACCGGGACATCCGCACCTACGGGACCATGGAGGACTATTTCCAGGAGGCCCGCAAGCTGGGCGTCATGTTCTTCCGGTTCCACCAGGACGAACCTCCTGTTGTGGAAGCCTCGGAAGAAGGCGTGTTGATAACCTTCAGGGATCTTGTACTTGGCAAACGCCTGCAATTGGCGGCGGACAACCTGATCCTGTCCGCTGGCATGGTTCCCGAGGAGACCGAGGAGCTTTCCACCATCATGAAAGCGCCCCGGAACGCGGACGGATATTTTATGGAGGCCCACGTCAAGCTGCGCCCCGTGGACATGACCACGGAAGGCATTTTCGTGTGCGGCACGGCCCACAGCCCCAAGCTCTTGTCCGAAAGCGTGGCTCAGGCTTTGGCTGCGGCCTCCCGGGCGACCACCTTCTTGTCCCAGGACAGCCTGACCCTGTCGGCGGTCAAGGCGGTGGTGGAGCAGGAAAAATGCGCCTCCTGCCTGATTTGCGTGCGTTCCTGCCCCTTTAGCGTGCCCAGAATCGATGAAACGGGAAAAAGCATCATAGACCCGGCCCTGTGCCAGGGGTGCGGAGTATGCGCCTCCGAATGCCCGGCCAAGGCCATCCGGCTTAACTGGTATGAGGACGAACAAATATTAAGCAAGGTGGAAGCCTTATTGGAGGGAGTTTTATGACCCAGGATTTCGAACCGATCATTGTGGCTTTTTGCTGCAACCAATGAGGATATTCGGCTGCGGACCTGGCTGGGTCCATGCGACTTGAGTATCCGGCGAACATCAAAGTCATCCGGGCGCCCTGCACCGGGAAAATTGATGTCATCCATTTGTTAAGGGCCATCGAAAAAGGCGCTGACGGAGCCTACGTTGTGGGGTGCATGGAAGGGGAATGCCTTTATAACAACGGCAACTTCCGCGCAAAAAAACGGGTTCTCCAGGCCCAGAAGGTCCTGGACTCCGTGGGCATGGGCGGGCAAAGGGTGCAGATGTACAATCTGTCGTCCGCGGAAGGCCCTAAATTCGCCGCCTTCGCCAGGGAGATGACGGAAAAAATCCGCGAACTGGGTCCCAATCCCATGAAGCTGGCTAAAAAGGGCGAAGCGGCATAGCGCCTGGAAAGGAGGGGCTTTTACCCATGATTGTTGCATCACCCAAACCCATGGAAGAAATTATTGACACGGTGAAGGATTGCAAGAAACTGCTGATCCTGGGCTGTAATGAGTGCGTAACGGTTTGCGAAGCCGGGGGGAAAAAGGAGGTGGGCGTCCTGGCTTCGGCCCTGCGGATGTATTTCGCCAAGCAGGGCCGGCAGATCCAGATCGACGAGAGGACTCTGGAGCGCCAGTGCGATCACGAGTACCTGGAGGAAATCCGGGACATCGCCGACACTTACGACGCTATCCTTTCTCTGGCCTGCGGAGTGGGCGTGCAGTTTACGGCGGAAAAATATCTTGCCACCGTGGTGCTGCCCGGGGTCAACACCTGCTTTTTGGGCGCCACGGAGGAACGGGGGCTCTGGACCGAAAGGTGCCAGGCCTGCGGCGCCTGCGTCCTGGCCAAGACCGGCGGCATCTGCCCCGTGTCCCGATGCGCCAAGCGGGTGCTTAACGGTCCGTGCGGCGGATCCACAAACGGCAAGTGCGAAATCAGCAAGGAAGTGGATTGCGCCTGGCAACTGATTGTGGATCGCCTGACAGCCCTGGGCAAGATGGACGAATACGAACAGATCGCCCCTCTCAAGGACTGGTCTACGGACAGGGCCGGAGGCCCCCGAAAAGTGGTGAAGGAGGACGTGCAATCATGAGCCTGAACACCGAAAGCAAGCTGGAAAAAATTCTCAAGGCGGGACATCTTGCGGTTACCAGTGAATGCGGTCCTCCGCGCGGCACGAGCCTCGATAAAATCGAGGAAAAGGCCAATCTGATCAAAGACTGCGTGGACGCCATCAATGTGACGGACAATCAGACCTCCGTCACGCGCATGTGCAGTCTGGCCGCTTGCATCAAGATCAAGCTCATGGGCCTGGAGCCCGTCCTTCAGATGGTCACCCGGGATAGAAACCGCATCGCCATGCAGTCGGACATCCTTGGGGCGGCGGCATTCGGCGTGAACAACATGCTCTGCCTTTCGGGCGACCACCAGAGCTTTGGAGACTGCGCCACGGGCCAGAACGTCCACGACCTGGACTCCATGCAACTGGTGCAGACCGTGCGCCACATGCGGGATGAAGGGAAATTTCTGGGGGGCGGAGACATCGCCGGTCCTCCCAAAATATTTGTAGGCGCGGCGGCCAACCCCTTCGCTGATCCCTTTGAGGTAAGAGTACCCAGGCTTGCCAAAAAGATCGCAGCCGGGGCTGAGTTCATCCAGACCCAGTGCATCTATAATGTGGAAAAATTTGAAAAATGGCTGGAGATCGCCAGGGATCGGGGATTGACCGAAAAAGTCTTCATCCTGGCGGGAGTAACCCCAATGAAATCAGCGGGTATGGCCCGCTACATGAAAAATCGGGTTCCCGGGATGGACGTGCCGGACGAGATTGTGAAGCGTCTTTCCGACACTCCCAAGGAGAAGCAGGCCGACGAAGGGATCAAAATTTGCATAGAAACTATGCAACGGCTGAAAGAGGTGAAAGGAGTAGCCGGATTCCATGTCATGGCAATCGAATGGGAGGAAAAGGTGCCCGAACTGGTCGAGGGCGCCGGGTTGTACCCCAGGCCCGAGGTTGATTAGCCTGAACAAAACGGGCAGGGTCTCACCCCTGGCCCGCCATAGCCTGATCAAGTCAGGCGCCGTGTTTCAGGTAGGTTGAATCTGTTCTAATTACAAGGAGGAACACACATGGCAAACAAAAAGAGAATTCTTGTGGTTGACGATGAGCCTGATTTCTGCGCCATAGTCAAATCTTACCTGGAAAAGGAAGGTTATGCGGTGGAGACGGCCTATGATGGAGTCGAGGGCATTGACAAGGTCAAGGAAAGCCCCCCGGACGCCATCGTCCTGGATGTTATGATGCCTGAAAAAGACGGCTACGCCGTGTGCTCGGAGCTTAAATCCGACGAAAAATACCAGGATATCCCCATCGTCATGCTCACGGCTGTGGCGTCCCACGTCACATCCACCCGCTATTCGCATTATGACGGCATGAGCATGGAAGCCGACGACTACATTCCCAAACCGGCTTCCGCGGAAGACATCACCGCAGCCATCAAACGCGTACTGCCGGGCTAAAACCTGAGTACGCGCACATTCGTTGATTAATGCTTATTGATCCAGCATTTTAACCGGGGACAATCGCAGGGGCTTCGGCCTCTGCCATTTCCCCGGGGAAAGTAGTTTTGTTTTTCCCCGCCCTGTGACCTATCCATTTTTACTTCCCTAGCCGGTTACAGCCAATTCACAGCCGATAAAACACAGTTCAGGATCCACCGGATGACGGCGCAGTCCCCCTTGACTCCAAAGGATGCCGGGCCCTTGCTTGCGTGCGATCCTGAAAAACAGGTCGCCCTTGCAGGAACGATGATCTATGCCGCCCCCGATGATGGGTAACCCAGGCAGAGCAGTATCCTGCCTGGGCGCGCAGCGCAGTAGGAGCGGCCTTTGAATTGATGGAAACCTTTAATCAGCAAGGGCCGAACGCCCAATCCCCAAAAAAACGAAAGCATGGATTCCACCGAGTTCATGCGCCCGCCGATCGCACCCAATTTCCGCCTTCTTTCCCGGCCGCGCCTTTTGTTCTTCGAACCCAGGCAAAAAAAAGCCTTGCCTGGGCCGCCCTGCCCCCGCTGATGCCCGCCGTCATCCTCGTGGGTTACAGGCGATCAAAAAGGCGCCCATTTTACGGAATTTACAGCGCGGCTGGGCCGTGGTATCTTGTACCCATCATAATGCTGAAATTTTCTCACCCAATAAGCACGAGGCGCCCGGCCAAGGAGATCCGAACATGTTGATAGCCGTAATGAGCGACAGCCACGATCACATTTTAAAGATGAAGGAAGCCGCGGCCCGCATTCGCGGGGAAGGGGCGGAAATGGTCATCCATTGCGGAGACATTGTGGCTCCGTTCATGCTGTTTGAACTGAGCAAGGTGAGCGTCCCGGTCCATGCCGTTTTCGGCAACAACGACGGCGATCATTTTCTGCTCATGAAAGTGGCGGCGGAGGTTGGCAACATCACCTTTCACGGGCTTTTCGGCAAGGTGGACGCGGGGGGCGATCCCGTGGCTTTCACCCATTACCGGGAGGCGGCCGACGGCCTGGCCGGCAAACAGGAGTACAACGTGGTCTGCTACGGCCACACCCACGCCCATCATGCGGAAAAAATCGGCAAGACCTTGCTCATCAATCCGGGGGAGCTTATGGGCATGCAGGGCAAGTCGGGCTTTTGCCTGGTGGAGACCAAAACGGGCGAGTTTAGGGAAATTGTATTATAAGCAGCAATCGGGGTTTTAATCTTTTTTGTTGGGTTTCGCGATAAGGACTCCGGCGGACAAACTTCGTTTCCATTGTATCAGTCCGATTGGCGGAAAAAACCGAATCAGGAATGCTCTACCCAACCTACAATTTTTACAATAACATTTTCAATTTATTGATAATTTATAAATTAAAACGTAGGTTGGGTGGAGCTTGCGAAACCCAACGGCAAGCGCCTTAATCACCCCAGGTCGCCTCATCAATGATTGATTTGCACGCCCCTTAAACGCAAAAAAGCCCGCGATGGGCCTCGCAGGCTTGATTTTGGCCTTTTTCCTCAGTAGCGCCATCATGCCGTAAGAAGAAGCAAAGCAAAAGTTTTCAGTAAAGTACGGTCACTTTCGCCGACACGTTCATTTTCAAGTCCCCTATGATGAATGTGCCGAAATCCGTGTCCGCCGTGATGGAGTCGATGCTTATCGTTGTTGGCGCGATAGTCAACTCCATGCCGTGCTGGTCTTGCGTAAAGGGGGTTGTAAAGAGTTCGGGGGTTCTGACAAGATCGCTCACCGATTCCGTGTAAACGCTGGAGGCAATATCTACCTCAGGTCCCCATCCCTGCGCGGATATCTCCGCCAGTTCCATGTCGGTAAGTTCAATTTTTTCCGCCATAGCCGGAATGGCGAGCAGCGCGCCGACCAGAAGGACAGCGCAGAACACATGTTTTCTCATGATGTCTCCTTCAGCAGTGATGCTAATGGTAACCCGGCTATCCGCATGTCTGTTTATGGGACCCGTGGCTTTCCGTCCCTGCCTCGCAGCAGGTTTGGCTTTGTCTTTCCGCCGGCGGCTCGGCCGTCCCCCTGCTGAGGGACCCGGAGCTTTCCGTCCCTGCCTTGCGGCAGGTTTGGCAAAAAGAGACGATTGTGCATGATGGCGCTACTCAGGAAAAAGCGCTCCCGGTTCGTTGATCCGGGCCATTTGTCAAAGAGCCTCAATTGCCAAGTTTAGTGCGTTGAAACCGTGGGGTTGCGCCCCAAAAAATCACTGCTTTTTAAGGACATCGGAACAGGAGAGAGAAATCTTTAGGGAATTCCACAAGACGGGGCGCTTCAAAATTAGCCCTGTATTTGCAGCATGTTATCAATACCAAAAGGAATTAATCCGTGGAAGTTTCTGAATATGTTAAAGATATGCTGGAGATATGAATGATAATATTTGTGGGGAGCCGGCAAAAAAAATCGGCTTTCCCTCAAAAAAGGGAAAACCGATTGATTTTTTCCTATGAATTTTATGGGCTTCTTAAGGCCTTGGGTAGAAATCAGTCAAAGCCGACCCAGGTGGTGAGGTCGTTGGCCGAAACCCGGGAGGACTTGATGGCGTTGGCGGGAAAATCCCAGTCCGGATATCCCACGGCCACGGCCATGATGATTCGTTTTTCGTCGGGGATGCCTACGATTTGGCGCAGGGTTTTGGAGTACATGACGCCTTGGTCCTCAATGCAGGTGCCCAGGCCGTTGGCCGTGCAAAGCAGGCAGAAGGTCTGCAAAAAGCAGCCGATATCCAGCAGAGGGCCGGTTTCGGGCAGGCATTTGTCGGCGACGACGATCAACGCGGCGGGAGCGTTGAAGTAGCCGAAGCCCCTTTCCATCCATTTGGCCCGGCCTTCGTGATCGTCCCGCTGAATGTCCATAAGGCGGAAAAGCTCTATGGCAAGATCCACTTGGCGGGTGCGATAGACCGAGTCCTTCGGCCAGTCAATCAGGACGCTTTCCGGTTCCGGAAAAACTCCGGCCCGCAGTTGCTCCAGATTGGTTTGGCGGACCTCTTCCAAAACGTTTCCGCCCAGCATAAAACACTCCCAGGGCTGGGTGTTGTTTGCGGAAGGCGCCCGGCAGGCGTCTTCAAGAATGCCTGACAGCAGGTCTTTGGGGACCGGATCCGGCAAAAAGTTCCTGATGCTTTTCCTTGCTCGCACTGCGTCCAGAATATTCATGAAAATGCTCCCTGGCATGAAGCGCCGCAATAGCCGTTCCGCCGCGCATGCCCGTAAAATTGGTTTCTGCGAGACCCCCTCAAAGAAAACCGGACCAACCGACTCCAAATCAAGTGAGTTTAATTGATTTAGCGTCGACGCCATGGTACTAACTGCTTGGATAATTTCGATCATCTTGCCTTAAACCTATGAAAAAATCAACCAAAACGCTTCTTGTTTTCCTTGTTGCAAGCCTGGCGCTGATCATCCTGGCGGAGCTTGAGCTGCGCGCATTGGGCGCTTACGCAACCTGGGAGGAGCGTAACGGGGGCGAATACGTCTCCCCTTATGCAGTGAGATGCGCCTCGCAGCTCATGGTCAGGCCGGCCAACGCCCACATGGCGTACGCCCAGCCGGAGTTCAACTTTCCCCTTAAAACCAATTCCCTGGGAATACGGGACAAGGACCATGCGGCGGCAAAACCGCCGGGGGCCCTGCGCATCATCGTCCTGGGAGACTCTTTCACGGAAGGGCAAGGCGCCCTATTGGACGAATCCTGGCCCAAAGTTCTTGAGCAATCCCTGAACTCCGGCGCCGAGGCGTCTGTAGAAGTCATCATGGGCGGGGCAGCGGGCAGCGATCCTTTTTATAGCCGCCGCCTGTTGGAAGAACGTTTGATGCGGTTTACTCCGGATTTGGTCATCCTGGCCCTCAACTCCTTTGACGTCACGGACGTCATGGCCCGGGGCGGCGAAGAACGTTTTTTGCCGCATAATAAGGTATTTTACAAAGAGGCTCCGGCCTGGGAGCCCTTGTTCGCCCAAAGCAGGTTGGCGCGGCTGCTGGCCATGCGGGTTTTCAGCTGGGACTGGCTGCTTTTATCGCCCCGGGAACACATGAAGGCCAATGAAGAAGCCAGGCAAAAAGTTACTGCTCTGGTGCGGGAAATGGACGCGGCCGGATGCGAAAAAGGATTTAAGCTGGCCGTGGTTTTACAGCCTCATTTGCACGAATTGCAAGCTGGTCAATACGCTCAAAACCTGGACGCATTGGGCGCACAGATAAATCAAAACGGCGTTCCCGTATGCGACATATTGCCCTGTCTAAAAAAACGCGTTGACGTTGCGGAGACGCCTCCCGCATCGCTGTATTGGGAGAAAGACTTCCACCCCAACGCCAGGGGCTACGCCTTGTTTGCGGAATGCATAAGGGATTGGTTTTCTGTACAGAGCCTTCTTTGAGGCATTTAGAACAAGGTATAGTCTCCCGCTCCTTTGACCATACGGGTTTTGGGCAGCCCGTCCATGGGCTCAAATAACGCTCTATGCAACTCGTCTTGATCCACCTTGTATATGCAAATGGAGTACGCGGCCATGGCGTCGGGGCGTCGCTGGCCCAGGACATGGCAAAGTCTTGCGAAGCGGGCGCGCCGGAACCTGGCGATGATTTCCGCCTGCGCCGGGTTTGGATTGCCAATTTTCCCCAAGCCCAGATCCTGAACCATTCGGGTTAAATCCTGATATTTGGCTTCAAAAGGCTGGTTGTACGGCCCCAACGCGCCGGTGTACACTTGCCGCAAATAGGTCGCACTGATGCAATACCAGCCTGGCTTCAAAGCCGGAATTCCCGGCTCGTCCAGGGTCATGGGAGCGATTTTTTCGGCGCGAACCCCGAAATGCCCTGGCAGTGCGGTGCCGAAGTAGGAAAGATAAACCGGAAGGTCGTCCGCCCTATTATCCTGCCACTCCTTCAGGGCCGGAAGGTCCTGGCCCCAATCCAGGGAGCTGTCCACAAGGCGTTCATAGCCCCGCCCGGGTCCGCCTGAAATCCAGTTGAAATAAGAGAGGTAATGGGGCCAAATCCATAAGGACTGGGCAACAAGGATAATCAGGCAGGCAAGGGCGGCGATGCGGAGCCATGGCCGATCCCCCCAATAATGGATCAGAGCGCCCGCCAATATGAACACAGCCGGGTATATTGGCAGCAAATAGCGATGGCCGATGTTGACGCCCACGCTCATTGCCATGGCCATGTAAACCAATACAAAAACGCAGAGCGGGCGGGTTTGGATGGCTGCGGAATCCCCCCGATGCACAAAAAGCACGCCGGCCGTCAGGATCGCTGCCAGGATTACGGGCTCAGGGGTTTTTACGGCTATGCAAAAGGGGAAAAACAACGCCCAACCATTGATGGAATAGGCGCCGTTCATGAACCCGTCGCGCAGGGATAACTTATGGAGGACGTCCCACAGGCCCATGATAAAAGATTCGGGCAGAATCCTGCTTTTGATCAACAAAGCCCATATTCCGGAAACCGAAGGGCCGGCGGCCAGGGAAAGGCCGCCTTCCGGCGCGGCGTAAAAGCGGAATCCGTATAACGCCCATACCGTAAAGACCGTCAGGGTCAGAGCGCCGGCCGTATAGGCCATCAATTTCAAAAGATCCCCTTTGCGGCCCCCTCCCCCGGCCCAATGCATCACGGCCAGCAACGCGGCGACCGGGAATATGATCAAAAAGGACAGCTTGGAAGTCATGAGGCCTCCCAAAGCCAGCCCGGCCAATAGGGAGGACCCAAGCCCCGGGCGGTTCAGGAGCTTTTGCAGAGCCCCCAGGCTCAGCATGAAGAACAGGGCTGCAGCCAGGTCCGAGGTCGCCAGCCGGGCGTGAGCCAACATGGTGGGGGAAAAACAATACAGCGCCAGGGAAAATAATCCCGCTTTGAGGCCGAACAGATTCCGGGACCACAAAAACACCGCACCGCCCAAACACACGGAAAGCAGCAGGATCATGAGCCGGGCTCGAAAGAGCATTTGATCGGCGGGATTAGCCGGGTTGTACAAAAAATCCGTGAACACATCGGAGGACCGGGGATCTGGCGGCGTCAGGTCCATGAATAGCAGAGGCAAGGCGGCAAGGCGCTTGGGCAGGGCGCCGCTCACCGGGTCGACCCGGTGATCCTGTTGGGTCCAGTTGGAGAATCCGGCGGTAATGTGGACAATTTCGTCATAGGTGTTACTTTTACGTATTGCGGAGGACGCCCCGAGCAGAAAGTGGACCGCCAGAAGCGTGAAAACCAGGGCTGGGACCGTATATTTTGAAAGACCACCCTGGTTGGTGAAGCCAAAGGTTTTCACGGCGCCTCGTTTTAGGGTATCGTGGGTGTTTGAATTCGAGCTAAAACTTGGGAATAGTCCTTGACGGAATCAGACAAATAGCTTTATCAGAGAAAAAAGGCAAGGTTTACTGGGAGACTGCCGCCCAGGCTCCTTTTCAGGCCCCGGAGGCGCCGCTGGTTTGTGACATTTCTTTTACGCCCCGCCCCGGAGGGCTTGTTGACTTTTAGCCTGCAATGCCATAGCGTATTTTTTTCTTAGCAACCTCATTTTTTTTGGAGGAGTCCTTTGGAAATCATTTCGGACAAAGCGGCCATGGCCGCCCGTAGCGAAGCTGTCAGGCTGGAAGGAAAGACCATAGCCTTTGTCCCCACCATGGGCTATTTGCATGAGGGGCACTTGTCCTTGTTAAAAAAAGGGAGAAGCCTCTGCGATTATCTTGTACTTAGCATTTTTGTGAATCCCACCCAGTTCGGCCCCAACGAAGACCTGGACGCCTACCCCAGGGACGAGGAGCGGGACCAAAAGGTCGCCCGGGAAGCCGGGGTGGACGCCATATTCATGCCCAATAACGAAATGATGTACGGCCCCAATTACCAAACCTACGTGGCTCTGGAAAAGCTGCCCTATCATTTATGCGGCCTGTCCCGGCCCGTGCATTTTCGCGGGGTCGCCACCGTGGTGACCAAGCTGTTCAACATTGTTCGGCCCCATACGGCGATTTTCGGTGAAAAAGACTTTCAGCAGCTTGCGGTCATCCGCCAGATGGTCAAGGACCTGGACTTCGGCATAGAGATCATAGGCGGCCCCACGGTCCGCGAACCGGACGGGCTGGCCATGAGCTCCAGGAACGCCTACTTGACGCCCGAACAAAGAAAAGACGCCGCGGCCTTATACAAATCTCTCAACCAAGCCCAGGAGATGGTCTCGGCGGGGGAAAAAAGCGCGGCGGCCATTCTTGAAAAAGCCTCGGAAACAATTCTGGCCGTTCCGGGCGCTGAAATCGACTATGCAAAGTTGTGCGATCCCGCGACCCTGGACGACGTGGAAGCCATTGCCGGGCCGGCCCTCATGGCCCTGGCGGTCAAGATCGGCGCAACCCGGCTTATAGACAATAAAGTGCTTGAACCCTAGTTCCTTATTCTTTTTAAACATAAGTACGCTTTTCCAAACGGAGAGGGTCTAAATAACACAGAAGGGAGCCGTTTTATGAGCGACAACAAATTTTTCTTCACCTCGGAATCCGTGACCGAAGGACATCCTGACAAAGTGGCGGACGCCATTTCCGACAACATCCTGGACGCCATTATGGCCCAGGACAAAAACTGCCGGGTGGCATGCGAAACCCTGGTGACCACGGGCCTGGCGTTTATCGCCGGGGAAATCACCACAAGCTGCTACGTGGACATCCCGGACATCGTCCGGAACACCATCAAGGAAATCGGCTATCACTCCTCCCAGATGGGCTTTGACTGGCAGACCTGCTCGGTGCTCACCAGCATCGACCGCCAGTCCGAAGACATCGCCCTGGGCGTGGATGAGCAGACCGCGCAGTTCAAGGAGCAGGGCGCCGGCGACCAGGGACTGATGTTCGGCTATGCCACGGACGAGACCCCGGAGCTTATGCCCATGCCCATCACCTACGCCCATAAACTGACCAAGCGCCTTGCCAAGGTGAGGAAAAACGGCGCCCTGGACTTTCTCCGTCCCGACGGAAAAAGCCAGGTGACTATCGAATACGTGGACGGCCAGCCCAAGCGGGTGGACACCATCGTCATCGCGGCCCAGCACAAGCCGGACGTGACCACCTCCCAACTTCAGGAAGCGATCATTGAAGAAGTCATCAAAAAGGTGATTCCCGCTGAAATGATAGACGGCGACACCCGGTACTTCATCAACGCCACCGGCCGGTTCGTCATCGGCGGCCCCATGGGCGACTGCGGCCTCACCGGCCGGAAGATCATCGTGGACACCTACGGCGGCCAAGGCAGCCACGGCGGCGGATGCTTCTCGGGCAAGGACCCCTCCAAGGTGGACCGGAGCGCTTCCTACATGGGCCGCCATATCGCCAAGAACATCGTGGCCGCGGGCCTGGCCAAAAAGTGCGAGGTCCAGGTGGCCTACGCCATCGGCGTGCCTCAGCCCGTCTCCGTCATGGTGGACCCCATGGGCACGGGCGTGGTTCCCAAGGATACAATCCGGGAAATCATCCTGGACGTCTTTGACCTGCGCCCCAGGGCCATCATCGAGTACCTGGACCTGCTCAGGCCCATTTATCGCAAAACCGCCGCCTATGGCCATTTCGGCCGCGAAGACAGCGATTTTACCTGGGAAGCGACCAACAAGGCCGACGAAATCCGCGCCAAAGCCGGATTATAGAAAGAAGACCCGGGCGAGCCGGTCCGATCGCGCGCGCCTGTAATATCGCAGCAGTTAAACAAAGCCGCCTGTCCCGCAATCACGGGCAGGCGGCTTTTTCTGTTAGCAGGGTTCCCATGCTGAATAGCGCTGAATTCATCGTCCCCGCCGTATTCCTGTTTTTCGCCGTCATGCTTTTGCCGCGCGTGAGGGTCTGGCTTCGTTTGAAAAGCCTCCGGTTTAGGAAAGGAGGCGTCTCCTTTTTAGAAAGAGGCCAGGGCGCCGCAACGCTCAGGCCGATCTTTGAGGAAGCGGAACGCGCCATGGAAGCCCTGGGCTTTGAGTATTGCTGCAGTTCCATCGTCACCCCCTTGTGGACAAGCGAACCGCCCAAACAGGTCATGGCATTCGCCCATAAGCAAGCCAGGGCGTTCGCCATAGTCCTGCCCCCGACCATTCCCAACGGCCAGGTTCCCTTTGAGGTCCACTTCCAGACCCTCTTTGACGACGGGACGGTTCTCTCCACCGTAGACGGAATATCCCAGTCCATCCCGGCCTATCCCGACTGGTTCAAGCTGGAGGATCACGGCGTAGGCGATTATATCAAGCAGTGGGAGGCCCACCAGCAATCCTGCGAGGCCAAGGAGTCCAGGCCTCTGCCTGCGAGCCTTGAAAACTACCTGGAGATGGAAAGGCGTTTTGGTTCGGAGACCATCCCCGACATGGAAGCAAGGGGAGACCTGATCCATGCGGACGAGCCTTTTCAATGGAGGCTCACTTTTTCCAAGGCCTGGGCCTTAAGCATGCAAATGATTAAGGGCGAGCAAAACATGATGGCTCAGGCGCAAAAGGTTGCGGCGCCGCAAACCCGGTTCAGCGGGAACGCATTGATGGCGGCGGAAATCGCAGCGTACGACCGCCATCAAAGGGCCGAGGAATTTTTCTCTTCCAAAAGCCAGGGAAAAATCGGCCGGTTTATCCTAAGCGCCGCCGCCTTTGTCGCGGCCTTTACCTGGCTATGGTCGTTTGAAAACGCGTTGTTGCTGCTGCTGGTCATATTTATACACGAGATCGGGCATTACCTGGCCATGGGCCTGTTCGGATATAAGAACCGGCAGGTGTTTTTCGTGCCGTTTTTGGGCGCGGCCACAATGGGGGCGAAGGACGACGCTACAATTTTACAAAGGGTTTGGGTTTTACTGGGCGGCCCGGCGCCCGGACTGATTCTGGGCGCAACCTGCATGCTCTTATTTTTCCATACGCACAATGATTTTATGCTCATGCTGGGAGCGATGTTTTTAGTCATCAACTATCTGAACCTGTTGCCTATCACTCCTTTTGACGGAGGAAAAATTCTGGATGCTTTGTTTTTCGACCGTTTTCCCAGAGCCCAGTTTTTTTTCTTCCTGGGAAGCATTTTCATTTTGGCAAGCTGCGGCTTGTTATTGTCGGAGCCTATTTTGCCGTTCATTGCAGTAATCTTTACTTTTGGGGTCAAATCCAAATGGCGTGAAGGCTCATTAGCTAAAAAAGCCATGGCGGCCCTGCCCCCCATGGCGGGAGAAGCCATTACCAAAAAGGTCGTCTTCAAGACGCTGAAAGACGATGCTGTTGGAAACGGGCCATACGCCCAAAGGCTGCGGCTTGCCAATACCCTGATCAAATTGCTTGGGGCGCCCAAACCCACCCAATTGGAACTGGTAAAAGGCGCTTTGATATATGTCGGGGTTTTGGTTCTTCCCTTGATTATCCTGCTCCTCTTTTTTCTGCTAAACGCCGACATCGCAACCCTCTAATTCCATTGAAACAGGAAATATGCTGGCTTCTTTATTGATTTTTCGGTATCATAATGTCGGAGGGTGCGCCTTGCACCATAAGGGATAACCAACAATCAAGGACATTTAATATGAAACCCTGCCTGTCTGTTTTTTCCCGTTTTTGCGCGGCGGCGGCCTTGGCCGTTCTGCTTTTTTCCGGTTGCATGCAAAGAGGCTATGAAATCACCTACACCCCGGAAATGCCCGAGGCCATGCCCCCAACCAGTGACGCTAAAATTTTCAATTATTATGACGTCAATGCGGATAAAATATACGATGTCTTTTTTAAAGACTACCTTATCATCGGCCGCTCGTCCTTTGAAGGCCCATACAACGATCCCCAAAAGCTGTTGGAGTTCGCCCAGGCAAAAGGCGCCCATGTTGTGGTGACGTCGTCCTCGCTTTCGGAGGAGCGCACCCACGACATGATCATAGACATGCCCGCCACGCCCTCGATTCCCGTGGTGGGCGGGGACAGCGCCGGGCCTTCCGGCTATCATACGACCGGCGTGACCAGCCACCAGCGCATGCGTATGAATCTGAAGATTTTCAACCAAACCGCTTTGTTTTTGCGTAAGGTCAAAGACCAGCCCGCTTTGTGGGAAATGAACAAGTCCCAGTTCGGCGATCTGACTGCCGCCAAGGCATACGCAGAATATGACGCCCAGGGCGCCAGGGTGGAGGCCTTCAAGATGGACGGCCGGATCCTGGGATTTTACAACGGGGCTTCAAACTCAGAGTGGGATAAAGGGGACCTTAAGTTCATCATTTACGAAGGGGATAAGCTCTCCGGCGTATACCTGATGGACGACAAAACGCCTCAACTGGCTAAATACGCGTTTTTCTCCGACGGACGGGTGGAAGCCAGCCTGCCTCTGGTGGAGGAAAAGGCGGTTCTCAGGCAAACGGGCGGCGTGAAATAGCCCGTCCGTCAAATTATGGGAGTTTATTCATCAACTCTTAGGAAAAAACGGCCCCTTGCCCGTGAGGAAGGATTTCACGAAGTCGAACCCCAAAAGCATCATGTCCTCGTCCGAAGCCTGGGCCATGGCGAGCCTGTCCCCGGGTACGTCAAAGCGGCTTAAAAACGAGCTGTTCAGGACGAAATCCTTAAACTTATCCACGTTGAAGCAGGCCATGGCCGCCATTTTCAGGGCCGGGCTTTGCCTCCCCTGGGGCCCCCATGGGTTGGACCGGAACAGAGAGTCCATATCCACCCAGTGGGCGTTCATGGCAATGTAATCCCCCATATTCTGGTCTGCAATCCATTCCTCGGCAGTCCACTCCCTGCCCTGCCCGTGGCCGTGGCCGTGGCCGTGGCAATGGTCGTGTACGGTATAAAAATAGGCTGTATGACAGTAGTCGCCCACCCGGGAGACTGCGGGCTCCAATGGATAGGCCCGGCACGAAAAAGGCCGGTCTTCATACACGGTGCAGCCTTCATCGGTCAAAAAGGGGCACGGCAGGCCTTCGATCTTCTGCATTTTCAGCATGACGCTGGGAAAATGCTCGTTGTCCCGATAATCCGAATAGGTGTGCTTTTCCAAAAACTCGTCCGAGGTCATGCCCAACCGGTTTTTCATGCGGATGACGTCGTAGGGGTATAAGTACATGTCTGCGTTGTGACAGCAATTGGTAAAGCAGTCCACCTGGGGATTGCATGTAAAATTAAAGGTTTCTCCGGCAGTTAAAAGATGCCGTCCTGTTTTGATTTTCGCCATGGGTGCAGGGTCCTTTCCAAATGCTCCGATTCTTTCAAGCCGATTTCGACTTAAGGCACTGTATCGCAAAACAGCCTGATCGTCACCCCCCATGGAGGATTTAGGCGGCATCCGGTTTTCGCTTGACAGGGAGGCCGAGAAATTGTCCACTGACGACATGAAAACGATTGCACTGCATACGGCTTTGATCGTGATATTGCTTCTGTCGGCCGGCCCCGCCGTTGCGGGAGGAGACCCTATGAAGGGGCCTAAAAAGGCCGTCAAACCCGCAGCGGTCAAACATGAAGACAGCGTAGGCGAAGGATTTATGATTACCGCCTACCAGGAAATCCTCTCCCCCGTGGGCGGGGCGCGGTGCAGAATGCATCCCAGTTGCTCGCGCTACGGCCGGCAGTGCTTTGAAGAATACGGCCTCTTGAGGGGCTATATCATGACCTGCGACAGACTCATGCGCTGCGGCCGGGACGAAATCCACCTCTCCCCCGTCCTTTGGGTGAACGGAAAGAAAAAATGCCTGGATCCGGTTTCGGAGAATGCTTTCCCCTCGCTCCATGATGAAAAATGCTGCGCCAACCAATACTGCCAATGAGGACGGACCATTGACCCCCAATTCCAGCAAAACTCCGGACGCCCCCAGGACCTCCTGCATCCAGTGCGGTTCGTGCTGCACCAAGGGCGGCCCCGCGCTTCACAAGCAGGACATGGACATCATGCGGCGGGGCGTTATCATGCCCCAGCACTTGTTTACCTTGCGCGTGGGCGAGAAGGTGTACGAAAACGTGGTGGGCGCCGTGGTTCCCTCCCAGGAGGAAATGGTCAAGATTAAGGGCAAGCCCGGATCTTGGACCTGCCTTTTTTTTAACGAAGAGGAAAAAAACTGCGGCATTTACCAGGATCGCCCCATGGAGTGCCGCGCCCTGGCATGCTGGGACACGTCAGCCATTGAAGCGGTGTACGCCAAGGACCGCCTGACGCGGTTTGACCTGGTCGGTCCTCAGGACGCCGTCAGGAAATTCATGGACGCCCACGAGAAAAGATGCTCGCACCGGGAGATAGGGCGGTTGATCGGGCTGCTCTCTTCAGAGCAGGCGGAAAACGCCGCCAACCAGATTCTGGACATGGTTCTGTACGAGAATGACATGCGGGCCATGCTGGTGCAAAAGGCAGGGCTTAAAAACGAACACCTGGATTTCTTGTTCGGCAGGCCCTTGCAGGAAGCCTTGAAAGGCTGCGGCCTGGAGGTGAAAAACATCCGGGGCAAGCTGGCCTTATTTCCCGTGGAGAATCATCCTTAAGCCGCTTCGATATGCCCGGGCCGTCCTTTGGCCTCCAGGGCCAAATCCACCAGCCTGCTCATAAGCGCGGTGAAATCCATGCCCGCAGCCTTTGCGGCTTTGGGCAGCAGGCTGTTGGCGGTCATTCCCGGTATGGTGTTGGTCTCCAGCACATGCAGGGCCCCTTCCTTATCCAGAATCATGTCCGTGCGGCTGTATCCCTTGCAGAATAGGGCTTTGTGAGCTTGTTTGGACAGATCCATGGCCCTTTGAGCGTCTTCTTCGCTGATGCGGGCGGGGCAGATTTCTTCGGACTTGCCGGCTTCGTATTTTGCGCCGTATTCAAAAAAGGCGAATTCCTCTCCCGGCACGATTTCGATTAACGGCAGGGCTTCCAATTCGTCGTTGCCAAGCACGGCGCCCGTGATTTCCACGCCGGTCACGCAGGCTTCCAGAAGCAGGACCGGATCTTCGGCGAATCCCGCGTCCAGCGCCTTGTCCAGGTCGGCAGGCCCTTTAACCAAGCTCATGCCTATGGAGGAGCCTCCCATGCAGGGTTTGACGAACAGGGGGTACCCCACCTGGCCGGCCAGATTTGCGGCCTCATGGCGAATATCCGGGCTGACCACGCGATAGGACGGAGTTTTAATCCCTGCTTGCTCATAAAGCTGCTTGGAGGCCAGTTTGCTCATGGATACAGCGCTGCCCAGGACTCCAGACCCCTGATAAGGGATGTCCAGCAAATCCAAGAGGCCCTGGATCCGGCCGTCCTCGCCGTATTCTCCGTGGAGCATGACCACGGCGACGTCTATATTGGGAGCGTCGTGCACAAGGCGCGGAATGTCGATTTTGGGGTCGTAGCAGCGAACGACAAAACGGTCTTTGTCCAAGGCGTTGAGCACTTCCGTGCCGCTAAGAATGGAGACCTCCCGTTCTGCGGAGGCGCCGCCGAATAGGAGGGCGAGATTCAACCTTTTCATGGATCCCCCCGGCGTGGTTGGGTTGATGTTTTGTGCAAACCCTTTTATCAGGGTCCGGCCTTTTGCCTGCAGGCCGGATTACTTCAAGAGCCCTTGTTTGGCTTTGTGGTACTCGGCGGCCGTTATGAGATTTTTCTCAAAAAGTTCGGCCAGTTCCTTAAGCTCGCGGAGGCGCATGGCGTCAGGGTCTTCCAGTTGGGCTACGTGGCGGGGGCCCGCCAGCCTTTCAGCCGCCGCCCTGCCGTCCATACGTACGGACACCAAGCCGCCGAGAAAGCTGACTTCCACTTCTTTTCCGCTGATCATGGGGTCGGAAAGGACTTCGGACAGGCTTTTTCCGTCGCGTTTCAGCTTTTGGAAAAAGCGGTATCCCGAGTAGATTATGAGGGCGGTTCCGCCGAAGAAGATATAAGGCATAAAATGGACCAGGCCGCCGAAGAAGAGGACGGCCCCTCCCAGCCCTAAAACCAAAAGGGCGTGGAGAACCAAAATAAAATAGGCCAGGAATACGCTTTTTACGACCCCCGGATTTTCCGGTTGCTTAGGGGCCTGCTTGTTGCGGTTAAAAAACATGCTTTCATTTCTTCCCGAATTTCTCCACCAACTTGTGCTCATAACATTCGGGCACATCAAACTCAAGCGAGCCCGAACGCATAAGATTGAGCTTGGTTATCAGGTGGTTCAATTTCTTCATTGCTTTGTATTTTTCCCGGGTGTCTTCCATGCCTGCCATTAACTGCTCCATGTTGGCGATTTCCTTTTTAACTTCCACCTCCGGGGGCAGGCAGCCCGCGTTCTTGAGTATTTTGTAAGCCATGCGCAGGTCTTCGGGAACGCAGGCGTCCCTGTCCAGGTCGATGGGTTTGCCGGCGCCTGGAAGATCGTCAAAGACTCCTCTACGTTGGGCGTCTTGAATTCGCTGCTCGATGATTTTGCTAAAACCGTCCACACGCTCACCTGCAAAGGAGCCGTACTCAAGAGATCGGTGGTTCACGGTCCAAAGATAAAACATTCCTTGGGCGGTGGCAACTAAAAAACCCCCGAGAGGGCTGGACGCCTCCCGAGGGTTTTAATTGCGTTTGGTGGCGATGCAGGGATTTGAACCCCGGACACTGCGGATATGAGCCGCATGCTCTGACCGACTGAGCTACATCGCCGCAACAGAGAAAGCGCTTTTACCACGTGATTTGTCCGGCGTCAACCCGGAAAATACATCTCTGCCAACTATTTTTAAAATTCCTTCGATCAGCTGCCGTGATTGGCTTCAGCAAGGACCACGTCCACGGAATCCAGGGCCGCCGGCGGATCGAAGAAAACAACCGTATAGTCTAAAACGCCGTTCTGTGCAAGACCTAAATTCGAATTTCCGGCGCCATTTTTATTGCCCATGGCGCTGCGGATGTCCGCCCGGCTCATGGAGCTCAATTGGGCCTTGGGCAGGGGATTGCCAGCGTAGGCCTGCACCTCGGTCAGAACCTTGCCCGCAGCGTCCTTTAACACCCCTTTAAGGCGAATATTGCTGCAAGGCGCGTTAAATCCGTTTTGCACCTTTCCGCTGACCACCAGCATCCAGCTGCCGTCAGCGCCCTGGATCCACTCATGCTGATAGGCGCCGAAATTGATCTGACCCACTATGTTCCGGCTCGGAGCGGCCGAGACAGGCGGTTCAGCAGGCGCGGCCTGGGGCTTGGGCGCCACAGGTTTTGCAGCGGGCGCCGGGGCCGGTTTGGGCTTCGGCATGGGTTTGGGGGCCGGCTCAGGCTCGGGCGCAATCCCCAGCATTTCAGATACAAACGGGATTTCAAAGGGCAGTTGGATGTCCAGATACTTGACTGCGGCAAAGCCGCCGCCCAAAAGGATGATCAGCACCAACAGAAGGATCAGGATCTTGCTCGGGCCTTTCTTGGCAGGCGGAGCGGCAAAATCTTCTTCCTCCTCTTCCTCATCGGAAGGCGGAGGCGGCGGAGGCGCGCTTGCTTCAGTGTCCATGGTTTCCGGCGGCAGCTCCATGGTTTCGCCGGGCTCCATGTCCATGGTTGCCGCGCCTTCTTCATCATGGGTGAACTCCATGGTCTGGATGGCGTCGCCTATGGGCGCGTCCACCTGGAAATCATCCGTATCTTCATCAATCTCAAATTCCTGCTCATCATCGTCCACGACCTGCACTTCCAGGCCGTCCGAGGCGATTTCATCCTCCAGATCAATATCCAGATCCATACCGCCGTCGTCGCCCTGGCTGTCCTCCATGTCCATGTCAAAATCCAGGTCCATGCCCTCATCAGCCGCCTGCTGGGCGGGCTCGGGCTCCGGAGCGCTGGCATCCATGGTCAGGTCAAAGCTGTCCAGGTCAATGGACATTTCTTCGGTGGCTTCCTCTTCGGTCATTTCCAGTTCGGCTTCAGGCTCCATTTCCAGGTCGCCCAGGTCCAGGTCGGAAACCGGCGCGTCCTTGGCAGGCGCATCCTCCGCGCCTGTAGACAGGTCGTCGATTTCCAAATCGAAGTCTTCGCCCAATCCTTCGGAGTCGTCTTCTTCGGACTCCGGAACAAGAAGCTCCTCGGTCAGATCCATCTCGCCGAGGCCGAGGCCGTCTTCCCCAGCGGCCGCCTCGGCGGGTTTATCCTCTTCCGCAAAGCTGTCCAGGTCCAAATCCAGATCCAGGTCCGCGGTGGATTCTTCCAGGGGCAGGGGCGTGGAGTCTTCTCCGCCGTCCATGTCCTCTAGTTCCAGCTCCAGTTCGCCGGAGGATTCCTCCTCGTCGTCCGATTCCATTCTAAGGTCTTCCAAAGTATCCATGTCGCCAAGGTCCACATCCAAATCTGCGGAATCCGGAGAGGCTTCCGGTTCCTTTACGCCATCCATATCCATGGTCATTGTGTCTCCCAGTTCCAAGTCCAGTTCCGACGGGGCGTCTTCCGTTGCATCCGCTTCCTGGGGGGCTCCAGCCTCCAGATCGTCTCCCAGGTCGTCCAGACCGTCGAGATCCAAATCCATGGGGGCGTCTACCGGTTCGTCAAGTCCTTCCGGCATTGCGTCCAAACCGGACAGGTCCAAATCATCATCAGCGGCTTCGGGGGCCGCGGGTTCTTCCAAAGCAGGGTCATACAGGTCAGGCAGGCCCAAATCGTCGTCATCTGCAGCGTCATCCAGGCCAAGGTCCAGGCCGCCGTCATCGTCTCCGCCCAGGGCCAGGTCGCCGTCTGCATCCGTTCCGTCGTCGTCGAGACTCAGGCTGTCGTCCTCGCTGGACAGGTCCGGCAGACCCAATTCGTCATCCGCCGCCATGCCCAGATCGCCGGGATCGCTGTCCAGGTCGGGCAGGCCCAATTCATCGGCGCCCGGCCCCTGGGTCGAGTCATCCGCCGTGGAATCCATGTCCGGCAGGTCCATGTCCAGGTCGGGAATATCAAGGGCGTCGTCCTCGGACAGGCTCATGGCCGAGTCGTCCACCGAATCTTCATCAATCTCGGGGAGCCCCATGTCCAGTTCCGGCAATTCCCGGTCCAGTTCGTCGCTCACTTCGCCGAGCGCTTCCTCCTCGGCTATATTGTCCTCGGGAACCATATCCAGTTCCGGCAGGCCCAGGCCGTCGTCCCTGGAGGAAAACTCCGAGCCCTGTCCCACGGAATTGATGTCCTCCACGCTTTCGGCAAGCTGGTCTCCGAACTCGTCTTCCAGATCGGGGAGGTCAATATCCATATCCTTGGGTTGGGCCGGAGCCGCCTGGGAAACTGCGGCCAGATTTTCGGCCAACTGATTTTCCAATTCAGGCGTCCCCAGATCGTCGTCCAACTCAGGCAGATCCACGTCCAGGTCAAAGGTGTCATCATCCGGTGCATAGGAAGAAGAATCGCCCTCCAGGTCAGGATCCAAATCCGGAAGGTCTTCATCCAAGTCAACCGGGGCCGCCGGGCGGTCCAGAGCCAGGTCGGAGACATCCAAGGGATCGGAGCCGGCTTGGGCGCCGGCCTGGGCGGAGGCGCCGGAGTCGGAGCCTGCGTCCAAATCCATTTCCAGGCTGGAAAGGTCCATATCCAGGTCGTCATCCAGGGAGCCCAGGTCCAAGTCCGAATCCAGGGAAAGATCTCCGCCGCTGCCGGAGGATTTTCCTCCGCCGCCCTCGCCGATCATGTGATAGCGACGGCAGCCATGACAACAAGTCAGGGGCAGGCCCCATTGTTCCGCGGCAAATCCAGAATGGGCGTGATAGATGCATTTCAGGCATGTGGCAATCATGTCTTTTCCCCGTTAGCTAGGGTTGTAAAGTATAAATCCCGGGAAGAGACCGGTATTTTTCGTCAAAGTCCAGCCCGTAACCGACCAGAAAGCCCTCGGGCACCCTGAAACATGCGTATTTTATATCTATAGGCGTTTCCCGGCGTTCGCTTTTGTCTATCATGGCGCAAATTTCAACGGAACGGGGGGACAGGGTCTGAAAATAATCCGTAAGGAACTTCATGGTAAGGCCGGAATCAACAATATCCTCAACAATAATGACGTCTTTTCCCTCAATGTCGAGTTCCAGGGGCTTGGTCAATTTATGTTCGCCGGAGGACGTATCGCCGGAGCCGTAGCTGGAAATACGGATGAAATCCACTGCCACGGAATTTTCGATGGACCTGGCCAAGTCGGCCATAAATATAAACGCACCGTTGAGCACTCCCACCAAAACAAGGTCGGAATCCTTGTAATCCCGGGAGATTTCACGAGCCACGGCAGCCACCTTTGCTTCTATTTCCTCAGCGGACAGAAGCGGGGTTAATTGCGCCATAGATACGCCCCAAAAAACATCGATGTAGAATTTAAAAGGGTTTTTTGCGTCAAAAACACAAAACAATCTGAATTGTCATACAATAATAACGCTGGGGTGTCAACGATTTGAATGGAATCATCAGGCCCCGAACGCCCGGGGCCTGAGGATTTGCTGCAGATCGGGTATAGCGGAGCTACAGGCCGGTTTCCGATAGTTCTTTAAGCAATTCCAGTTGCTTTTTACTGAGCTTGCCCGGAGAGGCCGTCAGAATCCGGACAAAGAGGTCGCCCTTTTTGCTGCCGCCCATTTCCGGAAGCCCATACTTGGGGATTCTCAGCTTGGTTTGATGCTTGGTTCCCGAAGGAACCTTCAGGTTTACTTCCCCGCCGTCCAGGGTGGGCGCTTTAATGGTCGTCCCCGTGAGCGCCTCGGTCCACTTTATCTCCTTGTTCACGTACAAATCCAGGCCTTCCGCGCCGAACACCGGGTCCGGAATGACCTTGGACTGGATGTACAAGTCGCCGTTGGGGCCGCCGTTGGGGCTGGGCTCGCCCTTGCCGGCCAGGCGAATTTTTTTGCCGGTGAGCATGCCCTTGGGGATTTTCACCGAAATCTTTTCCTGCCGGCCCTTGTGGGAAAGGGAAACGGTTTTGGAAACCCCTTCCGCCACTTCCCGCAGGGTCAACGGAATCTCATACACCAGGTCCGAACCCTTGGTCTGGAACGAACGTCCCGCTCCGCCAAAGGGATCCCCGCCCATGTTGAAGGAAAAGCGCCTTCCTCCTCCGCCGCCGCGCTGTCCGGTAAAGTTGGCGTTTTCAAAGCCGAATTCCCGGAAGATATCCCCCATGTTGAAATTCTTGAAGATGTCTTCCTGGGTGAAGCGCTGTTGAAACCCTTCGGTTCCGTACATGTCGTACTCTTTGCGCTTTTCTTCGTCGCTCAACACCGCATACGCCTCGCTGATTTCCTTGAACTTGTCCTCCGAGGCGTCATCGTTCCCCTTGGCGTGGTCCGGATGGTATTTCATGGCCAACTTGCGGTAGGCCTTTTTTATCTCTTCTTTGGCGGCGGTTTTCGGTACACCAAGTATTTTGTAATAATCCTTATCAGCCATAATCATCCACCTGTAATCGTTTTTGACAAAGGCATGTTATCCAACAACCCGAAACCGGATTTACGCCGAAAGAACCGTTCCGGGCGATTTCACCCCGGCCCTGCGGCCGGCTTATCCAATAACTCCCCGTGCCTTTTAACAATAATAAGATTGGCGACGGCCGGTGTCAAGAAAGGGAATCGCGCCCAGGCCAAGGCATTGTTGACATTATGATAATGCCTCCTATATAGGTTGCTTACGGAGCCGTTTGCGTTTTTTCCAAAGCAAACGGCCGGTGAATTGCGCGAACGGCGCATGATTCAGCCTTTTTACGGAGGACGGGAGAAGATGAACGCCGCGACCTTATTTTTGGTGTTTTTAACGCTTAAACTTATATTCGGCCTGGCTTTTTTGCTGTGGCGCTACCCCCGGCTGCGGGATTATCTGCCAGCATGGCCGGGAAGTCCGGCGGACGAAGCCGGCGTTTAGCCAGGGGTTTTTCCCCTAAAGAAAATATAAATGAATTCAACCACTGACAATCAGGAAATCGTTCATCTTGTCAGCCTGGGATGCGTTCGCAACCTGGTGGACAGCGAACTGATTCTGGGCGCCCTGGCCTCGAGCGGCTTCGCCCTGACCGAGGACCCCGCCGAGGCGGAAACCATCATCGTCAACTCCTGCGGCTTTGTCCGGGCCGCCGTGGACGAAACCATCGACGTGGTTTTGGAAATGGCCCGCTTCAAAGAGGAAGGCCTATGCCAAAGGCTTGTGCTGTGCGGCTGCATGGCCCAGCGGTACGGCAAGGAATTGGAGGAAGCCCTCCCTGAACTGGACATGGTGCTGGGGCCGGGCGCTCACAAGGACATCGTGGAACTGCTCCGGCGGCCCACAGGCTTTATCTGCCGGGTTCCCGATCCATCCACGGCGCCCTTGCAGCAGGCGGGATTTCCCAGAATTTGCAGCACGCCCCATATGGCGTACATCAAAATCTCCGAAGGCTGCCCGGACCGCTGCACCTTTTGCATGATCCCCCAATTGCGCGGGGCGTGGAGAAGCCGGCCCCTGGACGACATCGTGGAGGAGGCGGGAAACCTGATCCAGTGGGGCGCCAAGGAAATCATCCTGGTCGCCCAGGACACCACGGCCTACGGCCTGGATTTTGACAAGCAAAACCGCACCAGCCTGGATCAACTCTTAAACAGCCTGTGCCGGCTGAAGGGGGAAACGCGCTTCCGGTTTTTATACGGGCATCCCAACCGGGTGACCGACGCATTGCTTGAGACGGTTGCGTCCCAGCCCCGGGTGTGCTCTTATTTCGACCTGCCCGTGCAGCACGGCAGCGACCGCATCCTGAAAATGATGGGCCGCAAAAACACCCGGGAGGAAATGCTCCGGCTGTTCGAAAAAATTCGGGCGGCAGTCCCGGATGCAGCCCTGCGGACCACGGCCCTGGTGGGTTTTCCCGGCGAGACGGAGGAGGATTTCAACCAATTGGTGGAATTCGTTCAGGAGGCGAGGTTCGACCACTTGGGAGTCTTCGCTTACTCGGACGCCCAGGAAATCCCCTCCCACCGCCTCCCCGGCCACGTGCCGGAGGATACGGCCATCAAGCGCCGGGATCTCATCATGGATATGCAGAACACGATTTCCCTCGACAATAACGCCGACCGTGTGGGAAAAACCTACACGGCTTTGGTGCTGGGGGAAAGCGGCGACCCCGAATACCCGTATTGGGGGAAAACCTGCCTCCAGGCGCCGGACGTGGACGGCGCGACCTTTATCCAGGGGGAAAACCTGGAGCCCGGCCGACTGGCCCGCGTGACCGTGCACGGGGCGGACGTCTATGACCTTTTAGCGGAAATAAAAGACGCATAATCGGGGAAACGAATTCCCCCAGCCTTGGAAGAATCAATGAGTTTAAAACAGGAAATATTCGAATTTGTGGAAAGGGACCTGGCGGACATCGAAAAGGCCCTGAAATCCAACCTCAACCCCTACCTGGACCTGGTCCGGGACGTGGCCAGCCACCTCCTTTTCGCCGGAGGCAAACGCCTGAGGCCCGTGCTCATGGTGCTGAGCGCCCGGGTTTGCGGCTGCAGCAACGGGGAGGAGATCAACCTGTCCACCGTTTTCGAATACCTGCACGCCGCCACCCTGCTCCATGACGACATTGTGGACGGCGCGGAAACCCGCCGGGGAAAAATCGCAGCCCATAAGGTCTGGGATCCGGCCGAGGTGGTCCTCACCGGGGATTTTTTGCTCTCCCGCACATGCACCATCGCCGCGGACACGGACAAACTGCCCATCATCAAGGTCATCACCAACGTCACGGGCGTTATGTCCGAAGGCGAAATCCAGCAGCTTCTCTATAAAAAACGCCTGGACCTGTCCGAAGAGCAATACATGGACGTGATATACCGCAAAACCGCGGTGCTCATTTCGGCCGCCTGCGAGGTGGGCGCCCTGCTGGCCGACGCTCCCCAGGAGCAGGTGGACGCCCTTAAGGAATACGGCAGGCATTTGGGCATCGCCTTCCAGATGGCGGACGACCTCCTGGACTATGTGGCCGACCCCAAGGTGACCGGCAAGGCCATCGGCGCGGACCTGGCCGAGGGCAAACTGACCCTGCCCCTGATCCGCGCCCTGGAACAGAGCGACGCAGAAACCCGGCCCAGGATGGAAAGAATCATCCTGGACGAATACGCCTCCAAAGAAGACTTCGCCTTTGTGCTGGATAATATCATCAAGTCAGGCGGGGTGGACTACACCAATCAAAAAGCCCAGGAGCATGTGGCGGCCGCCAAGGCGCTCCTGGACGTTTTCCCGGATTGCCCGGAAAAAGACGTGCTTGCCAAAGTCGCGGATTTCGCCGCCCAGCGGGATAGTTGATAAAACAGAGGCTGGAATCAGGCGGGACAGGCCCGGTCCTTTACAGACCGGGGCGCGCTCCAAATCAGACTTCTCTTTGCATTACAACGTGCGAAGCACCTCAAAAGTCATGCAATCGCCGCCCTGGCAGTCGATCTCCAAGGTGGCCCGCTCGGAGCCCACCAGCTCCTCCTGCACGCACCGCATGAAATTCAGAAAAACCTTATCGGCGTTCCCTGTCTCCAGGTCGGTCATCACCACCACTTTGTGATCCGTGTCTTTAAGGGATAATTTTAAAGTTTCCATGGCCGCCTCCTTTCCCTGAATCCAGGGGGTTGGATGAACCGTCCCGGCGCACCATGCGCCGGACCTTCGGTAGGGCTAACAGAAAACCGGATGAATTAAGTTTAAATAATTATTTCAACTACTTATCTATTCTTGCATACTCCTATCCCTCTCGTCAAGCATGGAATGAGACTGGAAAACCCCCTTTTTATGGGGACGGCGAGGCAGCCCAAAAGAAACCACGCAGGGCAAGCCCCGGAGCTGCATTGCATTGATAAGCAGCAAAGGTTGATTTTGTTATGCAGCGGTAGGGCTTGCCTACTCAAAGGCGCTGTGTGCGCCTAAAAAAATGAGGCGTCCGGCCCCTGCAAATTTTTAGTTGCTTATTTCTCCCATGGGTTTATAGTGCGCCGTCCCGCAGCGCGGGGCGTGTCTCCGAACCTTTGAAAGCATCTATAAATGCAAGAAATAACAACTAATATTTGTTGCGAGTGCGGCGCATGCTGCGCCTATTTTAGGGCGTCCATCTATTGGGGGGAAACCGATGAGGCGACTCCCGGCGGCATCCCCATGGAAATCTGCGAAAAACTGAACGATTTTTTTGTGGTCATCAAAGGGACCAACGACATTCCGCCCCGGTGCTCGGCCCTCATGGGACTCATAGGGAAGTCGGTCCATTGCAGCATATACGACAAGCGGGCTTCCGTATGCCGGGAGTTCACGCCCTCCTGGGAAAACGGAGAGCCGAATCCCCGTTGCGACAAAGCCCGGGCGGCCCACGGCCTGGAGCCTCTGACGCCTAGCCACTGGCCCAAACCGGGAAACTTTCCCAGGGCGGCGTAAAGGGGAGCAGGATCTCCCTGCAGAATTATTTTTGTCCGAACGCCCGATTGCCTTTAATGCCGGGCTGTTCAGGCTCCATGGGTTGTCCATAGGCGCGTCCGGTTTCGGACGGTGCAAAACAAACCCTTGACTCATTGCGTCATTTGGGCTATATTTTTAACCAATCGGTCAAAACAAGGCCTTAACCAGCCAAAATACTTGTTTTTCCTTAATCTTACATTTGTTCATTCAACCGGCGAAAGCCTCAGGAAGATGTCCATGGCGTCAAATTTTGCCCATGTAGAATCGGAAGTCCAGGCGGCCAGCCAAACCGTGCAGGATCAGCCTGTGGAAGCCGCCGACATGGCGGTCCTGGCGGACCAGGTGCGGGAATATCTGGCCCAAAGGCGGGATAACCTGACGGTTTACCCTGATCCCTTGCCCGAACAGGTTTTGATCCGGGAGTTCGGATTTTCCGCCAAAGGAAAAGGCAAGCCCGAGGTCATCCTGACAGAGGACGTCCAGGTGGAATTGGGGCATCCTTCCGTAGGGTCTCTGGCCGCAGTGCTGACGACTTATGACCCAAGCCTTATCCAGCATGGCCGCATTTCCCTGATCGGGCCGGATTTGAGGCAGATGAAGCCCGGAGGGAGGCAGGCGTTCGCCCAGGTCATCCTTTTGGCGCTGGATCGAAGCGCCATGCCCGACCCCTTTGACCTGGAAAACGCCCAATATCTCATGCACCGGCTGCCCGGCTATATGGTCCGCTCCGTGCCCGGCAAGCTGTGGGTGCGGGTGGGAAAGGACCGGTTCAACCAAGGCCTGGATCTTCACACCGTGGGTTCGGCCCTTGTCAAGGCGTATACGGACGACTTTCCCGGCGTGTTAAAGGCGGAAATCGCCTTTGTGACCACGGGCAGGGAGGACGTCCTCGCTCTGGAGCCTATTGCGGCCGAGGCCAAAGTGCTTTCGGGCCGGCACAAAAAGCTGGTGCTTGGAGTGGACGGATCCATTGAGTGCAGCGAGTTGAATTGCGAGGAATGCGAGGAAAAACCCGTGTGCGATAACCTGCGCGACGTGGTTGTAAGGCGCCGCAAGCAGAAAAAATCCGAAAAAGCAGCCAAAGCATGACCCAAAGAGAGAATAACGCCAAACCCATATTTTCCGTATGCGGAAAAGGCGGCGTGGGAAAAACCGCCGTTTCCGCCCTCATGGCCCGGGCCTTTTTGGAGTTGGGCCCGCGCCCCGTGCTGCTGATCGACGCAGACCCGGCGGGCGGACTGGTTTCGGCGGTCGGTGAAAAAGCGGATAAAACCCTTGCCGGCGCCAGGGATCAACTCATCTCCACGGCGCGCGGCGCTGGGGATGCGGAAAAAACGCGCCTCGCCCAGGACCTGGATTACCTGGTCATGGAAGCCCTGGTGGAGGGACCGGGCTACTCGCTGCTGGCCATGGGACGCATGGAGGCCAAGGGCTGCTTTTGCCCGGCCAATACCCTTTTGAGGGAGGCCATCGACCTTTTGGCCGAGCCCTTCGCCATGGTGCTTATTGACGCGGAAGCGGGCCTGGAGCAGATCGCCAGGCAGGTGACCCGCCGCGTGACCAGGGTCATTGCCTTGTCCGACGGGTCCTCCCGCAGCGTCCAAACCATAGATTTGATAACCCGGATGGTGGATCCCTCCATCATGGGGGTCATCGGCAACCGGGTCGACAGGGTGGACGACCTGGGCCTGCCCCCCAACGTGGAATTTTTGGGGATTATCCCCGAGGACGATCAGGTGCGCGCCTTTGACAGGCAAGGCCGCTCCCTGTGGGATTTGCCCTCTGATAACCCGGCCTTGACAGCCGCCAGGGCCGTCGCGGAAAAGCTCATCAACCCATAATCATTTTGAGGCCTTGTATGAACCAAGCAGTCATCTCGGATTTTTTTCGCCAAATTATTGACCAACCGGTAAATAATCTGGTCGACCAGGCGCAAGAGCAGGGGAAAAAAGCCATTGCGTACACGTGCAGCTATGTCCCCCAGCCGCTCCTTTCCCTGGACGGGGTCTTTCCCATCCGGGTGCGGGCGCCGGGGGTGGTGGGAACGCCCATGGCCGACACCTATCTGTCGTCGGTGATTTGCTCCTACACCCGCAGCGTGTTGGAACTGGCCCTGGAGTGGGCTTTTGACTCTCTGGACGGCTGGGTGTTCGCCGCAAGCTGCGACCATCTCAGGCGCTTGTACGACAACCTGGATTATTTGAACAAACCGGCTTTCAACCACATGATCGACATGCCCCACCGGGGGGGGGCGGCCGCGGAAAAATGGCTTACCGAGGAGTACAAGTCGTTGGGCGCGGCTCTGGCCGAATCGTTCGGGGTGGACGCAAGCCCCCAGGCTTTGTCCCGGTCCATCGAGGAGCATAACGCCTATCTTTCGGTCATGCGTGAAATCAGCGAAATGCGCAAACAGGACAACCCGCCCGTGACCGGCGCCATGTTCCAAACCTTGCTGGCCGCGTCAACCAGTGCGCCCAAAGACATGGTCATGGACGAGTTGAAAGCCCTGCTTGCCCGTCTTAGGGAGGGTAAAGAAGGCAAGCCTTACAGAGCCAGAGTGCTTTTGGCGGGAAGCCACTGCGACGATCCCGGATACATCGATGTCATCGAAAAAACAGGAGGCCTGGTGGTTGCAGAGCGCACCTGCACGGGCTCCATTCCGGCCCTGGCCCCTATTCCCGAAAACGGCGCTCCCTACGAAACCCTCGCCGAGCGGGCTTTGGCGAACATCAGTTGCCCGCGCATGATGGAATCCTTTCAGGCCAGGGTGGACGAAATTTTGGAGGCTGTGGAGGAGTATCGGGCCGACGGGGTGGTTTTGCAGACCATGAAATTTTGCGACACCTGGGGCGTGGAGTCCAGCCCCATGGTCCAGGAACTGCGCAAAGCCGGGGTCCCCATTTTAAAACTGGAACGGGAATACACCATGTCCAGCGAAGGGCAGTTGCAAACCCGCATCCAGGCGTTTTTGGAGAGCATGGGAAAATGAGACTTCAAGATCTGAAAAAAGCCGACGCAAGTTGGAAGGACAAAGCGGTTTACGCCCGATACAGGGTGGAATCCATAGGCTCCCTGGCGCGCCTGTTAAGGCACGGCCCAGGCAAGATGCGTGAGATTTTCAGTTGGGACTGGCTGCGGACGCTGGCGGGAGCTTCCAACCTGTTGGATATGGCGGTCTACACCCGCACAGGCCGGTATCGGGAGGCCAGCGCTTACGCCTTGGCCGAGGTGATCGGCGGCATCGGCGACCTTATCGACTCCATTTGCGCCTCTCCGGACCGTGTGATCATCCACGAGGACCTTGTGCCGTCGGAAATTTTTCGCGGCATGGGCCTGGCGCCGTTCATGGCCGAGGTGATTGGCATCGCCGTACCTTTGGTAAAGGCGGATTGGGCGGAGAAATACATCGACATCGCGGAGAACGAAGGCACGCCCCCGGATACGTGCAGCCTGCCCAAATGCACCATGGGCGTGGCTTTGGACGGCCAATTCCCCAAAAGCGCGGCCATTGTCACCTCCAATATGCCCTGCGACGGCGGCATGGCGTCGTACACCATCCTGGAGAGGGAGTTGAAATCCCCTTGTTTCCGGCTGGACATCCCGTACAACTTTTACAACGACCGGGCCATCGACTATTTTGTCTCGGAGCTCAAACGCATGATCGCCTGGCTGGAGGAGCACACCCCCGGACGCATGGACTGGGACCGGCTGAAAGAGGTCTGCATTGAAAGAAACAAGGCCATGGAGCATGAGCTGGAAATCTGGGAGTTGATTCGCCAGAAGCCCGCGCCCATGGCCGGGGAAGCCATCTGGCTGGCCCAGCTTATCCATATGGTGGCCACTCCGGGCTCGCCCCGGGCCACCCGCACCATGAAAAACATTTTAAGGCGCACCAAAAAAATCATGGAAAACGGAGGGGGGGCCCTGCCGGAAGAGCGCTACCGGGCGGTTTTATGGAATCCCCCCACCCTGGTGTTTCCGGAATTATTCGTCTGGGCCGAGCAGCAGTACGGCGTCGCCTTGTTGGCGGATATGCTGACCTATCATCGCCACCCGTTCATTGACGTCTCCAGCCCGGACTCCATGCTCCGCAGCCTGGCCCAGATTATTGTGGAAGGCCCCATGGCCCGCCACACCCGGGGGCCTGCGGAGAATTTTTTCGACGATCTTTTTTACCTTTACGAGTATTTTTCCCTGGACATGATCTGGATGGCCGGCCACATCGGGTGCAAAAACACCATGGCATTGAACGGCATGTTTCGGGAGCGGTGCAGGGAGCGGGAAATCCCGCTGTTTATCATGAATTACGATCTTTCGGACACGCGGGTGGTATCGCCCGTGGATATGAAAAAGCAGGCTGAGGCTTTTATGGAAACGGTCATGCAGGCTGAGCCGCTGCTTTGATTTTATAATTTCTTCGGGGGGAATTATGGCCAAGTATTACGGAGGGTGCGACCTGGGGTCGACGACGGGCAAGGCGGTTATTTTAAAGGACGGAGAGATTGTCGCTACCGCCTGCATCAGAAGCAAAATCGACCCGGTGGAGACAGGCCGCGAGGTGTTGAATCTGGCGATCCAGCAAATAGACGACCTGGAAAGAGTGGAGGATCTGGCGAAGCTGGTGGGCACGGGCTACGGCCGGAACGAAGTGCCTTTCGCGGACGAAAACGTCTCGGAAATCACCTGCCACGCCGTGGGCGCCCATTTTTGCGACAACAATATCCGCACCATTGTGGACGTGGGCGGCCAGGACATCAAGGCCATCGCCCTGTCGGATACGGGCAGCGTGCTGGAGTTCGCCATGAACGACAAATGCGCGGCGGGCACGGGCAGATTTTACGAGGCCGTGGTGCGCACCTTCGACCTGTCTTTGGACGAGTTTTCGGAATTATCCCTGAAGGCGAAAAAAATCGTGCCGGTCACTTCCCAGTGCACGGTGTTCGCCGAAAGCGAACTGGTCAGCCTGTTGTACAAGCGGAACTCCCCGGCGGACATCGCGGCCGGGGTGCAATTATCCGTGGCCAAACGGGTTTTCACCCTGGCCCGCCGCGTGGGCGTAAAGCCCGGCGTGACCGTCACCGGGGGATGCTCCAAAAACATAGGCCTGGTCAAAGCCTTGGAAAAAACATTGAGAACGCCGATCTCTTTGCTCTCTACGGATCCCCAACTCACGGGGGCCCTGGGAGCCGCCGTCCTGGCCTCCCGCAATGGGTCAGGTTAGGACGCGTGTTGTGGGGCGATAGCGCCCTTCCCTCCCCCCTTGGGAAGGGCGTTATTGCTGCGCATCACAGGTTTTAATGGACTTTCATTTCCGTTTCGGTTTACACCTCAGGTCAGGAGGAAACCGAAGCCCATGCCCGAAAAAGCGCCCTTTCCCGTCCAGGCCTTCAGGCCCATTCTTGTTTGCGTCATCGGCATGCTTGCGGTGTCCTGCGTGTTCATGACCCAAGCTATCTTCCTGGAGTTGGCCCAAAGCCTCCAGGTGGAGGAAACCCGGGCTCGCCTGAGCTTCAGCTTTGTGTCCCTGTTTTACGGGCTTTCCTTTTTGCTGGTCGGTCCTATTGCAGACAGGGTTCATCAGCCTCGTATGGCGTTCGGCGGCGCCGTGTTTCTGGCCCTGGCCGTATTCACAGCCTCCTTTGTGCACGATTTTAAACTATTCCTGGTTCTCATGGCCGCGGTCGGCATGGGCGCTTCAGCCATTCCGGCCTCCATGTTTCCGTATATGGTGCATACCGCTCCGCCGGAGCGTATTGGCGCCTTTGTCGGCATGCTTCTGGCCTTCGCCACCATCGGGGTGATCGTGGGGCGCCTTGTTATGGGGCTCATGACTTCCTGGTGGGGATGGGAGATTGCGTTTCGGGTTTTGGCGGGAATCGTTCTGGCCTGCGGAATTTGCGTGCTTGCTTTTTTACCCAAGCCGGAGATGGAGCTGCCCGCCGACGGCTCCGGTTTTTTCCGGCTGCTGCTAAAACCCTTCCAACTCATGGCCCAGCCGAAAATCATCACCCTGCTTTTCACCGGGTTTTTACTGTTTTTCGGATTTATGGGAATGGTGACCTTCCTGACTTACAGGCTGGCCCAGCCGCCCTTTTTCTATACAGCCAGGGAAATCGGGCTGGTCAGCCTGGCCGGGCTGACCTCCCTGCTGGGCGCGCCCCTGTCCGGGGCGTTTTCCCAAAAATTCGGCTGGTACAAGGTGGCTGTTTTCGGCATGAGCCTGTGCTTGATTTCCCTTCAACTCATGGGATGGACGGCGTCCCTGACGCCGGTTGTCATCGGCATCCTCATGGTCTTTTTAGGGGTGTATGGCGCCCAGCCGTCCATTTTTCTGGAAATCAGCCAATCCGTCCCGATAGACAGCACGGGCTGCGCCAGCTCCATGTACATCCTGTTTTGCATAGGCGGAGGCAGCATGGCTGCAACCCTGTTGGGGCCTGTCTGGAACGCCTGGGGCTGGACCGGCGTCACCCTGGCCTGCACGGCGTCCCTGGCGGCGTCCATGGTCATGGCCGCCCTGGCGCATCGGCGGCGGTCCACAAGCTAAGCCTGATTAAAATTGCCTATGCGCAGGTTCTTCCAACCCACATGTCCATTGCAAAAATTGAATTATTTGGTCTTCCAGCTTGGGTCCCGTTTTTCCAAAAAGGCGCTGACGCCCTCCTTGGCTTCGGGCGAGGCGCATAGCTGGGCGAAAGCCCGGTCCATGAACTTGAACTGCTCCATGTAGCTCAAGTCCTCGGAGGCGTAATAGGACGTCTTGGCGTTGGCTACGGCCGCGGGGCTCCGTTGCGCCAGAGAAGCGGCCCATTCCCGGGCCAGTCCGTCCAGTTCGTCCGAGGGGACGACCCGGTTGTACAAACCCATTTCCAAAGCCCGCTTGGGGTTGAGCAACTCCCCGAACAACAGCATTTCCAGGGCGTGCTTGCGGCCCAGGGATTTGGATACGGGAATGACCGGCCCCACGCAGTTAAGGCCCACGTTGATGGCGGTCAGGCCGATCTTCGCCCTTTCCGAGGCGATGGCCAGATCGCATGCGGCCACCAGCCCCGCGCCTATGGCCGCGGCAGCGCCGTTCACCTTGGCGATGACGGGCTTGCTCATTTGGCTGATGTAGGCCAAAGAATCTTCCATGTGGGTGATCCACCCTTCATATTCCGCCTGGGTCTTGCCCTCGTATCCGGTCAGGTCGATCCCCGCGCAAAAAGCCCGGCCCGCGCCTGTTACCATCACCACCCGGACGGAGGAGTCCTTTTCCATTTCCTCCAGAGCCTGGCGCAGCTCCCCGGCAAGGTCCCAACTGAAGGTGTTCAATTGATCGGGACGATTCAAGGTAATCATCCCCACAAAGTCTTCTCCGATTTCCGTAATGATCGTATTGTAGGACATGTGGCCTCCTGATAGTGGTTGGCGATGGGGTTTGAGGGCGAGACGCTGCTTGATGCATCCAATGTAGCAACCCTTTTCGCTCGACTGCAACAAAAAGATTTGGCCCGCCCCATAAGGCGGAAAAAGCATTTTCGTCTTGCCATTTTGTCCATATTGAGGCAAAGCTGCTTGGCGGAGGCGGGAAGGCGGAACTTATTTTATACTAACCGTTTGTTTTTAGAGGATTTTTACCATTTTAAAGCTGCTTGTTATATTTATATTGATAGTTGTACTCATCTACCGGAAGGTCTCCCTGGGAACATCCCTGGTCTCGGGCGCCGTGGCCCTGGGCCTGTGGTCGCTCATGTCTCCTTTGGAGATCCTGGCCAGCTTCGCCCATACCATGGTTTTGCCAAAAACCATTTTGCTGGCGGCCGTGGTCAGCCTGATTCTGATCCTGAGCCATTTGATGGAAAGCACCGGGCAAATGAAACGCCTGACGTCCTCCTTTGAGGGCATCAGCAGCAATATCCGAATCAACCTCACGGTGTTTCCGGCCCTGATCGGCCTGCTGCCCATGCCCGGCGGCGCAGTTTTTTCCGCCCCCATGGTGGAGGCCATGTCCAAAGAGCATGACATTTCCCGGGCGGACAAGGCGCTCATCAATTACTGGTTCCGCCACATCTGGGAATATTGCTGGCCTCTGTATCCGGGGGTGATCCTGGCCGTTTCCCTGAGCGGCCTCTCTCTCAAAACCTACTTCCTGGCCATGAGTCCCATGACTTTGCTGGCCGTGGCCGCCGGATACCTGGTCATCCTGTCTCCGTTGAACGTGCTTCGAAAGCCCAAGGAGGAAAAGGGAAGCTGGCGGGCTCTTATCAGCGAGATGTCGCCCATACTGATTGTGGTCATCGGCGCGGGAATCTGTGGAGAAGGTTTTGCCCTGGCTGCGGAGCAGGGCACCCTCCCTCATCCGCCGCCGGAAATTCCGTTGTGCCTCTCCCTGACCGCAGGAATTCTATGGATTCTGATCAGACACAAGACAGGCCTGGATCCGGTGATCCGGTTGTTCAAGAAGCCCTCCCTCTGGTCCATGGTCTACCTGGTCATCGGGGTGATGCTTTTTGCGGGAATTCTGGAATCCAGCCATTCCGTGCAGCAAATCAGCCAAAGCCTTGCCGACGGCCATGTGCCGGTGGCCCTTGCAGCCGTCATCCTGCCCCTGATTGTGGGCGCGCTGACCGGCGTCTGCATGGCTTTTGTGGGCGCTACCTTTCCCATTCTATACGCCTTGCTGGACGCCTCGGGGCTGAGCCATCAGATCGCGGCGTACACCATCCTGGCCTATTGCTCGGGATACGCAGGTCTGCTGGCCTCCCCCATCCACGCATGCCTGGCTCTGACCCAGAGCTACTTCTGTGCGGAAATGTCGGCCATATACCGCAAGTTATGGATTTTGACGGCCATCGAGTTTTGCGGCGGCCTGATCGGTTTCTTCCTGGCCCTGCATTTTATAAAATAAGGCAAGGCCGTTCCGGACCGGACTACTTTCCGTCTTCCAGGGCGGCTTTCTCCACGGCATCGCGGATCGCCTGCATATGAAGGCCGTCCTCCGCCCACAAGTGGCAGCTATTAATAAGGTATTCCAGGCCGCCCACCTCATCCATGGTTTTGGGGATGGGCCTGGGGTTTTGGGCGTGCAAGGTCCAGAAACCATGGAGAGCCGCAGGGCCCATGACCACCATCAAGTGGGTCAGATGGGTGCAGCCCTTGGTCCCTTTCAGCAAGTGACGGATGCGCTCGCTGTAACCGGAGGTGATTTTTTCCCCGATCACCTTTTTAACGCTGTCTTTGATTTCTATGCAATGCTCATTGGGAATGGTGGGCATTTCCGCTTCCGCGTCCAGGATAGTGATGGGATAATCGCCCACCAAAAAACGCACGCACATGCCGTGCACCGGTCCCGGCCCTTTTATTTCGGCGTCATAGCCGCGATAAATCCCAACATAGCGCTCGTCCCGGAGCCACCCTTCCACAACGACGTTCCCATCCGGCGCAGGATAGGACGCCACTTCCAGTTTTCTGGTGTGTACGGGCTTTGCGTTTTCCACCACGTCTTTCAGGCTGGATGATGCCATTATGCCTCCGACAATCTTTAGCTCATTGATTTTGCAGCAAAAACCAAGTAGTAAAATAGACAAATATTGATGACGCCCTGTTCAATCGGACGTTATCGGGCTGCTATTTAATAGCACAGGGCGCCAAAGCGCACAATACAAGGAAGAACAAAGGATTATTTTGCGTTATTCGGGGTTTGCAACGGACCTGCAAGACTGAATCGCCGCTCAGCATTTTCGGGAACCAACTAGCACATTCGTGAAGGAGGGCGGCGAAACCGCCAGGGAATTAGAATATAACTATTTAAATATTTTAAAAATCCACCATAACCCCAAGTCCTTGGGCCTCCAGACTTTTCTCTTGACAACAAAATACGATTATTGTTACCTGAGTGCGGATTCATTTTTTTGCCGGCCGAGAGCCTTGAGCCAAGGCTGACGCGCTTTATGCGTTGCATGGGATTTGCGCCGGCCCATCCAGGATAGTTTTAGGTCTCCAACCATTTTAATGATTTGAAGAGGAAGACGTTCTAATGGAAACAACACACGAAGTCGTTGCCGCCGCGCCTGTGGAGCAGGCAGCGGGAGCAGCCCATGATCTGATCATCAACCTGCCTGCCCATTCCAGTTTTCTGGGCATTCCGGTATGGTTTTTCGCGCTGGTGATTCCGGCTGTGGCCATCGGCCTGTTCGCCTATATCATGGCCAATCGCATGAAGCCCCTGGTATTGGCCAACCCGGACTTCCGGCTCAACCAGATCCCCGAGCGGGTGTTCCGCCTTGTGAAGTTCGCCATCGGCCAGTGGCGGCAGCCCCGTTACATGACGGCGGGCCTGCTGCATATCTTCATTTTCGCCGGGTTCATGATTCTGTCCATCAACTCCACCCGTCTGGTGATCTGGGGCCTCGCTCCGGACTTCCAGTTCCCGGGCCTGAACGGAATCGGCGGAACCATCTACCAGTTCATCAAGGAAATCGCAGCCACCCTGGTGCTGGTTTCGTGTATCATCGCAGCCATCCGCCGGGGCATTATCAAGCCCGCGCGCTACGCCGTGCCGCCCGCCCTCGGCCATGACCACACGGGCGAGGCGGTTTTTGTGCTGGCCATGATCTCGGGCCTCATGCTGGGCGACTTTTTCTACGAAGGCACCAAGATCGCGGCGGAAGTCCGCAGCGGGCACGAAGCCGGCATGCTCATTCCCCTGACCGGGACCTGGTGGGTGTACATGTTCGTGAAAAACGCCTCGGTGAGCACGCTGCAGCACGTGAACACCTGGGCCTACCTGGCGCACGAAATAATCTTCTTCAGCTTTTTGAACATCCTGCCTCTGGGCAAGCACTTCCACGTCATCACCTCCTTACCCAACGTTTTCCTGTCCAAGCTGAACAAAGGCTCGGTCAAGCCCGTCAAATGGGGCATCACGGAAGAGGAGCTGGACGATCTGGAATCCCTGGGCGTCAAAAAGGCCACGGACTTCACCTGGAAGCACATCCTGGACTTCTACTCCTGCGCCGACTGCGGCCGCTGCTCGGATCAGTGTCCGGCCAACGCGGTGGGACGTCCCTTGTCCCCCCGGTTCGTGACCATCAAATGCCGCGACAAGATATTCGGCGCCTTTCCCCTGAAGGGCGAAGCGCTGCCCAACGACGAACTCATCGGCACGGTTTTGTCCGAAGACGAAATCTGGTCCTGCACCACCTGCGGCGCCTGCGAAGAGGAATGTCCCATCTTCATCGAATACATCGACAAGATGGTGGACCTGCGCCGGGGCATGGTGGACGAGGGCAATGTGCCCCAGTCCCTGCAAAAGCCCTTGAGCGCCATGGAAAAGCGCGGCAATCCCTACGGCAAGATGGAAAAGAAGCGCGCCGAATGGGCCAAGGAAATCGCGGAGGAGACTCCGGTGGCCGTGCTCAATCCCAAAAAGGGCGAGACCTGCGAGACCCTGTACTTTGTGGACTCCATCACGTCCTATGACGATCAGATCTCCAAGATCGCCCAGTCCACGGCCCGCGTGCTCACCGCCGCCGGCGTGGAGTTCGGCGTTCTGGGGCCTGCGGAAAAG
>NZ_FQZU01000060.1 GCF_900142135.1 Desulfatibacillum alkenivorans DSM 16219 | reverse complement strand
GTGGGCGCACAGCTTGCTGTGCTTTGAGGACGCGCGGAGCGCATCCCCGGCAGGCACGGGGGCCTGCAACTACACCAAAAATTATACAATCCCCGGCGACTTTGGGCAAGGAGACCCTGCGCCCTACGAAGACTAATTCATCCGAAAATGCATAAATAGCAATGTAGCGTCAGGGCTTGCCCTGCTCTTTTTGAGGCGACCCAAGAAAAGGCGGCAGGGTGGCCCAGGCATGCAATGCCCGGGGCCGAAGGCCAAAAGGCGCGACCGGGAAAGAATAGGGAAATTCGGGAAGTCCGGCGGGCGTATGGAGTTGGTTGAATTCATGCTTTTGTTTGGTTTTGGGAGGGGCGTCCTCCCGCCGTGCATTATTGGATTTCAGGTGACAACAAGGCCGCACCTTTTGCGCTAACGCGCCCAGGCAAAAAACTGCCTTGCCTGGGCCGCCCCCCCACCTGCAAAGGATTAAGCGCCCCCATGCCTGTGGATTCTCCAGGATCTGATCGACGGGATGCTGCCCCACAACCTTTTGCATTTTTGCAAGGATTTACGCATTTCCAGTGGATAAATAGTCATATAAATATCTTATTTTATCCTGAAATTAAGGTCGCCTGCTCGGACTATCATCTCTCATTGGAATTCCGCATTTTTGCTCCGTAAAACTCCCGGAGATGCCTGTTGTGAGCCTATCTTTTGGGGTTTACGGGCATTTTATCCCTGTGTCGGATTTCACATAAAAGCCTATGGAAATCTAAAAATTAATATGCTATGCGTTTTCATCCTGCAAAAGAAACACCCCAAAACGCTGCTAAATGATAATACTGACCGATTAACGGTTTAGTAACAGGTGAACCCATGAAAAAGCGCCCGCTGCGGAACCTGCTTGTTGTCGTTGCATTCCTTGCCTTTATTTTACCCCAGACAGCATTATCCGATACAAATATAAGTGGTTATATAAATTCGGATACCACGTGGACCACCGCGGGCAGCCCTTATATTTTGTCCGGCACGGTGTATGTGTCCCACAGCACCAAGGCGGGGCCCACCGCCACCCTCACCATCGAGGCCGGCGTGGAAGTCTTGTTTGAGTCGGGCGCCTATTTGGCCATTGGCCGGTACAGCAGCGGGTATTACCATGGCGCCCTTCAGGTCAACGGCACGGAAGCCCAGCCCGTGCTATTCTCCTCCAACGCGGCCGAACCCGCGCCCGGAGACTGGAAATCAGTCCGGTTTACCAGATACACCACGGCGGATTCCATTGTGGATCACGCCGTATTTGAATACGGCGGCGCGGCCTACGACGGCATGGTGTATTGCGCGACGGCAAACCCCGCCTTCACCAACTGCATCTTTCGGAACTCCGCATCAAACGGTTTGTACGCGGACTCCGCCTCCCAGCCTGCGTTGACGGACTGCGCCTTCACGGATAACGCGGAAGGCGCGGCTTACATCTATCCCAATGCCACCGGCGCCGTTACAGGGTGCGCGGGAACCGGCAACGGCGTCAATGGAATCCGGGTGTACGGCGCCCACATGACCGAGTCCCTGGTGTGGCATGATCAGGATCTGCCCTTTGTCCTGGAGGGAAACGTCGTCGTACGGTATTCGCAAAAGAACACGGATCCGGCGGTTTTGACCATAGAACCGGGGGTGGAGGTCCTTGTCTGTCCGGGATACGGCATTACAGCGGGCTATTACAGCAGCGGAAAGTATTACGGCGCAATATATGCCGTCGGCACAGCCCAAAAGCCCATCACCTTTACTTCCTATGCGGAAACCCCTTCTCCGGGAGATTGGAAAGGCCTGTATTTCCATTTTGCCTGCGACGGCGCCTCCACCGCTTTGGATTATTGCAACATTTCATACGGCGGACTGACGTATAACGCGAACATATACGTGGACCGATGCGAACCCGCCGTAACCAACTGTTCAATCACCCGTTCTTCGGAATATGGAATCAGGCTTTCCGATGACATTACTCCGGTCATTGAGGACAATGTCCTTTCGTACAACGAATCCTCCGCCGTACATACCTTTCCCACGGGTGTCGGGGGCATGTCCGGCAACGCGGGGGTGGGCAACGGCAGGGACGCCGTTGAAGTTGCAGAGGGACTCCTTCGGGAGGACCAAACCTGGAAGAGCCAGGGCCTGTACTATTACATAGCGGGGGACGTAAGCGTTTATTACAGTGCAAGAAGCGAGGAAAACGCCCTGTTGACCCTGGAGCCCGGCGTCAACATGGCGTTTGCTTCCAGTGCGGGCTTGAAAATCGGCCTATACAGCTACGGCGACTACCTGGGCGCTCTCCATGCCGTGGGCACGGAAGGCGCGCCGATCAAGTTTTATTCGGCCATGGACCCGGCCGTCCCCGGAGACTGGGACGGCATTTATTTCAGAAACGCCACGGACAGCGTCAACTGCCGCATGGAATACTGCACGGTGCAGCATGGCGGCGGCGGGGGCGCGGGAATTCGGATGGTGGACGCCTCTCCGGTTATCTCGGCATGCACGGTCATCAGCAACACGGGCATAGGCGTGTGGGGCGACGACAATTCCTTTCCCGTCCTTTGGAGCAACAATATTTCCGGCAACGAGGATGAGGCGGTGTATCTCGATCCTGACGCCGTGGACGGAACCAAGGACAATTTCGGCTGGGGCAACGGGCTGGACGCCATCCATGTGCGCGACGGCAGGATTTCCTCCAGTTGCGCCTGGCACGCCCAGGAGCTTCCCTATCAGGTTGAGGGCGTTGTCACCGCAAGGGCCGTGTCTGCTACAGGCGATCCGGTCACTTTCACCATTTCCGCGGGATGCACCCTGGCCTTTGAGGCGGATGCATACCTTCGGATCGGGGTTCGCAGCTACTCTTCTTATTACAAGGGAGTTTTACAATGCCTGGGAACGGAAGAAGCTCCCGTCACCTTTACCTCCGCCTTGTGCAACCCTGCTCCCGGCGACTGGGGCGGCATATACTTCAGCGACGCCTGCCGGGGGCCCAGCATCCTCCAACACGCGGTGGTGGAATACGCCGGCAGCGTGCTTTGGAATAGCCAATCCGAGGCCGGGATTTACATGTATAAAGGCGCGCCCACCATTCAATATTGCGATATCCGGGCCAACAAGGGCGCGGGAATTTTCTGCCGGCACGACGACACCAACGACGCCCTGATCCGGTGCAACAACCTGACCGACAACCACCAGGGAATCAAGCTGGATGCCAACGCCCAGCCGACCATTATTAACAACAACTTTGTGCGCAACCGCGACTACGGCCTGATTCAACTGGACGACGAGGGCGTGGACGCAGCCAATAATTACTGGAACAGCGCCGGCGGCCCGGGAACCGGAGGAGACAACGTTTTCGGCAGCGTAAACACGGCGCCCTATCTTACGGCGCCAAGCTCTTGCAGGGATATGCCGCCGGAAAACCTGCCGCCCATCGTTCCCAACAGGCCTGCGCCCGCGGACGGCGGGACGGATGCGGCCATGATCGGGGACGCGGCGGAAGTTTCTTTCTGCGCGGGCGATCCGGACCCGGAGGACTCGGTCACCTACCGCCTGTATTGGGGCGCCGATCCGGAGTCGCTGGCCTACGCCGACACCGTGACCTTGGGCGTTCCCTACGCCCAGGGCGGCCTTGTTCCCGGCGGGACCTATTACTGGCAGATCTGGTCCCAGGACGCGGCCCTGGAACTGGTCAAAGGCCCTGTCTGGAGCTTCACCACCCGGAACCTGCCCCCGACTTTGGGAGACGTGGAGGTGGACGGCGCCCATGACGGAACCACCATCACCCTGGACTGGTCCGGCTACGACCCCAGCGTGCACGGCGACGTGGCCGGATACCGGATTTATCAGCATTCATCTTCGTTCGACACAGTAGCAAGCGCGACCCTGCTGGACTCCGTGTCGGCCGCTCAGACATCCTTTGAGATAACCGGCCTCACCAAAGGCCAGATCTATTGGTTCGCCGTGGTCGCCGTGGATTCGGAAGGCGATTTTGACGAAAACGTCACGTCCGTGCGAGGCGCGCCAACGGACGCCATCCCCCCCGAAGCACCCACCAATCTTAAGGTGGAGTGCCTGGGCGATTCCCTGATCTACACCTTCAAGCCGTCGGCGGACAGCGCAGGCGATCTTGCCGGATACAACGCCTATTGGGACGGTTCGTCCTCGCCGGACGTCCTGGGAACGGACGTTACATCCTACACAAAAACCGAGCTGGATCCAGCGACTCAGTATGATTTTTCACTCACGGCCTTTGACGCGGACGACAACGAAAGCCCGGTGCTTTCCCTGCCGGGCGTCACTCTCATGGCCAATCCCGTGGTCATCACGGCCACGGCCGGAACCGCCTGTGTGGATTTTGTCTGGACGGCTTCCCAGCCGGTAAATCTGGTGGATCACTATAACGTGTACGTGGAGACCGAGGATTTTGACAGCGTTTCCGGCATTCTTCCTGTCATGCAGGCCAGCGGGGCTTCGGCCGTGCTGTGCGGCCTCGAACTTAAGACGACCTACTATGCCGCCGTGACCGCGGTGAATCTTTCCGACGGCGAGAATACCGTGGTGGACGCAGTTCCGTTTGTGATTCCCGCGCCGGTGATCGTCCGGGTGGAAGCCTCCCGCGACGACCCGGTTCCCAACACGGACGATTATTCCATCTCCCTTATTTTCAACACGAGCATGGATACGGGCGTTTCCCCCGCGTTGAACCTGAGCAACACGACAGGCGGAAGCGCTCCCGCCGTTCCCGCGGGCGGAACCTGGCTGACCACCACCCTGACCAACGACACATATCAGACCGGGGATTTTTCCTTTGCCGCAGGCAATGAAGGAACCATCAACCTGAGCGTGTCCAGCGCCCAGGACGCGGACGGCGCGGTCATGGACCCGGCCGCCGATGTGTTCTCTTTTGAACTGGACATGACGCCTCCGCCGGCCGTGTCTCCTGTATTGGACAACGTCGATTGCACCAGGGCTGCATTGGCCTGGGCCGATTACGTTAAGGCCTCCGATCACGCGGGATACAACGTGTACCTGAGCGACTCCGGGGATTTCGCCTCCACGGACGAGGCGTCCCTGATCTCCACGCGGCCTGGTTGGTCGGCGTCTTATACCATTCGCGGCCTGGACCTGGATTCGACATATTATGCAACCATCTGCGCCCGGGACGACGCAGGCAATGTGTCGCCGGTGTCGGCAACGGTGCTTATCGAAACGCCGCCCATCATCCCGCCGGTGATAAACGCAACGGCGGCGCCCGGCCCTGACCCCGACCAGGTTCTTCTGGATTGGGGCGGATACGAGGCGTGCAGCCTCTCGGGCTTCAAGGTTTTTCAATCCTCCTCCACGTTCAGCGACGTCACGGACATGAGCGCCGTGGCCAGCGTGGGGTTGAGCGAGGGGAACGAGTACACGGTCAGCAACGTGGATCGCACCGCAACCACCTATTTTGCGGTCGTGGCCTATAACAGGGACGGCGGGTGCAATCCCAATGTCACGCCCATCGCCTGGACTGATCCTTTTGCAGGAGACATTGACGAAGATACGACCATCGGCGCCGGCGATGAAAAGGAAGTGGTCATTCATCAGACCATGACGGTCAGGAGCGGGGCGACCCTGACCGTAGCCCAAGGGGCTTGGTTGAAGTTCGAGGCGGGCGCGGGATTGGTGGTGGAGGACGGCGCCTTGATCGCCCAGGGCTCGGCGCTCTACCCTATTGTGTTCACCTCAGCGGAGGAAAACCCGGCCAAGGGCGATTGGGAGGGGATAACGCTTCAGCAAAAGGCCGGGGGCTCCGACCTGACCCATGTGTTCATCAATTACGGCAAGGGACTCACCGTGGACTCGTGCTCGCCCGCCACCGAAGCCCTGACCTTTTACAACAACGCGGATCACGGCCTGCTGGCCAAGGGCTCGGCGGTTGTGACGGCGGCCAAGACCCTGACGGCCTACAACACGGCCGGCTTGGAAGCTCAGGATCAGGCCGGCTTGACTGTGAACGGGTCGGTGATCAAGCGAAACGCAACCAACGCGGCGGGCTCCTCCAGCACAACCCTGGACGCCCAAACCAATTACTGGGGCGTGAGCGACGCCGCAGACATCCCCGGCACGCTTTCAGGAGACGTGGATTACACCAGCCCCTTGCTTTCCGAACCCTGCCTGACTCCGGCCATTGGCACGGCGTCCGGCCGCACCCTCATCTCCCAGGAGGACGTGACCTTGCGTCTGGCCTGCCGGACCGCGGCGGAGATGCGGATTTCGGAGGATGCCGCCTTTATCGGCGTGTATTACCAGGAATTCGCCCAGGAGGCGGTGCACTCCCTGTCCACCGGCGGGGGCGCCAAAACCATCTATGCTCAGTTCCGCAGCATCACCGGGGACGAAAGCGAAGTGGTTCAGGTGGATTTGACTTATCTTACTGGCGGCCCGGTCATCGAATCCTTTAACATCACCGAGGGCCAGGTCATCACCCGGCCCTACACCATCGCGGCCGCGGTCCAGTCTCCCCTGGGGATGGAGGAGATTGAGCTGTACATCGACGGCGCTTTGGTGGAGGAGTCCGGCGCAACGACCATTGACCACACCTGGGACGTGAGAAATTACGCCAGCGGCGTGCATACCGTCACTATTGAGGCCGTGGACAATTCCGGCGCCCTGCTCATTGAAGACCGGAGCGTGATTGTGGAAACCGGACCGCCTTTGGCGCCGGTCCTGACCTCTCCCGAGGCGGGCCTGATCCTGGCGGACGAGCTGGTGACCGTGGGCGGCGGCGCCGAGCCCAACATAGGAATAAGGATTTACGTCAACAGCGTGTTTGCGGGCTCCACGCTTTCGGACGGCAATGGAGATTTTTCCTTGTCGAACGTGGAGTTGGCTGAAGGGGACAACCGCATCAAGGCTTACGCCGTGGACGACATAGGAACCAGCCCGGCTTCCAATATGGTCTTGATCGTTTTGGACACGGTCATGCCCGAGGCGCCCCAGAACCTGAAGGCGGAGGTCAATGCGGGCTCCGGCATTGGATTGGAATGGGAGTATTCCTCCGCCGGAGAAATTCCGGTCGCGTACAATATTTATAAGCTGGACAGTTATTTCAGCGACGTCTCTGAGGCGGCGCTGCAAGGCCAGTACGTCAAAACCACTGAATGGTACGAAACCAATCCTGGGACGGCGGTCTGGTATTACGGGGCGACGGCCCTGGACAGCGCAGGCAACGAAAGCGGCCTGAGCAACATCGTGCAAGCCGAGTACGATTCCCAACCGCCCAACCTGTATATCTACTATGTGCCGGAGGCCGACGCTTACGGTCCCGGGCCTGTGGAAATCCACATGTTTTCGGACGAGGAAATCCTGGGTAATCCGTATCTGGCGTTCAGGCCGAGCCAATCCTCCGGCCCGGTCGCGGTGGGCCTTAATCCGGTGCAAGGGGAGCCTTTGTCCTGGACCGGCGTGTTCACGGTGACCGCTTCCATGGATTCCGGTCCCGTGGGGGTATACTCCGGAGCGCGGGACGTATTCGGCAACACCTTCAAGGGGATTCCCAACGGTCCGGCTTTGGTTCTGGACACCCAGGGCCTGACCGGAACTTTGGCTTGCGATCAGGGATTTGTCATCAGCATCGCCGGGTCCACGGATTTGGATCTGACCCTGACGTTGAGCGAGACTCCGGGGGAAGCGCCTCAATTATTCTTTACTTCTCCTTTGGGGGCTCAGACGGAAATCGTCCTGGCCGGCGCTGATGAGGAGTACACCGGAACCCTGACCGTGGACGCCTCCATGGGCGCAGGCTCGGGCGTGTTCACCTTTGCCGCCGTGGACGATGTTGGCAATTCCGTGAATACGGAGCCGGAAAACAGCATCCTGGAGCTTTATGACACGGCCCAGCCGCCAGCGCCCCAGGCGCCCGGCTGGCTCACGGCCGAATCCGGCCCGGCGGGCGTAATCAACTTGGAATGGGGCGCCAGCTCCAACGCCTACACCTATCGCGTGTATCGAGGGGAGGGCGCCTGCCCCGGCGGCGCGCCCACCCTGGCCGCTCAGGATATTGCAGGCCTGACCTACGCGGACGCGCCTCCGGCCGACGGAACCTACCGGTATGCGGTCGCGGCCGAAAGGTTGGGCGTGGAGGCCGTTCTTACCGGGTGCGTGGAGGCGGTTTCGGACGCTACGCCGCCCGGCCCGCCGGAAAACGTTTACGCCGAGGTGCAGACCCAAGGCGTGACGATCACGTGGGACGCTCCTTCCGCTGGCGAAACGCCTTCCATGTACAAGATCTATCAGGACGGAACGCTGGCCGGCAAAGTATTGGAGGGCGCCGGTCTGAGCTTTATGGGCAAGCCCGCTGCCGGCGGAATCGTGGCTTATACGGTGAGCTCTGTGGATGCCGCGGGCAACGAGACACCGGCCGCCGCCGTGGAGATCAATCTGGCCGTGGGGCTGATTCACAGCCTCAAGGCCGAGTTATACGCAAATCAATTCCCCGTGCTTTCCTGGGAATGCGACGATCCACAGGCGACGGCGTATAATGTATACCGGGAAGGGGCTTTGCTTACGGAAATCCCCATTGGTGACGCCTCATACACGGACCAAGGCTTTACCTTGACTTCCGCGGCCAGATACAGCGTGGCCGCGGTGGACGATGAAGGCCGGGAAGGCCCCAGGCGCTCGGTGACGGTGCATCCCGTGACCATGAAAGTGGCTGCAAATCCGGACGGCGCAGGGCTTCACACCTTCCTGACAGCCAGTTCCTTTAACAACGTGGTCGTCACCATAACCAATCACGACCCCTCCCAGGCGCTGGCTCTGGACGGCGTGTCATTGATTCTCGCCTATGACGGCCAGGACAAGCAAACCGCGGACCTGAACGGCGAGACCATCCCCGCCGGCGAAAGCAGAAGTTTTGTTTTCTGCGTTCCCCTGGACGGCGCCCTGGAAGACAGGATCGCCAAGATCAAGGCGTTTGTGGAATACCCGGACGACGGCATGGTGGAGTATTGGTCGGGCGACCGCCTCCCGTACGTGCATTATCCCACGGGCATGATCAACCTGAGCATTCCCGCCAGCCCCAAAGCGGGAGTATCGTTGAACGTTCAGGCGTGCCTGGTGAATAAAGGGCACGATGTTATGGACGTCATCCTGGCCCGCAACGGAGGCCTTTCCGCAGGCGACATCTACGCCGCCATCCGCACGCTTGACGGATTGGAGCTGTCCCGGGGCTACTGCGTGGGATATCCGGCGGGCGCGGCGGCCATGGCGGACGGAACCTTGTATTACACCCTGGCGCCCGGCGCCGAGGTGTGCGTGGACGTCCAGGTTCTGGTTCCCTCCAGTGTGCAGGAGGGGGACGACCTCCTGGTTTTCGCCGGGGTGGAGAAAGTCTATCATGACCTGGGCCTGGATACGGAGTCGTCCACGGGCCCGGTGGAGGAAAAGCTCCTGGCTTCGGCGGAGGTTTTGCCGTATTACGGCACGGCCCAATGCGACCAGGACGCTTATACGGACGGGGCGGCGGTGGTTATCAGCGGTTTCGCCCGCGACACGGCCACAGACGCTCCCGTTGGCAATGCTCCGTTAAAGATCGGCTTTGCCCTCTGGGGATTCACCTGGTACGAAGAGGCGGTTACCGAGGCTGACGGCTCTTACGTCTTGAATTACGTCCCCACCCCGGGCCTTTCGGGCCGGATTACGGTCTGGGCCGCCCATCCTGATAATGAAGACGTGCTGGCGCACGATGTGTTTTCTCTTCAGCGCCTGTATTGCACCACCCCAAATGTGGAAATCCGGACCACCCGGTCCAAGTCTCTGGATTTTGAAGTCAACCTCATGAATCCGGGAACCACGAACATGGCCCTGGATTCGGGTTCTTTTACGGCCTATGTGGAGGATCAGGACGGAAACCAGACTCCCGTAGACGATTTGGATTTTGACTTTAACTTCGCCTCCGGCGAAATCACCGTCCCCGCCCAGGGAAGAGTGTATGCGCCATGCACCCTGCACACCGGAGCGGACGCGCCGGACGAGGCCATAGCCGTATTGACGTTCACCTCCAGCATGGGCGCCACGGCGGTCATGACGGCCACGGTGTACTGCCTGCCGGCCAATCCGCTGATTGCCGTGGACTCCCCGGAACAGGGATATCTGGATCTTGCCATGGACCGGGGCGGCATCAAAGCCCGGACCGTGACCTTCAGCAACATGGGCATGGAGACCCTGGAGAACGCCAAGATAACGCCGCCGGAAAGCATTGGCTGGATGCAGACCAACCTGCCTTTGGACGGGGAAGGAAAGGTCAGCCTGGGCGACATCGGCGTGGGCGAGTCCAAATCCTTTGATGTGGTTTTGGCTCCCCCGGATGATACGGAATTCGGATACCACAACGATTCCTTTACCGTGTCAGGGGATAACACGTCCCAGGAGTTCGAGATACCTGTTTACGTGAACATCACCTCGGCCCTGAAGGGGGCGGTTCTGTTTGTGGTGGACGACATCGTCGCTCAAAAAGTGGAGGGCGCCAAGGTGCGGCTGTACAACAACACCATTGGCGTGCAACTGGATGTGGTGGAAACCGATGAGAACGGGCAGGCGCTGATTTCCGGCATTCAGGAAGGCATGTGGTCCTGGCAGGTGACCGCTTCGGGCTGCAGTGCGGAAACAGGGGTGGTGGAAATCATCCCGGACCAGACCGTACAGGAAAATTGCGTCCTTTCCCGGAGTTTCGTAAATATCAATTTCTCGGTGGAGCCCGTGCCCTTTACGGACCGGTACGAAATCGTCCTGGAGCAGACCTTCATGACCCATGTGCCCATGCCGGTGCTTGTGCTGGATCCCTCGTACAAGGAATATACAAACGTTGTGGCCGGGTTCTCGGACACCTTCAGCGTGGAAGTCAGCAACGTGGGGTTAATGGCCGCGCAAAATCTGACCATAGAATCCTTTAACGTGTCCTGGGGCTCGCTGGTTCCCTTGATCGAGTACGTGCCCGTACTGGGCGCCAACCAGAGTATGATCATCCCGTATCGGATGTGCTATTTCGGCGATGAGGAAGATGCCGGGTCTTCGAGAAAGAGCAGCGTGAATTCGGCTGACGCCCTGTTTCCTATATCCAAACAAGGCTCCCGGCCCTCCAAGAGCGGCTGGAGTGAACTGCCGGACCCGGACGACGGAGATTGGGAGGATTTTCTGGACTGCGTCCTGGGCGGGTACCAGGGGCTGGGCAAAGCGCTCAAGGCCATGATATCGCGCATGATGGCCAACGGCGTATGCATCACCAGCGGCGGGGCTGTCCTGGCGGCGGCCACCATGTTCCTGACCTTGAAAGCCATGGCCGACGTCATGCAAGGCCCCTGGGATTTTGTAGCCAATGTCTTTAGCTGCCTGTGGCAGAAGATATTCACAATCAAGGATACTGGGTCCGTGCCCGACGCCCCAGCCGGAGTGTCGGGCAACGGGGCCTGGACCTATGGAGGAGGCCCGCCCTGTTTCGCCCCGGGAACGCCTGTTTTGATGGCGGACGGAACGGAAAAGCCCATTGAGCTTGTGGAGGCGGGCGACAATGTCATGGGCTTTGACGGCAGGCCGGACAAGGTTATCAGAAAGACCAAACGACGAGCGCCGAGCCTGCGTGAGCTATGGGTGGAGCAGGAGGACGGCGCAGCGCAGCGCATCGTGACCACGGACGGCCACCTGTTTTACACCCGGGAAAACGGCTGGACCAAGGCCATAAAACTGGATGTGAACGACGTCCTTTCCAGGCCGGGCAACCTGCCCGCAAGGGCGACCAGGAACCGGATGATCGACAAGGAATCCGAGGTCTACAGCCTGGACGTGTCCAGAAACCGGTCCTTCTTCGCGGGAGGCGTGCTTGTTCACGAACGCTGCGGAGCCGGGGAAGGAGGCGCTTTATGAAAAAGACAATCTCCTTCATCAGAGCTGCCGGTTTGCTGTGCCTGCTTCTACTTTTGGCGACAGGACAAAAGGCCCTGGCCGTGCAGGAGTTCCGGGGCGTGTGCGCGGGCGTTAAAATCCAGATTTTACAGGAACTGACCTTTGAACGGGTGGGCTTTCTGGCCGCCCTGGAGCTTACCAACAACGAGTCCGAGGCGCCGATCACCGATTTTGCGGCGGCCCTGACTTTTATCAAGCCTGCAACCGAGGAGGGAGAGGAAGATACGGACGCCTCTGACTTGTTTTTTGTCGCCCCGCCGGATTTGACCAATATTTCGTCCGTTGACGGAGACGGAACCATTCAGGCCGGAGAAACCATAACCATTGAGTGGTTCATCATTCCCATGACGGACGCAGGCGGAATCGAGGCCACCGGCCAGTTGTACCAGGTGGGTGCCATTCTTTCCGGCTCCCTTTACGATACGGAAATCGATCCCGCCACCCTGGAGGTTCATGCCGACACCATCACGGTCAGGCCCGAGCCCAGGCTGGCAATCACCTATTTACAGCCCCGGGATGTGGACGGGGACGATCCTTTTACGCCGGACGTGGTGGAAAGCCCCATCCCGTTTACCTTGGGCGTGCTGGTTCATAACGACGGATACGGCGCGGCCCACGATGTGCAAATCCGGTCTGAGCAACCGGTGATCGTGGAAAACACCCAAGGCCTGATTCTGATAGCCCAATTGCTGGGGTGCCGGGTGATGGACTCTCCTTTGGATGACGCCAACCTGACCGTGAACCTGGGCGACATCGAGCCGGGAGGCTGCGCCAAAGGCGCCTGGGACATGATCACGAGCCTTTCCGGCGAGTTTGTGGATTTTTCGGCCACCTACACCCACAGCACGGATTTGGGCGGCGAGGATACCTCCCTCATCACCAGCGTGGACACCCATTTCATCGCCCAGGAGGTTTTGTGCGATCTGCCTGGCCGGGACGGCATCCTGGATTTTTTGGCGGACACGGACCGGGACGAGGCAATGATCCCGGATACGGTTTACGAAAGCGACTGCACCACGAACCCGGTCAACCACCTTTCCGGCGCCGCGGTCATCGGCGGTGAAACCGTGGCTACGGTTACGGTGCATGCGGACGTGGAGGGCTGGGTGTATATGCGGGTGGAGGATCTGGCCCAGTTCACCCGGGAGATCGATCAGGTGGTGCGCAACGACGGCAAGGCGCTGGCGGAGCCCAACGCCTGGCTGAATATCCGTTACGATCCCATGACCAATGATCGGAGCGAGTATTTGAACCTCTTCGATTTTGTGAGCATCGGGGATTACACCTACACCGTGACCTATACGGACCCTGCGCCGGACTCCACGGCTCCGGTCACCACCCTGCGTTTTTCCGGCTCGTCCTCGACGCAGGAAGGCGTGACCTACGTGACCCCGGACACCTGGCTCTACTTTACGGTGGAAGACGCCAGCCCGGTGGGAACCATGGTGCGCGTGGACGCGGAGGGGGACTTCGCCCCGGCTTATCCCTTCTTTATAGACGAGTCCGGCGTGCACACCATCGAGTATTACTCCAAGGACAGCGAGGGCAACACCGAAGAGGTCAAGACCGCTACAGTGGCCGTGCCCGGCGGGGGGCCGGCCGTGGACGGCTTCGGCCTGGACCTGAGCGCACTGTACGCCGCCGGAAGCATGACGGCCCTGCGGCCGGATTCCTTGCGGATCACCGCCACCGTCGCCAGCGACGCGGGCTATGTGGACGCCCAGGTGGATGTGTTCTCCGGCGTCCTGGCCTGGCCGACCCTGGAAGGCGTCCCCTCCACCCCGACGCAGAGCGATTCCGCAACCCTGACCGTGGGCGGAGTTTTGGCGGATTTTTACAAGTATCAGCTTAACGGCGGGGATTGGAGCGCGGAGTATTCGGTATCACAAGCCATTTCCCTGAGCGGGCTTGGCGACGGCCGGCAAACGCTCATTGTGAACGCGCGGAACGCCCACGGCGATTATCTGCCGGAAGGCGACGCTTTGACCGTGACGTGGAGCGTGGACTCTTCGGCGCCGCCTGTCATGGGGCATGCGGAGTTTGCCGTTCCTTCGGCGGAGGACGAGGCGCGGTTCGGTTTTTCCGGCGCGGACATGTTCCGGTATCGCATTGACGCGGGATATTTCCATGCGGAGGCGCCCATTACGGAAACCGTGGAGCTGGATCGTCTGACCGAAGACACGCACGTGCTGGACTTCATCGGCAAGACAGGCGTTGACTGGCAAAGCCAGGACTCGCCCACGACGTTTACGTGGCTGGTGGAATATATGTACGGGCATGACTTCAGCGATTTGGCCTTGATGCGCACCATGCAATCCCAGCAGGCCGGGCAGGATTTGGACGTGACATGGGACGGCAGGGACGACGCAGGCAACCTGGTCCCGGCGGGATGGTACACCATCCGCCTGACCCTGACCGATTCCCTGGGCAACGTGGATTACGCGTCCCAGACCGTGGAAATCCGCGAGATGGCCGGAACCGCCGTCAGCGGCGGCGCCCAATCCTCCAACCCGGACGCCAAGGGCCGGTTCGCGGTCTGGCAGAGCCAGAAAACCGGGACCTGGAACATCATGGCCCTGGATCTGGCCAATGAAGCGGCGTCTCCCTACGCGGTCACCACGGAGTCTTTGAATCAGCAGAACCCGGCCACGGACGGCAGGATGGTCGTGTGGGAGGCTGTGCAGGCGGACGGCGTACGGGATATCATGGCCAAGGACCTGCTTGCCGGAACCGAGGCGGTGAACATCACTTCGAGCGCGGATACGGACGAACAGAGGCCGGACGTGCATTGGCCCTTTGTGGTTTACGAGGCCAAGGCCTCGGACAACCCGGACGATCCCTGGCAGATCAGGATTTACGACCTGGTAAACAATACGACCGTGAGGGCGGATTCCTCGTCCTTTGACCAGCTTTACCCCACGGTCTGGGGCCGCTGGTGCGCCTGGCAGGACATGCGGGATACGGGATGGGGCGAAATCTACATGGCCGACATCCTGACCGGCGAGGTGTACCGCATCACCGACAGCATCGACGGCCAGTATCGCCCGGACCTGGGGGCCGGCTGGCTGGTATGGCAGGATAACAGGGAAGGTCAGAACGACATCTTCGGCTGCCCCGTTTTCGATCGTAAGGTCCGCCGTTTGACCGCCACCGGTGAAAACGAAACCCTGCCCAGCATCAACGGGCGCTTTATAACCTATGAGGAAGACAGCATGGGCGCGGACATGCAGAATATCCGCATCCTGGTTTTGGGAACCGGCGCCTGGATGCAGTTGACCGGTTCTTCCACGCAAATGGAATCGCCTTGTCTGGCGGCGGGCAAGCTGGTTTGTCAGTCGGGATCTTCGGTGAACATCGTCCCGATTCCCAAAACCCAGGCCGTGTTTTCGGGCGCCAACTGCGTGGTCGTCACCCAGGCCATGGTTGACGCTTACTCGGACGCGTACACCCTGCTGGAAGACTACAACGCCAAGGCGGGGGCGGCTTCCGTGTCGCGCTTCACGTCCCTGGCGCCCGCGCCTGTCATGGAAACCGCAGCGTGGGTGGAGGGCGCGGCTCAGGGCGAGAATTTCAGCCTGGAAGCCGGAACCTTTGTATGGACGGATTTCGGCGCCGCCAACCTGCTGGAACTGGGCATGGAAGGCAACCCCGTCCCGGCCCTGGCCGAAGGCCTGAACGTGCTGTCAGGTTCGTATTTCCCGGACGATTTGACGGCCTGGAAGCTGATCAAGTCTCTTGGCGTTGATAACGTCAACGCTGTGCGCGGTCTTAACGCCGCCGCCGGCCGCTGGTCGGTCGCGTATATGGATGCAAACGGCGAACTCGCCGGGGAGGACTTTGTCATCCCGGCGTCAAGCGTTGTGCTTGTGGACATGGCTCAGGCCGTGAACGATTGGAATCCTTGGGAGGAGCAATAATGAAACCCCTTGTTTATTTGCTGACCATCGCCGCGCTGATTCTTAGCGCGCAATCGGGCCATTGCCTGAGCCCCGAAGCCCTGGACGCCATGCTGAAATCCGGCGACCCGCCCACGGTGGTGGACGTGCGTCCGTCCTTTCATTACACCAAATCCCACATTCCCGGCGCCATCAATATTCCGGCCAGCGTGTGCCAGGAAAAAAACCTGCCTCCCTTGGGCCAGGTGGTGATTTACGGCGACGGCATCGTCATCGAATGGGAGGACGAATGCCTGGATTCCCTGAACGCGCGGGAAGGAATTTCGGCCGAGCAACTGGAAGGCGGGTTCACCCGGTGGACCGCCCTGGGATACGAATCCACCGGCCCCAGCGGGCTCAGCGAGGAAAGTTTTCATTATGTGACCTACAACATGCTGTCACGCGCCGTGGAAACCAACCCGGACGTGCTGCTGGTGGACCTGCGAAAAGAAGGCGCCCGGAAAGACGGCGGGGAGGCTTTGACAAACCTGCGGGAGTTGTTTCCCAAAGCCCGGGTGGTTGCGTCGGGCCGGAAATCTTCCGGGCTGGTGGATAATGCCAACGCCCGGGACCTGCTGGCGCTCATCGACAACGGAGACGGCAAAGCCCAGGAATACGCCCGGCGCCTTCGGGCTGCGGGCATGCATCGCTTTGTCATCCTGGCCGGCGGCGAGCCCACCCTGCAATCAAGGGGTAAGCCCGGAAAGAAGACCATCACCAGGGAGATATCGCAATGAAAAAAATATGTTGCATAGTTGCAGCGGTGATGATCCTGGCGGCGGGGCAAGCCGTGGCCGAGCCCGGCGTATGCCTTTTGGACGTAACCCCGGGCGGGTTTGACGTCCTGTGGCAGGCAAACCCGGACGGCGAGCCTTCTTTGACTGTCTATACCGACAGCGCGGGAACCATCGAGGCGGGGGACGAGGTGATTGTGCAGGCCTTTCCCCTTGGCGGCGGAGATCCCCAGGCGTCAGACGCTTACGAGGCCATGTCCGCCAAATACGCCTTTCGGGAAAAAGCCAAAGCCCTGGGCCTGTATAAAATCCGGGTTTCCGGCCTCAAGCCGGACACGGGCTATTATTTTACCGCGGCAATTGCCTATGAAAGCGGCGAAACCCTGACCTATCCCGAAACCGGAACCCGCTCGGTTAAAACGCCCAAGGCGGCCGGATTCGCAGTAATTACTCCCGTGTTGACCGTGCGGCTGGACGACGGGTCCGGAACGCTCGACGCCGAGGGCTATGTAGCTTCCGCGTTTTGCCCTCAAACCCGGCACGGGGTTTCGGCCTACGTGGGCGACGGCGCACAAGACGATACAGTCAGCCTGAATCTGTCCAATGTGTTCGGAGAAGACGGCGTCAATTGGACTCCCGAGGGGGAAAAGGAGTTGATCCTGGTGGTCCTGCGGGGAACGGACGGTCCGCCCGTGTGGGCGGCCATCGCCATGCAATTCGACCAGGAATTCGCCGTGGCCGAGACTCAATCCCTTGCCCTGGAAACCACAAACCAAGGCAGAGAAATCTACGAGGCGGGCCTGAGCCTGCGCGTGCTGGCCTCCAATCTGGACCAGCCCTGCGCCTGCTCCATATCAGACCCTGGCCAGGACGGCATTCAACCTAAGGACATTCTACACCTGCTGCAACAAGCCGCAGGCTACTAAAAACAAGATGGGGTCAAATCTACGTTTGACGTTTGAGCCGCAACTCACTTAATAAATGGCTAAAAAAGCGCGCCTCCGGCGGCACACTTTTAAAAAAGTTTGATCAAAACCTTAAAATGGCGCTTCGCGCAAGAGGCGTCTATCTTGTTCCCATGGTCCCCATTAAGAATGCATGTTAGCGCTGATTTACCGCCGCTGTGTCTCGTAGGGGCGCCGCTTGCCGCGCCAGTATCTTGTTGGGGCGCCGCTTGGCGCGCCCGCGGGGGGGGGTGGGCCTCCCAATCCTTCCATATCGGGAATCCAGTGTCTTTGTCCTTGGTTTTGTGCCGCCCGGCGGATTAACGACCCGACAAGGCCGCAGAGAGGATGGTTGGGCGGCTAAGCAGAAAAAGTTATTGAGTTTTTGAGAGACGTCCCCCGAAAGAAAAAGTTATTGAGTTTTTGAGAGACGTCCCCCGAAATGAAAGACGTCCCCTGAAATCCTGAAATCGTTGCGCAGCGGGATTTGCAGGCATAAAAAAAGGGCTGCCCGAAAAATCGAACGGCCCTTGGAATTGTCTTTATGGCGGGGACGACGAGACTTGAACTCGCGACCTCCGGCTTGACAGGCCGGCGTTCTAACCAAAGCTGAACTACGCCCCCGCAATGGGTGGATCTTTTTCCTTCCTGCGCTGAATTCCGTTGCGTTGGCCCCGTGTCCAACTCAAGTGGAAATGGCGATTTACCAGATGTTTTTTAAAAGGTCAACTGCCTTTTTCACCCAACACCATTTTTTTTTAGCCGCCTTTTTTGGCCGTCTTCCCTGCATGCCCCCAACAGCCTGACATCGGGTTTATAATCTTGACATGCGCTTGTTCCGGAGTGTTAGCTATTACATATAATCATAAAATAATACGGTCAGCATTATCTTATCCACGGTTTATACGACTTGTATGGAGGGACTGAAATGCAGATTCAAAAAATCGGTTCGGCGTTTGCGTCTCGAAAATTGCGTCAGGCGGGAATGGTTTTTATCATTTTTGCAGGCCTGATGCTTTTTTTATGCCCAATGTGCAGCGCCTGCACAACAACCATTGTCACCCCGGGAGCGTCCGAGAGCGGGGCCATGTTTGTGTCCCATTCGGATGACGGGCATCTTGGCGACGCCCGTTTGATGTACGTTCCGGCCGAGGATCATAAAGCGGGAAGCTCCCGCCCGGTGTATTTTGACGCCGTTTCCATCGGGGAGTTGCCGGAATACGCCAGCTTCACCTATTGCCGGTATACGGGGACCTCCCGCGGCCCGGATTATGAAAATCCCGGGGCTCCCCAGACGGAGCCCTTGGGATACATCCCCCAGGTTTCCCACACCTACGCCTATTACGACGGGAATTATGGGATTATGAACGAGCACCAGCTGATGTTCGGGGAATGCACGGACGGCTCCAAGACAGACACCGATGTCAAAAATAAGAAACACATGCCCGGGCCGAAACGTTTGTTTTACAGCGCGGAGCTGGCCCGCGTGGCCTTGGAGCGTTGCAAGACGTCCAAAGAAGCGGTGAAGTTGATTGGCGACTTGATAGATACGTACGGATATTACGGAACCGGGGAAACCCTGCCCGTGGCCGACCCCAAGGAAGCCTGGGTCATTGAAATGGTTCCCGGCCCCAAGGACGTTCCGGGGTTGTGGGTCGCCCAGAAAGTGCCGGACGGGGAGGTGTTCGTCGCCGCTAATGAGCTGCGCATTCGCGAGATAGATCCGGACAACCCGGATCAGCTGTACGGCAGGCATCTGTATTTCACCGCGGAGGCCATGAAATGGTGGAAGCCCGAAGACGGCAAGCTGGACTGGCTCCGCACCGTCAGCAAGGGGGAGTATAACCATCCCTATTACTCGCTTCGCCGGGTGTGGCGCCTCATGACCAAGCTGGCGCCATCGCGTGATTTCAGCCCCTGGGTGGACGACGGCTTTACCACGGCCTATCCCTTTTCCATCAAGCCTGACAAAAAACTGGCCCGGAAAGACGTGATGTCCTTGCATAGGGATCATTACGAAGGAACGGAGTTTGACATGACAAAGGGCGTGGCCGCAGGCCCCTTTGGGTGTCCGTACAGAATCCTGGGGCCTTACGACGCCGGCGGAGACGTGAGCGATCCCTCGAAAAAACTGGAAGGCGCCTGGGAGCGCCCCTTGTCTGTTTATTACTGCACCTACGTGTTTGTGTGCGAAGGGCGCAGCAGCCTGCCCGATCCCATCGGCGGGGTCCTTTGGTTCGGCAACGGCAAGCCGTCCGAGACCTGCTTTACGCCATTCTATGTGGGGTCGACCGCCGTGGCCGCTCCTTACAAAACCTGCGACGCACGCTATTTTACCCGCGATTCGGCCTTTTGGGCGTTCAACTTCGTGGAAAACTGGGCGGCCTTGAACTACAAGCATATCCACCGCGACATCGAATCCAAACGCAACCAAATGGAAAAAGGACTGGAAGACGCCGTCCGCGAAATGGATCAAGAGGCCCTGGCCGCTTACAAAAAGGATCCGGAAAAGGCGCGGGCCATGTTGACGGAGTTCAGCGTGAGCTCGGCTAATGACACCTTTTTGACGTGGCAGGCATTCGGCGATCTTTTGGTGGCAAAATACGCTGACGGCGGCCTTAACTATCCCGGAAAACTCAATATCGAAATGGGATATCCCAAGGAATGGCGGGACGCCACAAGCTGGCCGCACGGGCCCATCAAATACGACATGCCCGATAAGGAATAATAGGATCGGCCGCCGGCGGCGGATTGCCGAACTGCGCCTCCGGCGGCGAACTGCTGAAAAACAGAAAAGCATGCCTCCGGCGGGTCGCTTTTTTGAAAAAAAGCTCCGCAAAAAACGGTAAATGGCGCTGCGCGAAAAACAAGGCAGGCTGTAACTCCGTGATTCCTGAAGCTAAGGCTCGGATGATTCCAGAATTCGAACGAAGACTTGCAATATGTAAATCGCCTCTTCAATCCCGATGCTGTCGTCGCCGTTTACGTCCGCGAACATGCTGAGGCAGGGCGGCCCATCCAGGCCTGAGGCGATTTGCAGGGAGACGAGCGCGTCGTCCAGATTGACCGCATTATCGTTGTTTACGTCGCCTTCAGCAACGGAGTCCTTGCCCACCTCTCTGAGCGCGTAGGAACTCCAGGGGCAGAATCCGCCCACCGTGTTCAACCAATAGTCCAAGTCATCCTCCACATGCGAAGGCCGGCCGTCGCACAGCTCCATGGACATTTCGGCAAGCGCCCATTGATTCGTGACATGATGCCAGCCCCAGCAGTGGTTGACCCCGCCGTTTCCGGCGGCGATGTTTCCGTTGATGTGCATGCGGCGCTGATCTTCAGGCGCCTGCAGCTGCGCCTCGACTTGCGCGATCGTTGCCGGGTTGGAGGTCGCTGCAATGAAGTTTTCCGAATCCGAATATCCGCGTAAGGCGAATTCGAAATAACGCACCTCCCCCCAAGCCGGGCTCAGGCAGAACAAGCCCCTTATAAAAAGCGCTAAACAGAGAGTCTTTATTATCTGTATAAGATGTTTCTTTTTCATGTTTGATATGCGATTGCTAAGGGCGGCTGTTTACAAAGATTATAACTGGGGAATACGCGGAACGCACGGAGTTTTTTTTGGATCAGATCAAGCTCTTGGCGTCCCTGGCCAAGGTAGGGGCGCTGCTTGCGGCTTCCGCGCTGTCATTTCCTAACGCCCCATGGGCAATCCCGCTCCCGGAATCAAGGGCGCCTCCCGGAATTCATATATCCCCCGAATGGGGGATTCATCCCATGAAGAAAACATGGTAGGGATTCCCTGTTTGAAAAGGACGAATCATAAAACGATTCCTCCCCAATATGTGCGGAGCAGGCGATGGACCCAATCATGAAAATCAGGCCCGAAAATAAAGACGACCACGATGCAATCTCCAAAAACACCATCGTTGCGTATGAGGATTATCCGTTCAGGCAGCAGACCGAACACCTGATCATTGACGATCTAAGGAAGGCGGACGCCCTTACAGTTTCTTTGGTGGCGGAGGTCGACGGGCAGGTCATAGGGCATATGGCCGTGTCGCCCGTGACTATATCCGACGGGGCCAGCGACTGGTACGGATTAGGCCCGATCTCGGTATTGCCTGAGTTTCAGGGACTGGGCATTGGCGGCAAACTTATCAAAGCAGGCTTATCCCGCCTAATGAACGGCATTGGAGGTCGCGGCTGCGTCCTCGTGGGGCCGCCCAATTTTTACTGCATGTTCGGCTTCACAAATTATCCGCAGCTGATTCATGAGGATAGCCCTCAAGAGCTGTTCCTCGCCCTGCCGTTCGCGGGGAAGGTCCCATGCGGGACTGTCAAGTTTCACCCTGCGTTTATGCAACTGGCGGAGGTTGAAAAAGACGTGGTCGTCGATGTCATCATAGACTACGCCATGGCCGGCGTGAAGATGGATCTTGAAAACCCAACGGTGCAACGCCTGATCGATAAAGGCATTTTAATGGAAATGCCGGGCCATAAAGTCATCATGCGGCCGACAGTCCTGGAGGAATATGATCCGCGTCTGGCCAGCCTCACCCAATTCAGAATGACGGAAATGGGCCGCGTCCACAAAAATCCGTTCATGGCGGCAATCAAGTCCTGACGACTAATTAGCCGCGAAAAGGATTTTTTGCCTCCGGCGGCAAAGCTGCCAAAGACAGAAAAGCATGCCTCCGGCGGCAAACTCTTTTTCTTCACGCCGCAAAGCGGCAAAAAGGTTTGATCAAAAATTTTTTAATGGCGCTTCGCGTGAGGGGCGGGGAGGCTGAAACTCCTCACGCCCCAATGCCCTGGACCACGTAGGGGCGCCGCTTGCCGCGCCCGCGCAGGGGCAAGGTTTTCCTGCCTGAATGAACCACGGAAAACGCGGAACGAAAAATTTCCTAGGCGTCCCGCGCCTTCCGGGTTTGGAATCTATCCTATAGTCCGCCGTACTCGGCGGAGGTCATTTCCATGGCCACGCCGGACCCGGCGTTGATGGCGTTCATCTTGCCCAAAACCTCGGGCAGGATGGTCTTGATATAAAACCGCGCCGTCTTGACCTGGCCGTTATAAAAATCCAGATCCTTTTTCTTGGCGCCGTCCGCAAGCTGTTTGGAGGAAATTTCAGCCCGCCAGAGCAGCATCCACGCCATCATCATATCCCCAAGGACGTTCAGGAAGGGCAGGGAATGGGCGAAGGCGGTCATGAATTCCGGAGACGCGGCTCTTTTCAGGATCCCTTCGGCGGTTGCTGCGAACGCGGGAATTGCCTGCTCAAGATCCTCGGCCAGATCCCTCAGCCCTTCAAACTCCTTGGCCCGCGAAACCGTGGCTTGCATCTCTTTCAGCAGATGCGCGAATACGGCCCCTTTTTTCCGCCCGAGCTTACGCGCCAGAAGGTCCATGGCCTGGATTCCTGAGGTGCCTTCGAAAATCGAGGTGATCTTGCAATCCCTGGCGTACTGCTCCACCAGGTAGTCCCGGGTGTAGCCGGCTCCCCCAAAGACCTGAATGGCCTGGACGCAGACCTCATGGCCTTTGACGGCCAGGTAGTCCTTGATGGACGGGGTGAGCATTTCAAAAAGATCGGAATAGATTTCCCTCTCCTCTTGCGTGGCGGCCGTCTCCATGCGGGTGGAGCAGGAAACCAGATAGTGGAAAAAACTCCGCATGCCGTCCACGTAGGATTTCATCCACAAAAGGTTCCGCCTCACGTCCGGATGCTCGATAATGGGGACGGAGGGCGCGCTTTTATCTTTAAAATCGGCGAGGCTCCTGCCCTGGATGCGCTCCCGGGCGTAGTTGACCGCTAAAAGATAGGCCGCCGAGGCATAGGAAAGCCCTTGGAGGCCCGTGCCCATGCGCGATCCGTTAATCATGTTGAACATGATGTTCATGCCTTTTCTCTCTTCACCCAAAAGGAAACCCGTGCACTTCCCTTTTGTGCCCAGAGACATGGAGCAGGTGGCGGAGCCGTGAATGCCGAGCTTTTCCTCCACGCCCGTGCACACGATGTCGTTCCGGCCGCCGAGAGATCCGTCTTCATTGACAAAGTATTTGGGCACGATAAAAATGGAGATTCCCGAGGTCCCGGGGGGATCTCCTTCTATCCTCGCCAATACCGGGTGAATGATGTTCTCGACCAAATCGTGCTCGCCGTTGGTGATGAAAATCTTGTTTCCGGTCAGGGAAAAGGTTCCGTCCTGGTTCCGCACAGCCGTGGTTTCCAGTGCGCCCACGTCGCTCCCGGCGCAGGACTCGGTGAGGAGCATGGTCCCGCCCCATTTTCCGGCGACCAGATTCGGAATGTACGTGTCTTTCTGCTCCTGCGTGCCGTACAGATGGATCATCCTGGCCGTGCCAATTCCCATCTTGGCGTATCCGCTCACGGCGTAGTTGGCGGCCAGAAAATACTCAGCCACCGCATAGGCGATGTGACCCGGAGCCCCTTGGCCGCCCATCTCCTGGGGGACGCCCACACTCTGCCATTCGCCTTCCAGTATTTTTTCATGGACCGGCCGGAAGCACTCCGGCGTCTTCACCACGCCGTTTTCAAATTTCACCCCTTCTTTGTCCCCTTCGGCCAAGGTGGGAAGAATTTCCTTGATGGCGATGGCCCTGGCTTCCCTGAGGATCATTTCGCAGGTCTTTTTGTTGAATTCCGCATATTTTTCATTGGCAAGGATTTCTTCGGCCTTCATCTGCTCCCAGATGACAAAATCAAGGTCCCGCTGGTCGATCAATTGCTGCGCCATGTGATTGTCTCCTTAAAATTTTTTTTACTGTGATGGCGCCAGCCTCGACAGGCTGATGTCGGCGCCCTTTTATTTACACAAACGTGTGAATAGTATACGCTCAAATATACTTGTTTTTCAATATTTTTTTTGAAAATTATTTATCTTTATTTCAAAATGTTATGTTGTAGTAGCTGAACGAGTGTTCGTTCCAATATTTCAAGCTGTTGAAAAAATGGCAGGGCGTTAAACGCCGTCGGCGAACCGCCGAAAAGCGAAAAAACCGAGAAGCGAAAAAGCATGCCTCCGGCGGCGAACTGCCCAAAAGCATGCCTCCGGCGGGTCGCTTTTCTGAAAAAAAGCTCCGCAAAAAACCTTTATATGGCGCTTCGCGCGGGAAAGGGCAGGCAACAATAATCTATATAACATATTGTTATTATGAATAATACATTATTTTTTCACACTATACCATAGTA
>NZ_FQZU01000057.1 GCF_900142135.1 Desulfatibacillum alkenivorans DSM 16219 | reverse complement strand
CGAGACGGCCAAGGCCAACGGCCTGGAGCCCTTCGCCTACCTGAAGGTTTTATTTGAAAGACTCCCCCTGGCGACTTGCCGGGAAGACTACCAAGCCCTCCTGCCAACCCCGGATTTTAACCTCTCCAACGATTGATTCTTATCCCTGCCGGGTACTTCTTTGGACGCTTACGAAATAAATAGATGAAGATTCCATCCCCCACGTTCCCCAATAGGATCACGGTTGACCCACCTGCCAAGATCAACATCAAGGTACCTGTAGCCGTAATAATAGAGGCCCGTCTCAGCGTCCATGGGCTTGGTGGAGAAGCGGTAGGGGTTCTCATTGGCTTTGGAACCTGTGGACTTCAAGAGGCGTCCAAAGGGGTCATATTCATATGTGGCATGGAGCGTACCATCAGTCGCACTTATCAATTGCCCCACGTTTCCGTTGGCGTCGCACTGTTCTTGGGGACGTCCTTGATTAATCCACTAACTTAGAATTATACATAAAAATAAATGGTTATATGGCTATAATTTGAAAAAAAACGGACAAATGAGCCTTTTTAGTTGGGGAAGGGGCGGCCCTGCCAAGCCGACCCTTCCCTTTAAAAGAATAGCCCTTCGAGCAACACAGAATATCCCCTAAAAATCCACCATGAAAATATGCTAATTTTCGATTTATCCATTGAGAGGGTCATGTAACGAATCCCAAAATATGTCAATGGAGAATTTCAATCCGCCATCCCTATCACTCCCAGGCGCCTCCATCCTTGCACCCCCTGTAAACTTTTTTCGATCCACGCCAGAAATATAAACCGGGCGTTTTTTTAAAGACCGGGGGCTGCTCGTTTAATTTGATGTCCTGCTCTTGACACGGTGTATTACCGGGGTGTATGTTCACGATCGTCATATGGAGTTTGGCAATACCGAACACGGTTTGGAAATAACATGAGCGTACAATCCGTAGACAGAGCCCTGGAAATCCTGTCCCTGTTCTCCACCACCTCTCCAAGATTGGGCATCACGGAAATCAGCAGGGCCATGGGCCTTCCCAAGCCTACGGTCCATGGTTTGGTGCGGACCCTGACGTCCCATGGGTTTCTGGCTCAGGACCTGGAGAGCAAAAAATACTCCCTGGGCCTTAAAATTCACGAGATGGGGACAATTTTGGCGGGCAGCCTGCGGATCAACCAGGTGGGAGGCGGTCCGGCGCAAATGCTCACAAGGTCCACGGGCCTGGCCACCCGGCTTGGGATCTGGGACCAGCAATCCGTTCTTGTGACGCTGCTTCTTTTTCCCGACACCGTAAACGTGCTTTATCACCATATCGGCCCGCGCATTCAGGCGTACTGCTCTTCTTTAGGCAAAGCGATTCTGGCTTATCTGCCCCGGCAGGAGGTGGAGGACTATTTGGGCAAATATCCTTTGTCAGCCATAACCACAACCACCATCACCAACCGGGAGGACTTGCTTAAAGACCTGGAATCCACCCGGGCTCGAGGATATGCCCTTGACCGGGAGGAGTGTATTTCTGGTATGAGTTGTATTGGCGCCCCAATATTTAATTACGCGGGAGCCCCCGTGGGCTCCATCAGCATATCCGGTCCTCCGGACCAGGTGTTGGGAGATCGCACGGCCGCCCTGGCTCGTGAGTTGCTCCTGACCGCCCAACACATTTCCAGCTTCATGGGGTGGCGCCCTGGGGAGGCGGCTAAGGCTGCGCTTGTGTAGCCGTCCCCCGGTAGAGGGCAGAGTAGGAAACAAGGATTTCCAAACATTTCAAGGGGGAGATATTACTAAAATGAGAGGCCTGCAGAAAGACCTGGCTGAGCTGGTGAGCCGCGACAGCGTCAAGACGGATCCCGAGGACCTGTTCGCCTACCAGAGCGACGCCACCCATTATTTCGCCAAAAGAAAACCGGACGCCGTGGTTTTGCCCGCGACCACGAAAGAAGTTGCGGCCGTCCTCAGCTACGCCAATAAAAACCAGATACCGGTCACGCCCAGAGGCGCGGGCAGCGGCCTTTCCGGCGGCTGCACGCCGGTCAAGGGCGGCATTGTCCTGGATATGAAGCGCATGAACAAAATCCGGGAGATCAACCGGGGCAATATGACGGCCACGGTGGATGCGGGCGTGGTTTTGGGCGACTTCCATAAAACCGTGGAAAGCCAGGGGCTTTTTTATCCGCCCGACCCCCAAAGCATGACCGTTTGCACCATCGGCGGCAACGTGGCCACCCGCGCCGGGGGGCCGAGGGGAGTCAAATACGGCACCACCCCCCATTATGTGCTTGGCGTGGAGGCGGTTTTGCCCGACGGCTACGTGATTCAGGCGGGAGGCAAATGCGTCAAGCAATCGGTCGGCTACGACATCACCCATCTTTTGGCCGGGTCCGAGGGAACTCTTGGGGTGATCACCAAGGCCCATCTGCGGATTATGCCCCTGCCTCCCTTCCACCGCACGGCGCTGGTGACCTGCAAAAGCATTGAAAACGCGGCGGAGATGATCGCTGAAATCATCGCCGCCGGTACGGTTCCGGCCATGCTGGAATTGCTCATGGGTATTTCCGTCCATGTTATGAATTCCATGATTTCCCCGCCCGCTCCCACGGACGGCGAGGCCTATCTGCTCATGGACATTGACGGCTCGGAAGGCCAGGTGAGAGAGGATGCGGAGACGCTCAAAGCCATCTGCAACGACATGGGCGCCATGGAGGTCCGGGTTATCGAGGACGAAAAGGAAGCCGCCACTTACTGGAAGGCCCGCGCCAGCCTGTACCCCCTGGCTTTGACCATGGCGAAAAAAGTGGTGGCCGAAGACGTGACCGTCCCCCGAGACAAGGTTCCCGCCTTTGTGCGCGAGGTTCAGGCCATGGCCGGCCGCCTAGGGCTTTTGGTCGGCCTGTCCGGCCATGCCGGGGACGGCAACATGCACCCCAGCATCCTGTACGGAGAAGTGAACGAGGAGCAGGAAAAACTGGCCCGCAAGGCCATCGCCCAAATCGTGAAGACAGGGCTTGCATTGGGCGGAACCATCTCCGGCGAGCACGGCATCGGGCTGCACAAATCCGAATATCTGGAATGGGACCTGGGCGGCGCGCAAATTGAGTTGATGAAACGGGTTAAAAAGGCCTTTGACCCCAACGGGATCATGAATCCCGGCAAATTGTGGCTGCAAGGAGGGGAATAATGAGCTTTGATCTGAACGATTTTGAAGAGATGATGGCCAAATGCTCCCATTGCGCCTTTTGCCAGGCCACCTGTCCGGTTTTTCTCCAGGATCTTCTGGAAACGCATATGCCCAGAGCCAGAATGACTCTGGCCAAAGCCTGCCTGGTGGACCAGGAAGTTCCCCGGACCAAGCGCCTGGAAAAAATCATGGACCGGTGCCTGTTGTGCGGAAACTGCGAACGCACCTGCCCGGCCGGGGTGAAAGTCAACGACGTGGTGGTGGCCGCCCGCAATGATTTATACAAAGGAAAAAGAAAGTCGGCCATCGAACGCAACTTTCTCAGCTCCTTTATGCAAAAACGGGGCATGGACTGGGTGCACAGAGTGGGTTTTTCCCTGGCTAAAAAGATGGGCAAGGTCCCGGACGGGCTTCTTGAGCCTCGCGCGGACACGTTCTCCCAGCAATTCACGGGCGTTTTTCCGGCCGAGGGAGAAAAGCGCGCCACCGTAGCCTATTTTGTGGGCTGCGCAACCAATTCCAGCTTTGTGGAGACGGGCAAGGCCCTGATCAACGTGTACACCCGCAACGGCATCGAAGTCATCGTGCCCGAAGGGCTCTTGTGCTGCGGCATGCCCGCTATCGTGGAAGGGGACGTGGAAACCGCTTACAACATGTTCATGCACAACATCCGCATTTTCCACAAAATGGAGGTGGACGCCGTGGTTACGGACTGCACCACCTGCGGCCTGATGTTCAAGGAAAACGGCGTCAAGCTGGCCCCGGCCGGAACGCCTTTGGTGGAAAAGGTTCAGGGCGTGGCCGCTAAAATTTGGGAAGCCACGGATTATTTGAACCATCTTGGATTGGTGGACAAGCCGGCCGGCCTGGACCTGAAGTTCACCTATCACGTGCCCTGCCACAGAGCGTGGTCCCCCACCCTTGCGGACGCGCCCCGGGCCGTCACCAAGGGCATTCCCGGCGCCGAGCTGTGCGAAATGGCCGCTCCTGACGCGTGCTGCGGGGCGGGCGGAACCTTTTTTGTACAGCATCCCGAGCTTTCAGGAGGCATTCGCGGCAAAAAAACTGAAATGATCGAGAAAACCGGGGCGGACGCCATTCTGACCCAGTGCCCGGCATGCCGGGGTTACCTGGCCGCCGGCTGCGAAGAAAAAAGGGTCATGCATCCCCTGGACTTGCTGGCCCAGGCCTACAAAGTGCACAACAAAACGCCGACGCCCAGGGAGTAAAAACCGTTTCAGATTGTAGCCAGCCGGGTCTAAGCAGGCCGGGCATGGGGAAAATATTAACAAAAGGAGAACATCCTTATGAAATTGTTTGCACAAACCCAATTGCTGGAAGATGTGCAGGGAAAGGGCCTGTGTGTGGGTTGCGGGGCCTGCGTGGACCTGTGCCCCTATTTCACCACATACCGGGGCAAGACCGCCATGCTCTTTCCGTGCGATCGGGAGACAGGCCGCTGTTTCGCTTATTGCCCCAAGGCCGAAGTGGACTACGATGAGGTTTACAAGGCCCGTACAGGCCGCGCCTTTGACGGAACCCCCATCGGCCCCCATTTGGAAACCTACAAGGCCAAGGCCGGAGAGAAAACCGCAGAATGCACGTTCCAATGCGGCGGCACGGTCACGGCTTTGATCTCCTGCGCCCTGGACAACAAAATGATCTCCGGCGCCGTCCTGACGGACAGCGAAGGCCGCATGCCCAAGCCCAGGCTGGTCAGGACTTCGGAACAGGCCCGGGATTGCGCTGGCTCCAAATACTCCGCCTCCCCCACGCTTTCGGTTGTGAATCAGGAAGCCAAACGGGGCGTGAGGAATATGGGCGTTGTGGCCACGCCGTGCCAGGCTCTTGCGATTTCCCAGATGAAAATGAATCCCACGGACAAGCCGGACTTTGAAGATCCGGTTTCCCTGGTAATCGGGCTTTTCTGCACATGGGCCCTGGACGCCCGGAAACTGGAAGCCCTGTTGGCTGAAAAAGGCATTGAGGGAAAAATCATCAAAGCCGACGTTCCTCCCCCGCCCGCCGAGGTGTTTGTGGTGGAGACCGATCAGGGAACCGTGGAAATCCCCTTGGCTGAAGTGCGCGAAATCATCCCGGAAGGATGTTCCATCTGCCCGGACATGACCTCGGAACTGGCCGACGTTTCCGTGGGCCAGGTGGAAGGGGACGCCGGCTTCAACACCTTGATCATTCGCACCCAAAAAGGCGCTGAACTGGTTAAGACGGCTATCAGCCAGGGCTACCTGGTCACCGAGACCCTGGACGGGGACAAGGTCCATAATCTGGCTACGGCCTCAGCCAACAAGAAAAAGCGGGCTCTCGCCAAGGCAAAGGAAATGGGGCTTTTAAACACCCCGGATGAAGAGGGCCGGGCCGCCATGCGCGTTTCTGAGGGTGCGCTCAACAAAATTCAGCCGTAATCAAGGGAGGAAACCATGTCCCAATTATATGAAGGAAAAAAAGGCGAAAAAGTCCTGTTTATGGGCAACCAGGCCATTGCCCGGGGCGCCCTGGAAGCAGGGGTGAGCGTGGCCGCAGGCTATCCCGGAACCCCGTCTTCCGAGATCATCGAGAACTTGGCGGACGTCTCCAAGGACGCCAACATGTACGTAGAATGGTCCACCAACGAAAAGATCGCCGTGGAAGTTGCGGCGGCCGCATCGTTTGCCGGGCTTCGCAGCATTTGCGTTATGAAGCAAAACGGCGTGAACGTGGCGTCGGACTTTTTGCTCCACCTTGTTCTGTCCGGCACCCGCGGCGGTATGGTCCTGATTCCCTGCGACGACCCCGGCGCCCTGTCCTCCATCAACGAGGGAGAGGCCCGGCAGTTCGCCAGGCTCCTGGAAATCCCACTGGTGGAAGCCGGAGACTTTCAGGAAGCCAAGGACATGCTGAAGTGGGCCTTTGAACTGTCCGAGGAAATCCAGAACCTGGTCATGTTCCGCAGCGTAACCCGTCTTTCCCACGCAAGCGGCAGCGTGGAGCTGGGTGAGATTCCGCAAACCGAGCCCAAGGCCCAATTCAATTACAAGGGTTTTATTTTAGATCCCGTGGAAGGCCCGGTTGTCAGCGTTCCCGTGGAATACAGGCACGGCCTGCAGCAGGAAAAACTCAAGAAGGCGGAGGCGCTTTTTGAAGAGTCTCCCTTCAACACCTATGCGGGTCCGGAAAATCCAGAAGTCCTGGTGATTACCTCCAGCGGGGCCACCTTGTACAGCCGGGAGGCCATCCACCTGTGCAACGCCAAGGACAAAGTGGGCCTGCTCAAATTGGGAACCACCTTTCCCCTGCCGACCAAACTCATTGCAAAACATCTGAAGACCACGGACAAAATTTTGGTGGTGGAAGAGGTTTTGCCCTTCATGGAGGAAAACCTGAAGGTTTTGGCCCAGGAACTGGCGCCGGAAGTGGGGCAAAAGACCTTTTACGGAAAACGGAGCGGAAACATTCCCCAGACCGGAGAATTGAACCCGGATCTGGTAGCCGCTGCATTGGCCGGAATTCTTGGACAGACCTATGCCCCGCAAGATCAGGAATACCAGACCAAGGCCGCGCAGCAGGCCTTTTTCAACGCCCCTGTGCGCGACCTCACTTTCTGCCCTGGCTGCCCCCACAGGGCTTCGTTCTGGAGCATCCACAACGTCCTGGCCGCGGATAACCGGGACGGATTTGTTTGCGGCGATATCGGCTGCTACTCCATGGCCTTCCTGCCCTGCGGCTTTTCCTCTCTGAAAACGCTCCACGCCATGGGTTCAGGCACAGGCGTCGCCAGCGGCTTCGGCAAATTGGGCCAGTTCGGGCTGGATCAGCCCGTGGTGAGCGTATGCGGCGATTCCACCTTTTTTCATTCAGGCATGCCCGCCCTGGTGAACGCCATCCACCACAAGTCGGACATCACCATGGTGATCCTGGATAACTCAGGCACAGGCATGACGGGATTTCAATCCCATCCGGGCCTGCCCGTGGACGCCCAGGGCAACGAATCCCCCGCCTTGGACATCCCCACCATTTGCCGCGCTTTGGGAGCGACCGTGGAGGTTTGCGACCCGTTTTATCCCCATAAAACCCAACAGACCTTTCACAAACTCCTGGAAATGCCAGGCGTCAAGGTCTTGATCATGCGTCAGATTTGCGCCCTCTCTCCGGAAAAGAAAGGGAAAAAGCAGTACGAAATGTCTGTGGACGAAACAATCTGCATGGGCGAAAACTGCGGCTGCAACAAACTTTGCACCCGGGTGTTCCGCTGTCCCGGCCTGAGATGGGACGAAGAAAAGAAGACGGCGACCATCGATGAGGTGATCTGCGCGGGTTGCGGCATGTGCGCGGCGATCTGTCCTTCCGGAGCCATTACTCGAAAGGAGGTGGCATAAATCATGGGAACTGCTACTCTTACCAAAGATCCGTATAATTTGATCATCACCGGGGTTGGCGGTCAGGGAAACGTCCTGGCTTCCCGGGTTCTCGGCAACCTTCTGTCGGATAAAGGCTTTTCCATCACCATCGGAGAAACTTTCGGCGCGTCCCAGCGGGGGGGCTCGGTCATGAGCCACATGCGCATCTCCGCAGGAGAGTCCTGGTCTCCCCAGATCCCCAAAGGGCAGGCTGATATGGTCGTGGCTCTGGAGCCCATCGAGGCGCTCCGGGTTTTGCATACTTACGGCCATCCGGGCGTGAAGGTCATTTCCAACACCCGCTCCATCTATCCTGTAGGCGTGATTTCCGGGGATTCCAAATACCCCTCCATGGACGAACTCCAAAAAACCATCGAAGGCCTGACGGAACAAGCCTGGTTTATCAATGCCACGGATGCGGCCATGGAACTGGGAAATCCCATTTTCGGAAACATCATGATGGTGGGCGCTTTGGCCAAAACCGGCGTGCTGCCCATCGACCGGGATGGGTTTGAAAAGGTTATGCTTCGCACCATGGGCGAAAAAAAGACCCCTGTTAACCTAAAGGCATTTGACATGGGCGCCGAAATGATTAACTAGTAGAAGATGTTGAATCAGCCCGGCGCAACCGCTTTGCGCCGGGCTGACTAAAGATAATCATTACGACGTACAGGGGTATCATGAAACAAGGCGTTGTCGTTTCCGACCTGCACATGTTCGCCCAAAGGTCCAAGGCTCACGAAATGATGAGCCAAATTGGGGACCTCATTGCAAAATCCGATATGCTGGTGCTTAATGGAGACACCTTTGACTTTAGGTGGACCACCCTGCCCAGCGTTGATTACACAATCAAAGAAGCCATAGACTGGATCGACGGCCTCAGCAAAAGCTTTCCCAATTGCAAAATCCATGTTGTTTGCGGCAATCACGACTGCCGGGGGGAATATTTGTCCGCCCTGGAAGACCTGATCGCCAAAAACGCTTCCGTGTCATGGTATGAGCATTTTATGTCCATGAACAACCTGCTGTTTTTGCATGGAGATTGCGATACGCGCCATACTAAGGTGGATAAGTTCGTCCATTGGTCCGAACCGTACGAAACCTCGAAGAAAGTCAGCCGCGTCCTGGCTCTGGCATACGATCAAGCCAACAAGAGCGGCCTGACCGCGTTCGCCCAAAAGCTGGCCAGCCCGCCCCATAAAGCCTCCAAAAAGGTTTTCTCGTATATGAGCGAGATTGCTCCGGATATCCTGGAACATGCCGAGCACGTGTATTTCGGCCACAGCCACGTCCCATTCAGCAATTATGAATACAATGGGCTGCATTTTCATAATACCGGCTGCGCAGTTTCCAGCATGGAATTCAATCCCATACACTTCCGGTACGAGGACTAACGGGCCTTAAAGCCCCGCCTCTCTGCATCATGACAGCCAGCCTGTGCTGCGCTGAGAAATCCTTGTATACCCTCGTCCGATTTGTTAAACCTCAACTTTCGGGATCAGGATTCACTAGTTGATAGCTGGCAGGGAGCAATGCCCACATATTTCAAAGCAGTCCTGATCACGTTATCCGATAATGTTGCAGCGGTCGCAGTTCCTATAGTTCCGAATTTAGCCGCATGATCCACCGTCAGGGCCAGTATTCTGGCCAGGGCTTCCACAAAGTTGATGTCCGCCATTTCCTGACAGCAGGCATAAAACAAATCCCCGAATGTACGTTGGTCCGTTTCCATGCGGCATCGGTACGCCACAAACATGTAGCGCAGGAAAACGATGGACGTATGGGCTATCAGCCCGTCATAATCCCGGATCTGGATTTCTTTGGCAAGGCGGAGATGCTGCTTGGCCATTTTAAAGAACACCTCGATATCCCAGCGCTTTCCGTAAATACGGACAACTTCTTCGTCTTCCAGTTCCAGGTCCGTGGACAATAACGCCAGCCAATCCTTTTTACGCCGGTCCCGAACGAAAACCAGCTTTACATCCAGCCCGTCTTTCAGGGTCGCCTGGACGCTGGCCAGGATCTTCGCCCTTCCCGGACGTTTTTTCAGCTTTTTGTAGATGTCCTTGAGGCACAGGCTTTCTCCTTCAAATCCATATTTGACATTGGGCGTTTTCCTGACCATGCCGATCACATCCAAGTGTTTTTTGAGGGCGCTGACCATGGCGGGCATGGTGAACCAACTGTCCATAAGCACATACCGGGCCTTGACGCCTGCATTCAGAGCCCTTTTCACCATGGCCAGGGTATTGTCCGTCGCCTTTTGGACCGCCTCTTTTCGTCTCTGATAGGCGCAACAGCGTTTGTCCATGGATTTGACGCCCTCGCAAAGGCGCTTTTCCGCATCGGCGGACGCCAACAGCCCAAAATCCAGCGGCAGGCAACTCACGCCGTCTGAGCAGCACAGGGTCAACATTCTGAACCCTTTCAGATAACGCCCAGTGCTGTGGTCGAAAACCCTGCTCAATAACTCAACCTTCTTAGACCTGGACCGGTCATAGGTGCTGTCATCAATGATCAACACGATTTCCCGGTCTTCGTCGCTCAGGCTTTTAAACAGGGTGTGGATCTTGACTGCCGTCAACAGCAGGAAACGCCTCCAGTTGGAAGAAACTCCTTTGAGGAAATCATAGGCGGCATCCTTTCCAATGGGCGCATGGTCATTGACAACCACTCCCCGGAAAAAATTTACGCCCAAAAACGCCAGGTTGAACACGACGCTCAGAATCATTCCTGAACTGTATCCATGATGCTTGCGCATCCCGCATTGATGCAGCAAAGTTCTGATCCCGAAAACCCGAAAAAAATCATCCGACGCACCCTCAATATGAATGTTTCCTTGTGTCAAAAGATTGTTTCTGCTATGGTCCACTTAAAGCCCTTTCTGTTTGATATCATTGTGAATTCTGGTAAAATCCACCTTATATCAAAAGATTGGGCTTTTCAATATATTTTTCAGTTATTTCAAAATTTTATATTAATAACTCGAGTTGTAATTACTATTCCCGAAAGTTGAGTTAAACAATATGACAGGCTATATAGTGGAGCCTCTTTGAATTTCAAATAATGAGGAGCCATGTACAAGAACAAAAAGGTGGTGGCGGTCATGCCCGCATACAATGCCGCCCAGACCCTGGTCAAGACCTATGAATCCATAATGGAACAGGACGTGGTGGACCTGGTGGTGGTCGTGGATGACGCCAGCCGGGACGAAACCGTCCGCATCGCCCGGGACCTGCCCAATACCCTTGTTCACGTCCACGAAAAAAACAAAGGCTACGGCGCCAACCAAAAAACATGCTATCGCCTGGCCATGGAAGCCGGGGGCGACATCATCATCATGGTGCACCCGGACTATCAATACACGCCCAAGCTCATCCCGGCCATGGCTTCTCTCATAGGAAACGGGCTGTACCCCTGCGTACTAGGCTCCCGCATTTTGGGCGGATACGCCGTCAAGGGAGGCATGCCCGTATGGCGGTACGCTTCCAACCGTTTTCTCACCCTGGCGGGCAATCTGCTCCTTGGCTCCAAACTGTCCGAGTTCCACACGGGCTACAGGGCTTTTTCCCGGGAGCTTTTAGAACGCCTTCCTCTGGAGCAAAATTCAGACGACTTTGTTTTTGACAACCAAATGTTGGCCCAGATTTTATGGATGGGCGAGCAAATCGCCGAGGTGAGCTGTCCCACCCAATATTCCCCCGGGGCGTCTTCCATCAATTTCGTGCGCAGCGTGATATACGGGTTCGGCTGCCTGCATACCGGGCTGCGGTTCCGCCTCGCCAAGATGGACTTGCTGGCCTCGCCGCTCTTCCCCTCCTCCGATTAGTATTCAGGCTGGTTATCCCATATATCCGTGCGCTGAAAATGCTCCTTGCAAATGTATCCACAACTCTTAACTTAATGATAATGGTTCTTAACTGTACATAAAGTAAGGAGCTGTTATATACTACAGAAGATATCCTTTTTCAGGCCTTGATAAGGCCTTTCCAGCCTGATTCAAGGATGAGGCCGGGTAGCCGCCCACTTTAAAGGGGGGACGGCGCCCGGCAGCCTCAATAATCAATTAATAAGGCGGGAGATCATGAAACGAAGAGTTTTTATCAAAGGCGCCGCGGTCATGACGGCCGGTGCGGCCGCCGCATTGAACGGCCTTCCCATTTCCAGGGCTTTGGCCCAAAGCGGGCCGGATCTGGCGGCTGTCCAGGGCGGAGAGCCGGGGATCATGTTTGACAAGGCCATCCAGGCTTTCGGCGGCATGAAAAAATTCGTCAAGCCCAATCAGAAGGTGGTGGTCAAGCCTAACATCGGCTGGGATACGCCCGTGGAGCGGGCGGCCAACACGCATCCGGAGCTGGTTTCCCGGATCATCAAGCATTGCCTGGACGCCGGGGCCAAAGAAGTGGTTGTGTTCGACCACACCTGCGACCAGTGGAAAAGAACTTATGAATCCAGCGGCATTGAGGCTGCGGTGAAGGATGCAGGCGGAATCATGGCGCCGGGTAATGTGGGCAGGCATTACGCCGAGGTGACGGTTCCCGGAGGCAAGGACCTTAAAAAGGCCCGGGTGCACGAACTGGTTCTGGAAGCCGATGTGTTCATCAACGTCCCGGTATTGAAGCACCATGGCGGGGCCGGCCTGACTATCGGCATGAAAAACAACATGGGCATTGTCTGGGATCGGGGCGACTGGCACAGAAACGGCCTGCACCAGTGCATTGCGGATTTCTCTACAGTGCGCAAGCCGGACCTTACGGTGGTTGACGCCTACCGGATGCTCATGAAAAACGGCCCCAGGGGCGTTTCGGAAAATGATACGGCATTGCGAAAAGCTCAGATTATTTCCCCGGATCCGGTTGCAGCGGATGCTGCATCGGCCAAGCTGTTCGGCATCGATCCCGCCAAGGTTCCTTATATCCGCATCGCCAACGAAAAAGGCGTGGGCGCCATGGACTTGAGCAAGCTGGCTATTGAGCGGATTCGGATTTAATTTATGACGCCTTCCAGGCTATTCATAGGCCTTCGCATTCTTGCGTCCACGGTCGTCAGCCTGCTGATCATTCTGGCTATGGCCGACCTGTGGAGCTTTTTGGCGCCCGGAGTTGTGCGCATTGTCACGTGGCTTCAATTCCTGCCTTCCCTTGTGCGCGCCCTGACCGCCTTTGGGCTCCTGGCCGCCGGATTTATACTGGTCCTGGCCTTGACGCTCCTTTTCGGCCGGATCTATTGCTCCTTTCTGTGCCCGCTGGGGGCCTTTATGGATTGGGTCATTGCAATCCGCAGGCGAATCTCCAATCTTAAATTCAAATACGCCAAGCCGGGCATTTTAAGATATTTCATCCTGGCGGGAATCGCCGTTTCTCTTCTTTTTGGAAGCATGCACCTCATCAACATCCTGGACCCCTACAGCATCTTCGCCCGCTCCGCCCAGGCCCTGGTTCGCCCCTTGGCGATCGGCCTGAACAATCTTATCGCCCAGGCTGCAGAACTGGCCGGGTATTATGGAGTCGTCCCCTATCCCTTTAGCCTGCCGCCCCTGCCCGTGCTGGGAGCCATCATGGCATGGCTGGCCCTGGTCGTTTGGATGGCGGCGGCGCGAGGCAGGCTGTACTGCAACACCTTATGCCCGGTGGGCGCTTTTTTAGGGCTGGCGTCCCGGTTTTCCGTTTTCAAGATATCCATGGACGAGGAAAAATGCATCCAATGCGGGGCCTGCTCAAAAAGATGCAAAGCCTCGTGCATGGATGTGGAGAATAAAACAGTGGATGCCAGCCGGTGCGTCATGTGCCTGGATTGCCTGAGCCTTTGCCCCGTGGACGCAGTGGAATTCGCCAATCCCTCTGCAATCAGGAAAGTTGAAACGGATCCGGCCAGGCGCAGCCTGCTGTTAATAGGCGCCTTTTTGTTGACGGGGTTGCCGTCCAGGTCCGCGGCTGAAACCGGCCATGGATACCCGGGAGCGATAATAGAGGAAAGCCTGGCCGCGTCTTCCAATGAGCCCTTGGGGCCGCCGCTGCCAATCGAACGGACGGCGTCCCTGGTTCCCCCGGGGGGGATGGGCCGGGATCATTTCACCTCGGCTTGCACAGGCTGCCACCTATGCGTCGCCGCCTGCCCGTCCCACGTCATCCGGCCCGAGGTGGTTGCACATCAGGGAAAAGGGCTGCTGGCCCCTGCCCTGTCCTATGAAAAAGGATTCTGCAATTACAATTGCAACGCCTGCACCATGGTGTGCCCTTCCGGGGCGATCCTGGCGAAGGGATTGGAGGATAAAAAACGCGTTCAGTTGGGGCGGGCGCAGTTCATCAAGCAAAATTGCGTGGTGGCGACCAAAGGCACGGAATGCGTGGCTTGCGCCGAGCACTGCCCGACAGGCGCGGTGAAGATCGTGCGCGAACAGGGCGGCCCCGGCTTGCCCAAGGTGGATGAGGACGTCTGCGTGGGATGCGGCGCCTGCGAGTTTGCGTGCCCGGCCAAACCGTATAAGGCCATATACGTCAAGGCCAGCCTGATTCACGGCCAGGCCCTGCCGCCGAAAAAGGGCGAAAGCGTCCAAAATCTGGTGGGCGAGGATTTTCCGTTTTAAGCCGGCCTCTATGCCTCGTCCAGATCGTCCAGGATAGGCGCCGCCGCCTCTTCATAGGCCTTTAACAGAGCGATCAGCAGCACAATGGCCAGGGGGCCTAAAAGCACTCCCAACAAACCAAAGGCGGAAAGGCCGCCCAGCAGGGAAAAGAAAATCAGCAAGGGATGCAGTTCGTTTTTACCCCGCATGAGCAAAGGCCTGAGCACATTATCGCTGGCGCCCACCACAACCATGCACCAGATCGCCAAAAAGATGGCGGAGCCAATCTTGCCCGTGGCGTAAAGCAAAATGGTTGCAGGAACCCAGACCAAGGCGGTCCCGATCACAGGCACCATGCTGAAAAACGCCATGAATACGCCCCAGGTCAGGGGGGGAAGCCCGGCGAAAAACAAGCCTATGCCGCCCAAAACGCCCTGAGCTACGGCCGTCAAAAAGGTCCCGTAAAAAGCCGACCGGCTGACTTCCTTGAAGCAGTCTATGATTTCGTCCTCCAGGCTTTGCTTTAAAGGGCTCAGGTGCATGGCCCAGCGCAGGGCTTGGGCGCCGTCGCGTAGAAAGTAAAACAAAGCGAACAACATGAGGACGAACTTCCACAAGGTGGAGCCCATCGCGCCCACTGCAGTGGCGCTGTACGAAATGATTTTTTTGCTAAGCCACGCTGCAGCGCCGGACAAGGACTTGCCTATTTCAATGGGATCGATCTTGACGTCCGGCAGGTATTCTTTTTGAAGGGCCGTAATTTTATCCACGGTTTGGTCGGTGAACAACCCCGATTCCAGGCCTTTGTTGATCCAGACCACTACGGAAGCCGACTCGTTGGCCAGCATGAGTATCAGTATGAAGGCCGGAAGCACGATAAGCAGCAGAACCATGATCACAGTCAGCCCGGCGGCCAGGCTTTGGCGGTTTTTGGTTTTTCTCAGACTCCAGGAATGCAGGGGATGGGCGATAATGGCCAGAACCATGGAGACCAGAAAAATGGTCAGAAAGGGCTTCATGACCATGTAGGCGAACGCCAGGGCGCAAAGCAGGCAGAAGAGGAGGAAGCCTCCCCCATATTCGGACAGGTTACCTGAACGGGACATATTTTATTCCTCCCCAAAAGCGGCGTCAAGGCCAACAAGCCTGATGAAAAACTGTTTAGGGAGTGTGCCTTTGTCGGCGCTAAAAGTCAACACAGAGTTGCCCTAAACCTCGGCACGGTTCTTGCTTAAATTCATTTACGACTTATGTTTTGTAAAAAGATCCTTAAATAGCCCTTACGCCTTTTGTTTGTTTTATGTTCCATGGAACCTCTTTTTGAGGCTGCCTCGATCCAAAGCAAGGGAATCAGGCGCAATAAGGGTTCTCATTTATTATTTGCATGCAGGGAAGGTCCCTGCCGGAGCTTTCTCATGGGGCTTACTAAAGAAAACGGAGGGATGGTCGGCGGTTCCGCTTCCAAAAACCTGGAAGTGGGAGGCGGCAAAGTTTTGACCACGCCCTTGACGCTTAAACTTCAAGAACTGACCGACGTCTGTTCTGTTCTGGAGCCGGAAACCGACCCTCCCCAGGAACTTAAGGCCGGCGTTTTATTAGTGGACGACAAGCCGGAAAACCTGCTGGCTCTTGAAAAATTATTGGAAGCGCCTGACGTGGAAATCGTCAAGGCCTCCTCGGGCAACGAAGCTCTAAGCCTTATCCTTGAAAGGGAATTCGCCCTAATTTTGCTGGACGTTCAAATGCCGGGAATGGACGGGTTCGAGACCGCCGAGCTGATTCAAAGCAACAAGGACACCAGGCATATCCCCATCATTTTCGTCACCGCCATCAGCAAAGAGCAAAAACACGTGTTCCGCGGCTACGAAACCGGCGCCGTGGACTATTTGTTCAAGCCTCTGGATCCCTACATCCTTAAAGGAAAGGTTCGCACTTTTTTGGAGCTCCATCGTCAGCGCCTTACCTTGGAGCACATGAACCGGATTTTAAAAAAGTCCAACCAAAAAATTCTGGAGCAGCAAAAATCGGTTATAGAAGAGGAAAGGCTCAAGGTGCTCCTGCAAATGGCGGGGGCCACGGCCCATGAATTGCGGCAGCCTCTGACGGCGCTTTTAGGCAACATCGAACTCCTGCGCATGTTCTCCCACGCTCCTGAAAAACAGGACAAAATCCTGTCCCAAATTGAAGAAGCGGGCGAACGCGTGGCTGAAATCGTAGAGATGATTCAAACCATCCGGCGGGACGAAACCAAGGCCTACGCCGGAAATATCGCCATCATCAACCTGGATCAGGAAACCAAGGTTTTGTACGTGGAGGACAGGGACACGGATTATAACTCCATCACCCAATCCCTGAGCAGCAACCCCCGGTTGAAGATTCTCAGAGCGTACGGGGTAGGGGACGGCATGGAAATTTTACAAGCCCAGGATCCCGACCTGGTGCTGCTGGATTTTTACCTGAACGACGGCACGGGCCTTGATTTTCTGGCGGAGATGGAGAAAGCCGGAGAAGATGCGCCGGTGGTGGTCATTTCCGGCCAGGGCGATGAAATGGTGGCGGCCCAGATGATTCAGGCGGGCGCCTTCGATTATATCAGCAAAAGCCGGGCTGACGCAGCCACGCTTTCCCGCACCATCGCCACGGCTCTGGAAAAAGCCAGGCTTCGCAAGGAAACCCGGCTGGCTCAGGAAAAAATTGTGGATATGTCCATCACGGACGAACTGACCGGGCTTTCCAATCGCCGTTATTTTAACGAGGTGGTCGACATAGAGGTTCAAAAAGCCCGGAACAACGGTTCTCCCCTTACTTTATGCATGATGGACCTGGATCATTTTAAAAAGGTCAACGACACCTACGGCCATCTTACCGGAGACAAGGTGCTCGCCGAGACGGGCGCCCTGCTTAAGCAGGGTTTCCGCAGCCACGACATGATTTTCCGGTACGGCGGCGAGGAGTTCGCAGTGATTCTGCCTGACACGGACCTGGAGCACGCCAAGCGGGCCTGCGAGAGGTTTCGGGAGTCCGTGCAGGAGCATGTCATGGACGCCAAGGGGAAGCAGTTGAAGATCACCATCAGCATCGGCATCGCCAACATGCCGGGCGAGCAAATCATGGAAGCCGGCGAGTTGATCGACGCTGCAGACCACGCTTTATACAGGGCCAAGGAGCGGGGCCGCAACCGGGTGGAGGCCGTGTAAAACTATCCTGCTTTTTGCGCCCGCCTTCCGCCTCTCATCAGTTTTCCAGGGCGATTTTTTTCTTGCCAAATCCGCATGATTTTTCCAATATGCCTTCCTATGGGCTGTTTCCCGCAGCGGAAAATAAGGCCCGTTGTTTTCTTATTTTCACAATCCATCGGGGCGGCGCAAATAACCTCCCGAAAGAACAGGGGAAAAACCTCAACAAAGGAGCCTTATCAATGACCACGCAGGACGCTCTTAAAAAGCAAGCTGCAGAAAAAGCCGTGGAATACCTGGAATCCGGAATGGTTGTGGGACTGGGTTCGGGCAGCACCGCCACCTTCGCCATCCACGCCATCGCCCGCCTCATGAAGGAAGGCAAGCTGAAGGATATCGTGGGCATTCCCAGCTCCACCCCCACGGAGGAAGTCGCCCGGTCTTTGGGCATCCCCCTGGTGGGGTTTGAAGAGCAGGCGGTCATTGACGTAACCATTGACGGCGCGGATGAGGTGGACCCGGACCTGAATTTGATCAAGGGCGGCGGCGGCGCATTGCTGCGGGAAAAAGTCGTGGCCCAGGCCACGAAAAAGAACATCATCATCGTGGATGAAAGCAAAATATCCGACAAGCTGGGCACGATCTTCGCCCTGCCCGTGGAAGTGGTTCCCTTTGCCACGGCCGCCGAAACCCGCTATCTGGAATCCCTGGGCGCCAAGGTGACGGTCCGGCAAAATCAACTGGGCAAAGCCTTCAAGACCGACAACCATAACCGCATTCTGGACGCTGACTTCGGCCCCATGGACGACGCGGTGAAAATCGGCGCGGCCCTTTCCCAGCGGGCCGGCGTGGTGGAGCACGGCTTGTTCCTGGGAACCACCGCTTTGGTCATCGTGGCGGGAGCAGACGGCATCCGGGAAATGAAGGCGGCGGGATAAAAACCGTCCTGGATAAAATTCTTCTTATGCGGCAATTTTTTTTAACGATCGTCCCTGCCGGCGCAGGGACGATTTTTTATTGCCAAAATACGGCAAAAGACATGCTTTCCGCCGGATCAGCTCTCCTCGCCCGGCCTGCCTCCGTGCCTACGCCCCCAAATGATGATCTGCTCGAACACCGGCTCCAGAGCCAGGCCCTTGGCGGTCAGGGCGTATTCCACCTTGGGCGGAACTTCCGCATAAACCGTCCGTTCCACCAGGCCTTCCTGCTCCAGTTTCCGCAATTGCTGGGTCAGCATTTTGGGGCTGATCTCCGGAATGGCTTTTTTTCAACTCTCCGAATCGCTTGGTCCCTCCCATAAGTTGGGCCAGAATCAATAAAACCCATTTGTTTCCGATCATGCGGAGAGTGTCATAAACCGGGCAGCTATTATCCGAACATATTTTTTCCATAAAAATCTCCAATAAAATCAATTAAGGTAACTCATTGGCGCCTATATTACAAAAAGGAGCCTACTTTACAAGGGATATCATCGTGAATACTATTGAACGCATGGAAGAATTCAACGATTGCCGATTCACCCCAAAAAAAATGAAGGAGACCCCATGGATGTAAAAGAGGCCATCAGAAAACGGAAAAGCATTAGAAAATTCACGTCCCAGCCTGTTTCCAAAGAGGTTTTGCGGTCCATCCTGGAACTGGCGGCCTGGGCGCCTTCGGCGGAAAACACCCAACCCTGGGAGTTCTTCGTGCTGGGAGGCGAGGTGCTGGACAAAATCCGCGAGGCCAACGTGGAAAAGGTCAGGAATTTTGAACTGCCTCCGGAGGAAATGCACTACATCCTGGTGGAGCGGCCCAAGGGCAGCATCTATCGCGAGAGGCAGATAGAAATCGGCAAGGCCTTGTTCGAATTGATGGACATTCCCCGGGAGGACAAGGTCAAACGCGCCGCGTGGATGGAGCGGGGATTCCGGTACTTCGAGGCGCCCGCGGCGATCATCATCGCTGCGGAAATGTCCCTGCCTCTGCAGCAAACCTTCCTGGACGTGGGCGCCGTCATGCAGAACATCTGCCTGGCCGCCGCGGACAAGGGCCTGTACACCTGCATTGAAAACCAGGGCGTGACCTACGCGGACGTGGTGAAAAAGCACGCGGGCATTCCCGACTCCAAACGTTTGATCGCCGCTATCGCCATCGGCTATCCGGACTGGGATTTTCCGGCCAACAAGGTGGAAAGCCAACGCGAACCCATCGACAACGTCATCACCTGGTGCGGGATGTGATCGAAGCATTATCCGCTCCTGAACTGCAATTTCCTCCTTTTCTCTGATACAAAGCATACTAGGAAACAGGGGCTGTTCGCCGATTCGGCAAGCAGCCCTTTTGTTTTGCCCGTTCCAATTTCCCCTTTATTTTTTCGCCTAATTTCGATATTTGTTGTCCAAACGTTCAAAAATAACGAGACGACAAGGAGGGGGCGTCATGGAAAGAGCTTTGGTTACGGGCGCGGCGGGGTTCATTGGATCCAGCGTGGTGAAAGAGTTGCTATCCCAGGGAGTGAAGGTGCGGGCCATGATCCTGCCCGGGGAGCCCACGGACAACCTGGAAGGCCTGAAAATCGGACGCACGGAGGGGGACATTTTAAACCCCAAGGACGTGGCCAGGGCCATGCGGGGCGTGGATGCGGTGTTTCATCTGGCGGCCATTTACTCCACCTGGATGCTGGATTGGAGCAAAATCTACGAGGTCAACCTCCAGGGCTCCCGCAACGTTTTGTGGGCGGCCATGAAGTCCAAAAGCGTCAAGCGGGTGGTTTACACCAGTTCCATCGCGGCGTTGGGAACCAGCCAGGGCGGGGGACTGGCCGACGAGGACACGCCCTTTGACCAATACGCCATCAACGCCCACTACGTGCTGACCAAATATCTTTCCCAGCAGGAAGCCCTGGGTTTCGCCCAAAGCGGCCTGGACCTGGTGGTGGTCAACCCGGCCTTTCCCTTCGGCCCCGGCGACATAGCGCCCACGCCCACGGGCGAAATGATCAAGGGGGTTTTGCAAGGCAAGGTGCGGTTTCGGTTTGACGGCGGCATCAACATCGTGGACGTCCGGGACGTGGCCAAGGGCCATGTGCTGGCCGCGCAAAAAGGCAAGACAGGCCAAAAGTACATCCTGGGGAATAAAAACATCTCCATGGCCGACTTCATCCGCCTGGTGCGGGACGCCGCCGGCATGCCCGCCGTTCTGCTGCCCAAAATCCCCATATCCGCCTTAAAGGCGGCTTCCTACCTGTTCAAGACGTGGGCCGACCATTTTTCCCACACCCAGCCGTTGATGACGCCTTCGGACGCTGAGATGGCCTCCAGGTATTTGTATTATGACGTATCCAAGGCCCGGGACGAACTGGGCCTGGAATGCCGTCCCATTTCGGAATCCATTCGCGACTCGATCCAATGGTTCCGGGAGAGGGGCGTTTAATTATTTGTCCGCCGGGAATCATCCCGCGGATTTGCCGGAAAAAGCATCAAAGCAGAAAAGGTCTTGCAATCATGAACAAAGCAATTTTGGAACGGGTCCTCATGGGATTCAAAGGGTGGAACGGCTGTTCCATGGGCGACGTCCTGGGCGTCGACCCCAACAGCGCAACGGCCGATCATGTACGAAACCTTGGCTGGAAAGAAGTCATGCAGCTTTTCCACGCCGCCATCACTCCGAAAATGGACGCCCTCAACGGGGAATACAACGCCGAAGTCCTGGACGTGGGCGCGCTGGCCTTTCTGGCCTCGTTCATCTCCCACAACCTTTTCGGCCCGGGACATTGGGACGGAAAAGGATTCAAACCCCTCAAGCAAACGCGCGGATGGGGCTACAACATCTTCAGCGGCAAAAACGGCTCCAGCCCGGCCAGGGTGCGCAAGATGAACACACGCCTGGGGATGTCCCGCATTGACGACCGGGACTCCTTTCACCTGGATTACAGCGTGCACAACACGGGATTCGTCAAAACCATGCGGGATGAAATCCGGCAGATCAACCCGGATCTCTTCATCGGCATGGGATATTTAGGGGAAGCAACCGGACCGCTCACCCCGGCCCCGTTCATCCTCCACGGCAAGCCGTCCCCCTGGAAAGGCCCGGACGAGTAAGCGAGCAAAAAACAACTGCTCAAACCGCCTCCGGCGGCAAACTTTTAAAAAAGTTTGATCAAAACTTTAAAATGGCGCTTCGCGCAGGAAATTTGGAGAATGTAGTTGCGAGGTCCCCTCGCATTTGTAGCCGCAGGGCTTGCCCTGCTTTTTTGGAGCGGCCCAGGCAGCGCAGTTTGCCGCCTGGGTTGCGCGGCGCCAAAAGGTGCGGCCTGATTCGAACTTAAAATAATACATGGCCGGCGGGCGAAGAGGGGAAATTGAAACCGGCGGATAATGTAGTCGCGCGGTCCCCGCGCCAAGGTGGTTGCGAGGTCTCCTCGCCATATGGCTGCATGATACCCCGGCCCCCTCCTCCCCATCCTCCAAACCACCCACAAAGGCAAACGCCTGCATACCACGCCCCGGCAAGCCACATCGTCTCAAAACTCCACCAACATACTGCAATGGAATCAAAATCACTTTCACCATCAGCCCGCCTTCTCCGCCTTTCTTTTTCCTGAAATAATTTGACAACATACTGTCAAGTTGTTATCTTGCTTACAAACAGGCCTGGAGCCTGAAAACAAGGAGACAGCCTTTGTGATAGAAAACAAACGAACCCAAAAAGCGGAAACCCTGGTCGAACTGGTTAATGAGGTCTTTCGTTTAAACACGCTGATACAGGCCAACGGAGACAGAATGGTCCACCCCCTTGGCCTGACCAGCGCCCTGTGGCACGTACTGGCCGCGGTGCGGGAGGCCCCCCTGCACATGTCCCAGATCGCCCGGAACCGGGGCCTTACCCGCCAGAGCGTCAGGCGGAACGCCAAAATTCTGGAAAAAAAGGGATTCATTGAGTTTATAGACAACCCGGATCATAAACGGGCTAACCTGGCGTCCCTGACGCCGAAAGGCAGGGAGATTTTAAAAAAGGTCGAAGAAGTGGAGACCCTCATGTCCAACGAGACGGAAAAGCACTTCAAAATTCATGAACTGAAAGATGCAATTCACGTTTTAAAACGCTTTAGCGAGCACCTGGAAACGCTCATCCAAGGAGAGTAAAACATGGAAAACATAATATTGGAGAAAACGCCCGGCTTTCTGAACGTATTAGGCCTGGACGAAGAACCCATGGGCCTGTTTTTCACGGACGAAAAGCCCGAAGGCTGCCTGTCCCCCAAGCCTAACGACCTGCCCACCAAGGCCAAGGAGGAAAAAAACGAAATCGACTGGCCGGGCGTGTTCGGCAAGTTTTCCTGCGTGATCGGCCACATCTGGCGGGCCCGCAAAAAAAAGGTTCCGGCCTGCTTCTCCGCCCAGGAGTTCGGATGCCCCGGCGCCTCGTTTTGGGTGGGATTTAACAAGCCCCAGACCGAAACCATCATCGGCTACGTGTCCGAAGGCATTCCAAACTTTACGGAAGGGGAGCACTATTGCAAAACCCATGACGACTTAAGACGGGTGTTCACGGAAATCGACCCGGTCCCGGCCCCCAAGCCCTATTGCGTGGTCAAGCCGCTCTCCCTTTTCAAGGAAGGCGAAGAGCCGGAATTCGTCCTGTTCTTCACCCGGCCCGAATCCCTGGCGGGCCTCCACCAAATGGCCTTTTTCGTGACCAACGATCCCGAGGTTGTAGCCTCCCCCTGGTCCGCGGCCTGCGGAAGCATCGCAACCTGGCCCATGAAATATAAGGCCCGGGGCGAAGCCAAGGCCGTGGTGGGAGGATGGGATCCGTCAGCCCGTAAGTTCTTCAAAACAGACGAACTGTCCTTTACGGTCCCCTATTCCATGTATGTCCAAATGATCGAGCAATACCAGGAATCCTTCCTGACCACCAAAACCTGGTCCACCGTCCAGAAAAAAATCGCCCGCAGCAAAAACGCCTGGGGAGAATAAACCAAACCAAAACCGCCGGAGACGCATGAACGGAAAAAAAATCAACCGCGCCTCCGGCGGTGAGAATACAAAAAAACAAAAGATTAACTACGCCTCCGGCGGGTCGCTTTTTGCAAAAAGCCCTGCAAAAATCCTAAAATGGCGACTTGCGCAAAGCAGCGCCCTGTCCGTCATTCCCGTATGCAGTTGGGCGGGAATCCAGCGTCAGCCTCAATTGATAACTTTTCCCTTTCCGTCTCTTTGCCTGGATTTTTGTCATTTTTTGATTTATGCTTTCACTCTCTTAAATTTCCGACATCATAATTGTATCAGATAAGTACGGAGGAACCATGGCCAAGGCCAGGAAGAATAACAACGGAGCCAACCTCGGCTTTGAAGCCACCCTTTGGCAGGCGGCGGACAAGCTCAGAAACAATATGGACGCGGCCGAATACAAGCACGTAGTGCTTGGGCTGATTTTCCTGAAATACATATCGGACGCCTTTGAGGAAATGCACGCCAGCCTCACGTCGGAAATGGATCAGGGCGCCGATCCCGAGGACAAGGACGAATACCTGGGCGAAGGCGTCTTTTGGGTGCCCAAGGAAGCCCGTTGGACCATGCTCAAAGCCAAGGCCAAACAACCGGAAATCGGCAAGCTGATTGACGACGCCATGGCCGCCATTGAAAAGGAAAATGAGTCCCTAAAAAATGTGTTACCCAAGGACTTCGCCCGGCCCGGTCTGGACAAATCAAGCCTTGGGGAAATTATTGACCTTGTAAGCACTATCGGCCTGGGAGACAAGGAAAACCGGTCCAAGGACATCCTGGGCCGGGTGTACGAATATTTTCTCTCCCAGTTCGCCAGCGCCGAAGGTAAAAAAGGCGGGCAATTCTATACGCCCCGGTGCGTGGTCCAAACCCTGGTTTCCGTGCTGGCCCCGTATAAAGGCCGGGTGTTCGACCCTTGTTGCGGATCGGGCGGCATGTTTGTGCAGTCGGAAAAATTCGTGGCGGCCCATGGGGGAAACACCCGCGACATCTCCATTTTCGGCCAGGAATCCAACCACACCACATGGCGCTTAGCGAAAATGAACCTGGCTATCCGGGGCATTGAAGCCAACCTGGGCGGAGAGCACGCCAACAGCTTCCATAGGGACATGCACCCGGATTTAAAGGCCGATTACGTCATGGCCAACCCGCCCTTTAACGACAGCGACTGGCAGGGCGACCAGTTACGCAAGGACAAACGCTGGAAGTTCGGAGTCCCACCTGTCAGCAACGCCAACTTTGCCTGGGTGCAGCATTTTATCCATCACCTGTGCCCAACAGGCATGGCGGGCTTTGTGCTGGCCAACGGCTCCATGAGTTCCAACCAGTCGGGCGAAGGGGAAATCCGCAAGAATATCATTGAAGCCGATTTGGTGGATTGCATGATCGCCATGCCCGGCCAGCTTTTCTATTCCACCCAGATTCCCGTGTGCCTGTGGTTTGTCTCCCGGGATAAGCAAAACAACCGGTTTCGGGACCGGAGAGGCAGCACCCTCTTTATCGACGCCCGCAAAATGGGAACCCTCATTGACCGGGTGCATCGGGAGTTAACCGACGAAGACATTGAAAAGATAGCCGGAGCCTATCACGCATGGCGGGGAGACCCGGACGCCGGAGAATATGAAGACGTTCCGGGCTTTTGCAAAAGCGCCTCCCTGGACGAAATCCGCAGCCATGGGCATATTCTCACGCCGGGCCGATACGTGGGGGCCGAAGAACAGGAAGATGACGACGAGCCCTTTGAAGAAAAAATGGAGCGGCTAACCCAGAAGCTCATGGAACAGTTTGAAGAATCGGCCCGGCTCGAAGCCGCAATTAAAATGAATTTGGAGGCTTTGGGTCATGGCGAGTGAATGGAAACATTATAAACTTGGAGAACTCGGGTCATTCCGAAACGGCGCCAATTTTTCAAAAAATGACTATGGATCTGGTTTCCCGATTGTTAACGTAAAACAGTTGTATGCTAGCTACTACAGCTTATCGATATGTCGAAACAAATAACTTATTAGAGGTGTCAGCAAAAGCTATCTCAAATCCTGAAAGTCTTTTCCTAAAGAACGGCGATATTCTTTTTGCACGATCTTCAGTAAAGGGCTCAGGGGCAGGCCAAGCAGCAATGGTCTTTTCCTGCCCCGAGCATACAATATTTAGTGGTTTCATTATTCGTTTTCGAACAGAAGCTAAAGATATTGCTCTTCCATTGTTTCTCAATTATCTTTTGCGTTCAGATACGTACCGAGAATTACTTCCAAGAATAGCGAGTGGTACAACAATTACAAATCTTTCTCAAGGAACTCTTGCTTCTTTGCCTGTTTCTTTACCCTCTCTCCCCAAACAACGCGCCATAGCCCATATCTTGGGCTCATTAGACGACAAAATCGAACTTAACCAACAAATGAACGAAACGTTGGAGGCCATAGCCCGGGCCATATTTAAAAGCTGGTTTGTGGACTTTGACCCGGTCCGCGACAAAATGAACGGCCAAAAGCCCTATGGCATGGACGATCACACCGCCGCCCTGTTTCCTGATTCCTTTGTAGACTCGCCCATTGGTAAAATTCCATTAGGTTGGAAGGTTCATGCTCTTCCAGAAGTCATTGAAGTAAATCCTAAGAGGATACTTAAGAAAGGCGCACTTGCACCATATCTTGACATGGCTAATATGCCCACCAATGGCCCTTATCCTGCAACATGGGCGGATCGAGAAATGGGCTCCGGCACGAAGTTCGTTAACGGCGACACATTGGTTGCCCGAATTACCCCCTGCCTTGAAAACGGTAAAACAGCATACGTGGATTTTCTTCCCGACAAGGCAGTGGGTTGGGGGTCCACAGAGTACATTGTATTAAGACCAAAGGAATCAATACCGCTTCAATTTGCTTATTTGTTGGCAAGATCGGATGATTTTCGATCATTCGCTATTCAACAAATGACTGGATCAAGCGGTAGACAACGAGTTCCAGCGACATCCTTAGAATCGTTCTGCATAGCTATTCCAACATTCGATTCCGGTATTTTTCAGGCATTGGGTAACTTTTTAGCCCCGATTTTTAATTATATGAAACAGACAATGTTGGAAAACAGGATTCTGGCCAATATGCGCGACGCCCTTTTACCTAAGTTGATTTCCGGCGAAATCAGAGTCCCGGAAGCGGAAGCCGTTATAGGGATGGCTGTGTAATGGGAGGAAGGATAAGCCAGAAGCGACGAGGGCGATCACAAGGATCGCCCCTACAGAGGCGCATTACGTAGGGTGCGAATCTTGTATTCGCCCTGGTGCATCCGGCCAAACACCAAACCATCGTCAAAATACAGCCATGGGCGATCACAAGGATCGCCCCTACGGCGACAAGGATCATACCGACATGGGCGATCTCAAGGATCGCCCCTACGCGGGCGCGGCAAGCACCGCCCAATACAGGCAGGAAAAAGGGCAGGCCAAAGGCGGCATTCCGGCCGATTAGGTCCGTCATCCTCGCGAACGCGGGGACCCAGTGTCATTGTCTTTCTTCGTTGGGCGGCCGCGGCAGCGTAGTGTGCTGCCGGGGTCCGTAAGGACTCTTTTTTCAAAAGGCAAAGGCTTGTTGAAAGCCCTGGCTAAGGAATCAACCCTGCTCGAACAAAGAATGCTTCGCACACTGGCAGGATACTGCTCTGCCACTGCCACCCAGGGGCGAGGACGCTGGGTTCCCGATGACTACACTCGGGAATGACGATTCCCCCCCCCATCCTGACCTTCCCCCGCCGGTGGGGAAGGAATGGAAAGGCACAGGGACCTGTCCCTACAAAATAAGGATGCCGCTTCGCGGCGTTTATTTGGGTAGGCGCGGCCAGCCGCATTGATGTTGGGTTTCGCAAGCTCTACCCAACCTACGAAATTAGCGCCGCCCAAAAAAAGCCGGCGCTCGGAAGACCTCTTAACGGGGCGCACTGCCTTATCGGTTTTACCGGGAGTCCCTATCCAGGCCTGGGAGTATCTTTTCGGAGGGCGGGCTTGCCATCCGGGGGACCAGCCGCAGCCCTTGCCGTCAGCCAAAGTGTTTCCGTCTTCCGCGTCTCCCATGATTTAAAGATTTTTGGTCAAACTTTTTGCAAAAAGTTTGCCGCCGGAGGCAGTTTTTCAGTCTTCCGATCCGATGCGGATTTTGACGGGGAGACGTGGCCGTCCGACGCGGGCGCCGGGGATTCCACCACCTGGATCTTTGACGAAGCCACGGGCCTGCTCATCCAAAAATTGGACGCCGAATACAAGGGCGCAACCTACGCCTATTCCGCCGAAGGCAAGCTCCTGACCCGCACCTGGGCCAGGACCGATCAGGGCCAGGCCTTGACAACAACCTATGGCTACGATCCGGCAACCGGCGAGATGATCCTCACCGATTATTCCGATTCCACCCCGGACATCGCCTTTGAATACGATCGTTTGGGAAGGCAGATGAGCGTCACGGACGGCTCGGGCGCACGCACCTTCACCTATAACGACTATTTGCAGCCCGAATCCGAAGCCATAACCGGCACGGTGCAGGCCGTCATCACCCGGGCCTACGACGCCATGGGCCGGAACGCGGGATTCTCCACGGGCGCGGACTACGCCCTCGCCTACGGGTACGATGAGTACGGACGGTTTGAAACCGTGCAATATGCCGTGGATGGCGTGGCAGGATCAGCGTCCTACGGATACTTGGCCAATTCCGGACTCCTGGAATCCGTGACCATGATTGAGGACGGAGCGGATACGGCCGTCACAGCGACCTACGGATACGAGCCCCACCGGAACGTGAAAACCCTGGTCACAAACCAATACGGGGCGGAGACCGTGTCCGAATACGGTTACGGCTACGACGCCCTCGGCAGGAGAACCAGCGTCACAAACAGCGGGACAGCGTTTGATGAGCCTGCGTTTAATATCTACGGGTATAACTCAAGGAATGAGCTTACGGCCTCCAACCGATACCTGGGGAACAGCATTTTTGACACTGCATCCCAGGTGAACGATGAGACCAGAGCCTATGATTATGACCCCATAGGCAACCGCATCAATGCTCAGCAGGATTACGACATCAGCAGCAGTGCGCCCATTACGTCCACCTACGTGACCAATAGCCTGAACCAGTATGAATCAGTCATGGCTGGCGGCAGCACCATCTCTTTAGACTACGACGACGACGGCAACCTGATCCACAAGGACGGCGTGGAGTATGTCTTCAACTGCGAAAACAGGCTGGTTGAAGTATCGCCTCTGGCTCCCGTCATTGGGGATACAAAGGTCGCCTTCGCCTACGACTACATGGGCCGCAGGTACTTGGAGCAGAGCTATGTCTACTCAGCAGGGGAGTGGTCTTTAGTTTCAACGTCCACATCCATTTGGGAAGGCTGGAATCGCATCCAGGAAACGACTGTTTTAGCCTCGGACGATTCTGAAGAAAAGACATCCTGGATTTGGGGACTTGACCTGAGCCAGAGCTTGCAGGGCGCTGGAGGAGTGGGCGGTCTGATCGCCGTGGTGGATGATGACTCCGAGATGGACTTCTTTCTCTATGACGCCAACGGAAATGTAGGGCAGCTTGTCAATGCTCTCACAGGCGACATCAACGCAGCTTACGAATATGACCCCTTTGGACGCCTCATCAACGCACAAGGTTCAAAGGCCAATAGTAACCCCTACCGCTTCTCCACCAAGCCCATGGACCAGCAGACGGGCCTCTATTATTACGGCTACAGATACCTGGATGTCGATCTTGGGCGGTGGGTCAGTCGTGATCATTTGGGGGAGTTTGGTGGTACAAACTTATACGCATATGTAGTCAACCGTCCTTCTGACTTGATCGATGCCTTTGGCTTATTCTCCGCTAATATAGGATTTCCTAATATGGATGGAGAGTCTACGATAACTATAAAGCCAGGAAGATATTTAAAAGACAGGTGCATTAAGGTGTATGTGGATAATGTTCTTAAATGGGCTGCTAATGAACCCGATTGGTATCGATGGCGGGATACCAATTTAGGGTCAATTACAATACCTTTTGATTATAAATGGTTAAATAGATATGATGCGGGGGAAATTAAAATCCGAACAAGCAACGCAGAATATAAAAAGCAATATAAGCCGAGTTCAGAAACATGGAGCCAAAAAGCCAACAAGTTCAATTTTGGATTATTTGAAGGTTTGGGAATTCATTCGGTGCATGCCACAGCTGTTGGAATTTACATTTGGTATACGGGATACGGAGACTCAAGAATTTCTTTTCCAGACAAAATCGCGGTATGGGATACAACGATTGGGATATCTGCTAGGTGGGAATTTAATAGAGAGGCTGGCTCAGGATTTGGAGAACTTTCTTCACCAGAATCAGGCTTTGGGAAAACGGAGGCTGTTTCAGTAAACAGGCATTGGGTTGAGAGGGTGTATGAAATGGATAAACAGCGTAGTCCTTTTCAAAGGAGTCATCAATTCGGAGGTGGCGAGAAGAAAATGTTTATAACTGAAGCAAGGCTTGAATATGAAGATGCCGCTGATAAATGGTTTATATTAGATAGCGTCGTTCCTGGAATACAAAGCAGCCCTTATAAATCCTTTGATAGAGAATTAAGAGTCAAACAGGACTTTCAGAGCTAAATGGAATATGAACTGCTATTTTTAATAAAATCAATCCGTTGAACCCTCCCCCTTGTAGAACCTATCCCCAATCTTTCAATACATTGATTCAACCGGTTATTTTTCTAACGAATACTTTCTTTTTGCCTTGACATGTAGAACCTAATTTGTCACAATGCAATATGGCGCATTTATACAAGAAAATCATTAAAGGTAGAACCTACTGGTACCTCCGGGAAACGCACCGGGTGGACGGCAAGGTCAAGCTCAAGTGGCAAAAGTACCTGGGCACGGCGGACTCCATCCTGGCCAAG
>NZ_FQZU01000056.1 GCF_900142135.1 Desulfatibacillum alkenivorans DSM 16219 | reverse complement strand
CTTGGGCGGGATCATCACCAGAAGGTGAACATGGTCTATCTGCACGTTCAATTCTATAACTTCCGCCCCTTGTTGGGCGGAAAAGGCCCGGACGCAGTTTTCAACCTCATCGGCAATCTTGCCCTTGAGTATTTTGTAACGATACTTGGGCGTCCAAACTATGTGATACTGGCAATGCCAAATTGTTTGTGATAACTTCTTGAATCGACTCATTTGTTACTCCTTGGCTACGGTTGTGGGGACAACTCGGCCTCGGTTGTAGCAAATGAGTCGTTCAGATGGCAAAGCCACTGAACTCTGACCTTGCTCAGAGAGCAAGGTTTTTTATGTTGGAATAAAGACTTCGGGCGTCAGCCAGGGGCCGCTGCCGCGATTTGGCGAGAACCCACTCCGGCGCGACGCCAAAAAGGGCCGAGGCCTTTCCCAACGCCGTTTTCTTGTCGATGCCTTTGGCAGCCAAGAGGTATTTGCCGGAAAGGTTTTCCTTGGCCTGGTTCAGGATCGACTGCACAAAATCCCCGTCCCCCAAAATCCGCTGGTCGCTTTTCTGGCGGGATTCCTTGGACGGAAACGCCGCTCTAACCGCCTCCCAACCTCCCAGGCTTCGAACCAGACCGCCCCCTGTCAGATCATCCCGCCTGCCCATGTTCAGCCCGGCTATCATGAAATCAATGTAGCGCCTGCGGGAAGCTCGTAAGGATCCCCCAAACGCGGCCAGAACAAAATCTGCATCATGCCAGGGGCAAGATCTATTCCCCAATAAGGCGCCATGTCCGCAAAACCGGTGGGCCGCAAGCTCTTTAAGGTCCGGAGCCGCTCCCGCTCTCACGGGATTCAGGTGAATGTACCTGACCAGTTCCTTGAAATAGGCGTTTTCCTGGCACAGCACGGACTTGAAACGATTTTGAAACAGGGGGCCGTGACGAAAATGCCTGCGATTGAAATATCCGGCGTACCCCGTCATGAGGCGCCGCATGACATGGGAGATTCCGGCAGGCGGGCTGCGGAACAGAAAATGGGTTGCATGAATTCTGTTCAGCAAGTATTCTTTTAGAAATCATAGCCAAAATTGCCAAGCAGTACAGCCAAAAATGCCGGAATGCCACAGCAAATAGGAGCACCATGGAAAGCACCTTTTCCCAAAGGCGCAACCCCGCGCACAACAGGTTCCCCGTCCGATTAATCCTAGTTCTAACGACCCTCATCCAGGGCATTTTATGGGCCGGATTAAGTCCCGGCCAGACCCTGGCCGCCCAGGTGTGGACTGAATGGGTGCATGTGGAAACCCATGGGGACTTTCCTTATAAAGAAGGGCTTTACGACATTTGGGGCTCCGGCCCCAACGACATCTATGCGGTCGGGGGATATCACCAGGAGTCGGGCTCTGACTGCTGCTCCGACGGCTATGACCTGGACTACCAGCACGCTGCTATCTGGCATTATGACGGCTCCTCATGGAGCCTCGCCCTGGACAAGAATGACGGGGAGTGGGTTCAAGTTGGAGGCGCTCAAAAATTCAGGCATTACGACGCGTACTTTAAGCAAATCTGGGGAAGCGGGCCTGACGATGTCTACGCCCTCTCCGTCGGCCGGCTTTGGCACTACGATGGAAACGCCTGGTCTGTCAGCCTTGCGGAAGTCCGCGGGGAGTACATCGGCATCGGAGGGTTGGCCGGCGGCGACTTTTTTATGGCCGATTTGATGTCCCATAAATTCCACCACTATGATGGTTCGTCCTGGAATGAAGACGATCTGCCCTTTTTCTCACCCGGCAGCCATTGGGTTTCTTCTTCAATCGGCGCCCCTGTCTGGGCCTCCGGATTGGATGACATCTATTTGGCGTACAGCCAGGAAGAATACATGGATGACGGTCTATACCATTACAACGGCAGCTCCTGGGGGATGACCACTCCCCTTGACGTCTACAGTTACGGCGTTTGGGGCGCGGCCAGCGATGACGTCTTTGTTGTAGGAGATGCAAAAGGAAGCAACACGGTAACGATATGCCATTTTGACGGCTCTTCATGGAGCTCTGACATAACAGGATTTCGCAATTATTCCTGCAGCCTCCACGACATTTGGGGTTTCAGTGGAAACGACGTCTACGCCGTGGGCGAGGATCTCATCCTGCACTATGACGGCGATTCCTGGGAATCCATGACCCTGCCCTGGACCCCTGCGGGCGGCCAGACCGACGAATCCAGAATCAAGCGGATATGGGGCAGCCCGGACGGCAGCGCGGTATACGCCCTGACCAATAAAGCCATCCTCCGCCTTTCCCTGGAGCCAACCCCGGACCATTACAGCCTGTCCGCCATTTCCTCTCCCCAAAAAACCGATCAATCCTTCTCCGTCGCCATCTACGCCGAGGACGCTTCTGATCAGCTCATGGATGAATACTCCGGCGATGTGACCATGTCCGCCAGCGGAGGAGGCATCGCCAACCAGACCGTGTCCCTGGTCAACGGCCAGGCCGCCGTTTCCCTGACCGCAACCCAGGAAGCCCAAGGGGTGCAGATTACGGTCTCGGGCAATGGCGCGACGGGAACCAGCAATTCGTTCGACGTACAGGCCCCCATCCCCGTTGTTGCGGCGTTTTCCGCGTCCGAAACCCAAGGCGAGGCCCCCTTCACCGTCAACTTCCAGGATGAATCCCAGGGCGCCCTCATCCAATGGCAATGGAGCTTCGGCGACGGCGGAACCAGTTCGTCCCAGAACCCCTCCCACACCTATTCGTCCCAGGGAGTTTATTCCGTCACGCTATCCGTTTCGGACGGAGAAGGCCAGTCCGACTCCCTTACCAAAACCGATTACATCTATGTGGGAATTCCGCTCTTCGGCATCCAGGGGCAGGCGATCTTCAACGATTCCGGCCTTTCCGGCGTGACCATAAGCCTGAACGACGGGCGCACCCAAACCACGGACGAGTCCGGCGCCTACCAGTTCACCCAGGTGATGGAGGGAGACTACACGGTCACGCCTTCAAAGCAGGATATGCAGTTCAGCCCGTCCTCCCGCAGCGTCCATGTGGAGGCCGGCGCAGTGACGGGCGTTGATTTCACCGCCCGGACCACGTCCTACTACCCTCTGGAAATCAGCGCGGCCGGCCATCATGGGCTTGCGCGCCCTGTGTATTATCCCGGCGGGTCTTCCGGCCCGGGAGTCATCAATCTTTCCGGAACAGTGGTTTCCCTGGTATCCGGCCAGCCCCTGGCCAACGCGGAGGTATACATTCCCGGGGACTACCCTTTGTTGTATACCGACGCCCAGGGGAATTTCAGCATTCAGCTGGACGGGGAAGGCTCCGACCCCAACGAGACCATGGACGTTAACATGACCTTCCGCCTTCCGCCCGAGTTGACCCTGCACTCCGACGCCTGCACCGAGGGGGACGGGGACGAGATTCTTCTGCCTTATCTCACCCAGGACTTCACGCCGGCGAATGAAATCCCCTCCAGCCTGACCATCCAGGGCCGGGCGGAGTTCCCCGGCGTGGGGCCGATCCCTTATTCCACCCTGCATGTAGACGGCCCCGGCGTGTCTCAAACCTTGCAAACCTTACAGGACGGAGGCTATCAAATCCAGATCGCATTGAACGGCTCAGGGCAAGAGGCCCAGTTGGATTACGACTTTGAATACGGCTGCGATCCCACCATTGTGGAGGCGTTGCCCGACGACGGCCTGTTTCATGACGACAGCGCGGTGATTCCCATGCACGCAGACCTCCCGGCCCTCATTCGGGTGCAGTTCGGCGAATCCGTCCCCGCCGGCGAGACCGTGGTGTTTTACGGCCCAGAGTCCGGCCCGGGCAGGCTGGCCACAGGCGACGGAGGCTTTGAACGCTCCCTCACGGTTACAACCGACGCCCAGGGAATCGCCTCGGCCTATTTTCATGCAACGCCCATAGTGGAATATACGAACGGCGCGGTTTCACTCCCCCATGCGGCGACCATACGCGCCGTGCATTCGGCCTCCGGCGCCGAGGTGGACGCCACGGTCTCCGTGGGCCTGGGGGTTTGCCTCAACGGGGTGGACTCGGTGGAGGGGCAATCATACAGTTTCGCCCCTGAAACGCCCTTTGGCCTGTTCGTGAAGGTGGGAAGCGCCTTTTACCCGGATTTTGACTTGCAGCGCTACGCGCAAAACGGCCAGAACGAGGTCTGGAACGGCAAAAGCGTGGGCATGCAATTGACGACCCAATGGCTTAACCGCACCGACGGCGGGGACGACATTACCTACATGGGCGCCTGCGCCTTTCTGGCGACCAGTGAGACGCAAGTGCTGACCGCCCTGGAGCAGCCAACCTTCGACGCCGCCCACAACTTTCCCGCGATTATCATGGGGCAGGACGGAGCCCACTTCTACAGGCTGTATCTGAACAACATCCTCCTTGGAACGGATCTATCAAAAAATGAATCCATCCACGAACCCATGCTGAGGCGGCAAACGATTATCGGCTTAAGCGCCGACTCCGAAACCAGCATTTACCAGGACCTTGTCTGTTCCTTAAACGCAACCACCGTAACCCAGCACTGGATGCTGAACGTCGCCAAGGAAGTTCCCGTTTACGGAAAAAGCGCCAATTACTTCCTCACGGTATGCGGCTTGTTGTGCGACTTTGATAAAGGCGACTACGTGAAAGCGATTTCCGATTTGGTCGGGTTTGTATGCGGCGAAACCATAGACCACTTCAACGAGGATTTGGTATTCGCCGGGTTGGGCGATAGAGAAAAAAAAGTAGTCGCCTTCGGCTCCAAGGCCAAAGGATGGGTGGACTACCTGAATGACAAGTACAAAATCTATCAGATCGTTTATCCGCCCCCGAATCCCAACACAAAATCCCCCGGCATTGCATCCCCATACACGGTAGACGCCGAGGCGGCCGGGTTTGCGGCGCAGGAAGCCATGGACGCAATGGCGCCCCTGCTCCAGGAGTACTTCCAGGCCTATGAGCTTACGGATTATCAGGCCGTGACTTTTTGGGGATGCGCTGACGTAACCCTCACCGGCGGGGACGGCGCCGTAATTACAGCCACAGAGGAATTTTCCATACAGATTCCCCAGACAGCCTACCTTTTTTACGAGGGAGATGAATCCGGCGGGGTGGGGGTCGCCATAATGCCCATCGATGGGAATTACACCCTGTCTTTCAAGCCCGTGGCGCCCTTAAGCCGCCTGAATGTCATACGGGGCGACGACTCGGACAACTTCTACGTGCATTCCTATACGGGAAGCGCCCAATCGGTCTCCTGGCATTCAGCGGACAATACCCTGTATATAGACCTGGATGGAGACGGACAGACGGATCAAACCAGCGGCGGAGAACAGACCGGTTACGGCGATGTGGACGTGCTGCCGCTCGGCGAAATCCAGGGGACGATCCGCACGGCTGACGGCGCGGGAGCAGGCGGCATTCCGGTGAATCTCATCCGGAACGGCGCCTTCTATACCCAGGCGGTCACGCAAAGCAACGGGAGCTATGAGTTCCATTACGTCCCCCATGGAACCCATGTGCTGCAGCCGGTTCACGACTTAAGAACCTTTTCTCCAATCACAAGAACGGTCACGGTGGACGAAACCCTTGCCGCGGGCCTGGATTTCCTGGCGTCGGAGGCTGTCGTCCCGCCGGACCTAGCCGTTACAATCACCGGCAACGGGAGCGTTGCCTGCGAAAGCCTGAATTGCGCAGCAAACTGCTCCTGGGAGTTTCAGCAGGAGGAAAGCGTCCTGCTCATCCCCACTGCGGAGCCGGGATGGCGGTTCGCGGGTTGGTCCGGGGCCTGCCAGGGCTTGGAAGATTGCGTCCTGACCATGACCGAGCATACAGAAGTGCAAGCCCTGTTTTCTCCCGAGTGGTGGAGCCTGTTCGGCACGAACGCCAACGATATTGTTACGGGAGTCGCCTGCGACGCCCAGGGGCGCGTGTATGTTGCCGGGCACACCAAGGGAGATGGGCCAAGCCAGGCCAACGCAGGGAGCTACGACGTATTCCTGGCCCAGCACGACGCCCAGGGCAATCGAAATTGGATGACGCTCATGGGGGGAGAAGGCGGAGACTACGCCTCTGACGTTCATGTAACGGCCCAGGGGGCTGTCATCGTGGCCGGCAGAACCTTCGGAGTCCTCCCCGGGAACAACTATGAAGGCCAGGGAGATATGTTTGCAGCCTCATTCGACGCCAACGGAAACTTAAGCTGGGTGAGAACCTATGGCTCGGCGGAAAGAGATATTGCCAACAGCGTCGCCTCCGATCCGGACGGGAACATCTACATCGCAGGATATACCAAAGGCTCGTTAAACGGCCAGCCATACTATGGAGCGGAGGACATGGCCCTGATAAAAATCAACGGGGCCGGAGCGGTACTCTGGACGCGCCTGCTGGGCACGGCGGGAGGCAGTGAAATCGCCAATGGCGCGGCTGCGAACGCGCAGGGGGTGATCCTTGCAGGGCAAAGCTATACAGGCGTTTACGAGCCTATTGTCGCCCGCTATTTTTCCAATGGCGCAGCCTCCTGGCATCAAAGTTTCGGATCGGCCGCCGATGACAGAGCTCTTGATGTGGTTTTAGATGACTCGGGTTCCGTCTATGTAGGGGGCGTCACCAACGGAGACCTATTCGGCGAGGAAAACGCGGGCGGAAATGACGGCTTTATTTCGTGTTTTAACTCCTCCGGAATCCAGCAGTGGGCCAGTTTAATCGGAACCTCCGCCAATGATGAAATCAACTATCTGGATATCGGCTCCCTGGGCATATACGCCGGGGGCAAAACCCAGGGCCGTTTTGATGATTGCGAAAACCAGGGCGGAGTGGACCTTCTGGCGGCTTCCGTGGATTTTTCCGGAGAACAAAGATGGATCAAAATGCTGGGCTCGACCATGAATGACGCTCCCGGAGGCATAGCGGTTAATTCGGACAATAAAGTGTTTGTGTCCGGATATACCTATGAGGCCCTTCCCGGGACAGTGTTCCAGGGAGGAAGCGACTATCCCATTTGGATGATAGGAGAGGACTCCAACCTGTGGATCGGCAAGGACGTGAACGGCGACGGCCAGGGAGACGTCTACGACGTCATGACCATGATGAAAGTTTTGGCGGGTTTGCACCCGGAGCTGCACCCCGATGGAGATCTGTTAAGGACGGAAAAAATTGACGCTGAGCGCGCTCTGTATCTGCTTAAACTCTTAAATGAAGGCGACGCGCCTTAAAATTTCGCCTAAGAAAATAAGGAGGATGGCGGGTTGGCAGGCCTTAGGAGCCCCCCCTTTCACACCCCAATAATTCAAACAGGCGGTCGGAAAAGCATGGTAACCAGCCACTTTTTTCAGACCATCATGCCTGTCAAGGCCTTTCCAACCCGCTTTTACCCCCCTGGCGCATCCGCCAAAGCAGAGACGCCCACCCTACAAAAAATGTTTGATTCGACCTTAAGTTTAGTAGGTTGGATGGTTCTGCGCTGAACCTAACTTGCAGAGAGCCCAAACATCTTTTCCGTCAATTTCCTTGACTTAAGGAGCGTTGCACGTGCGCTGGTTCATCCAACAATATTTATCGCGGTTTTATCATATTATCTGATCCTCTCTTAAAGCGTGCACCAAAGCGTCCCCCGCAACGAATTTACACGCCCTGGTTCTGGCCGTCGGCGCAAACAGCTTTTTCAGCGTCACCTTTTGGGAAACCGCCCCGTCCAAAGCCAAGTCGTCCATGGCCCATTCAGACGAAGGTTTTTTCTTGGCCAGACGCCTTTCCTTCATGGCCGGATAGCGCAGCTCCCCGGCTTCATTGCCCACCACCGCCAGGCAGGGCAGGGGCGCCTTGACGGTTTCATAGCCGCCCTGCAAAACCCGGTCGATCAGCGCATGGTCTGAGTCAGGGACTATCTTTTGAGCCAGGCTTACAGCCGGAATTCCCAGCACGTTGGCCAGCAAGATTCCTGTCTGCCCCGCGTTGCTGTCCGAGGCCTGGCGGCCGCAAAGAATCAGGTCATAATCTCCGATCTTGTCTACCGCCGCAGCCAGGGCCCGGGCCGTTGAAAGGCTGTCCTGGACGCCGTATCCCGCCCCCTGGACCATAACCGCGGCGTCCGCACCCGCGGCCAGGGCTTTAACCAGCACTGCGCTGGAAACCTTCTTCCCCATGCAAAGGACCGTGATTTTAACGTTTTCCTTATCCGCGTCCTTGATGCGCAAGGCGGCTTCCAGGGCGTTTTCGTCAAACAGGGATAAGGCGGGCGGAATGCCTTTGGGCTCCACCTTCATGTCCTCTGCGTTGATGCAAAAGGAGTCCCTGGGTCCTTCCGGATCGGGCGCCTGTTTCATGCAAACGATAATGTTCATCACATCTCCCTTTATTTGCTCCGCCCCAAGCCTTCCAAAATCTGGGGCAGCACTTCTTTGTAGTCGCCCGCCACTCCGTAGTCCGCAATCTTGAAAATCGGAGCGTCTTCCTTGTCGTTGATGGCCACGATGGTCTTGGAGCCTTCCATGCCGCCCACATGCTGGGTGGAGCCCGATATGCCCACGGCTACGTACAGGTCAGGCGCTACAATGGCGCCGGTGATGCCCACCTGGGCGCTTGGCTCGATCCATCCCAGATCGCAGGGAGGCCTGCTGGCGCCCAACGCGCCGCCCAATTTGTCGGCAAGCTCCCTGAGGATTTCAAAGCCTTCAGGCCCGCCAAGCCCCCTGCCGCCCGAAACCACAATCTCCGCGTTTTCCAAGCCCTGGGCGCGGCCGTTTCCGCTTAACACCTGCTCCACGGGCTGGATCTTAACGCTGCTTTGATCCAGGGATATTGCAAGGCTTCGCATGGGAGACTTGGCCCCATCCTCCGGCTTGGCAGCCTCAAAGGACTTGGAACGGAATGTCGCCAAACGCGGGGCGCCTTCCACGGAGTAGGCGGCCATGACGTTGCCGCTGTACACCGGCTTGACAAAAAGAACGTCGCCGGAGTCAAACTCAAGATCCACGCACCCGGTGACCAGCCCGGAATCCAGGGCGAAGGCCAGCCGGGGCGCCAGGTCAATGCTTTGAAACGTCTCTCCCATGACCAGGTAGTCCGGCTTAATCCCGCTGCAGACCTGTTCAACAGCCTGGGTGTAAAGCTCCGGCTGATACGCCTCCAGCAAGGGTTCATCCACAACCAGAATCTCGTCCGCCGGATAAGCCCGAAGCGATTCCGCAGCCTGTTTGATCCCGCTTCCCATGACCAATGCGGCCAGCTTGAGGCCAAGCTTTTCAGCAATCACCTTTCCCGCCGCCAGAGCTTCCAGGGACGAGGGCAAAACCTCCTTATCCCGGGACAACTCCATCAGCGCCAGCGTCACGCCCATATTACGCCCCCTCTCTGCTGAGTTTCATACGAATCTTGGAAAAGGCGCCCAGCATGGCTTCGGCGGGAATCTTTTCACTGATCGTGTACAGGGCTTTGCCGAACTGATAAATACGGCCGATATCCCCTTCCACGGCAAGATTTCCGTTCAGGATTTCCTGCAAAGGCGCCGTGCGGTCTCCTCGAATGACGGCCATGGACGTTTTTAATAAACAGGAAGACGAAGCCCAGGAGATGGAAAGGTCCGGGTCCGGGATGTCCGTCCTGCCGGAACTCAGCTTTCCGTTGTAAACCGTATAATACCGGACAATCTTTCTGGACCCGGCCTTAAACACCATGGAAAAATCCTTTTCTTCCAGCCGGCGGCTCACCGGAGGCAGATAAGAGGCGGCCTTGGCGGCTGCGTACACTCCCAAAAGCGCACAGGACAAGCCTAAATCCTTAATAACGTCCATGTCTCTCTTCCTTTATTTAGAGATGAATCTGTTAAGCAGATTTTGCTTTTTCTTAAACCGGCGATACAGGGAGATGGCGCTTTCGGAAGCCAGCTCCGAAGCCACGGCGCCCCGGCCCACGTCCGCGCCCACGTAGTACAAGCCCTGGATGGGCGAAACCTTGGAAGGGCGCAGCATCCCCACCTGGTCGATGGTCTGGGATACGCCGATGGCGTCGCCGTACGCCCTTCCCGTGGACTTTGAGATGTCCCTGGGCGTGGACACGTCGCAGAAAACCGTGCTTTCCGCAATGCCCGGAAAGAAATCCTCCACCTGCTTTTTCAGCTTGGCCGCCACCAGGTCCCAATCTATATCGCCGTTGCCGTTCTTGCTGATGGGCGCGCCGGAGATAACCGAAAGCACCTGCTTGCCCGGAGGCGCCAGGGCCGGGTCCAGCTTGGAGGGCGAGATGTACATCATGGGCAAGGTGTCGGGGACCTTGCCGTCCAGCAGGTCCTGGTTGATATTTTCTATCTTGTCCGGCATGACTCCGCCCCACACCCAGGGCGTCACCCACTTGTCCAAGGCGAACTTGAGACTTACGCCGCCGTAGGAATACTTGAGGTTTCGGATGCGTTGGACGTACACGTTGTCAAAATGCTCCGGCCCCACCAGCTTATCCACGGTCTCGCGCACGCCGACATTGCTGACCACGGAGTCCGCCCAAATTGTCTCGCCATTGATACGCACCCCTTTGGCCTTGCCGTTTTCAACGACCACGCTTTTCACCGGGCAGCCCAATTCCACGTCCGCGCCGTATCTCTCGGCCGCCTTGACAAAGGACTTGGGAATCGCGCTGATGCCTTCGCCGGTCACGGGATAACCCATATTCAGGAAGTCCTTGAATCCTGCCTGGGACATGCGGATGGACTCCCCGGCAGAGGTTTCCTTGTCCAGAGCCCCGAAAAGCACCACGGCCAGGCCGCCGTAAAAAGCGCTGATGTACTTGTTATCGATATAGTTCTTCATGTAAGAATGCATGTCCACATGGTCGTACCGGCGGATTTTTTTCTCCGGCATCCGGCGGCGGGCAATGTTCCAGCGGACCATGCTGGCAAGCTCCAGCGGGGTGAAGCCGAAGGCGCCCAACTGCTGACGCCCCTTGGAGCTGAGCACATAGGAATACACGTTCTGCCTGATTTCCAAAGGCTTGTCCGCAATGATGGACTTGACCGCCCAATTTCTGCATACGGAAAAGGGGGGAATCAGGTCCTTGCATTTGGCAAGGCGCAAAACCTCTCCGTGGGGGCCTTTTTGGCTGCGCATGAGCACATGCCCGTGATCCAGCTTAAACCCCTTTTTCTCGTAGGTTGCGGTTCGCCCGCCGATGCGCCGGCTTTTTTCCACCAGCAGGGTTTTGTTCCCCAGGCTGCTTAAAAGCGCAGCCGCGGCAGCCCCTCCGCATCCGGAGCCTATCACGATTACGTCGTATTTATTTTTCATGGATAAATCCTTAAGCCCCCGTGAGTTCCGCCAGGTTGGTCAGCATGGAGTCCGCCGTTCGGTTGGGGTCGATCATGCGTTGTATCGCAACCATATAATTGGAGTATTCCTTCCGCTTGGACCAACCCGCGGGCATGGACATATAGGCGGCGCCCAGATTTTTTTCCAAGGCCCGGCCGTATCCTTTAAAGATGATGCCCAAAGCCTCGGCCTCCGGCTCGGCGTAATCCGCATGGCAGGCGTGCTCCACGTGGAGAAAGTGGCCGTTCTCGTCCAAACAGGCGTAGGCGTTGTCCTCGCCGTCGTTATAGACCTTGTTTGTCTCGATCCATTCTTTTTTCACGTCAATGGTCTCGTCCAGCGCGTACTTCAGGCACTGGTCAATGGTTTCGTAGGTCAAAGGCGGTACGCCCGTGTTGGCGCCCGTGGGCATGTATGCGGATTTGGCGATCCATTGAGACCGCACTGCGTTCTGAACCGCCACTTCGTAAGCCGGGTCGCCTAGATCCTTGGGATCCACTATAACTCCGCCGGTGTCGTTAATAACGTGTTCGAACACCTTGACGTTATAATCGTACTGGCGTTTGGAGGAGGCGTTGAAAAAGAAGGTCCAATATCCGTTGGGGAAGACCTTGTGCAAATCGCCTTTTTCCTTCATTTCCCGGTATTCCTGGTTAGTGGTCGCCAAAGAGCTCATGAGAGCCGACGCGGACCAGCGGTTGGTATAGTCCAGGATTTCCGTCTCGCCCAGCCGGTACAGGGCATCGCATTCCTGATCCCGGTCGTCCCAGGACACGTAACGTACAAAGCTGAGGGGCAGTTCCTTGGTCTTGAAAAAGGGCGGATGGCCTTCGCATTCGTAAGGAGGTCCGTACCAGGGATAGAGTTTGAGGGCGATTTTTGTAAACACTCCGTTGCCGCCTATGTTTCCCACGGCGCCGCGCATCATGCCCCGCAGGCTGGGCCCGGGGCCATCCCCGCAAAACCACCCTGCGTTGGGGGTGTCCACCGATCCCAGGCGCAGAATCTCGCCTGAGGGCAGCACCCACTCGATGGCCAGGGGGTTGCGCTCGTTCATGGAGGTTCTCACCGAATTTCCGCCCGTGCCCTGCATGCTGGTGGCGCTTGCCAGGTTGGAGGCGTTGGGGCCCGCGCCCACAAGGTGGGGGGTGTAGCCGAGCTTCATGGCTTCCACCTGGGTTTCGCCGGCTGTGGCGTAAGGTTCGGTGATGACGTAGCCTTCGGGCTCCACAAATTCCAGCCCGTCCATGCGCCGCATGTCCAAAAGCACGCAGTTTTTTGATGTAGCCAAGGCGCAGCAGATCCACCCCGTGGAGTGCGCCTTGAACCGTAGCCCGAACTCGTTGCAGATTTTCACGACCTTCTGCACCTCTTCCGTGCTTCCGGGAAGAGCGACGGCTGCGGGACGCGCCCACCAATAGCCGGAGGCGGCGGAGCCCAGCCCGTTCATATGGGAGTAAGTTTCTATGACGCCCGGGTCGTCTGAAATGTTTTCAGCGCCCAGGGCCTCTTCGAGAGCTTTTTTTGCTTCCAATGGGATTGCCAAAACATTATCCTCCAATGGCTTGGTGAACCAGTTCCACAATGTCGTATATCTTCATATCGCCGCCCGTGATTTCCAGCGTGTCCTTGAAGTTGCGCTCGCACCAGGGGCAGGCCGTGACCAGGGCTTTAGCTCCGGTGGCCTCGGCTTCCTGAATTCTCTCGGAGGCGGCGGCCTCGGCCATTTCCTCAAAAGCCTCCAAAACCCCGCCGCCCGCGCCGCAGCACCAGCTATATTCCCGGGTTCTTTCCATTTCCGTCAGTTCCACGCCGGGGATGGCTTCCAGGATTTCCCGGGGCGCGTCGTAGCACCCGCTCTGGCCCAGGCGGATGGGCTTTTCCGGCACAGGACCGAACAGATGCGGCCCAAGGCGCTTATATTCGCCCTTCCACTGCACGCCCGGCTCGCCCCGCCTGCCCAGGTGGCAGGGGTCATGATAGGTCACGGCCATGGGGACCTGATTTTTCAGCGTGAGCTTGCCCCGGGAAATCAAATTGTTGATGAATTGGGTGATGTGAACCACTTCGGCGTCCAGAGCCCAGCCGTAGGCCGGATAGTGCTCGTTAAAGGTTCCGAAGCAATCCGCGCACAGGGTGACCACCTGCTTGGCGCCCGAGGCTTTCACCCGGCCGGCCATGGCTTCGGCGAAATTTTGGAACACGCCTTCAAAGCCCATTTCCAGAGCCCGGCCTCCACAGCAGGATTCCTCCGCTCCGGCGATGCCCACGCTCAGGCCTGCGCTTTTCATGATTTCCACGGCCATTTTCAGGATCGGCCAAAATTCGTCGTCAAAGGACATGCGGCAGCCCACATGCAAGAGCACGTCCACCTTTTCCCGGCTGATGTCTTTGAGGCCCAGGCCTTCGGCCCAATCGCCCCGATGCTTTTTGGGCTCGCCGAAGACGTTGTCCTCGCGCTTCAGCCCTTCGATCACAAACATGTGCTCGGGCATCATTTCGCCCTGCTCCACAAAGTGGGTCCGCAAGGCCTGCATGACTTCGATGGGATTCAGGTTGAAGTTGAAGGTGCGGCATTGCACCTGGCAGGCGCCGCACATGGTGCATTCAAAGACGATCTGCTTCATCATATCCGTGTACTCGTCCAGCCTGCCTTCCACTACGGCCAACCCCAGCGCCGCCCTGCCTCCCGCGGAAAAGGAATGGAAATTCCGCAGGGAAATGGACGGGCACAAATAGGAAAACCGTTTGCTTTTGATCAGCTGAAAGGGGATGAACTTGCAATATGAGCATCGGTGGCAATGGGACATTTCATAATGATAATCGATCAGAGCCATGGGCTTTAGTTCTCCTTGAAACACAGCTTTCCGGGGTTCATGACGCCTTTGGGGTCAAAGACGGCCTTGAGCTTGTTCGCGTATTTGACGAAGGTTTCGTACCTGGGATAAACCAGGCCGCTCCAGGGGCCGTAAGGCCTGGAAAAATACGCTCCGTTTTCAAACAAGGCCTTGCTCGTCTCCATGAACAGAGGCTTAAGCGCTTCCGCCTTTTCCGGGCTGACGAAATAATCCAGCCCGCAGTGGCATACGGCCCCGTGAACCGCCATCTGCAGGTAAACGCCCACGCCGTCCGGGTTGAACCCGCCTTTTTTTGCCAAAGCCAGGGCTTGCTCCACGTATCCGGCCGCCTTGTTGGGAGGCGCCAGAAAAAAAAGCTCCCGGCAGTCCCCTTTGCGGCGCAGCTTCCAATACGGCTCGGCCGAGCATTTCCGCACCACCTGGGACAAATAGGCGGCGCCGGTCACGCCTCCGATCCGGGAGGAGAAAGGCAATTTCAGCTTTTTGGCTTCGTCTTTCAAATCCGCAGCCTTGTAATTGAATTGATCCTTGGCCAAGTCCCCGAACCCGGCGACGCTGGCGACCAATATATAAGGAGGCAGCTTTTCCTTAAGGGCCTCGATCTTGTCCGGCTCAACTTTCAAAAGGCTGGCGAAGGTCAAGCGGTTGACCACATACAAGTCGTCCGCCAAACGCAGGTTTAAGAATCGCCTGGCCGCCTCCATCAATGGCGCGGGGGAATCCGCCTCGCTAAAGAAAACCTGCTCGTGCTCGGGCAGCAGCTCGCAACGCAGGGAAATCCAGTTGCAGACCCCAAAGGACCCGGAGGAACCTTGGGCGATCCGCCTGAAATCCATGCTGATGGGAGACATGGGCAGCTTCTGGGCGCCGCCCGTGGCGCGCTGAGCTTCCAGGGTTGCGGCCGGGCCGGCAGCCCCGCCCGTGCGCATGGTGTTTCCGTCCCCTAAGACGAATTCGGCGCCGGCCACCGGGTCCCCCAGGTCCCAGGCGTACCGGGGGACCGTAAAAGGCTCCCGCTCCATATAGGCGCCGATCACCGACTTGCTGCTTTTGGGCGCCAAAGGAAACATGGCCCGCAGGCCGTGCTTGTCCAGTTCGGCCTGGAGATCCCCAAAGGTCACCCCCGGCTCCACCAAAGCCACCCGGTTGCGCCGGTTGATCCACATGATCTTGTCCATTTGGGACAAATCCACTATCACGGCGCCGTCAACCGAAGGCACGCTGTCGCCTCGGAACCTGGGCGTTCCTGAGCTGACGGGAACCAGGGACAAGTCCATTTCGTTGGCCAGCTTGACAATACCCTGAACTTCTTCAGGATTTTCCGGCCTCACAATCAAAGCCGGGGCCTTTTTTCCCACGTAGGAATGATCCAGGGAAAACGCATCCAGTTCGCCGGGGTCGCCGGACACCCGGTTTTTTCCAACAATCTCGGCAAGCCTGCTTTCAACAGTCATATTCATACTCCGCATTTGGTCAGGACTTCGTCGCAAAAGGCCGTCAGGGGCTCGCCCAATTGGCCGAGGAATTTTTTGGTGGAGAAGGACATGAGGGGCAGAGCGGCGTTCAATTTATTAACCCCCGCCTGCCAGCCGTCGTTCTTCTTCCCGGAGGGCGTCCTTTTCCCGCCGCGTACGGTGACAAGCCGCTCCCCGCTCAAGTACAGCAGGCCTTCAAAACCTTGGAATAAAAAGGGAATAAGGTCCAGGTCCAATTCAATGACCGGCCCGTCGGTCTGCTCGATCTCCTCTTTGCTTATGGGGACGGTCTTGGGAGGAAAGCCCGGCTGCACCTTAAACCGGCCCAGCTCCTTAAGGTCGATGCACAGGCTTTGCTTCTTTTTGGGCGCCGTTCGTCCCTTGTTGCCGGAAGACCCCTTCATGGACATGGCCGCCGCGTCAAAAAGGGTTTCCAGCTCCTCCCGGCCGATTTTAAAACGGTCTTTGATTTCAAAACCTGACCTGTCCAGTTTAAAACGGCCCAAAGCGGCCAGGCTTTTCTCCAAAACCTCCAAAGGAGGCGTTTCGCCGCTTTTTACTTTTTTCACTAGTTGTTCCACCCGCTTCAGGTCCTTGTCTGGAAGCCTGGGAATATCGCCGATTGCCATAATCCTCCCCCGTGATTTGCAGATAAAAAGATGTGCGTTGCCGGAACTATAGGCAATTCCTGTGCCAAGGATCAGGGACGGCGGAAGGGCGAAAAAACAGCGGGTGAACCCGACTGGGATTCAGGAGGTTTTGCTACTTTTGGATCGTATTTAAAGAAGAGAAACTATTACTTATTTGAGTCATTACGCAGGGACTGTGAAAAATGAACCGATTTGAACGCATGGTTAAAAATTTTTTACAAACCCCAGGGCGGGGGGAATGCGATAGATCCGGCGGGCGTTAAAGATTTGGGAAGGATCGTTCCCAAAAACAGGGAGGAACCATACAAAACAGACTGATAAATTTAGACATATTAACTTTGGGCAAAATAATTCCCAAAATAGGCTTAATCAATCCCAAGATCCTTCATCTTCTTAAACAAAGTCCGCCGGCTGATCCCCAATAAATCCGCGGTCCGGCCCTTGCGCCACTTCTCCCGCTCCAAAGCCTGGCTGATAAACTGCCTTTCAAACCCGGCCGCAGCCTTGAACAGGTTCCAGGCCTCCTCTCCCTGGAGGGCGATTTCCGCGGGAGGCGGAGCAGCCCGCCCTCCCTGCTCCTTGTTATAGGACAGGCCGGACAGATCCAGCTTTTTCAGGGTCACGTAGCGCTGGAGAACGTTCTGCAACTCCCGCACGTTGCCGGGCCAATGGTGGTTTAACAGCGCCTCCATGACATGCCCGGGCAGGGGGGCGGCCAGGCTGTCTCCGCCGAACTCCCGCAAAAAGTGATCGATCAAAAGCAGGATGTCCTCCTTGCGCCGGCGCAAAGGCGGCAGATGGATGGGGATGATATGAATCCGGTAGTAAAAATCCTCCCGGATCAGGCCTTTTTTTACAGAGGCGGCCAGGTCCCGGTTGGTGGCGGCGATGATGCGGATGTCCGTATCTTTTTCCTCGCCTCCGCCCACGGGCGTAAAGCCCCGGCCTTCGATCACACGCAGCAGCTTCACTTGCAGGTTCAGGTCTATCTCGCCGATCTCGTCCAGGAACAGGGTTCCGCCCCGGGCCTGCTCCAGATATCCGGCTTTGTCCGCATAGGCGCCGGTGAAAGCGCCTTTCTTATACCCGAAAAACTCGCTTTCCATGATCTGCCCGGGAATGGCGCCGCAGTTGACGGCCGCGAAACGCCCCTTGCTCCGGGCGCTCATGGCGTGGATGGCCCGGGCGGCCAGCTCCTTGCCGGTGCCGGACTCCCCGTAAATGATCACGTTGGCGTCGGACTCCGAGGCTTTTAAAATCAGCTCGTACACATTCTGCATGGGCAGGCTCTTGCCCACGATATCGCCGAACTTATAGCGCTCCCGCATGGAGGACTTGAGGCGCAGGTTTTCCTGGCGCAGGGTCTTTTCCGTTTCCTGCAGGGCCTGCTCCCGGCGCTTGCGCTCGGTGACGTCCATTAAAATGGACTGTTGAAAGACTCCCCCGGAGGCCTGGCGCGCAGGGGAATTGAGGGAGTAATACCAGCGCTGGTCTTTTCCGAACTGCATTTCCGAACGCACGGTCTCGCCTTTGATAACCCGCCCCATGGCGCACCAGGGGCAGGGCGTCGCCCGGTTGTGGATGGCCTGGTGGCAGGTTTCCCCGGACGCGTCCCGGCCGATCCATTCCGCCATGCGGTCGTTGAGATAATGCAGGGTGTAATCCGGGGAGGCGATGTAGATGAAGCCCTCAAAGGCGCTCACAATGGCGGTCAACTGGGCTTCCTTTTCCTGGAGCGCCTTTTCCGCACTCCGCTGGTCCGTCACGTCCCGGGATATGCCGATGATGCCCGACGGCGCCCCTTGCTCGTCCTGGATAAAACTCACCTGGGTTTCACAAAGGCGGATGGAGCCGTTTTTATGGATGATTTCAAAATCGATGGAAAAGGGCCGGAAAAAATCCTCCGGGTTCTCCATGCGCTCGTTGCGCACCTCCAAAAGCCGCTCCACCGAATCCTGGGTCAAAAGGGCCGGGTTGTAATGCAGAAACAGCTCCTCGGGGGTGTAGCCCAGAATCCGCTCGCTGGAAGGACTGATATAGGTGGGCGTCAGGTTCATGTCCGTGGTCCAGATAATTTCCCCGGTGTTCTCCACATGGGTCTGGTATTTCTGATACAACTCCAGCATGGCCGCCCGGGCCTCTTCCAGGTCCCTGGCCCTGGGCGCAGCCTCCCAATGGCTGAGGTGCTCCCTGGCCTCCTCGTCCCGGCCGAAGCCCGGCTGACTGAACCTGAAATCCTCGGGCTTGTCCCTCTTTCCCAAAACAAAGGGCTGGATCCCGCCCTTTTCCTGTAACTGTGACAGGCAAACCCTCAAATCGTGCATGAGGCCGTACCCGCTCTGGTAACGGTCTCCGGGCTTTTTCTCCAACAACTTCATAACGATCCGGCAAAGCGCCTCGGGCACGGAAGCGTTCACACCGCCCAAATCAACCGGCGCCTCATACCCATGGGCCAGCACCATCCTCACGGGGTCGTCGTATTGAAAGGGCGGGGCGCCGCCCAAAATTTCGTAAAACAGGGCGCCCAGGCTGTAATAATCGGACCGGTAATCAATCCACCGGTTCATGCGGCCCCCGAACTGCTCGGGCGCTGCGTAGGGCATGCGGAGATCCAGGATGTCCCGGGAAAAAATCCGGAAATCCTCCCGGCTAAGCAAACAGGAGAATGGATACTCGCAGATAACGACCCTGCCGGTCCGCGCCTCCGCCATGACCGCGGCGGGGCGCAATTCCTTGTGGATGAGCCCGGCGCCATGCATGTCGCTCACCCCCTGCACCAGGTCCAGGGCTTTTTCCAGAAAGACGGTCACATTAAAAGGAAGGCTTTTAAAATAATCCAGAAGGGGCGTTCCCTCCAGGCCCTCGAACGCGAATAAAAAACCGTCCCCGTCCGGCCCGGGAAGGCGCTTGAACTCCAAAAGCGGAACCGCATGCTCCGAACGCATGCCGCTGATGCGCTCGTACTCATCATGAATATGGGCCGCCTCGGAAGGGGAGAGCTTGCCCGGAGGAATATGCTTGATGACCGCCGGCTTGCCGTCGGCCGTGCGCACCCCGTGATACAGAGTGAAAACAGGCCCTTCGCCTGCTTTTTCCAATCCGTCGAAACCTTCAAGAGAAACCATAATAAGCCCCTTGCAGTGACAAGGCCGATAGGAGCCTGGCAGAGTCCGGGTTTTAAACATCGGGAATTTGGTTGGCGGGCGCCTTTGGGGTCCCCCTCCACAAGGCGCCTTGTCGATGGCATGTATTCAAACCATGAGCGCGCCCCCGGGTCAAGGCATAGTGTGGTTTTTTTAAGGAATTTTCCCGCTCCGGAGGGACGGGGAGAGAGCGCCTTAAGGCCCCGGGAGGAGTTCCGGTCTGCACAGGGCCATTCTCGAACGATATTCACGAATCAACGAACGGCCTCATTCGGTTTTCCCAAGAAAGGCGCCTCCAGTGGAAATTATTTTATCCATGGAAAATATTGATATGAATCGATATTTTTAAAAATTGCGACATAAACAATTCGGAAGTCCAACAAAAACTGCTTGACAGGGATGTGAATACTATTCAATATTGATTCGACCTTGAACGATAATACCTGCGCTTCCGTTTTTGTTTCCCAGTATCAACCTGCCAGTAAAGGCTTTACAAGCAATTCTGAATTTTCAGGACCGGAGGAAACCAATGAAAAACAATGTAGGGCGCCTTTTAACCAAAAGAGCGGACATGCTGCCGGATAAGGAAGCTTTCGTGGACGTGCAACGCGACATAAGACTCTCTTATAAGGACTATAACGCCAACGCAAACCGCTTCTGCGACGTTCTGTTGAAAAACGGCGTCAAAAAGGGGGATCGCGTCGGCATCCTCATGATGAACAGCCATCAATTCATGGAGATGTTCTTCGCCATCGCCAAAATAGGGGCGATTTGCGTGCCGCTCAACTGGAGACTGGTGCCCGACGAACTGACCTTTATCTTAAAGGACAGCGGAACCAAGCTCCTGGTGTTCGGAGACGAATTCAAGGACGGCGTGGCCGTGATCAGGGACAACGCCGGCACGGACGTGGAGACGTGGCTGCATTCCGGGGCCGCGGAAGACGCTCCGGCCTTCGCCTCCAACCTGGAAAGCCTGAAGGCCTCCGCCGGCGAGGCCGAGCCCGAGCTGGGCGCCTTTGAGGACGACCCGGTGTTCATCATGTACACCTCGGGCACCACCGGCCTGCCCAAAGGGGCGGTGCACACCCATAATACCGTTATCTGGGCGGTCATCAACATGGACTCCACCTGGGAGCTGCGGCAGGGCGACCGCTTTTTCGTGCCCCTGCCTCTTTTTCACGTAGGCGCGCTCATGCCGTCGGTCATGGCGGTTTTCACCGGCCTCACCATCATCGCGCTCAAGGCCTTCGACCCATCCCTGGCATGGAAAACCATAGAGGCGGAAAAAGTAACCAACTCCCTTATGGTGCCGACCGTCATGGGCGCCATGCTCATGGTCCCGGAAAAAGACACGTGCGACGTCTCGTCCTTCCGCTGGTCCTCCATCGCCGGCGCGCCCGTGCCTATCTCCCTTTTGGAAGCCTGCAAAAAAATCGGGGTCAACCTGGAGCAGTTGTTCGGCCTCACCGAAGCAGCCGGGCCCGGATGCTTTCTCGTGGAAGCGGCGGTGGAAAAAAAGCCCGGCTCTGCCGGTAAAGGCTGCCTGTTCATCGAGGCCAGGGTGGTGGACGCCAATGACAAGCCGGTCCCCCCCAATACCCCCGGCGAGCTCATCCTAAAAGGAAAGAACATGATGGTCGGATATTGGAACCGGCCGGAAGACACGGAAAAGACATTGAAAAACGGCTGGCTGCACACCGGCGACGTAGCCACCATGGACGATGAAGGCTTTGTTTACATCGTAGACCGGATCAAGGACATGATCATCTCCGGCGGAGAAAACATCTATCCCGCGGAAATTGAAAAAGTCCTGGCCGCCATGCCCGGCGTGGCCCAGGCGGCCGTGATCGGCAAGCCCGACGAAAAATGGGGCGAAGTTCCCATGGCCGTCATCGTGCCCAGCGACAAAGAACTGACCGAAGAATCGGTATTGCAATTCTGCGACGGCAAAATCGCCAGATACAAATTGCCCAAAGCAGTAACCTTTGTGGAAGCCCTGCCCATGACCCCCACCGGCAAAGTCCAGAAAAGGGTCCTGGAAAGGCAGTTATTGCAGTGATTCAGCCTGGGCGGCGGAGGGGCCGCCCATTTTTGTTGGAGGACGCAACATGAACCAGGATGATGTGGTGATCGTCAGCGCCGTAAGAACGCCTTTCGGCAAGTTTGACGGATTATTGAAAAACACGGACAGCATCGAGTTGGGGGCCCTTGCGCTCAAGGAGGTCGTGGACCGGATTGGGCTGGACCCCAAGGAAGTGGACGAAATTTATTACGGAACCTGCATTCCGGCCGAGTACGCCATATACACCAACGTGCCCGCCCGGCAAATCAGCCTGTTGGCCGGGTTTCCGGAAAGCTCCATTTCCCTGACCATTGATAGGGCGTGCTGCTCATCTATGACCGCTTTACGCATGGGGCTCCGTGCCATCAAGGCCGGAGAGGCGGAAGTGATTATCGCTAGCGGAGCGGAAAACATGGGCAACACGCCCTTGATAGCCAGAGCGGAAAAAGCCCGCTGGGGCGCCCGTCTCGGCCCCATTGAGCTGGAAGACGTGCTGTTCGAACTGGGATACGGCCGCAAAGGCTTCGCCCCCGTGGCGGCGGACGCCGGCGAGGTGGCCCTGGAATACGGCGTCTCGCGCGAGCTCCAGGACCAGTGGGCCACCCAAAGCCACGCCCGGTGGTTCCAGGCCTACGAGGAGGGCAAGTTCAAAACGGGCGAAGAATTGATGAGCGTCACGGTTCCCCAGAGAAGAGGCGACCCCATTGTCATGGACAAGGACGAATCTCCCAGGAACAACATCGATCAGGCCAAGATGGCCAAGCTCAAACCCGTTTACGGCAGCCCCACCGTCACGGCGGGCAACGCTCCGGGGCTGAACTCGGGCGCATCGGCCATGGTCATCATGCGGCGCAAGAAAGCCGAATCCCTGGGCTTGAAGCCCCTGGCCAAAATCGAGGCCTGCCAGTCCGCCGCAGGGTCGCCCAAATACATGGCCTGCGTTCCCGCCCAGGCCATCCAGGCCATGCTGGAAAAGACGGGCCGGGCCGTGGACGACCTGGACCTGATTGAAATCAACGAGGCCTTCGCCGCAGTCACCCTGGTCAGCCTGAAAATGCTGGCCCGGGACAACATGGATAAATTCGCCGAGCTGCAAGCCAAAACCAACGTCAACGGCGGCGCCATTGCCATCGGCCATCCCGTGGGCGCCAGCGGCGCAAGAATAACCATGACGCTCATGTACGAGTTGATGCGCAGGGGCGGAGGCGTGGGCGCAGCCGCCATTTGCGGCGGACTCTCCCAGGGGGAAGCCTTGATGTTATCGGTATAGAAACCATTGGAGGATAATCAGCATGGAAAAATGGCTGGAGCATGTAGAGCCTCTGACTTTTAAAGGGCAAATCGCCGTGCCTTACACATGGTGGGCGGGCGAGACCGGAAGCCTCTTTCTCATGGGGCTTCGCGACAAGGAAACCATTATGGGATGCCGCTGCAACAGCTGCGGCACAGTCTATGTTCCTCCCCGCAGGACATGCGCGCAATGCTTCACGGACACGGGGGAATGGGTCCAACTGGGCAACAAGGGAACCGTACAATCCTATACCATCGTCCGGTTTTCGCACCCTCTGCAGCCTGTGGAGGCCCCGTTCGCATACGCCATGATTCAACTGGACGGAGCGGATGTGAGCCTGGTGCATTTGATCAAAAAGGATTTGGATAAACTGGAAAAAGGAGTCCGGGTGCGCGCCTGCTTCAAGGAGAAATCCGAAAGAAAGGGGCATATCCTGGACATTGACGGTTTTGAGATCATCTGATTCCGGTTCGCGGAGGATACAATGGACAACATAGCCATCGTTGGCGTTGCACAGACGAAATACGCCGAAAGAAAAAAAGATAAAACATGTGCGGACCTGGTCTTTGACGTAACCCGGGCAGCCATGGAAGACGCGGGCCTGGCCCTGGAGGACGTGGATAATGTCGTGACCGTCTCCAACGACTTTATTGACGGCCGGACCATTTCCTCCATGGCCGTGGGCGACGCCGCCGGGGCGCACGACAAAAACATCTCCACCGTGGAGGGCGACGGCGCCTTCGGCGCCCTTTACGGCGCCATGAGAACCCTGGGCGGATTCGGAACCACCCTGGTGGTGGCCCACGCCAAAGGCAGCGAAGGGGACGTTAAATTCATCACCAACGGAATGTTCGAACCCATCTACCAGCGCCTGCTGGGCCTGGAATCCATCAGCTCAAGCGCGCTTCAGGCGCGCATGTACATGGACCGCTACGGGCTGACCGAGGAGGACTTCGCCAGGGTTTCCGTCAAGAATCACGCAAACGGAAAAAACAATCCCTACGCCCATCTTCAACTGGACGTGACCGTGGACGACGTCATGAACTCGGAGAAGCTGGCGGATCCGCTTAAAAAGCTGGATTGCAGCCCGGTCAGCGACGGCGCCGCCGCCATAATCATTGCCAATGAGTCCCATATAAGCAAAGCCAAAACCAAACCCGTCTGGGTGCGTGGAATGGCCCATTGTTCGGACGCCTATCTCCTTGGCGACCGTGACCTGGCCGTTCCCCAATCCTTGGCCGCGGCCTCGAAAAAGGCTTACACCATGGCCGGAATCAACGACCCCATGAAATCCATCGATCTGGTGGAGCTGTACGACGCGTTCAGTTACATGGAGCCCATGTGGCTCGAAGGCATGGGATTCTGCGAGGCGGGAAAGGGAGCAACGCTCCTGGATCAGGGCGTCACCGCCATGTCCGGCGCCCTGCCCGTCAACCCCTCGGGCGGCGTTTTATCCTCTCACGCCATGCTGGTCGCAGGATTGGCCCGCATCATCGAGTCCGTGCTTCAACTGAGAGGCGAAGCCGGACAGCGTCAGGTGGAAAACGCCAAAACAGCTTTGGCCCACGGAATCAACGGTGCATGCGGCCAGGCCCATTGCGTGTGGATTCTCGGCAACCAAAAAAAATAAGAGGTTAACCATGGCCCAAAAAGTTGCAATCGTCGGAACCGGCCAGACCGATCATAAAAGTCACAGGCCGGACGTAACAGGACAGGAAATGATCCGCGAGGCCGTTGATAGAGCCCTGGAGGACTGCGGCATCACCATCAGGGACATCGACGCCATTGTCATTGGCAATATGGACCATTTCGAATCAATCAATTATGTGGACAACTGGAGCATCGAAGGCTCCGGGGGGTTCATGAAGCCCATCATGAAGGTCACCACGGGCGGAACCACGGGCGCCTCCGTTGCCATCGCAGCATACTACCACGTGGCCTCGGGCATGTTCGACCGGGTGCTCGCCATCGGATGGGAGAAAAACTCCGAAAGCGACACCACGGGCGCCATCATCACGTGCAGCGACCCCATTTGGGACCGCTTTTCCTATTCCGGCGCCATTCCCAGCCTGGCCACCGAAGCCACGGCTTATATGAAGCAGTACGGCGCCACCCAGGAAGACGCGGCCCGCGTGGCCGTGAGGGACCGCAACAACGCGCTGAACAACCCTCACGCCCACCTGCAGCGGCCCATCACCCTGGAGGACGTCATGTCCTCCCCCATGCTGGCCCATCCCATCAAACTTCTGGACGTCTGCCCCAGGACCGACGGCGCCTGCGCCGTGGTGTTCGCAGCAGACGGAGAAGCCCAAAGGCTGGCCAAAAAACCCGCCTGGATCCATGCATCCGCCGTACGGCACACCTATAGCTGGTTCGGCGATTCCACGGACTATGACGCCGGGCTGGTCTCCCTGGCGCGCGCTTCCCAGGAAGCCTACAAAAAAGCGGGCATAACCGATCCGTCCAGGGAGCTGGACGTGGCCGAGCTCTATCTGCCGTACACCTACGCCGGCATCAAATGGATTGAAGACCTTAAATTCTGCGGCCGCGGCGAAGGCGCCAAGTTCGTCCGGGAAGGAAACACGAACATGGACGGAATGATCCCGGTCAACCCCTCGGGCGGCGTGATCAGCACCAACTGCATCGGCGCCACGGCCCTGCTCCGGGTGGCCGAAGCCTCCATCCAGGTAATGGGAAAAGGCGGAAAACGCCAGCTCCCCAAGGTCAATAAGGCCCTGGCCACAGGCTTCGGCGGATGCTTCTGGTCAGACGTGATGATTTTAGGCGCCGAACGCTCTTGAGGATTGCAAGGAGGAATCTTTCATGACAACTGAAAGAGATTACGACAAACTGCTCACCGTGGCATTAGATAAGGCCATGCCCTATGACTGGTCCATCGGCCTGCATGGCAGCATGTTTTTCCAGGAAATCCGGGAAAATCAGCGGTTCGTGGGAATTCGCTGTCCCCAATGCAAAAAGGTCTACGTGCCGCCCAGGCGGGTCTGCGGACCCTGCTACACGGAAATGGACGAACTCGTGCCCCTGTCCGACACCGGAACCTTGCGGGCTTTTTCCGTGGTGAACTACCCGTTCATCGATCCCAACACCGGCGGACAGCGCCCCGTTCCCTACACCTACGGATATATTCAGATGGACGGGGCGGATAACATCTTTTCCCACATCATTAACGAAACCGACGTCAGCAAGATAGAAGTGGGCATGAGGCTCAAAGCCGTGTTTAAGCCCAAGGAGAAAATGCAGGGACATATTACCGATATCATTCACTTTGATATCATCAGCTAAAGGCGAAGCAGGGGAGGCGGCTATTTTCATCAACCTCGCCAGGCGGACATTCCTGCGGCCCGGATCAGCCGGAGCAGGCGTCCGAGCAGGATTCAGGCCCGGCGCAGGCCCCACGGGAAACGGGGACTGCGCATTGCTTGACTTCAAAACCTGCTTTTTCGCCCTATCGGACAGCTCGGATAGAAATCCCGCGGCCTCCAGGAAACTGCTGCTGCGTTTAAACGCCTTGTTTCGTAAAAACTGCTCCAGGCTTGACGTCGATGATTCGGGCCTGGAGCCTTTTAAAAATGAGGCTGCAAAACAGGCCTCCCAGGCGATTTCCGCCGTCCCGCGCACCGCAAGCTGCACGCTAACGGCGTTGAAGTTTGTACGAACCGGGGAGGATTGGAAGGCCTTGCTCATGCACATGGGGGACAGCGCTTTGTACGCCTACAACCGCCAAAGCGGAAACCTGACCATGCTGTCCCAAAGGAATTTCTGGCTGGCCGGCAAAACCAACGCCCTGTATCAGGCCGAATGGCTGGAGGCCGAACCCGGCGCCTTATGGATCATGACCACCGACGGCGTTCCGGACAGCGCCATGAACGCCTGCTTCGGCCAACGGATTAACGGCGCGGCGCCGCCTCCGGTCCCGGAGGTGCAGGATGTCCCGGAAGCTTTGCTGACAATAATCGCCCAGGAAAAAACACTGCAGGACGACGCGGCGATAATCGCCCTGGATCCCGGCCGTATGAAGCCGGCTGACGCCTGCATTATTATGGGGGGCACCACAGGCATGCAGGAAAAGGACTACATCAAACGGCGCCAGTCTCTTGAATACAGAGACCGAAACGCGCCCGTGGATTTTAAAACGCCTTATGCGTGCCCCATAATTTGACGCTTTTACCTTTTCAGGAGGCAGCGAATCATGAGCAATAAATACGATACCATAATCGTCGGCGCAGGCATCGCCGGGCTTGGCGCGGCCGCCATTCTTGCCAGGGAAGCCAATCAAAAAGTATTGGTGGTGGACCGGTTCCCCGATTTCGGGGGCAGGCTCATGTGCTATGAAAATAAGCCCGCCGAAGGCTGGACCGTGGATATAGGCCTGCATTTCATCGAACTGGGAGACAAATCCGCCGCTCATGTGTTGAATCAGCGCGTGGGCAAAGAGGTTAAGTGGGCGCCTTTCAGCGAAACTGTGGAGTTCTGGAACGGCGAGCATTTTGTCAGCCTGGCCGACATTGTCCCCATGAACAAGGAGGACAAATCCGCCTTTCAAGCCATGATGATGGACATCGCCGGCATGACCGACCAGGACATCGAAGCCTGGGACAACCGGTCCTTGGAGGAATGGCTCCACGAAAACGTCCCCCAGCAGGCCCTGCGGGAGCTGTTTACGGATATCGGCATGATCATGACCACCATTCCCGAAGCCATTGACATGGCAGCCGGGGAGGTCCTGTTCATCGCCCGGCAAAATCTGCTGAAAGCCCGCCAGCTCCTGGCGGCCAGCTATCCCGAAGACGGCATGAGAGGCCTCACCCGGGGGCTGGTGGACGTCATCAAGGAATGCGGCGGCGAGCTGCGCCTGGGCTGCGAAGTGCAGGAAATCATCATTCAAGACGGCCTGGCCAAAGGCATCCGGACGCCTGTCTCGGAACATCTTTATGAAGCCGAATACCAGATTCCCGTGACCGAGGACATCCTGGCGGATCGCGTGATCTGCGCCCTGCCTATCTACAAGCTGGACAAAATCCTTGATTTCAATCCGGCGACGTCCCCACTCCCAAGCTGGTGGATCAAACGGATCCAGGACATTCAGCACGAAATCACCGGGCTCATCGGTTATATGATCGGGCTGAAAGAACCTGTTATCGATCCTGATAAGCTCAGTTTTTTCACCGCCCTGAAGACCACCCACGCCGGCATGCCCTTCCAGGCTTTTCCGTCCTCCAATTTTTCCTCCGGCATAGCGCCCGAGGGAAAACAGGTGCTGCATACCGACATTGTGGTCGAGCACCCGGAGGCCTCGGACAAATTCGAAAGGGAGCGGCTCCTGAACCTCATGTGGAAGGATCTTCAGGAAATGTTTCCCGGCATTGACAAAAAAACCGAGTGGAAAATTCCCTATTACGTGGACGGCTGCGACGGCTTGGCCCGAAAGCCCGGGCTGGTTGGGAATTTCAAGCCCGCGCTCAAGGCCCCGGGAGTCCCCAACCTGTTCTTTGCAGGGGACACCTATGTCGGCAGAGGGCTGGCGGCCAACGGCGCTTCCACCAGCGCCATGCTATGCGCCGACCTGATCCTGAAGGAGTTGGAATCCTCTTAAAACAACCATGGCCCGGACGCCTTTTTGTGCGGCGTCCGGGCTTAAACACTACTAATCCGAAAAAATCGCTTAACTTTTCTCTCATAATCATGGCTTAGAGCCATCGAAGGCCTTGAAACCAATTCAATTTAGAGGTATTGCTGTACGCCAGTTCAAATTTGATTAAAGGCATGGTAGAGTCTGGAATGAGCGATAATAAATACGGAATACTAAAAGCAGCCGAAGAACTGATCGCGGAATCGGGCATCGCCGGGGCCACCATCGCCAAGGTCGCCAATAAGGCGGGCGTGGCGGATTCCCTGGTGTATCAGTATTTTAAAGGCAAGGAAGATCTCCTCTTTTCCGTGGCTACGGAAAGAATGAACGAATCCTTGTGCCAGTTGGACGAGCAGTTGGAGGGGATCAGAGACCCGGAATCCCGGCTTCGTAAGTTCATCTGGTACAGCCTCAAATACAACGACACCCATCCGGGCTACGTCAGAACCCTGTTGTTCGAATGCCGCTCAAACAAGGCCTTCTACTCCACGCCCGGCTACCAGGTCATGAGAAAGCACGCCGCCGTCCTCATGGACATTCTGAAAAGCGGCATCCAGGAAGGCGTCTTCCGCAAAGACATCAACCTGTACTTGCTTAGGGAATGCGTTTACGGCCTGGTGGATTTCGAGGCGGTCAGCAAGCTGGCCGTGGGCGAACTGGACGAAAGCATCAAGGACTTCGACGACATCATGACCCTCATTCTGGCCATGATTTCCGTCAAACAGAGCGACGTCAACAACGACAAGGAGCCCCGCATACTCAAGGCCGCCCTGGAGGTGTTTTCCCAAAAGGGCTTCGGCAAAGCCAGAATCACCGAAATCGCCCAGTTGGCGGAGGTGGCGGAAGGCACCATATACGATTATTTCAAGAACAAGGAAGACCTCCTCCTTTCCATCCCGGAAAAGCGCCTTCAGGCCCACGTGGACGCGTTGTCCGAGGCTTTTATCATCAAACCGCCCCTGTCCAAGCTCCGCAGGTTCATCAAATTCCATTTTTGGCTCTACCTGCCGGACCGAGACTTTCTGCAAGTCTTTCTCCTGGACGTCCAACTGAACAAAAGGTTCTACGGCTCCAAGGCCTTTGACCTATTTATGACCTACATCAAAACCCTGGAAGACATCATCAAGGAAGGCCAGGAACAGGGCGACTTTCGAACCGACATCAACCCCCACGTGTTCAGAAACATGTTTTTGGGCGCCTTCAGCCACATGGCGCTCCGCTGGGTTATCATGGACAAGGATAACCGGTTTGATAAAATGAAGGAAATCGAGCAGTTGACGAACCTCTTCTGCCAAGCGGTGGTCGCGGCCTGATAGGCGGCGTTTTTTATTCCCCATAATCACATTCCAACGCAAATCCAAAACGACGCTGTGTCCCCGTTTTCGGGATAGCGTCATGGCGATGACGGAGAGCTGCGGCCGTAGCAGCCGCCCTGCATTGTTGGGTCTCGCAGCGGCGATGCAATTTTTTTGACAGGTTTTAGCAAGACGCATTTTTCTCGATTCAATATTCTGTTTCAACGCTCTACCCAACCTACGTTTTTCCCATAAAAATGATGCCCAGGTAAAAAGTTAAAAATCGGGTTGCAGCCTGAAATGGGGCGATGAACAGCGGATATCAATCCGAATCCGTTTTCCACCCGGATTCAAGCCCATCTTCTCCCACAGGCGCACAATTTGTTCTTTGAAATGAAAAAGCAGGCGCAAAACAGGGAGATTCAGGCCCCCTGACCTGGGGCCGCCCCCATTTTTCGCCCTCCGGTAACGCGTCGCCCGGAAAATGTTCATCCCCAAAACCTTCAGGACCACGCAGAATCGCACGGCTTCCAGCCCCCGCACCCGCAAGTGCTTGGCCCCTGTCTTGCGATCCAGTTCGGAAAACAT
>NZ_FQZU01000065.1 GCF_900142135.1 Desulfatibacillum alkenivorans DSM 16219 | reverse complement strand
GTGGAGGCGATGTTTTCCGAACTGGATCGCAAGACAGGGGCCAAGCACTTGCGGGTGCGGGGGCTGGAAGCCGTGCGATTCTGCGTGGTCCTGAAGGTTTTGGGGATGAACATTTTCCGGGCGACGCGTTACCGGAGGGCGAAAAATGGGGGCGGCCCCAGGTCAGGGGGCCTGAATCTCCCTGTTTTGCGCCTGCTTTTTCATTTCAAAGAACAAATTGTGCGCCTGTGGGAGAAGATGGGCTTGAATCCGGGTGGAAAACGGATTCGGATTGATATCCGCTGTTCATCGCCCCATTTCAGGCTGCAACCCGATTTTTAACTTTTTACCTGGGCATCCTATTTAAGGCTAAAGTCTCCTTTAAAACCTTCCGATATGTAAGGAACGGGTAAACCTATGTATCGAATTTTTCAAAAGGAGACTGTGAATGGCGTTTTTTCAATGGGAAGACAAGTACAGCGTGGGAGTGCCCCGTTTTGATATGGAACACAAAAAGCTCATCGGCCTGACAAACCGGTTTTATGAGGCCATGAGCGCAGGCAAGGCCCGTGAGGTCATGCAGGAGACATGCAACGAACTGGTTGCATATACCCGCACGCATTTCAGTAATGAAGAGGCAGCGCTAAAGAAAAGCACCTATCCTGATTTGATTAACCATCAGGAAGAGCATAAGCTGTTCACCAAGCAGGTTATGGACCTGCAAGCGAGGCTCCAGTCCGGCGAGACGGTAATGGCTTCCTCCATGGGAAATTTCCTGAAGAACTGGCTGGTAAACCATATCATGGGAATTGATAAGACTTACGGCAGGCATCTGAGCTAAGATAGCCTGAAACGAGCGGCAAGGTTGGATTTTTCGCCTCCCGGCTCCGGCTTGAGTCCAATATGATTTGGAAAAGGGCTGATGCAAACCATGCATCGGCTCTTTGTTTTTTTGGCGCCCGGGTGAGTTCGCCTTCCGCCCTGTGCAGGCGGAACGCCCTGTATGCATCTTGGTAAAACAGCATGTTCCTGTTAAATCCCTTACTCCAAAAATTTCCTGGCCCGATTATTGCTTATTTTTCCTTACATTTCCAAATTGCAACAATGAGCGGGACAAGCATGTTGCAACAAAGGCGTTATAGCCCCCAACAGCAAAGGAGAAAGCAAAATGGCGTTTTTCAACTGGGAAGAAAAATACAGCGTAGGCGTGCCCCGTTTTGACAATGAGCACAAAAAGCTCATCGGCCTCATCAACAATTTTTACGAGGCCATGAAGGCCGGCAAGGCCAGAGATGTCATGGAATCCACCTGCAACGAACTGGTCAATTATACCAAGACGCATTTTGCAAACGAAATCAACGCATTGAAGAAGACTGCCTATCCCAACATTCCGGCCCACGAAAAGGAGCACGCCTATTACACCAAGCAGGTGGAGGACATGAAAGCCAAGCTGGACAGCGGCCAGCCGGTGATGGCCTCCAATATGGGCAATTTTCTGAAAAGTTGGCTGGTAAATCACATTGTGGGGGTAGACACGACCTACGGCAAGTATTTCAAATAAGGCCTATCGGCCTCTTTGGCTGGCAAAGGTGAAATTGCCGGGATTGCCCCAGGCTGCATTTTTTTGCAATAGGGCTAATGCGTCAAAGCATTGGTCCTTTGTTCAGCAGCCCCTATGCCTGTTGGAACAGGCTCAACTGTTCCGGTTCATCCCCAGAGGCGCCGCCTTCCAGCATTTGGAGGTATTCCTGTTCCGTCAGCACGGTGACGCCCAGGTCCTGGGCCTTTTGAGTCTTTTTGGCGCCCACTTTGGCGCCGCAAACCAGGTAATCGGTCTTGCCTGTAACCGCTTTTTGCACGTTGGCGCCCAAGGACCGGGCGTTTTCCTCCATGTCCTTGCGGGCGCCGGTTTCCATGGTTCCGGTAAACACCACGCCCTTGCCGGCGATGGGGCTGGAGACGTTCACCTCGGATTTCAGGGGCGTAGGCTGGAGGTTGAATCCCAAATCCAGCATATGGCGGATGGTTGGGCCTAAAGCCTTCAGGCCTTCTTCAATGGAAATGCTTGTAATTTCGCCGAATCCGTGCAGGGCGACGATGTCGTCCCGGGTTTTGTCCAGCAATTCCTCCAAGGGGAAAAAGGAGAGAATCTTGCGGCTGTCGCCTTCGCCCAGGTCGCTGATGCCGAAAGCGGCCAGAAAGCGCCAATCCTCCACGGGCCGGGATTTGCTCAGGCTGATTGCCTCCACCAGATTCCTTGACTGCACCGGTCCGAATTCCAGGGCCAGAAAATCCTCCTCGGTCATGGCGTAGATCTTTTCCAGGCTGTCAAATCCTCCGGCCACAAGCCTTTCCACGGTTTTTATACCGAACCAGTCCGCGTTGCCCAGAATCCGAAACCAATGGCGGATGCGCTGCTCCACCCGGGCTTTGCAGTTGAGGTTTGGGCATTTCAAAAAATCGTTGTTCCATTCCAATGGAGTCTCGCAAACCGGGCAGTTTTCCGGGATTTGCGTATCATCCGAGGGAGTCAGCACGTTCTCCAGTTTGGGAATGACCTCGCCGGAGCGGATGACCTCGATGCTGGCGCCGACGCCCGCGCCTTTTTCGCGAATGCGTCCGGCGTTATGGGCCGTCACCCTGCGGATGGTGGCGCCCGACAATTTCAACGGCTCCACTTCCAGCACGGGGGTGACGTTGCCCGTCCTCCCCACCTGCCAGGTGATGGCGTTGACCCTGGTGACGCCGGTCTCGCCCTTGGCTTTGATGGCGATCTGCCACCGGTAATGATGGGAGGTGGCGCCCATATGGTCGCGCACGTCCTGGTTCATGACCGAGGCCACCATGCCGTCCATGGGATAATCCGTGGCCTGGATCAGGTCCCGGGTGATTTTCTCGCTATTCTCAAGCAGTTCCCTGCCCGAGCCTTCCCATTTGTTCAGCGTGGCGTAAGGGACGAAATGCACCTGCCTGTCTTCCAGCGCCTGCTTGGCCGAGATGTTCAACACGTCCGAAGAAATAATCCCGACAACCATGTTCCGGGGATGCTCGAAACGGTCGGCCAGGTTTTCCTGAAAATAGGATTGCACCGCCACGATTTCGCCCAGGCCCAAACCGCGTCCGCCCTGGGGGATCACGCCTTTTTCAAAGGCCTTTGTAATGTCGTAGCCCGCATACCCGTTGCCCCGGGTGGCCAGGATTTCCCCGTCGTCCCGGGCGGCCAGGCCGTCCAGCTTGGGCGTTACCTGAAAAAGCACGTCCATTACGCCGATTTGGGCGGCCTCTTTGTAAACCCTTTCAACAAAGCGTTCCAGGGATTGTTTGTCGTAAGCCTTTTCCGTGGACAACATGGGAGCGGGATGGCGCACCTCGCGCTTGTCCGCAAAGGTCTCCGGCTCCACGGCGGACAAAAACCCGTGGTCCGGGGCGATCTCCCGCAGGCGCTCCACCAACAGGTCGTAATGGGCGTCGGAGATCATGGGTTCGCCGGCCCGGTAAGCCTCGTTGTATTTTTCAAGCCATTGGACCAGGAGCTCGGGATCGGAAATGTCTGCTATGCTGCTCGGCAAATCCTGCATAAGGCCTCGATAACTTTCTTACGGGTTTTCTGAAATGTGGGGTTGCTGAAGCCCGGCTTCCACTTGCCGGAATGGAGCTCGTCGGAAACAATTAACACGCCGCACAAGGCGGCCTCCCGAAAATTGGCCACGGACTGAAGCGCGGAAAGCTCCATTTCCACGGCCGCCGCGCCCTGCCGGGAAAAATACTCGATCTGTTCGGGAGTCTCCCTGTAAATGCCGTCCGTGGTCCAGACGGCTTTTCGGGCGTGTTCGATTTCCTGCCGCTCCAGGGCGCCGGATAGCCAGTCCGCCAGGTCCTCGTTGGGGAAGGAGCGGACGATGGCTCCAATCTCCCGGTGCGAATAATGGACCGACGTGCCTTCATCCACAAACGCAGAGCTTGGCACAATCACGTCGCCGATTTCCAGGTCAGGGCTCACGGCGCCGCACCATCCCACGAACAGGATCTTTTCGGCGCCGCTGGCGATTAGCTGCTCCAGGACGTAAGCGGCGTAAGGCGCTCCCATCATGGGGCCGGCCACGCACCCGCCCTTGCCGTCCTTGTTAAAATGGATTTTGTTCATGGGCAACTGGTGCGATTGCTTCAAGCCAAGGCATTTGACCAGATCGTCCACGTCAGGCCGCACCGCGCACATAAGGGCGATGGAGTCCAGTTTGGGGACGCCCTTAATGGCCCTGGGATTGATGAGGGCGTCCCGGGAGGTTTTTTCATCCACAATTTTCATTATTCGGGCGGTGCAAGCTCCAGGAGTTCGTCTTTGATTTCGTCAATCATATCATACAGCCAAAGCACGTCTTCCACGGTCAAACGGCCCGCTTTTCCCTGCCTCTTGGTGCCGTCCTTACGGGTGAACATCCTGGGGCCGATCTGGAGCTTGGGCTCGGATTCCGCGTACTGATTGATGGAAATAACCAGTCCGGTTTCTTCGGATTCCCATGACTTGAGCACTTTATCCAATTCCGCATCGTAAGGCATATTCTTTCTCCTTGAGTGTATTATTTAACCATGAACCCCGGCCGGCCCGAATAAAGGCCGCCGGGGCTGGTTCGTTATTGTTATGACAGGGCGGATGCGCCATGGCCGCAAAAGGGACGCTGGATCCACGTTTCCGTGAGTGCGTCATGATGATTGCAAAATCGCTGCAATCATCCCGCCGCCCCCCTCCACGGGGACGACGGGCGGCAAGCGCCCTTAAAAATCCCATTCGCCATATTAGACCGTCATTCCCGCAAGGGCGATCCGCTTTTCAGGATCGTCCGCAAGCGGGAACCCAGTGTCTTTATTTTTATGCATCTCATTTTCTTGGTGTAACCAGTAATGAGAAAAATGCATAACAGGCTATGATTGTTGGGTTTCGCAAGCTCAACCCAACTTGCGGCGCTTTGACCCCGTTAAGGCGTTTTTAGGTCGGGTTACGAAGTCCGGCTTTGCGCTTCAAATGGTCGCGAACGCGGGGGGACCTCAAACCCGACAAAGCGTGACTTGTTCTCTAACGACTCACTAAATCCGGCTTTGCAAGGTCTCAAACGTCAAACGTAGATTTGACCCCATTGCTATGCGGAAATGCGCGAGAAATCCGCAAAACGGCCGAACAGGCCCGCAATGCCTGCCAGCAGGGCCAAACGGTTTTCCCGCACCTTCATGTCCTCGGCCATGACCATGACGTCGTCAAAGAAAGCATCCACCGCCGGACGGAGCTTGGCGACTTCCAGCAGGGCCTGATCCACGCCCAGGCCGCTGACCTTGGCTTCCATGGCGGTGAAGGCTTCCAAAAGATCCTTTTCGCAATCCTTTTCAAACAGGGCCGGGTCCACCTTCTGATCGGACAGGGTTCCTTTTTCCGCAGCCTGTTTGATGATGTTGGCCACCCGTTTGAAGGTCTGGGCCAGAGCCTCGTAATCGGGCAGGGTTTTCAACTTTTCCACGGCCGCTACGCGCTTCCACAGGTACGGGACGTCGTCGCAGGAGATGGCGACGGCCGCCTGGATGACGTCTTTGGAAAATCCCTGCTCAGAGAGCATGTGGGCCATGCGGTCGGCCAAAAAGGAGACGACTTTTTCCCGGGTTTCCGCAAGGTCCTGGTCCGCCTTGTCCTTGACCAGTTCCAAGCCTTTATCCACGATGGCGCCAAGGCTGAGGGAATATCCCTTTTCCTGCAGGATGCGTATGACGCCGATGCCCTGACGGCGCAAGGCGTAAGGATCGCGGTTGCCCGAGGGGATGAGCCCCACGGCGAAGCAGCCGCACAAGGAGTCCATTTTATCGGCCATGGCGACGGCGTCGCCCGTCTTGGTCCGGGGCAGGGGGCCGCCGGAATAGGCCGGCAGATAATGCTCTTCCAAAGCGCTGGCCGTTTCCGCGTCCATACCGGCCAGGGAGGCGTAAGCCTTGCCCATGACGCCCTGGAGCTTGGTGAACTCGATGACCACGCCGGAAACAAGGTCGGCCTTGCAGAAGTGCGCCGCCATTTGGGCTTTCTCCGGATCTCCGCCGATTTCAGGGGCGGCGGCCAGGAACTTGGCCATTTCCTCCACCCGGGCGACCTTTTCGCCCACGGAGCCCAGCTTCTTCTGAAACAGAACCCGATCCAGGCGCTTGACCCAATCCTCCATGGACTGTTTTTTATCCACGTCCCAGAAGAACTTGGCGTCGGACAGCCTGGCGCGGAGCACGCGTTCGTGGCCGGTGGCCACAAGCTGGGGATCCTTGCATTGGGTGTTGTTCACAGCCACAAAGCAGGGCATGAGCTTGCCGTCCTTATCCTGGATGGCGAAATATTTCTGGTGCTCGCGCATGGCGGTGATGAGGACTTTGTCCGGCACTTCCAAAAATCCGGTTTCGAACTTGCCGCCCACGGGCGCGGGGAATTCCACCAGATTGGCCACGATGTCCACCAGTTCCTCGTCTTCAATGGCCTCGCCGCCCAACTCCTTGGCGATAGCGTCCACGCCTTCCTTGACCATTTGGCGGCGGGCGGGAATGTCCGCAATGACCTTGGCCTTTTCCAGGGCGTCCACGTACTCGGACGGAGTTTGGATATCAATGGCCCCGGGCGCCATGAAATAGTGCCCGCGGGTCTGGCGGCCGGTGGTCACGCCGTTCCATTCAAAAGGAATCACCTGGTCGCCCAGCAGGGCCAGGATGGAGAAGACCGGCCTGGCGAAGGTTCCGGGCAGGGCGGCCCAGCGCATGGACTTGGGGAACGGAATATGGCTGATGATCTCAGGCAGCATTTCCTGGAGGATGCCCAGAGTTTCCTTGCCTTCGTCCTGGATTTTGGCGCATAAATACACGCCTTTTTCCGTTTCCTGAAACCTAAGTTCTTCCACGGCCACGCCGGCTTTTTCGGCGAATTTGACGGCCGGCACCTTGGGCTTGCCCTCATCGTCAAAGGCCACGCTTTTGGGAGGGCCGACCATTTCGGTGGTCACGGATTCCTGCTTTTCAGCCACTTCGTCCAGGATCACGGCCAAACGCCGGGGCGTGCCGTAAACCTTGGGCTTTGAATGGGCGATCCGAGCGCTTTCCAGCTTGGCGTCCAGGGCCTGGGCCAGGGCCTCCAAAGCCGGGACAATATACCCGGCGGGGATTTCTTCGCTTCCTATTTCCAATAACAATGGTTGCATTTCATACCTCTATGTATTTCCCGGAAAATCCCGGCTTATTGGGCCAGGGGAAATCCCATGGACTCTCTTTGTTCAAGATATTTCTCGGCGCAGCCCCTTGCCATGTTGCGGATGCGGGCGATATAGCCCGTGCGCTCCGTAACGCTGATGGCGCCCCGGGCGTCCAGCAGGTTGAAGGTGTGCGAGCACTTGAGGCAATATTCGTAAGCGGGCAGGACCAGTTCCTTTTCCAGGCAGGCCTTGGCCTCGGCTTCGTAGGCGTCGAAAAAGCCCAGAAGCATATCCACGTTGGCCACCTCAAAGTTATAGGTGCTTTGCTCCACCTCGTTCATGTGGTGCAGGTCGCCGTATTTGACAACGCCGTTCCAGTCCAGTTCGTAGACATTATCGATTTCCTGCAGGTACATGGCGATGCGCTCCAGGCCGTAGGTCAGTTCCACGGTCACGGGGGAAAGCTCGATGCTGCCTGCAAGCTGGAAATAGGTGAACTGGGTGATTTCCATGCCGTCCAGCCAGACTTCCCAGCCCAGGCCTGCAGCGCCCAGGGTGGGGGACTCCCAGTCGTCTTCCACAAAGCGGATGTCGTGGGCCAGAGGATCAATGCCAATGGCCTTGAGGCTGTCCAGGTAAAGGCCCTGGACGTCGTCCGGCGATGGCTTGATGATGACCTGAAACTGGTAATAGTGCTGGAGGCGGTTGGGGTTTTCGCCGTACCTTCCGTCCGTGGGCCTGCGGGAAGGCTGCACGTAAGCGGTTTTCCAGGGCTCGGGCCCTAAAGACCTCAGAAGGGTTTCGGGATGAAAGGTCCCTGCTCCCACTTCCATGTCATAGGGCTGCACCAGGACGCAGCCTTTGTCAGCCCAGTATTTTTGAAGCGTGAGAATAATATCTTGGAACGTCATGGATTGTTTTCCTTTTCTTACCTTTGGCTTACCAGGACCCCGTCCGGGTCGACGCCCGCATCCAAAAGATGGGCGCCTTCTTCGCCGGCCAGGATCTTTGACCATAACTCTTTAATGGCTTCCATTTTATCTTCTTCGCCCAACGCCCATACGCAACCACCAGCGCCGGCCCCGGTAAACCGGGCGCCAGCAGCATTCTCCTTGGCCGCCTGAACCAGGCGGTGCATGATTGGATTGAGGACGCCAGGAGTCATTTCCAGACGCAGGTCCACTTCCTTGTTCATGGCCTTGATGGCTCTCGGGAAATCCTTTTTATCGACGGCGTCCACGAAATCCGCGGTCAAGCCTGCTATTTGCACCCATTTATCCCGGGTGGACCCGGACACGAACTGCTTCATCCAGGTGGTGTTCACGTCGGCGGAGACATGCGGGATGCCGCAATAGGCTATCAGGATGCGCTTTTCAAACTCCCGGGCTTCTTTTTTGCCCATGAGGGATTGCTTTTCAAACCTCGGGCCGTCCGGGCTGACCGTCCAGTACCAGGCGTTGACGCCCCCGTAAGCGGCGGCGAGCTGGTCCTGCAAGCCGCAGGGGATGCCCAGAACCGCGCTTTCAATGTCGTGGGCCAGGGCCACGGAGCGCCGGACCGGCAACGCGCGCTCTCCCAGCTCCTGATAGGCTCTGTCAAAGGCCGCGATAACCGCCAGAGCGGCCGCCGACGATCCGCCCAAAGCGCTTTTGGGCGGCGAGTCGGATTCCACCGTAATATGAATGCCGTGGGCGCGATAATACACGGCAATGGCGAAAATGATGCCCAGGGGATGGTCAAAGGGCGCGGAATCCAGCTGAAATTCGGCGCTTTCAAACCCCCGGGACGAAACCTTGACCATGTCCGAGTCGTTGGCGCACAGCGTGACCCTGGTCCTGAGAGCCAGGGCCGCATTGAAGGTGCACGGCGAAAGATGGTGGAGCGCATAGTAAAACACCGGGATGTCCAGGGTGCCTCCCATGTCGATCCTGCAGGGGGCCGAAGCCTCCACCGAACAGTCTTGCAGCAATTCTTTTAAGCGGTTAGACATGCAAAAAGCCTCCCATTTAAAAATGCCGTCTCCGTAAATCCTTCAAAAAACGCAAACTCTTGGGCTCCCTGCCCAGATGGTACGCCAGGAAAGACTCCAGCAAGTCTCTCCCGCGGTCCATGGCCTCCCGGCTCAACTTCATGCGGCCGGCCGCGGCCAGGTCTCCTTTGTTAAGCCACAGCAATTGCTTGACCGCCCCAACCGACAACACCGGGCCGGGCGCCAGGCAGACTCCGCACTTGGGGCATACTATGCCCCCCCGTGCATGGTCAAAGCAAATTCCGCCCTGGCCCCAATCTTCCAGGGACCTGCAGCACAATACGCATTGATCCAGGCTGGGGGTAAGGCCCGCAAGCGCTAAAAAACGCAATAAAAATAATATATTGACCTTGTCCCTGTCCACCTTTTCATCGTCCAGGTTTTCCAGGGAGCGGATCAGCAGTTGAAAAATCTCTTCCTGAGCCTGTTCTTCCTCAGCCCACGAGTATATGGTTTCGGCCCACAAGCTGGCAAGGGCTGTTTTGTGGATATCCATTCGGATATTGCTGAAATGCTGTTCCAGGTTGGACTCCGAAAGCAGAGGCAGCCCGCCTTTTTTTTTGCCGTGCGCATACACGATGCTGACTTTGGAAAACAGCTCCAAAGCGCCCCCGAACCGTTTGAAGCTCTTGCGCGCGTTTTTCGCCAGGGCGGCCCTTTTGCCTTGAGCCTGGGTGAAGAAGGTGACTATGAGGTCGAAGTCCCCGTATTCAATGCTGCGCAAGATTACGGCTGATGTGGTTACAGGAGGCATTGGTCTTTATAGGTTAAGCAGCACGGTGGCGATTTGAAAATAGAAAAACACGCTCAAAATATCGATGGATGTGGTGACAAAGGGCCCCGTGGCCACGGCCGGGTCAATATGCAGCCGGGCGAAGATAAGGGGAAACATGGAGCCCACCAGGGCTGCAATGCTCATGGAGGACATGACGGCCAGGGTGACGGCAAAAGACAAGGACCATTGGTCGTGCGTAATCCTGGCGACCGCGCCCACAACCAAGCCGTAAAAAACGCCCAGGATCAGCCCGACTGACAACTCTTTGCCCACCACGCGCCATAAATCGCGAATATTAATCCTGCCCGTGGCAATGCCCCGGACCACAATGGTGGAGGACTGGGTGCCGATGTTGCCGCCCATGCCCATGATGACGGGGATGAACGCCGCCAAATACGCCATTTGCTTCAGGCTGGCCTCAAACCGGCCTATGATGAAATAGGCCAGCACGCCGCCCAAACAGCTTGCAAACAGCCAGGGCAGGCGGATGCGCGTACTCTTGACGATGGACTGGGTTTCCACAAACTCTTCGCCCACGCCGGCCATCTTGAACATATCCTCGGTGGCTTCCCGGCGGATGATGTCAATGACGTCGTCCACGGTGATGATGCCCACCAGCTTGTTTTCCTCGTCCACAACCGGGACGGCCAGGATATCGTATCGGGCGACGATCTTGGCCACTTCCTCCTGGTCCATGTCCGTGCTGACCCGGTAAACGTCCCTGGTCATAAAATCCCTGACCGGCGTTTCCGGCGGAACCACCACCAGCTGGCGCAGACTGCTGACGCCCACCAGCCTGTCGTAGTCGTCGGTCACGTAGAGGTAGAAGGGCATTTCAACGTCTATGTATTCTTTTTGCAGGGAGGCGATGGCCTTTTCGGCCGTGGTATCTTCGCTCACCGTGACAAAGTCGGGCACCATGATGCCGCCGGCGGTGTCGGTGTCGTACCGGAGCAGGCCTTCGACTTCCTCGGACCCCTCTTTTTCCATTTTTCGGAGGATTTCCTTGGCCAGGTCGGCGGGAAACCGCTCCATAAGGTCCGCCACGTCGTCCGAGGCCATGGTGTCCAGAATGTCCACGATCTCGTCAACGCGAAGATCCTCCACAATGCGCAGGAAGATGTCTTCATCCAGCTCGGAAAAGACCAGGCCCTTTTGCTCCAAATCCTGAATCATGGAGAAGAGCTTTTTCTGGTCGTAGGGGGAGATGGTGCGAAAGGCGACGGAAAGATCGGCGGCGTGAGTCTTGTTGACGATCTTGCGGACCTGTGAAAAAGCCCCTCTCCTTAAAAGCCGGCGGATGGGTTCTATGGTCGTTTTGGTACGATCGCCTAACATGTCAGCAAACACCTTTCCAGAGTATATACAGGTTTTTCGACGATAACTTCGATGGAACCTGTTTACCTAATTATTTTTACGTAAGAGTTGTCTTCCAATTCAGAAACCCACTTTTCGTACTTATGCTTAACCTCTTCATTATACAGCAGTTCCTGAATCTCTTGGTGGGCGTCTTCCAGGCTGGTTCCTTCCCCCATTTCGGTTTCTTCCAGCCAGAAGATTTGCAGCCCCAAATCCACGGTCATGGGCTCCGTAATATCGCCGGGCTTCATGGTTTTCACTTTTTCCGAAAGATCCTTGGTCAGGTCGCCGGCCTTGAAAAAGCCCAGGTCTCCGCCCGAGCCCCCGATTTTTTCATGGGAGACCTTCTCGATCAAAGCGGGAAAGCTCTCTCCCGCCTTGTACATGGCGATGATTTCGCCCATGGTTTTTTCCACGGCTGCTTTTTGCTCTTCCGCGGCGTTTTCGGGATAAGGCAAGAGGATATAACGCAGATGATAGGATTTTTTCCCCTCATACTGGTCAATGTGCTCGTTGTAATAATCCTGGACTTCCTTATCCGTGATTACGATTTTGGAATCCACTTCCGTGGTTTTCAGCTTTTGAAACAGGATGGTGTCGTGAATCTGGTTGCGGAAAAGCTCCATGCTGATGCCGTCCGCGTCCAACTGGGCTCTCAGGGCTTCGTCCGTCAGGTGGCTGCTTTGCTTGAAACGCTCCAGATAGGAGTTCACCTCGCCTTCCAGGACCTTGACGCCGAGTTTTTCGCTTTCCTGCTCAACCAGCAGGGAGCTGACCATAGAGCTCAGAATATCCTCCCGGTATTGGTATATCGTTTTTTCCCTTTGCTCGTCAGGCAGACCTGCCGCGTCAATTTTGGCCACGATCGGGGCCATTTTTTCGTTCAGTTCGGAAAGCATGATCACATCCGTGTTGACAATGGCCACGATCCGGTCCACCAACTCGCCTTCCGCAAAGGAAGGGACAACCGTCATCAGCGTCAACAGGGTCGAGAAAAGGGCGGTCAAACAATTTTTTTTCATGCAACTCATCATGGTATCGTTACACTCCATGCCGTTCTGCTGCTACAGAAGGTCCGGCCTGACTGAGACGGGAAAACGCTCCTTAAGCTCCAGCAGCCATTGGGCGTATTCATCCTGGGCTTTTTGAGCTTCCAGGACTTTTCGTGCAATGCGCTTTTGCTCCTCAAGGGAAGGGCCTTTGGGCTCAGGGGCGTCTTCTCCTTCAGGGGCTTCACTTTTTTCGTAAGCCGTATCTTCTTCCGGCCTCATTTGAGGAATGACGGGATTCTCGGCGAGATAGGCTTTGATCTCTTCCTCCGAGACCTGCACCCTGCCATCCATCTCCCGGGAAATCGCCTGCTCCAGCAACAGTCTGCGAGCCAGCCCTTTTTCCCAGAGTTGAAAAGTCAAGGCCTGATCCCGCAAGACGGAGACAAATGCTTCCGGCGGTTCGGTCAAGTCCTGGGGCGCAGCCTGCTCTTGCTCCTCCCCGGCCTTGTCTTTGCCCAATATGGGGTCGTCGGGGTTGACAAAAGTGTAGTCCCGCCAGATTCCCTGCTCCGCCTTTTGCAGGGCTTCCGGAGTGAGGACCAAGCCATTCACCCGTGCGTACTCCAGGACGAACATTTCCTCCACCAATTGGTTGAGGAACTGTCTTCTGGACTCTTTTCTGTTGGCTGTATAGCCCAGCCCGTAACCGGAAAAGCCTGCCTCGGCAAGTTCAAACAGCTCGTTGAACTCAGGCAGCTTCAGGACGGTCTCGCCCACGCGGGCCAGGGCGTCGTCCCGGACCTGCTCCCTTTCTCCGCAGCCGGGAAACAGCAATACGCCCGCGAGGAGGACGGCCAGCGCGCCTGCCAGGATAACGGGTGCAACGCGCGAATTTTTAACCCTGTTTGTAGCCACCGCATCCCTCCGTAACGTTTTAAACGTCCGGCGTTCGGGCCTGCGCCTTTCCAGGCGCAAGGCAATTGAATCAATTAACACGCTCGGCGATTTCTTTCAATACGTTTTTAACGGCCACGGCCCGGCCCTTGACGGCCTCCGTGTCCAGGGCCACTTTAAGCACGCCCTCCGGGTTCAAACGGAATCGGGGGAAGTTTTCCTTTATCATATAAAGCAGTTCGTCCCGATTGCGCTGATGCTCCGGGGAGATGACAAGGTGGAGGTTTTTACCGGCCATGTCCATCTTTTTCACCCCCGCATCCCGGCACAGAATTTTGAACATAATCTTGAAAAAAAGCTGATTGGTCTCTTGGGGAACCTTGCCGAACCGGTCCTGCATTTCCTTGGAAAAGGCGCCCACGTCCGAGACCTTTTCCATGCGGGAAAGGCGCCGGTACGCCAACAACCTCTGGTCCACATCCGGGATGTACCATTCCGGGATGAACGCGGAAAAATCCACGTTGATTTCCGGGTCCAGGGGCGGGGCCGAGCCTTCCCCCTTTAATTGGCCGATGGCGGTCTCCATCAATTGGAGGTACATTTCATAGCCCACGGCGGCAATCTGTCCGCTTTGGGCCGAGCCCAGAATCGTTCCGCCGCCCCGAATTTGCAGGTCGCTCATGGCGATGGCGAAGCCCGCGCCCAGGTCGCTGTGCTCCATGAGCACTTTGAGCCTGCGCTGGGCGTCCCGGGTGAGCACGGACTCGTCCGGGATGAACAGATAGGCGTAGGCCTGGTCGTCGCCCCGGCCCACCCGGCCGCGCAACTGGTATATCTGGGCCAGGCCGAACATGTCGGCCCTGTTGATGAGGATGGTGTTGGCCGCGGGAATGTCCAACCCGGATTCAATGATGGCCGTGCAAACCAGGAGGTCGATCTCGTGATTCACGAATTTCATCATGACCTTTTCCAGCATGGTCTCGGACATCTGGCCGTGGGCCACTCCCACCCTGGCTTCGGGCACGAGCCTTTTCAGCCTGCCCGCCATGACGTCGATGGACTGGACCCGGTTGTGCACAAAAAACACCTGGCCTTTGCGGGCCAGCTCCGCCCGGATGGCCTCCGCTGCAATCACCTCGTCGAATTTGGAGACGTAGGTGGTGATGGGCCGTCTTTGCTCGGGGGGCGTGTTGATGACCGTGATGTCCCTGATGCCCACCATGGACATGTGCAAGGTCCGGGGGATGGGCGTGGCGGTCAGCGCCAGGACGTCCACGGTGGCGCGGATTTTCTTCAATGTCTCCTTGTGCTTGACCCCGAAGCGCTGCTCCTCATCAATGATCACCAGGCGCAGGTCCTTGAACTGCACGGACTTCTGCAGCACGCTGTGGGTGCCGATGACAATGTCGATATCCCCGTTTTCCAAGCCTTTGAGGATTTCCTTTTTTTCGGAGGCTTTTCTGAAGCGGTTCAGACAGGCGATTTTTACGGGGTAGCCTTCGTAGCGCTTTAAAAAGGTCCTGTAATGCTGCTCGGACAAAATGGTGGTGGGCGTGACAAAGGCCGTCTGCTTGGAGTCGCTCACCGCCTTGAACGAAGCCCTCAACGCCACCTCGGTTTTTCCGTATCCCACGTCCCCGCAAATCAGCCTGTCCATGGGCCGCTGGTTTTCCATGTCCGCCAGCACGTCGTTGATGGCCTTGGCCTGGTCCGGGGTTTCCTCGTATTCAAAATTGGCCTCGAACTCGGCGAAGTAACTGTCCGTGGGCGAGAACGCATAGCCCTGTTTGACCTTGCGCACGGCGTAGAGCTTAAGAAGCTCTCCGGCGATTTTCTCCACGGACTTTTTAACCCGGCTTTTGACTTTTTCCCAGGCTTTGCCGCCCAGCTTTTCCAGGGCCGGGGCGGTTTCGCCCATGGTCCGGTATTTTTGGATGAGGTTGGACTTGTCCACCGGCAGGTAGAGCTTGTCTCCGTCCCGGTATTCCAAAAGCAAAAAATCGTTGGCCACGCCGCCCAGATCCATCTTGACCAGCCCGCCGTATTGGGCGATGCCGTGGTCCACGTGCACCACAAAATCCCCCTGGCTGAGTTGGGCCAGGTCCAACAATTCGGTGCGGGGGCGTTGGGTTTCGATTTTCCGGCGGCGATGCTTGGGCCCGAATATCTCGGTTTCCGTAACCACGGCCAGGGACTCGGCCGGCCACACAAAGCCGGAGGACAGACTTCCCAAAACCACCTGGCACCGGGCGCTGGGCCTGGTCATCCAGTTTTGATTGCGGGCGAGACCCACGCCGTATGGGGTAAGCAGGGATTCCAGACGCTCGGCCTGCATCTTGGAGCCGCAAGCCATGACAATGGAGTAGCCTTGGGCGCGTTTGTCCTTCACCCAGTCGGCCAGGGGCTTGAGCAGCTGGTCCCGCTCTTTGGACGCCTTGAGATTCTGAGTCAGCTCCGTATTGGTCTCCACATGCAATTGCATGCGGGCCTTGCCTGCCTCCTGCTCCTGCGGGCCGGTGACGGCCAGCGCGGGAAAGGTCAGGGGCCTGGCCCGGTTAAGGCGCTTCTGAAACTCTTCCGCGGTCAGATGGGTCATGGCCGGAGGAATGGAAAGGCGGTTTTCCGCCTGGGCGGTTTCGTAGTTCTCCTCCACGTCCTCCAGATATTTTTCGTACTCCCGGGACGCGGCCACAGGATCCAGAACCGCGCACAGGGTGTCGGCCGGAAGGTAGTCGAATAAGGAGTCTCCGCCGTTTTCGTACAACAGGGGGACGAATCCCTCAATGCCCGGGAACTGCTGGGTGGTCTTGAGGCTGTCCACCACCTCGCGGATTTTGGTCACCGGCATGTCCGCCAGAACCGCCTTTTCCCGCACGCGATGGATGACGCTTTGCAAATGGTCTTTGGAAACCACCGCTTCCGTGGCGGGCAGGATGACCGCCTCCTCCATTTTTTTTATGGTGCGTTGGGTGGAGGGCGAGAAAAATCGGATGGAGTCCACCTCGTCCCCGAAAAACTCGATGCGAAGCGGCTGGGAGTACGGCGGGCCGTAAACGTCCACAATGGAGCCCCGGACGCAAAAATCGCCGGGCTCCTCCACAATCAGATTTTTGACGTAGCCGCCGCTCACCAGTTTTTCCACAAAGGAGTCCCGGTCCAGCTCCTCGCCGGCCATGATAAGCTCCCCAAAGCTGTTGAGCGCGCTTTTGGGAATCAGCCTGGACGCCATGGCCTGGGGCGTGGTCACCACAATGGCCGGATCCGGCGAGTTGGCCATACGGCTTAGTGCGGATATGCGATTGGCGGCGGTTTCCGTATGATACGAAATCCCCTTAAAAGGCAGGATGTGATAGGCCGGGAATTCCAGAATCCAGCCTTGGCCGGGCAGGGCCGACTCGGGCGGTTTCAGGTCCTGCAGAAAAAAATCCAAATCCGCGCACAGGGTTTTGGCTTCCTTTTTGGTGGGCGCCAAAACAAGGACGGTGCGGTTTTTCTCCCGGAAAAGCTGGGCGATAAAATAGGCCTGGGAGGATCTTTCCAACCCCAGGCATTCCACCGGCCCCTGGCTTTCCCGGGTCAGGGCCAGGTATTGCGCGGCCGCCTTGGCCGCATTTGGATTGGGGGAACTCACTGCAAAACTACTCCATTACGTAAAATCCACCAGGCCGTGGATTCGATTGATGGCGTCTTCCACGCTCGCCCCCCCATGGAAGTTCACCCGAATCGCCTCGGATGGACAAATTTCCACACATCGGCCGCAGCCCCGGCAATCGCCGCTGATTTCGGCCTTGCCGTCGACCAGCCGGATTGCGTTTACAAAACATATGTCATTTATGCAAGCCCCGCAACCCACGCATTTGTCCGTAACGGCTACGGTCAGGCCGGGCATGGGGGCCACGCGATCGCTGATTTTGTCCGTGATGGTCGGGATCACCTTCCACAAGCAGCAGCAGGGACAGCAGTGGCAAACGGTCAGCAGTTTTTCCTTGGGCCTTACGTTCAGCCAGATGGTGTCCAGCTTGTTGCGCCCTATCAAATGCACCAGGCCCGCCTCCCGGCATTTGCGGGCGTGCTCCAGAGTTTCCTCCACGGAGGCCAGGCGGCCGAATTTCGGGTTGATGTCCAGGGCCGCCTCTCCCAAAAAGATGCAGCCCAGGTCTATGGGATAGTCCCGGCAGCCTTCGCTTTCCCTGCAGATGCAGGTGTTCATGATAAACCGGTAATTGGAGCGGATGATAAAGTGCTCCAACACCTGGGACGGCATGACCATATCCTCCCGGCCGGCCAGATCATGGTTGATCTCCACCACCGAATCCTTGGCCAGATAAATGATGTCGTCATTTTCAAACAAGGCCTTTTCGATCAGATTGCCAAGCACGGGAAAATGCGTCAATCGCGCCAAGAAAAAACGCGAGGAAAATGATTTTTTAAGAAGCGTCTTAACCCAATACGGACTTGCCATAACACCCCCTCCGGATGACTAAAAAATGGTCAGATCGTTCCGAGCTAAAATCAACGGTTTCTCCCCCCGGAGACGCTGACTGTCAGACTATTGAATGTGGTTCCAAGGTCGTTTGAGATTGATGGTTTGAAAACGCGTCCGATCGATGAAAAATAAGCCCGCCCCCAAGACTCCCCCCTGGATGAACGGCGTCGGCGTCGGCTTATGCGTTTAGACAAGGCATATCAAATGGAGTGGGAAAAGTCCAAGCATTGTGCGTTCGGAATAAAAAACCGACCCCTGAGGGGCCGGTTTTGGGATTAACCCCTGGAAGGGGATAAAATTGCTTTGCCCTCTGAGAGGGCAAAGTTGAGTTGCCCCCATTTTACTATGTTATCAGTAACGGGGATTCTCGGATTCCCGTTCCTTCTGCTCCTGATGTTTGACGTACTTTCGAATCATTTCGGAATCGAGTCCCACTGTGTCTACGCAATATCCTCTCGACCAGAAATGATTGCCCCAATAGGGCTTTTTCTTCAACTCACGGAATCGGTTCAAAACACGGATAGCCGTTCGTCCTTTGACCGT
>NZ_FQZU01000054.1 GCF_900142135.1 Desulfatibacillum alkenivorans DSM 16219 | reverse complement strand
GGGTGCCCTGAAGTCCAGAGCCTCTTTTACAATGTCCGGGAATTTTTTTTAAAGTCCTCTTGTTGCTTGGCGTCACTCTGAACATGAACAGTTCTTGGAACAATTTTTCTCCATCCGTGACGCTTAAGCATTCGATATACTGTTGTTTTATGCACTGAATGCCCTAAGCGCCCTTCCAGTTTGGCCTTGATTTCCATTGCGGTTGCAATCTTACCGGTAAGAGCCTGCTCCTGGAAGGGCTCTAAAAACTCAGCTTCCTCTTGCAAGGACAAATACGCCTTGTATCGCCCACCCTTGCCGGGGCCGTCCAGTGCATCCGGCCCCTTATTGTTATACTGAGAGACAATGTTATGAACGGTTTGAGTCGCCAGATTCAAATGAAGCGCTATCTCATTGGCGGGCCTCGGATCCACCAGGGCATTCAATACAACAAGCCATTTTAAAACCCGGGGGAACCCCACCGTTTCCCTTATCCGATCTTGAATTTCCTGGACCGTAAGATGCTCTTTGGCTTTTGTCACTTTTCCCATGGTCGCCTCCTTTTTGAAACGACCATATCATATTACTTAATAGATTGCAACTTGGTATGACGGGCTGGTTCACGCCGAACTCGCCGTCCCTGACCATTCGGAGGATTTCGTCCCAGCGGCCTGCTTCGATCAATCGATTGATCCCGGCATAGTGACCCAATTTCTCCCAATAGAGAGACGACTTGCCTAAGGTATCTTTGGCGGCCTCCGAAACAGCCGGTTCTGCTTTTAATGCATTGGCCTGGATTGAATTACTATCAGGCGATACCTCTACATGGGGCGCCGGTTGATCTTCGCCTTCATGCAGATCAATAGGATTGGGGACCGCTTTTCCTTTAATCTTCGCTGCGGGGGCGCCGCTGTCCTGAGCAACTGGGGCCCCCTGCTTGTCGTTTTGCAGGAAAACGAAAGCCCCGGCCGCCAAAAGACAGGCGGCGACAAGAAGCATCGCCGCCGCCCGCACGGATTTTTTTGAAAAAGGTTGATTCATACTCTACCTCAACCGGCCTCATTCCCCGAGTTGTTGGGCGATGTATTCCGCAACCTTTGCGGCGTGGGGGTAGTGTATTCCATAGGCGCCTCCCTTGCCTCCAAGGAGAATGACTTGCTCACTATAGTTTTCCGAAAAATACCGGACTCGCTCCAGTTGGGTTTGATTCGCATAAAGCCCCTTTGTTTCGAGATATTGCAGAAATGCCACATCAGTATTGCGGGAGTTGATGACTGCATCCATAAAAGTTTCACCTTCAAAAATCGAATCAGGAATCAGGTCAATTCCTTGGCTCTCGTAATATTGAAAAATTTTGTCCAAATATAGTCTGATCTGCCGCTGATCCATCCCAATACTTCCAAGATCAAAGCCGTTTTCCAACAAGATTTCCACCAGTACGGGATTGGCGGTTCCGGCGATTTCATAGACATGTTTATCCTCCAGTTCGTACCCCAATTCCATCAAGCGACGGGTTGTTTCTCCAAAGGTTTTCGGAGTAATAGACATAGAGAGTACATCACGGCTGCTTCCTTCAGCGACCTCGGGGGAGAGCCCTAATTCCATGAAGTAGTCAATTATATCAAGATAGTCGTGTCGGATGGCGCTGCGCAGCCCCGATATCCCGTACTCGCCGGTAATATCAACACCGTGATCATGTAAAAACTTCAGTCCTTCTAGATTGCCTGCTGAACAGACTATGCGGACAATGTTCCTGCCGGGAGGCGTCAGGTCCGCTCCAAGTTCGTACAGCGCCCTGACCCCCTCCATGTAGGATCGCTTAAGCGCTATCTCGATAAGGGTCATGCCGGCCGGGTTCACGGGCTGGTTCACTCCGAACTCCCCCTCCCTGACCATGCGAAGGATTTCGTCCCAGCGGCCTTTTTCAAGCAATTGATTGATCTCGGCATAGGGCGCCCAGCGGTCCCACTTGGCTTTAAACTTATCCACCGCCTCCCTGTCGGCCTCGGAAACAGCCGGTTCCGCTCGTTTGTTTTTTACGGTATTGGCTGGAAGGAGCGGTTCTTGGTTGGAAAGGCCGTTTTCTTGTCCATCAGCTTCGGAAGTCTCATTTTCAGGGGTGATTATAGCTTGAGCCAGGGCCTTGTTTTCCTGAACAGCGGGTTCCACCTGCTTCCCGCCCTTCAGGAAAATGGAAACCCCGGCTAAGAATATGTTGGCCACAGCAATCGCTGGCAGCAGCACTCGCAAAGTTTTTTTGGAATAAAGCCGGTTCATTTGCTTGTTATCTCCAACACTTTTATTTTGAATTAGCATTCCATGGTACACGCAATAGCTTCCATTGGGCATATTTCCATACATTCGCCACACACGTCAGGGCATGAAGACATACATTCCCACCATATTATGTAGACTTCATTATTATTATTTATAGAGATACAATGTTTCGGACAAACATCCATACAGCGTGAACAATGTGAGCAAAATAGGGGATTTATATAATAAAAAGACTTCGGGCGCTCCACTTCAGCAAAAATGGGCTTAATCCCCCCTGCAAGCACAAAATTCCCTGCCGCAACCAAACCTTTCTTCACAAAAGCCCTTCTGGAAAATTCATCCCTGTCCTTTTTCATGCTTCAACATCCTTTCTTGGTACAGGTTTCAAAATGGCGGCCAACCGCCAATCATTGGGGAGTAAGGGCGGTTTTCATTTTTTCTTCGGAAAAGGCCCTTTTTCGCATCGCGCCGCCTCCGGCGTCCCTGCCTTGGTTTGCAGCCTCAAAGAGGGTGTAAGGATTTTCAATCTATAATAGATATATAAATTACTATTAGAACATAAAAACTTTTAGATCTCATATTACCGCTTTCAAAATTTTGCAAGGCAATTTTTGGGATATTAAATCACAATGCGGATATATAAACTGTATGTATAGTGATTTTTCGGCGTGTCATTACGACATTATGGCAGCTTGAATAACCCTCAAAGCGAAACCGGCGTTCATTTTGGGCGATGAGAAGCTCCTTGGCGGCCGGAAACTCCGGTTGAATTTGCGGGCTTGGAGGATTTGCCATTATCCCCTGATTGATGGTAAGAACAAGGACCGGATCGGAGTGGATTAGGGAACAGGACCGCATGAACATTAAAGGGTTTGCCAAAAAAGCCGCCATTGCCGTTATCCTGCTATGTCTGGCGGGCGTTGCGGGCGTCGTGGCTTTCAGCATGAAGATGGCGAATTACGCCAACACGCCCCTGGATCCCCAAGGTAGGGAACAAACCTTTGAGGTCTCCCGGGGCAAGGGGCTTTCGGCCGTAGCCCATGATCTGGAGGAGCAAGGTCTCGCCTCCCATCCCGGCTGGTTTTCACTCCTGGCCCGCATCCAAAAGACGGACGCCAAAATTCACGCCGGGGAATACATTTTGTCTCCGGACATGACTCCCCTGGAAATTCTGAACGTTCTGGTCAAGGGGAGGACCGTCCTGTACCGGCTTACTGTTCCCGAGGGCGTGACCATGGTCCAGACTGCGGCTTTGGCGGCTCAGGCGGGTTTCGGGCCGGAGGAGGAATTCCTGGACAAGGCGTCGGACCCGGCTTTCGCCGCATCCCTGGGCGTGGAGCAGGAAACCCTGGAGGGCTATCTTTTTCCCGACACTTATTATTTCAACAAGGGCGCTTCCCCGGAAAAGGTTATAACCACCATGGTCCAGCGCTTTCACACGGTGTTCAAGCCGGAATGGGAGGGCCGGGCCGAAGAGCTTGGCATGACCGTGCATCAGGTGGTCACCCTGGCCTCCATCATAGAAAAGGAAACCAGCGTCCCGGACGAAAGGGCTTTGGTCAGCTCTGTGAATCACAATCGCCTTAAAAAAGGGATCAAGCTCCAGAGCGATCCCACGGTGATATACGGCATCAAGGAATTTGACGGCAACATCACCCGCAAACATTTGGAGACCCCTACCCCCTACAATACATACACCAGCAAGGGGCTTCCGCCGGGGCCCATCGCCAGCCCGGGCGAGGCGGCGCTGCACGCGGCCTTGTATCCGGCGGAGACCGACTATTTGTTTTTCGTGGCAAAGGGCGACGGGGGGCACCAGTTTTCCACCAATTTGCGGGACCACAACCGGGCGGTTAGGAAATACCAGTTGCGGAGATAGAGCGGAATCGGTCCTAAAAGCATACGAGTGCGTAGGAAAAATCGCAGCTGGATCGAAGCCGACAAGAATGACGCTGGGTCCCCGTTTCCGGGAGTGCGTCACGATGATTGCAAAACTGCCGCAATCATCCCGCCGCCCCCTTCCACGGGGATGACGGGGAGCAACGGCTTTCGTCCCCCAATGGCCTTGGATGCGCCGTTTTGCCTTTACCGAGGAGCAACAGGCGCCCCTTGGAACTGCATTCACCCCGAATTATCGTCATCCCGGCAAGGGGCGGTCTGCTTTTGAAGACCGCCCTGCAAGCCGGGACCCAGTGTCATTTTGAAAACTTGGTAAAAAAGTCTTGAAAGCCTGGATAATGAATATCATAAATATTCAAATGACGGCGATTTGGTTTTGTCTTTCTTAAGTAAACACTCAACCACACTGGAAATATTCATGAATATTGAAGATCTTGCCGGCCAGCGGCTAATGGCCGGGTATGACGGAACCACTTTGAACGACCAGTTGAAGGAATACATCCGGGAATACCGGGTGGGAGGCCTGATTTTTTTCGCCCGAAACCTGATTGAGCCCAAGCAGATCGAGCAGCTTTGCCGCGATTCCCAGGCTTATGCAAAGGACCAGGGCCTGCCGCCTTTGCTCATCGCCGTGGATCAGGAGGGCGGCCCGGTTGCGCGGCTTAAGCCGCCGTACACGCAGTTTGCGGGCAATCCCGGCATCAAGTCCGAAGAGGACGCCCAGGAATACGCCCGGGTTATGGCTAAAGAGCTGCTGGAGGCGGGATTTAACATGAACATGGCGCCTGTCATGGACGTGGTTCCCCCGGATTTTGACAGCATCATGATCGGCCGGGCCTTTGAAGGCGGACCTGAGGAAGTCGCCCGGTTGGGAGGCTATGTCATCCAATATTTGCAGGAATACGGGATTCTGGCCGTGGCCAAGCACTTTCCCGGGATCGGCCGCACCACCCTGGACTCCCATTTGGAGCTGCCCTACTCCCACACGCCCCGCGCCCAGCTTGAGGCCGAGGATTTGGTTCCTTTTCAAGAAGCCGTTAAAAAGCAGGCGAGCGGGGTCATGTTCTCCCACATTTTGTACACGGACCTGGACCCGGATTGGCCGGCCAGCATTTCCCCGGCTATCGTCTCCCTGTTGCGGGAAGACATGGGCTATACAGGAATCATCATGACCGACGACCTGGACATGGGGGCCGTGGCCAAACAATTTCCTATTGAAACTGTCATAGAGCAGTTCATGAAGTCGGGCTCGGACCTGGCCTTGATCTGCCACCCCGGCCCCAACATAAAAACGGCTTTTAATATTATTCGCAAGGGCCTGGAATCGGACCCGAACCTGCTGGCAATGGGGCGGGCTTCCGTGCAACGGATGCTGGCCGCCAAACAGGGGATTTGACTGCCTTGATTCGCCTGGTATTGCCATTTCGGGAATAACGCGATACCATAGGGCGCATCATAGGTATTGGGAGATTTTTATGATTGAAATTCGCAGGCTGGAAGATAAATGCAATCACTGCATGATGTGCGTGCGGGAATGCACCTCCGGGGTGTTTCGGAATGTGGGCGGAAAATGCATGGTGGTGGACCCTCTGGCCTGCAACCTGTGCAGCCATTGCGCGGCCATCTGCCCGCAAAGCGCCATTGTGCACAGCGGCCTGGATCAAACCCAGATTGCGGCGGCCCAGGCCAAGCTGATCGACCCCGAGGCGTATGCGGAAATTGCGCGCACCCGGCGGAGCGTCAGGGCCTATAAGGACAAGCCCGTGCCCCGGGACGTGCTGGAGAAAATCCTGGATCTCGCCAAGTATTCCCCCACGGCCAGCAACACCCAGAACGTGGAGTACACCGTGGTTGGGGATCGGGCGCTGATCAAAAGCATCGCGGACCGGATTTTTTCCTATGGCGCCCGTTTCGCCGATTGGACTCAAACCCGGAAGGGCAAGCTGGCTTTCGGGGCTTTGAATCTTGTCGCTCCCAAGGCGAATTTGGGCCGCTATGTGGAGGGCATGGATTATTACAAGGAGCAGGCCGCCAACGGCAAGGATTTGATTTTGCATAACGCCCCTGCTCTTATGTTGATTCACGCTCCGGCCAAGGCGCCTTTCGCCTGCGACAACTGCAATATCGCGGCGGCCAACATCACGAATTACGCCCACGCCCTGGGCCTGGGGACCTGCTACATAGGCTTTTTAACCCTGACCTTAAAACTGAACAAGGGCATGAGGCGGGAGCTTGGCATTCCTCAAGGCAATAAGGTTTTTGTCAGCCTTGTCATGGGCTGGCCGGAATATAAGTTCAAACGCGTCACCGCAAGAAAAGAACCCTCGGTAACCTGGATAGGAGCAGATTGACAGCTTTTTAATCCCCAAGGAGGCGGCATATGAAGTGTCCGGCATGTGGACGGGAGCTAACGGAAATGACGGCGGGCGATGTCAAGGTGGACGCTTGCCAAAACGGTTGCGGCGGCATTTGGTTCGATCGGTTTGAATTGAAAAAGCTGGCGGATCCCAGGGAGTCGGACGGGGAAAGCCTGCTTGATTTGAACCGCGACCCGGAGGCTTCGGTGGATCTGGAGGCGCGGAAAAAATGTCCGGCTTGTGCAGACATGATTATGATGCGCCATTTTTTCAGCCCGAAAAAAGCCGTGGAAGTGGAGGAATGCCCCCAATGCGGCGGCCACTGGCTGGATTTCGGAGAGTTGGGCGAAATCCGCAGTTGGAAGCTCTCGGACAAGGAGCGCTTTGAGGCCGCCCAGGATTATTTTTCCGAGATTTTCGACAACCAACTGGCCCAGTTGGAAAAAGCCCGGAAGATGGAAGCGGAAAAGATTAATAATATCACAAGAATATTCCGTTTTATTACCCCCAGTTGGTACTTGAAACGAAAATAGCCCGGCTCCTAAAATAGACCTGAACCGTCTTGGAGTGGTATCCTGATTCTGTGCTGTTTGATTTTCGGGGATGCGATTTTTTTCTCGCAATAAAACGAAATACCCCTGAAATCATGGGAGATATTTGTGAGAATCATATTTTTTGCAGGGAAAGGGGGCGTTGGGAAAACCAGCGTTTCCGCCGCCACCGGCATTCGGTCCGCCATGGCGGGCAAGCGCACCGTTGTCATGTCTTTGGATACGGCCCACAGCCTTTCAGACGTGTTCGACCTGGACCAAAGCCTTTTGGAGCAGCATAAGGGGGCTCCGGTGAACGTGGGTGAAAACCTCTGGATTCAGGAAGTGGACATCCAGGAGGAAATCAAGAAAAACTGGGAGAACATTTACGAGTACATAGCCGAAGTCCTGGAAACCACGGGCGTGGAAGGCATCATGGCCGAGGAGTTGGCCATTTTGCCGGGCATGGAGGAGTTGAGCCTCCTCATGCACATCAACAGGTACGTCAAAGAAAACGAGTATGACGTCATCATCCTGGATTCCGCGCCCACCGGAGAGTCCATCCGGTTCATCAGCATTCCTACGGTCCTGGACTGGTACATGAAAAAGATTTTCAAGATTCAGCGCACCTTTGTCAAATACGTCCGGCCCGTGGCGAAAAAAGTGATGGACATCCCCCTGCCCGACGACGACTATTACAAGGCGATAAAGGGGTTGTTCGACCGGCTCGAAGGGGTGGACAAGGTTCTGGAGGACCCGGAAATCACCACGGTCCGGCTGGTTTGCAACCCGGAAAAAATCGTTTTAAAGGAAACCCAGCGGGGCTTCATGTATTTTTCGCTCTATAAGATGCATGTGGACGCCATAATCATGAACCGGGTCCTTCCCGAATCCGTAACCGATGCGTATTTTGCCAAATGGAAGGAAAAACAGGCCGAATACGTAAAGCATGCGCGGGATCTTTTTGCGCCGGTTCCCATTTTTCCCGTGGATCTGTTTGCGGGGGAAGTGCTTGGCTATGAGGCTTTGGGCGCCTTGGCGGAAAAGGTGTACGGAGAAAAAGATCCGCTCACGCGTTTTTACGATTCCAAGCCCTATCAGTTGACCAAGGAGGGCGATAAATACAAAGTCAGCTTTTATTTGCCCTTTTTGGATAAAGGAAACGTGGATATCAACCGATCGGAAGATGAGCTAATCGTCCGGTTAGGCAGTTTTAAGAGGCATGTTTTGCTTCCCAGGCACGTGGCCGACAAGAGCGTGGTTCGGGCCAAGGTCGAGGATCAAAACCTTTGCGTCTATTTTGAGGACGAAGAAAATGGCTGAAAACCGGGGTTCTCTGGCAATCGGAATGGCTTTTTTGCTTCGCAGGAAGCTGGAGGCCGAGTTCAGGCGCTTTCGCAAGGAGTACACCGCGTCCCGCATTGAGTTTTGGAAGAAGCACCAAAAGCGGGTGGAAAAACGCATTGAAGAACTGGAGGCCGAACTGCCTCGCAAGCCTAAAAAGAAGATTCAAAAGGTGGATATAGACTGATCGCCTTTTAATATCGGATTGCATATAATAATTTTGTAAAGACGCCTTCAGGGGTTTATTATGACCAATAAAAAAGCCATCCTTAAAAGCATCAGCAGTATGAAGCCCCTTTCCGCCAGCGCCACCAGGCTCATGACCATCGTCTCGGACCCGGATCACAGCATCGCGGAGATCGTGGCGGTGGTGCGCAATGACGCCGTGCTAACGGGCAATGTTTTGCGTCTTGTCAACAGTGCGGCCTTTGGGCTTGCCGTAAGAATAGAAACCGTGGAGCGCGCCGTATCCTACGTGGGCGGCAATATGGTCGCCGGCATCGCCATGGGATTGTGCGTCCCTCATGTTTTTAACGATCCCCTGGAGGGCTATAACTCCGAACGGGGCGCCCTGTGGAGGCACAGCCTGCGCACCGCCATTGCAGCCAGGGAAATCGCCCGGACAGCGCGCCAGGGGGCCAGCCCCCCCATAGCCTATACCGCAGGCATTATGCACGATATCGGCAAAGGCGTCATTTCCGCCCATTTGGCGGGGCATGGCGAGGAGTTGGAAGCCGCCGCCAAAGCCCACGAGCCGCCGGACTTCCTGGCTGCGGAAATGGAAATCACGGGAACCACCCACTGCGAGGTGGGGGAAGCCCTTGCCAACCATTGGAACCTGCCCGATCCCCTGGCCCAGGTGGTCACCCATCACCACCATCCGGCCAACGCCGATCCGGAATATAAATCTTTGGTTTACGCCGTGCATCTGGCGGATTACGCCGTCATGCTGGGAGGCACCGGCACGGGAACCGACACCCTGCTTTACGGCCTGGACGAAGAATATATGGACCATTCTCCGGTGACGCCCGCCCAGTTGGAAGGGATCATCCGGGACAGCGAGCAGGAGCTGGAAAAAGCTGCGGAAGCTCTCATAGGGAACGGATAAGCCATGCCCCTGCGTTTGGCTGCATCCCTTCTATTTTGCCTTCTTCTGGGACTCGCCTGCCCCCTGCAAGCGCTTGCAGAAGACTCCGCCTCCGGCCGCGGCGACGTAAACCTCCATAAGCTCAAATCGTCCATCAGGGATTCCTACGCCCTGGCCGAAACGTGGTTTATAGGCAGCCTCCAAACCGACAACACCTTTGTATACCTTTACGATCCCATCCGGCGGCGATACGCCCGGACAAACAACGCCATCCGCCAGCTTATGGCTTCCCGCCTGCTGGCTGAGCTCGCCTCCGCCGACCCGAACCTTATGGCCGCCCACAAAAACAACCTGAGCCATATCTTCACCCATTGGTACAGGGAGGAGGACGGCAAAGGCTACATCTATTTTAACGACAAAGCCTCTCTGGGCGCCAGCGGGATAGCTTTGCGCGTTTTGGCGGCCAGCCCTTACGTCCTTCAAAAGGACGGCGAAGCCCGCTATCATAGAAAAGCAATACGATTGGTGCGGGGAATCCAGGCCCTTATGGCCGAGGACGGCTCTTTCAAGGCCTTTTTTATCGAACCGCCCGAAGATGAAATGATGGATGAGGACTACCTCCTTTCCTACTACTCCGGCGAAGCCATCCTGGGGCTGGTGGAGCATTCCCGGCGATTCAAGGATCCCCTGGCCCTGGAATTGGCGGTCAAAGCCCAGGAGCATTACCTGGGAGAATACGTGGACCGCATGGCCGACAATTACCGGCCTTTTTACGTGCCCTGGCACACCATGTCCCTGAGCGCTTTGTACGAGATCGACCCAAACCCGCGCTACGCCCAGGCCATTTTCGCCCTGAACGACCAGTTGCTGAAAATCCAGGACACGGAAAAATATCCCGGCCGGTTCGCCGCCTCCAGCGGAAGCCGCTACACCAAAGCCCATTCCGCCTCGGACGGCGTCTACACGGAATCCCTGGCCTACGCCCTGGAAATGGCCCGGAAGGCCGGCGACAAGGAGCATGAAGCCAAATACCTGAAAGCCATTGACCTTGCGGTCGCCAATCTCGTCTCCCTCCAATACACCAATGAGCATTCCTTCCTGTTTGTGGGCGATCCCAAAGTGGCCGGCGCCATTCGCATCCGCTCCAAAACTCTGACCATCCGCATTGACTGCGTACAGCACGCCATGGACGCCTATCGCAAGTTAATGGACGTTTTGTAATTTTGGCAGTTGCGTCAACCTATATGCTAACCAATTAAATTCGGAAGGGTAAGGCTCATGGAAGAGGCCGGGTTTTTCGTTGTTATCGCATTAACAATTTTTGTTATGGGATTTATATTGGGAGCTATTGTTGGAGTTGATTTTTGGAAAAAGCTCAGCCATCGGCCCGAAAAAATGGACCCAAAAATCTTCAAAACATGGTTATTGACCTTGGGGATTGTCATGCTCGCATTGGGCGCCTCCTTTGCTGCGTATTCGACGTACTTCATTGCGGCAAGTAAAACAGCGGAGGGCGCTATTATAGGCATTGAGAAGAAGGTGGACGACGAAGGCGCTGAATACTCCTATCCCGTTTATGCCTTTGAGGTTGAAGACGGCGAAGAGTATAAAGCGGTATCTTCCGACGCAAATCTGCATTATGAAATTGGAGACCATGCGTCGATTCGCTATCTCCCGAACAACCCGGAAAGATCCCGTATCGACGCTTTTACAAGCCACTGGATCAATCCAATGTTGCTCATGGCGAGCGGGGTTTTCATCTTAATGTTTTTCCTGGTGTATTCTTGGATGTACAGAGAAAAACCGGCTAATAAAGAGTCTTTGGGTTGATAATCTGAGTATAACTTTTTATAACAATATATTTGACGTTAATATTATTGTATGTTATTTTAATAAGCATGAGGTCTATAGAATGGACCAACAGAGCCCGCAAGCAGCTAAAAAGGATTCCCAAGCAGTTTCAGGAAGCCATCGGAGAAACAGTTGCTAAACTTGCCGGCTTCCCTGAATGCAAGGATCTTAACATCGTGATCTTGAAAAATCATCGTTATGATTACAGGTTGCGAGTAGGACGCTATCGGGTTTTGTTTAATGATAATGATGTGATTGAAATAGTTTCGATCCAGGAGGTCAGAAAGCGGGATGAGCGTACATACTAAACCCCAAATTATAACCCAAGATGGCAAGCCCGCGTTTGCCGTAATTCCCTGGGAGGAATATCAGGAATTGTTGGAGAACCAGCTTGATTCCGATGAGGCGGACATCCGCTTTCCCCATGAGGTGGTTATGGCCAACGTCCGGGGGGATTGTCTGATCAAAGCGTGGCGCGAGCATCTGGGGTTGACGCAGGAGGAGTTGGCCAAGCAGGCGGGGATCAAGCAGCCCGCCCTCGCCCGCTTGGAGAAGGCGGAATCCAGACCCCGGAAAAGCACGCTCAAAAAATTGGCGGGCGCCATGAACATCACCGTGGATCATTTGATTGATTGATCTCAATAAATTGCTTTCCATCTTAGGTAGTCGCCATTCGCATTTGCTCCAAAACCCTGAACATCCGCATTGACTGCGTACAGCACGCCATGGACGCCTATCGTAAATTGCTGGAAAATTTATAGGAACTGTGCTAAATTTATCCAACTGTTTTAAAATACAAAGAATAGTGCACTGGAAGGGCCGGGAGGATGACCTTAGCAATAGCCATTTTCGGGTTTGTGATTCTTGTTTTGATATTATGGGCCTTTTTAATGGCGCCCGCCGGAACCTCTTTGCCGGAAGCGGCCGGGAAAAACCTTCAAAGCATTTCCTCCAAAGCGGTTAACTTATGGCTGGCGATTATTGTGCTTTTCTTTTTCGCGGCGGCCTTATCATTCGCCGCACAATCCGCCTATTTCATCCTTTCCGGCGAAAAAACGGAAGGCCGTGTCGTTGACCTGGTAAAGAGCGGAGACAGCCCGGTTTTGCATCCCGTCTTCTCCTACCTGGACCAAACCCGCATTGAGCGCACCGTCACATCCAAATATTCCAACTCAGGATACGCAATCGGAGACGCCGTTCCTGTCCGGTACTTGCCGGCCTCCCCGGAAAAAGCCCGCATAGACGATTTTACGAACCATTGGGCGAGTCCGCTCATATTTCTGCTGGCCGGGGTGTTGATGCTCGGCTTTTTAATAGGCTATTCCTGGATCAGGAAAAGGAAGATAAGTTCTTTTAAAGGGTTGGGATTTGTCGGTGCGGCGGCGTTGGTTTTGTTGGCTTCGATCTTTTTGGCCTCTTACGCCCTGGCTGCTACTTGTCCCCGATAGCCCCCGCCTCGATGAGAAAATCCGCCAGCTCGTCGGCCTGGTCAAAGCTGAAATGAGGCACATGGAGTTTTTGCGCGGGCGGGTGAAGGCTGACCGTAGCCAGAATTTTGGGGTGGCCGCCGAAATGGGGCGTGGGATCTTCGTCGAATCCCATGACTTCGATTTTGGGCAAATCCTCTTTTTTATAGCCCTCCACCAAAACCAGATCCATGTCCGGGAAATAAGCGCGGGCGACATCCACCGGAGACATGTCGCGCTGTACGTCCTTTACCAGGGCGATTCTTTTGGCCGAAGCCACCACCACGGCGTCAGCGCCGGCCTGCTTGTGCTTATAGGAATCCTTGCCCGAGCGGTCCATGTCAAAGCCGTGGGCGGCGTGTTTGATTACGCCCAGCTTGTAGCCCCTGGCTTTAAAGCTGGCGATCAGGGCGACGGCCAGGGTGGTCTTGCCTGAGTTGGAAAATCCCACAATGGAAACGATTGTCGGCGGCATGGCGTTATCCCGAGGTTTTGGTTTGATTGCCCGTCCAGCCCGTCATGGTCGGGTTGAGCTGCTTGACGTATTCCTTGACTCCGTCCACGATGCCTTGCACCAGGCGGTCCTGGTAGGGGCCGTAAGTCAGGCGTTTGCATTCCCTGCTATTGCTGATAAAAGAGGTCTCCACCAGGATAGCCGGCATTTCCGCACCCAAAAGCACATAAAAGGGGGCTTTTCTTACGCCCCTGTCCCTGATTCGCGAGTATTTTGTTTTGAGGTTGCTGCACATCTTTTTTTGGACGGAATGGGCCAGGCGCTGGGATTCATTGACTTTATTGTTATGCATCAGGCTGTCCAGGATGCTCTGGAGGTCGCTGATGTTCTTTTTGGATGTCTGGTTTTCCAGGGCCGCCACCCGGATGGACTCGTCATCCGTGGCCAGGTTCAGGTAATAGGTTTCCACTCCGTAGGGTTTGCTGCTGGGGTGCGAATTGGTGTGGATGGATATGAACAGATCCGCGTTTTTTGTGTTTGCAATGGCCGTGCGTTCTTCCAGGGTCAGGTAGCGGTCGGAATCCCTGGTAAGATAGACTTGGCAGGGGGTTTGCTCCTTAAGGGCCTTGGCCAGCTTTTGGGCGATGGCCAGAACCACCTGCTTTTCGTGCACCCCCTTAACCGCCCCGGGGGCGCCGTAATCCTTGCCTCCGTGGCCGGCGTCTATGACAATGGTGGAAACTCCCAGGGCAAGTTGAGTCGCAATGGCGCCTGCCGGAACCTTGCCTTTTTCGTCAGGCATGGGCAAAGCGGGCCTAGATGCGGCGACTCTAACAGGCTCGGAGGGCGTCTTTTTTTCTCCCCGCACGTCAATGACCACGCGGAAAGGATTCTTCAGGGAAAACACCTTGTAGGACTTGAAGGATTTCAGGTCCACCACCACCCGCACGGTTTCATGATTATACTGGGCGGCGCGCACTCCGCTCAGGAGGTCGTCCTGGATGGTTACGGCCCTGTCCAGGTCTTTGCCCACTTTGGAGTGATCCATGTCTATGAATAGGCGCTGAGGTTTTCCCAGCGCAGGGTCTTTTTTTAGAAGGTGATCTTTATACTGGGTCTCTTTATCCGCGTCGATGACCACCCTGGTGTAGCTCTTGCTGGACCAATACCTCAGCCCCGTAACCAGGGCTGTGTCCCCGGCCCCGGCGATGGGGTCGGGCGGCGGCTCCTGGGAGGAGGCGCTTTGCACCAGCTTGCCGATGGGATCCGGGTCCGGCTGGGGCTCCGGCTTTGGCTCCGGTTTCGGCTCGGGCTTGGGCTTTTCTTTGGAGGGCAAGGGCTTGATTTTGGGCATGTTTTTAACCAGAGTCCGCTTTTTTAAGGAGCGGATCTGGTTGATTTCCGCCAGCATGTCAATGGCCTTGGATTTGTAGGCGCTTCCGGGAAATCGTTTGACAATGCGCTGGCACAGGTCGACAGCTTCCGCCCGGTCCGATTTTCTATGGGAAAGCTGGTAGAGCTCTTCATAGAGCACGGCTGCTTCATAAAGGCCTGCCGCAGCCCACGGTCCGTCGGGATCGGTTTTGTAGACTTTCTGGTAGCCCTGGATGCAGATAATCCAGCGGTCCCTGTATTTGCGTTTGCGGGCGTCGCTTTTTAATTCCCGAGTGCATTTTTGGGCTTGCAGGTAGAGGGAGCGGGGACTGTCCGCCCGGGAGTAATCGGGCGCCGCGCACCAGACAAAAAGCAGGAACATAAGGACTGCGAAAACAAGAGTACTCTTGTTTTTTTCGGCGAATTTCAGGCTGTATCCCGCAGTCAATGGCATCCGGCTTCTCTCTGAGTCGCTTATTCCTGGTCTTCCGTTTCCGCTGTAACGTCCGCAGGGGCTTTTTCCGGGCGTTTAACCCGTTGCTGAAGTTCGCTCAGCACATTCATGGCCTCCAGAGGGGTCATGGAATTGATGTCCATTCTTTCCAGGGCTTGGGCTGCAAGTTCGCCAGGCGTGGGGAACAGGCTCATTTGGACCTGAACGTCCTTTTTTCCGCCCTTACCGGAGGCTTTGGCCGAGTAGGCCACTCTGGCTTCTTCGCTGTCTTCGATGGTTTGAAGCACCTGTTTTGACCTTCTTATCACACTTGCGGGTATTCCCGCCAGCCTTGCCACCTGAATTCCATAACTCTTGTTGGTTCCGCCTTCCACAAGGCTGTGCAAAAAAATGATTTCGTCGTTCCATTCGTTGACCGCAATATTGAAGTTTTTCACCCGGGGATGGGTTTTGGTCAGGTCGGTCAACTCGTGATAATGGGTGGCGAACATGGTTTTTACGCCATGGTCTTTATAGTCGTGCAGATACTCCGCCACGGCCCAGGCGATTGACAGCCCGTCAAAGGTGGAGGTTCCGCGTCCGATTTCATCCAGAATAACCAGGCTCCGGTGGCTCACATTGTTCAGGATGTTGGCGGTCTCCTGCATTTCCACCATGAAGGTGCTCTCGCCCTGGGAGAGGTTGTCCAAAGCCCCCACCCTGGTGAAAATTTTGTCCACCACGCCCACCACGGCCTTTTCCGCCGGAACGAACGAACCCATCTGGGCCATGATCACGCACAAGGCCGCCTGCCTGAGAACCGTGGACTTACCGGCCATATTGGGGCCTGTAATCATGAGGATCTGCTGATCCAGATTGTTCATGGTAATGTTGTTGGGCACAAACCGCTGGCCGGGCAGCATTTTTTCCACCACGGGATGGCGGCTTTCCTGCAGGTCCAGGGTCTGGCCCATGTCCACTACCGGGCGGCAATACCCGTTATGGTCGGCTACGTGCCCTAAGGCGGTCAGGACGTCCACCCAGGCGATCAGGTGCGAGGCTTTTTCAAGCCGGTTTTTTTCCCCGTTGATGCGGTCCACAATCTGGGTGAAAATATTGTACTCCAAGGCCACCCGGCGTTCTTCGGCGCCCAGGACCTTGGTTTCAAACTCCTTGAGTTCGTCCGTGATATAGCGTTCGGCGTTCACAAGGGTCTGCTTGCGCACATAATGGGGCGGAATCGACTTGGTCTGGTTTTTGGATATTTCAATATAGTAGCCGAAAACCTTGTTGTACCGAACCTTTAAGGTGGATATGCCCGTGCGTTCCTTCTCCTGGGCCTCCAGCCCGGCGATGAGCCCTTTGACGTCCGTGGCCAGGGCCGCCACCTCGTCCAGTTCCTCGTTGAAGCCCGGCTTGATCATGCCGCCGTCCCGCACGCCCGGGGGCGCGTCTTCGCGAATGGACCGGTCGATGAGGTCAGCCACGTCGGTCAGGCCGTCGTCAGTTGCGTCTCCGCAAAGCAAGGGGGATTCAAAATTCTCCTTAAGCAAAGCCCACAGCCTGGGCAATTGCTTGAGAGACTCGCCCATGGCGGCCAGGTCCCGTCCATTGGCGTGCCCCAGGGCGGTCCGGCTGCGCAGCCGTTCCAGGTCGTGCACCTCTTTGAGCGCTTCCCTGACTTCGTCCCGCACCCGGGCCAGGTCCTTTGCCTGCTCCACGGCGTCCAGACGCAAATTTATGACCTGGGGATCGATCAAAGGATAGCGCAACAGATAGCTCATAAGCCGGGCGCCCATGGCGGTGACGGTTTTATCCAGCACGGAAATGAGCGCGCCCTGGCGGGTTCCGTTGCGTATGTTCTTTAAAAGCTCCAGGTTCCGGGCGCTGTTATCGTCGATCCACAGGAACTGGTCCTGAAAGTAGGCCTGGATTTTTGTGACATGGGTGATTTCCTGCCTTTGGGCCTGCTGCACGTAATGCAGCAGGGCGCCGGCCGCCCTGGTCGCCAGGGGCAGGTCCTGTATGCCGAATCCTTCCAAGGACCGGGTTTTAAAGTGCTCCAGCAGCCTGTCCCTGGTTCTGGCGTTTTCAAAATCCTTGCTTTCCAAGCGGGATGTGGGCAACTGGTCCGCCACGCGCATGGCGGCGGCGGCCCGGGCGTTTTCTTCGAATTTTTCAGGCAGGACCAGTTCCTTGGGGCCCATGCGGAGGATTTCCTGAAACGCGGATTCGGGCGTGGTCACCTGAGTGACCAAAAAAGCGCCCGTGGAGATGTCCAGAAAAGCCAGGCCAACGCCGCCCCTGCCGGTGACGGCGGCGCATACGAAATTATTCTGGCTGGCGTCCAGGTATCTGCCGTCCAGCTGCATGCCGGGCGTAACCACCTGGACCACTTTCCGCTCCACCAGGCCTTTGGCTTCGGATGGGTCCTGCACCTGATCGCAAATAGCCACCTTGAAGCCCTGCTCCACCAACCGGGCCACGTATCCGTTTGCGGAATGATGAGGGACCCCGCACATGGGTACGGGGTCCGGGTCGTTTTTATTGCGGGAAGTTAAGGTGATGTCGAGCGCCTTGGAGGCTTTCTCGGCATCCTCGAAGAACATCTCGTAGAAATCGCCCATCCTGAAAAATAAAATTGAATCAGGATGTTCCGCCTTAATGGATAGGTACTGGCGTACCATGGGAGTTACTTTTGGGGCGCTCATGGGGCTGGGTTTGCCGGTCCTCCATTAATTTACTGAGTGGCTGCTTCCTGGCTGTCCTTTTCCTCTGCTGAGGCGGCATCGGCGGGCGCTGCGTTTTCATTCGCCGCGCTTTCTTCCTCCGAATCCAGGGAAAAGCTGGGGGCCGGCCTGTTTTTCAGCTTTTCAACCTGAGAGCGCAGGGCGCGAACTTCCTCGCCGCTCTGGCGGATGAGCTTTTTGTTGCGCATCCATCCGGGCAGGGTGACGCCGTAGCCCACAATCACGCCGACAAACAGAGTGATCAGCAGGAAAACGCCGTTGGGCAGCTCAGGAGTATGAAACACCCAAGCATCGGAAAGTTTGAAGTCCACGCCCAAAGAATAGGTGGTTTTTAAAAACTCAGCGTTCTGGTAGATCACCATGATGCACAAGGCGACAATCACTCCAGCAAGGCCTCCCTTAATAACCTTCATAACTTTCCTCCATTGAGGGATTGATCCGGCCCGGAATGGGGCCGGGTTTTTTGCGATTTTTCGCCCCTGGCCCCGCTACTCCCAGGTTTTGGGGTCCAATTTATCGAAATGGGGCTTTAAATTGGCGTGCGTCGCCAGAATGTGTTCGGGAATAACCCTCACGTCAGCAAACACAGTCAAGGCGTTTACATCGCCAAACCACCGGGGTACGATATGGAAGTGCAGGTGCTCCTCCACGCCTGCGCCGGCCACCTTGCCCAGGTTCAGGCCGACGTTAAACCCGTCCGGGTTCATCACTTTTTTCAATATTTCGATGCTTTGCTCCACGGTCTTGGTCAAAATCCCCATTTCCTGCATGGAAAGTTGGTCCAGCCTGGAGACATGGCGAATGGGGCAAACCAGCAAGTGGCCGTTGGAATAGGGAAACTTGTTCATGACAACCATGGTTTGATCGCCCACGAACAGGGTAAGCTCCGTATTCACATCCTTGGCAAGGCAAAAAACGCAGCCTTCCTCTTTTTCTCCCAGAATGTATTCAATGCGCCATGGCGCCCACATTGTCTTCATGCGATTGGTAATTCCCGTCAGCCTAAAGCACTGCAGGCCAAGGCCTGCGAATCATTACATCGGATATTAGTAAAATCATAAGAAGGTTTACTATTTTATGCGAGAAAACTCAAGGCCTTTTTGCCTGCACGGGAGCCAACTCCAGGTCTCCCCAGGCCGCGAATTGACTTTGGCAGATGGACACGGCGCCGATGACGCCGGGAACGCTTTGGGCGAAATTCACAGCCGCTTCCACATCCTTAGGGCCTGTAACCAGGTTGGCGGCGGCGGTGGCCGTTGCGTCCGCCAGGGCGCAATCCCTGGAGACTATGACAACGGCGTCTGCCTTGCCAAAGGACTTGGAATGGCCGATGGAGGCCGAAGAAGTGCATACTCCGATAGGCTGGCCTTCGGGGTTCAGACGCAGGCCCAACTTGCCGGCCAGCGGCGAATCTCCGGCGAAGATGCCCATAAACAGCTCGCCCTGCACCAAGGCATAGACGTCTCCGCCGTTTTCCACGATCACTTCCCCGGACGCTGCACGCAAGCCCTGGCCTACATACTGCGCCACAGCCCCGGCCACGGCGGCCATGGGGCCTACGCCGGCCGCCAGGCCCGCCTGAGCCATGGACCGGATGATGGGCGGCGCCGGCCCCTCAATTTTCCAGGGCGCCAGAGTAGAGGCGAAGCCGGGAAATTGTTCTATGTAGTTTTCCAAATGGGACCGGCAGCGGAGCAAAATGTCCATGGCTTCTTTTTGCAAGACCTGCTCCGCCTGGATCATCAGGTCCGATTCCCTGACCTGCACCCTGAAGGGCTCCAGGCCCTTTCTGGCGGATGATGAACGATATGTGCGGGGTTCGTATGCTTTCATGGTAAAATCACAGGGCCGGTTTGGGCTGCATTTCCTCGGGGCATTGCCTTAAAAAATAGTGGTCGGTCATGCCGGCCAGAAAATCCCGGACGATTTCCGCATCCTTATGCCCGGTTAAATAATCTTCGTCCTTGCCTCTTAAAAAACTGGTGAAAATGGCCGATTCCCGGCGCTGCTTTTGGAAGTCGTCCAAAAACCTTTCAAACAGATGCCGGAACAGCTGTTGGATGGTTGCGCTGTTGGCCTTCACCTTTTTATGCAAGTAGATGTTTTCCAGGTTGAATTGTTTCAGCTTTTTAAGAGCGTTGGAAATGTGGGCCGAAAAAGATATTTCCGTTCCGTTGGCGCTGTTCCGGATGATGTCCGTCACCAGGGCGTGGACAATGGAGCCGTTGGTTTCGCCTAATATCTCGGAGCATTCCTTGGGTATTTGATCCCGGGAAATGAGTTTCAGGCGAATGGCGTCCTCGATGTCGCGGCCAATGTAGCTGATGGTGTCGGCCATGCGGACCACACAGCCTTCGGCGGTCATGGGAATGAGCTGCGCAGCAGGATCTTCCAGCTTGGCGCGTATGTCCCTTTCCAGGTCGTCAAATCCCTTTTTTTCCACGGGATGAAGGTATTGGTTATGAATTTCCCCGTCATGGCACAAAATGCCGTCCAGGGTCTGGAGGCAAAGGTTCCAGCCTTTGCCGCCGCGCTCCACCTTGTCCAAAAACTGCACGCTTTGGACGTTATGCAAAAACGGGCCGATGCCGTGCTCGTGGCATAGCTCGGACAAAAAGGTCTCCCCTTCGTGCCCGAAAGGCGCATGGCCTATGTCGTGGCCCAGAGCGATGGCTTCGATCAGGTCTTCGTTCAAACGCAAAAAACGGCCGATTGTGCGGGCGATTTTGGAAACCAACTGCACATGCAGCACCCGGTGGGTGATGTGGTCGTTTTTAATCAGGTAAAAAACCTGGGTTTTGTCAATGTAGCGGGTGTAGGCGCGGGAGTGCAGAATGCGGTCCACATCCAGGGAAAAAGATTGGCGATACCCTTCGTCCGCACGTTGCTCCGGGCTCCGGCGCAGTCCGTCCTTGGTGAGGGCGGCGCGGGGGGCGAGGGTTTCCGCCTCCCGTTGTTCCAGTTGGGCGCAAAGTATATCAAACAAGCCGGCTTCAGATTTTTCCATCGGCTATGAAGGTCTCCATCATGCTGTAATAATCAATGCCTGCAAGGGCGAAACCCTGCCTACCGTATTTCATATTGGCCTCCATGACAAGGGGGCGGCCGTTCACCATGCACAGGTCCAGGCCCACGTCGTCCCAACCGCAACCGATTGCGGTTTTCATCGCCAAATCCACGGCTTCCCGGGGGACGTCATCAAATACGATCTCCCCTCCGGCGGCCACGTTGTGCAAAAAGGCGTCTTGCTCCGGCACGCGCCAATAAGAAATCACGGCCTGCTTCCCTACCACCACAACCCGGATATCCCGATCAATGGGCAGGTGCTCCTGAATATAGGCGGCGTGGTTCTCTTTGCAGTATTCAGCCAACTGCTCAGGCTTTTGGATTAAAAATACGCCCCGCCCCTGGGCCGACCCCCTGGGGATTTTAGCCACCAAAGGCAGCCCGAAATCCCTGAGTATGAATTTTTTCTGTTGCGGGCCGTAATACACCTTGGTGCGCGGATGGGGAACCTGCAATAAATGAAACAGGGCGGTTTGGGCGATTTTATCCTGTGCGCAAGCGTAGACGCCGGGGCTTGGAAAGGTTTTTTTGCCCATGGCCTGGAACAAGGGGGCGTAAAAGCTGCTGGGATAATAAATGGTCTCCGCCTTGCGGATGAGGGCTTGCTCCCGGGGCGAGTAGTCGGAGAAATTGGGTTTGACTCCCAGGGTGGCTATGCGGGGGCATTGCGACAGCCGGTTTTCCAAAGCAACGGCAATAGACATGACAAATTCCCGGGACGGTCATTCTTTAAAAAACCAAGGCCCGGCGGTTTGCCGCCGGGCCTTGCAGAACAGGACTACTTGCACTTGGCCTCGATTCCGTCCAGGATTTCGCCCATGGCTACGGAAAAAGGAGACTTGGCGTTCAGGTTGATGATCGGGGTTCCGTTGTCGCAGGCCTTGACCACGTCCGGGTCAAAAGGCAGGCTGCCCAGGAACGGAATGTTCATCTGCTGAGCCGTGATCTTTGCGTTGCCAGTGGGGAAAATGTCAATGGCTTCGCCGCAGTGGGGGCACTTGAACCCGCCCATGTTTTCCACCAGGCCGAGAATCTTCATGTTTACGGTGGAGCAAAAGCTGATGGACTTGCGAACGTCCGCCAATGCGACTTCCTGGGGGGTGGCCACGATGACGGCCATGGCGTCGGGCACCACCTGAGCTACGGTCAGGGGTTCGTCGCCGGTTCCCGGAGGAGAGTCAATGACCATGGCGTCCAGGTCTTCCCAATACACGTCTGCGATGAACTGGCGGATAACGCCGGTTTTTGCCGGGCCGCGCCAGATTACGGCGTGGTCTTTTTCCGGCATAAGGGCCTGCATGGAAACCACTTTCAAATTTTTATCGTAGCTCCAGGGCATGATGAAGTTGTCGGGCGTGACGTCCAGCATGCCGTTGATGCCCATCATTTTTGCGATGCTGGGTCCGTGAAGGTCCACGTCCATAAGGCCGACCTTCTTGCCTCTTTTGGCAAGGCCCGCGGCAATATTGGCTGCAACGCTGGATTTACCCACGCCGCCTTTGCCGCTCATGACCAGAATCTTGTTTTTGATTTTAGCCAGCGAGCTCTCGATGATTTTATCTTGCATGTTGTGGGCCATGTTTCCGCCGCCCTGGGAACCGGAGCATCCTCCGGAGGAACATTGATCAGACATCTTTTCGTTCTCCTTAAAATGTATTTACGCGGCGATTCTCGCCGTGACAGCTCTCGAACGCGATTTCGCGCCCGCCTGTAGTTATATGGGGGCCGTGGAACTCTCCCGGCCCGTTTTTACCTTAAATGACGCTTTCCAGCATGGCCAGGCCCCTGTCCTGGTGGCTGCCTTGCCAGTAAATCCTTTTGCATCGAGGGCAATGGGCGAAGTCCTGATGCGCTTCAAAAACATAATCCGGAACCCGATTGAAAACCTCTGACCGTTCCATGGGCTCCACCGGGACGTTGCACCGTATGCACCTCCCAAAGGCCCTTTCTCTATCAATGCGCAAGCCCAGGCGCTTTACCGTCTCGGCCAGTTGCGCTTTGGGATCCCCGTCAACGATCTCCACCATTGGGGCTTCACCGGCTTTTCCGAACAAAGCACGCGTCCTGGTAATGAGGATGCGGCCTTGCTCCGCCAGGGCCAAAAACTCCTTATCGCCCATGCCGGGGTCAAAAACCGTGTCGTAGCCTAAAAGCCTCAACCATTTGGCAAGGCGTCCCATGCTCCTGTCTACGGCCAGAAGAGGGGCCAAAGTTCGGGACCTCCGTCAACGATTAGTCACCATATCTTTAGTAAGCATAAATTGGGATTCGTCAACCGTTGAATTCTCCCAAAAGCGTTGTTTTTCCAAGGTAATGGATGCTCCATCCCCGCCCTGGATGCGAATATTTCCCGGCTTATCCCTGTCGGGAAACACCGAGTAGAGCATTTTTCCTGACGAATAAACGTCCGCCTGGATAATTGTGACTCCGTCCCCGGCCACCCAGATTTTTTCCCGGATTCGGCCGGTTAGAGACCGCAAGATCAACAAAAAGCCCCTTTGCGCCCTCTGGCCGCCGGAAAAATCCCAAAATTCTATTTTCGACCACCAATGGCTCGCCACCGGTGCATGTCCGCCTAAAATCTGAGCCAGCTCCTCCATGGACATGGGAATGCCTAATGCATCCTCCATCTTGCCGCGGGTGGCTACGCCCGACCGGAATTTGTCCTCTGCGCCCGTATACATGAAAACGTGCCTGCCGTTATAGGCCATCTTGACCATGGGCTGGCCAAAGGGATTTAAAATGTCCACCCGAAGCCGATCAGGAGGCGCCACCACAAAAGCAGCCCGGCCGCTAAGGCGGTTTCCGTACTGCTCCTGGGTGAACCGCGATATCCCTTTAAAAGGCCCGGCGCCTGTGTAATCCTTTTGGATGCTTTCAATAACTTCCTTTGCCGGAGGCAGTCCGGGCGTGGGCGCAGGCTTTTTCCATAAGGCGCAGGCCTGAAGGCTCGCCGCCGCCAAAAGCGCACAAAAAAGCGGCGTCAGGCGCCTGGCTGCTTTTGAAATAATATCGGCCATTTTAGGCTTCCCTATGTTTAAGATAGGTTCCCGTCCAGGCCCGGGTCATGAACCCAGGCGAATAACCTGCTGACTCTATCACATTTTGCAGGCATTATAAACCTGTGCGGAAAATGCAATATTATCCCTAAAGTTTAGTTCGGCTATTTAAAAGGATTGACCAGCATCTCCTCCCGGATGGGGGCGGAAGGATCGGGAAGGCTTTGGGGGGATGGGCCTAAAGAGGCGATAATGCCGGCGGCCGGAGCGTGCCCCTTTATGGCGGAGCGGGCCAGCCATTCCAGGGCGAGATCGTTGTCGCCCACCTCCAGAAAAAGCATGCCCACGAGGAATTGAGCCTTGGCGTGGTTGTTTTTCGCCGCGGGCGCGGCCCAGTCAAAGGCTTCGTCATAAGCCCGAGAGGAGAAAAACAAGGCTGCAAGCTGGTAACGGGCTTCATCATGACCCAGGTTGGCCGCCTTGGCGTAGTCCCTGGCGCCTTCCTTGATATCCTGCTCAAAGCCCAGGCCCTCCAAGTGCATGCGGCCCAGCATGAACCACGCTTCGGGGCTGTTTTGTTCGTCCGCCGCTTTTTGAAAATATTCGGCCGCTTGAGTGTAGTCCCGCTCCACTCCCTCGCCCAGGAAATACTTGTTTCCCAGGGCCAGGCAGTCGGTAGGCGTCTCTTCGGGTTGGACCTTAGGCGATAGGGAATTGTATCCGGCGCAGGAAAGGACGGTCATGACCGCAAGACAGACCATGACGAATAACCATCGATTGGATTGCTCGAACAGCATATTCAATTGCCAGGCTACAGGAAATTTACCTGGGTGACTCCTTCTTTTTTTCGGATGATTTTAGAAAGCTGCTTTTGGCTTTCTTGGTCCGAAATGGGCTCTACCATGGAAATATCCCGATTTTCCAGATCTTTTTTTTCTTTCCACGTTACGACAAAGCCTGGAACCATGGCGTAGGCGCATCCGCCGAACCCGCAGCAGGACGAGTCCACGACCCCGGTTCCCACGGTGTACAGCACTTCCTTGCCTTCATAGGGAAGGCGGACTTCCCGCTCCAGGGTGAAATACCCGGAGATCGACCGGTTTTCCTCATCCAGGGGAATATGAATATAAGGTTTCGCCATGGCTGCTCTCCAATGAATAAAACGTCAAACCCCTGTACACAAAAAAAGCCCGGGTCCTAGACCCGGGCTGATATTTTTATTTGCCGGCGCCGTCCAAAATGGCCTGGACCAGGCCGTCGATGGTGTAGGCCTCCGCCTCCATATCCACCTTAAGCCCAAGGTCCCGGGCCGTGTCGCTGGTAATAGGGCCGATGCTGGCGGTTTTAACGCCCTCCATGACCTTCACGAGTTTGTCCTTGTCAAACAAGGCGACGAAATTGCTCACCGTGGAGGAGCTTGTGAAGGTGGTCATGGTAATCTCGCCGGATTCCAGCCTTTCCCACAAAATCCGGGCCTGATCCTGGGACGCCTGGATCGTTTCATAAGCCGGAACCTCGTCCACCAGGGCGCCCATTTTTTTCAGTTCCACGGGCAGGACGGGCCGGGCTTGCGCAGCCCGGGGCAGAAGCACTTTTTTGCCCTGCATGTCTTCCTGCAGGAAGGCTTCCACCACGGATTCGGCGCGGTATGTCTTGGGCACGATGTCCGTAACCAGGCCGTATTCCCTCAATTTAGCCGACGTGGCCGGGCCGATGGCCGCCACCTTGGCGTTGGCCAGAGCGCGGGCGTCCTTGCCTTTGGAGAACAGGCAGTCGAAAAAGTAATCCACGCCGTTCACGCTGGTCAGCACCACCCAGTCGTAGGCGGCGATGTTGTCCACCGCGTCTTCCAGGGGCTTGGGATCCTTGGGCGGAACCAGTTCAATGGTCGGAGTTTCCACGCAGTCGGCGCCGAGATCGGCCAGCTTCTCAACCAACGCGCTGGCCTGCTTGCGGCTGCGGGTGACCAGTATTTTTTGCCCGAACAAGGGCTTGGTCTCGAACCAGTTGAGCACGGGGCGCAGATCCACCACTTCGCCCACCACGATGACGGCCGGCGGCTTGATTTTCGCCTCTTGGGCGATCTCCACGATGGTTTCCAGGGTTCCCGTAACCGTCTCCTGGCCTGGAGTGGTTCCCCAGCGCACCAGGGCGACCGGGGTTTGGGGAGCGCGGCCGTTGTCCATAAGCCGTTTGGTGATCATGGGCAAATTCTTGATGCCCATCAAAAACACGATGGTGCCGATTCCCGTGGAAATCTTGGCCCAGTCGATGTTGGACTCGTCTTTGGTCGGGTCTTCGTGGCCGGTGACAAAAGCCACGGTGGCCGTGTGCTTCCTATGGGTCAGGGGGATGCCTGCATAAGCGGGAGCGGCGATTGCCGAGGTGACGCCGGGCACGATTTCAAAGGCCAGGCCCTCTTGTTTCAGAACTTCGGCTTCCTCGCCGCCGCGGCCGAAAATAAAAGGGTCTCCGCCTTTCAGGCGCGCCACGGTCTTCCCCGCTTTGGCTTTTTCCACCAACAGGGCGTTGATGCCGTCCTGGGAAAGGGTGTGGTCCCCGCCCTTTTTGCCCACGTAGATGATTTCCGCGTCTTCCCGGGCGTAGGCCAAAAGCCTGGGGGACGCCAGGTAATCGTAGACGACCACGTCCGCAGTTTTTACGCAATCCAGGCCCTTAACCGTGATAAGGCCCACGTCTCCGGGGCCCGCCCCGATGAGATACACTTTGCCCATTATACAATCCTTCCGGTTTTGGCCGGGTTAATGATCCAGCAATTCGTCCAGTACGGCCTTGCCGCCGGCGTTCAGGAGCTTTTCCGCCAGCTTGACGCCCAGTTCCTTGGCGTCTTCCTTTTTGCCGGAAACGCTGTCGCGGAAAATCGGGGTTCCGTCCACTCCGGCGATAACGCCGGTCAGTTGCAAGAAATCTCCCTTTAGCCTGCCGTGGGCTGCCACGGGAACCTGGCATCCGCCGTCCAGACGCTTTAAAAAAGCTCGTTCGCCGGTGACGATCACCTGGGTCGGCTCGTGATTCAAGGCTCTGGCCAGCGGTCCGGCTACGGGATCGTCCTCCCGGATCTCAATGCCCATAGCGCCCTGGCCCACGGCCGGAAGCACGGTTTCCTCGGGAATGTATTCCGAAACCTTGTCGTCCATGGCCATGCGTTTGACGCCTGCGGCTGCAAGCACAATGGCGTCCAGGTTCAGGGACGTGAGTTTGCCTAGACGGGTGCCGATATTGCCGCGTAAAGGCTCAATTTGCAGATCCGGCATGAGGGCCAACAACTGGGCCGAACGCCGCAGGCTGCTTGTGCCGATCTTGGCGTTGGGCGGCAGGTCCAAAAGTCCCTTGGCCCTGGAGCAAATCAAAGCGTCCCGGGGATCCTCCCGTTCCATTATTGCAGCAAGACACAGCCCGGGGGGGAATTCCGAAGGCACGTCCTTCATGGAGTGCACGGCCATATCGGTCCGGCCGTCCAAAAGGGACTCTTCGATCTCCTTGACGAACAAACCTTTTCCGCCCACCTTGGCCAGGGGCACGTCCAGAATTTTGTCGCCCTTGGTCTTGATGATGACCAGTTCGGTCTTCACGTTGGGATTCCCGCGTTCCAACAGAGCCGCGACATGCTCAGCCTGCCACAGGGCGAGGGGACTGCCCCGGGTTCCTATTTTAATGAGGATTTGATCCGCCATTATCAGGACGACCCGCAGGAAGAGCAACTGGTTGCAGAGCAGCCCGCACAGGAGGAAACGCCCGCCGAACTGGAAACGGTCTCTCCGCCGCCGCCCTTGCTCACAAATCCGCAGGCTGACAGCAGCCTGTTCACGTCATTGGACGCGCATTTGGGGCATTCAGGCTTGTCGCCGCCCATTAAAAGCTGCTCAAAGTTGGCATCGCATTTATTGCAATGAAATTCATAAATTGGCATATAAACCATCCTTTCGGTTCAAAGTTAACACCTTTATATAAGACTGATATGCCTTTGCGTCAACACATGCTTTCCTTAATCCGGGTTATTTGGGCCTGCGCCCGGCTTGCCAACCAGGGGCCTTTCCTATATAGAATTGGGCCGGAGAGGGTAACTTATTTTTGGAGGCGTTATGCAGACGATTCAGGCGCAAATCCTGGCCACAGGCGATGAACTGACCACAGGAGCCCTGGTGGATTCCAATTCGGCGTATATGGCGGAACAGCTCGAAATGATGGGCGTCTCAGTTCGAAGACACGTCACGGTCGGCGATGATATGGACGACTTGGTCCGTGCGTTAAAAGAAATTGGAGAGCAGGCGGACGTGGCTTTGGTCACCGGCGGATTGGGGCCCACCATGGACGACCTGTCGGCGGCGGCGGCGGCCAAGGCCGCGGGCGTGGAGCTGGAGCTGGACGAGGAAGCCCTGGCCTGGATCGAAACCCTTTTCAGATCCATAGGCCGCAACCTGGGCAGGAATTTGGGCGAGTCCAACCGCAAGCAGGCCTATTTTCCCCAAGGATCGGTGCGCCTGGACAACCCCGTGGGCACGGCGCCGGGTTTTTCCATGATCATCGGCAAGTGCCGGTTCTTTTTTATGCCGGGCGTGCCGCGCGAAATGAAGCGCATGCTGGCCGATCAGGTGATTCCAAGAATCGAGGAAATGCTGGAGGATATAACAGTCTCCGGCGTTCGCACCATTTGCTCCTACGGCATGCCTGAAGCCCGGGTGGGCGAACTTGTCGCCGACGTCGCGGACGGCGAGCCGGGCATGAAGCTGGGGCTTAGGGCCAGCTTTCCCGTCATCCAGGTGAAAATCTACGCCCGGGCTGAAAGCAAAATGGGCGTGGAGCGCATCCTGGACGAGGGTACGGACAAGATTCTGGACCGCCTGAAGAATAACGTGTTTTCCGTGGGCGGCCGAAACATGGAGGAAGTGGTGGGGCTGATGCTCAAGGACGAAAAAGCCACCCTGGCCGTGGCGGAATCCTGCACCGGCGGGCAGATCGCCCACTGGCTGACCAGCGTGCCCGGCAGCTCGGAGTATTTTGTCATGTCCGCCGTCACCTACGCCAACACGGCCAAGGAAACCATGCTGAACGTCTCCCGCAAAACCTTGTTGAAATACGGCGCCGTGCATGAGGAAACCGCCAAAGCCATGGCCGAAGGCGCCCGACAGATAGCCAAAACCACCTACGGCATTTCCACCAGCGGGGTGGCCGGCCCGGCCGGCGGCAACGAGGAAAAGCCCGTGGGAACCGTGTGCATCGCCCTGGCCGCGCCGGACGACACCTATGTGTACCGGTTCCACTCCCCCTTTGGCGAGCGGGACCGGAACATTAAAATCTTCGCCATGAACGCCCTGGACGTGCTTCGCCGCCATCTCCAGGGCCTGCCTCCGCCCTCCTGGGCCAGGGAGTATAAACCCTGAGAACTGGCGTCCCAATAGCAGAAATGTAAAACAAAACGGGCCGGAGCGGGGGAAATGAATATCCCTGCTCCGGCCCGCTATTATTTGGGAATGAAAATCGTTTTTTAATGCGCTATTTTTCCACTTTGCCCACTTCGTAATCAGCGCCCTTCCAGGCAAAGATGCCGCCGCTGTAACGATACACGTTCTTGTAGCCCATTTTTTTGGCCCAGGCCGCGCCGTTGTGGCTGCGGGTGCATTTTACAAAACCGCAGTAGATCACGATGGTTTTGTCTTTATCGGGGCCCAGCATGGCTTCAAAGTCGGCCTGGGTTTTTCCCGCAGTTTCCTTGACATCCCACTCGTTCATGTCCGGGATGGGAAACAGAAACTGGACGGCGCCGGGAACATGATTCTTCACGTAGGAGCCCTCGTAAGGCATGGTGTCAATGATGACCATATCCTTGCCTTCGTCCATCCATTTTTTCAGCTCATCGGTGGTTACCAGATCGTATCCGCCCCTTTGCACTTCGCGCACCAGCTTGACGGCTTGGGCTTCAGCATCCACTTCCTTTTCAAACTTGTTTTTGAACGCCCAGGCAGGGCTTGCGGCAAGAAGGCTCACCAGAGCGATCGCCAGAACCACTTTCAAAGTCTTAGTCATTTTTATTGCCTTTCTTCCAAACAGTTAGAATTTCAACCGGACGCACGGGGCGCACCGATCTCGCGTAACGCCAGATGTATAGATAGGCCACGCCGGCCATCATCACGAAGTCGCGGTACAACGCAGGGCGCAGGCTGTGAAAGGCCTCCGCCTCGGGATCGTCCGGGCCGAAACAGCCGCAATCCACGTCCAGGCCCATATGCAGGCCGTACCCCAGGACGAAAATAAACAAAACCAGCATGCCGGTTATCATGCCCAGGCTGCCTTTCACGTCCAGCAATATGCCGACCGCGGCGGCTATTTCCAAAATAGGCAGCAGCAGGGAGATGGGCTCAATGGCGATTTCAGGCAACAGCCCAAAAGCCTCAATGATCACCGCAAAGGACCTGGGGTCCTGAATTTTGGCGATTCCCGACCATAAGAAAACGCCCGCCAAAACGATCCTGCCCACCCGATACAGCCATACGGGGAAAAACTTGGAGCCGTTGCCCCCGCCGCTTTGCAAAGATGCTATATTTCCTGATTCCATAACTGTACGATCCAGGATTGAATTCAATTTTTGGTTTTTCTTTAGCTAATAGTGGGAGCCATGAGCCTACTGCTCATTCATGCGCTTGGAACTATACTAAACCCATCTATAAGTAAAATTGATAATTTTAATCCTGCTTCGCCGGGCGATAGACGCCGCAAATAACAGCGGGCGGATTTCTCATATTCTCGTCATTAAAAAGGAAGGCAGGACAGGGCATACGCATGTAAAAAAAGACGGGCTTCAGGGCGCAGTATATGGTACTGCATATCTATAATAACTTGAAATACTTATAAATATTTTTCAACTAGACTTTTTTAAAGCACTGGTGTAAGGTCTGTGGGCGACTTAAACAAAGGAGGCGCTCATGGAAGAACGCACCATAGACCAGTATTTCGAGACCGTGCAAGATCCCCGGCATCATAACGCGCTGCATAAACTAATAGACATCATCGTCATGGCCATATGCGCCGTGGTATCCGGGGCTGACACATACGAGCAAATTGAGAATTTCGGCAAAAAACGAAAGCGATGGCTGTCAAAATATTTGGAGTTGCCTCGCGGCATCCCGTCCCATGAC
>NZ_FQZU01000053.1 GCF_900142135.1 Desulfatibacillum alkenivorans DSM 16219 | reverse complement strand
TTGCGTAAGCAACAAAAGGTGCGACCTGAAAAAATTATCAAAACCCCAGGCGCCTGGCGGACGAAAGCCCTGACCGAAAAGCCATTTGTTGTTTTTCCAGAAGTACCGAGCAAGGAAAACAGTTATTGAGTTTTTGAGAGACGAGAAGTGTGAGAGACGTCCCCGAGAAGTGAGAGACGTCCCCGAGAATGTTGAGTTTTTGAGAGACGTCCCCGAGAACCTACGAGAAGTGAGAGACGTCCCCGAGAATGTTGAGTTTTTGAGAGACGTCCCCGAGAACCTAAATGAGAGTAATTCTAAGGAAGAATAATGAGCGACGATATTAATGAACTTTTAGACGAAACCTTCGATTTCTGCATCGAACAGCTTGAAGAAGCCGGCGATGACGTCTTTCGCCTGAGCACTCCCATTCAAACGGTGCTTACGGTTTATAATGCCCAGGGAATTATAGACAATGGCGGTTTCCAATATTTTTTTGAAAACGATTTTCCCCAAACCCCGCCCTATTCTTTCTTTTCAGATGCATATCGAAGAATCGGTGCGGAATGCGCCGCAGACAATATCGACAAGGCGGCCCGTTTGTTCGGCTTTGAAAATCCCCACCTGGATATGGAAAAACGCCAGAGGTTTTTGGACGAAATTTCTGAAGACGAGGCAAACGAGGATAGCCTGTTTCACAGGCTTGGCGACGAAATCTGCGGAGATGATTCCGTGTTTGAAAAACTGGCGGATTACATAAAACAAAACATCCAGTACTTTCGCAAAAATAATAATTAAGCCGCGCAAGGCGCCTGCAACAAGCGATTAGGTCGCCGCCGCCGGCCAGGAGGCTTTGATGGTTGCGCCTTGGCCTTCGGAGCTGATGATCTCCAAATGGCCGTTGCAAAGCTCGGCGCGCTCCCGCATGGAGTCGAGTCCCAGGCCGCGGTTCAGCTCCCGAGAGGAAAGCACCTCGTCCAGGTCGAACCCGATGCCGTTGTCCTTAATCTCCAAATGCAGGCGCCCGCCTTTTTCCGTGAAGGACAGGGAAATCTCATCCCCCTCAAAATACTTGGCCGCGTTGTTGAACGCCTCCTGGATGATCCGAAACACCGCCGGCTTAAGCTGGGGCGACACCTGCTCCTCCTTCACGTCCACGTTCCTTACAATATTAATATGCGTGTAGATGGACTTGAACTCCCGGCAGAACCAGTTGATGGTGGCGATGATGCCCAGTTCGTCCAGAATTCTGGGCCGCAGCTCCACCTGCATGCGCCTTACGTCTGCGATGCTGGCCTTGATGATTTGGCTGGCTGTCTTGGTGATGTCCCGGATATTCAGGTCCGGGTTGTCTATGTTCAAGAGGATGTTGTCCACGCTGAACTTGACGGCGGTGAGGGACTGGCCGATGCCGTCGTGCAGTTCAATGGCCAGTTGGCGGCGCTCCTCCTCCTGGGTGAGAATCAGCTTGGACGACAGGTTTTGCAGCCGGGATTCCGAGGCCTGGAGGGCTTTGGCGGTCTGCTCCTGCATCATATGGGCCCGCACCAGGCGCAGGTTCTGGTAAGCCATGTCCGATATAAGGTTGGCGAACAAGAACAGGGAGTGGCAAATGCGGTAGAACTCGGCGAAGGGCATGACCGGCACCGACTCGTAAGCCTCCACAAATTGCTTGGGGTCCGCGCCCACTTCCTCGGCGTACCGGGTGAGCCTGTCCGTGTTGGGTTTGGGGGAAAGGCGCACCTGCCCCACCAGCCAGTTGGCCACGTGCTTTCCGGCGATGATGATGCTGGCGCCGCCGTCCCAGAGGCCTGCGCTCAGGCAGGGCCGCAGGGTCGGGCCGTGGGGGTTGGGCTTGCCGATGAGTGCGTCCGACTGGACGCAGTTGGCCATCCCTCTGGGCGTATCCCGGATCATGTCGCACAGCAGGCAGAAGTTGCTGGTCCGGGTGATGGGCTGGCCGTCGGGCAGGGTGATGATGGACGCCACGTTGGTGACGTTGGTGAAGGCGTCCTGGATTTTTTCCAGTTCGTTGATGGTGAACAAATCGGTGAAGTCAAAATCCAGGCCGTTCAGTTCATCGTCCGCCAGATCGTCGAACACGGGAATCCTGGGAGCGCGCAGATTCTGAATGGTTTCCACGTGCAAGTCGCCGGATAGGATTTTTTTAGGCTCGATATCCGGGTAGGAAATATTGATTTTTTCCACCTCCATCTTTTTTTGATGAAAGATGATTTCGGTTTCCTGGCCGTCATGGGGCGAGGCGAAGGAAACCAGCCGGCTGGGGCTCAGGCGAAAAACATTGACGTTGAACAAACCCAGAAAAGCCCCGTTCCGCCTAAAGAATCCCCCCTGATACCGCCAGTTGTTCCCCGTTTCCAGGACTTCCTTATACGATCTTAGAATGACGGACTCTTTAAGCTCGGGAAAGGCCTCTTCCATGGGCAGCCCGCTGATGGAGGCGTGCTTACGCTGGAAGAGGTCGTCCGCCGCAGGATTCGCCTTGACGAAAAACAGGCGGCCGTCGGGTTTCAGTTCAAACATTCGGCAGGCCATGGGCAGGCAGTCCATGAGCTTTTCGAATTCTTCGGGGGAAACGTTTGTCGGGGGTGTTTGCATAATACCGCTATGGGACCCTACATAAAGCTACCGGGTCATGTATTGAGGATAATTCCGTTTTTAAGGGCGAAGTTGGAGACTTCCCTGGCGCTGTGAAGGTCCAGCTTTTTCATGAGGTTGGTCCGGTGCTTGTCCACGGTCTTGGGAGAGATGAAGAGCAGGTCCGCGATTTGCTGGTTGGTGTTGCCTTCGGCCACCAGTTGAAAAACCTCTTTTTCCCGTTGCGTCAGGCTTGCCAGGGGGTCGGTTGCCTCCCGTGTGTCCGGGTTGATCACGCTGTGGATCAACTGGCCGGAGAGGTCGGAGCTTAAATAGGCCTTGCCGTCCATGATGGCCCTGATGGCCATGAACAACTCCTGGGGATCGTCGCCCTTCAGCAGGTAACCGTCCGCCCCTTCCTTGAGCGCGGGAATAAGGTAGTCCTGGGAAGCGTGCATGGTGATGACCAGGATTTTGACATCCGGGTGCTCCTTCTTTAGCTGGCGCATGGCGCCCAGCCCGTTCATCTTGGGCATGGACAGGTCCAGCAGGATGAGATCGGGCTTGCACTTCCGGGTCATTTCAATGGCCGCCAGCCCGTTATCCGCCTCCCCCACCACCTGAAACTCGGACCGGGAGGAGATCAGGGACTTCAAGCCCTTGCGCACAAGGGCGTGGTCTTCGGTAATTAAAATTTTGATGATGTTCTGCGTCATAGTCTTTATCCAAGGCGAAAATTTCACTGCATAAAAAGAATACGCTAGTCCCTATAGCGTGTAAAGATCCTAATTTTACACCCCATATCCCGTTTTAAGGCCTCACCCCAGTTTGCGGTTCCGTACACCCTATGCCCCCCATGCCCGAATAGGGTGTACGGGGCGCCAAATTGGAGTCCTTCCCTCCATCAATATGGTGTGACCGCCTAATTGTCACAAGCCCCTGTCTGCACGTAGGTTCCAACACGGACCTAAGGGCCTCGAATCCGGGGCCAACCGTGAACACATCAACGCTTAACATGACACAGGAGAGGTAAAGGGAATGGACTTTTTGGTACTTTTACTAGTCGGCTTCGGGGGCGGCGTGGTTGGAGCGTGCATCGGCGCTCTACCGGCATTTATTCTTACGGGCGTCTTCGCCGTGATCGGGGGCTTCTTCGCCATGCTGGGCCAGCCCGTGGACGTTTTGGGCCCCCTGGCCTTCGGGCCTGCGCTGGGGCCCCACGTATTCTTCGCGGGCGGCGTGGCGGCCACGGCCTACGCCGGCAAGAAGGGCTACATTGAAGAAGGCGGGAACATCCTGCTTTCCCTGAACGGCACCGGCGAGCCTTCCGTCATGCTGGTGGGCGGCCTCTTCGGCGTCATCGGCCTTTTGATCACCACGGGGTTAACCAAGATCGGCGTCCCTACGGATAACATCGCCGTGGCGGTATTCGCCTGCGGCGTGATCGGACGGCTGGCTTTCGGCGAAAAAGGCGTTTGCGGCATGTACAACGAAGGCGAGAAGCGCGCTTACATGTCTTTGGGCAAGCCCTTTTATTACAACATCATCCTGGGCTTCTGCGTGGGCCTCATGTGGGCCGGCCTCGTGGCGGTAGTCAAGACCAACACCACGGCCAACATCACCCCCATCTTCGCCCTGGCCTTCGGCTTTTCAGCCATTTCCCTGATTTTCACCCAGACGGGATTCGACACCCCGGCGACGCACCACATCGCCTATCCCAGCGCCCTGGCGGCGGCCATGGCCATGAACGCAGGCCTGCCTCCGGTGGGCGGCATTCTGGTGGGCGGGGCTTTTGCCGCATTGGGCGCCCTGTTCGGAGACATGGCCATCAAAATATTCAACACCAATTGCGACACCCATATCGACCCGCCGGCCACGGCGATCGCCCTGAACGTGCTCATTATCAACCTGGTTCTGTAGACCTGGGGGAGACCCTATTTTTGGGGCTTTCAAGACCCTATAACGCATAGGGTGAACCCTATGAAAAATACGGTGCACAGAAGATGAAATTAGCTGAAATCCCTAACCATAAACACGGGGTGGGCCGTATTTACGCAGAACCGGGCCAAGGGCTAACATGGCTTTAACTTAGGAGGATGTCGGCCCCTGCGCGGTGCAGACCGGCGAAAACAACGCAAAGCCCCGGGAAAAGGCTCCCGGCGGCAACGAAGGAGACAACACAATGGTAGGAAAAGAAGCATTGGGAATGGTTGAGACCAGAGGCCTCGTCGCCAATATCGAGGCGGCCGACGCCATGGTTAAGGCGGCCAACGTCACCCTGATCGGCAACATCAAGATCGGTTCCGGATTGGTCACGACTATGGTTCGCGGAGACGTGGGGGCCGTCAAGGCGGCCACCGACGCCGGCGCTGCTGCTGCCGCCAAGGTAGGCGAAGTGGTGTCCGTCCATGTCATCCCCAGGCCCCATACGGAAGTGGAAGGCATTCTGCCCCAGGGCCTTGAAAGCGTCAAATAAGACCAACGAACACAATCTTATAGCAGATAAGGGAGAATACCATGCAGGACGACATTATAAACGCCGTTATGAAAGAAGTGATGAAGAGGGTGGAAACCCCTGAAGCGGCGCCCGCCGCTTGCCCGGCGGCCCCCACGGCCGCAGCTTGCGCCGCCAGCGGCCTGACCGAGTTTGTGGGCGTTTGCGAGTTTGGAAACACCCAGGGTCTGGTCATCGCCAATCTGGACCAATCCATCCATGAAATCATGGGCTTTGACAAGAAATACCGCTCCCTGGGCATCATCGGCGCCCGCACCGGAGCAGGCCCCCAGATCATGGCGGCCGACGAAGCCATCAAGGCCACCAACACCGAAATCCTCAAGGTGGAGCTTCCCCGCGACACCCAGGGCGGCGCAGGCCACGGCTCCCTGATCGTGTTCGGCGCTGAAGACGTTTCCGACGCCCGCCGGGCCGTGGAAGTCACCCTGGACAACCTGCCCAAGTTCTTCGGCGACGTGTACGGCAACGACATGGGCCACCTGGAATTGCAGTACACCGCCCGCGCTTCCAAGTGCCTCACCACCGTGTTCGGCGCTCCCGAAGGCAAGGCTTTCGGCCTGATCCTGGGCGCTCCCGCAGTCATCGGCATGCTCATGATCGACGCGGCCGTCAAATCCGCCGACGTGGACGTTTTGGATTACGGATCTCCGGCTCACGGCACCAGCTTCTCCAACGAAGTGTTCATCACCGTTTCCGGCGACTCCGGCGCAGTGCGCCAGGCCATCATCGCCGGCCGTGAAGTTGGCAAGCCACTCCTGGCTGCCTGGGGACAGGACTGCCCCTCCGCTCACATCCCCTACATTTAAGAAAAGGAGCGTGCCAAATTGCAGAAAAGACAAAAGCGATTTGAGGTCCTGGAACAAAGGGCCGTCAACAAAGACGGATTCATTAAGGAATGGGACGAAGTCGGCCTGGTTGCCATGGACAGCCCCTACGATCCGAAACCCGGACTGAAAATAGAAAACGGCAAGGTTGTGGAAATGGACGGGATTCCCTGCGCGGAATTCGACATGATCGACACCTTTATCGCCAACCATTGCATCGACGTGAACGTGGCCGCCGAAGCCATGGCCATTGACTCCCTGGAATTCGCCAAGAAACTGGTGGACATCAATGTGTCCGGCGCTGAAATCAAGCGTCTGGTTCCCGGCCTGACTCCGGCCAAGATCCTGGACGTCCTGAAAAAAATGAACGTGGTTGAGCTCATGATGGCTATGCAGAAACTGCGCTGCCGCAAGACTCCCGCCAACCAGGCTCACATCACCAACGTCAAGGACACCCCGGCCCTGCTGGCGGCGGACGCGGCGGAAGGCTCCTACCGCGGGTTCCAGGAACTGGAAACCACCGTCGGCATCGCCCGCTACGCCCCCATGAACGCCATCGCCCTGTTGATCGGCGGCCAGGTGGGCTGCCGCGGCACCCTTACCCAGTGCGCCGTGGAAGAAGCCATGGAGCTTCAGATGGGCATGAAGGGCCTCACCGCCTACGCTGAAACCGTTTCCGTTTACGGCACCGATCAGGTCTTCGTGGACGGCGACGACACCCCGTGGTCCAAGGCTTTCCTGGCTTCCGCCTACGCCTCCCGCGGCATCAAAATGCGCTTCACCTCCGGCACCGGCTCCGAAGTGCAGATGGGCTACGCCAACAAAAAGTCCATGCTTTACCTTGAGATCAAGTGCATCATGATCACCAAGGGCGCCGGCGTGCAGGGCCTCCAAAACGGCTCCATCTCCTGCATCGGCGTTCCGGGCGCAGTTCCCGGCGGCATCCGCGCCGTTTTGGCCGAAAACGTGGCGACGGTTCTGTTGGACCTGGAAGTGGCTTCCGGCAACGACCAGACCTTCACCCACTCCCCCATCAGGAACACCGCCAGAATGCTTATGCAGTTCCTGCCCGGCACCGACTATGTGTTCTCCGGGTATTCCGGGGTTCCCAACTACGACAACATGTTCGCAGGCTCCACCCACGATTCCGACGACTTCGACGACATGCTGGTTTTGCAGCGCGACCTCCAGTGCGACATGGCTCTGCGTCCGGTGACCGAAGAACAGATCATCGCCGTGCGGAACAAGGCCGCCCGCGCCATGCAGGCCGTTTTTCAGGAAGTGGGCTTCCCGGCAATCACCGACGAAGAAGTGGAAGCAGCCACCTACGCCCACGGCTCCAAAGACATGCCAGACCGCAACCAGCCGGAAGACCTTCGCGCAATCGAAGAGTTCCTCAAGTCCGGCAAAACCGGCCTGGATATCGTCAGGGCTCTGCACAAGCACGGCTTCCAGGACGTTGCGGAATCCGTATTGGGAATGCTCAAGCAAAAGGTTTCGGGCGATTATCTGCACACCTCCGCGATTGTCGACGAGAACTTCAACGTCAAGAGCGCGATAAACGACCGCAACGATTACATGGGCCCCGGCACCGGCTACCGCCTGGAAGGCGAACGCTGGGAGCTGCTCAAGAACATCCCCCAGGCCATCAGCCCTGAAGACATATAGGGAGTAGAAAATGAAACTCACAGAAGAGATGCTAAGACAGATCATTACCGAAGTCGTGGGTCAGATGGCGGGCGGCGCGGCCGCTCCTGCTTCCGCAGCTGCGGTGGATACGGACAAGCCCCTTGACTTCATCGAAAAAGGGCCCGCCCAGGCAGGGAGCAATCCCAAGGAAGTGGTGATTGCCGTTCCCCCGGGATTCGGAACCACTCCCACCAAGACTATTATTGACATTCCCCATTCCGTGGTGCTGGCCGAAGTGGCCGCAGGCATCGAGGAAGAAGGCCTGACGGCGCGATTCGTGCGGAACTACCAGACCGCCGACGTGGCTTTTCTGGCACACTCCGCCGCCCAGTTGAGCGGTTCCGGCGTTGGAATCGGCATCCTCTCCAGAGGAACCTCCGTCATCCATCAGAAGGATCTTGCTCCCCTGCAGAACCTGGAGCTCTTCCCCCAGGCCCCCCTGGTGGAAGCTGAGACGTTTCGGGCCATCGGCAAAAACGCCGCCAAGTACGCCAAGGGGGAGAACCCCAATCCGGTTCCCGTGAAAAACGATCCCATGGCCAGGCCCAGGTACCAGGGTCTTGCAGCCCTGCTGCACAACAAGGAAGTGCAGTTTTTGGACCCGCAAAAGAAAATTCTTGAAGTGGTTCAGGGCTAACCAGGCCGCTGGGATGCGAAGGAGATAAAAATGGTAAGTTTTACGAAAGATCAGATAGCAGACATCATCCGGAAGGTCGGAGACGGAACCTCCCCCGAAGCCCTGGAAAGCGCCGTCAAAAACGTTTTGGCCAAGCTCCAGTCCGAAGGCCTGTCCGCCCCTGCAAGCCAGGGCGGCAAGCTGGACGCCAGCTCCTATCCTCTGGGAATCAAACGCAAGGACCTGGTCAAGTCCGCCACCGGGCTGGGCCTGGACGACATCACCATTGAAAAGGTGATCGCCGGCGACATTCAGTTCGACGATATCAAGACCCGCCCGGAAACCCTGGCGTATCAGAATGAAATCGCCAAGAGCGTCAACCGTCCCAACCTGGCCAACAACCTGGCCCGCGCCGGCGAAATGACCCGTATCCCCGACGCCAGACTGCTGGAGATGTACAACTTCCTGCGCCCCTACCGGGCCACCAAGCAGGAAATGATTTCCATGGCCGAGGAACTGGAGGAGAAATACCAGGCCCCGGCCTGCGCCAAACTGGTGCGGGAAGCGGCCGATGTTTACGAGAAGAACAATCGTCTCAAAGGAGACCGCTAGTCGGGCGATCGCCGGAGGACAGTGGAGAAGTTAAATGCTCATTGCTGGTGTAGACATAGGGAACAATTCCACGGAAGTGGCTGTGGCGAGAATCGGCGCCGGCGTCGAATTCCTGTCCAGCGCTCTTGTGAGAACCATAGGCCTGAAAGGCACCCTGCGCAACGCCATGTGCGTCATTGACGCCGTGGACAAAGCCATGGCCGCAGTTTCCATGACCCGGAACGATCTGGACCTGATTCTGTTGAACAAGGCGACGCCCGTAATCGGGGATGTAGCCATGGAGACCATTACGGAAACCGTCATCACGGAATCGGCCATGATCGGGCACAATCCGGATACACCAGGCGGGCTGGGTCTGGGTCAGGGAGTGACCGTAGATATCCGGGACCTGACCCAGACCGCCCCCGGCGCTCCCTGCATTGCCGTCATTGACGGCGGCGTGGACTTTAGAGAAGCGGCGGAGATGATCAACGCCGCAGTCGCCAGGGGAATCAGAATAACCGGCGCGATAGTAAAAAAGGACGACGGCGTTCTGATATACAACCGCCTGACCTCCCCTATCCCCATTGTGGATGAAGTCCAGCATATCGACAAAGTTCCTTTGGGCATGCCCGCCGCGCTGGAAGTGGCCCGCGTGGGCAGGTCCATCGAAAAACTGTCCAACCCTTACGACATCGCCACCCTGTTTGAATTATCCCCGGAGGAAACCCGGCAGATTACCCCCATTGCCAGGGCCCTCACCGGCAACCGGTCCGGGGTGGTGATCAAGACCCCCAAGGGCGACGTCCAGGAGCGCCGGATTCCGGCCGGGACCATCACTATGGTGGGCGAAACCGCCAAGGAGGCCGTGGACGTGGAACTGGGCGCCGACGCCATCATGGAGAAATTGGCCAGGGTGGCGCCGCTGAAGGAAATCCAGTCCCAGCCCGGCACCAACGCCCACGGCATGTTCGAACGGGTCAGAACCGTTATGGCCGAACTGACGGACCAGCCTGTAAGCCTCATCAAGATACAGGATGTGCTGGCCGTAAACACCCTCCAGCCTCAGCATGTGCTGGGCGGTCTGGCCGGGGAGTTCACCCGCGGCACGGCCGTGGGCCTGGCGGCCATGGTCATGACCCAGAACATTCCCATGCAGCGTCTGGCGGCCAAGCTGAAAGAGGAAACCGGCGTGGAAGTGGAAATCGGCGGCGTGGAGGCTGAAATGGCCATCACCGGCGCCCTGACCACCCCCGGCGCCGAAGCGCCCCTGGCCATCCTGGACCTGGGCGGAGGCTCCACCGACGCCTCCATCATCCACCGGGACGGAACGGTCAAGTCCATCCACATGGCCGGCGCGGGGGACATGGTGACCATGCTCATCAACACGGAGCTTGGCCTGGACGATCCCGACCTGGCCGAGGACATCAAGCGCTATCCCCTGGCCAAGGTGGAAACCCTCTTTCACATGCGGCACGAAACCGGAGCCGTGGAGTTTTTCGACGCCCACCTGGATCCCTCCCTGTTCGGCAGGGTGGCTATTCTGGGCGAAAACGGCCCCATTCCCATCATGCACGATCTCAACCTGAACCAGATCGTGAACGTGCGCCGCAAAGCCAAAGAAAAAGTTTTTGTAAGAAACGCCTTGAGAGCTTTGGAGCAGGTGGCGCCCGGCGGCAACATCAGGCTTATCGACTTTGTGGCTCTGGTGGGCGGATCGGCCCTGGATTTTGAAATCCCGGAAATGATCGCCGACGCCCTGGCGGAGTACGGCCCGGTGTTGGGCAAGGGCAACATTCGCGGCTGCGAAGGCCCCAGAAACGCCGTGGCCACGGGCCTTTGCCTTTCCAGGAAAGGATGCTGAGCCATGGGATCTCCGCTTCTGCAAGTCGCTCAAAAGCCGGCCGTTTACCTGGTAGTGTTGGGAGAAGCGCCCGATTGGTTCGTCCAGGCATTGGAAAACGGCCTGGAGGAAGAAGGAATCCCTTGCGAAAGAAGGGATTCCCAGGAAAACGACGCGATATTGGCGGCCAGCCAGGCGGCGAAAGCCTCCCGGATCAACGTGGGGCTTTCCGTCAAGGCGGCGGCCGGCGGCGCCATTACCGGGGTTGTTCTCCATCACAGGGACCTGCCTGAAAAACGCCCCCTCTTTCACCTGACCTGGGAAGAGGCGTCTACAGAGTCCCTGAACCGGCTGGGCAGGAACGCGGCCCGGCTGGTCAAAGGCAACCCGTTCATCATGGACCCGGCGGACACGGCCGGTCCATGCGGGGATTCAGGAACCAAGGATAAACTAAATTAGCTGCAAGCAGTGAGGCCTGGGCCGAATCCCGGGCGAAAGGGATATCAATGAAGAAAGTAAAGAGCATCGGCCTTATCGAAACCCTGGGCATGGTGGGCGTGGTGGAAGCGGCGGACGCCGCTTTAAAAGCCGCCAACGTCACGCTTTTGGGTTACGAATTTAACGGGGCCGGCTACATGGTCATCAAGCTGACCGGGGACGTGGCCGCGGTTAAGGCCGCTGTCAGTTCAGGCGCAGCAACCGCCCGGAAGCTGGGCAATCTGGTGGCGGCGCATGTCATCCCCCGTCCGGATGACCAGGTGATCGATACGGAAATATGCGGAAAGGACAACGTGCCGCCGTTCAACGGGTCCGACAGCGAGCCCGAAGACGGCAAAACCTCCGGCGCCGCGTCCGAAAAGGAATCCAAAGGAAGCCAGGAAAACGCAGTAAAAGCCTCTGAATCCAAGCCTGCAACCGCAACTGCAGAGAAGGAGGAAGCGCCGGCGGAAAAGGCGGCGCCCGAGGCGAAAGACGCAAAAGACGCGCCCGCCAAGCAGGCGTCCAAGCCCGAAGCAAAAACAAAATCCTCCAAACCTGCCGCTTCGGAAGTAAAAAATGCGTCCAGCCCCAAAGCGCCGGAGAAGCCGGCCGACTCGGGCAAGACTGCGCCGGCGAAAACAGACGGCGGCAATAAGCCGAAATCCAGGAAATAGGAGTCTGTCCCTTTGAATTCCCTTCGTGCATACGCCTTTATTGATCGCCTCCAGCCCCAGTTGGCCGGGGTGGCCGCTGCAAGCTCGCCAGGGTTCCTGCCGATAGGCGGGGAGTCCTCCCTTGTGATGGAAGTGCAGCCCGGCATCCTGATCAACCAAGCCATTGACCTGGCGCTTAAGGCCAGTCCGGTCAAACTGGGGAAATCCCTTTGCGAGCGGTATTTCGGATACATGGAGATCCATGCCAAGTCTCAGCAGGACGTGCTTTATGCAGGCAGCGCAGCATTGAAGGGGCTGGGTTTCACCGAAAAGGACATAACCAAGCCCGAGGTTTTGAGCTCTTTGATCATTAACAAGGTCAGCCCGTACCACGCCCAGTTGATGAACGTGTACCGGAACGGGTCTTTGCTTATTCCGGGCAAGGACCTGCTCACCGTGGAGTGCGAGCCCGCCGCGTACATTTTTTTGGCCGCCAATGAAGTGGAAAAGCAGGTGGACGTCACCCTGGTGGATTGCGTGGAAGTCGGGGCCGTGGGGCGGTTGTCCGTGTCCGGAACGCCCTCTGAGATTAAACAGGCTGAAAAAGCGGCCGTACAGGCTTTAAAGGCGGTGCAGCCATGAAAGATAGCGGCATGGAGGCCATCAACGAAAGAATAAGGCAGTTTCGCGACAGCCTTTCCCTGGAAAACGCGCCCCGCCCGGGCAGCCCCCTCTGGGCCGGAGTGGACCTGGGAACCGCCAATATCGTCACCGCCGTGGTGGACCGTGAAGGAACGCCCATCGCAGGCATGACCACCCGCTCCAAGTCAACGGTTCGGGACGGCCTGGTTTTCGACTACATGGGCGTCATGAGCATTCTCAAGACCCATGTGCAGGTTCTGCGGTCCAGGGGCTTTGACATCAGGGACGCCGCAGCAGCCTACCCTCCCGGCACAATAGGAAGAAACCAACAGGCCTTCGGGCATATTCTGAACGGCGCCGGCCTGGAAGCCGTCAGCCTGGTTGACGAGCCCAGCGCGGCCGCCCTGGCTTTGGGCATTGACTCCGGGTGCGTGGTGGATATCGGCGGCGGCACCACGGGCATCTCCATTCTGGAAGACGGAGAAGTGGTTTACACCGGCGACGAGCCCACGGGCGGGCATCATCTGGATTTGGTCATTGCGGGCAGCATGGGCGTTTCCATTGAAGAAGCCGAAGCCATGAAAAACAACCCGGCCCATCAGCGCATGCTGGCGGGAATGGTCATGCCGGTCTTTGAAAAAATGGGCGCCATAGTCCGGGAGCACACAGCTTCTTATAATCCGAAACAAATCCATTTAGTGGGCGGGACTTCCAGCTTTCCCGGAGCGGACGCAGTCATCGCCCAGGAAACGGGCCTGCCCGTCTTTTTGCCTGACGATCCCCTATTAGTCACCCCCCTGGGCACGGCGTTGCATGCGGCGCTGGCCGCTTCAGGAAGAAAGGCGGCGGCAAATGAGTAAAGATAATAATACCTTAGATTATAATACCGTTGAGATCAAGGCACTCGTTCAGCAGGTGCTCTACGCCGTGGCCAGGGCCAGCCGTGACGAAGATGCGGACCGTTATGTGCTGGCCCTGTTCACGGGCGCTACTGCTGGATTTTCACAGGCCTTGTCCGGGCTGGAACACCTCATGCTGAACGGGACCATGCTTCGCGTCCTGACAAGCGAGTCGGCACGCCGCCTTTACGGAGACGTTTTGGAAAAAAGGCTCATGCCCTGGCCTAACGCGGAAGTCATGGAAAAGGACTCCTGGTTCAGCCAGGTGCAAAAATGCTCCGGCGTGGTCATTCCCATGTTGAGCGTGGCCTCCCTCTCCCGCGTTTGCAGCATGACCCCGGACACCTTGGCCGCGAATATAATTCTTCAAGCCCTATTCATGGGTAAGCCAGTCGTGGCGGCTATTGACGGCGCCGCGCCAAACTCACCTGACCGTAAACTCCTGGGGCTTGATCAGGGCGCGCCGGCCCTGATGGAGGCTTTGGCCCACCGCCTGCTTGAGTTCTCCAATTTCGGCGCAAGACTGACCTGGAGCCGAAATCTCGGCCCCGCTTCCCTGCGTTTCTTCCGCCCCGCAGATAGCGACCAACCTGGTCAGTCGCCCCTTAGCATCCCGGCGTCCCGGCCCTCGGCCCCCCAAAGTCCCGCCCCCCCTGACTTTGGCCCGATCCGGCTGGTGGACGCCGGGCATGTTAAGATTGCTCGCGAAGCAGGAACGCCTATTCATACGACGCCTGGCGCCGTGGTTACCCCTCTTGCCAGGGAAATGGCCTCTGGCTGGGGGATTGAGATCATCGCCGCGCCCCAGGGTTAAGGGTCCAGGCAATGGAAAGGACAGATCATGATTTTAGGACAAGTCATAGGAACCGTAGTGGCAACGAGCAAGCACGAACTGCTGGTGGGTTCGAAAATACTGGTGGTTCAGGCCGTGCAACCCGATGGGACTCCTATAGAAGGCGAACTGCTGGTGGCCGTGGATACAGTGGGCGCCGGAACCGGCGAACACGTGATCGTGACGACGGGCTCCAACGCGTCCAAGGCGTGCGAGACGGAGAAGGCTCCCGTGGACGCAGCCATTATCGGGATCATCGACGAGATCGACGTGAATTAAGGAGAGAGGCCATGAGCATTTACACCGGCGGAGGCGATAAAGGCAAAACCAGCCTGCTTTCCGGAGAACGGGTTTCCAAAGCCGATCCCCGGGTGGAAGCCTACGGGACCCTGGACGAACTCACGGCCCAATTGGGAATGTGCCGCGCCCATCTTGACCAGTTCCCTGCATGCGCCCCTTTTGTCGAAATGATTGTGAATATTCAGCGGGACCTGTTCCGGGTGGGCATGCAGCTTTCCAGCAGCCCCAAGTACTGGAGCAAGTTGCCCGCTCCCATTGACGGAGACGACATTCAATCCCTGGAAGAGGCCATTGATATTCTGGAGAAGGCTTTTGGGCTTCCCGGATTTTTCGTGAGCCCGGGCAGGACTTTGGCCGGCGCAACCCTGCATGTGGCCAGGACCATCTGCCGCCGCGCAGAGCGCCAGGCCTGGGCCGCCTCGGGAGACGCCGAAAGCTGCGCATTGCTTTTGAAATACATCAACCGGTTGTCCGACCTTTTGTTCTCCCTGTCGTGGGTTGCGGAAATCCGGATTTTACTGACTGAGGAGTTGAGCCATGGAAATCATGACGCACATCTGTAACGACCTGGCTCGCGTGCTGGCCCGCATCGCCCGGAAAAAAGCCCTGGAAATCCAAGTCCCCATGGTCATCGCATTCGCCGACGCCCGGGGGGAGCTGGTTCACTTCCAGCGCATGGACAAGGCATTGCCCGTCAGCTCGGACATTGCGGTGAACAAGGCTTTTACCGCCGCTGCGCTCCGCATGTCCACCCAAAAAGCCGGGAGGCTGGTTGAGCAAGGCCAGGAGCTTGCCGGGCTGGAACTGACCAATCAGGGCAAGATGGTGATTTTCGGCGGCGGCCTGCCTTTGAGCCTGGACGGAGAGGTTGTCGGGTCCGTTGGAGTGAGCGGAGGATCCGTGGCCCAGGACATGGTGGTTGCCCAGGCGGCGGCCAACGCATTGGAGCAAATGGAAAAAACGGCCCAGGCTTTATTGGCGATTCTTCCCAAAACCCTGGAGGATCTGACGGATCTTGCCAACAAGATTCAGAACCTGGAGCGCAAGGAAGGCGCGGATTCGGACATCCTGGAAGGGGCCTTTTACCTGATATAAAAATTTTCAAGCAGGATATCGGCGCCAAAGGGCCGAGGCGGCCGCCTTAAACCGGCCGAAAGAGCAAGGAGACAAAATGAGCGTGAAAGAATTAGCACTGGAAGACATGGTCGCCAGCGTGATCATGGAAATGATGAACAAGGACGAGGAACCCTGCCAGCCCACGGGCGACGGGATTTGCGAAACCATTGACGAAGCCGTGGCCAAGGCAAAGGCGGCCCAGCCGCGTTTAATCTCCCTCACCCTGGAGAAGCGGGAAGCCATCCTCAAGGCCATTCGGGAAGTCGCTCTGGCGAAAAACGAAGAATGGGCCAAGGCGACCGTTGCGGAAACCGGCCTGGGCCGCGTGGAAGACAAAATCGCGGAAAACATCCTGGCGGCCACCAAGACGCCCGGAACCGAAGACCTGGACGCCAAGGCGCTCTCCGGCGATGCAGGCCTGACCCTCATCGAATACGCTCCTTTCGGCGTGATCGGCTCCTTGACTCCCGTCACCAACGCCACCGGCACCCTGATCAACAACACCATTTCCATGCTGGCAGGCGGCAACACCGTGGTTTACAACGTGCATCCTTCCGCGCTCAAAATCAGCACCGAAGTCATCCGCACCTTTCATAAGGTGATCGTAGAGAACGGAGGCCCGGAAGGCTGCGTGGGCATGGTTGCCAAGCCGACCATGAAAACCGCCGGCGAAATCATGGCGCATCCCGACATCAACGTGCTGGTCGCCACCGGCGGCGCGGGCGTTGTGAAGGCGGTTCTTTCCTCCGGCAAAAAAGCCATTGGCGCCGGCGCAGGCAATCCTCCGGTTCTGGTGGACGAAACCGCGTGCATCCGCAAGGCTGCGGAGGAAATCATCGCCGGGCATTCCATCAACAACAACATCTTCTGCATTTCCGAAAAGGAAGTCATCGCCGTGGATGAGGTGGCCGACAACCTTTTGAAGTTCATGGAAGAGACGGGCAAGGCCGCTGTCCTGACTCCCGAAGAGGCGCAAAAGGTCACCGAGACCGTGATCCACGACAATCATGTGGTCAAAGACTACGTGGGCAAGGACGCGTCCGTGATCGTCGAAGGCGCCGGTTTAACCCGCCTGGCCGGAAAAAAGGGTCTGCGCTGCCTGGTGTTTGAGGCTGACAAAAAGCATCCCATGGTCTGGATCGAGCAGATGATGCCCGTGCTGCCCCTGGTCCGGGTCAAGGACGTGTGGGAAGGCATCGACCTGGCCGTAAAGGTGGAGCAGGGCAACCGGCACACCGCCATGATGCACTCCACCAACGTGGAGCATCTGACCGCCCTGGCCCGCGCCATCCAAACCACCATTTTCGTGAAAAACGGCCCCTCGTACAGCGGCATCGGCCTGAACGGCGAAGGCCACGCAACCTTCACCATTGCAGGCCCCACAGGGGAAGGCATTACCTCGGCCAAGTCCTTCTGCCGTCAACGGCGGTGCGTGCTCATCGACTCCTTTAGAATCGTTTAAGCCGGACTTGAAAGGATAGAATCATGACGCATCCGCTTGTAGAAAAAACCAGGGCAGCAGGCGTTGTCGGCGCCGGCGGGGCCGGGTTTCCAACCCACGTAAAGATAGACGCCCAGGCCGACACCGTGCTGATCAACGGCGCATCCTGCGAGCCCCTGCTCTGTTCGGACATCCATCTGATGGAGACCCGTTCGGACGACATCATCAAAGGCCTGGGGCTGGTCATGGATGCGGTGGGCGCCGAAAAGGCCATGATCGGCGTCAAGGCCAAGCACCGGAACGCGGTTGCGATTTTGGAGCGGAAGGTCGCCGACGCAGGCCTGACCGGCGGCCGCAACATGTCCGTCTTCAAGATGCAGGACTTCTACCCCGGCGGCGACGAGCACGTGCTGGTGAACGAAGCCACCGGCCGCATCGTGCCCCAGGGAGGAATTCCCCTGGAGGTCGGAGTGGTGGTTTCCAACTCCGAGTCCGTATTCAACATGTCCCAGGCCTGGGAAGACAAGCCCGTCACCCACCGGACCCTGAACGTGGCCGGAGAGGTCATGAAGCCCATTGTGGTGCGGGTTCCCGTGGGAACTCCCGTATCCCATGTGCTGAAGCTGGCCGGCGGCGTGCGCAGGCCGGACTGCAAGGTGATAGACGGCGGCCCCATGATGGGCCGGGTGCTGGACGATCCGGAAAAAGCCTTTGTGACCAAAACCACCTCGGGCCTCATCGTGCTGCCCGCGGAACACAATGTGATTCAAGGCAAGACAACGGACATCAACCAGCTTATGCGCGTGACCCGTCTGGCCTGCTGCCAGTGCTCCCTGTGCACGGACCTTTGCCCCCGGTTTCAATTGGGTCACAACCTGCATCCTCACTTGATCATGCGCTCCCTGGCTTTGCCCGTGGATCATCCCATCAAGCAGCAGGCGCTTCTTTGCTCCGAATGCGGCATTTGCGAAAAATGGGCCTGCCCCATGCAGATTTCCCCCCGGGAGGTCAACCGCGCCATCAAGCAGCAACTTAAAATCCGGCCCAAGGACGTTGGCGGCGAAGATCTTGGCCGTCATCCTTATACGGATTATCGCCGCGTGCCGGTCAAGCGCCTGCTGGGCAAGCTGGATCTGCTGGCCTACGACGTGCACCCTGAGCCGGTGTTTGACCCGGCCCAGCCCGAGGTGGTGGGCCTGTATTTGCGCCAGCATATCGGCGCGCCCTCCACGCCCGTGGTTTCCGTGGGGGACATGGTGTCCTGCGGCCAGGTGGTTGCGGAAATTCCTGAAAAAGCGCTGGGCGCCCGCGTTCATGCTTCGATCTCCGGCAAAGTCATGGCCGCGGATTCCGAAAAGATTCTTGTGAAAAAGGAGAATGGCAATGTTTAAATCAATGGGGATCGTGGAGCTGAACAGCGTGGCCCGCGGGATAATGACCGCCGACGATATGGTCAAAGAGGCCAACGTGGAGCTGGTCCTGGCCCGTCCCGTCTGCCCGGGGCGCTACCTGATCATGGTTGCCGGAGACACGGCGGCGGTCAAACGGTCCGTGGAAAAAGGCCTGCGCATCGCGGACGAGTTCATCGCCGATCATTTTGTCCTCACCCACATTCACCCGGACGTTTTCCCGGCAATCAGTTCATCCGTCCTCGTGCCGGAAATCCGGGCTATCGGCGTGATCGAAACCTACTCCTCGGCCTCGGCCGTCATGGCGGCGGACAAGGCGGTCAAGGCCGCCAACGTGGATTTGATTGACATTCGCCTGGCCACGGGCCTGGCCGGCAAGGCTGTGGTGACGCTCACCGGCCGCATTGGATCGGTGCAGGCCGCCGTGGAAGCCGGAAGCCAGTGTCTTGCGGAATCCGGGCTCTTGCTGGGCAATGCGGTGCTTTCCTCCCCCAGCGAGGAAATCAAAAAACAGATTTTAATGTAGCAGGCGGCAGTCATGATTGATCTTGACAAATTAGTGGACGAACAGCTTAACGGGATGCTTTCCGCGCCCGGCGCAGTCAAACCGGTCATTGTATTTCCCGAAGCCAACGACCCGAGGATCATCTCGGCGGCTTCCGGCCTGATTAACCAGGCGCGGGTGGTGCTGATCGGCGAGTCTGCGGAAATCCGGTCCCTGTGCGATTACAAAAGCGCGGAGCTTTATTGCCCCCGGGACCGCTTTTTCTCCCAGGTTCAAATCGTGAATCCGGCCCGGAGCGACCTGAAGGAAGAGCTTGCCATGGCCCTGCAGGAAGCCTCCAGGGGCCGCAAGTGGGAATTCACGTCCATGGAAGCCAGGGAGAAAATACTCAACCCCGTGTTCTTTGGCGCCATGCTGGTTCGCCTGGGATACGCCGACGCCTGCTTGGGCGGCGTGGCCAACTCCACCAAGGACTTTTTGGCGCCATGCCTGCGTTTGATTAAGTCTTCGGGCACGGCCTTTGAAATGGGCCTGTTCTGCCTGCCCGACGAAGATAATCCCTTGTGGGAAAATAATGTAGTTATGTTCGCCGACGTGGCCCTAAATTTGAAACCGTCGCCTGAACAATTATCCGACATTGCCGTGGGCGCCTGCAAAACACTCCGGGACATCTTTCCGCCAACAGTTCTCTCCGGAGTGAACGGCGCCATGATCTCCTACTCCACCAAGGGAAGCGGCCAGGGACCGTCCGTGGAAGCCATACGCCAGGCGGAACCCCTGGCCGCCCAAAAACTGGCGGCCCTCAAGGAATCGGACCCGGTTTACAAGGACATCAACATTACGGGCGAACTGCAAATTTCCGTGGCCGTGTCCCGGGAAGCCGCCCAGGTGAAGCTGAAAAACCGCCTGGACGAGTTTGAAAGCGCGGGTAAAGCCAATGTGCTCATCGTCCCCAGCCTGGACGAAGGCAACATGCTGTATCACCTGTTCAACACCCAGTATCCCGAAGCCCAAAGCTCCCTGATTATGGGCGGCATGGACGGTCAGGTTCTGGACTATTCCAGGGGATCCAGCGTGCTTCAGGTGGTTCGCGGGGCCAAGCTGCTGCTTCTGACCCGGATCAAGGCTGCAAAGCCTTTGGTGCGGACTTCGCCCTTGTTCCCAAGCCCCAGAATAGTGGCTATCAACCCCGGCTCCGTATCCACCCAAATTGCGGTGTTTGACGGCGACGCCCCGGTTTTGAACGTGGTGATCGAGCATGACAAATCCGGCGCAAACGCCAGCGCTTCCATAGTCGAAGAGACCAAAGCCAGGCTTACTGCGGTGCGGCGCACCCTGGAAAAGCACGACATCGATCCGTGCGGCGCGGCCATGATCATGTCCCGGGGCGGCATGCTGCCGGGTCCCCAGGCGGGGACCTATCGGATTTCGGAGGCCATGCTCACAGCGATAGAAAACGGCGCCGTGGAGGACCATCCCTCCAACCTGGGCGCTTTCATGGCCTGGGAGCTTTCCGAACAGGGAAAAACCCCGGCGTTTATCGTGGATTGCCCCACCATCGACGAATTGACTCCAGAAAACCGGCTGACCGGCATCAAAGGTATTGAAAAAACGCCTATATGGCACGCCCTATCCCAGCGTCAGGCCGCCCGGATGTACGCGGACCTGGCCAACAAACGAGTGCAGGATCTCAACCTGATCGTGGCTCACCTGGGGTCGGGAGTATCCATCGGCAGCCATGCCAGGGGCAAGTGCATCAACGTGGAAAACGCCATTTTCGACGGCCCCATGGGACCGTCCAGGGCGGGCGACGTCCCGGCGGAAGCCGTGATCGAGCTGTGCTACGCCGGCCTGGAAAAAGCCATGGTGAAAAAGATTTTCAGCGCCGTGGGCGGGCTGTACAGCCACCTGGGAGCGCACGATCTGCGGCTGATACAGGATCGGGCGGACGACCCGGACGTGGCGGCCGTCTTAAGCGCCATGGCGTCCGGCATCGCCTCCCGGATTCTGGCGCGTTTGTCGGATTTCTATCCCGAGCCTGTGGATCAGATCATATTGACCGGCAGGATGTGCCTTTCTCCCGTGCTTTTGGAAAAGGTTCTGGAAAAACTGACCCTGGCCGGCGTGGAAGTGACGGTTTTCCCCGGCTCCGTGGAAGCGGAGGCCCTGCGGGACGCCGCCATGCGTGTGTACAAGGACATCGACGTTCCCATGCGCTGGGAGCAGTAGTTGCGCGGTTTCCGCGATATTTAGGCAAGAAAGGCTACAGAAGTCACCCCCACCCCAGCCCTCCCCCGTCAAGGGGGAGGGAGTTTTTCAGCGGTCCATTCAGCATCCTGGTTTTTACGGATTGGAATCGGCCCTATAATCGCAATGGTTGCGAGGTCTCCTCGCTGTAGTTGCCGGGTTTCCCGGCCTGTCGTTGCGCGGTTTATGCGACTGAGGCAATGGGCTCAAACGTCAAACGTAGATTTGACCCCATTTCACACTAAAGGGATGAGAAAGAAGTAAAATGAAAATATTAGTCATAAATTCAGGGAGTTCATCCCTTAAATACAAGCTGTTTGACATGACCGACTCCCGGGTGATCTGCGCCGGGCTGGCCGAACGCATTGGCGGGGACGGCGCTTGCCTGACCCATACCGTGTATCCCGGGACCGGCGCGCAAGAAAAAATGCGGTTTGAAGAGCCTTTTGACACGCACACCAAAGCCATCGACAAAGTGGCCGCTCTTTTGATGGAAGGAAACGTCCCCCTTATCAGCTCTGCGGAAGACCTGGCGGCCATCGGCCATCGGGTGGCTCAGGGCGGCGAGACCTTTAAGGAAAACTGCGTGGTGGATCAAAGCGTGATCAACGGCATCCGGGATAACATCGTTCTGGCGCCTTTGCACAACCCGGCAAACCTGGCCGGCATAGAGGCCGCCATGGAGCGTTTTCCGTCCGTGCCTTCGGTGGCGGTGTTCGACACCCAGTTTTCCAAGGATCTGCCGGACTACGCCTACCGGTACGCCGTGCCCCAAAGTTTTTATGCGGATTACAAGGTCAGGCGGTACGGCTTCCACGGCACGTCCCACCGTTTCGTTACCCGGCAGTTGGCCGGTCTTATCGGCAAGCCCTTGGAAGCAATGAACAACATCGTGTGCCATCTGGGCAACGGAAGCTCCATGACCGCCGTCAAGGGCGGCGTCTGCCGGGAAACCTCCATGGGCATGACCCCCACGGCCGGGCTCATCATGGGCACCCGGTGCGGCGACATCGACCCCGCCCTGCCCTGCTATCTTTCCGACTGCACAGGCAGGTCGGTGAAGGAGATCCAGTCCGTCCTGGATCGGGAAAGCGGGCTTTCGGGAATTTGCGGCATGAACGACATGCGCGACATCCACAAGGCCATTAAAGAAGGAAACGACGACGCCAGGCTGGCGCTCGAAATGCTCTGCTACAGCATCAAAAAGTACATCGGCTCGTATTATGCCGTGCTTGGCAGGCTGGACGCCATCGCCTTCACCGCCGGCATTGGGGAGAACGACTTTGCAGTCCGCGAAAAAAGCCTGGAAGGCCTGGAGCCCATGGGCATTGTGCTGGACCGCGAGGCCAACGCAGCCCTGAAGGGCAAAACCGGCCGGATCAGCGTCCCGGACAGCCCGGTCCAGGCATGGGTTGTGCCCACGAACGAAGAGCTGGAAATCGCCAACGCATGCAAGGCGCTGGCGGTGAAATAAATAGAAAAAAGGTTCTATTTTTGAGAACTCATAACGAACAGACCAGAATCGTCTACGACACCACCATCGTGGATTTTCTCCGGGAACTGAGCCCCAAAAGGGTATGCCTGACCAGCGATCCTTTTATGATCAAGCTGGGAGCCCTGGCCCCCGTGGAGGATTATCTTAAGGAGCAGGGCGTCCCGTATAAGATTTTCTCCGACGTCAAGCCCAACCCGGACGACTCGTTGGTGCAGGAGGGTCTGGTCCATATTTTCAACGCCAAGCCGGACCTGATCGTGGCCATCGGCGGAGGTTCGGCCATCGACCTGGCCAAGGCCATCATGTACTTTTGCCTGGAGATCAAAAAAGAATTCATTTCAGGCGAAAACCTGAAAAAGCCCTATTTCGCGGCTGTCCCGACCACCAGCGGCACAGGGTCGGAGGTCACCAATTACACGGTGATCACAGACGCGGAAACCGGCGCCAAAAGGGTAATCCAGTCCAACTTGATGCAGCCGGACGCGGCTGTTCTGGACGTCTCTCTCACCCTGACGGCTCCGGCCCATGTAACGGCTGACAGCGGATTCGACGCCCTGACCCATGCCATGGAAGCCTATACGTCCTTACTCGCGACCCCCTTCAGCGACGCCTACGCCCTCAAGGCATTTGAGCTGATATTTGCAAACCTGGTCCAGGCATTTGAATCCGCTGACAGCCGCTGCGCCAAAGAAAACATGCAGATCGCCGCGTCCCTTGCGGGACTGGCGTTCAATCACTCAGGCCTGGGGATCAATCACAGCATCGCCCACAGCCTGGGCGCCATTTTTCATATTCCCCATGGCAGGGCCAACGCTCTGGTTCTGCCATCGGTTATGGCCTTCAACCTGAAAAACCAAGGCGTAACCCGCCGTTACGCGCACCTCGCCGGAATGCTGGGCCTTGGGTTTGACGATCCCCAACGTTCGGCCGCCGCGCTCATTGCGGCCGTCGAGGCCTTTAAATTGCGCCTGGGTCTCCCTTCCTGCCTCCAGGATCTGGGCGTTGCACGCGAACAGGTTGAACAAGCCATGCCTCGAATCGTGGAAAACGCCTTTAACGACTACTGCACCCCTTCTCATCCTTTTTCCGTTACCCGGGATGATGTCGCAGCAATCGTTAAGGAGCTTTTCTAAGCGATTCGCAAAAAGCCCCCTGTCCCCTGGGGGCGCCATGCCCAGCCCGGCCGGGGCGACGCCGCCATACATCGCCCCGGCCGGACCAACTTTTCCGGGTTTGACCTTTTGGGTTAAGGCATTATCTTTAGGAGATATGAAGGCAATGCAACCCAAGCGCTTTGGAAGGAGATAAAACCCATGCAGGGATTGGCGATTCGCTGGCTTGTTCTTACAATTTCCATCATCATGGTGTCCTACTTGTTGGACGGCATTCACGTAAGCGGATTTTTTTCCGCCTTTTTTGCGGCCGCGGTTCTTTCGGCCCTGAACGCATTTTTCCGCCCTATTCTGCTTATACTCACCCTGCCCATTAACGTGCTCAGCCTGGGACTGTTCACCCTGGTCATCAACGCGGCCATGCTCAAAATGGCCCAGGGCGTGATTCCCGGGTTTGAAGTGGTGGGATTCTGGACCTCGGTGTTCGGCGCCTTGCTCATCAGCATTGCAAGCTGGGCCATGAATTCCCTCATCAGCGGCCAGGGGAACGTGCGGGTGATCCGCATGGATAACCGAAGAGGAAAATTCTGGGATTAAGAACTGCGCCGATCCATCCGGAAAGTGCGGTCTGAATAGGCGCAGAAGAGCAACGCTGGGTCCCGGCTTGCGGGGCGATCCGGCCAAGCGGATCGTCCTTGCGGGGATGGCGGTCTTATTGGGCGCAAATGCTCCACAAGAAATTTTAAAACATCCCGTAAACAATCCATTGGTCAAAAGCGGCGCTGACAAAGGTTTTCCAATAAACTAAGTGTGCTTGGCGCCCTGGCAGGATACTGCTCTGCCAGGGCCACCCATGAAAAAAAACTCCCTCGGCAGTTTACTATGGCCGCCGTCTGCTCGGATTAAAAGCAACCCGGTGTAATTGTCCGCCCTTGGATTGACAAAAATCGTGCCCGGGGATAGAAAGTCGCCATGAAGATTTCCATCCCCGGTAAAAATAAAAAATGCGGCAAAGGCCGCTGGTGCGGCGAGGGCGCCAAAGGCGCCGCCACCCGCAAAATGATCATCGCGGCGGGCCGCCGCGTGTTCCGCTCCCACCCCTATCAGGCGGCCAGCTTTCGAATGATCGCCCAGGAGGGGGGATTCAGCTTCACCCTCATCAATCATTATTTCACCAAAGCCGAATTGTTTGAAGCCGTGGCCGAAGAGGTCATGGAAGAACTTCTTGCCGCGTCCAAAACCTGGATGGAGGGCCTGGACGCCCTGTCTGCGAAAAAGGGCCTGTCATTGTTTCTGGACCGGGCCCTGGACTACCTGTTCGACAACCCCGATCCCGTGCTGTTGCTCATGCAAAACGTGGCCGAAGGGGACAAGGACGGCGAAATCCCGGGATTCGACCGGTTTTCCGCCTATGTGTCGGAAGCCAAGGACATGATTATCCGGGTGGCGCCCGGCGAGTACGATTCGGACCGGGCCGTGTGGTGGGTGTACAGCATGATCAACCTGATGATCGTGTATATCGGCGCGTCGTCCTATCACGCCAGGGTTTTAGGCGTGGCGCCCCGCAGCCCGGAATACAAAAACTGGATCAAGCAAAGCCTCATGTATTTGTTTCTGCCCCGCCTGGAAAGAAGCCTTAAATCAAAAAAATAGAAAAAGCGCATTTTTTTGCAGCAAGAAGGCGCCCTGAACCGTATTGATTTCAGACAGTTTAATATGCATTCCCACGCTGGAGCATGGGAACGAGTCTTTAACTTAGGCCGCTCTCCCACCGGCCTTGCCTGATTTCTATCACCTTTCCAGGTCGCGCCTTCTGCGCTTTGCGCCCAGGCAAAAAACGACCTTGCCTGGGCCGCCCTGTCATTGCATCCAAAAAGGACGATTGCAAAACGACGCTGGATTCCCGCTAAAAGCATGCGGGAATGACGGTTGTGTGACGCATCGGAATAAACGGGCGCTGCAAGCAGCGCCATAGAGCAAGGGGACCTCGAGATTACAGAAGGGCGGTTTCAAGTAAGGCCTTTCGGCCGCAAATCATTCCCTGTTTTTATAACCGTGGTTGGCCGCCCTTATTGGCCTGACGGCCCCCGCCATTGCATGCCGCGGCTGGCCGGACAGTTGGGCCGCATAGGTTGGATCTGGTTTACAGGCGCCCAAAAACAGCAGGGCAAGCCCTGAAGCTACATGGCGCGGGGACCGCGCAACTACATAAGGGCAGTTTCGAGCAAGGTCATTCGCCCGCCGGACATGCCAGGTTTCAATCGTCTTTTCAGGCCGCACTTTTTGTTGCTAAAGCAACCCAGGCAGCATACCGCCGCTGGTTGGGGCGCTCAAAAACAGCAGGGCAAGCCCTGAAGCTACATGGCGCGGGGACCGCGCAACTACATAAGGGCAGTTTCGAGCAAGGTCATTCGCCCGCCGGACATGCCAGGTTTCGATCGTCTTTTCAGGCCGCACTTTTTGTTGCTAAAGCAACCCAGGCAGTACACTGCCGCTGCCTGGGGCGCTCAAAAACAGCAGGGCAAGCCCTGAAGCTACATGGCTTGGGCCGCCCCCAAAAACTCAAATAAAAACGCCTGGGCTGATTGCCGCGGGCGTTTGGGATTTTCTTAGGTTTTTTTTCGAAGAGCGGGGTCTATTCCGCGCTTTCCTCCCTGGCCGGAGGCGGTTCGTCCTTTTCCCACAGATGGCGGGCGAACTTGAGGTAGCCCTGGACGTTGTTCAGACGGGCGTCCGTATCGTTGGGGATTCCCACCACGTTGCCGGCGATCAAAGGCTGAAGGTGCTTGGCCAGCTCCATGCCGCCGCCGCCCGTCAGGACCACGGTGTCCATGTCCCAGTCGTCGGACCAGATCTGGTTGATTTCGTCGGCGATCTCGCCGGCCGCCTGGGCGTAGACGTGATCGCGGATCTCGGCCAGTTCCAACTCCTGGCCGCGAATGCGAATGCTTCCCTTGGACACGGGATCGTACAGGCGGTAAAGCTCCAGGCTGACGTCCACCTGCTTGCGGAGTTTATTGGCGATGGTGCGGAAGATGTCGGAGATGCCCGTGTCGATGGTCCGGCTTCCCCGGGTGATGAACTGGAGCTTGTCAAAAATGATGAAGTCCGTGGTTTTGAATCCCACGTCCACCACGCCCACCTTTTTGCTGGCAAGGTCCCTGTCCGTAATCCGGCCGCGTTCGTCCATGAGGAGGTTGAGCACGCTGCCCATGGGCTGGGGAATCATGCGCACCCGGTTGATGTTGATGCGCCGGGTCACCACGGACCCGTCCGCCTTGTGATAATTGACGGTATGATGGCCCAGGATGGCCTTGACGAAGGCCTCCTTGTATTCGGTGAAATATCCCACGGGCAGGCCGGAAACCACGTTCATGGGCGCGTATTTTTCGGAGAAAATGCCGGCCGCGGTCAGGGCCAGGACCTTGGCGAACTCCTGAACCAGCAGGTCCTGATCCAGGGTGGATTGACGCACGCCGGACTGGCGTTCGGCGAAATCGCCCACAAAAAAGGTTTGTTCGTCCACGGTCACGTGCAGGTTTTCCGTAAAGGAGGAATTGGCAAGATTGGCCCGAAAGGGGATTTCGGCGGCCTCCCCCAGCAGGGATTTAAACATGAGGAATTCCTTGCCGTTGGTTGCTTTTGTAAACCCAAAACCTATATCAATGCCGAGAACGTCCATCTTTCCCTCCCTGGAGAATTAGTTAACCGGTTGCACCTTGTTAAAGCCCGAACGAAATGTCAGTGTAGCGCCGGGAGAATATCCGGTGCAGGAAGGGGCCTGCACCGGGCATAAGCAATATTTTCCTGGTCTTACTATGGACCGGCTAAAAAATCCACTATTTATAGGCGGAAAAATCCACTCCGCGGGCCTTTGCCCTGGCCTCGAACCAGGCGTCTTCGTTGGCCGGGGGAATTTCGCATTCCTCTTCGGGCTTGCGAATCAGGGAAATGGCTTCGGACGGACAGGTGGACACGCACAGGCCGCAGCCGATGCAGGCTTCGGGCTTGACCTGATAGGCGTCGTCGCCTTCTTCAATGGCCCGGACCTGGCAGCGTTCGTCCGCGCAGACTCCGCAGGCCACGCATTCTTCCGGGTCGATCACCGCGACAAAGTGGGAGTTGACCACCTTGCTGGCCGGAATGCCCATGTCGTTGATGCTTCTCAGGACGCCGCAGCAACAACCGCAGCAGTTGCAGATGAAAAAATGCCCGTCCTGCATGTTCCACGAAAGATGCACCAGGCCGCTTTCCTCGGTCTTGACCAAAAGCTCCTTGGCTTCCTCCCTGGTGATGGGGCGCCCCCAATGGTATCCGTCAAACACGCCGGGAACCGGAGCAATGGCCATGCAGACCTCCGTGAGCTTTTTGCAGGGGTTGTCCAGCATATCCATTTCCTTTTTGCAAATGCATTCGGAAACGGCGAAGGAACGGCCTTTTTCTATGATGCTGGAAATCTGCTGATAATGCAGGGAAATGTGATCGGCGTGGATGTCCTTTTCCACGGGCGCCACATGCATGAGCGGAGGTCCGGTTTCGAAAAACTGCTTGCCGAAGTGGGGCTCGTAGGCGTGGCAGAGCTCCACGAACTCCCGGTCCATGCGGTCGATCTGGAACTCGAAAATGCCGAACACCCAGGGCAGCATCTTGAATACGCGCACCTCGCCAAAATCGATGCCCATGACCTGGCCGCGCCTCCACATGGCGGTCAGCTTTTCGTCCAGGCCTTCCACCGGGCGGCCGGTGCGTTCGGCGATTTGTTCGGGGCTTTCGAATTTCAGGCGCAGGTCGCAAAAAAGATCGGCTTCGTCCGGCTCGAAAATTTTTTTCAGGATTTTGAGTTCCAAGCCGTCTTCCGTGGCGGGAAAGCCGTTGGGAAGGGTGTCCAATACTTTGGCCAGTTTTTTGTAAACGTCGTCGCTCATCCGGGTTCTCCCCTGTTTTTTTAATGTAGAGAAAAGAGATAAATCAGGAAGGTTTGTCAAACGGCCCCTTCAGGGGCCGATTTCCCCCTGGAGGGAGCATAAGTGACGACATACTATCGGTCAAGAAAAAAGCAAGCGCTTGCTATTTTCCCTCGGCCAGCATGGCTTCCGCAATTTCTGCAGCCAAGGCCACATAGCGCGGGCATTTTTCCTGAAAAATTCTTTCCTCCCGGGCTTTTTCCAGCATGCCGGGCCGGCTCAAGTCCACGCCTAAAAGATCCCGGCATATCATGGAGCCGCAGGATTCCGTGAATCGGGCGATGAACTGATCCGCCTTGTCATAGGCTCTTTCCCTGGCGGCCTTGTCATTTGGAGCCTTATTGCCGAATTGCATGCCCAAGGCCATGAGCGCTCCGGCGACGGCGCCGCAAACGTTGCCTCTCCGGCTGACGCCTCCGCCGAAAGCCGAGGCGATGCCCGCCGCGGTTTCCTTGTCCAGGCCCAGGGTTTGGGACTGCATGATGAGCACGCCCTGGGCGCAGTTGAAGCCGTTGTCGAAAAACTCCATAGCCTGTTTTTCCCGATCGGTCATGATGACTCCTTTCCCTTAGACAGCAAAGGGGAACGGCGCAGGCCGTCCCCCTGAATGAAATCCGTCATGGACGGTTTGCCCGTCCATAGGCATCCATTAGAGCATGGTTTTGGTGCGCGCCTCCATGGGCGTGTAGTCCCTGATATTGTTGCCGGTGTATATCTGGCGGGGCCTGGACAGCTTCCAGCGAGGGCTGTCAAAGCATTCCTTCCACTGGGAAATCCAGCCGGGCAGCCTGCCGATGGCGAACATGACCGTGAACATCTCCGTGGGAATGCCCATAGCCCGCATGACGATGCCGGAGTAAAAGTCCACGTTGGGGTACAGGTTGTGGTCGATGAAGTAGGGATCCTTCAGAGCCACTTCCTCCAGGTCCCTGGCGATTTCCAGCAAAGGATCGTTCTTGTCCAGCTTGGCCTGGACCGTGTCGGCCATCTTCTTGATGATTTTCGCCCTGGGATCGTAAGTCTTGTATACGCTGTGGCCGAAGCCCATAAGGCGAAAGTTGTCGTTCTTGTCCCTGGCCCGCTCCACAAAGGGCTTTACGTCGCCTCCCGCTGCGTGGATTTCCTCCATCATGCGAATAACGGCTTGATTGGCGCCGCCGTGGAGGCGCCCCCACAGGGCGGAAATGCCCGCGGAAATGGAGGCGTACAGGTTGACTCGCGCGCTGCCCACCAGGCGAACGGCCGAGGTGCTGCAGTTCTGCTCATGGTCTCCGTGAAGAATCCAGAGCACGTTCAAGGCGCGGACGAAATCCGGATCCGGTTCATAGGGTTTGACGGGGGAGTCAAACATCATGTTCAGGAAATTTGCGCAATAGCACAGATCCGGCTTGGGATAGACCACCTTGTGTCCCCGGGAAATCTTGTAGGACATGGCCGCCATGGTCCTGACCTTGGAAATCAGCCGGGTGACGATAATATCCAGTTCCTCAACCTCGGACAAGCCTTCCAACTGGGGATAGAAAAAACGCAGGGCGTTCACCATGGCGGAAAGAATTCCCATGGGATGGGCGCCGCGCGGAAAATTCTCAAAAAACGTCCGCATGTCTTCATGAACCATGGAGTGGTCGTTAAGCAGCACGGAAAAACGGGTCAGCTCCCTTTGGTCGGGCAGCCGGCCGTTGATCAACAGATATGCGGTTTCCACAAAGGTGGATTTTTCTGCAAGTTGCTCTACGGGAATCCCGCGGTAGCGGAGCACGCCCTTCTCGCCGTCCATAAAGGTGATGGCGCTTTTGCAGCTTCCGGTGTTATTGAAGCCGGGGTCGTAAGTGATCAGGCCGGTGCGCTTGCGCAGCGTTTGAATATCGATGGCCCTTTCGCCTTCCGTCCCCACGATGACCGGCAACTCGAAAGTTTCGTCTCCTATGGTAATTTTTGCCATTTCTTCCATGATTATCTCCTTTCCTGAAACAACACCCCGGACGATGGAACCTATGTGAGGCCCATGCCGAGGCGTAAGCATTCTCTTCCCGAATTATTGGTACATTCGTACAAGCGAATCTTATACATAAAGTGCGGAGAATAGTCAAATAGACAAAACCGATGAAGATCCGCCCTCATACATAGACGCCATCAAACTCACAAATCGAGAATTTTAATTGTAAAAATAAGGGGCAATCCCGCTCCCGCCCATTGACTTGAAGATAGCAGCCGTATAATATGCCTTTTACTTCCGATATAATGTGTCTTTTTAGAGATAGTAATTTTTGCAGAGCGAGGAGAGTCCGTTGATCGGCTCCGCCGTACGCTCTTTTTATGAAAGGAGAAAAGCCATGCGCCTGGCCATCATTTCGGACACTCATTTTGGAGATCCTGCGTGCGGTCTGGTGAGCAGGGGGGTTTTAAACCATGACCGTTTCACCGATTTTAAGGAGGCGGCGCTGCAGGGAGAAGAGCCGCTGGACTTTCTGGTTTTAGTGGGGGACGTTTTTGACTTCGCCATTGCCTCGTATGAAGAGGCCTATGACAACGCCAAGGTGTTTTTCCGGGCGGTGAACGGAGAAATAAAGGGGAAAGAAAAGCAGTCGCCCATGGCCCGGCAAGTGATATACGTTCCCGGCAACCACGACGGCGATTTCGCCCATCTGGTGGATTACGAAGTGAACGTGATCAAAAAAATCCGCAAGTGCCAATCCCCCTTGCCCCTGGACCGCTCCATGCCGGGAGTCCTGGACGATCGGGAGGATACCCCCAAAAAAATGCAGGCGCTTCGGGCCGAGGAGCCAAAGGATGAGGCTTCCACACCGGCTTTTTCAGACGGACGGGCCATTAAGCCCCATTCCTTTTTCTGGCCCAAAAGGAAGCCCCTATGGTTTAAGGATGAAAAAGCACGCATGGACAAGGCGGCGCAATCAAAGGACCTGAAGGACATGCGGGACGGCATATTTCTGGACAGGCTGTTTTGCAAAGAGGGCTCAGAACAAGCAGCAGATCCGGAGGCCCCCAAGGTCTGGGTGTGCTACCCCAATCTTTATTTGATTACTCCCAAAAACGAAAATAAGGGGAGGGATGAGGAATGCGTGCTCATCACCCACGGCCATTATTTTGAAACCTTCTGGGCCTTGGGCGGCCAGGTGGGCCTGGACCTGACCTCTGACGACATACGGAACTTCAAGGGGGTGGTGAATGGCAAGGAAATGTGGGAAAGGCCCAAAGTATACTGGGACGGCGATTACGGAATCTATTTGGGCCAGGCGGACAGCGCGGGCATGAATTTCCCCCTTAACCAGCTTTCATGCACGGGCGTCGGGCAGGCGGCGCCCCTGACCAAGGTGGTCCGGGACGTGCAAAAAGACGTAAAAAAGAACTATCCCGACCGGCTGGACAAATACATCAAAAGGCTGCCGGGCTCCCTGACCCAACGGTTTGACCTGGGATTGATCGCAAGCGCAGTCCTCAAAACGGCGGCGACCGCCGTCCGCCCCCTGGTGAGAAACGCCGTCAAGAATTATAAGGACGCCCGGGGAAACGCGGAATTTCTAAAGGATGAACAAAATCAAATCCGGGTGGGAAGCTATTATCTGTCGTGCCTCCAGGAAATTGAGGCCGTCAATAATCAATTTTACGACGATGATGAAAAACGCAAAATCCTGCCGCCTAAAAGAATGATCTGGGGCCACACCCACGAACCCACGGGCTGGAACGGCGGCAATGGCCTGCCCTTTCCCAAGCCCATCCAGGGGAACCATCTAAAGACCCACAATTGCGGCGGCTGGCTGGAAAAGATGGTGGACGGGAAAAAAGAGACCCCGGCCGAGGTTTTTCACTATTCCACGGATAAGGGGTTTTGCTCCACACGGGTGAAATAGAGGAATTCAGGGACATGACTTGATCTCGCGCATAACTTGAAACTGGAACAGCGGTTAAGGAGATAAGGATGGTGCACCCTGAATTCCGGGAACACGTTGGACTATTGATCCTGTATATTTCGGGGGACGCGATACTGATTTCCCTGTCATTCCAGGAAGACTTTTTCGGTCATGGGGAAATTGGTTCATGCCCCCCAAATATCCGTTTTCTTAGGAGCTCAAGACTCATTTTCAAAGCTCTGCCCTACCTACGCCTTTTCATGTAAAAATAGCAGGTTGGGTTAAGAAGTCCGGCTTCCAAGCATCTCGCAGGCTTCGCTGATTTTGGACTTCGAACCCAACAAAAAGGCGCTTGAC
>NZ_FQZU01000052.1 GCF_900142135.1 Desulfatibacillum alkenivorans DSM 16219 | reverse complement strand
ATCCTGCGGCAAGCATTATTCCCTATAAAAACAACAAAAAACCGGCCCTGATTGTGGGGGCATTAATCCCGGAAACTTTTTGCCGGGCCATCAAATAGGAATAACAACCAAAATCTTTTATAGCAGTCCTTGGCCCATTACCTTTTCCATTTTGCGATGCGGTCGCAAGCCTCTTCCAGCACCGGAAATTCCTTGGCAAAGCAAAAGCGCACCAGGGCGTCCCCGGAGTCGTCATGGAAAAAAGCCCTCCCCGGCACGCTGGAAACCCCTGTTTTTTCCAAAATATGCATGGCCCGGGTGAACGAGTCATGCCCGGGCACGCCGGAAACTTCGGCCAGCACGTAATAGGCGCCTTCCGGGCGATAGGGCTTCATGCCGGCCTTTTCAATCGTATCGCAGAAAAGGTCCCGCTTTTTCTGATGATCCCGGGCCAGGCCCTCGTAGTAATCCCTGCCAAGCATGTTCATGCCCGCGGCCACGCCCATTTGCAAAGGCGCGGGGGCGCACACGTAAACCAGATCGTTCAAGTGGGTGACGGCATCAGTCACGTCCGCAGGGCAGATGCAGTAGCCCAAACGCCAGCCTGTGATGGCGTAGGTCTTGGAAGCGCCGGACATGGTCACGGTCCGCCCTTCCAGGCCGGGATGGAGCCCGGGGCACTGGTGGGTGCGCCCGTCGTACAGAAAGTGCTCGTAGATCTCATCGGAAAAGATCACCAGGTCGTGCTTTTGCGCAACTTCCGCGATCAAATCGATTTCCCCGGGGGTCATGACATGCCCGGAGGGATTGCCGGGCGTGCACAGTACAATCCCCCGGGTCTGAGGGGAGACGGCCTTGGCCAGGGCGTCCGGTTCGATCTCCCAGGTTCCCGGTTTTGCAGGGACGAAGACGGGAATTGCGCCCACCGCCTCCAGAGTGCTGGCGTGATATCCGTAATAGGGCTCGAACAAAATCACCTCGTCCCCGGGATTCAAAAGCGCCATGGCTGCGCAGTAGAACACGCCGGTGGCGCCAAGGCTGGCCACGATCTCGGTTTCCGGGTCGGGCCGGTATCCGTAAAAGGCCTCGGTTTTGCCGGCAATGGCCTGACGCAGCTCCGGCAGTCCGTGGTTGGGCGTGTACACGTTAAAACCCTCGTCCATGGCCTTTTTTGCGCCGGCGATGACCTCGTCCGGGACCTTGATGTCGCAAACTCCCTGAGCCAGATTGATGCCGCCCGCCTCGCGGCAGGCCGTGGTCATGGTTCTGATATCGCTTTGCCGAATGTTCTGCCCTCTTGCGGAAATCCGCATAAAACGCCTCTCTATTGTTGTCGGATTATTAATATGGATGCTATTGGATCTCAAAAGCCGGTAAATTTCCTCTCATGGATGAACAGGCTATCAATAACCTTTCCATCCGGCAAGTTTCAACCTGCTTTTAATTTTACTGGGAGGAACTTAAGGATGAGACGCTAAAATTTGGGCTGGATTTTGGCCTGCTTGCAAATTTCGCCGGCCGTGATGCGGTCAAGAAACCGATGCCGCTTTACCGGCGCGGCCTGATCGTTGTTCGTGTAAATGGAGCGGCCCCTGCCATTAATAGATAGCAGCCATTTGATTCAAGATGCTTGACGAGATCCCGCCGTTTCACAGACATTGTCAACCTCAATTGCAAGCTGCTCAAACAACGCGTTTCCTTTGGACATTTCCTTATTCAGCTCTTTGCACGCCAATATCATTCGAAATGCTGCATCGGAGTCTCTCCCCAAAAAATCACTCCCACAACGCCTCCACAATGGATTCGGGCTGCAGGCCGTATATGGGAACGCGGCGGGCGTTCATATGCCGGGCGATTTCCCGGGCCATGCCCAAAGCGGCCGGATGCTTTTCCTCCGCGTCCAGCACCAGGCTTCGGATATGGTTTTCCCTGCCGATGCTTCCGGCCATGGCTAAAACTTCTTCATGCAAGGGCAAGAGCGCCCCGTCCCTTGTTTTATCCAGGCCGATGTTGGCCCGGCCGTCCGTGACCAGCACTATGCGCGGCCAGGGGGCCCGCTTTCTTTGGAGGGCCTTTTTCGCAATTTTCAATCCCAGGGCCATACCCGCGCAAAGAGGCGTGGTTCCGCCGGTTGGCAAGGTTCTGAGCTTTCGCTCCGCCAGGTTGATGCTTTTTGTGGGCGGCAGAAGCACCTCGGCCTTGCGTCCTTTAAAGGCGATCATGGCGGCTTCGCTCCGGTCCTTATAGGCCTGGGCCAGAAGGTGCATGATCGCCGCCTTGGTTTGGGTCATGAGCGTACTGCCCATGGAGCCGGAAGCGTCCACCACAAAAACGAACAAAGCTCCGGTTTTGTGGGTGCGTGATTTCCGCCTCCAGTCGTCAGGCTGGATGGGTATGGCGAGTCCTCCGGCAGGGCGGGACAGGGCGTACGGAGCGGCGGCGCGCAGGGTGGCGTCCAGGGCAAGGTCGCCGCCCTCCTGATTGCGGGATATCCGCGTGTAGCGGCCTCGCTTTTCCAGGGCGGGAGCTTTTTGAAAGCGGCCTTTCTCCGGCTCTTTCCCCCGGGGAAACGGCATCCTGAAAGTCCTGGCTGAAAGATCGCCCGCCTTTCCCGGCTTGAAAACCTCCCCGGCCGCCTCAGATCCCGAGGGGCTGGGCCGCAGGCCCCTTTCCCTGGGACAGCCGTTTTCCAAAGGCGCGTCCTGCTTGCTCTCAGTCGGACTCTCTTTTTTCAGGAGTTTTTTTTTACGTTGCTCCCGCGTCCGAAGGCCATCCATGACTTTTTCCACGGCCCGGGAGTGGTCGGGAACGTCGTCAAAGGGCTGTCTGCGCATGCGATGGCTCACGGCCAGTTTGGCGGCCGCCTCCACGTCGTCCAGGGTCGCGTCCCGGCGTCCTTCAAAGGCGGCGTGGGTTTTGGCGGTTTTCAGGATGACCAAGTCCGCCCGATGCCCGTCCACGCCCAATTGCACGGCCATTTCCGTGATGGCGCGGATGACCGAGTCGTCCGCCTTGACCTTGGGTAAAATCCTCCGTGCCTTGGCGATGCGGGTTTTCAGGGCGTTTTCCCGCTTGCGCCATTTGTTTAGAAAGGCCTTGGGATTGGATTCGTGTTCCTCCCAGCGCCGCAGCAAGGCGTCCCGCTGATCCAGGTCGAGAATGCCCTCCACATACACGGAAAGGCCGAAGCGGTCCAGCAACTGGGGCCGTAAATCCCCTTCCTCAGGATTCATGGTGCCCACCAGGATGAACCGGGCCGGATGGGTGAAGCTCACGCCTTCGCGCTCCACGGTGTTTACGCCCATGGCTGCGCTGTCCAGGAGGATGTCCACAATGTGATCGTCCAAAAGATTGACCTCATCCACGTACAAAACGCCGCGATTGGCGCTGGCCAGGATTCCCGGCTCGAACCGTTTTTCACCCGTGGACAGGGCGTGCTCCAGATCCATGGCGCCCGCCACCCGGTCTTCCGTGGCGTTGATGGGCAGTTCCAAAACCTTTCGCTGCCTTTTTTGGACCGGCAAGGGGCCGTTTTCAGCGGCTTTGCGGCAATGGGGGCACATCAGGTCCGTCGAGTGGGGATTGCATTGAAAGGGGCAGGCCTCCACCACGTCGATTTCAGGCAGGATGGCCGCCAAAGCCCGCACCACAGTGCTTTTGCCCGTGCCTTTTTCGCCACGGATGAGCATGCCGCCGATCTTGGGATTGACGGCGTTCAAAAGCAGGCCCAGGCGCATGAGATCCTGGCCGATAAAGGCTGTGAAGGGATAGGTATAGGTCATGGTCGTTCCATGTTTGCTCTATGCAGCCCGTTTTTTTCCGCCGCCTTTTTTCCGCTTGAGCTGCTTTTCCTTTAAAAAACGCCGAATTTCCTGGATGATGATTTCCGGCTCGTCATCCTGGAGAAAATGGCCGGCCGTGGCAATCTTCACCGAAGGCGCGTGATTAGGCAGCATCTCCTCGAACTTCTCCATAAACCAGGGAACGAACACAGGATCTTTCATGCCCCAGATCACCTGAGTGCGCACGTCCCAGCCCTCCAGGCGCCTGCCGGTATCCCGCAAAAGCCGCCAGGTCTTGTCCAGGGGCCCCATGGGAACCTGCCGCACGGATTTCATGATGGCGGTGCGGTCCCGCACCATCTGGAAGGGGTAAAGGTATCCGTCCATGGCCTTTTTGTGCAACTGCCGCCTGGAGTTGACAATGCCCAGATGCATGCCCGCCTTCAGGAAGACGTTCCAGTCCATGGCCATTTTCTTGCCCGCAATGGGGACCTTATAGGACCATAAATAGGGAAAGGCCCAGGCCCCCAGGCATTGGATAAACTCCTTGGGCGATCCGGGCAGAAAGCCCGTGGTGTTCATGGGGATCAGCCGCGAGAACAGGTCCTTGTTCCGGGCTGCATAGGAAAGCCCGATGATCCCGCCCCAGTCCTGGCAGATGAGGGTGATGTCCTTCAGCCCCAGACTTTCTATGAATTTTCCCAGGCGGCGGATGTGGGCCTCCATGGAATAATCTTCGTAATGGGGCTTGTCCGACAGGCCGTACCCCAGATGATCCAGTGCAACGCATCGGTAGTCCTTTTTCAGGTCCTTGATAAAATGGCGGTACAAATAGGACCAGGTCGGGTTGCCGTGAAGCATGAGCAGGGTTTCGCCCTGGCCTTCGTCCACGTAATTCATGCGATTGCCTTCGATTTCCATGGTCTTGAACTCCACGGGAAAATCGTCAATGTCCTTCAACTTGATGGGAAAGGCGTTGTGCTCCCGCAGGCCGAGGACCTTGCGCAGTCCTTTGATGGAAGCCTGGCTCAGGACATGCCGCACAGGCCTTTGGCGTTTGACCACCCTGGGTTCCGCGCCAGGGCCTTTGACCCGGGTGACCAGGTAGTCCGGAGTGTAGGATTCAGGCGGCGTCATGGCCGCGCGTTTTCGCATCAACCGGCCTATAACCCGTTGGGCGGCTTTTTCCTTTACGCCGAAATCGCCCACATAGCGCCTGTATTGCTCGTGGATTCGGCTTGCGCGCTCCCGCACGGCCGGTGTGGGAATCATCTCGGGGATGACCGGCAAAAATCCCGCGGCCAGCTTTTTGCCGAAAAAGTAGCACCGCTCCGCCCTGGCCTGCAGGAACGGGTCCGGGGAGTGCACCATGGTCTTGTAGCCTTTGAACATGACGTCCATGACGCTCAGGATGGTGGGGCCGTTGGTTTCCAAAAGCCGTTTATGCTCCAGGTGAAAATATTTCCGGATTTCGCCCCGCTTGAAATTGGGATGCTTCAACCCGACGTCGCTCCACAGCATGGTGTCCTGGTGGCGGAATTCCTCTTCGATCCGGCCGTCCTCCATGAGCCGGTCGTACAAGGTGGTGCCGGGACACGGCCTCAAGGGGGAGACCTGATACAAATCCGGCTTAAGGGATACGAAATAGTCAATGTCCTCCAGAATGTTTTGGTGGTTATGAAAATCCAGGCCCAAAATGTTGGAGCCGATAATCAGAATGCCGTGGTTGTGCAGTTCCTCAAAAACCTCCCGCACGTCCCTGCCGACCCGTTTTTGAAAATTGTGGTCCGCCAGGATGTCGGCCTCGAACTTGGATTCCACGCCGATCCACAACACGCCCACCCCGCACCGGACCAATTCCTCCACTGTGTACTGGGAGATGGACTTGATGCTGGCGAAACAAAACAGATTGACCTTGCCGATCAACCCGTCCTTTTGCAAAAGCTCGCCCAGCCGTAAAACGTAATCGCGATCCAGGAGGAAATCCTCGTCCCAGATCATGTTGAACAAGGAAGGCTGGCCGGCCATGCGCTGGTTGGCGGCTTTCAAGGAGGCAAAGGCCTCCTCGGGGGTGCACACGTTGATCTTTTTGAACTTGAAAAAATGGGAGGTGTTGCAAAATTCGCAGGCGTTGGGGCATCCCAACGAAACCAGGGTGGAACTTAACGGAAACCGGGCCAGATGGTCCCCGCCCTGCACCGTCACTTCGAACATGGGCTGCCGCACCTGGGATATGGGATCGTCGGGGTTTTGGCCGATGATCTTCCGAAAAAAGGTCACGCCCTCCTGAAAGCAAAAATGGTCTGCGTTTTCCTTCAGGTACTGGGCGTCGTTCAAAGGATCGTTGGGGTATGGATGAAAAATGTGCATCACGCCGTATCCGCCCAGGATAATTTCCGTGTCAGGGGCGACCGCCCGGGCGATTTTCACCATTTTGGCGATCTGGCTCAGGTGCACGGATTTCACCTGAATGCCCAGATAGTCATAATCCTTTTCAAGCTCCTTGTGGAACAGCTCTTCGGTGGGCCATTCCATGATCGTCGTATCGGCGTTCAGGTTTTCCGCCAGCAAGTGGAGGGCGAAGGCGGGAAAAATGCTTTTGGCCGTAAAAGGGCCTTGGGCCCGGGTCAGGCGGGCGGAAAACAGGTCATTCACATCCTCGCCCCAACCGGTTTCGTAAGGGCCGATGGAATTGGTTAACAGGATTCTTTTCATGAAATACCTCCTGTGACGGCAAGGACGCCGATAAAGACTGGCGAGAACTAAATGGAAGTTATCGGCGCATCGTCCGGCGCAAAAAGCCCGGCCGGTTTTTTCAGCCGGGTTGGGATGATTGACGCGAACACCATATGACGCCGCCCCCTAAAAAGGCGGGCGGGTTTAGCTTGAGAGAGGCGCCCTTCAGGGAGAAGAAAAAGAGCGATCCAGGGGATGATTTTTTTCCTCACAAGGCTGGCCTGCATTTTTTTGGTCAGAGGGGTCTAGGCTCTTGTTTTTTTGAGTGCAGGCCGCCTTGTGATGCCCCATTAGGCCGTAAAATAACGCATTGCGTCGCCCCGGATTATAAATCCGGCCCCAAAAAGGGTGCGAAAATATAGGATCGGACCCTTTTTTTTTGAAAAATGCGCCCAAAACAGGAAATTTTTTGTCCGAACGATTAAAAAACAGACCGATGCATGTTTTTTTTTAAGTGGAAAGGCCGGGTTTTCGGAAAGACTCCGGAGCCCCGTTTCAGGGAATGCACAGTTAAGGGGGATACGATCCTTATCTCAGCATTACCAGCGGCTGCTTGCATCCTCATTGAAGAGATAAGGTCAGGTCCCCTGTTATTCCTTAACAGCCCAAACATCCCCCACTGAGGGCGGCCCGGGAAACTCGTTTTCCTGGGCGCGTCAGCGCAAAAGGCGCGGCCTGGGAAGACAATATAGGTCTGGCAAGGCCGGCGGGCGGATGGAAATTCTTGATCTCCGCTTTTCCGGGCATTGCAGGTTCAAGAAAAACCCAGGGTTCCAAGGGCGTTTACTCAAGCCTTTTGCGCTGCGCACTCAGGCAGTAAACTACACTGCCTGAGCCACCCGAAAATCGACAGTACAACACGCGCGAAGCGCCATTGAAAAGTTTTTGATCAAACTTTTTCCAAAAAGTTTGCCGCCGAAGGCGCTTTTCGCTTTTTGTCCTTTGTCTTTTGTTTTTTTGCTTTTTACAGCTTGGCGGTCTTAAGCAGTTTGCGGCGATAAGGCGCTTTCGCGGTATTGGGTGGGGGTTTGGCCGGTTTCCTTTTTAAAGACGTTATTGAAGGTGGATTTGGATCCGAATCCCACGTCGTAGCAGATGGTTAAAACGTTTTTATCCGGCTCCTGGACCAGGAGCTTTTTGGCCTCCTCTACGCGAAAGGAATTGATGAAGGAGCGAAAGTCGGTTTGAACCCGTTCGTTCAGGAACTCGGACAGCTGATGAGGGGTGAGGGCGAGCATATCCGCCAGCCCGGCCAGATTCAGCTCGCAGTCCGTATAGACCTTTTCCTCGGCGATGAGCTTATGCAGGCTTTCGTTAATGGCCGAGACGTCCACGTGGGTCAAAGAGGATTTTTCGTAGCGCTTTTTTTCAAATTCCTCTTGCAGCAACTGCAAAAAGCCCGGATACCGATTATACCCTAAAAACACGCTGACGGTGAGCACGGTCAGCAAAAGGCCGCCGTAATGGAACAGCCAGAGAATTTTAAAAGTAAATCCAATGTACAGGGCCACCACGCATAAAATGGCCAAAACGTCTATAACCAGCATGCCCCGGAGTTCATTCTTGACTTCCTTGACATTCCAGACCAGCCCCAGATCCATTTTCAGCAAATAGCTGATGTAGGCCGCGGCATGTACGGCGCCGATCACAACCAAAATCATCAAGGCGTGCTTGGGCGGCTGTATAAACATTTCGCTCAGCCAGGCGGTTTTAAATTCCAGGGGCAGCAGTTGAAAGCCGGTTTCCGCGCAAAAAGCGCCTATGGCCGGTATGAAGTGGATCAGAGATCTTGGAGAAAATCGCTTTTCCGGGTGCAGCAGCAGGGTGAAATAAAAATAGTACAAAGGCCCCACGCAGCAAATGGCCGTAAAAAAAAGGTAAATCGTCAAAGGCATTTTGGGCGGCAGGCTGTTGGCCACGGCGCCCGCCCCCCACAGGATGATCGCGCAACACACAAAAATGCTGGAAAACAAGAGATTTGCGGTATTGGGTTTTTTACGGACCACCTGCTCCAGAGCAAGCAGCAATGCCAGGCCGCTGGCGAAAAATATGGGTAAAGTAATTGCCTGGATGGACCAGACCATGCGTCACCTCATGGATGAAAAAATCAGGCTTTTCCGCGTTTTCGGCAATTTGGGCCGGTTTTTCCGGTTGGGCGGCCGCCGCCCCAACGGCTCGCGACCTGTAGGAAAATTGGATAGTTAGGTAAAAAAAGGACCCCTCAAACAAGCATCCGCCATGCAAACATTATACGTGCGTACAAAACTAACGTAAATGACGCACCATGTCAATTTATTTCCCGCCCATTGGCCAAACCGCCAAAAGCAACAACAAGCAGCGGAGTTAATGGAAGCCTCCGGCGGGCCGCTTTCTTGCAAGAAAGCACCGCAAAGAACTTCAAAATGCGCTTCGCGCAAGGGCGAAAATACCTGCCTCCGGCGGCCCTCTTTTTGAAAAAAGAGGGGCAGAAACTTTTTAAAATGGCGCTCCACGCAGGGCTTAATTAAGCATTGTCATTCCCGAATGTCCCTGTCGGGAATCCTTCGTCCGTGTACTAAAAGACAACCACGAAGCTCGGGCGCCGCCTGCACGGGGATGACGGGCTTTATAGGCCTGAATACTCCCTTTGGCCCGCCCATTTTCCTCCTGTATTGGGCAGGGCAAGCCCTGAAACTACGCATCAAATGAATCCCTTAAGATTTAATGCGACATCCGTGCGGCTGTCCGCACCTATCTCCATTGTATTCGCGGGGCGCCGCTTGCTGCGCCCGCGTAGGGGCGATCCTAGTGATCGCCCAAATTACCGCCGTTGCCTGGGCGAATACAAGATTCGCGCCCTACGCATTTTCAGCTCTTGTAGGGGCGATCCTTGTGATCGCCCAAATTACCGCCGTTGCCTGGGCGAATAAATACTCCACGCCCTAACACGAATCTTTTTTGACACCATGCATTGGCGGGCGTATATTTAGTAAAATGCAAGATACCATCAGGGATTAGGGGCCGTATTGGGAGCGCAAGACTTTTTCGGGTCGATGCCGACCCTGTTCAGGACAGGCAAAAGGAGGTCTGAACCATGGCCAAAAAGAAGATGGAGACCGGCGGCAAGACAAAGTCCGCTAAAAATGCGTCTGCAAAGAAACGAGTAACCTTTTTTATGAGAGCTCCCGAGGCCAAAGAGGTTTCGGTCGCCGGAGATTTTAACGGCTGGGACGCCAAGAAGCATCCCATGAAGTTGGATAAGACCGGGTTGTGGAAAAAGATTGTCATGGTCGCCCCGGGCCGTTGCGAGTACAAGTTTTTGGTGGACGGCGACTGGGCTCTGAACCCGGACACGCAAGAGACCTGCACCAACGAGTTCGGCACGGAGAATCATGTGCTGGAGATTTAGTCCCCGCTCACAGCCTTGGGATTGCATAAAAACCGATAGTCCGCAACGGAGCTTGTGAATGACCGTCAAAAAGGTTGTGCGAATTCTGATAGGCTTGTTGTTCGTCATTTTTGTGATTCAAAATGCAGAGGTTGTGGAGGTGCGCTTTTTGTTCTGGGGCGCGGAGGCTTCCCGGGCGCTTGTGCTATGTTGCGTGTTCGCATTAGGGCTCATTGCAGGGTGGCTCCCAATCCGGATAACGAAAAAGAAAGAGAGCGCCGGCAAAGAATAGGTTAAAGAATAGGCTGACCCCGAAAAGACCTGAGTCATAGGGGAGAGGCCTGTTTTATGTCACGGGGGGGATGGATGCAGGACAGCAGCGGGTTGATATACGCCTATTTGCTTGACGGCGTAGGCGGGGGCCGAAGCGTGGGATGGGAGGATATTCTTCAGTGGACCCCCGATCAGGGGATTTTGTGGCTCCATGTGGATTTCCGCGACCCGTACGCCATGGCGTGGCTGGATGAAAAAAGCGGCCTCAATCCCATTGTGGTGCAGGGGCTGATAGCGGACGAAACACGGCCGCGCTCCGTGGGGCTGGGAGAAGATCTCCTGGTTATTCTGCGGGGGATCAACGCCAATCCGGGCTCCGACCCGGAAGACATGGTGGCCCTGAGAATGCTGCTGGAGCCTGGCAGGATTATATCCATGCGCCACAGAAGGGTCATGGCCGTCCAGGACGCGGCAACCGCTTTGGAGGAAGGAGTGGGGCCGAAAGATTCCGGAGAATTTTTCACCTTTGTATGCAGCCGCATCACGGACCGCATGGGGGACGTGATCTACGAGATAGACGACCTGGCGGACCAGATGGAAGAGGCCGTCCTGGAGCCGGACGCCAGGGGCTTGCGGCCCCAGGTGTCCAAAATCCGAAGGCAGGCCATCGCCCTCCGGCGATACATCGCCCCCCAGCGGGACGTTCTTTTAAGGCTGCAAAACGAAAAAAGCCCCATCCTTAATGAATTCCACAAAATGGAAATCCGGGAGGATGCGGAGCGCACGGCCCGTTTTGTGGAGGATATGGACGCCGCCAGGGACCGGGCCGCAGTCACCCAGGAGGAATTGGGAAACCGCCTTGCCGAGGAAATGAATCGGGCCATGCTGATTTTATCCGTGGTGGCGGCCATATTTTTGCCGTTAGGGCTCTTAACCGGGCTTTTGGGCATAAACGTGGGCGGCATTCCCGGGGCGGATTACCGCTGGGCCTTTTTGATCGTGTGCGTTTTTCTGCTGGGGTTGGGGGGCGTCCTGCTTTTTTTGTTCAAACGCATGAGGTGGCTCTGAAAGCCTTCTCTTACATTTTGACGACCGGGATCACGAATGTTCTGCGGGCCAATGTCGCCGTCATCGTGTCTGAAAGCCGCTTGTATGGAGTTTTTTACCAACCTTCCATTGATTGCCCAAGGAGCGCTTATTTTTTGCCTGCGCATTGTGGACGTGTCCCTTGGGACCATACGAACCATCATGATCGTCCAGGGCAGAACCTGGATTTCCTTTTGCCTGGGCTTTTTTGAGGTCTTTATCTGGCTGTCCGTCATATCCACAGTCGTCCCCCTGATCAAGGACCGGCCGGGCCTGATTTTCTTTTACGCCCTGGGCTTCGCCTCCGGCAATTTCGCGGGAATCAAGTTGGAGCGGTGGATGGCGGCCGGGCACATGATACTGCGGGCTATTTCCATAAAAAACGGAAGGGAAATGGCCGCACTGATTCGTGGCCAAGGCTACGAGGTCACCACTTTTGCCGGAGAGGGCCTGGAAGGCCCGGTCATGCAGTTGTTCATTGTCTGCAGGCGCAGAGACGTGGGGGCCATCATCACCATGATCAAGTCGGTCGATCCGGAGGCTTTTTATATTACGGAGAGGGCCGGAAGCGTCAGCAAGGTGATCCGGCCGTTCATGGCGCCGCCCACCGGCTGGAGAGCGGTTTTGAAAAAAAAGTAACGGAGGGAGCCGTTCCGGCAATCTTTCTTCCAGCGGCGCAGCGGCGAAGGGGTGGACATGTTTCTCCTGGGTATGGCGGGCGGATTGGCATTGCTTATCGTAGGGGCGGAGATCCTGGTTCGCGGAGGCTCGGCCCTGGCCCGGCGCTTTAATATCTCCGAACTGGTGGTGGGGCTGACCATCGTGGCTTTCGGCACCTCGGGCCCCGAGTTGGTCGTGAGCGTGGTTTCGGCCGTTCAGGGCAGCACGGCCCTGGCCGTCTCCAACGTGCTTGGCAGCAATCTGTTCAATCTCCTGGTCATATTGGGGATCTCGTCCATGCTATCCCCGCTGGGGGTGGACGAAAACACGGTGTGGAAAGGCATTCCCTTTCTGCTTCTCACCTGCGCCGCGGTTTTTCTCCTGGCCGAACCCGCGGCCGGATGCCCGGAGCAGGCCCACACCCTGTCCCTGTTTGACGGATTGATCCTGCTGTGCTTCTTCGCCATTTTTCTGTATTACACCTTTTCCATCGCCAAATCTTCCGGGGAACTCCAGGAGACCGGGGAGAGCCCCCCCGAGAAAATGGCCGGGCTCCTCATGTCCGGGTTCATCGCAGGCGGCCTGGCGCTTCTCATCCTGGGCGGGCGCATCTTTGTGGCGTCCGCGGTGGTCATGGCCAAGAAGCTGGGCATGAGCGAATCCCTGGTGGGCCTGACGGTGGCGGCGGCCGGGACCTCCCTGCCCGAGCTTGCCTCGTCCCTGACGGCCGCCCACCGGGGGAAAATCAGCATGGCCGTGGGCAACGTGGTGGGGTCCAATATTTTCAACGTGTTTCTAATATTGGGCGTCAGCGTAGCCATACGCCCCGCCCCCCTCAGCCCGGGGGATTTCCTGGACAACGCGGCCGTGGCTCTGGCAAGTTTGGCCCTTTTCCTCTTTATGTTCACCGGAAAAAAAAGAAGCATTGACCGGTGGGAGGGCGCTGTCTTTGTCTTTGCATTCGCAGCGTACTTATGGTTTAAAATAACCTTATCCTGAGGCCGCCGGATTTAACGGTTTGGCCTTCCGCCGTTTTTTGCGGAATCAGGAAGGGACGATTAATGCGGCTTATTATGGGTTCATGCACTTTTTTTGGTTAAGGAAGAAAGCCTCTTGTCCGGAGTGAAAAAACCTAGAATCATATTCAATGCGCTTCTTTTTTTTGTACTCATTGTAATAGGCGGAGCGGCTTTCGCCATGGGGATTGTTGATCCTGCCCCGGCCGATGTCCAGGCTTCGCAATCCGACGTGGCGCTTTTGGTCCTTTACGTGCTTTTGGCCCTGGTGTTTTCCTTTATGTGCTCGGTGGCCGAGGCCGTGCTGCTAAGTGTAACGCCTTCGTTTATCGCCGGACTGGAGGAAAAGGCCCCCAAAAGGGCGGCCTTGCTGAAAAAGCTCAAGCAGGAGGACGTGGACCGGTCCCTGGCCGCTATCCTGACGCTAAACACCATCGCCCACACCGTAGGCGCCATCGGCTCGGGCGCCAAGGCCACGGCCGTCTTCGGCAGTGGGTGGTTCGGGGTGTTTTCCGCGGTCATGACTTTGATGATCCTGTTTTTTTCCGAGATCATCCCCAAAACCCTGGGCGCCGTGTACTGGCGCAGCCTGTCCGGCCTTACGGCCAAGTTTGTCAGCGCGCTGATCTTCTGTTTGTATCCCTTGATCCTCATTTCCGAGCAGTTGACCAAGGTCATCGCCCGGAATGCAGACATCCATGTGTTCAGCCGGGAGGAGTTCATCGCCATGGCCGGCATGGGAGAGGAATCCGGGCACATCAACGAGCGGGAGTCCCGGATCATCCGCAATCTGTTTCGCCTGGAGTTCCTGAAAGCCGAGGACATCATGACTCCCCGCATGGTCATATCCGCCCTGCCCAACAGATTGACCATAGCCCAGGCCCTGGAACGCTGCGGGGACGCCCCTTTTTCCCGCCTGCCCGTCTATGGGGAAAGCGTGGACGACATCACCGGCTTCGTCCTTAAGGACGATCTGCTGCTGGCCATGGCCAAAGGCCAGGTGGACGTCTCCCTGGAAAGCCTGAAGCGGGAGATGCCGGTCGTGGCCAAGGACGCGCCCCTCTCGAACTTGCTGGAATTGTTTTTGGACAAGCGCCAGCACATCGCGTTGGTGGCCGGGACCTACGGCGGGACCAAAGGCCTTGTCACCCTGGAGGACGTGGTGGAAACCCTGTTGGGCATGGAAATCATGGACGAAATGGACGAGGTCAAGGACATGCAGGCCCTTGCCCGCAAGCAGTGGAGCAAACGGGCCGAAGCCATGGGCCTGGACGTGGACGCGGCCGGCAAGGCTTCGGATAAAATGGATGCAGACCAGCAATCCCAAAACCGGGAAGATTAGAGAGCCGGGTTAGAGCAAGCGGAGCCCAAGCCATGTTGAGGGAAGGCCGGCCGGCATGCGGAACTCAGCACTCGTCATCGCCGTCTTCGGGATAGAGCTTTTCCATGCACTCCGGGCAAATGCTGTGGCTCAAATCAACGTCCGCTCTCTCTATAAGGTATTCTTCCAGCTTGTCCCAAACCTGCTTTTCGTTGCGAATCTTATGGCAGTGCATGCAAATGGGAATGACGCCCTGCAACGTTTTAACGTGATCCAGGGCGTGTTGCAATTCTGCATTCTTCTTGTGAAGGTCCCGAGTCAGATTTACCAACTCCTGGTTTAAAGCAACCATTTCCGTACGAAGCAATTCCATTTCTTGCATATCGGGACGCCCAAAGGCCAGCACCAGGTTTCCCAGACGCTTGAACACGAACAGGTAACTTTGGGGATGGCCTGAGACTGTTTGGATGCTTAATAAATGCTCTTCCGAAGGAGCGTCCTCTATTTTTTGAAAGTCGAAAGCCTCCTGAAAATCAATGAGAACATCCTGAAAAGGCGTTCCCGCGGTCAGGTCGCCGCAGATTTGACTGGCGTAGTTGTTCATTGACATGACGCGGCCTTGCCCATCCAGCCGAAAAAAGAGAACCGGCGCAGGGCCGTTCAGGTATTCGTGAAAGGCGCTTAAGTTCATTGGGCCTCAAGCAACGACAAAACAACTGGATTGCAGCATGTCCTCCAACTCCGGTAATGAGTGTATGCACATGGTGTTGGGGTATTTATTGATGCTGTCAAGGTTTTCTATGGCGAGCGCTCGGCCGCCCACGGCGATGTCCAGGGATGCGAACTCGGCCTTTAACGCCTCTATAGATAGTATCAGATTGGGGAAGTTAAAATACGCACTGCACGACAACCCCACCACACCCTGTCCACAAAGCGGAGCAAATCATCTATGGGAGTATCGGCGCCCAGGAAGTAGACGCTCCATCCGTGTAATTCAAAAACGTCCGACGCCATTTTCGCCCCCACTCGATGCGGTTCGTTGGGAACGCAGGAAACAACAGCGCTTTTTCCGTTTTTTTCCTTCCCGAACAAAGCGGGATAAACCAGATTCATCAAACCTTCGGTAATGGCGGTGACCAAATGCTCCCTGGCGACCGATATTTTGTTCATCTCCCAAAGACGCCCGGTTTCGTAGAGGCTTTCCTGGAACAGGCCTGAATAAAGGTCCTTGATTGCAATCTCCTGGTCCAGCAACTCTTGCACTATGCATGCGCACTGGGCGCGGCGGCCGCCCAGGAGATGATCCAGGTAATTGTTGTAGACGTTTTCCGATATCATCGGTCAGTTCCTTTATTGAATTAAGACGGATTTATTAGCGGATACATGATGCATTAATTGTGCCTAAATCTTTCCGGAAAAGGCGCGATGGACGGCTTGAATGGAACCCCGGGCGGCTTCGCCGGCCTCTTCCCTCCGGCGAGAAGCAAGGGCGCCTGTTTGTGTGCGACGGACTGCTTCATCGCATTTTGATATTATGAATTTCAACTTTCGGAATAGGCGTTTCAAAAAAATAGTAATCATGAATTTGCTTAATATCAAGGGAGACGTAAACCCGGACGAAGAAAAGACCATGGCGGCTTTGATTCTCTGCCTCAAAGTCATGACCGGGAATAGCCCGCTGAAAGCGGCTATACATGGGGCGATGTGAGCGAAGACGGAAAAAATGGGCCTTTCCGAATCCATTTTTCCAAGGCAATTGCTTTCTGAAAAGTGATTGGGAGAAACCACTTTTGCCAGCAAAAATATTTAGGTGCAATTTCCGCCGGTCTCATCCGTGAGTGCGACAAAAACAGGTATATTGACGATCAGCCAATTATAAAATGGAGAGATGGCGTTAAATTCTTCCTTTGTCAAAGATTGTTCAAGCATGTCAAGCCAAATATTTAAATTCGCGGCCCAATAGGTTGACTGAAAACCGTGCGCCCGGTAGGCGCGGAAAACCCAAAGAACCGTTTCCACCAAAACATTGGAGTCATAATTCAAAAACATGGACTCCATGAATCTGGCGAAATTGCGGTTATTGTCCTCGGCCATTTGGCGATTACCCTTTCCCGTCAATTTTTCCAGATCAGGCCGTTCCCCCATAAGCTGGTTCCCCTTTGCAGCAAATTGATCGCGCTTTTGTGAAAAAGCCCGGGCAACATCTCCGGAAGGTTGAATAAGTTCCGCGGCCGTCTTCATGATTTGTTCCTTCATGGCGTTCTCCTTGGATTTTAGCATCCCTTCTGTTTGTTTATCCTTTTCCGGGCATCGCATGGAGATGGACATCTAATAGCAAAATCAGCATTCATCATCATCATCAATATCAGGGTAAAGCCTTTCAAGACATTCAGGGCAGATGCTATGGCTTAATTCTGCATAAGTGTGTTCGGTCAAATATTTTTCAAGTCGATCCCAAATCTGTTTTTCATCACGAATCTTGTGGCAGTGCATGCAAATAGGAATAATGCCTTGCAGGGTCTTTACATGGTCCAGGGCGTTCTGCAATTCAGCATTTTTTTTGTGAAGCGTCCGGCTGAGATTTCCCAACTCCTGATTCAATGACATAACCTCTGTCTTCAATAGCTCCATTTCATCAAAATCCTTACGGCCAAAAACCAGAATATCACCCTCGGCGGGCGTAAATTCCAATAAATATGTCTCGGGGCTGCCTTGGACGGTTTGAATACTAAACGGTTTTTCACACTCAGAGCCATTTCTAATCTCCCGGACATTAAAAATGTCTTGAAAATCCAGGATAATGTTTTGAAATGGTTCCCCCATGACATGTTCGCCACAAATTTGACAGGCGCATTGATTCATTGACAGGATGCGGCCTTCCGAATCCAGCCGGAAAAAAAGAAGCGTCCCGCTGCTATTTATGTAGTCATAAAAGGCTTTGAGTTCCATAGCCGCCCTATACCTGATTTAACTCTTTGCAATATTTATATTTTTTCTAGTTCCGCCAAGGAAAACACACAAAAAGTATTGGCATATTTTTTGATTTTCTCCGTCCCGCCCCAGTTGAGACCTTGCCCGCCTACGGCGATATCAAGACTGCCGAACTCCGCCTTTACGGCCTCAATACCTTGTATCAATGAAGGCATGTTAAAGTAAACGCTTAACGACATGCCCACAAGATCAGGCTTCACCTCGTCTATGAAAGCCAGCATATGATCTAAAGGAGTGTTTGCCCCTAAAAAATAGGAATTCCATCCATGGGTCTCAAGTATGTCTGCGGCCATTTTGCCGCCGATTTGGTGAAACTCGTTGGCGGTGCATGAGATCACGGCTTTTTTATCGTTTTTTTCTTCATGAAATAAGCGGGGATAGACCAAATTCAGAAGGTTTTCCGTAATGGCGGTGACCAGATGCTCCCTGGCCACGGAGATTTTGTTCGTCTCCCAAAGATGCCCTGTTTCATAAAGGCTTTTCTGAAACAAATCGACATATAGCTCCTTAATATCGATTCTTTGATCAAGCAGGTCTTGCACGATGCGAGAGCACTCAGACCGGCGGCCGCCCAAGAGATGATTGAAATAATCGTTGTATAAATCTTCCGTTATCATGATCCGTTCCTTTGTTGAAAAAGGGAGATTTTGAAAAGGAATTTTCATGCATTAAATGTGCCGGGATTTTGGTTCGAAAAAAGAGGGCCGCTGTTTGAACAGGAATGCCGAAACCATGACCGCCCGCCCTATTCCCCGCTTTTTGGGTCTTCCATAAAAAATGGCAAGAACGCTGATTTGTTAAAATGGTTTCCTTTTTGTCAGGATCGAACGAATGGACTCAACGCATTTGAAATAGCGGGAGAAATTTGTTACATATACAGATCTGGAAGCGGCTTTTCTTGCCCCCACAATAACGCACATAACAAACAACGCGCTTTTATTTTTCTGCGGAACGCCGGTTTGTCCGCAAGGCGCCAATTCTTACCCAACTGTAAAGGAGCGTTCATAAATGTTTCGAGCCTGGCGTTTTCCACTGGCGGCCGCATTCCTTATTCTGTTTTCTCAAACCGCTTTCGCTGCATTTTCCCCTCCCGACCAAGATTACGCCTTACGGTTCAGCGGCTATCAAATCGCCCGGGCGCCGCTGGTTTCGGAGCTTGATCTTGGCGACGAGTTCACCATGGAAGTATGGGTCTACCTTGAAGGGTGCCAGGATTACACGGTGGTTATGGGCAAGCCCCATACGGACCGGGGAACCGACCCGTGGATGAGTTATGTCATCGGTCTGACCGGAAATAGACATTTTGAATTTATCCAGACGACAGGATCGGCTGGCACGTACAGGAGCGTCCCGGCGCCCGACCCCGCCCCTTTGAATGAGTGGGTTCACGCAGCGGCCGTTCTTTCAGACGGGACCATGAAACTGTATGTAAACGGTCAAATGGTCAATTCCATGCCCAGCCCAGGAACGCCGAACGTTAACTTGATTCCTTTTTCGCTGGGCGCTGGGGCGAGTCTCGCCGGAACCATCGCTGCGGGAGGATTCAGCGGCGCCCTGTGCCAGGCGCGGGTCTGGGACAAGGGCTTGACGGCCCAGGAGATTCAAACCCATGCAAGCCAAGCGCTTGCCGGCAATGAAGACGGCCTGATCGTATGCTGGTCCCTGGACGACGGACAAGGCGGAACCGCCCGTTCGGTTGGTAATGCAAGCGCTGATCTCACCTTGGGAGATTCCGGCTTTGCCAATGCGCCGGAGTGGGTGACCATGGAGTTTTTGGAGATCCTGTCAGATCCGGCTTTTGTCGGAAATGACTTTGAACTCACTACTCTGACGCCCTTCACATCTCCACAGGACGCCATTCCGATTGACTTTGACGGGGACGGAGACCTGGATCTAATCGTAACCGCGCTAAAATGGAATTCTACGGATTCCATCCCTTTGGTTGTAATGGAAAACAAAGGCCAGGGCGTCCTGGAGGCGGTCGCCGATGAATGGGCGGGAGGAATTGCATTCACCCATCCCAGGGCCTGGGCCAAAGCCGATTTCAATAAAGACAATAGAATGGACTTTGTGATTGGCGATCATGGATATGACGCCCACCCCTTCCCCGGCGGGGTGAGCAAGATCATTCTGCAAACGGGTTCGGGAACCCTTGCCGAGGAAAGCGCCGCCCGGTTTCCCGCCACCGCTGCATTCACCCACGACATAGCTGCCGGCGACATTAACGGCGACGCCTTTCCCGACGTTTTCCTGTGCAATATTGCCGGACAAAACAACGTAGGCCCCAGATTCTGTATGAACAGCGAATCAGGGGTGTTTACCGAGGACACCACGCGCCTTCCGGCTGAAGTCACCAATTTGACCAAAAGGGCTCCAGGATGCGCACTGGTGGATGTGGACAAGGACGGGGACCTGGATCTGGTGCTCGGAGGGCATCAGGATGACGGCTATACCAGGGATGCTCTGCTGCTGAACAACGGGAGCGGATATTTTTCCTATGCCGCTGCCAACGCAATGCCTGCAAGACCCCTGGGCGTGGATAACAACACGATAAGCGTCTGCCCGGCGGACTTCAACAATGACGGATGGCCGGATCTGCTCATGGCATCCACAGACAATTATCAAACCCCCATACTGTACTTGCTGCTCAACAATCAGGACGGAACCTTTCGGGACGCCTCGGACGGCCTTCCCCAGGATTGGCCCACATCACCCAACTATGGAGATTGCTGGGTGCGTTGGACCCTGCCGGCGGATTTTAACAGCGACGGCCGGCTGGATTTTTTAGCGGTGGGGCAAAACTCATGTCCCACCAAGATGTATTTGAACAAGGGAGGCGCTGAATTCCGGGACGCCTCCAACCTGGTTCCTCTTGGAACCAGCCCCGGCGTGTGCGCAGTGGGAGACTTTACCGGGGACGGCAGGCCGGACATTGCCGTGATACGGGCGGACAGATCCGCGTCTTTGTATGAAAACACCCGGGACCTTTTTAACATTCAGGGAGACGTAAACCGGGACGGAGAAAAGAATATGGCGGATTTGATCCTCAGCCTCAAAGTCATGACCGGAAACACGGCGGGTGAAAACGGATATAAATGGGCGGATGTGAGCGAGGACGGAAGGTTGGGGCTGTCCGAAACCGTATATTTGATGCGGTTATTGGCAGGAGAGTAATACGCACCTGCAGGCAATAGGGTTATTGGGAAAAACGATTTCACGGGGACACGATACTTATCTCCATGGTCTTGCTCAGTGCATTGCATGACTATCAGCGAGATAAGTTCATGTCCCCGGAAATCCTGTTTGCTCATAAAAGCATATAGCTCATATTTTTTTGTTCAATGGCAACTTATTGCTAATTGGCCTTTTCCAGGATGTGGATGCACATGGCCGCTTCCTCCACGCCGATGTTGCCGCCGCCGTTTTCGGCCAGGCCTAAACGAGCGCCTTCCACCTGACGGGCGCCGGCTTCGCCCCGAAGCTGCAAGCCCAGTTCGTAAATCTGGGCCAGGCCCGAAGCGCCGATGGGATGGCCGCGGCATTCCAAACCGCCGGAAGTGTTCACGGGCTGTTTGCCTCCCAGGCGAGTGGCGCCGGTTTCGGCCCAGGGACCGCCTTCGCCCATGGGGCAGAATCCCATGGCCTCGGTCTGGTGCAGTTCGCCGTAGGTGGTGGCGTCGTGGAGTTCGGCCAGGCTGATGTCCTGGGGGCCGACCCCCGCTTTGTCGTAGGCGATCTTGACCAGCCGCTCGCCGATGTCCTCGCCGTCCAGGTCCCGGTCCTGTCCGGTTCCCAGAATGGAGGCCAGAATCTTGACGGGCCTGGGGTCCTTCAGCTTTTTCAAATAGCTTTCCGAGCACACAATGACCGCCGCGGCGCCGTCGCCCACAGGCGCGCACATGGCGCGGGTCAGAGGATAGGCCACCTTTTTGTCGGCCAGGACCTCTTCAGGCGTCATCACGGACTGATATTGAGCCAGAGGGTTCAGGGACCCGTGAAAATGGTTCTTGGAGCAAATGAGCGCCAATTGCTCCTGGGTGGAGCCGAACTTCTGCATGTGCCACCGGCAGCCCATGGCGTAAGCGTCCATGAAAATGCTGCGGCCTTCGCCGGGCGCGCCGTCCTGATCGGCGGCCCCCGGGGTCAGGCGCTGGCTCATTTCCTCAAAGAGCTTGATGGAATCCTCTATCCGCTCCAGGTCCATGCACGAGGCATAGGCGCCCAGGGCGAATCCCTTGTTTTCGTGGGTGATTTTTTCCGATCCCAAGGCCAGGGCCACGTCATGGGCGCCGGACCTGATTCCCATGACCGCCATGTTCAAGGCCGTGGACGCGCCCGCGCAGGCGTTTTCCACGTTGGTCACGGGAATGCGGCCTATGCCCATGGAGCGCAAAATGCACTGGCCCCGGATGGAATGCTGGTTGGTGTACATCCCCCAAAAGGTATTGGAGAAGTACGCCGCGGTCAGGTCTTCTTTTGTAATGCCTGCGTCGGCCAGGGCCAGGATGGTCGCCTCCTGGGCCATATCGCGGACGGTCCGGTCCGGGTATTTTTGAAACCGGATCATCCCAAGGCCGATGATGTAAACGTTTTCCATAAAATTAAACTCCCTCCTATTCGATCCAATCTACCACGGGGGAATCCCGTTTGACCGCCGCGTCGATCTTGCCCTTGGGATATCCCAGGGCGATGGAGGTCACGGGCTCCCATGGGGGCGTTACGCCCAGTTTTCTTTTGAATGACTTCATGTGCGGATAGTGCAAGGGCTTGATGGACAGGCTGATGTAGCAGGTGCCCAGGCCCAGGGAATGGGCGGCCAGAACCATGTTCTGGGCGCATATGCCCAGGTCCAGGTCCGGATTGCTGATGCCGTGGGTGTTTTTCAAAAGCATGATCATGGCCGGGCAATCCCAATAAATGGCGTCGTCCCAGCGTTCGGCCTTTTCCACGGCGGTGTAAGGCCGGGGGTCCATTTCGTTGACCATTACCTGGCTGAGAGCGGTGAACAAGGCGGTTTTCCACGCCGGCTTTTTACCGTCCTTGTTGTGATACAGGTTTTTGAAGAACTTGAGGGTCTTCATGGCCTCCCGCTCTATGGTCTTGATGGCGTTTTTATTGGTGACCGCAATGAATTTGTACGGCTGGCAGTTTCCGGCGGAGGGCGCAAACCGCCCGGCCTCCAAAACCCGGTTGATCAACTCCTTGGGCACCGGCTTTTTCTTGAACAGCCGGTTGGAGCGGCGTTCGTAAATGGTGCGCTCCACGTCCGTCAAGTCCTCACGAAAGTCCTCGTAAGGCCTTGTTCCATTAAGGCCAAGAGGATCGGGATAGGCCATGGCGCCTTGAAGCTGGGTCTTGAAGGGCCCTTGCTCCACCTTGTAGGGGCCGTCCATTTGCATGGCGCCCGTGGGGCAGACGGCCACGCAGTTCCAGCAATTCAGGCAGGCCTGCTCCATGCCGCCGTAGCCGATGGGGACGGGATAGCCCTCTTCGTCCAGGTCCAGGCCGAAAGTGGGGCATGCTTCGTAGCAGCGTTTGCATCGGCTGCATAATTCCTTATCCACCTTACGGTCGGGAAAGGTGGAGTCCGGCAGGTAGGCTTGCTTCCAATTGTCAAACATTGCTCTTCTCCTTCTTTTCGGAACCGAGCATTGCAAACAAACGATCTGCGCAATAATTTTTGTTGGGTTTCGCAAGCTCTACCCAACCTACGTCGCATCAAGCAGAGCCGTAGGTTGGGTTAAGAAGTCCGGCTCAGGTCGCCACTCAAGCGGTGACGTTTACGGACTTCGCAACCCAACAAATTCAGTTCCTTACAATTTTTATCAAAACACCGCCGTCACGTTATCCGCGCCGGGGGCGAAATTATCCTTCAACACCCGGTCCAGGGCCTTTTCGCTGATGGTCTTGGGAATTTCGTCCACCAACTGGAAATAGGACGGCACGGCGTTTTTCTCCAGCTTTTCCAGGCACAGGGCCTTTACGGCTTCCACGTCCACCTTTCCGCCCTCAAAAGGGGCGATTGCCGCCACCAGATCGGATTCGCCGGGCGCTCCCGTGGATGCGGGAATGCCGTACACGCAGACTTCGGACACGGTCTCGTGCTCGCCGATGATGCGCTCCACGTAGTCGGGCTGAATAAAATCGCCCTGCCTGCGAAGCCCGCCTCCTTTGCGGAAATCAAAATAGAAGTTGCCGTCCTTGTCCGTGTGGCAGATGTCCCCGCTTCGGAGCCAACCGCCCCGGGTTTTTTCCGCCGAGGCTTCCTTTTTGCCGTAATATTCCACCGTGGTTTCGCCGCTTTTCATCCTGGAAACCAACTCGCCCAGATGGCCGGGAGGAACTTCCTCGTCGTTTTCATCCACCACTTTCATTTCGATAAGGGCTTCGGGCGGCTTGCCGAAAGAGCCGACGGGGCCGGTCCCGGGCGGCTGATGAGCCAGGCCGCCTTCCACGGCGCCGTACCATTCGTGGATCTTCACGTTAAACCGTTTTTCAAAGGCCTCCCAAATGGCTAAGGGCGTGCCCGCGCTGATCACCCGGACGACGGGGTTGTCGGCGTCGTTTTCCTTGGGCGGTTCGTTGTAGATGCCGGCCATCATGCCGCCCAAAAGCGAATAGGACGTGCATCCGTACTTGCGGCAGATGTCCCACAACTTGCTTTTGGTGAACCGCTCGGAAACCACGGCGGGTATGCCCTTGGCAAGGCTTGGAATGACCGTGACCGACTGGGCGTTGCCGTGGGTCATGGACAGGCCGGTGTAGAGGACGTCCGAGTCGTCGTATTGCCAGATGATCTGTCCCAACAGGGAGTAGATCATGTACCTGTCGGCCTTCAAAACCACGCCCTTGGGGTCGCCCGTGGTGCCCGAGGTGTGGATGATCTGGGCGGGCGCGGCGAAATCCAAAGGCGGCAGGTCGTCCGGCAGGTCCGGGCTTTGGGCCGCCAGAACCTCATTGAGCGCCGGGTAGCCGTCCATGGGCGCCACGCCGTGGTGGTTCTTATACAAAACTCCGATCACAGGGGCGCCCTGGATGTCGCTCTCCACCTCCCGGATGGAGCCCACCAGGTTGTCCTCCACGATCACTCCCTTGCACTTGGTGTTGTTGATCTGAAAGGACAGTTTGCGGCCCACGGACCTGGGGTCCACGGGCACGGCCACCGCCCCGATGGACAGGGCGCCGAACAAGGCGTACAAAAATTCCGCATGGTTCCGCATGATGAGGGCGAAGGCGTCGCCCTTGCCTATTCCCGCGCCTTTTAAAACGCGGGACATGCGGTTGACGTTGTCGAAAAGAGCGCCGTAGGAAATGACTTCGTCGCTGCCGTCGTCTCGGACGAAGATATAGGCGGTTTTATCCGGGTCGATGTCCTTGGCGCCCACCAATTGAAAAATGGGCAGACTTTCCAAATTGCCTGGCATACTTTCCCCCTTTTTTAACTTGCGTGAATAGATGACTCCTTAAAACTGATGCGCCGCCGTGATCATCAGGGTGTCGTTGGCGCCGTCCTCGATCAAAGAGGCCCGGGCGTCCCTGAAAATCTTTTCAATGGGATACTCCTTGCTCAAGCCGACGCCGCCGAAAATCTGCACCGCGTCGTTGGCCACTTCCAGAGCGGTCTGGGTGCAGAACACCTTGGAGGCGATGGAGTACTCGGTCAAAGGCGGCGAGTTGTTCAGGTTGTAAACAAAGGCGGCCCGGGACAGGGCGCGGGCGGCTTCCACCTTCATGAACATGGAAAACAGCTTATGCTTGATCATCTGGTGCTGAAAAATGGGCTTGCCTCCCTGGATGCGCTTTTTGGAATAATCCAAGGCCAGGTCAAAGGCCGACCTTGCCACGCCGGTGAAAATGGCGCCCATGGACGCGTTGGCCGTGGCCAGGGTCAGGTCCAGAATGCCGTCGTAGGCTTCCTGGTCCACCATCATGTAATCCTTGGGAATGCGCACGTTGTCGAAATACAATTCCCCCTGGTTCAGGTCGCGCTGGCCCATCTTGTCCAGGGGCTTGCCTTTCCGGACGCCGGGCAGGTTCGTGGGAATCACGCAGATGCCGCCGCCGGCCATGCCCATGGAAGGCTCGATGGTCAAAAAGCACAGGCAGTGGGTGGCCACGGTTCCGTTGGAAACCCAGGCGGATTTCTGGCCGGAAATCACCCATTCATCTCCGTCCAGCCGGGCTTTGACGTCGCAGCAGATGTCCGGGTTGGAAAACATTTCCGTGCCCGGAGACAGGGTGTCTGTGCCGTGCTCGGGCTCGGTGATGCCCCAGCATCCGATAAAGGACGCGTCGTCGCATTCGCAGAACGGCAGGATGACGTCGTCGATGAGCTTGTCCGTGGGCACCATGGAGCTGAAAAACGCCGGAAAGCACCCAACGCACAGGCCGATGGCCATGCCGCCCGCGCCCCAGCCAAGCTCCTCCAGGACGATGTGCACGTCCAGGGGATCCAGGCCCATGCCGCCCCAGGTGTCCGGGATGAAAATGGAGTGATAGCCCAGTTCATAGCCTTTTTTCATGACGTTCCAGTAAGCCGGGCTTTTGATGACGTCTTCGGGATCGGCCAGTTGATCCAGCTCAATGGAAGCAGGCCGCATTACTTCCTTGGCGAATTTGTGGGTCTCCCGTTTCAGGGCGATCTGCTCTTCGGTGAGCTCAAGTTCAAGTTCGTTGTAGGTCATGCAGGGCTCCTTGGATTAGAGGGGAAGATTGTTGGCTTTGGCGATTTCGGGATAGGCTTCGTGGGCGGGCTTGAGCAGGGGCAGGAGCTTGAGCACCTTGGGCAGAGGCCCCTTGGTCTTGACCTTTCTTTTGGCGATGGCGACGGGCAGGGAAATGTTTTTCAGCCAAAAATTGTGGCAAGTGTCGCCGGAGAGATCCATGGTGACGTCCGGCTTGAGGTCGGCCTTGCCGCAAATGACGCCCTGGCTTTTGGGATCCAGCCAAATCTGGCCGCTGGGCTCGGAAATATTGAATAAAATGGTGATATTGGCTTTCAAGGCCTTTTCCAGAACTTCCTCGTCGTTCATCAGACCGGTAAACAGCCCCCCCAGGACTTCGTACATTTTTTCCGTACTTTCGAATATCGGCATGTCTCCTCCTTTTGTTTATCCGGCTCGGCAAGGTTGAGATCCCTCCAAACCGATGTGCAGGGTTATGTGTGATTGGCAATTATATAAGGGGCCATAAGCCCCCGGATGGCGTTATGGTACGACTCCAAAGCCCAGTCCCGGCTGTGGTCCTTCCTGGCCAAAAACCATCTTGTGGCTATCCCCTGGTACACGGCGGATATGGCCCGGGCCATGGGTTCGGGCTTGAGCGGGGAAAATATGCCGGCCTCCATGCCCTCCCGGATAATCCGGGATAAAAGATCCACCCACTTGTCCACCCAGTCGCTGAACAGCACGCGATACTCGGGGTCCCGCCCGGCCACGGACATGCAGTCAAACAAGAGCGGATATCCCCACACCACGTCCGGGTCGCCGGCGTCAAACAGGCTTTCAAAACCCAGGAGCTTGTCCATGGGATCTTCTATCTCCGCGGCCTCGCGCTCCACCCTTTCAAAAATCATACGGTAAAACTCGGTGAAAGCCTCCTGAAAAAGCTCCCGTTTGGTTTTAAAATAATGGGCCAGCCCGCCCTTGGACATATTGGCCGCCTGGGCGATTTCCGCCATGGTGGCCTTGGCGTACCCTTTGTTGGATATGGTGAGCAGCGCGGCGTCAATGATCTGTTTGCGGCGGATTTCTTCCAGTTCGGGGATTGGGGGCATGGGCGCTCCGTATGGGCTTGGAATGTTTTTTCAGCTTGGAGAATCCCCTTGCGCCCGATGTGAAAACAAGGCCTGAATAGGAGCGTTTCGGGGTTTGGCGGCCTCGACCGGCCGTCCGTCCTGTTTACCGGACGCCTGGTCGGTCGCGGGGCCAAAAAAAAGAACAATGACGTTGTTCGACTAAAAACAAACCACAGTATCTATATCGTTGTCAATAAAAAATGTCCGAGTGTTCAAATTTTTGTATTGACCGAGCACCGACGCCCGTGTTCGGAAAGAGGCTTTTCAGGAAGCATTGCCTGAGCCGCCCGAAACCTTTTTGGCTCCATGCCTTCCCTTGGCGGCAAGAATCTTCCTTGGGTGAAAAAACCAAAAGCAACTGCACAACCTGCATCATTCCATAACAACCCGGGCGCCCCCTCAACCAGGGCGGTCCGGAAAAGTGGACCGCCCTGGCAAGGAAGATGAATTTGTATAGTGCGTGCAGCTTAGGGCAGCCAGGAGTAGGCGCCGTAGGGGTACACATAATCGATGGTCAGGGAGTTTCCGTCATAGGCTCTCAGGAATATCAAGGCGTAGAACCCTTCCTGGGTTCTGACGAACTGAATCCGTTTTCCCGCGTCATGATGCACATTCCAGGCTATGGTGTACGGAATGCATTCATCAAAAACTTCTTTGGAAGCGCACATGGCCTGAAAATCCTCTTGGGACAGCAAATAATGGCATTCCATGCCGCCGCCGGAAACGAGGCCGAAGAGATTGCATTCCACAAAGGGGTTGTCATTCTGCACCAGAAGGTCGGCCTGGCTGGCGGGATTTACTTCGCCTGTTGAAAAATCCAGGCTTTGATCGTCAAGCAAGGCGACGGTTCGGATGGGCTCCGGCCTGTACACGCCCGCCTCGCGATTCATGACAATCAGGGCGTCGGCCAGCCCAAGGCTTCCGCTCCCGTCGCAGTCGCTGAGGGGACCGGGGGTGTATGCTTTGGACGTCTTGGTTGCTATTTGCATGGCTGCGGCCGCATCGGACAGGCCCACGCCGCCGTCGCCGTTGACGTCCCCCCATTGGCCGGCGACCAAAGTGATTTTTAAAGAACCTGCGCCGTTATCCAGTGCATTCGTTCCGCCGGGCATGGAAAACAAAGCATAGCCCGGCCCTGTGGTCCAGGCGCCATGGGCGTCAGGGGCGTTTTCCAAAAACTCGGGATGGCTGAGAGAGGATGTGCTGTAGCATCTTCCGTCTTCTTGAACGAAGTGGGCGTTTGCAATTTCATCGGTAAAGGCGTCCAGATAGAATCGGGGCTCCTCTCCCCAGACGATGAGAATGGCGGTGCAGGCTTTGTCCACGGCCATGGTCTGGGTGGATTTCCCCTTGCCCAGCAAGGTCCATCCATCGCCCCACGGAACTTCGTCCACGCCGCCTTCCGTGCATTCAGCCGTGCTCCAGGTTGTGCTGCCGTACACCCGGTACACCTCGCCGCCGGTCCGGATATCGTTTTCGTCCAATAAATCGTCCAGATTAATGACAATGCCGGAAACCGTTCCCTCCTGGGTAACGATGGTCTGGCCCAGGGAGTCGCCCTGGATGTCCCCGAAATTTTTTACGCCGGTTCCGTCCGCATCGTAAATCGCATAAAGATACACTTCCTGGCCTACGGGCAGGCCCTCCAGGGTGTAGGCTCCGGGACCGTCCACATAGGCGCTGGCCAGAAGCGCGGCCGTGGACAGGTCGCCGCTGGAATAAGCGTAGATGTATATCCTGCCCTCAGCGGATTTTCTTGCGCAATCGCCGCACGAAATTTCGCCTGTGATAACGCCGTTGGCATCCACGCGTACGTGCGTGTTGTTATCGTCCGCGTATATGGCCGCCCGCAGCGTGGAGCCGCTGACGCCTCCGGAGATATTGTCCAAAACCGGCAGCGGCGCCCGGAATTCAATGAACGAGTCTCCGGCGGCGGCGTCATAAGGTCCGGTCCCGCCGTAACCGAAATACCGGGAGCAATAGGCGCGCCATGCAATCACTCCCCCGTCATTGTTACGGTCTGCATACAAGCAGGCGGAAACGCTTGTGACCGGATTGATGAATGCCAGCCTGTAATTATACCCGCTGGGGCTTCCGTCATAGGTGGTCATGGCGGCGCATAGATTCCCGGCGCCGTCATAGGCAAGGTAGACGTCTTTCAGGTCCGTCCCGGCGGGGCTGTTTCCATCTCCCGAGGGGTCCGTAAAGACCAACGCGTCCTGGGTCCAGTCGCCGGGATCTCCGTCAATGACAATGGGCAGGGTTGGAATGGTGAAATCTCCCCCCGGCTGGAGTTCCAGCAGCCTGGTCAAATCATCATTGGTGAGTGCGTCGCGCAGGGTGCCGTTCAAGACGGGGTTTCCGCCAAAACTCCCTCCAATCAAGTCATTGCTGGAATCCCATTCGGGAAGCGAATCCCGAACGTCGAGGGGATCCTTGCCCGTGTTTCCGAATAGCCGGTTCAGGTCATAGGCTTGGGTTTCCGTATTTTGGGAAACGCGGGTTCCCTGGACGGTCCCCTGGCAGGGCAGCCATGCGGGGCCTGAAAAGGTGTAGGTTCCGGTAAAACCGTCCGCGGCGCCGGCTGTTTTTAAAATCTCCCAGTGGGGGATGGAATCCCCGTTTGTGACGATGGGATCTTCACCGTCCGGGTTGAAGCGTCCTATCCGGCATTCGTAGGAGCCTAAAAAGACTTGGGGCCTATGCAGGTTTGGTTCAAAATTCAATTCCTTATCCCAGGTGAGGTAAAATTCGTCCCGGCAGGATTTTGAATCCACGGCAATGTGATACACAACCCCGGCTGATGCTGAAAAGAACAGCTCGCTTCCGTTCCATCCATCGTTTCCGTTAGGGTTGTCGTTGGAGGCGGCTTCCGTGAGTCCGTCCACGGAGTTTCCTGTGTACACAGCCAAAACCGTATCGCAATAGGCGTCGTAGACCTTGAAAAAATAACTTCCGGATTCCGGCGCCGTCCATGTCCACCATACAGAGGCGTCCAAATGCCCTGCGTGGGAAGGCTCGCCGGCCTCGGAGGATGCGTTGGCGTTATGGCCCCAGGCTGCGCCGGATGATCCTGTGAGAGCCAGGGCGTCGCCAAAATCGTCATTGGGGGGAGGGTCGTCCATGTCAGCGCCGAACTGACGGATATAGGAATTGCCGGATATCAATACCCCGTCCTGGTCCCTTTCAAGCTCCAGGGAAAGCTCCCAGCCCGGCCACTGCCGGGAGTCGGTCAAGATCCATGCTTCCATGCTATGGGTGTAGACGAATTCCGTGTTGTCGAGCAGCGAGTCTTTCAGATCCTGAATGACCTTGTCGCCCGTTTCCAGCAAGCGCTTTTCTTCTTCCGAGCCTATAAAAAGAAATTCGTCGCCTTGATCGTCAACCCCGCCTTCGTACTCCGCAAGAATAAAGCTATGGGCTTCCTGGGCCGCATTCAAGCCCGCCAGAAAGGATGTCTTCGCCCGGGCGAGGATCGCTTTTCCATCCGCCGAAACCGCGCCCGCGGGAAGCAGTTCTCCAAAATCCTGATAGGCGTCTATTACGTCCCTTTGAAACTGGAAAATTCCGGCGTTGCTGAGTGCAACCAAGGCCCGAATATCCACATCCATGTTATAGGCGGAAGCGATCAGCAGCACGGACTTCATCAGGTTCAGCCCCGCTTTGAAAGCCAGGACGTCGCCATGGTCCATTTCGCATCCCAGCCCGAGGGGATCGCCCAATTCATCCGGCGTTAATTCCACTACCAGGGAAGAGTCAATTGCGTCCAGGTCCGCCAGGGAGGCGTCGATTGTTTCCACAAAGGCGCCGTGGAGGAAAACGCGCACGTCTTCTCCGCCCGGCGTTACGCGGGGCAAAATAACGCCTTCCTCCGTTTGAACGCCGGGGGATAAGCTGTAGGGAGCTTCTCCCGGGTCTTCCTCGCTATTGCGATGCATGCCAAAGGCTTCCATCAGGTCCCGCAAGGTCTCAAACCCGGCTCCGCTCCCCTGCTCCAGCATGAACGCCGCCAGCCTGGACCCGGCGAGAAATAACCGGGCCTCCTGGTTGGCGGAGTCATTTGCGACCGCGGCCTCGAACTTTTCGTGAGCCGCCAGAACTTTGGAATACTCGGGTTCGCCGTGATTGAAAAACAACGCCCGCCCCTCGTCCGTTAAAGCCTGGGAATCCCCGGAAGCTTCGGCCCATGCGCAATAAGGAGCCGTCAAAATGAATAAAATGATGAATAAACCGGCTATTGTGTTGGACCAAATTCGATTCTTAATCATAATCTTTGCCGTTCCCTCTTTGCATTTAAGAGCCTTACGAGTGATTTGCATCTGATCATGATGAAGACCAATCGCCTTGGAGCAAAACGTCGGTTTTAAGGCAATCTCCGGAACAGACTCCCTGCGCGGTCCTTAATTTGTAGGGTCCCGGAATGAAAAGTTCCCCCGTTTCCGGCGAAAACTCCGCTCTCTCGGCTGTCAGCCTTCTTCCTTCCGAGCGAACCACAACATGCTTTGAAAAGGCGATAACCCGCCGGTCCATATCCAAAACGGCAGCCCCTGCCGAAATGCCTGCCATGGGAATTTCGCCGGAATAAAAATCCATGCGCAAGGGTTTGAAAAATAACGGAACAGCCCTTGCAAACCCGGTAAGCTCTTTAGATGGATCCCTGGAAAACAGGCCTGAAAAGCTGGGCCGCCGCCCTGGCTGCGGGTTGCCCGGATTGAAGCCGCCGAAAACTTTGATTCCGGCGTTTTCCAACCGGGCCGTGCTCCTCAGCCCAAAGCGCACAGGGCCCATTTGTATCTTTTCCATAACAACCCTGTCCGCCGATATGGAAACAACATGCTCGCCGGAAATTCCGGCCTCCATTAAGACGCCTTGCATTTGGCGCACAATCGCGGGGTTGGAGGATTTTAAAGGGACGGGCGCCTCTTGTGTACTGGCGGCGAAGACGCCCCACCACAAATACGCGCACAACATCACAAGGCCTGCGCTCCATACTATTTTCGCTTTGGAGAACAATGGCAGCAGCCGCCTAAAAATGTTATTTATTACTGTTTAGACTGGTATTGGATTGTTTGTATCACAATATACGCCTCCATGGCAAGAGCATTCAATATATCAATAAAAACCCTTTAATTCAATTAGTTATAATCACATACCTTGAAATATACGGTTGCATAAAAAATAGGAATTAATTGGGATTTGATCCAGACTTCGCTGAGTTTTATGGAAGGATAGTTGATTATCATACGCCGCAGGGGGCGCCGGCGGTTTGAAATTCGCCGGCGCTCCCGCAATCAAACGGTATTAGGGATATTAACGATGGCGCCCGTTATGCTTTTTCCATGCGATGTTTGCACTTGCCCGCTGCTGCATGTTGCGAAGGACGGCGCGCTCATAGGGAACAAGGCGGCCGTCGCAAAGGAAAGCCCTTTTGGTTTGCCTGATCATCCTTTGCTGATGAGCCAAAGCCCTGGCTTCGCCGGGCGTCAACTGCCCGGACTTCACGCCCTGGTGAATTCTGCCCATTTGCCTTGCCTGGACTTTTCCCACAGGACCTGCATAGGCGCTTCCCGCCGCCAGCGCCAAAGCGCATACCATGGCCAGCCCCGTCATTTTCCATTTTCTTTGCATGGTTCACCTCTCAGTATTTCAGTTTTTGGAACAAAACGTTTGTGATTGAATGCACTCCATTTTTTCAAAGGCCGCGGCCGCGCTTCCCGTCTTGCACAGCTAACCGGTTTTGAATGATATGACGAGGGGAAAGGAAAAAATGTCGACAAAAAAGTATTCGGAAAATATGAGGCCATTTTCCTGGGATGGATAAGCAAATGCAGTTGTATAGCCTTCTGGCTGCATTGATAACATGGGCGCCCCTCAACCAGGGCAACCCAGGCAAGGCTTTTTTTGCCTGGGCGCGTCAGCGCAAAAGGCGCGGCCGGAGAGGATAATCAAGGTCCGGCATGGCCGGCGGGCGGAGGGAGATGTTTAAGGCCCCATTTTCAAACAAGGGCCTTAAACAACCTGTTTTCCTCGCACCATAACGGCGGCGGGTTGCTGCAGGCTGGCGGGCAGGTCTTGGGGCGAGCCCTTGGCCATAACCAGGGTTGCGGCCTTGCAGGGAGCAATGGTTCCCTGATCGTTCAACCCCAACAGGTCTGCGCCGTTCTTGGCCGCGGCGCAAATCACCTCTTCCAAGGAAAATCCCGCCTTCATAAACAAGGCCATCTCGCGCCATAGGGATCTTCCGTGATGCACGCCGGTGCTGCCGGCGTCCGTGCCCAAAGCCATGGTAACCCCCAGTTCCCGGGCCTGGGAGATGAGTTCCATCTGGGCGTCCAGGTTTTTCAGGGCGCCGGCCTTTTTCGGGTCGTCGTCCAGGATGGATTGGGCGTAGCCCTCCATGGTGACGGCGGTGGGGACCCACACGGTTCCGTTGTCGGCCATGCGCTTCAGGTTGTCTTGGCCCATGAAAAAGCCGTGCTCCACGGACTGGCATCCGGCTTCCACGGCGATGCGCACGGGCTCGTCCCCGTTGGCGTGGATCATGATCTCCAGGCCCAGTTTCTTTGCGGCCTGCACGGCCTGGGACAGCTCCTCCCGGGAGAACTGGGGCGGCGTTTGCTTGCCGAACTCGATCAGGCTGTTGAGTCCCGAGCCCACCACCTTGATAAAATCCGGGTTTTGTCCGTCTTCGGCGATGGCCCCGGCCAGGGTTTGGCCGTCTTTGGGAGGACGCCCCACCAGCTTGCCGTAGCGTTTGTCCGCCCTCCACGCCTTGCCTGCGCATTTGGCCATGACCGGAATGTCCCCATTCTCCCGGACGAAGCGAAGGGCGTGGCCGCCCCAGTCGCCGCCGTCGCGGATGGAAGTCACGCCGCTTTTCAAAGACTCCTTGAGATGCCGCTCAATGACCGGCGCGGATTTTTCGTAAGCGACGAAAAGCTGGGTTTCCCGGATTGCCATGTCCGTGGTTCCGGACATGACCAAATGCACGTGGGCGTCGGTCAAACCCGGCAGGATGGTGCAGCCGGAATAATCCAAAATGGAGGCGGATTCCTTTGGCCCGGCATGGTCCAGGCTTTTGATCACGCCGTTTTCAATGGTTAAAATGACATTTTCAGCGGCTGGAGCGCTTGTTCCGTCGATCAGCCAGCCGGCTTTTATTTGTATAATGGAGGTCATTGCATCTTCTTTCAAAGTCCGAATCCTGTTTCCGGACCCGCTGAAACGGGCCGCAGCATTCATTTTTTTCACGCCCCTGCCGATAAGTCAATATAGGCCCAAAATCCGCGATTGGATTTGCCGGAGGGGTGGTTTGAACATTTCAGGGCGTTTCAGCCCTTTTTTTAGGAGTCCGGCGGACTCATCGCCCCCTCCAGGATGGCCAGGGAAGAATCCTCA
>NZ_FQZU01000051.1 GCF_900142135.1 Desulfatibacillum alkenivorans DSM 16219 | reverse complement strand
GGGTGCCCTGAAGTCCAGAGCCTCTTTTACAATGTCCGGGAATTTTTTTTAAAGTCCTCTTGTTGCTTGGCGTCACTCTGAACATGAACAGTTCTTGGAACAATTTTTCTCCATCCGTGACGCTTAAGCATTCGATATACTGTTGTTTTATGCACTGAATGCCCTAAGCGCCCTTCCAGTTTGGCCTTGATTTCCATTGCGGTTGCAATCTTACCGGTAAGAGCCTGCTCCTGGAAGGGCTCTAAAAACTCAGCTTCCTCTTGCAAGGACAAATACGCCTTGTATCGCCCACCCTTGCCGGGGCCGTCCAGTGCATCCGGCCCCTTATTGTTATACTGAGAGACAATGTTATGAACGGTTTGAGTCGCCAGATTCAAATGAAGCGCTATCTCATTGGCGGGCCTCGGATCCACCAGGGCATTCAATACAACAAGCCATTTTAAAACCCGGGGGAACCCCACCGTTTCCCTTATCCGATCTTGAATTTCCTGGACCGTAAGATGCTCTTTGGCTTTTGTCACTTTTCCCATGGTCGCCTCCTTTTTGAAACGACCATATCATATTACTTAATAGATTGCAACTTGGTATCAGTCTTGCTCTGCCGCATGCATATAAGCCAGGTTATGGCAATGCCCGCAATAAACAGTCTTTCCACCCCATATAGAATAGCGACTCTTCTATGGTATTATCGGAACCCAAACTACTATTATAAAATCAAATAGTTATTCAATTTAGGAGTAAACAGTGAAAAAACAAATCTTCCTGGCCGGAAGGATTTGCACGTATAGAAGAAAGAATTCTTTTTACAATTTGGGACAACATGCCGCGGCAATCATCACAGCGCACTTTGGTTTTTAAGCATAATGAGATCCTGGTCGACGCCATGGCGTAAACACTCCAGCCTGGGCGACATGCCGGCTAAAACCCCGGCATGGATAGGATTGATTTGAAAGGGGAACAGGCTGGGACTCGATAATAAGTCCTGCATCGGCGACGAGTTGTTGTTTCTTGCGTAGAGGGACGCCTCCAAGAGCCAGGATATTAGATGGACATCATCAATCACAATCTTTTCTCGGGAGGTGTAAATGCCCTTTTGGGATGTTTCTTCAAGCACCCCCCAATCCAAAAAGCTGCGCAATACATATCGGACCCTTCGGGATACAGTCTCCCGTTCTCCATAGTCCTCCATGATGCGTCGCTGTACTTGAGAGGCTGCCGCAGACCCTTGCAAGTTTAAGAGTCTGCCTGTTTGGGTGGCGACGGCGCCCCAAAAAGGATACACCGCCATGGTCATTCCCCAATGTACTGCAATATGATTCTCACGGTGCAAAGTCCTTAACAGCTTGTGGCCATCTTCCTTCAGGGGGAGAAGTTCTTTCGGAACATTGCTCCAGATTTTCAACAGTATGGTTATTGATTTATCAATGGAGCCGCGTACTTTAGTATTGTTGGATCGGAATGCTCCTGACAGTTCTTCTTGCAACGCCAATTTTACTTCTGGCGCCTCATTTCCGGCCAGTAAAAGATTTGTTGTTTTTTCCAGCCACTGAAGACGAACGAGGCGATCTATTCCTATCTGTTTTGCACGCTTACTATAAGGCATTCATACTCTCTTTTTCTATTTGTATAAGTGGGACGATGATCTCTTCGATGGAAACTCCGCCATGTCCCACAATACTAATTTTTTCATTGATAAAGGCTCGTCTGGCGGGGGCGATAAGGGCGAAGTAGTTCTCGGGCAGTCCGGCGCTTCCCCATTCCAGTGCATCTGGAAACCGTTCCTTGACCTGGTCGCGCAGAATGGCGCCGGGGTAAATACGCACCCGCTCGCCCCGCAGGTCGGCAACGCCGCCTTCCTTGGGCCGGCCGCATCCCGCGGCCTCGATGTTTCCATGGTCCGAGGTCAGGAAGATGCGATAGCCTTTATCCTGCAACAATTCAAACAAGGAGTGCAGGTAGGGTTGTTCCGCCCATTGCCGCACCTGGTTGTGCATGCCGGCGGTTCCCATCTCCATTCCATGCATGATCTTGTCCACCTTGTCCACGACCAGACCGGCGACTTTAGCCTTTGGATGGGACAAGGCCTCCGCCACGTTTTCGACGTCGCCGTCGCCGAGCCCCTTCATGAATATCACCTCTTGCTGAGACAGCCGCTGATCGGCCCAGAATTGGGCCCAGAGAGCCGGTTCCTTATTGGTGGTCATGATGCTATTCGGGAAAAAAGCTGGAGCCTTACCGGCGAATGCAGCCTGCCTGGATACAGACGTGAGGGTTGGAACCCAGGCAAACACCGATTGCTCTCGGAATCGCAGTCCAGGGTATTTTTTATTTAAAATATTGCGGATGACCAGCCATTGGTCCATGGCAAGGCCGTCCACCACGACCATGGCGACCTTTACCGCGTCGTCCTCCACCTGTCTGGCCAAGAATCGAGGCATATGGTGAAGCATGACCGGAGGCGCCGGCGGAAGATTGACGAGGCCGGCGTAGCGTTTTAGCAACCAGCCGGTGAACCTCTCGTCCAGCTGATCCCGGAGGCTCTGCACTTTTTGGAAGGCGTCCTCGTGATCGGAGCCGGACATTTCATGGAAAAGCAGAATCAATTCCGCCCACCCACGCGCAAACCGAAACCATTCTGTGTGCCGCGCTTCTTCCGAAGGCAGAGAGCTATTCAGGTTGGCAATGAGTTTGTCAAGACGCAGAAGCTGGTCTTCACGGGAAGCATCCTGAACGCCGATGTGCACCCACGAGTCCTTCAATGAATCGGCGGCGGCATGAGGCACGGGCTGCAGGAGCCCCTCAATAAAAAGATTATCGATGTAGACGCGGATATCGTCGTGGTCAAAGGGCAGGTCGACAGGGCCGTCCATGGACAAGTTGCAAGGTTCGATATCCTTCCCGGCTCCGGCCGACGCTTGGTCTAAAAAAACAGGCCACCGTTCCTGCAGGAAGGCAAAAAAGGCTTCCCTGTCTGAAACGATAATCTCAAGCGGCCACTCGTCAAACACCTTGTTCTGCCGCAAAATTTGTATGAAACGGGCATCCAGCGCATCCGGTATTCGACGACCCCGGTAATGCCGGCGGAGAAGAACTCGAAGCAAATCCGATGGCTGTTTGATCAGTTCCGGCGCAATTTCAAAGACGTGGCGCAGGACAAACTCTTTGGTGGCGTTGTCCCCCAACTGGCCCGGGGCATGCCGTTGTTGCGCACCATATAGGGCGTCCAGGTCTCCGGTTTCCAGCGCCGTGACAACCGGGTAGCTGAGGTTCGGAAAAATGTCGCCTAAATTAAAGGATAGTTTGCGTCCGGCCTGCAAAAGATCGAATGGCAATCCATTCAGGTCGCTGGCCTGTGAACGCAGTACGACCACGAGGTCAGTATGCTCGCCGCGATCCCAGCGGGACCGGAATTTGGATTCATAGGCGTAGCGGAATGCGATGTGGTCTTCGAACGGGATCAATTCAAATCCCCGATCCCTAACCCCTTCAAGAATTCCTTCCTCAAGGAGCAGTCCGTCCGGGTCCGCCGCAAGGGTCAATTTGGCCACGTTCGGGGTGAACTCATTCAGGATTTGATCCCGCCAGCTATTCACGATTTCCCTCCACGCGTATCATCAGCAACGGCGTTAATTCGGGATAGGCCTGGGCCTTCCGGTCAAGTTGCTCTTTGAGATCATGTTCTTCCTGGTCAAGAAGATTCAGGCGATAATTGCGCACCTGGGGCAGACCGATTTTTTCTATGTTCCGGCGCCGGGCTGCAAAAGCATAGTCCGCCTTTTCCCGTTCCCTGGAAATCCGGTTCCGGTGTTCCCGAACCAACTCCTCATAGATCGGGCGGCCATGCTCCTCTGCAGCCTCATGCATCTTTTCATGAGCTTGCATTGCCAGATCCATGTCCCACATGGCGCCGACCTCAGCGTCCGCGGAAAGCATCAGATCCCAAATCCGTTTTGCCGTCGGCACGTACACCATCCCATTGTCCGCCAAAAACAGAGGCATGATGCGCCGACGATTCCATTCCATGGAGGCGATGGCAATTCGCCACAAGGACCAGACCCCTTGGATTTCTTCGGACAAGCCTGGAATCGATACGATGGGTATGGGTTGCCCGGGCGCCAGACGAGGCAGGCGCATGGCCAGGCCCCGCACCTTGGGTTCTTCCAGGGTCAAATGCAGGGATCCAGGCCGCTGATCCGCTTCCTTGCCGCTAAAGACCACGTTCCGGAGGGTTTCCCCGTCAGGCCATTCGAGGCGCCATCCATGCTTCTTCTTTTCGGCCTTGCCGCCGTTAGCGGTAAGATAACTCACGGTCATGCGTTCGACCCAATAGGGCAAAGGATGGGTCATAAGGCGTTGCGCCTCGCCTGGATCCAGGTTTCCCGCCTCCCCCAGGATGGAGGCTCCGGTCCTCGCCTCACGGGTCTGTTCCTCCAACCGGGCCACAGCGGCCTCCACGGATTCAGTCACGCGGTCGGGGTTGAGGATCGCCTCCACATACATTTCATCAAACAGTTTACCGGCCTGCGCCGAATCCAAAACATCGCCGGTCTTGTCGATGCCGAATTCTTCGAAGATGATCGCAAGCTTGGTCTCCAACACTTCCCGCACCCGATACTCGACGGAATCCTCGAAAACAAAATTCACCGCACGCACGACATGTGTCTGTCCGATGCGGTCCACCCTGCCGATGCGCTGCTCAAGCCGCATAGGATTCCATGGGATATCGTAATTGATGACCACATGGCAGAATTGCAGGTTCAATCCCTCGCCGCCGGCGTCGGTGGAAATCAGAATGCGGGCGTCCCCGGCGAAGTCCTCCTGCACCCGCTTACGCTCCTCCATGCCCATGGAACCGTTGAGGCAGACGACCGAGAAGCCGCGCTCCGTCAAAAATTGTCGCAACATTTCCTGGGTGGGCACAAATTCGGTGAACACCAAAGCCTTCAGGTCCGGGTCGCCTTCCTCGGATTGCAGGCGGTAGAGCCAGTCAAGCAAAGCTTCAGCTTTGGCGTCGGGGCCGATCTGCTCGCATCCGGCGGCGGCGTCCAAAAGCAGTTTCACCTCGGCCCGCTCGTTCTTGAGCGCCTTGAAGCGGCTCTGCAAGAGCATCTCGATTTGTTCCTGGCCGTCCAGGTCGGCCCATTCGTCTTCGGAGAACTCGGGAAACAGGCTCATCTGCTCCTGAGGCGCGACCAGGGCTTCGAGTCTGCGTTCAAGGGTGGTGCGTATGGCCGCCGTGCTGGAAACCACCAGGCGCTGCATCAGGATCATCAGGAACCCGATGTAATTCCTCTTTTCCATCATGGCCTGATTATAACCCTCCCGGGCGTATGCGGTCACGGCTTCGTACAACCGGCGTTGAGCATCATGGCGAGCCTCCCACGACACGGAGGCCAGCTCGGTGCGCCTGGGTTTGAACAGGGGGTTGCCGTCGGCGTCGATGGCCTGGCGCTTTTCCGTACGGATCACATAGGGCTGGACCTTGTCCCGGGTGACGCTCGAAATATCCGGAAACTCGTCGGCGTCCAATAAGGAAACCAATCTGTGGAAGGCGTCGGTTTTTCCCTGATGCGGGGTGGCTGACAATAACAAAAGATACGGCGCCGCCTCGGAAAGGCCCTTGCCCAATTTAAAGCGCGCCACCTGATCCGTGCTGCCGCCAAGGCGATGCGCCTCGTCTACGATCACAAGGTCCCAGCCTGCGGAGATCAGGTCATCAAACCGTTCCCGGTTGAATTCGCCCACCTGGGCCGCACTCCATCCCCGGCGTTTGTCCATGGGTTTGACCGAATCCATGGGCGCCACCACCTGCGAGAACATTTGCCAGGCATTGGCGGGAATCGTCGCCCGGTCATGATTGCCGGCGCTTGGTTTATTCTGCAAGGAATCCGGCGCGATCCGCTTGAGGGTCTTGACGTCCTCGGGCAATACAAGCTGGAAGGTCTCCCCGAAATGAAACTGCATCTCACTGACCCATTGGGTCGCAAGCCCCTTGGGTGCGATGACCAATATCCTCCGGGCCAGGCCGCGGAGCTTCAACTCCCGCAGGATGAGCCCGGCCTCGATGGTTTTGCCCAGCCCGACTTCATCGGCCAAAAGATAACGCACCCTGTCATGCTCGACGGCGCGCGTCAGGGCCCGGATTTGATGCGGCAAAGGGATGACCGTGGATTCGATGGGAGCAAGCAGCACATCCTGGGTCAAGGCGTCTGCCACCCGAGCGGCGGCGGCGACATAGGCAATGTGGCCGGACGAATTGGCGCCAGCATCCTCCAAAGGCTGAAGCATGGAAAGTGGAACGCGGACCACTGTGTTGCGCTCCGGGAGCCAGACCCGGCAGGTACTCTCTCCCCAGAGATTCTGGGCTTCTATGATTTGGCACACACATTGATGAGCAATGCTGTATTGCCATGTGTTATTCATGCGTACCCAGCATTTCAAGAAGATCGCCGCGCCTGAAGGTAGCAGAAAGCTGCTGTAATGAGATCTCCCTATCCCCATAACATGACTTCAAAGCGTCAGTCAGATCATTCACGGCTTGCTCATGATATTCAGTTTGCTTTTCTGTATACCTTTGGTAAAGATCATGAAAATTCCGATGAGAAACCTCCTGTACCGAGACCGCCATGTCAGCCAAAAGTTTTTTACCAATCAGCATAGAAATATAATGGGATGCATACGGCAGAAAAGCGGGAGGGGACTCCGAAGATGGACGTTTCCTCTCATTTTCAACGGTTCGAAAAATTAAAACGGCAAGGAGCGCTTGAGCCGCATTCAGGTTTTTAAAAATATCATCGTACAATTTTCCAAAGTGCTCTTTGCGGCGAAACTTTGCCTGATGCGGCCGCAGCCTCCAGATTGCCAGCACAGATTCAGCAACAATGGAACTGGTAATGACGCTTGACCCGCTTCCGCCCTCTTCTCTCTGCCGCTTATATGTGTATCCAAGATCGGATATACCGATTTCAAGTTGTTTTTGAATCTGGTCATTAGAACGCAAATCACGCAGATCAACGGGATTCTGGCTATTTGTTGCATATGTTATGTCTTGGATAAAATCTTTGTGCGTCTCAGCAAGTTGATATACTCGAAGCATGACATAGGCTGACTCCCCTGCCATGCCAGGCAAAACGCTATTCAAGGTTTCCTGTATGGTTTTGCAGGTCTGCCCTCCGTTAATAACCTGCATATTTTTTAATTGGACCTTGTAATCCGACTTTTGAAAGGCGTTGTAATCAAACTTGTCACATACCACTGTTATGCCGTTATTATAGAAATAAAACTTGTCCGAACGTTGCTGATCACAAAGAGTCTCATGAATGGCCGTATTGACGCGATTGGTGTGAAGGCCCAGATAACGACGAATATTTCTTTCCAAAAGTTTGTCGCCGTGGTCATTAAACAGCCGATGGATCTCATGCACTGAAACACGTCCAACCAAAACGCGCATGTAATTCATATCCTCAACAATCGCTTGCCCGCTCAAGGTCAAGGTGGTATCGACCTTTTTACTTCTTTGCAGGATATTGACTATGGTGTCATGATTGAAATGAACAAAATCAACCTTGTCGCCGTAATCCTTTTTTGCTTCATCAATCCAATTGTTGGCTTGATCCGTCCATTTTGCGCCATTGTTGCATAAGATAACACGTACATTAGGAATAAAGGCGTCACGAATGAGAGACCGAATTTCTTCAATTTTTGGCTCGATCTTTTTATTTAAGGCGGCTTTCCGGTAAGGGTCGAAAAGCACTTGTACGGTGTCAACAGCCTTCTGGACGCCATTTTCCGGAAAGTTTGCTTCACCGCTCAGATCCTTAACTTTATATTTACCCTGAAAAATTGTGACCAAAAACTCCCCGTCCTCAACTTCGCCCACATGGAGTCCATCAACGCCTGCGTCATTGCCGCCTTCAGTAATCAGGTCGGCGGCATCCTCCATGGAGATCTCAAGACAAGTTGAGATGCACAACTGCACAAACGCTGCTGATTTCTTTTTATTAAGATCATTGCCAACCGGCAGCCATTCGGGATGTTCCTCTATAATACCGGTCACTCGCTGGTCGATAATACTTGCGTTGATGTTCATATGTTTATCTCCCAAACTTCTGTTCATTAGCGTCCACTGAAATTCATCCCTCTCCCATCCTCGTCACTGCCTGATCGTACCACATCAGCAATTTTTGATCTTCCTGGAGAACCTTGTCGGGAATCTTTTCGGCCACGGCGATGATGACGGCGTAATCCTTTTCCTGCCATGCCTTTTTGAATCCGGCGCGGACGGCTTCAAGGCGAAAAACTTTGAGTTTTTTCTTGGCTTCTTTGTATTCCTCAAACTCTTTGAGCAAGGCCTTGTCACGCTTTTTCTCCATATCCCCAACTTTGTTAGGATCAGGTACGTACCAACGATCCTTGGCCTTAACCATCAGGGCTGGATCGTCCTTTTCCAGGTTACGCAGGTCCTTGAAGTTAGTGGACAGGTAGCTGTGAATCTGACTGGGAACATCCCCCTTGCCGTCGTAACAAAGAAAGGTGTCATCAAGGAGTTGAGAAAGCTCCAATGGCTTTTCGTGTTTTTGCCATCCGCCGATCTGTTTGAGGAACTGGGGAACCAAGTCCTGGAATGTCTGGGGCTTTTGGGACAACTGCTGCTTGAGCCAAAGGATGGCCGAGGCTTCATCGGACACGAACAGTTCCAACTGGATGATTTCGCGCACACTCATGCGCTTTTTATCATACTCGGCCGTCTGGTCCGGCAAAAAGTACATGCCGTCCCGTTTGGAAAAACGCTGCATGAGTCCGGCATAAAAATCGGCGGCAGACATGGGCACGGTGACTCTGCGCTGCACGTGGAAGGCGACCATTCGGTCATACAACATGTAGCTTTGACGCTCGGCCACCACCTCGGCCAAGCCGTCCTTAGACACGAAAACCGGCAACTGTTTCAGATGGGTGCGCACAAAATCCCACACGCCATCCTCAGACCCGGCGGACAACTCGAAACGCTTTTCCAACCCGCCATCGGGCTTGTATGCCGAGACAATCAAATCCTGTTTCATGGTGGTGCTGGTGACTTGGCGGTAAGACCCTTGTTTTTTATCGAGGGTGCGCACATCCGCCACCACGAATCCCGCCGCCAGCATGGCTTCCTGGATGGCGTTCCACACGGCATTCCTGGAATTGTGAAAGACCACGGTCATCCATCGGCCGGGCTTGAGCACCCGGCAGTATTCGGCAAAGCACTGCTGCATCAACCGCTGGTATTCAGGCATCCCCTTTTTCTTGAACTTGTCCACGATGGCCTCGGGCTCGGCATTGGTGACCACCCGGTGCCAGGACTCCACAAGAAAATTCAGGTCCGCATAGTAAATGTTTTCTCCAAAGGGCGGGTCGGTGAAGATGTAGTCGATGGAATCGTCCGGCATGCTCAACTGGGCCGTGGTTCCCGTGTTTATGACAGCCGCTGTTTCACGAGCAGATCTCTGCTGAAATGCTTTCGTCAGGCGGGATAGTTTTCCCTCTAAATTATATCCGGGCGCCACTTCCGAAATCTGGGATGCCACGTAATAGACACCGGTTAGTTGCCTATTGGTCTGGGAAAAAGCAGTTGGCAAGTAACGATTGAGAACCGACATTCCAGGAATCGCCTGCTCTACGAAATACAGCAACATATGCCGGGTGCGAGGGTCCGGGTGTTGCGCCGCCTTTTTCCAGAGCGTGGCCAGGGCCTGAGCCGCCCTGGGCAGGAAGAAATGGTGGATGTGGGTGAATCCTTTGGGTTCGATCCGGGAGCCATGGTACATCTGCTCAATGGGAAAGCGGTTGGTGGGGATTTCCGGCGGCAGGGACATTTCCTCTATGCGTTTCAGGGTCTCGAAATCCTGAGCGTCCGGTTTCTTTTCAAAACGGTTTCCAGTGGCTCGATAGCAAATCAATGAAGGTCTGAATTTGACTTTCTTCCATGGCTCGCCAGTTGTCGGGTCAGGCCGGGTTTCGAACACACGCTCCATGTTGCTTTTTGTCAGGGTGGCCCCACAATGCGGGCATGGAAACGTATCCCTCACCCGTTTGGTCTCCTTGTCCAATGCCTCATCCAGGAAGACCACCTCGTCCGCGCAGTCCGGGCAGGTGAAGACCTCGCTCCACACCGTGTACTCGATGCGGCCCTTGGTTTTGCCATCCGTGTGCAGGGTCTCATACATCCACCCGAGTTCCTGCTCGACTTCCTTGAGGATTTTTCTGCCGGCCTTGGCAAAGGCGCGCACGTCAAAGGGGATGTTGTAGTTGGCCGCAATGAAGGTGGCTGCCGGGGAGAGGTCGTTCAGCACCATCCGCCGCGCCCCCCATTTGAGAGGGGTCAAACCCTGTGCCTTGAAATTCGCCTCCACCTTTTGCCGATAACTTTTAGGGGCCGCACCGCACCACTGGGCCGCCACACCTGTCATGCCCGAACCGCAGAATCCGTCCAGCACCACGTCGCCCGGTTCGGTGTAATGCAGGATGCTGGGCACGATGGCCAAATGAGGCACCTTGGTGTGGTAGGAATGCGCCCGGTAAATGGGATCGGTCTTGCCCTCGCTCACATCCACGGCAAAGGGTTCGCGGCGATAGGGTATGTTGGAGTCATAGGGTTTGCCGTAGTGTTTGACAAAATCTTCAATCCACGGATTGGGGCAGGCTGTGTAGTATGGAGGGTCGGACAGAGCCAGGATGTCCTCGTCCTCGCCGATGGGAAACCCCTCGATCTTGCGAAATTCGGGGTCCTGCAACTTTTCGCGCAGCTTTCCGGTAAAATACTCCCGGCGTTTTTCATCGTTGGCAAAGGTCATGCCAAGGCATTCCACAGGCCGGTTCTTCTGTTCCTCCATCTCTTCCATATAGGATTTTTCAAACAGATCCCGTTGTTCTTCAGGAAAGAGCTTTCTATTCTGGGTATCCTTTTTTCGTCCCGCCATTAACCGTCTCCAATTAATCCTTATTGCTTTCTTGCCCATATTTTATAGGGCGCATTATTCCGTAGCTATGCGTCCGGCCAATGCTAATTTGCATAAAGGTGCGCATAGAAATCCTTCTATGCGCATTCCTATGCGCAATCACATAGAATAGACATAGCGAGTCCATCTTCGCTCGCCTTCTTTTTGAATAGAATCATTCTCCTTCATCAACTCCATCATGAGCCGGCGAACCTGATTTCGATCATAATGGGTTATGCGACGTATATCCGTGTTATTAAGGCCTTCGTTTCCCCGTCTGGCCCTTTCCATCAAGACGCTAAGCACCCGGGTTTTGGCGGCCTCCCAATCGATGCGGCGATCCCGGTCAGGGTCTCCAGGGGCCGCAATTTTTTGATGCAGGTCGCTGTGCAATGTCCAATATGTGCCGCGTCCGGCGCCGCCCCGCTCCACATAGCCCAAACGCTCCATGCCGTCCATGATCCCCCTGGCGTTTTGCTCGGGCCTCTGGCATATGCCGGCGGCGGTCGCCGAGTCGATTTCAGGGTGCGCCAAAACGTATTGAAGCACGAGAAGCTGATCCAGTGAAAGCGCCCTGCCTTTTTGGCTTTCCTCCGCCACGAACAGCCGGAACTCCCTGGAGAATTCCCGGCGCATGAATGTAAGGGCGACGGAATCGCCGCTTTCGTGAATTACGGGGGGCTCCTTGCCTTCGATCAGCAAGGCCTCGAACATCCTGCCGACGCCGAGGTTGCTGCGATTTACAAGCCGGAGCTTTGCCAGCGCATCCACCAACAAGGGATTGCGGGCGGCGGGCTGATGATGGAGGATGTTTTCCGGGGTGATGCCGGCAATAAATCCGCCGGGGTTGCTGATTTCCAGTTTGTCTGGCCCCTGTTTCACCAGGATCGGACCCGCTATCCGAAAGTCTGCATGGCACAAGGCGTTGGCGACGGCCTCCCGGAGGGCGATTTCAGGATAGGTCCGATACTCGAAGTGGAACAATCCCTGTTCCAAAGTGAATATGGGATTATCCGCATTGATCCGATCCATGATCCGGGAAAGCGCCACAAGCAGGGCGTCTCTTCCGTCGGCCCTGTCGGTGTATCTTGTATCGCTTTGCATGCGCAAATGCGTCCAGCCGTACCCGGGGATGTATTTGGAGATGGCTTTCTCTGTACCGCAGAGAAGCACCCCCGCCCGGGTCATTTGGCCGTCCTGGATGACTCCCAACTGGGCGAGGATGTCCATGCCGTCGGCGCGCAGCAAATCTTCCGGGGCTTTTTCCCTGCGGGCCGCATTAACGAGCGTCTCCAGAGCCGCCGCCGAAATCAACTCTTCAGGGCGCTCATTCAGCCTCTCCGCCGTGAAATCCGTTTCCCCGGTCTCCACCATTATTCGGCGGCGCATAGTCCCTGTAAGGGGCTGACAATCCTTTCCGACCCGCACCTTGCCTTTGCCCGAGGTATCCGTGTAGGGAGGCAAGCCTGGAAAAACAGTCATGACAAGGAGCCGGCCTGTGCCTTCGGGGACGCGAATTTCTTCAAAGTTCGGGGTCAGTTTGGGATCGGTCGAGTCATAAACCGCTTTTTTAAGGCGGTTGACATCAATTTCAGGGGGAACGCCGAGGATTGCTTTCTCTCTCCCGGTAACATGGTCGCGAACGCCGAAAACCACGACGCCTCCGCCGCCGTTGGCCATGCAGACGGCCATCTCGATCACCAGGTTCAAGGAGTCGTTCATGCTCCTGGGAATCCATTCCTTGAAATCAAGGTCCTGGTCCTCAAGATAGTCCGCGGGCTCCGTTTCCAACTCCTGGAGCAAGTCCAGTATGTCCTGGGCGCTGCGCATGCTTACTCCAATACAATCCTTACCTTGCCAGGTTCTTTGCCCTTAATCAATTTGTCCAGGTAGTCCCCGAACCGCTTTTTCATTTCCTCCGGGGTGGCCGGCGAGCCTCCCTGCAGCATGGCGTCGCGCAGTTCGGAAGCCCGGATTGAGACCTTGGTAAGCCCGGACAAAACCTCTTTCATTGCCTGGATGAAGTCCTGATCCAGCTTGTCGGGCAGGGCGCGGCGTTTAAGGAAGCCGTCCACCAGGCTGCGCGGCTCAGACTTGAGCAGGGACAGGTTCTCCGTCGTGGTGGGGTCCTCCAAATTGGCCAGCAGGGTCTGGAGCCAGTTATCCACCATGGCGTCCAGTTCGTTGTCCAGGCTGTCCAGCCTCGCCGCGGCCGGCGCCGCCGGCGGCTCCGAGCCGGGTTTATAATTGCAATGAGGACAAACGGGCGACGCGGAAAGATCCTGCTCGGTCAGGGAAAAGCAAGGTCTCAACCCCGCAAGCCGGTTTCGAAAGTCGGAAAGATGCTGGCGAGGCATGAGTTCTATGGTGGACAGTTTATCCAGGTCCCTGAGCCGAGGATCGCTTATGAGGCGCCCCTTGCGTTTGTCTTCATTGACTCCCAGCCGGGCCTTGGTATGCAAGGACAAGTAGACTTGTACGTACTCCTTTTTCAAATCGTTGAGTTTCCGCTGGACTTGCTGGCGGAACGCCGGCGCCTTGCGCTTTTCAGGATTTTCGGCCTGGGCGAGCACTTCATCCCTGACGGACTTCACGCTCTTGATCCACTCATGATCCGCGGGCAAAACCGCTTCGGCCGTGGACAAGTAGGATGCGGCGCCGCCGAGGTCGGTGACCAGTTCCTCCAGGGATTTGGCTTCGGCAAGGCCGTCCAGGCCGTCCCTGTGAGCCGCCACTTCGGATGCGTCATACCTGAAGTTCTTGAGTTTGCCTGTGGTGTTGTAGGCTTGCAGGGATTCAAGAAATGTTTTGGTCTTGTCCAGTTTGGTCCGCAGGTTCCTGATTTCGTCCTCGCTCAAAAGGCTTCGGCCCCATAAAAACAATCCATTCTGCAAAGTCTGCTGCATAAGGACCAGACGGTTCACTTCCTGCTTCACGGCTTTTTGCAGCTCCTGGACCGGCTCGTCCTTTCCCTGGGTGATCAATTGGGCCATACCCGGAGTAAGGTCCAGCAGTTCAAAGAGGGCTTTAAGCGCTGGCAGATTCCATTCCTTGGGCCGTTCCACATGTTTAAACATCACCAGTTCGTCGATGCTGAAGCCGGCCAATTGTCCCAGGCCTGTGGCGTCGAACTTCTTACCGGGGATGGCGAGCACCACCTCGCCGGTATGCACCAGGGCGGCGAGAATCACGACAACCCATTCCGGCTCCAGGCGAAACGAATCAGGAGCCAGATATTCGACTCCAAGGACATCCTGGATCAACTCGGAACGGTTGACCACTTGACCATGGCCCTTGGCCTTGACGACGCTTAGGACGTGTTGGGCGTATTTGGATTTATACGGGTCGAACCGCTCCCCATCCAAAAGCTCCAGGGCGTCCATCACCGCCGTAGCCTGCTTGGTCTTGGTTTGCCCCGCTATGGCGCGAAGAACGTCCTGCGCCGCCTGCGGCCTGTTCTTTCCCGTGATTAAAACGGAGAACACCGGATAGTCCGGCGCCTGATCGGCGAAATGGGCGGCGAGGCATATGCCGGAAATGATGTTGACGAGATCACGGAAATTGATGCGCTCCTGCGGGGAGATGCCGGAAAGTTCCCGGATGGACCAACCTTTGCCCCATTCGAGCAGGTTCTTGGTACGGCCCTGATAGGTTGCCTGAAACGCCGTCGCCATGTTTTTTTGCAGCCACTGCACCAGGTCCTTCAAAAAGCCGGCGGCCTTGGTTTGGTAAGTGTTTTTCGCGTGGCCTGATGCCGTGGACGCCAGATCCAGCGCCGCGGCATAATTCTGGATGGCGGTGCGGAACGTTTCGTCTGTGTTCGTCAGCCGTAAATACAATTCGTCCGCCTTTTTCTCATCTTTGAAATGAGGCGGATCAAAAGGCTGGATAAAGTATATGTAAAAATCCCGCTCCGGCACGGCCGTGGATCTCTCATTGGGGGCGCCGAAAAAAAGATATCCTTGCCGGGCGGCCTTGCATTCCAGCCATTCGAGTTCGTGCTGCCAAATCTTGTACCCGGTCACGTAAGTGTGGTCCGTGCACTCCATCACCTGACGCAAGGCTTCGTAATAGTATCGGTCCAACTGGGAGTCGCCGAGGGATTCGGCCCGTTTTTCCACAAGCGCGTCAAAATCATCGGTCTTTTTTAGATCCAGATAATACTGCCGGTTATGCGGATTGGACGAAATGAACTGCCCGCTAACCGTCTTATGGATTTCCCTAAGCACGGTTTCCACCTGGGACAAAAGATCGTCCGCCGGGTCGCCGCCCAGGTCCTCTATGCCCGGCTGGTATAGGCACAAGGCGTCCCGCAGTTCCTCCGCCGTGGCGCCGAGGTTGGTGTAAATGTCGCCGGTGGTGAGCCTGTGGACCGACAAGGCATGTACAAGGCGCAGGGCCATGGGCTTGTACGCCGGTCGAGTGAATGCATGTTGGACGCGGGATTCAAGCACCTGACTGCAGTCGATGACCGCCCTGATGTCCGGCAAGGCGCGGAAGGACGCATTCTCACGCAGGCTGCTCCAATACGCGTCGTAGGCGATAACGCCGGGCCTATCGTCGGGGACATCCTGCTCAAGAAGTTTTTTCATGGCCTGCGAAAGGGTCTTCAGCACTTCACGCTTTTCAACGGCGGTGACCCGCTCGAAGGCGTCAATGTAATCCGGGTGCACAGGAAAAAGACGCACGAACTCGTCCATGCGCTCATTCATGCGGCCGTAACATTTTGCAAATGGGGTCAGGTACTCCCGGATCTTCACCTGCTGGTCGCCGGTTTTCCGAAGCAAACGCTCCGCCACCACGAACTTGACGTCTTTGCGGGCGATGAGGATCTGCTCAAACCGGTCTTTCACCCGCCGTATGCTGTCCGCCACAAAGGAAAACCGCGGGCTGTCGAATATGGCTTCCTGCACGCCGGCGATGAAGCGAAACCGCAGATCCTTGCACACCTCGCCCACCTCGCGGAGGAAGTTGAGGTCGAGAATCAGTTCCTGATCCTTCCGGGTGCGCAGGAAGTCGAGCAACTCGTCCACCACGAGAAGCAGGCCGTGATCCGGAAACTCTCCATGGAAGGCGCTCATCATCTCTTCAAAGGGGCCTTTGTTGTTGGAAACCTTATCCGCCGAGGGAAACGTGTACGACACCCCCATGGCGTCCAGGTTTTCTTCCAACTCCGCCACCAGGATTTCACGAAGAGACATGGTGGTGGCGCCAATTTCCGTTCGAATGACTTTAAACTTTCCGCCGATTGCAACAGCGGCGTCGGCCACGGCCTCCTCATTCAGATATTGGGCGAGGCCGTCGTTTTCGGCAAGGGCGGAGATGACGGACATTAGGTGCGACTTACCGGTGCCGTAGTTCCCGACAACCAGGAGCCCCTTGTTGTCCATCGGCTGATCAAATTGAATCTGGGGAATAACCAAATTAACAAGTTTATCCGCCATGTCCGCGGATATAACATACGTATGCACCAATTGTTGCGCCGCCGCAGTCTCATCCGCGTCACGCAACTGCACCACAGACTCGATGGGCTCGAATTGAATCAAATCTCCATATTTCATCGCATTTTCCTTACAATTGTTCTTGTGCAACTCATTCTTTCGGCGCCATGGCCACGGATAAAAAATCCTTCGCGGGATATCGTTTATACTCCGGGTGATCAGGCTCTGCGTATATTAATTGGCCGTCTTTAACAGATCCGTTCCAGGCCGCAATCATCGTTTGATTGCGAGAAATGCTTTGTAAAATTTTCAGCGGATCCTGCTTGAGCGAGGTGTCAAAAAGGATTTCAAAATTGTCCAGCAAGACCAGATCGGCGTCATGGACGGCGACAAGGTCGGCGAGGATCCGTGGCAACCGCAGGGCCCGCTGACGGTCAGTAAGATCAAGCATACGGCGCGCCAACTCAAGGTTGGCGTTAATCAGAGGCGCCTCCGTGCGTCTATGAATTTCTTGCAGGGTTGTTGTCTTGCCTGAACAGGACGGCCCCACCAGCAGAATCAAGCGATAATACTGTCCGGCGGCTTGATCCACATTTTTCATGATTTGATCTGCGAAGGGGACAGACATGACAGGCTACCTATATCAGTTATTTAGCCATCCATAGAATTACCTTTTCATACCGCATTATGCTGCCAAAACACAAGACATTTCCCGGAATTGGCGCTTAGCGCCCCACCACCGGCCACAATCCTGAAGAGAGTTCAAATTTTCCTGAATTTATTGTTCCATATTCGGACTTAAATGTCGTTGAAAAGCATAATGCTGTACACGGCTTTTTACTACGCCGATTTGCATAAGGGAGTTTTATATTCTTTTATAGAAAGTTGGAGACGCCAAACTTGTTCGCCAAAAGTCGCCGCCATTGATTTGCGGCTCTATCGGCCTCGTTGCGGAGGCGATCAAAGGTCTTCCTGTGCATGTATCTGGGCCTGTCGCTGGCAGTGATGCGGACGGAGAGGCTTGCATTAACGCCGAGTTTCTCGCGAAGATTTAACGCCTTGCTCAGGGCGCGGTCCAGTTCTCCTTCTTGCTGGCATGAGTATGTCAGCCTATAACAATGCCGGCAGAGAAACAGTCTGCCAGCCCCGTATAGGATGGCAACCCGGCTGCCGCACTGCGGGCAAAGAAACCATGTCCGACGGCCTCCGTAATTGCACGGGGTATGATCGAAAAGGACGACCTGCTCCACAAGTTCCGGCTCCTTGCCTTGCCCTTGCCGGCGGTAGCTCAGCAGTATGTGATCCGCCGCCGTAAAGTATGCTATGGACCCCGTCTGGACTCCTTGCCGGGACCATGTCAGGACGCCGTAGGATCCCCCCGAAAGTTTCCCTTTTTGCCTCAGGAATCGAATATCGATTCGATGCTTGCTTTCCGTGGTCATCTTGGGTTTCGACCTTTTCCACAGCCCTGATCCATAGCCGCCCATCCTAATCCTCCCTTGTTTTTATCGAAATCATTAGGAAATTTGTTTGTAATCTCATTGCAAGAACTCTTAGAAGTTGTATATATTTCAAAACTTATGTGTCATTTATGGAGAATAAAAATTGTCCAATGTTGTCAGGATTAAAACTTTTTAGGCGCATCATTGGTTTGCAAGTAAGTGTCATAGCAATTGCCTGAGTGCGCCAACCAGAAACATAGCCATTATAGCCGCCATGTCGATGCTGAAGGCAAAACTACACCAAGGGCGACTTAGGGTTGCGCCCAGACAACGAGCTTCTTAAAACGCAGATAAGAGCGCCCCCGATGATGCTGTGACGGTCTCGCAGTGTTCGCAAGAAGGGATATGCAGACCCGGTGCGCGCAGCCCATGAAACCCGGGGACAACATATCCGAACGGCCATTCCGCAAAAAAACGATAGGACTTTGGGAAGTCACCGCCATGTGTTCGGACCGATCCATCTCCTGCCTGACTCCATTGGGAATTGCATGCAGCAGGGCCAACTCGGGATAAGTCTCCTCCATCTTCGCCGCCCATTTGATCAGCGCCGTCTGGTGTTCATGTTCGGAGAGATTCTCCATTGCCTTGCTCGCTGAAATAATTTTTTTCGCCATGTTTTTTTATTCTCCTTTTTATATATGGGGTATCTGTATACATACCCCTATATATATATAATATATATAGTCCATTCAGGAAGACTTTTTTCTAATAAAAACAAGGTGTTATGGCCCGGAAGAGCTTTAGGAACCGGAAAATGTTTTTTCTGTAAAAACAGTATGTTATGCCAAAATTTTTCAGGAACTTCCGGCCGGAAAACCAGGAACCGGAAAACCGCTTCTAATAATTTCAGGTAGTTACAAGAACTTTTCCTAAAACTCTTCCTGAAAATTATTTGCAATATATTCAGTATATTGCATCCAGGCATAAAGCATGCCAGTAGAGGTTTTCCTGGAGCATGCCGCGAGGTTTTCCGGCCCTTCCTGAAAACTCTTCCTGAAACAAAAGTGGAATAATACTGTATAAAATCAGAGCTTTGCATATACACCTTGCACGGTCTTCCTGAGAATAATTCCTAAAACAAACAACTTGCAATAAAGTCAGTTGGTTGCATGAAATGTGACTGTATTACTTCGCCGGAGTGAACCCGGCGGTAAACTCGCCGCGACCCATGCCGAACGGACCAGTTGGGATGTCCAGCCATTTGGTATTTCCGTTGTTGTTGTGGATGCATTTACCTATTGTTCCGGCCTCCAAAAGCTCCTTGGCTATGGCGCGTATTTTGTCCCTGCTGTGGCTGCGGATCTCAGGAGACAGTTCCTCTCTCCGTTCAGCAAGGCCAGATCCGCCTGAATAAGCAAATGGCCTGCCGTTCTCTGCGGCCTTAATAATGTCCAGCAGGAGGATCTGCCGCTCATCCTCCGGCGTCACTTTGAGAGCCTCCAGGTCCGCATCACGCACCCGCAGGAGCCCGTTATCGCTCCTCACAAAGGTCATCTCCTTGCGGATGGACGGACCATTGGATTTAACGACGGCGCCCCTGTAAACGCGATTTGGCGCGTGATCCAGGCCGAGCTTGGCGCAGATCCGGCGGGCCCGGTCGTAATTGTCCGGCCATAAGGCGAACGCGCACCGGGCGCCGTCCACGATGGCGGTGGTCCCCCGGATCAGATCCCGCGCCTGGTCGGCGCTCACAATCGGCTTGGCCGTCTTGCCCATATGGTGAACCAGAATGACAGCGGCGCCGGTTTCCGTCGCCAGAGAGCTTAAAAGGCCCATGACAAATTGGCCGGCCGCCGGATCCGCGTTGATGTCCAGGGCGGCGAAGGAAGCCAGGGGATCGATGACGACCAGCTTTAGATCCCTGATCTTGGTAAGCTGCTCCTTGATTTCATAATAGATGGGCGTGGCGCCCGGGCCGTCCTTGGTGAGCGTCACCAGGGAGATGGGGCCGCCCGAATTGGGCAGGGGGATAATTCGCAATCGATTCCCGCATGACGACCGCATGGCGAAATCCGGGTCCAAGTTGTTCAACCGCCGGTGGACCTCGCCCTTGTCGTCTTCTGCGGTCAGGATGACGGCGGTCCCGTGGGCGTCCACCCAACTTCCGAATGCATATGGCTGGGGCTCCAGGGGCGTGGAGAAGTGCTCTGACGCAACCTTGAGCGCAAGATCCAAGGTAAGCATGCCCTTACCCGTGTCGCCCCTGGCGGCGAACAACGTCGGCGCCTCCATGGGAAATACATTATTAACCAGCCATGTCCTTTCCGGCGGATCCCCCCGGTATGCATCCAGGGTCCACATGTCGAGGTCAACCCGCAGCTTGGGGCGCTGGGTAAGCTGGCGCGTAACTTCACTGATGCCGTTCCTGGTCGCAAGGTCGTTAAAGTCGGTTGGTCTTTCATTGTTTCTCAGTTCGCCGAAGTCGGGTACAATCACTGTGGCGCCCACGGCTTCGGCGGCCTGCTGGGCCTTCACGACTCCCGGGTTGTGCGTCCCGTCCCTGAGCGTGGTCCATTGGTCGTTATCGGCGCAGATGACGATCTGCTTGTCCGGGTATCTTTCACGGACGCCGCGAGCGACAGGCTCCAGGCCCGACGTATCGAAGGCCACAAAAACGCTCTGGCCCGTCGCTTCGTTAATTGAGGCGCCGGTGGCGTAGCCCTCGCAAATATAATAGACGTCGTTCCTGACGCCCTGGATGGGGAAGAAGCACCCCTTTTTAAGGCCGCCGGGTAAATACAGCTTTTTCCCGCCCATGGAAATAAACTGCAACGTTCGCACCGTCCCAGTGAAATCAATCAGAGGGATGATCAGGTTCTGGCTGTCGTCGACCCGGACGCCGGCATGGACCTGAACGTTTTTTGTTTGTGTATATTGATGGGAAGATGGGGAGATGGGAACCGGATGCGCCGCCCCCAGGATTTTTTCGGCCCGGATCCTGGCCGCCTCCCAGGCCTTGGCCTGCTCTTGTTCATACAGTTCCTTTTTGCGAGCCAGGAAGGCGGTGTACCCCTCCAGTTCCTGCTGGGTCATCTCATGGCGACTCTTAACGCTCCAGTTGAAGACGGCTACGCTTCGCCAATCACCGAAGGCGCCTGCCGGGATCCCGTCTACGTGGAAAACATACCAGCCGGACTTGCCGCTGGAGTCATCCTCCTCCGTTCTGAAGCGATGCAGGGCGCCGTCCGGCTTGATGCCGCCCTCCGGGTAATACCCCTGCTCGGCCATGTATGCCAGGAACGCGTCAATGGGGTTGCGTTCGCCGATTTGAATGTCCGGGGCTGCTGATGTGTAGTCGTCAGGATCTTCTATTTGCGGCCCCGCCTGGTTGAAATCAATCATCCCTATCTCCCTAAACCTTTTTCTATAGTGTTCCGGGGATGAACCCGATGACTTTCCATAAAATCAAGAACGTCCTGCCTGAGGTAACGCACAGATCGCCCAATTTTATGATAGGCGGGAGGGGCTCCCATGCTTCGCCAATTTCGCAAAGTTGGCAAGGCAAAGCCGGTGAGTCGTGAAACTTCCTGTTCATTCATAAAAATTGTTTCTTGATCCATAATGCTGCTCCTTCTCACTTATTAGTCACTTGAGTTTTCACCGCGTTTTTGGGGAAAAAGGTATGAGGCCGAAACACCAAGGCTTTCCGCCCATAGCGTTTTTTCATTTTGAGATAAATTCCTTCGCTCTCTGACAACCTTGGAAATTAGAGAATCACTAACTCCTATATGATCCGCAAAGTTTGCCTGGCTCCAAAAAACCTTAATTATCTCCGCTTTCAAAATAGCATTCACTTCGCACCTCCTTTTTAAACATTAATACGTTGAACTGATTTATATGGCCAAAAAAAATTTAGTCGGACTTCAAACTCACTAAATCAACATAATGTTTAGCCTCTTGACTTCCAGTAGCATTTGCAACACTTTCCCAGATCCTTGTAATATCAACTACCATTGCTTTAAACGCTTCATGCAATCCAAATTCAACCATCCCTGATTCATTTGGTGTAATTGTAAAGGCACGGGCATGATCTGTATGCCAATCCAATATAAGTAAATACGTCCGAGTTCCAACGTTGTATGTTAAATTAAAATCAATTGGTGAGTCGACTCTCCTAGAAAGCTGGTCAATGACATACTTAATTGATTCAAGGCTTATTCCGCTGGAGGCCAATTCCTTTATGAACATCAATTCAAAAAGATTGCCGACAGAGTACCATCTTGTTGTCCCCTTACCGGTTGGATTTATCTTTGGAACTACTAATCCAAGATCTGTGTAATAGTGTATTGTTCTTGGCGTGATCCCGAGCAGCTTCGCAGCTTGGCTTTTTGAGTATAAATCCTGATCCATATGTCCTCGCATTATGCTATAATCATTAATACGTATTTATGATATGTCGAGCAAAAATATTTGTCAATAATTTTTTTTCCTATCTTTCTTGATAGCCATCTGTCTCCTAGTATGTCTGTTTATTTCCGTTTGGGCAAATCCTCAACCTTCTTCTCCGGTTCCTTTTCCTTTGCTTTGACCACCTCATCGATCAAGTTGCCGGCGAGATTGGAAGCCTGTTTTAGAGCATCGTCCCTTAAATGGGCGTAACGCTGAGTCATTTGCGGGCTTTTGTGTGTCAGGAGTTTCTGCAGGGTGTACATATCCACCTTGCCTGAACTTGCCAGCATGGACGCATAGACGTGACGCAAACCATGCAAGGCCCGGAAGTCCTTGGGCAGGCCGGCGTTTTCCTTGATCTTGTTGGCCTCATGCCGAATGCAGACCCGCTGTTTGCCTCCCCTGCCGGGAAAAACATAGGGGCTGTCCGCCCTGGGACGGTTTTCAAGCAGAGTTCGGGAGGCGTCATTCAGAGGAACCTTTTGGCTTGCCCCTCCTTTAGGATCCACTATGTTGATAAAGCCACGTTCAAAATCGATGTGATCCCACTGCAGTTTAAGCAACTCCCCGCGCCTCATGCCGCTGTACAAGGCCATTTTCATGATCGCGGCCACTTCGGTATTGGTTGCCTTATCAATGGCGTCCAAAAGGTCTCTGAGTTGATCAGGAGTCAAATCCTCGGTCTTGGTGTTATCCACTTTGGGAAAAGTTATTTTGAAAGCAAGCCCTTCACACAGTCCTTTGCGCTCTCCAAAATTTATGATCCGGCGAAGGATCTCCAGGGTGTTTTTTACCGTTTGAGGTGTGAGTGGGGGAAGTTTCCCATCTTTGGGCTTCGCCATCCTTTTACCATTCCTGAATCTCGGGGGTTTGCGGGGCTTGGTGAGCATGTTGATTCTAAGCCGGTCCACTTCCAGCTGCTGGATCTCGGACGGCGTTTTATCCCCGAACGCAGGCTGCAGGTAAGACTCGTAGCGGTTTTGGTCCGTCACAATGCCTTTCAGGTCCGGGCGCTGGGTTTTGTATTCCTCCCAAATCCTGTCCAGTGTCCACCGCACTGCCTCCGCATCCTTGGCTTCCTGTTCGACTATGCGCTTCTCCTGGGGCGTCAATTCGCGTTGCTCTATCAGGTTACTCCGAAAGCGGGCTGCCTTGGCGGGGGTCATATTATCGGAATATTGTCGTCCTGCTTTGGCCTCAACGACCTTGCCATCTTTCTTATAGACGACATAATAGACTTTTTCCTGTCCCTTGCCGCCGATACGGTCCGCCATACGAAAATAGACCCCGGCGTACCCATCCACCTTGATTCGCTTAGACATGTGCAACCTCCCTCATCGCCTTCCCAGCGCCTGCCATAAAGGCGGACGCTGTCATTTCCAACCCCTTTTCCAACCTTTTGCAGGAATAAACAGGATCATACCCCCGAAGGTTTACCCGATTCTCAATTTCCAACCCTATTTCCAACCTAAAGACTAATAAACAGGGTTAATGGAGGGAATTTAGCATAAATGAATATTTCAGTCAATAGATTGATATTATGATAAATAGTAAAAAAATATAAATTGAGGTAAATTACGGTTTTATATATTCCTATGGTCTCATAACCCGAAGGTAGTTGGTTCGAATCCAGCCCCCGCTACCATAGAAAAGCCAAAGGGATTAGGCGAAACCGCCTAATCCCTTTTTTTATGCCTAAATTGAAAGCAGCCGGCGCAAAGCCAAGGCGTCCTTATCTCAACTTGCTTCGTAACTCTTCAAAATAAGGTCTTTGGCTTTTTCCAGATCCTCCTCGGAACGGATAGTGATCTCAAGGTCTCCGGTTCCGTAATGCCCGATCTTGCGGACGTCCCGCGTGAACCCCTTTTCCAATGCCACGGAGTCAGGATTAACCTTCACATAAACCAAAAGGACATTTGATTTGGGGCGAATCTCCAGACAGGCGAAATTTTTAATTCTCTTAAAGGCTATATAAAAGCGGAGGATTTTCATCTGCACATCGTCGCCCAAGGCCGACAAGTAATCTTTCAACGCCTCAAAAAGGTCGGTTAAGCCCTGGTTTGCATCGGAGAGATATTCTGAGACGGTCTTGTATTTGACGGGGGCGGCCACCGCCTTGGACGGCGCCGTAGAGTCGGCGACGGCGAAGGAGGAGCCTGAAGCGGAGGAAGTGGCGGTGGTGGCATTGACCAAATCAAGAAGCAGCAATTCATCGCCGTTTTTTCGATAGCGGATCAGCTCTATGTTCCGGTTGATCTGGGCCACGGCGTGTTCATCGTATTTGGTAAAATCACCGGCGATGCATAAAAGGCGTGGAGCGCCCCATTCGATGGTTTCGAATTCTTTCTTGCCAATGTTTTTCATCACCAACAGCTCGAACTCGGCTTTGTGATCCATAAGCCAGTCCAAATAAAACAAGCCCTGATTGATGACATTTTCGTTGAGGGTTCTTTTGTACTCGATAATGACCGGGCAGCCGTTTTCATCCAGCCCCAAGGTGTCAATCTTGCCTCTAAAGGCCTTTCCCGTGTAATACTCCGAGGCCAGGAACCGAACGCCTAAAAAGGCTTCCAGGTTCGCCTCCATAAGATTCTGCAAGGATTTCTCCAAAGCAACCGATTTTCCCTGTAGCTCGAAAACCTTGCCGCCGGATATTGAAAACAACTTGATATCGCTCATGGGATCTCCTGTTTTTCTTTCACTGTGTTAAGTGACTTCAATATGATTTGGCGCAGATTCCTGATCTTTAGTAAGCCCCGCCTCTTTTTGCGCAGCATTACTATAAATATTTGTTATTACATAAAATTCAAGAAATGAACGCTGTCGGAAATAATCCGGCTTAATCTGGGGACAATGGCTATATGTAGGCCATTAAGGGTAAAATGGCAAGAAAAGGGGTAAATCATGGCATTCAGATTTGAGGGATAGCGCTGTTGGGTTAGGGGTTTCGGTTTTTAGGGCGCCGTCCGTTGCTGAACGGCGCGGAGATCGAGTGATGGGTTCAAATCCCATCACCCTGGGATGACGGGGATTGAGGACGCTGGGTCCCCGATAGAAACATTCGGGGATGACGGACTTAACGATGCTGTGCGCGAAGCGCCATTCAAAGGTTTTTGATCGAACTTTTTCCAAAAAGTTCGCCGCCGGAGGCATAGTATTAAAGCTCTTATGTTTTTGGGGCTCTATTCTCTCCGGGTTTTTTTTCCAGGGGAATGGCGTATTTTTTTATCTTTTTATAAAGCAGGGTGCGGTGGATGCCAAGCAGTTCAGCGGCCTTGACCTTATTGTACCCGGTTTGCTCCAGGGCGGAGCAAATGCTTTCCCGCTCTATGTGGGCCTGCACGGCTTTTAAGGAGGAAGAGCCTCCGTTCGAGAGGGGCTTGCGATTCTGGTGGAGATAAAAGGGCAGATCCGACAGGCCTATCGTTTTGCCGTTCAAGGCGGACAAGGTTCTCTCAAGCACATTGGACAATTCGCGGACGTTGCCCGGCCACTGGTGGTTTCGCAGGGCGGCCTGCGCGGATTTATCCATGCTGATGCCAGGCAGGTTGGCTTCCGCCGCCAATTGTCTGAGAATATATTCGGCGGAGGGGATAATATCGTTTTTACGCTTGCGCAGGGGAGGGATATTAATGGGTATGACGTTGAGCCGGTAGAAAAGATCCTTGCGAAAGCGGCCGTCCGCCATCATTTGATCCAGGTCCTGATTGGTGGCGGCGATGATGCGCAAGTCGCTGCGAATAATCTTGTTCCCGCCCACCCGCTCGAATTCCCTGTCTTCCAGGGCGCGAAGCAGCTTGGGCTGCATTTCCAAGGGCAGGTCGCCCACTTCATCCAAAAACAGCGTCCCTTGATGGGCCAACTCGAATTTGCCGGGTTTGCCGTCGGACCGGGCGCCGGTGAATGCGCCCTTTTCGTAGCCGAACAACTCGGCTTCCAGGAGATCCTTGGGAATCGCCGCGCAGTTGATGCGGACAAAGGGGAAGAGCTTACGATTGCTGGCATGGTGGATAGCCTGGGCGAAAAGCTCTTTGCCCGTGCCGCTTTCCCCGCAGATGAGCACCGGATAATGCGTTGCCGCGGCCCGGAGGGCTTCCTGCTTCAACTCCCTGATGGTACGGCTGACGCCGATGATGCTGTCCAGGGTGTAGCGGGTGGATCTCAGGTTGAGAAGCTCCGCCTCGTAGAGTTTGACCTTGGATTCCAAGACCTTGAGCTCGGACGCAAGCCTGGACAAGTCTTTCACGTCCTTAAACAGAACCTGCCCGAATACGGCGATGACCCGGCCGTCGCGCTTGATGGGAATGCGCTGAACCACCATTTTCTTGCCGATGATGTTGTGGGACTGGTTGATTTCGGGCTCGCCGGTGCGGGCTACAATGTGCATGCGGCTGTTGACCACCGATTCGGTGCAGTGCCGTCCGATTTGCGATTCCGGGTCCACGCCCAGAAAGTCGCCGTAGGGCTTGTTGAAGTGCGTGATGATGCCTTTTTCATCGGTGACCAGGGCGCCGTTGAAGATGCTGTCGAATATGGCCCGGTGCATCTCCAAATCCTTTTCCAGCGCTTCTATTCTGAGGTCTTTGTCGTCCACGGCCGCCTCCTTAACAACATAGGGGTTTCGTGAATATGGAAAGATTGATTTGAAGATTTGCCGGATATTGGACCGCTTAACTGTAGCAATTCGAGGACATGTATATCGGAGGATACACTTTTCGGGGCCTGCTGTCCAGGCCCGTGTTATCACAAAGATCCTCGCGCGGCGGGAAGATTTTCGGATAAAGACATAATTTCAAATAGTTGAATATTATAGACTCGTTATCCTCTCAGGTTATATCGGGGGCAATATCAGCTGGCACGGTACTTGCTCTATCTATTTGCACCACTTTCCGCACACTCTTTTCTGCAGGAGGACGTCCATGGAAGAAACCATCAAACCGGAAGACGCCAAGGAACCGGCCATCGGGAGTGAGGATATTCTGATCCTGTCAGACCCGCAATTCAACAGTTCCAACGTCTGCATCGTCACCGGCGCCGGCACCGGCATCGGGCGGGCTACGGCCATTGCGGCAGCGGCGAACCAGTTGATGACCATCGGCCTGGACATCAATGAGGAAGAAGGCCGCAAGACGCAAAAGCTGGCCCGCGACATGGGCGGGCAAATGGTGTTTTTGCCGTGCGATTTGTCCAGGGACGCGGACATGGACAAGGCTGTGACGGAAGCGGCCAAGCTGGGCGCCATCAAGTATCTGGCCAATATCGCGGGAATTCAGCATATCGACTCCGTCGAAAACTTCCCCATGGACAAATACGATCAGATGCAGTCCCTGATGCTCCGGGCGCCTTTTTATCTCTCCAAGCTCGCCATCCCCCACATGAAAAACAGCCATGACGGATGCGGCGTCATCGCCAATATGGCCTCGGTGCACGCTCATATCTGCACCAGGAACAAGCCGGTCTACAACATCACCAAGTTCGGATTGCGCGCCTTGAGCCAGTCCATCTCGGCCGAAGGCGAAGGCCGGGTCCGTTCCTTTACGCTCAGCACGGGGTTTGTCAAAACCCCCCTGGCCCTGAACCAGATCAACGCCCAGGCGGCGCAGCGCGGCATTAAGCCTGAAGAGGTTGTTCGCGATGTCATGATGGGGGCTTCCCGGATCAAGGAGATGATGTCGCCCATTGAGGCGGCCAATCTGATGCTTTTCGGCTTTTCCCGTTTCGCCAAATATCTCGTGGGAGGGGATATGCTGTTTGACGGCGGCATGGTCCTCACCTACTGATGTATCAATTTTGCTACATGCCCGGCATGACGGCTCTTTAGGAGCAATTTCAGCTTTTCGGCAAACGACCGCCGGCATCGGGCGCCGCCTTGGGCTATGCGGCGACAGGCCGCCGGAATAGGAGCGATTTATAGGACAGGTTGTTTGGATTCTCTTTAATCAACCCACAAGGGAGGTATCCGATGAAAGCAAGAGCGGGGATCATATTTTTACTGGTCGTAGGCGCGTCGATAGCCATGACGGCTTCAACGGCGCTGGGAGCGGAGCCCATCAAGATCGGCATTATACAGGGACTCAGCGGACCTTTGGAGATCTACGGCAAGGCCGAGGTCACCGGCTTCAAAATGGGTTTGGAGTATTTCACCAAGGGAACCAATCAGATAAACGGCAGGGATGTGACTCTGGTCATCGAAGACACTCAGCTTCAAGCGGCCAGGGCCAAGATGCTGCTCACCAAACTATACAGCGATGACAAGGTTGATCTGGCCATCGGCCCCACCAGCAGCGGCGTGGCCTTGGCGGTGCTGCCCGTGGCCCGGGATTTCAAGAAGATTTTGATTGTGGAGCCTGCGGTAGCGGATTCGATTACCGGCAAGGATTGGAACCGGTATGTTTTCAGAACCGGAAGAAATTCCAGCCAGGACGCCATTTCCAATGCGGCGGCCGTGGCCAAACCCGGGGTGAGCATCGCCTGCATCGGCCAGGATTACGCCTTTGGCCGGGACGGCATCGCCGCCTACAAAGAGGCCGCCGAAAAACTGGGCGCCAAAATCGTGCACGAGGAGTATTGCGACCCCAAGGGCACGGATTTTGTGGCCCCGATCCAAAGAATCATTGAGGCCATGAAAGACCTGCCGGAGCCCAAATTCGTCTGGGTGATCTGGGCCGGAAAAGGCGGCCCCATTCCCCAATTGATATCGGCCGGACTCGATAAATACGGAATCGAGATCACCAGCGGCGGAAACGTCCTTGCGGCTCTCAAGATGATGAAGCCGCTGGACGGCATGCAGGGCGCCACGTACTATTACTACGAAAATCCTAAAAACCCCGTGAATGACTGGCTGGTGGAAGAGCATTTCAAACGCTTTGGCGATCCCCCGGATTTCTTTACATGCGGCGGTTTTGCAGCCGCCGGCGCGGTGGTGAAAGCCATCACGGCCGCCGGAAGCACGGACACGGAAAAGCTCATCGCCGCCATGGAAGGCATGGAATTCATGACGCCCAAAGGGACGATGAAATTCCGCAAGGAGGATCATCAGGCCCTGCAAACCATGTTCGCTTTTAAGCTGAAAGTGGACCCGGATGTAGAATGGGCCATTCCGGTGCTCACCCGGGAGCTGACCATGGATGAAACGGCTCCGCCCATTGCAAACAAAAAGTAGTTTGAGGCCCAAGCGACCCAATTCGCCCGTCTCCGGATGGAGACGGGCTGATTCCAGCGGACCGCCGGAGCGAATGCCATGAATGCGACGAATAACAACCCCATAATCGCCGTAAAGGACCTTACCATCCGTTTCGGCGGCCATGCGGCCGTGGACCAGGTAAGCCTGGAGGTTATGCCGTTTACGTTAAAGTCGATTATCGGCCCCAACGGAGCGGGCAAAACCACCTTCTTCAATTTGTTGAGCGGTCAATACAAGCCCACAGGCGGCAAGGTGTTTCTGAAGGGGAAGGACATCACCAACCTGAGCGCCCCCATGCGTTGCAGGCTGGGGTTGGGGCGTTCTTTTCAGCTCACCAACATCTTTCCCCTGCTGACGGTCCTGGAAAACGTCCGTCTGGCCATCCAGGCCCGGAAGGGGTACGGGTTCAATTTCTGGCGTCACTATCTCCATTTTTCGGCCTGTGAGGATGAAGCCTACCAGATTCTCAAGGAAGTGCTTTTGGATGAAAAATGGTTGTATCCGGCGAATTTGCTGACGCATGGCGAGCAGCGCAAGCTGGAAATGGCCATTTTGATGGCATTGAAACCGGAGATTCTTTTTCTGGATGAACCCACGGCGGGCATGTCCCAGGAGGAAGTGCCCGCCATTTTGGAGATTCTGGAGCGCATCAAATCCATGGGCGACAAAACCATTTTGTTGGTGGAGCACAAGATGGATATGATCATGAATCTATCGGATTCCATCGCCGTTCTGCAGGACGGCCGCCTCATCGCCGACAGCGACCCGGAAACCATCTACCGCAGCAAAGAAGTCCAGGAGGCTTATCTGGGAGGAGGGGCGAAACGTGAATGATGCCGTCTTGAAAGCCGATAATCTGCAGACCTACATCGGCCACCACCATATTCTTCAGGGCATTTCCTTCGAAGCCCGGGCCGACGCCGTCACCGTGCTCATCGGCCGCAACGGCGCGGGCAAGAGCACCACCCTGAAAACCTTGATGGGGCTGCTTCCGCCGTCAGAGGGGGTCATCGTCTACAACGGCATGAACATACAAGGCAAGCGCCCCTACGAGATCGCCCGTATGGGGATCGGTTACGTCCCGGAGGACATGGGAATCTTCGCCGATCTGACCGTGGAGGAGAATTTCAAAGTGGCCAAGCTCAAAGAGGATGAGGCCACAGCCGGAAGGCTGGACAGAATCCTGGAATTATTCGGCGCATTGGGCAAGTTCTGGCATGCGCCGGCCGGAAACCTGAGCGGCGGGCAAAAGCAAATGCTGGCCATTGGCCGGGCCATGGTAAACAATATTTCCCTGCTGCTAATCGACGAGCCCTCCAAGGGGCTGGCGCCCATCATCGTGGAGGCCCTGATCGAGGCCATAAACCAGATCAAGGAAGAGTGCGTCGTTGTTCTCGTGGAGCAGAATTTCTACATGGCCAGCGCCGTGGGCGATTATTTTCACATTTTGGATGACGGGCGCATCGTGCACAGCGGGCGGATGGAAGCCCTTGTGGACGATGAAGAATTGAAAAGCCGATATTTGGGAATATCCAAATCCAAAAGCTGACCGAATTGAAGGAAAGCCAATGACAGAGACAATACTTAAACGCTGGGACAATGAACTCGTCATTGCCGGGATCGCCGTTCTGTTGCTGCTGCCCCTTTTCGGCATGCCCCCCAAAACCTACCTGACCCTGACCATCGCCGGGCTGGCCATGGGCATGCTTTTGTTTTTGGTGGCGTCGGGAGTCAGCATTATTCTGGGGTTAATGGATGTGCTGAACTTCGCCCACGGCGCCTTGTTCGCCTGGGGCGCCTATGTGGGCTTCAGCACCTTCAAGCTCCTGGAAAAATGGGTCCAGGCCGATTCGGTGCTGCTGAATTTCGGGGCCTTTGCTGCGGCTATCATCTGCGCCATGACGGTGGTCGCTGTGTTGGGCATGGTTTTAGAGCGGGTGATCGTAAGGAGGGTATACGGCAATCATCTGTTTCAGATTCTGATCACATTCGGCGCCACCATCGTCCTGGTGGAAATGATCCGCGTGATTTGGGGGCCCAATGACGACGTCATGTCGGTGCCCCTCACCTTTCAAGGCAACTGGGACGTCTTTGACGTCATCATCGACCGGTACCGGATTATCTGCATCCTGATAGGGGCTTTGGTTTTCGGCGCCGTCCAGCTTATTCTAAAGAAGACCAAACTGGGACTGATCGTGCGGGCGGGGGTTGAAAACCGCGACATGGTGCAGGCCATGGGGCACAACATCTTTCTGCTTTTTACAGGCGTCTTCGCCGTGGGCGCGGGCCTGGCCGCCCTGGGGGGCCTGGCCATGTCCATATTCAGCCTGCAGGTCTATCCGGACATGGGCTCGACCTATCTCCTTTTCGCATTTATCGTGGTGATCATCGGCGGGCTGGGCAGCGTCACAGGCTCCCTGGTGGGGGCTCTGATCGTGGGGCTGTCTTATAATTACGTGGCTTATCTGGTTCCCTGGGCGGCGGCCGGCGTCAATATCATCATCATGATCATCATTCTACTCATCAGGCCGAAAGGCCTCTTCACCGCGGGTAAATAAATCATGGCGGAAATAACTGCAACAGAGCAAACGCCGGTCAGTATGCTCCGGCGCGAACAGCGCAAAAAAAGGTATTACAGCATCGGGTTTGTATTGCCCTGCCTTGTTTTGGCCCTGTTTGTGCTAATTCCTTTTCTGGGCCCATCCTATAAGACCCTGGATCTGGCGCTGAAAATCATCATCTTTGCGTCCCTCGTTGCCAGCTTTGACATTATGCTGGGGTACACGGGGATCCTCTCGTTCGGGCATGGCATGTTTTTCGGGATCGGGGCTTATTGCGTGGCTTTTCTAAACGGCAAATACGGCGATCCGACCTATTTTCACCTGTTTTTGGGATTGCTGCTGGCTGTAGCGGTCGCCTGCGTCCTGGCCTTGATCGTCAGCCTGATCTCTTTGCGGGTCAAGGCGATCTTTTTCGCAATGATCACCCTGGCCCTGGCGGAGTTGACCATCGTCCTGGCCAACAAACTGAGCCATTTCACCGGCGGAGAGGATGGAATCAGCATCAGCCTGCCGGGGATCTTCTCCGCGGCGTTCAGCCCGGGGAGTTTTTTAGGGCTGGATATCAGCGGCCGCGTGATAACCTATTACTTTATCCTGCTGGCATGCCTGGGGCTGTTTGCACTCATGCTGCGATTCACCCATTCGCCCCTGGGCAGGGTGTTGCAGGCCATTCGGGATAATACCGACAGAGCCGAGGCCCTTGGGTATAAGACCTTTTATTTCCAGACCCTGTCCATCGTGCTCGGCTGCACTGTGGCCGCCATGACAGGCGGGCTGTACGCCATGTGGGTGGGGTATGTAAACCCGGAGTCCACCCTCGAGGTCATGGCCATCATGCTCAATGTACTCTTGATGGTGATCATCGGAGGGATGGGAACATTGTACGGAGGCATCGTGGGGGCCGCTTTTCTGCTGATTACCCAGACCTTTTTGCCGGACCTGCAAAAACTGGCCATTGACCTTTTCCCCAACGCTTCGCTGTTGCACACCATATTGGAGCGTTGGCTGCTGCTGTTCGGCATTTTATTTATACTGGTGGTTATCTTCTTCCCCAAAGGCGTTGTCGGGTCGGCGAGGGAGTTCATCGCCCGGGCCAGGGGGGAGGCGTTTTTCAGTTCCTGATATTATGGACATTTAACGACAAGTCAAAACACAGGGGGTGGCGGCCATGCCTGAACCGGTCATGAAAAAGGTAAAAGGGGACGGAGTCAATATCAATCTGGCGGTTTGGGAGGGCGGCGGAACGCCAATCCTTTGCATCCACGGGATAACGGCCAATTGCCGTTGCTGGGACGTTTTCGCAGGCCTGCTGGCGCCCGCGCGTCAGGTCATGGCCATGGATTTGCGAGGCAGGGGATACTCGGACAAGCCTGACCATGGATACTCCATGGAGTATCACACCAAGGATATCAAATGCCTTTTGGACGACCTGGGCTTCGAGAAAGCCGTCATCATGGGGCACTCCCTGGGGGCCTTTATCGGCCTTGCCTTCGCCGCTGAATATCCTGAGTACACTGACCGCCTGGTGCTGGTGGACGGCGGCGGGGACCTTTCCCCCGAGCAATTCGAAGAGGTTTTCAAGGGGATCAAGCCGGCCCTGGATCGCCTGGGACAAATTTTCGATTCGGAAGAGGCGTACATGGAAAAGATGAAAGCCGCCCCCTATCTGCACCCATGGAGCGAAGCCATCGAGACCTACTGCCGTCACGAGCTGGAACCGGCGGAAGGCGGCGTGCGCACCAACATCGATGCAGCCCATATCGCCGAGGAAGCCGCCAATGTGCGGTTGCTGCAATGCGCCGACTATTACGGCAAGGTGAAATGTCCGGTATTGATCCTGCGGGCGACCGAAGGGCTCTTGAGCGACAAGGATCTGCTGCTGCCGGAAGACGTGGCGGATAGGATGACCCGGCAGATTCCCGAAGCCGAGCTCTTTGAGGCGGAAGGCGTCAATCACTACGGGATTGTTTTTCAGCCCCATCCGGCTAGGAACGCCGCCCTGAAACGCTTTTTGGAATTAGGCGGATCTTAAGGTTTTTCTATTTCATAGCGTTGTGTTTTTCATTCTTTAACAGGGCCGAGCCTTCCTGATGAAATGCAGCGCTTCAGCCAACCTTTTCTGGCTCCAAAAAGGAATAGAGACGCTGTGCGACGATAGTGTTAAGAGTCTTGCGTCAACGCGTTTGTTGCTAAAATCCGGTGACGCCAGGGCAATTGTGCAAGCAACTCTTGCACATATTCAGGATCGGGCCAAGCTTCGGCAAAGGCTCGCATATACTTAAGATTAAGGGCTTTCATACCAAGTTGCTGTCATTTGAGTAATTTGCTCATTCGTTTTCCGGGCTTTGGATCCACACCCCGGCGCTATTCGGGAAAGACGATGGGTCCCCGTTTCCGGGATTGCGTCACGATGATTGCAAAACAACCGCAATCATCCCGCCGCCCTCCCTCCACGGGGATGACGGAGAGCGGCGGCCATGCCGGACAAAGAGGGGGAGAGGCCGCCCCCGGCATCCTCATAAAAGGGCTTCAAGCGCCCTTTGCTCTTTCGCTTACCGCAAATAATCGTCATCCCGGCAAGGGCGATCCTGCTTTTTAGGATCGTCCGCAAGCCGGGACCCAGCGTCTTTTTGATTTTTTCCTGAAATATTCTTACCTTTTTGAACGCAACTTGGTAT
>NZ_FQZU01000094.1 GCF_900142135.1 Desulfatibacillum alkenivorans DSM 16219 | reverse complement strand
TTTTCTTCCAGGCCTTCTCCCTCTTCGCCGGCCCCGTCTTCCCCCGCTTCCTCCAAATCTTTTACAATGTCCTCTTCGTCTTCAATGTCCTCCGGTTCCTCATCCTCCCAAGTAATCTCGTCAACCAGTTCCTCATCCTCGTCCAGTTCGACGATTTCAAGATCCTCGTCCCCCTCTGCTTCCTCCAATTCCTCTTCGGACTCTCCCTCTATCGCTTCCTCCAATTCCTCTTCAATCAACTCCTCCACGTCTTCAAGATCGGCGTCATCCTCCAATTCCTCTTCAACGATCTTGATGCCTTCGTTCGATTCTGGGCCTTGGCCCGACAGGGCTTCGCCCCCATCTTTCGACTCGCCTTTCCTTTCATGGCCATCGCTATGGGCGTCCGGGGAAGCTATTGGTTCCGCTTCTTCTCCTTCTTCCGCTTGCCGGACTGCAATGCCTTCCTTTGAGTCCTCGCCTTCCTGATCAATCCCCAGTTTTTCCGAAATGCCCTTAAGCAAACGATGGATTTGCGAAAGGGCGTCGTCCGGGTTGCTGGAATCGATGATATCTTCGTCGGAAAGAATCTGTTTGAGCGTGTTCATCATTTGCGCCAGTTGATCCAGGGCGGACAGGCTGCCGTCTCCGGCGGTTTGGGCCAGGGTGGCCAGGAGGGCTTCCCTGGCTTCATCGGACATGATGAAGTTGTTTTCCGGGCCGATGATGACGCCGCTGGGGTTTTTCCCTTCCTTATATAAACGTTTTAAGTCCGAATTAATGGCCGACTTGATGCTGTTGAAGTTCTTCCGGCGGTTGGCAATGGCTTGCGGGTCCTCGCCTGTATCCCATACTTCACGAATAAGATCGTCCGCGGAAATTTCCTCATCCAGGGAGAGGGAAGGATCTTCCGGGTATCTGCGGATAATTGAGTCCAGCAAAAGGTATTTGGGCGCCTTTTTATTGCGATAGGCCAGTTCGTCTACGGCCTTTTCAATGATTTCACGGCTAATATTGGCGTCCATAAACCTGTTTTGGGCTCCTTTAATGGCAATTGCAGCATGCTTACGAAAAAGGCTATGCAAATTCCGTGCGTTTTGGAATAGTTTTTGCTTAAAACTCCGTAAGAAGCTAATCTTTAATTAATTTCAGGCCCTCTGGGTGATCACGCCAAAGCCATGGAGTACATATCGTGTCAAATAAAGGAGAAACCGTAGCAGGGATTCAGGCCATTAAAACCGGTGAAAAGGATCTTATGGACTCCATCACCGCCGACCTGGATTGGAGCGTTCTCCAGGAAATGATCCGCCGCCGGCACCACTTGGAAATCACCGACGATCTGGAATTCTCGGGCGGAGACCTTGTGGTCCACGACAACCAGGTGGCCTATCAGCTAAATTTTGAAGTAAAAGTTGTTCTGTCAGTGCTTTTGGACAGGGACGGGCGATGTATCTTCGTCCGGACTCCGGCGGAAGTTCTCCAGAAGGAGGAAGCGCCAAAGACTCCGGAAGTGGGAATTTCTTTGGCTGAAGCCGTTGCAGAGCAAGACGCCTTACCCGTCCAAGAAGAGCCGATTCAGGAAATGCCGGAGGAGGAATCCGACCAGGATCCCTTGGGCGGCCTGCCCGACGTGTCTGAAATGACCGCCGACGCCCTGGGCGAGGCTTCGGAGGATTCTTCCGTCGATTCCGATCCATTGGGCGGTTTGCCCGACGTTTCTGAAATGAC